>NZ_JXAG01000030.1 GCF_000814905.1 Enterobacter sp. Bisph1
CTCGAACTCGCGACCCCGACCTTGGCAAGGTCGTGCTCTACCAACTGAGCTATTCCCGCATATCGCCGAATTTTCAGTAACTTGCTTACGCTTTTCACCAAAATTTCGTGATGCCGTGTTGCACATTTCTGTGTCTTCACGGGAGGCGCATTATACGAGAAATCCTTTCTGCTGCAAGCCCCCGAAAGCAAATTTTCGCTTTTTTTGTTCAACTGCCGATTTAATCGACAATGCGCACATTTTTCCAGCAAAATCGCACCGCAACTGGCTTGCAGAGACGAAGGGTCCGTTTTCGCCCCTGCACCGTTAACGGCTTACAGCTTAATAAAATGTTCGCGGTAGTAAGCCAGTTCGGCCACCGACTCACGAATATCATCCAGCGCCTGATGGGTGTTCTGCTTTTTCAACCCCGCCAGCACGTCCGGTTTCCAGCGGCGCGCCAGCTCTTTCAGGGTGCTGACATCGAGGTAGCGATAGTGGAAATAGGCTTCAAGCTCCGGCATGTACTTAAATAAAAAGCGCCGATCCTGGCCGATGCTATTACCGCAAATAGGCGATTTCCCCGCTGGCACCCACTCTTTTAAAAAGGCAATCGTCGCCAGTTCCGCCACGCGATCGTCCTGTTGACTCGCTTTCACGCGATCCACCAGACCGCTGCCGGTATGAGTGCGTACGTTCCACTCATCCATCAACGCTAACTGTTCGTCGCTCTGGTGCACCGCAATCACCGGGCCTTCCGCCAGAATGTTCAGGTTGGCATCGGTAACAAGCGTTGCGATCTCAATAATGCGATCGCGCTCGGGATCTAACCCCGTCATCTCCAGATCGATCCAAATGAGGTTGTTTTCATTTGCGCTCATGCTATTTTCCACCCTTATAGCGTAACTATATTCATCTTAAATTGCGTGTATCATAGTTGTTTTGCCCATCCGGGGCGACCAGAGGCCAGCACGATTGAGTAAAAATAAACTTTCCCTAGGACAGCAGCGCCGCGTTAAAGCAAACCATCAGCGCCGACTCAAAACGTCTGCGGAGAAAGCTGACTACGATGACAACCTGTTCGGCGATCCGTCCGAAGGGGTGGTTATCAGCCGCTTTGGCATGCATGCCGATGTGGAAGCCGCCAATGGCGACGTGCATCGCTGCAACATTCGCCGCACCATCCGCTCATTGGTCACCGGCGATCGCGTAGTGTGGCGTCCGGGCAAAGAGGCGGCGGAAGGTGTTACCGTCAAAGGTATCGTTGAAGCCGTACATGAGCGTACATCGGTGCTGACGCGCCCCGACTTTTACGACGGTGTGAAACCCATCGCGGCGAATATCGATCAGATAGTCGTCGTTTCCGCCATCCTGCCGGAGCTGTCGCTAAATATCATCGATCGTTATTTAGTGGCCTGTGAAGCCCTGCAGGTTGAACCGTTGCTGGTGCTGAATAAAATCGATCTGCTGGATGACAATAGCCTGCGCTTCGTTAACGAACAGATGGATATTTACCGCGGGATTGGCTATCAGGTGTTGATGGTGTCCAGCCACAAGCAGGATGGGCTGTTGCCGCTAATCGAAGCCTTAACGGATCGTGTGAGTATCTTCGCCGGCCAGTCCGGCGTCGGCAAATCGAGCCTGCTCAATGCGCTGCTCGATTTTCAGGAGAAGCAGATCCTGACCAATGATGTTTCCGATGTTTCGGGCCTGGGCCAGCACACCACTACCGCTGCGCGGCTTTATCACTTCCCGCATGGCGGCGATGTGATTGATTCACCTGGGGTTCGCGAGTTTGGCCTGTGGCATCTTGAGCCGGAACAAATCACCAACGGCTTTGTCGAATTCCATGACTATCTTGGTCATTGTAAATACCGCGATTGCAAACATGATACCGATCCAGGCTGCGCCATTCGCGAAGCGGTAGAGAATGGTAAAATTGCCGAAAGCCGGTTCGAAAACTATCACCGAATTCTTGAGAGCATGGCGCAGGTAAAAACGCGTAAAAGCTTTTCTGATTCTGGTGACTGACAAATAGGCTAAGCGTCGCTAAAATCGTCCCCTTTTTTAAAGGCTTCGACGCTTACGCGCCGGGTCAGGAACGACAAAAACAATAGCCTGGAGGCTACCTTGTTAAACTCATTGAAACTTTCGCTTCAATACATTCTGCCGAAACTGTGGCTCACTCGCCTGGCGGGCTGGGGCGCAAGCAAACGTGCAGGCTGGCTGACCAAACTGGTTATCGATCTGTTCGTTAAATACTACAAAGTCGATATGAAAGAGGCGCAGAAGCCGGATACCGCCAGCTATCGCACCTTTAATGACTTTTTCGTGCGCCCGCTGCGTGATGAAGTTCGCCCGCTGAATACGGATCCGAACGTGCTGGTCATGCCGGCGGACGGCGTGATTAGCCAGCTCGGCGCTATCGAAAATGACAAACTCCTGCAGGCGAAAGGGCATAACTACAGCCTGGAAGCGCTGCTGGCGGGCAACCACCTGATGGCGGATCTGTTCCGTAACGGTAGCTTCGTCACTACCTACCTCTCGCCGCGTGATTATCACCGTGTGCATATGCCGTGCAACGGCATTCTGCGCGAGATGATTTACGTACCGGGCGATCTCTTCTCCGTCAACCATCTGACGGCGCAAAACGTCCCTAACCTGTTTGCCCGTAACGAACGCGTGATCTGCCTGTTTGATACCGAGTTCGGCCCGATGGCGCAAATCCTCGTTGGCGCGACGATTGTTGGCAGCATAGAAACCGTTTGGGCCGGGACAGTTACGCCGCCGCGCGAAGGCATCATCAAACGCTGGACATGGCCTGCGGGTGAAAGCGAAGGCGCGGTTGCGCTACTGAAAGGCCAGGAGATGGGGCGCTTTAAACTCGGCTCAACGGTTATCAACCTGTTTGCAGCGGGCAAAGTAAACCTGGTGGAACAGCTGCAAAGCCTGTCGGTGACCAAAATTGGTCAGCCGCTGGCAATCTCTACGGAAACCTTTGCCCCTGTTGACGCAGCGCCTGCGCCGCTACCGGAAGCGGAAATCAAAGCAGAACATGACGCCAGCCCGCTGGTAGACGACAAAGAGCAAAGCTAAGCCTTAACATTCCGGGAGACTGACGTGCGCCTGATTATCGCTTTTCTGATGGCCTGGTGCCTCAGCCAGGGGGCTCTCGCCGCAGCGGCCCCCGATGCCCGACAAATCGCCCAGGAACTGGAGCAAGCCAAAGCGGTGAAAAACGCCCCTCACCAGGCGGAAACCGTGGAAGTGCTGCAGGCCGCGCTGAACGCGCTCGAAGAACGTAAAGGATCTCTCGAGCGCGCCCGCCAGTACCAGGACGTTATTGATAACTTTCCCAAACTCTCCCGCACCCTTCGCGCACAGCTTGATAATCTGCAAGACGAACCGAAACCCGTCCCGGCAGATATGAGCAGCGACGCGTTGAATCAGGAGATCCTGCAGGTCAGCAGCCAACTGCTGGAGAAAACCCGCTTAGCCCAGCAGGAGCAGGAACGCGCCCGTGAAATTAGCGACTCCTTAAGCCAGTTGCCGCAGCAGCAAACCGACGCCCGCCGCCAGGTCACAGAAGTGGAACGCCGCCTCGGCACGCAAAGCACCAGCACGCCGCTGGCGCAGGCACAAAACTTTGGCGCGCAGGCCGAATCCGCAAAACTGAAAGCGCTGGTAGATGAACTGGAGCTGGCGCAGCTGTCGGCCAATAACCGCCAGGAGCTGGCGCGTATGCGCGGTGAACTGGCGCAGAAACAGAGCCAACTGCTGGATGCCCGATTGCAGGCCCTGCGTAACCAGCTTAATAGCCAGCGTCAGCGTGAAGCGGAACAGGCGCTGGAAAGCACCGAATTACTGGCGGAAAACAGCGCCAACCTGCCGGCGGGCATTAACGAGCAGTTCCGTATTAACCGCGAACTTTCGCAGGCGCTTAACCAGCAGGCACAGCGAATGGATTTGGTGGCTTCCCAGCAGCGGCAGGCTACCGGGCAGACGGTACAGGTGCGTCAGGCGCTCAATACGTTGCGTGAACAATCCCAGTGGCTTGGTGCATCCAATATGCTGGGCGAAGCGCTGCGCGCGCAGGTGGCTCGTTTGCCTGAAATGCCGAAACCCCAGCAGCTGGATACGGAGATGGCGCAGCTGCGTGTTCATCGTATGCGCTATGAAGATTTGCTGAATAAGCAGCCGCAGCTGCGACAAATCCGTCAGGCCGACGGACAACCGCTTACCGCCGAGCAAAATCGTATCCTGGAAGCGCAGCTGCGTACCCAACGCGAGCTATTGAATTCGTTATTGCAGGGCGGCGATACGCTGATCCTTGAGCTTACCAAGCTGAAAGTCTCAAACAGCCAGCTGGAAGACGCGCTGAAAGAGGTGAATGAAGCCACGCACCGCTATCTCTTCTGGACGGCGGATGTCAGCCCGATATCCTTCTCCTGGCCCATTGAGATCGTTCAGGATTTACGCCGCCTGCTGTCGCTGGATACCATCAGTCAGTTAGGCAAAGCCACCGCCATGATGCTGACCAGTAAAGAGACCTTATTCCCGCTGTTTGGTGCCTTATTGCTGGTGGGTTTCAGTATCTATTCGCGTCGCCATTTTACGCGCTTTTTGGAACGTTCCAGCGCCCGCGTCGGTAAGGTAACTCAGGATCACTTCTGGCTCACCATGCGTACGGTCTTCTGGTCGATTCTGGTCGCCTCGCCGCTGCCGGTATTGTGGAAAACCCTCGGCTATGGATTGCAGGAGGCCTGGCCCTACCCGCTGGCGGTGGCGATTGGCGACGGCGTCACTGCTACCGTGCCGCTGCTGTGGGCGGTGATGATCTGCGCCGCCTTCGCCCGCCCGACCGGCTTGTTTGTCGCCCATTTTGGCTGGCCGCGAAATCGCGTGGCGCGCGGCATGCGCTACTACCTGATGAGCATTGGCTTTATTGTGCCGCTGATTATGGCGCTTATCATGTTTGATAACCTCAACGACCGTGAATTCTCTGGGTCGCTGGGGCGGCTCTGTTTTATTGCGATTTGCGGCGCGCTGGCGATCGTGACCCTCAGCCTGAAACGCGCCGGCATCCCGCTGTACGTGGATAAAACAGGCAACGGCGACAACATGCCCAATCATCTGCTGTGGAACCTGCTGCTCAGCGCGCCTTTAATCGCCATCCTCGCCGCCGCGGTCGGTTACCTGGCCACGGCACAGGCGCTGCTGGCGCGCCTGGAAACCTCCGTCGCTATCTGGTTCCTGTTGCTGGTGGTCTATCATATTATTCGCCGCTGGATGCTGATCCAGCGGCGTCGTCTGGCCTTCGAACGCGCCCGTCACCGCCGGGCGGAAATTCTCGCCCAGCGTGCGCGCGGCGAAGAGGATACGGCCCATCACACCAGTACCGAAGGCAGCGCCGAAGTCGATGAACAGGAAGTCGATCTCGATGCCATCAGCGTGCAGTCATTGCGGCTGGTGCGCTCGATCCTGATGTTGATCGCCCTGCTGTCGGTTATTGTGCTGTGGTCTGAAATTCATTCTGCCTTCGGCTTTCTGGAAAACATTCCTCTGTGGGACGTTACCTCTACGGTACAAGGCGTCGAGAGCCTTGAGCCCATTACGCTTGGCGCAGTGCTGATTGCAATCCTGGTGTTTATTATTACCACCCAACTGGTGCGCAACCTTCCCGCCCTGCTGGAGCTGGCGCTGTTGCAGCATCTGGACTTAGCGCCGGGCACCGGCTACGCCATCACGACGATCACAAAATATCTACTGATGCTGTTTGGCGGGCTGGTTGGCTTCTCGATGATTGGTATTGAGTGGGCAAAACTGCAGTGGCTGGTCGCGGCGCTCGGCGTGGGGCTCGGCTTCGGGCTGCAGGAGATTTTCGCCAACTTTATCTCGGGTCTGATCATCCTGTTTGAAAAACCGATCCGCATTGGCGATACGGTGACCATCCGCGATCTGACCGGCAGCATCACCAGGATCAATACCCGTGCCACCACCATCAGCGACTGGGATCGCAAAGAGATCATCGTGCCGAACAAAGCGTTTATCACCGAGCAGTTTATTAACTGGTCGCTGTCGGATTCGGTGACGCGCGTCGTGCTCTCGGTGCCGGCACCCGCTGACGCTAACAGTGAGGAAGTGACGCAGATTCTCTATACCGCCGCCGAACGCTGTTCGCTGGTTATCGATAACCCGGCGCCGGAAGTGTTCCTCGTCGATCTGCAGCAAGGTTTGCAGCTGTTTGAGCTGCGAATCTATGCCGCCGAGATGGGGCATCGTATGCCGCTGCGCCACGAAATCCATCAGCTGATTCTGGCGGGCTTTCGCGAACACGGTATCGAGTTGCCGTTCCCACCGTTCCAGATGCGCCTGGAGAGCCTCGATGGCAAGCGCAGCGCAAGAACGCTGAGCTCGTCGGGCAAAAGCAGTCGCCCGGCGGGCAGCTTATAAGCCAACAAAAAAGGCGCCTGCGGCGCCTTTTTTACGCTCTCGCTGTGGTCTGTCAGGCCCGGTCGACGGTAAAAGCAATCACATCCGCCAGGCTTTCAGCCTGCAGCGCCAGCATCATCAGCCGATCGACTCCCAGCGCCACGCCGGAACAGTCCGGCAGCCCGGCTTTTAACGCTTCGAGCAAGTTCATATCCACCGGCTGCTGCGGCAAACCGCGCGCCGCGCGTTTACGGTTATCCTGCTCAAAACGCTGCTGCTGCTCACGTGCATCGGTCAGTTCATGGAAACCATTCGCCAGCTCAATTCCTTTGAAGTAAACCTCGAAGCGCTCGGCCACACGGTGATCCTCGGTGCTGATCTGCGCCAGCGCCGCCTGGCTTGCCGGGAAGTGGTAAACAAACGTCGGGCGATCTTTGCCAATCTGCGGCTCAACACCGATGGTGAAAAGCAGTTGCAGTAGAGTATCGCGATCCTCTTCCGTCTCCGCGATATTACTCAGATCGAGCTTCGCCGCGGCTTCGCGCAGCTGCGCTTTGTCCGCGGAGAGCGGATCGATTTCCAGATAGCGCTGGAACACCTGCTGATAAGAGAGCGACTCCGCTGCCTGGCACTCCAGAACCTGCTGCAGTAAATCATCCACTTCATTCATCAGGCGATACATATCGTAGTGCGGACGATACCACTCAAGCATGGTGAATTCAGGGTTGTGATGACGCCCCATCTCTTCATTACGGAAGCTGCGGCACAGCTGGAATACCGGGCCACAGCCCGCCGCCAGCAGGCGTTTCATATGGTATTCGGGGCTGGTCATTAAATAGAGGTTAAGCCCCTGAGAGTGGCCTGGGCCAACAAAACGGGTTTCGAACGGGAACAGGTGAATATCTGTAACCGTCGCCTGGCTCATACAGGGCGTTTCCACCTCCAGCACGCCGCGGTCGACAAAGAAACGGCGAATCTCCGCCATAATTGCCGCGCGTTTCAAAAGGTTAGGGATGGATGCGCTCGGCTGCCAGGTTGCCGTCTCGCTCATGGTACTTTCTCCAATTTCAGACAAGGGCACGAAGTCTACCCGCATCGTTTGATTGAGACAAATTTTGCACAAAATAATTTAATTAATGGCATCTATAACAAGATGGGTATTTATTTAAAGGTGATATTAATCAAGAACGGTGACTTATCACCGCAGAGAACAGCAAAAAAATCGAACGCATCAAATTTCCCCCAAATCGCTAAGGTTATACTGCGTTTTACCCAAAAAGGAGCAGTGGAACACGTCCGCAACTACCTTGAGCGCTTCAGGCTTATCGTTGCGGAATAACAATAATCTGGAGGAATGTCGTGCAAACTTTTCATGCCGATATCGCTGTGATTGGCGCAGGCGGAGCGGGTTTACGTACCGCGATCGCCGCGGCGCAGGCCCATCCCAACGCCAAAATCGCACTGATTTCAAAAGTCTACCCCATGCGTAGCCACACCGTTGCTGCGGAAGGCGGTTCAGCCGCTGTCGCTCAGGATCATGACAGCTTCGAGTACCATTTTCACGATACCGTTGCAGGCGGTGACTGGCTTTGCGAGCAGGATGTTGTTGACTATTTTGTACACCATTGCCCGACAGAGATGACACAGCTTGAACAGTGGGGCTGTCCGTGGAGCCGCCGTCCCGACGGTAGCGTGAACGTGCGCCGCTTCGGCGGGATGAAAATCGAACGCACCTGGTTCGCTGCCGATAAAACCGGCTTTCATATGCTGCACACCCTGTTTCAGACCTCCCTTCAGTTCCCGCAAATTCAGCGCTTCGACGAGCATTTCGTGCTGGATATCATGGTAGACGACAATCATGCCCGCGGGCTGGTCGCCATGAATATGATGGAAGGCACGCTGGTGCAAATCCGCGCGAACGCCGTCGTCATGGCGACGGGCGGCGCGGGTCGCGTTTATCGCTATAACACCAATGGCGGCATCGTTACCGGCGACGGTATGGGCATGGCGCTGGCGCACGGTGTACCGCTGCGCGATATGGAGTTCGTGCAGTATCACCCGACCGGCCTGCCCGGCTCCGGTATCCTGATGACGGAAGGCTGCCGTGGTGAAGGCGGGATCCTCGTCAATAAGAATGGCTATCGCTATTTGCAGGATTACGGCATGGGCCCGGAAACGCCCCTTGGCGAGCCGAAGAACAAATATATGGAGCTTGGCCCGCGCGACAAAGTCTCGCAGGCGTTCTGGCACGAATGGCGCAAAGGTAACACTATCTCCACGCCGCGTGGCGATGTGGTGCACCTCGATTTACGTCATCTCGGCGCGAAAAAGATCAACGAGCGCTTGCCGTTTATCTGCGAACTGGCGAAAGCCTATGTCGGAGTCGATCCGATTAAAGAGCCGATTCCGGTTCGCCCGACGGCGCACTACACCATGGGCGGCATCGAAACGGATCAAAACTGCGAATCCCGGATCAAAGGCTTGTTTGCCGTGGGTGAATGTTCCTCCGTCGGTCTGCACGGCGCTAACCGTCTCGGCTCCAATTCGCTGGCAGAACTGGTGGTGTTTGGCCGGCTCGCCGGTGAACGCGCCATTGAACGCGCTGCCACCGCCAACCAGGCGAATGACAGCGCCCTGAATGCACAAGCCGCCGATGTTGAAAAACGTCTTAAAGCGCTGGTGAATCAGGAAGGCAATGAAAGCTGGGCGAAAATCCGCGATGAGATGGGCGAATCCATGGAAGAGGGTTGCGGCATCTACCGTACGCCGGAGCTGATGCAAAAAACCGTGGATAAGCTGGCAGAGCTGCAGGAACGTTTTAAACGCGTGCGTATCACCGATACCTCCAGCGTCTTCAACACCGATGTTCTTTATACCATTGAGCTGGGCCACGGCCTGAACGTCGCCGAATGTATGGCGCACTCTGCGCTGGCGCGTAAAGAGTCTCGCGGCGCGCATCAGCGTCTTGATGAAGGCTGCACCGAGCGCGATGACGTTAACTTCCTCAAACATACCCTGGCTTTCCGCGACGCGGATGGCGCGACCCGTCTGGAGTACAGCGACGTGAAGATCACCACGCTGCCGCCGGCAAAACGCGTTTACGGTGGTGAAGCTGAAGCGTCGGAGAAGAAGGAGACGAATAATGGCTGAGATGAAAAATCTGAAAGTCGAAATCGTGCGCTATAACCCGGAAGTGGACAACGCGCCGCACAGCGTTTTTTACGATGTGCCTTTTGATGAGACCACTTCGCTGCTGGATGCCCTGAACTATATCAAAGACAACCTTGCGGCGGATCTGAGCTACCGCTGGTCGTGCCGAATGGCGATTTGCGGCTCCTGCGGCATGATGGTGAATAAGGTGCCTAAACTCGCCTGTAAGACTTTTCTTCGCGATTACACAAAAGGGCTGAAAGTCGAAGCGCTGGCTAACTTCCCGATCGAGCGCGATTTGGTGGTTGATATGACCCACTTTATCGAAAGCCTGGAAGCGATTAAGCCTTACATCATCGGTAATAACCGCACGCCGGATCAGGGTCCGGGCAAGCAAACCCCGGCGCAAATGGCGAAATATCACCAGTTCTCCGGCTGTATCAACTGTGGTTTGTGCTATGCCGCCTGCCCGCAATTTGGTCTGAATCCTGAGTTTATCGGCCCTGCGGCGATTACCCTCGCCCACAGGTACAACCTCGATTCTCGCGATAATGGCAAACAAGCGCGTATGGCGCAGCTCAACAGCCCGAACGGGGTATGGAGTTGTACCTTTGTCGGCTACTGCTCGGAAGTCTGTCCGAAGCATGTCGACCCGGCTGCTGCCATTCAGCAGGGCAAGGTGGAAAGTTCGAAAGACTTTCTTATCGCCACCCTGAAACCACGCTAAGGAGTGCATTATGACGACTAAACGCAAAGCCTGGGTTCGTCCCATGCCATCGTCCTGGTGGAAAACCCTGCCGTTTTATCGCTTCTATATGCTGCGTGAAGGAACGGCTATTGCTGCGGTCTGGTTCAGCATTGTGCTGATTTATGGGTTGTTCTCGCTAAAACATGGGCCGGATAGCTGGGCGGGTTTTGTCAGCTTTTTACAAAACCCTATCGTGCTTATCCTCAACCTGATCGCCCTTGCGGCGGCGCTGCTGCATACCAAAACCTGGTTTGATCTGGCACCGAAAGCATCGATTATCATCGTTAAGGACGAAAAAATGGGGCCGGAGCCGATTGTTAAAGGGCTCTGGGTGGTTACGGCAGTGGTCACCGTGGTGATCCTGTTTGTCGCGCTGTTCTGGTAAGGAGGCCAAAGTGATTAACCCGAATCCAAAACGTTCTGACGAACCCGTTTTCTGGGGATTATTTGGCGCTGGCGGTATGTGGGGCGCGATTTTCACGCCGGTTATCGTGCTGTTGATTGGCCTGCTGTTGCCGCTGGGGCTCTTTCCCGGTGACGCGCTGGGCTATGAGCGCGTACTGGCGTTTGCGCAAAGCTTAATTGGCCGCCTGTTTATCTTTTTGATGATTGTCCTGCCAGTTTGGTGCGGTCTGCACCGTATCCATCACATGATGCACGATCTGAAAATTCATGTGCCCAATGGTAAATGGGTGTTCTATGGCCTTGCCGCCATTTTGACCGTCGTTACCCTGGTTGGCGTTCTGTTTCTTTGATGTCCGTCGCTCTCCTGCGTAAGCGGGAGAGCAAATTTTCCCCCAGCGTCTATACCCTAAGGAAAAGATCTGGAAGGAAAATCTTATGCGCCTGATGCTCCTCATTGTGACGGTTATCGCTGCGCTGTTAACCTCTGCCTGCAGTTCTCCCACGCCGCCGCCTGGCGTCACCGTTGTCCAGGATTTTAATACGCAACGCTTTCTCGGTAGCTGGTATGAAATCGCCCGCTTCGATCACCCCTTTGAGCGAGGACTTGAAAGAGTCACCGCCCACTATAGCCTGCGTGACGATGGCGGTTTAACGGTAGTGAATCGCGGGTTTAATACAAAACGCGGTATGTGGCAGCAATCCATCGGGACCGCGTATTTCATCGGCAGCTCACGCACCGCCGCGCTAAGAATTTCTTTTATCGGCCCCTTTTACGGCAGCTACAACGTCATCGCATTAGATGCAAATTACCGTCACGCACTGGTTTGTGGGCCGAACCGGGATTATCTGTGGATTTTATCGCGCACGCCGACGATCCCGGCAGAAGTGAAAAAGCAGCTACTGGATACCGCAACTCGCCAGGGGTTTGCCACACAGAAGCTGCTGTGGATTAATCAGCCCCATTAATGGGTGCTGATTTTCAGGCCAATAATCCCGGCGACAATCAGACAAAGGCTGAGGATACGCGCAAGGCTTGCAGACTCACCAAGCAGCACAATCCCGGCGATAGCCGCACCGACAGCGCCAATGCCCGTCCAGACAGCGTATGCCGTACCCACCGGCAACGTTTTCATTGCCCATGACAGCAGCACAACGCTTGCGATCATTGCCGTAACGGTAATGACGGTTGGCGTCAGGCGGGTGAAACCGTGGGTATATTTCAGGCCGATGGCCCAAACCACTTCAAGAAGACCTGCGATAAGAAGGATTAACCAGGACATTTTTGGCTCCGGTATGGGGCCGTCCCCAGAATGAAATTGCGCAAACGGGTCGTCCCGTTCGGCCTGTGAAGAGCCCTTATCTTGATGTCTAAAGTTTATAATTTCAACTTTTTTGTCGTTTTCAAACGTTAACGAGGCTAATGCAAGAAATAGCCACTGTTCGCAGCGGAATTCACGCATTTATTCACCATAACCAGACCCTATGATGAGTTGCTTTCCTGAACACAGGAAGTTGTGCGCCACCCTCTGACTGCGAAGAAAAATATGTTCAAGATTCTCTTGATTGACCGCTGTAACTTCACCCGCTCAGGGATGGAAACCTGGCTCAATCAAACGCCTTTATTTTCTACCTCTTTTCTTATTACAGCCTTGCATAATTTAATGCTGGCGAAAGAACATATTGTCCAGTGGCAGCCGGATCTGGTGATTGCCGACCTTCATGGTTTTAAAAATGAAATACATCACATACAGCAACTGGCCTCTTTTTTTTCGGTGTGCCGGGAATCGACGCAGGTGATGTTGCTGGAGTCTGGCGAAGATGCGCAACTGTCACAGTTTTATGCGCAGTTTTCTATTAATGCGACGCTGCAGAAAACGGAATCCCTGGACGTTCTGGCTCAGGCCATTGATGCGATGATCCTGGCGCGGCCACACCTTGCGCTACCGCGCATTGTCACCCCCTTGCTTACCCGGCAGGAGGAAAAGGTGCTGACGCTGTGGATGGAAGGGACTAATAACCAAACTATCGCCCGTAAGCTATGCATTAACAGCAAGACCGTTTACACCTATAAGCGCAATATCAGAATGAAACTGGGGATGGGAAACCGCTTTACGCCGTTCTTGTCATTACCGGAAAGAGCAAATTAGCGGTACGGCAGGCGCCGTACCGACAGGGATTACTGCTGCGCTTTTGTGGCCGCGCCGGAAATCGCGCTACCGCCGTCCGAAATATCTTCGCCTACGCCACGCGTAGTATTACAGGCCGTCAGGACGGAGGAAAGAACCAGAACAGAAAAGATCGCAGCAATTGTCTTCTTAACCATAATATCTTCCTTTTGTAGCCAATATTGTTTGTGTATAGCCACTTAAGCATAGACAAAATCTTAGAAGGCTACCGAAACAAAAGCGATTTTAGGAAGAGTGGAAGTTTTAGTTCGCCGCGTGAGAAATGATATGGCCAAGGGTTTGGATATCTTCACCCATTCCACGGGCGGTATTACAGCCGGAAAGAAGTGCGCAACCGATAAGAAGTAATGAAAGGCGTTTCATCATCCATACCTACAAAATTTGACGGCGTAGCGCAGCGCTACGCCGACATCGTGAGGGTTATTTCACGCGAGATACGTATTCGCCAGAGCGGGTATCTACTTTAATCACTTCACCAATCTGTACGAACAGCGGCACTTTAACCACAGCGCCGGTGCTCAGGGTAGCCGGTTTGCCGCCGGTACCTGCGGTGTCGCCTTTCAGACCTGGATCGGTTTCAATGATTTCCAGTTCAACAAAGTTCGGCGGGGTGACGGAAATCGGCTGACCGTTCCACAGGGTCACGATGCATTCAGCCTGGTCCAGCAGCCATTTTTCGCTATCGCCAATGGCTTTCGCGTCAGCGGAGAGCTGTTCGAAGGTTTCGTTGTTCATGAAGTGCCAGAACTCACCGTCGTTGTACAGGTAAGTCAGGTTCATATCAACCACGTCCGCGCCTTCTGCGGAGTCGGTAGATTTAAAGGTTTTTTCTACACGGGTACCGGTCAGCAGGCGGCGCAGTTTAACACGTGCGAAAGCCTGGCCTTTGCCTGGTTTAACGAATTCGCTGGCTTCAACCGCATAAGGTTCGCCGTCCAACATGATTTTAAGACCAGCACGAAAATCGTTGCTATAGTAAGTCGCCATAAGGCCCTCTGAAATTGTTAACTGGTAGCTAAGCCACAAAATGGCGCACATTGTAACCCTAAACACCCCATCCAGAGAAGATTGGTTAATACAACTTGCAGATGTAATAACCGATCCAGATGAACTGTTACGTCTTTTAAAGATAGACACGGATGAAAATTTAATCGCGGGCGGTGCGGCAAAGCGCCTCTTCCCGCTTCGTGTACCCCGCGCCTTCGCGGCGCGCATGCGCGCTGGCGATCCCCATGATCCGCTTTTGCGCCAGGTACTGACTGCGCAAGATGAGTTTATTTCCGCGCCGGGCTTTAGCCCCGATCCGCTGGATGAACAGCACAGCGTCGTGCCCGGTTTGCTGCATAAATACCGTAATCGCGCTTTATTGCTGGTCAAAGGCGGCTGCGCGGTAAATTGCCGATACTGCTTCCGCCGCCATTTTCCTTATGCCGATAATCAAGGCAATAAGCGCAACTGGCAGGTCGCGCTGGACTATATCGCGGCCCATTCTGAGCTGGATGAAATCATCTTCTCCGGTGGCGATCCATTAATGGCGAAAGATCATGAGCTGGACTGGTTGCTTACGCAGCTTGAGTCCATCGCGCATATTAAACGTCTTCGCATCCATAGCCGCTTGCCGATTGTGATTCCTGCACGAGTAACCGAAACGCTAAGCGCCCGATTTGCTCGTTCGTCACTGCAAATTCTGCTGGTTAACCATATCAACCATGCGCAGGAGATAGGTGAAGATTTTCGCCACGCCATGGCACAGCTGCGCAGGGCTGGCGTTACGCTGCTCAATCAAAGCGTGCTGCTGCGTGGCGTCAACGATAATGCGCAGACGCTGGCGGAGTTAAGTAATGCGCTATTTGATGCGGGCGTGATGCCTTATTACCTGCATGTGTTGGATAAGGTACAGGGCGCGGCGCACTTTATGGTGACGGATGACGAGGCGCGCAAAATAATGCGCGAACTGCTGACGCTGGTTTCAGGGTATATGGTGCCGAAACTGGCCCGTGAGATTGGCGGTGAGCCGAGCAAAACGCCGTTGGATCTGCAGCTTCGCCAAAACTAAAAAACGGCTACGCAATAACAGCAAACGTAGCCGTGCAACGGACGAGCCTTATCAGGCTCGCCGTACAACGTTAAAAAGTTTCCCAACCTTCATCAGCGACACCGGCAACGGCCGGACGCGGCTTTTTGGTCGCCAGCAACGGAGACTTCACAACCGGCTGGTTTTGCCCCGGCAAACGGAAGACATCAACCAGCTGTTGCAGTTTGGTGGCTTGTTCTTCCAGGCTGCCCGCTGCCGCTGAGGATTCCTGAACCAGTGCGGCGTTCTGCTGCGTGGTGGTATCCATTTCGGACATCGCCTGAGCAATCTGCGAAATACCGCGGTTTTGCTCATCGGAGGCGGCGGCAATCTCCTGCATCAAATCTTTTACCTGCAATACGGAATTGACGATACCGCTCATGGTTTCACCGGCGAGGTCTACCTGGCGTGACCCCTCTTCGACAAAGTGAACCGATTCATTGATCAGCGACTCAATCTCTTTTGCCGCATTCGCGCTTCGCTGGGCTAATGACCGCACTTCACCCGCCACCACCGCAAACCCGCGGCCTTGATCCCCGGCCCTGGCAGCTTCAACCGCCGCGTTAAGCGCGAGAATATTGGTCTGGAAAGCGATGCCGTTAATCACCGAGGTGATCTCTGAAATACGTTTGGAGCTCTCCATTATGTCTTTCATGCGTTTCACAGCAGATCCGACAATGGTTCCCCCTTGCGCGGCGGTATCAGAAGCATTAATCGCCAGCTGACTTGCCTGATGCGCGTTTTCCGCATTCTGTTTCACCGTCGAGCTTAACTCTTCCATACTGGCGGCGGTTTCAACCACGGCGGCAGATTGCTGCTCGGTACGCGCAGAAAGCTCATTGTTACCCAACGCTATCTCGTTAGCAGCGGTATTCACCGAACCGGAAGAGGCACGGACCATTTGCAGCGATTCTGCAACGCGTTCGACCAGATTATTAAACGCCATTACCGCGCCGCCGATTTCATCCATCCGCCCTGCTGGCAGGGTGTGGGTAAGATCGAGTTTTTCACTGATAGTCGCCATGCCGTCTCGCATCTCATTCAGGCGACGTTTGATATTCAACACTGTAAACAGGCCGAACAGACCAAGGACAATCGTTGCGGCAAGGGTTGCTGTTACAGACATAACCATTGAACGTGATATTAAATCGACGTTGATCTTCACTGATTTATTGACCAGTGATGCGTTATACGCAGCTTGCTCAGTAAAATCATTAATTAACAAGCCAATATTGTCGGCAACAAACCCACCCTTCGCCATTGATTTAATTACGGCGACACGGTCATTACTTTCAGACACTTTAAAAAACTGATCCATGACGCCACGAAATTTATCTAAGTCCGCTAAGGTTTTATTTGATAATTCCTGATCATGTTGGTCGGAAATAAGATCTTTAAGGTAACCCTGGTGCATGGCGTAGAGTTCGTCATACAATTTTGTTGCCTGCTGTTTTATGTCTGCCATCGCGGCAGGATCTTCTGTCAGGCCGTGTAAAAACAGTTGTCCACGCACAGCGAAGATCTTTAATGTCTCGTCATTCATCGCCGACAGGCTCGGCAAGATATTATCGTTAAAATAAATTTGTGAATCACCAATTTTATCCAAAGAATATATTGCAATAATATTAGTGCCGATGAGGCTTAAAATCAGTAACGAGAAAGCGAGTAACAATCTCTTTGTAATGTTCATTAATAACTCCCGACACCATCATGCATAGAATTAAACTGGCAAGTGAGACATTCCTTCGTTTTTTGTCCTATGGTCAGTATCGGCAAGTCACAATCTTACTTTAGTCACCAATGCAGGTTTAAACGAAATATATATTTAAAGCTGTGAATATTATCACAGAGAATAACCTTAAGGATTCTTAATATTCAGCTAATTACTTATTTTAATTAGCAAAATGATTATATTCTTTTTAATTTAGCGGGATATAAAACCGGTAGCTTATTGTGGATATTAATGAGAGGGAATTAAAAGCTAAAAGCGCCCACCTGGTGTGTTGGTGGGCGTTAAAAAAACAATCAGTTCGGGCACTTATAGACTTGCGCGTTCATTTCGCTGGAGGTAGGTACGAAACTCGAGAGAATGCCTTGCGTTGGGCTTGAAACACTGTAAAGCACGTTGCCGCCCATGGCTGCCGCCTGATTACGCAGCGCATTCGCCGCACCGCGCATTGAACCGCCCTCTTCGCCATGTTGACCAGAGAGCCAGTTGCTCTGCGAACCCGACGCGGTGCCGAGATACTGGCACGATGCTGCCGGTTTATCTTCGACAAAGCGCACGCTCTGCCCGCCGGCGGTCAAATCATTGCTGCTGCTACAGCCTGCCAACAGCAGCGAAGCGCCAATAATCTCTGCAAAAAATTTTACCTGCATGTTATTCCCCATAATCAATGAGCTGGACGCATGTCGCCCGGATGTAGACCTTATACTAAAAAGATGAACAAAAGAAAAATACCGCCCTCTCAGGCTGCACATTTTGGGGAAAAGCGTGACGCATAGATAAAAAAAGAGCGGACCGAAGCCCGCTCTTTTTTATTGAACGTGCGCCAGGTTGCCCTGGCCGCGTTCGGCAGCAATTACATCATGCCACCCATACCACCCATGCCGCCCATACCGCCAGCAGCACCTAAATCAGGCGCGTCGCCTTTCGGCAGGTCGGTAACCATGCACTCGGTGGTGATCATCAGACCGGCTACGGATGCCGCGTACTGCAGCGCAGAACGGGTCACTTTAGTCGGATCCAGGATACCCATGTCGATCATGTTGCCGTACTCTTCGGTCGCCGCGTTGTAACCGTAGTTACCGTCGCCTGCTTTCACAGAGTTCGCCACAACAGACGGCTCTTCACCGCAGTTCAGCACGATCTGACGCAGCGGAGATTCCATTGCGCGCAGCGCAACTTTAATACCCACGTTCTGGTCTTCGTTCTGGCCTTTCAGTTCAGAGAGTTTGCTTGCTACACGGATCAGCGCAACGCCGCCGCCAGCCACCACGCCTTCTTCAACGGCAGCACGGGTCGCGTGCAGCGCATCTTCAACGCGGGCTTTTTTCTCTTTCATTTCAACTTCGGTCGCCGCGCCCACTTTGATAACCGCAACGCCGCCAGCCAGTTTCGCTACGCGCTCTTGCAGTTTTTCACGGTCGTAATCGGAAGTTGCTTCTTCGATCTGCTGACGAATCTGATTCACACGGCCCTGAATTGCCGCTTCTTCGCCCACGCCATCGATGATAGTGGTGGTGTCTTTGTTGATAACAACGCGTTTAGCCTGGCCCAGATCTTCCAGGGTGGCTTTTTCCAGTTCCATACCGATTTCTTCAGAAATCACGGTACCGCCGGTCAGAGTTGCGATGTCCTGCAGCATAGCTTTACGACGGTCGCCGAAGCCCGGTGCTTTAACCGCAGCCACTTTAACGATACCGCGCATGGTGTTCACCACCAGCGTTGCCAACGCTTCGCCTTCAACGTCTTCAGCGATGATCAGCAGCGGTTTGCCTGCTTTCGCAACGGCTTCCAGAACCGGCAGCATTTCGCGGATGTTGGAGATTTTTTTATCAGCCAGCAGGATGAACGGGCTTTCCAGTTCTACTGCGCCAGTTTCCGGCTTGTTGATGAAGTAAGGGGAGAGGTAGCCGCGGTCAAACTGCATACCTTCAACCACGTCCAGTTCGTCCTGCAGACCGGTACCGTCTTCAACGGTGATAACGCCTTCTTTGCCAACTTTGTCCATCGCTTCAGCGATGAGTTTACCCACGGTTTCGTCGGAGTTAGCAGAGATAGTACCAACCTGAGCAATCGCTTTAGAGTCAGAGCACGGGACAGACAGCGCTTTCAGCTCTTCAACTGCAGCCATTACCGCTTTGTCGATGCCGCGTTTCAGATCCATCGGGTTCATGCCAGCAGCAACGGCTTTCAGACCTTCGGTGATGATAGACTGCGCCAGCACGGTCGCGGTGGTGGTACCGTCACCCGCAGCGTCATTCGCTTTAGAAGCGACTTCTTTCACCATCTGCGCGCCCATGTTTTCGAACTTGTCTTCCAGTTCGATTTCACGTGCTACAGAAACGCCATCTTTGGTGATGGTCGGTGCACCGAAAGATTTATCCAGAACCACATTACGGCCTTTCGGACCGAGGGTAACTTTCACTGCATCTGCCAGAACGTTCACGCCGCGCAGCATTTTTACACGAGCGTCGTTACCGAATTTTACGTCTTTAGCTGCCATTTTATTTATTCCTTAAATTCGTTCAGGTTCGCGCGCGTTATTACGCTTCAACAATTGCCAGAATGTCGCTTTCGGACATAATCAGGACTTCTTCGTTGTCGATCTTCTCAGCTTTCACACCGTAACCGTCGTTGAAAATCACGATATCACCCACTTTCACGTCCAGCGGTTGCACGGTACCGTTTTCCAGGATGCGGCCCTTACCGACAGCGATGATTTCGCCACGCGTTGATTTACCTGCCGCAGAACCGGTCAGAACGATGCCGCCCGCAGATTTAGACTCAACTTCTTTACGTTTGACGATCACACGATCATGTAACGGACGAATACTCATTGATAGCTCTCCTTTGAGAAAGTCATTATCAGTTATGGATGACGCCGGGCCACAAACGGTTATCCGGCTGGTGACCAGAGAGATGGGGTTGGCTTTTTCCCCCTTCAAGGGGCAACACCAAAAAAAAATTGCGAAAATTTTCTTACGCCAGAACCGCTTTTGCTGACAGGGGCAGGAAAACCCTCAGTAAAACGGCTTGTGATAATATCGAGGCACCTGACAAAAAACAGAAAGATAATGATGAGCGGATTAAAACAAGAGCTGGGACTGGCTCAGGGCATTGGGTTACTTTCCACCTCGTTACTCGGCACCGGCGTGTTTGCCGTCCCGGCACTCGCAGCCCTTGCCGCAGGCAACAACAGCCTGTGGGCCTGGCCGTTGCTTATCGTACTGGTGTTCCCGGTGGCGATTGTTTTTGCCGCGCTGGGCCGTCGTTTCCCCAGCGCCGGCGGCGTGGCTTATTTTGTCGGTATGGCTTTTGGCCCGCGCCTTGAACGGGTAACGGGCTGGTTGTTTCTGTCGGTTATCCCGGTCGGGTTGCCAGCCGCGTTGCATATAGCCGCCGGTTTCTGGCAGGGAATGTTTGGCTGGCAGGGGCCACAACTCTTAATGGCCGAACTGGGCACGCTGGCGCTGATTTGGCTGTTGGCCACGCGCGGTGCGGGCTCCAGCGCTAATCTACAGTCGATTATTGCCGCGCTGATTGTGGCATTAATTGTGGCTATCTGGTGGCGCGGCGGTATCTCTTTTAGCACGATTCCTTTTCCCCCGTTATCCCAGGTATCGGTTTCGGCGATGTCATCTTCTCTGGCGGTGATGTTCTGGTGCTTTGTTGGGCTGGAGGCTTTCGCCCATCTGGCGTCAGAATTCAAAAACCCGGAACGGGATTTCCCCCGTGCGCTGATGATTGGCCTGCTGCTGGCGGGTTCGGTTTACTGGGCCTGTACCGTCGTGGTGCTGCATTTTAGTCTGTGGCATGCGCAGGGCGCAGCGGCATCGTTGCCGGTGATTGTCGTTGCGCTATTTGGCAAACAGGCGCTGTGGATTGCCTGCATCATTGGCTATCTGGCCTGTTTCGCCAGCCTTAACATCTATATCCAGAGCTTTGCCCGGCTGGTGTGGTCGCAGGCGGCCAGGCGGCCCAACAGCGCACTGGCAAAGCTCTCCGGGCGTCAATTACCCGTCAATGCACTTAACGCGGTGATTATTTGCTGCATGTTCTGCACCCTCGCCATCTATGCCTTCAGCATCAATCTCGATACGTTGATCATCTATGCAAACGGGATTTTCATTATGATCTACCTGCTCTGTATGCTGGCAGGGTGTCGCTTATTGAAGGGGCGATTTAAAGCGCTGGCGGTTCTGGGCAGTGCGTTATGTTTGCTGCTGCTGGTCATCCCCGGCTGGAAAAGCCTGTATGCGGTTTTCATGCTTGTGGCGTTGTGGTTACTGCTGCCGAAGCGGCGAACAACCACAATCAACGTCCTGAAACCCTAAAGGAAGCCCGGCGGTGCCGGGCTAAAAATCAGCGATCGTCTTTGTTATCCAGACGGTTGTTGGGATCATCTTTACGTTGATATTCGCCTTCAAATGTCTCCCCGCCGTCTCTCCCGGTGCTAAATCCGCCGCCCGGCATACGGGAAAAACGCAGATGCGGCATCAGTTTCAGCGTCAGGTGTTTTTGCACCGGCGGCAACAGCAGCAACAGCCCCAGCAAGTCCGTAAAGAACCCCGGCAGCAGCAACAGCAGACCGGCGATAATCAGCGAAACGCTTTTGATCATCTCCGCCGCCGGGCTCTCACCGGCAGCCATTTTTTGCTGCATCAGCAAGAAATTCTTAAATCCCTGGTTGCGCACCAGCGACATACCAATCACTGAGGTGAAGATCACTAAAATCATTGTCATCAGCACGCCAAATACATGCGCGACCTGAATAAAGATCGAAATTTCAACGTAAACGTATAAAAAGACTGCAATTAACGGTATCCAGCGCACTGGCATCTCCTGTTATATAGACAGCCGCGTTAAGGCGTCTGCCGGAATGGTTTTGCGAACCGCATCATGATGAGATGGTGGCAAATGCAGAAAATTCAATTTCGCGCGAGAGGTAAATTTTTGTCTCTTACGAAGCGGTGACACATTTCACATATTAGTAATTATGATGTATTGACAGGAATAATAAGTGATCCCGATTACGGCAATTCCCCAGCGCCAGCATATAATTTCAGATATCCGGCCGATTAAGGGGATAATCGTCGGTCGAAAAAGACACATAAACCCACAAATATTGTGCGTTTGGTGTATTCATTCGTAGCTTGAAAAAGAAGGTTCACATGTTAAACAACATTCGTATCGAAGAAGACTTGTTAGGTACCAGGGAAGTGCCAGCGGATGCCTACTACGGCGTGCATACTCTGAGAGCGATTGAAAACTTTTATATCAGCAACAGCAAAATCAGCGACATTCCTGAATTTGTTCGTGGCATGGTGATGGTGAAGAAAGCGGCGGCGCTGGCGAACAAAGAGCTGCAAACCATCCCGAAAAGTATTGCCAACGCTATCGTTGCCGCATGTGATGAGGTCCTGAACAATGGCAAATGTATGGACCAGTTCCCGGTAGACGTCTATCAGGGCGGCGCGGGCACTTCCGTGAACATGAACACCAACGAGGTGCTGGCGAACATCGGTCTTGAACTGATGGGCCACCAAAAAGGGGAATATCAGTTCCTCAATCCGAACGATCATGTTAACAAATGCCAGTCTACGAACGATGCCTACCCGACCGGCTTTCGCATCGCGGTGTATACCTCCATCGTCAAACTGGTTGATGCTATCAAACAGCTCGGCGACGGCTTCGAAAATAAAGCCGTCGAGTTCAGCGATGTCCTGAAAATGGGTCGTACTCAATTGCAGGACGCGGTGCCGATGACCCTGGGTCAGGAGTTCCATGCCTTCAACGTGCTGCTGAATGAAGAAACCAAAAACCTGCTGCGCACCGCTGAACTGTTGTTGGAAGTAAACCTTGGCGCTACCGCCATCGGTACACGTCTGAATACGCCGGATGGCTACCAGCAACTGGCGGTACAAAAACTGGCGGAAGTGAGCAACCTGCCGGTCGTCCCGGCGGAAGACCTGATTGAAGCGACCTCCGACTGCGGTGCCTACGTAATGGTTCACAGTTCGCTGAAACGCCTGGCGGTGAAACTCTCCAAAATTTGTAACGACCTGCGCCTGCTCTCCTCCGGGCCGCGCGCCGGTTTGAACGAAATCAACCTGCCGGAACTGCAGGCGGGCTCTTCCATCATGCCGGCGAAAGTAAACCCGGTGGTGCCGGAAGTGGTTAACCAGGTCTGCTTTAAAGTGATCGGTAACGACACCACCGTCACCATGGCTTCCGAAGCGGGCCAGCTGCAGCTGAACGTGATGGAGCCGGTGATCGGCCAGGCGATGTTTGAATCGGTTCATATCCTGACCAACGCCTGCTACAACCTGCTGGAAAAATGCATTAACGGTATTACCGCCAACAGAGAAGTGTGTGCCGGCTACGTTTATAACTCCATCGGCATTGTCACCTACCTCAACCCGTTTATCGGCCACCACAACGGCGATATCGTCGGCAAGATTTGCGCCGAAACCGGCAAGAGCGTGCGTGAGGTCGTGCTGGAGCGCGGCCTGCTGACTGAGGCGGAGCTTGATGACATCTTCTCCGCGCAAAACCTGATGCACCCGGCTTATAAAGCGAAACGTTATACCGATGAAAGCGAACAGTAATTCCTCAGGTTAGAAACACAAAAGGCACGTCCAGCGCGACGTGCCTTTTTCTTTTTGGTAGTTACTAAAATATAACAACTCGGTATCACTTATTTAATCAAGGAAGCCACTTATGTTTGCTGCAGAGCTTGTCCTCGTCCTGATTGCTATCTACCTTGGTGCCAGATTAGGCGGCATCGGCATTGGTTTTGCCGGTGGCCTTGGCGTACTGGTTCTCACCCTTTTCTTCCAGATCAAACCCGGGGCTATCCCCTTCGACGTTATTGAAATTATTATGGCGGTCATCGCGGCTATCGCCGCTATGCAGGTAGCAGGCGGTATGGATTACCTGGTGAGCCTGGCGGAAAAGATGCTGCGTCGCCATCCAAAATACATCACCTTTCTCGCGCCGCTGGTGACATGGTTTATGACCATTCTTGCCGGTACCGGCCACACCGCGTTTTCTACGCTGCCGGTGATTACCGAGGTCGCTAAAGAGCAGGGTATTCGTCCGTCGCGCCCGCTGTCAATTGCGGTGGTCGCTTCGCAAATCGCTATTACGGCTTCGCCTATCTCTGCCGCCGTGGTCTTTTTTGCCGGTATTCTTGAACCCCTTGGCGTGAGCTATCTGACGCTGCTGGCAATCTGCATTCCCGTTACGCTGATCGCGGTGATGCTGACGGCGATTGTGTGTAATTTCCTTGGTTGTGAATTGAAAGACGATCCGGTGTACCAGGAGCGTCTGGCAAAAGGCGAAGTGAAGCTGCGTGGAAACCAGCTTGCGCAGCTTAAGCCCCATGCCAAACGTTCGGTGCTGCTGTTTTTGATCGGTATCCTCGCCGTAATGCTTTACGCCACCGCCATCAGCCCGACGGTAGGGTTGATCGCCAACCCGGTGCTGCCGCGTAACGAAGCGATCGTGGTGTTTATGCTGACTATCGCCACGCTGATTTGCCTGACCTGTAAAGTCGATACTGGCGAAATCCTCAACGCCGGTACCTTCAAATCGGGGATGAGCGCTTGTATCTGCGTGCTCGGTGTAGCATGGCTCGGCGACACCTTTGTGAAACACCATATTGAAGATATCCAGATGGTGGCGGGTGACCTGCTGCAAAACTATCCGTGGCTGCTGGCGGTGGTGCTGTTTTTCGCTTCCACCCTGCTCTATTCGCAGGCGGCAACGGCCAAAGCATTAATGCCTGCCGCGCTGATGCTCGGTGTCACCCCGCTGACGGCGATTGCCTCTTTTGCCGCCGTTTCCGCGCTGTTTGTGCTGCCGACATATCCGACGCTGCTGGCGGCGGTAGAGATGGATGACACTGGCTCAACACGAATAGGAAAATTCGTTTTTAATCATCCCTTCCTCATTCCAGGCGTGATTGCCATTGGTCTGTGCGTCATTTTTGGCTTTATTATTGGCGGCATCCTGTTGTAAAGGTCATAAATTCGGGTCGCCAGGCGGCCCGAACCTCTCCCTTCGCGTGCTATAGTCGTGACTTTCGCTTTTACGAGGTTGACGATGAACACGCCTGACGCCGTTGTTGTACTCTGCACTGCCCCGGATGAAGCTACTGCCCAGGATCTGGCCGCCATCGTGCTGGCGGAAAAACTTGCTGCCTGCGTCACGCTGTTGCCCGGTGCCACATCGCTCTATTATTGGGAAGGCAAGCTCGAACAGGAGTATGAAGTGCAACTGCTGCTGAAAACCGACGTCGCGCATCTGGAAGCGCTGTTCGCCAGCATCAAAACTCATCACCCTTACCAAACCCCAGAATTACTGGCTTTACCCGTCACCCACGGAGATTACGATTACCTCTCATGGCTCAACGCATCTTTACGCTGATCCTGCTGCTGTGCAGCACTACCGCCTTTGCAGGCTTATTCGACGCGCCCGGTCGCTCCAGTTTTGTGCCCGCCGATCGGGCCTTCGTCTTCGATTTTCAACAGCATCAGCATGAATTAACGCTCAACTGGCAGGTCAAAGAGGGCTACTACCTCTATCGCCAGCAAATCCATGTCACCCCGGCGCAAGCGACAATTGGCGCGTTAACGCTGCCGGACGGGGAGATGCACGAAGACGAGTTCTACGGCAAAACGGAAATTTACCGCCAGCGGCTCAACCTGCCGCTTGATATCAGCGCGGCGGCCAAAGGGGCAACGCTGACTGTCACCTGGCAGGGCTGCGCCGATGCCGGTTTCTGTTACCCGCCGGAGACAAAAGTCGTACCGCTAATGGAGGTTGCCGCAGTGACGCCAGCCGAGCCGCCCGCTGCGACAACGCCCGTTCCGGCGGAAACGGAGGGTAAACAACTGCCTTTCTCCGCGCTTTGGGCGCTGCTAATCGGGATTGGTATTGCTTTTACCCCCTGCGTATTGCCGATGTATCCGCTGATTTCCGGCATTGTGCTCGGTGGGAAACAGCGGCTGGCGACACCTCGCGCGCTGCTGCTGGCGTTTATCTATGTCCAGGGTATGGCGCTAACCTATACGGCGCTGGGGCTGATCGTCGCCGCCGCCGGGTTATCTTTCCAGGCGGCATTGCAGCACCCTTACGTACTGATTGGCCTGTCGGCGCTGTTTACGCTGCTGGCGCTGTCGATGTTTGGCCTGTTTAACGTCCAGCTTCCTTCCGCGCTGCAAACGCGCTTAACCCTGTGGAGCAATCGCCAGCAAGGCGGCTCAGCAGGCGGTGTGTTTGCGATGGGGGCGATAGCCGGGCTGATTTGCTCGCCGTGCACTACCGCGCCATTAAGCGCCATCCTGCTCTATATCGCCCAGAGCGGTAACCTGTGGTTCGGCGGCGGCACGCTCTATCTTTACGCGCTGGGAATGGGTCTGCCGCTGATCCTGGTCACCGTGTTCGGCAACCGGCTACTGCCAAAAAGCGGGCCGTGGATGGAGCAGGTCAAAATCGCCTTTGGCTTTGTCATCCTGGCGCTGCCGGTTTTCCTGCTGGAGCGCGTTATCGGTGACGCCTGGGGCTTACGCATGTGGGCTTTACTTGGCGTGGCGTTTTTCGGTTGGGCATTTATTACCAGCCTCGAGTTCCGCCGCGCGTGGGTACGCGTGCTGCAAATAGCCCTGCTGGCAGCGGCGCTGGTGTGCGCTCGTCCGTTACAGGATTGGGCATTTGGCGCGCCAACGGCGCAAACGCACTCACCGCTGGCCTTTACCACTATTTCTACCGTCGACGATCTTAATCAGGCGCTGGCGCAGGCCAAAGGGCGTCCGGTGATGTTGGATCTGTATGCCGACTGGTGCGTGGCCTGTAAAGAGTTTGAGAAGTACACCTTCAGCGACGCCAGGGTGCAGGCGGCACTAAAAGATACCCTGTTACTGCAGGCCAATGTCACGGCGAACACGGCGCAGGATGCCGCGCTGCTGCGTCATTTGAATGTGCTGGGTCTGCCAACCATTCTGTTTTTCGACGCGCAGGGTAAAGAGCAGCCTGCCGCGCGGGTTACTGGTTTTATGGACGCTGCCGCGTTCGCGGCGCATTTGCGCAATCGCGCCCCATAAACAACACTTTGTGGGGGAAATCGCTACAGATAACGGAGGATATCACCGTGCAGCGCGAAGACGTTTTGAGTCAAACTTTGCAATTACTTGAATTAAGAGGGATTGCGGACACCTCGCTTGAAATGGTAGCCGAGCGCATCGATTATCCCATCGATGAGTTCCGCCGTTTCTGGCCAGACAAAGAGGCGCTGCTGTATGACGCGCTGCGTTATCTCAGCCAGCAGGTAGATGTCTGGCGCAGGCAACTGCTACTGGATGAAACTCTGAGCCATGAGCAAAAACTGCTCGCGCGCTATGGAGCGCTGACGGAATGCGTTAGCAATAATCGCTATCCCGGCTGCCTGTTTATCGCCGCCTGCGCCTTTTTCCCGGATCCGGCGCACCCGATCCATCAACTGGCCGACCAACAAAAACGCGACGCGTATGATTTCTCGCTGCAAATACTGGCGCAGCTGGAAGTGGACGATGCAGAGATGGTGGCGAAGCAGATGGAGCTGGTGCTGGAGGGCTGCCTGAGCCGCATGCTGGTTAACCGCAGCCAGGCTGATGTCGATACCGCCCAACGCCTGGCGGAAGATATTCTGCGTTTTGCCCGTTGCCGCCAGGGCGGCGCGCTGACCTAAGCGCCCAGCAGGCCAGCCCACGCAGAAAGCAACAGGCACAGTGCCATCACGCGTTGAAACCACAATAGCGATGTGGTGGTGCGAAACAGGCGGTTTACCGCCTTGCCGAGCAGTGCCCAGGCGCTCAGACAAACCAATGAAATCAGTAAAAACCACAGCGAAAGAAGCGACACGTCGCGCAGCGGATGCGCACCCTGCGGGGCGAACAGGCTGACTATCGCCAGCGCCATCATCCAGGTTTTTGGGTTGATCAGCTGTAGTATCGCCGCCGCCCGGCCGCTAAAGGGCCGCTGCGCGTCGCTGTGCAGATCGGCAGCGGGCGCGGTAAACAGTTGCCAGCTCAGCCAGCTTAACCATAATGCCCCCGCCCAGCTCATCCCCTGCCGCACCCGCGGCCAGGCGCGCAGCGCCTCCCCCGCGCCCGCGCCCGAAATAAACACAATCAAACTGGCCGCCACGCAGGCGCTAACCACCGCAGGCAGCGTCGCTTTTACGCCAAAACGCTGGCTGCTGGTAAGGATCAAAATGTTGGTTGGGCCGGGGGTAATGGATGCGACGAAGGCAAAGAGTAAAAACGGTAATGCGTTATAAAACGGATTCACAGGCAGTCTCCTTATTGGTCTGTCTGTGACTCTCGCGTTATTTGCCGTCGTCGTCTGGAAGATTTGTGCACAATCGGCGGTAGTGCGCAGGAGAGAGACGATAGGCGCGCTGGAACCAGCGCCCCAGATGGCTTTGATCGGCAAATCCCAACGCAGCGGCAACATCTGCCGGCGTCTCCCCTCTCGCCAGTTGCGAACGGGCGGTAGCAAGGCGCAGCTGAATCAGCCAGGCATGGGGGCTTAAGTGGAATTCGCCTTTAAAGCAGCGGGTTAGCGTAAAACGGTCGGTGCCGGTTTCGCGCGCCAGATCTGAAAGCCCGACATTATCGCCCATATGGGCATGCAGATAATCACGTGCACGGTGCGCGATAGCCGCGCTTTGCAGCTGCGTTGGGAGCCGTTTACGCCAATGGCAATGGTGCGTGAGCTGGCCGAGCAGTTCATCCATGCTGCTTTGCTGAAGGATACGCATCTCGTCGCGGTGCAAGGTGTTAAAAGTATGGGCAATGGCGCGAATCAATTGCGGCTCGCGGGCAATAGTTTGGCAAAAATGCAGCGAATAGCTCGACGGAACGGATTCATACAGACCGCGGAGCGTGTCGCTCAGCCAGCGTTCGTCGAGATAAAAAGTAAGATAGGTAAAGCCACCGGCAACGGGTGCATCGCCGTCGTGAATCTCGCCAGGCTCGAGCAAAAAAGCATCTCCCGGCGTGCTGCGATGCCGCTCCCGACGACAGTGAAACTGCTGCGTACCGGAAAGCGTAATCCCCACCAGATAGCTATCGTGCCAGTGCGGATCGTAAGCGTGCCCTTCAAAATGAGCGCGAATCGTCTCTATCCCCGTCTCCGCGTGCTGCTGCAGTTCCAGCCAGTCTTGTGCCATAAAGCCTCCGAAATACCACCGGAAATCAGCATTCATCTTCTTAGAGTAAATGTCTGGAAGATTTGTGCAATGGCCGATTATCGCCGAGTAAACGCCCGAATTGCCGTAAAGTTGAGCAACTAAATGGAATTGAAAGAAATTGAGTTGACGCCTTAAGGTGATTAAGGTTTAATGCGCCCCGTTGCCCGGATAGCTCAGTCGGTAGAGCAGGGGATTGAAAATCCCCGTGTCCTTGGTTCGATTCCGAGTCCGGGCACCACTTCTTCAGAGCCTGTTCGTTAAGAGATGAAATCCTTAACGGGCAAGACAAAGTCCCTGACCCATCATCGTGCAGATGAGGCAAAGTCGTTCTGCACCTGAGGGTTTAGGGATTAAGAATCCGGATGATGTTTGCCGCATCATCCGGATTTCTCACATCACAACAATTTCAGTTACAGGTATTTACCTTCTCATCGCTGCTCTGTCACCGATCTGTAAAAGAAAACCCGTGTTTTTTTCCCGTTTAGATATCAAATGCTTATGAATTTGACTTTGGATTACTCCTAAGCTGCATACGCGGCTTCGAGGTTCCTCCTCAGATTATCCTTTTTTGCTGCCACATATTCCAGAGTCACCGCCAAACTGGAATGACCGAGCAGCATCTGGACATAATTCAGGCTTCTCTCAGGGCGTTTCATCAGGTCTGTGGCTATCGTATGCCTGAACCGGTGCGGGCTGATATCACACAGACACTCCCTGGACAGTCTTCTGAAAAAGGCCCTCATCGGGAGGTGAGCCATATTTTTGGCACGGATAATTCTTTTCTTTTTGGGGGTAAACCGGTTGATGTTGAATAGCTGCTCCCCTATTTTGGCCCCTTCTGTGGGAATGACGATGATTAACTCATCAGCCGGTAATTAAAATTTCCATACACTGTTAAATCAAGAAGGTTGCAGGGGTGCTGATTATCATTTTTGTTTTTTATAGGTGCCGGACCAATTTCTGTTCTCAGGCTTTCGTTCAACCCATTTCTGGAACAAAAATGCTCATTTTCCTCCTAATAATTGACTGGCAATCCGCTTAATTAATAAATGCAAACTTTACACATGTAATTCAACCTTCACCTTGACCTATGAAAATGGAAACTTAACCAAAACCAATTTCCAACTGGTTTATTATAGTTAAATGATATATAATAAAAATATTCATTTAAACATAATATCAATATGGAAAAACAAGTGAATCAAAATAGAAATAATATTAACTCAATTCAGGCACTGCGAGGGATAGCTGCTACAATGGTTATGTTCTGCCATTTTTCTTTTCTTTTAGATTCGTATGGATACACAGGCACAAATTTATTTCAGTACGGTGCTTATGGTGTGGATATCTTCTTCATTATAAGTGGATTTATTATCACCTATACCACAAAAAACAAGAAACCAGGTTCAAACACATCAGTAAACTTTATAAAAAACAGAGCCAGAAGGATATTCCCCCTTTATTACATAATATTAATACTATTTGTTGTTTTTGCCGGCGGAATGAGTATCTTTCACTACCATAACAAAGTAGAAAATTTAATTTCCGCAATTTTCTTTATTCCTATACTTCCTGCAAACGCACCAAATTATATAGATGTGCTTGAAATTTATGGCGTCAGATGGACATTAATGTATGAAATTTATTTTTACCTGGTAATGGCATTTTGTTTAAACTTCAAATATAGATGGGTATCATTTTTCTCTTGGTTTGCATTAAGCTTATTGGTAATACCATTTTTAATTCTTGGCAGAGTAAATTTTGATACAACATTACAGTTGACAGATAATGGATATTTAAATCTCATTACAAACCCTATTAGCATTGAGTTTTTGATCGGTGTAATAATCGCGCTCTCATTTGAAAAAATCCAAAAAATCCACTTTTCACTTAAGTCCACCATAACAATCTTCTCGGTATTTTTAATAGTATACCTATTTTTGTTATACAAAGGACTAACAAGAATTGATATGCAAGTTTCCGTTATCGCTGGTTTGCTTTTCCTAATTATTATTCTCAATAATGATTTTTTAAGTAAAATAACACCCCGATTCCTTTTGTTTTTAGGTGACATTTCATATGCATTGTACCTCATTCATTTAGGAATGAATTACATGATAAATAGAAGAATAGAAGATACTATTATTGGATATGGGTTAATCAAATTCATTACCTATAGCTTACTTTCAATACTCCTGGCTTCGATACTGCATAAATATATAGAAAAACCATTCATGAAGAAGAAAAAGGCAAACACTCTAATTAATGAATGAAAATAATTAAAGTGGCACTCTCTGTGCCACTTTAATTAAATTAGTTATTGGCACAATAGGCAATCGCAGCCAAGCATTTACTATTATCGTTTGCCCCCCTGTAATTATTTGCCAAGTTGATGTATTTATGGGCGAACTGGGATCAGGCGCGTTTTCTCCATCGATGGACGCGCAGCGATAAGCACCAGGTCGCCAGCCTGCAGACCGCTGGTCATGCGGTCAAACTCATCAAACCCGGTAGGCGTGCCGGTGATACCATCCGGTACATTGCACCGCCGCTCCGGTTCCCCGCGCTCTGCCTGGCGGGTGATTTTCTGTTCGGCGGTCTCCATCACCCTGTGAATATCGGTGCCGGGTTTCCTTACTGATTCGGTGATTTCAGCGCCTATGGAGGCCAGCTGCCGTACCCGGCTGGTTCTGGCCACAATGTCACAGTACGCAACGATATTTGCCGCGCTCGGGGCGTTTTTACTGAGCTCGGGCAGGTAGGCAAAACCTCCCAGTTGCTCAAGGGCATCTTTACCGCGACTTGCAATTAACCAGCATATGTATGCTCGGGAGAGTGATACCAAAAGCCATATACGGGATCAGTTCTTCCATCAGAGCTACAGTGCCACGCATAAATTCACGCACATACGGCAGAACAGGTTTAACCATCCCAATCATTTCGCCGGTAGCGGCCAGAATAATCAGTTCGAACATCACTGAACGTGAACCCTGTGAATTAATCAAAATAACGTCATACTGACTGAAAACCTGATTTGACAGTGACGCACGCGTCCGTCAGGAACATTGAGCATATAGGTTGGTAAAAGGTTTCGGGGGTCGTTGGAGACGATGACGTCAAGATTATCGATCTCGGTTCGGGAAATAATGTTTTCGGCTTTGGAGAGGTCTACGGTCTGCATGAGCCAGGCCACAGGGTGCTTCATATGCTAATGGGTAGATACTGCTGGCAGTAGGCTGAGCATGGTCGCCGTCAATAATGAAGGTTTTTATGCCTGCATCGGCGAGAAAACCGGCGAGATTAGCGGCCTGGGTTGATTTCCCCTCACCCCCTTTGGTAGAAACTACGGGGACAACTTTCGTTTTTGAATGCATTTCGTCACCTGAATAACATTATTCAGATGAGAACGATTGCTCACTTCACTGCTTTCCATAAACACGGGGATTGAAAATCCCCGTGTCCTTGGTTCGATTATTCGCCGCCAGCGGCTCACCCCTTCGGGGCCAGTGCGACAGGCGCGCTGTTCAACGCCTTACGGCGTCGCTCTTTCAACCCTGTTCAGACTTTAAGGCATTACATCAAGATGTACGGAATCAGGATTCGTAGCGCCATCCATCTCGTAAGCTATGGACCGCATTCTCTGGATTACCTGACGATTTTTTTCAATAAGCCGTAGCGTTTTGGTATAGGTTCTGTCTATATCGACATACTTGAGAGAACGTTCATCGGCCGTTTTATATTTTGGGAAACCATAATATAAAAATTCATCCAGTTCGTTCATTTTCCCCAGCGAGATGCCCGGGTCTTCACAAAAACAGTGTGGATATAATCGTCGATACGCCTGTTGAACGCTGTCTCGCTCAACTTTCAGGCACGCTGATAATTCTTGCATCAGCCAACAAATCTTGGCCAATTTAGCCGCAGTATAGCCATATTTTACCTTGTAAGCCTGATAGATAATATCGACCTGGTTCGCTACCACTGATAAGTCTAACCATCCACAGGAGTAGACATCGAGATATTTTAAGTAACAGCGCGCTAGCTTAATATCTTTCATTACTGAGCCTGATTTCAGCTCTTTAATATTATTTAAATACCCGAGCGTATACGCTTTTGACAATGCGAGATCGATTTCTTGCGTTGATATATAGAGTCTTTTAAGACGGGCATCAATATAGCGTTTTTCGGACAAGGATAACTCTATATTTTTGCATAGCCGTTTTCCCGCCATGCCGCCTATCGTTCCCCCGGCAAACCCACCGACATAGCCCCCTGCGGGGCTTAATGCGCTTCCCGCTAAACCACCCGCTAATGAAAAGGCTTTTTTTGAAAGGGTTTTGGCGATATCAGTGGTTAACTTGCGCCCGCTGAGTTTGAGGTAATTAGCCAGCAGTGTGGAATCATCATCTGTTCCAGATGCAGGAAAATGATTCTCCTCAGGCTCAATAATGCTCAGCATTAAAAAGAGGCGTTCCATCTGTTTTTCAGCCTCAGCCAAAAAACTCATGCCCTGTCGAACTTTGAGACGATCGAGCTTGCCTTTTTCTTCATCGTTCAACACCGCATCCCCCGTGTCCTTGACATAAGGAGCAACAAAATAATTCCTCATTTTTGGACTAATACTGGTATGAGAACCAAAGACTTTATTAATCCCTAACATATCCTCTCTTTTATCAGAAAAAACAGAAAAGGTCGCACTGAGACAGCTAAATAAATGCCTTGGCATAATACTCTCCTGGTTTAAGATATGCCGCTGTGGTATCACGCGTTTTTACAGCAGATAGTACTTCATCATATGAAATAATTGCGCATGCGTATTATTAAAATTTCATTTCTTAGCTATGAATGTACTTAAACATTAACAATCACTGCATTAGCATATAAATATCAGTAATTTATGCTTTATGCATTTCAAGAAGAGCTTATCGCCTTTATCTCAACGATAAAATTAAGGTAAGTGGCGTATTTTTCATGCCTTAATATAAAATTTTTTATCTACAATAATTCTCAAAGCCTGATATCTATAATTAATCCGATTTTTTATCGTAAAAAACGCTTATTCACTGATAGTGGTTTATATAATGAGATCTCTCTTGCATTTCAGACATAAGAGAACTATTTCCTCCCTTTACCTGATATAAAGCGACTGTCCGGTAAAAATATGGCTACAGAAAACGCAGCACGATTTTTACCGAACCGGGCCGAGGCAAGGTTAAGAGCGTCCATCGTGCGCAGCGGTTTAGCGTGGTGAAGGGGCTTTAATGATTCGGATATAATAGAGTGCTGCGCAAAAGCAGCTCATCTGGCTGATTGAAACGGTGCCGTCATGCTTGTTGTGCCGCAATTGTAGGTAAATGGGGGATGCTGTATCGCTTTCTGACTCTGCATACTTGGCGGAAGAAACTAATGCAAGGGCAGCTGACAGCCCAAAATACCCTGCATCGTTACGGGTGATGTCCTGGTGACAAGGGGATAATCACCCGTAAAGCAGGTCGGTGCGAGGCGCTATTTGCCCTCTGGATTCCAGCCTTATTGGCGGGCTTTCTTTGCCACAGCGGCAGTGTTAAACCCCAGATAAAATTAACCGTGGCCGCTTCGCGGTACCGGTGTAATTAATCCTGGCTTTCAATCCAAGGGCTGAGACAAATTGCCTGTACCTATTGCTCAATCTCGTAGGCGATTGAACGTATTCTATTGATTAGCTCATGGTTTTTCTTGATGAATTTCATGGTGTTAGTATAAATTTTATCTATATCAACATACTTGAGCGCGCGTTGATCCGGCGTTTTGTATTTGGGAAAGCCATAATATAAAATCTCATCAAATTCGTTCATTTTCCCAAGCCGAATACCCGGATCATCACACATACCATTCGGATAGAGTCGTAAATACGACTGTTTAATACTCCTCACTTCAAACACCAGGCATAAAGTTAATTCTTCCATCAGCCAACATATCTTTGCCAATTTAGAGCTGTTGTAGCCATGTTTGACTTTATACGCCTGATATATAATATCTGCCTGGTTGGCTAACAGCGACATATCAAGCCAGCCACCAGAATAAATATCCAGATACTTCAAATAGCAACCCACAAGCCGCGTGTCTTTTGCGACTGTAGCTAGCTTTAGCGCTTTAATATTATTTAAGTAGCCTAATGTATAGGCTTTAGATAACGCCAGATCGATTTCCCGGGTTGATACATAAAGTCTTTTCAGGCGTGCATCAATATAACGTTTTTCAGATAACGAGAGCTCAATGTTTTTACATAGCCTTTTCCCCGCCATGCCACCTACCGCTCCCCCGGTGAACCCGCCGACAATGGCACCCGCCGGGCTAACTGCGGCTCCTGCCAGGCCACCGGCAAATGAACAGGCTTTTTTGGCCACCGTTTTGCCTAAGTCTACGGTGAATTTTCGACCGCTCAATTTCAGGTAGTTCATCAGCAGCGTTGAGTCCTGATGGGCACCGGGCCCTGGCGAATGACGATCTTCCGGTTCGAAAATATTGAGCATTAAATAGAGACGTTCCATTTGTGTTTCCGCTTCGTCTAAAAAGCTCATGCCCTGTCGGACCTTAAGACGGTCAAGCTTCCTTTTCTCGTCGTCACTCAATAATCGCCCTCCCGCTTCCATCACGTAGGGAGCGGCAAAATAATTGCGGACCTTTGGACTAATACTGGTATGGGAACCAAATACTTTATTAACTCTTAACATATCCTCTCTTGTATCTGAAAAAAAGGAAAAGGTATTACTGAGACAGCTAAATAAATGTCTGGGCATACTACTCTCCGGTTTTAATAGATAATTTTATCGGTCGAGATAACTTCTGCAGTTTGGATCTACTGGAACCCGAATTAATAGCGGAATGGTTATAAAAAACGCTAAAGGTAAACGTGTTCAAGCCCCGTAAGACGCGCGCTTTAGCGATGCAATCAAAGCAATTTCACTGTCAGTAAAGAAGCAAAAGAACAGTCTACTCACTCTGCTTATTTATCTTAATACACATTAATAACGGCGTACTTTCAGACACAGGTAACCATTGAGCTTAACAGCGTAACGATACATTAATTTGCTAACCGAAGAGAGGGGTATCAGGCGTTTTTACCGAACAATTACCAGAAGTTATAAAGCAATCCGTCCTAAAGACAAAACGCTTATTCCCGCCATTCGAATAAAACCTCATATTTCATACAGATGATGTAGAATTAATATCTCTTGTTCAATAATATAGACATGTTTTTTTAACGATGTAATTAAGGTTAGCAACTGAATTTTGCTGCTTATATATCACTATTTATTTCAGCAATCATCCTCATAACGCAAATTTAAATATCTACCAGCTGTTTTTAAGATAAAAAATCTGGCACTTACACTTTCACGCCCTGACAGCCCGCGTAATTTTTAGAGACACCAGATATATCCCATATCGTTCTAAATTGTGAGGACACAGGCAATATAAGTAGGGGGTTATAAAAGAACACAATGCGATTGTTTTCTCACGCGATCGCGACGATAGTGTTCTTTTTGCTGAAATGGATATCCTATGATCAAGAGCGTTAATCGTGCCTCGCTGTTTACCGGGGCGCTGCTGCTGTTAATAATTCTGCTTTATACCGGGCTCTTTACTAAAGACCGCGTAACCTGGCTGATGGAAGTAGTGCCGGTGATGGTTGTTGTGCCGTTGCTATTGGTCACCTGGCGTCGTTACCCGCTGACCGCACTGCTGTATGTGCTTATCTTTTTCCACGCCATTATTCTGATGGTTGGCGGAATGTACACCTACGCTAAAGTCCCCATCGGCTTTGATGTTCAGCACCTGCTCGGACTGAGCCGTAACCCTTACGACAAACTCGGTCACTTTTTCCAGGGTTTGGTACCGGCGCTCGCAGCGCGGGAAATACTTCTGCGCGGACAATACGTGCGCGGCGGGAAGATGCTCGATTTTATTGTCTGCTGTATTGCGCTGGCAATCAGCGCCACCTACGAGCTTATTGAGTGGTGGGCAGCGCTGGGGATGGGCCAGGGCGCGGATGATTTTCTCGGCACGCAGGGCGATCCGTGGGATACACAATCGGATATGTTCTGTGCCCTGCTCGGCGCATTAACTAGCGTACTGCTGCTGGGACGCTGGCATAAACGCCAACTCAACGTATAAGACAAAAGGCGGTGAAAAGTGGAGCCATACCTGTTCGCCGCCTATACTGCGGGGATATATCCCCGTTGCCCATAAGCCTATGACCACCCAACGTATCACTCGTGACTGGCGCTTGCCCGCCGCTGCTGTTCTGCTGGCGGCATTGATGATGGCTGCTTTCACTTTGCATGCGCACTGGACGGACTTTTTACAATGGTGCCTGGCAACGCAAATTACCCTGCATCGCTACCTGGTAATGTACTTATTACAGTTGAATAACCACCAGTACAGCGGTGGCGTATGGCTGCTGATTGGCGCTTTCTTTTATGGCGTGCTGCACGCCATTGGGCCCGGACATGGAAAATTTATTGTTACCACCTGGCTTAGCACCAATCACGAAAGCCAGACCGCCGCGCGCGTTATCCCGGTGCTGGGTAGCTTGATGCAGGGCGTGAGCGCCATTCTGTTTGTCTATATTCTGGCGATCGGATTTAACCTCGCCGCAGGGGATCTCAGCGAAAGCCGCTGGTATGTCGAGAAACTAAGCGCCATGATGATTGGCAGCTTCGGTGCATATATCATCTTTAGCGCCCTGAAAACGCTGAAAGTGAGCAAGTTCACCCACCGCTCTCTTTCCCCTCCTCATCAGCATGACGCCCATTGCGGCTGCGGCCATCATGGCGTTGGCATTAGCACCCAGGGCGACTGGAAAACACGGCTCGGCGTGATCCTGGCCGTCGGCGCACGCCCCTGTAGCGGAGCGATTATGATTCTGCTCTTCGCCAATGCTCTTGGCATCGTGAGTTGGGGAGTTGCCGCGGTGATGACCATGGCGCTGGGGACGGCGTTGTCGATCTTCGGGCTATCGCTGGCGGTACGCTATGCGCGTAACAGCACGGCAGCATGGTTTGGCGGTGAGACCAGCTCACCGGGTGGGTGGGTTACGGTGCTAAAGATTGCCGGCGGTGTGGCGCTGATCTTATTCGCGGTGGTGCTGTTTTTAACGGTGATTCCGGTGAGCGCAAACGGGGATTATATTGCGGCAGGATGCTAGGAAAAGCCCGGATAGCGGCGCCATCCGGGCGTGAAGCTTACTCGTTAATCTTCGGATGCTGCTGGACTAAACGCGTACGTTTATCCTGCAGCTCGGCGATTTCCGCATCAAGATCTTCGATTTTCTGCTCGATATTATCGTGATGCTCCTGCAGGATTTCTCGTGCCTCCTGCAGATCCGATGCCGCTGGTGCCGCGCCTTTCAGCGGTAGATTCGCCGTCTCTTTCATGGTCAGACCGGTAATCAGCCCTACCACCGCCACCACCATCAGATAATAAGCAGGCATAAACAGATTGGCGGAGCTTTCAACCAACCAGGCCGTCAGCGTCGGCGTCAGTCCCGCAACCAGGATAGAGATGTTAAAGGCGCTGGCCAGCGCGCTGTAGCGCAGGTGCGTCGGAAACATCGCAGGCAAGGTTGATGCCATCACCCCGGTAAAGCAGTTCAGCACCACCGCCAGCATCAACAGACCGGCGAAGATCAGGCCAATCACGTTGCTGTTGATCATAATAAAGGCCGGAATAGCCAGCGCAAACAGCGCCACGCTGCCGAGAATGACAAACGGACGGCGGCCAAAGCGGTCGCTTAACAGCCCCATAACCGGTTGCACAAACAACATACCAATCATAATCGCGATGATAATCAGCACCCCGTGGTCTTCAGAGTAGTGCAGATTATGCGACAGATAGCTTGGCATGTAGGTCAGCAGCATGTAATAGGTCACGTTGGTGGAAATCACCAGACCAATACAGGTCAACAAGCTGCGCCAGTGTTTGGTGGCAATCTCTTTAAACGAGACTTTCGGCCCGTCCTGTAGGCCTTCACGATCGCCCTGCTCAAGCTTATCCACATGCTGCTGGAACGCAGGCGTCTCTTCCAGCGCGTGGCGCAGATAAAGACCAATCAGCCCCAACGGCAGCGCCAGGAAGAACGGAATACGCCAGCCCCAGTCAAGGAAGTTATCCTCACCGACAACGGTCGACAGCAATACCACCACGCCTGCGCCAAGCACAAAACCCGCAATCGAGCCAAAGTCCAGCCAGCTGCCCATAAAGCCGCGTTTTCGGTCCGGGGAGTACTCGGCGACAAAAATAGACGCGCCAGTATATTCGCCGCCGACGGAGAAGCCCTGCGCCATTTTACACAGCAGCAGTAGAATCGGCGCCCAGATACCAATCGAAGCATACGAAGGAATCAGCCCGATACAGAAGGTGCTGACGGACATAATGACAATGGTTATCGCCAGTATCTTTTGGCGGCCATATTTATCGCCCAGCATGCCGAAGAACAGGCCGCCTAACGGGCGAATTAAGAAAGGTACGGAGAAGGTCCCCAGCGCGGCGATCATCTGCACGCTGGGGTTTGCATCTGGGAAGAACACCTTACCAAGGGCGTAGGCGACAAAGCCGTAAACGCCGAAATCAAACCATTCCATGGCATTACCTAATGATGCGGCGGTAATTGCTTTACGCAACTTGCCATCATCGATAATGGTCACATCACGCAAGGTGATAGGTTTCATTTTTTTCCTTTTTAACATGCATCTAGTCCTCTTTAGACTCTCGCCCTGAAGCGTCCGGCACGCGCTCCCTGCCGGACGTTTTAAACGGCTTTTCAGCCTTATTTCAAGCGTAGCAGGTTTACTTATACGAGCTGTTCAAAGCCTGTACAACCGAACCTGCTGACGCCTGACAGGCGTGTAAATGACCCGTTTACCCTAGCAGGGTTTAAAAATGTGATCAAATTCACATAGTTTTACTCTGCGACAATCAATTCCGCTTTTTACCCCATTGCTTTTGGAAAAAAATTTGACACCCGTTAACTGACGACAGGAAAAATAGCACGTCTGTTGTGGATGATTTCCCTTCCTTACCACTCCTCACTAAATTTCTTCACAACTTCTTCACAGCAAAAACAAGCAAAAAAAATATCGGAATAATTTTACGTGAAATATGTGATCGAGATAACCAAAACACTGTTTCATTCTTATTGAATAGCTGTTCTAAAGATTGGATGATAGCGCCATAACATCATAGCAGGCGCTATTGAGCGCGCTTTTCTAAGCAGTACAGCGGCATTCGAAAACGAATGTTCTGAGTAAGAAATTGTTTAATTAACTGAAATTGTTAAATTTTAAATTAATAGCTTTCCTCGTTAATGATGATAACGAGCATTGAGGATTTATTATGAAAATTAAGGCCACGATAGAACGCATCCCCGGCGGGATGATGCTGGTTCCGCTGTTGTTAGGTGCCATTTTGAATACCCTCGCTCCCGACACCGGTGCTTATTTTGGGTCATTCACGAAAGGGATGATTACCGGTACGGTACCGATCCTCGCGGTATGGTTTTTCTGTATCGGCGCATCCATTGATTTACGCGCCACCGGCACGGTTTTGCGTAAATCCGGCACGCTGGTGCTCACCAAAATCGCCGTGGCCTGGGTGGTGGCGATGATTGCCGCATCGTTTATTCCAGATACCGGGATCCAAACCGGGTTCTTCGCCGGGCTGTCAGTACTGGCGCTGGTATCCGCCATGGATATGACCAACGGTGGTCTGTATGCCAGCCTGATGAATCAGTATGGCAGTAAAGAAGAGTCCGGCGCGTTTGTCTTAATGTCGCTGGAATCTGGCCCGCTGATGACCATGGTTATTCTCGGTTCCGCCGGTCTGGCATCCTTTGAACCGCACCACTTTGTCGGTGCTGTCCTGCCGTTCCTGATTGGCTTTGCGCTGGGCAACCTCGATCACGATTTCCGCACCTTCTTCAGCAAGGCTACGCCGGTACTGATCCCGTTCTTCGGCTTCGCGCTGGGTAACACCATCAACCTGAGCGTGATTATGCAAACCGGCCTGCTGGGTATTTTCCTCGGCGTTGCGGTGATTGTGATTACCGGTATTCCGCTGATTATTGCCGACCGCGTGATTGGCGGTGGTAACGGTACCGCCGGTGTTGCCGCCTCTTCTGCGGCAGGCGCTGCGGTGGCAAACCCGGTAATTATCGCGCAGATCAACCCGGCCTTCGAACCCGTCGCCGCATCAGCCACCGCGCTGGTCGCCGCGAGCGTGATTGTCACGGCGATTCTGGTGCCGATTATCACCGCACTGTATGCCAAACGCTTCGGCAATGTACCGCGTACGGCACATGATGCTGAGCAAACCGTTGAAACGACAGGTCACTAATACTGACCGACAAAAAAGCCCCGGACGGGGCTTTTTTTGTTTTGCGGGTACGGCTTATTCGCCAAAAATTTCATCGACCATCGCCGTTGCAATACGCGTTGCCGAACACAGACGCGGCATACCCAACGCCACCGTCTGCCAGCTCTGGGTAACAGACCAGCAGATGGGGTGACGGTCAGCATCGCACCAGTCGCCAAGCCAGCCGAGTAAATCTTTATAGTCCATCAGCCCCGGCGTTGACGGCGTCGCCAGCCATTGATGATAGAAATGGCGCGTCGCCGGTGCGGCATTAATACCCTGCGCGAGAAAATCTGCGGCCATGGCACGCAGATTATCTTTCAGCAGTTTCGCCACATCGGCATTCGCCAGACGACAGGCATCGCCAAACGCTCCCCAGCGCAACTCTTCCAGCGCGATATAGCAGCGTCCGGCCATCGACCACCCATTGTAGCTGCCGGCTCGCCAGTGGGTAAAAACCTGCTCACTGTGGTTCCCTGCCTGCACCGTCAGGCCGCGCTGGGTCAGCGCTTTCTCTTTCGCAGCTGCGCGCTGGCTGAAATGGGCAACCAGCTCGTCATACTGCTGCCCTGCACCGAGTGCCGCATTGGCCGGACGGCGCTGGGCTTGTTGCATCGCCGTCAGTTTCTCGGTAATGCGGGTTAAGGCGAGATAGCCCGGATCGAGCATGCTGGCGAGTTTTTCCGCCAGCCCAAGACGCAGCGCATCATGTTCATTTAACACGCCGGACATTGCCCACGGGCGCAGCTGAGTTTGTGCGATCACCTCCTGCGTGAGCCGTTCACGAAAGAGCTGCTGCTGAGGCGCAATCGACGTCTGGCGCAGTGCGTCGACGCCCTGCACCAGATCAACGATAAACTTCGGATGAATACATTCAAGTACGCGTCCGGGGCCATCCAGTAAGAGATTTTTCATGGTTGATCTGCCGCGAAGAGAGTTTGAATATCATCACGTAACAGACGCGCGTCCTCCTGAATCCAGCGGGCGGTGCTAATGCTGTGCTGCAACTGCTGGCGCAACGCCTGCACTGACGATTCGTTTTGCTGGCGGATAGCCAGGCTGTCGCGCAAACTTTCCTGCAGCCCCGCCAGACTTAACGAGAATTCGGCGAAAAATGTCGCCATCCCCGCCCTAACAGAAACATCGACTTGCGCATGTAAAGCTTTACGAATTTGTTCACAAAAAAGCGCGACATGGTCGACAAGCTTGTTATTAAGCGCCGCCAGATCGATAACATAACGGGTGCGGGTAGCCACATAATCATCCCAGCCCCAGGCGGGATTATTCAACCAGCGCGAGACTGTTTCCCGTACGCTGCCAGCGCGTGAAACCTGGCCTGCCGGGGTATCCTGCGTTGCGATGACGTTGGTGAACAACGAACGGGCGTTGAAGTTAAGCACGCTCGGCTGGAAAGCGGGGAAACTGATGCGGGCGCGGAAACCGGCGTGGGTCAGTTCCTCTTTAATACGCGTCTCTATCGGGCGCATGGCATCGTTCAACGAACGCGCCAGGATGTTTTCCAGTTCGTCAAAACGCAGCGCCAGCTCGCGGCTAATGCGCTCCTGCGCCGCCAGCAAAATAGTTTCACACGTCGAGCGGATTTTGCTGAGGGCAATTTGCGCCTGCCCCTCATTTTCCAGCACCAGTACGCCCGGACCGGGGCTATCATCGAAACGTAAATCGCCCTGGCTTTCCGTCACCGTCGCCATCAATTGACCATCGTGGAATAAGGCATCAATCGCTTCGACAATTTCAAATTGTTGCCCGTGGATATAGATATCTGCCGCCGCCAGCGCCTCTTCCACTTCATGTTCGATTTCGTCGCTCACCCCTTCCTGGCAGCTGCGCAGCAGCGACATATCCTCTTCCAGCCGGGTAATATTGTGCTCCAGTTTTTCGTAGGCAACGGTTAGCCCCTGATAGCGAAAATCGAGGTATTCACTGGCGCTTTGCGCGTAGTTGAGTAGTTTATGCGACGCCGAGCGCAGCGCGTAGAGAGAAGCATTGGCGTGCGCGGCGTGCAGCAGGGTACGAATCGGTTTTTCAAACAGCGAATCTTCCCACAGCAGATCGGCTGCATGACGGATATGCTCAATATCGTCGAGATCGGCGCTACGCCAGCGGCGACCAAGGGCGGCTTCGGCGAAATCCTGTACCCAACGCTGCTCTTGCGGATCCGGTAAACGCCCACGATGCTGCAGCTCATGGCGGGCGCGGTTCGCCAGATAACCCCACATCGAAGAGACCGGGAAGATCTGCGCCGGGTTAATATTCCCCTTCATTAAGGTGCCAGAAATCAGCGCCTTGACCTGATCCTCATCGTCGCTATTTCTGTCTTTTTGGTCGAATTTATTCACCAGCGCATAAAGCGGCACCGTGCGGCCAACGGACGAGATCGCGCGGCGCACTTCTTCATCGGAGATGGATTTAAGCTGTGTATAGTCCATCACCGCCAGCACCGCCGACGCACGCGCCAGCTGTTCGCTGAGCATTTTTTGCAGATGCGGTTGCCCGGCTTCATTCGGCCCCGGCGTATCCAGCAGCGTCAGTTGGCCGAGATGATTTTCCAGCCCCGCCAGATGCACAAACTCCACCTCAATAACCGGGATGTGCTCAATCGCCGCATACGCAGAAAAAGGGAAATCGACATCCAGCGCTTTCGACAGACGCACCAGATCGTTGAGGCTTTTCAGGCAGTGAAAGATGGGCTGCGCGCCCAGGTAATGCTTATCAAAAGCATCACCCTGGGCAATACGCTCCAGCAAGGTGGCCATGTCTTTATCGATCTCAATTTTTTGCGCCAGCTTGTCGCGATCGTATTTAAACAGCCGCGTCTGCAACTGCTGAGCAAGGGCATCGATAGGACCGACATGGGAAAAGTGCAGTACCGGCTCTTTTTGCCCCGGCGTATGGCGAATAAGAGTCGGCAGGGCCGTCATTGGCCGGTTGCGGTTTGGCAGCACTTCCGTGCCGACAATTGCGTTGATGGTAGTTGATTTGCCTGCCTTCATGGTACCGACAATCGCCAGCACCATTTCCAGCCGGGTAATTTTCCGTAATTCGTTATGCAGCGTCGCCTGCTGTGCTTCAACGCCGCGAGCGCTGAAATGCAACGGCAAAACATTGACGTTTTGCGCCGTGCCGTTAATGGTCGACTCATCAAACGTCGCCGTCGGCATTTTTTTTAAAGCCTGGAGGTTTTGCATAGAGAGTTGTAACAACCTCTCTGCTTCCTGGCTTAATTCAAAAATTGTTTGAGTGTGCATGTCAAAAGTTTTTCCTTAACGCAAATTTTGTTACTTTTATTTAGCCGCAAAGTTTTATGCGTAAAGTGTCGGCTTTTATAATTACGTGTGGAAAATATCTTCGAAAAGATAAATGCCTGATGGTTATCAGGAAAATATATATTTTTTTTATCAAAAAATGACAGCAACGCGACTCCGGTCATAAAAACCAGAAAGTTCAGCGTAGCGCATTTTCAGTAACAGCCAGGATATATCATCGTTTTTTTACCCACCCAATTTGAGAGGTAATTACCGCCATTGCTGGCAGCGTAGCAGGCATGACAGGTTGGTTTCGAATAACACCGGATGCTTTATGCCACATTAGCTGAATTAGTAAATGCTGGCAATTTCATCCCGAAAATAATCTATATATCCGGGCTAAACATTTTCATCACCTGTTTCTGAGATAAGCATCGCTTAAGCCAATGACAGGTTATGTCACTGTAATCAGATTTTTATGGTTTTTGTGAAAAAAGTAATAACAACGGCAATTGTACGGTTTTGCTGTATAATCCCGCCCTTTCTGGCGCTAAGCCTGTTATGCGGCTTACCCCGCTCTGTATGTACTTTTGAGGAACGCCCTATGCAACTCCCCCACTGCCCACAATGTCATTCCGAATACACTTATGAAGATAATGGCATGTTCATTTGCCCGGAATGCGCACACGAGTGGAACGATGCACAGCCTGCCCTGGACGCAGATGAATTAATTGTTAAAGATGCCAACGGCAATCTTTTAGCCGACGGCGACAGCGTCACCGTAATTAAAGACTTGAAAGTAAAAGGCAGTTCTTCAATGCTGAAGATCGGCACCAAAGTTAAAAATATTCGTCTGGTAGAAGGCGATCATAATATTGATTGTAAAATCGACGGTTTCGGACCTATGAAACTTAAATCCGAATTTGTTAAAAAGAACTAATGCTTAGGCGGGAAGCGCTGGCTTCCCGCCTGGTTAATTTTTATCCGCTGCAACTATACTCACTGGCAGATTTCGTTACCCGAGGTAATGATTATGCCACTCACTCCCTACATCTCCTTTTCCGGCCAGTGTGAACAGGCCATCGCCTTTTATCAGCAGGCGCTGAAGGCGGAACTCACCTACAAAATCACCTTTGGCGAAATGCCGAAGTCTGAGCAAGAAAGCAGTGCCGATGAAGGCTGCGCCGCCGGTCAGGCTTTTGCCGATAACGATATCGCCCATGCTGCTTTACGCATCGCTGGCAGTGAAATCATGATGAGCGATGGCCGGCAAAACCAGGCGGACTATAGCGGCTTTACCTTAAGCCTCACCACCGAGGATGTGGCGCAAGGTAAAATCTGGTTCGACGCCCTGGCCGCTGAGGGACGCGTAACGATGGCATGGCAGGAAACCTTCTGGGCGCATGGCTTTGGTATGGTGACGGATAAATTCGGCATTCCCTGGATGGTCAACGTCGTTAAAGCCTCCCCGGCTGCATAATTCCCTTCCTCTCTCTGTAAGGAGCCTTTGGCTCCTTTGTTTTTTTACCGCCCTGCCTGAGGGCGAAGATTCATCCGCGCGCAATCATCCCATAACCGAAATGCAACATTCGCGCTTCACGATAGGGGCACTTTTCATCTGGCTCGCGGAGCTTCGAAACCATGCACTTGTCCAGACATCCGACCAGTTATCCCACCCGCTATCAGGAAATCGCCGCCCGGCTGGAGCAGGAGTTGCGCAACAACTACCGCTGCGGCGACTGGCTGCCCGCTGAACAGCAACTGGCCGCGCGCTTTGAGGTTAACCGTCACACTCTGCGCCGCGCTATCGACCAACTGGTGGAAAAAGGTTGGGTACAACGTCGTCAGGGCGTTGGCGTCATGGTGCTAACGCGCCCCTTTGATTACCCCCTTAACGCCCAGGCGCGCTTTAGCCAGAACCTGCTCGATCAGGGCAGCCATCCCACTAGCGAACGATTGCTGGCGGTACTGCGTCCTGCATCCGGCCAGGTCGCCGATGCGTTAGGCATTCAGGAAGGCGATAACGTTATCCACCTGCGCACGCGCCGCCGCGTCAATGGCGTGGCGCTGTGCGTTATCGATCACTACTTTGCCGACCTGCATTTATGGCCGCTGCTGCAAGAGTTTAATAGCGGTTCGCTGCATGACTTTTTACGTGACCGGGCCGCTATCAGCCTGAAACGAACCCAAACGCGCATCAGCGCCCGCCGCGCGCAGGCGAAAGAGAGCCGCTGGCTGGAGATCCCCAACATGGCACCGCTGCTCTGTGTTCGTACCCTCAACCACCGTGACGGCGAGGTTAACGCAACGGAATACTCCGTCAGCCTGACCCGCGCCGACATGATTGAATTCACCATGGAGCACTGAATGCATTTTGATACGCCAACCCGACAGCGCTGGATGGCCGTCCTTGCCCATGCCACGCCGGAGATGCTGCGTGGACGCATGCGTACCCTCGGACTGACGCCGGAATATGAACAGGTACGCGCCACGCAAACGGGCCTGGTGCAGATCCAGGCGCGCATGGGCGCAACGGGCGATCGCTTCTTTCCCGGCGACGCCACCGTAACGCGGGCGGCAGTTCGTCTGCCCTGCGGCACCCTCGGTTTCAGTTGGGTACTCGGGCGTGATAAAGGCCATGCCGAGCGCTGCGCCGTGTGTGACGCCCTTTTGCAGGATCCCGCCTGTTTTCGCACGTTAATGGAAACGCTTATAACCCCGCTGGAAGCGGACCGCGCCGCGCGAAATAACGCGCGTCAGGCCGAAGTCAACGCCAGCCGGGTCGACTTTTTTACTCTGGTACGCGGAGATAACGCATGACTTTACAACCCGCTTTCGCTTCGGCGGTTCACGATGCTCAACACTGTTTTCGCCGTCTGTTAAAAGCCATGAGCGAGCCCGGGGTGATTGTCTCGCTGCCGCAATTAAAACATGGCTGGCCGCCGCTCAATCCGGCCACCACCGCTATTTTGCTGACGCTGGTGGATAACGACACACCAATTTGGCTCTCCAACGCCGTCGATAACGATATGGTGCGTCAAAACCTGCGCTTTCACACCGGCGCGCCGCTGGTGGAGATGCCGCAGCAGTCGCTGTTCGCCGTCGCCGATCACACCCTCAGCGCCGAGCAGCTGAAGGTGTTGCCGAACGGCAGCGATATCAGCCCGGAAAGCAGCGCCACGCTGATTTTACAGCTCCCGGCCCTGAGCGGCGGGCGCATGCTGCGCCTGACGGGACCGGGTATTCAGGAAGAACGGATGATCGCCCCGCAGCTGCCGGAATGTATTACCGATGAGTTTACCGACCGTCCGCATTCGTTCCCGACAGGTATCGACGTGATCCTGACCTGCGGCGAACGGGCGCTGGCGATACCCAGAACCACGCTGGTGGAGGTGTACTGATGTACGTTGCTGTCAAGGGGGGTGAAAAGGCGATTACCGCTGCCCATGCGCTGCAGGAACATAAACGTCGCGGCGACCAGACGCTGGCGGAGCTGAGCGTGGCGCAGGTTGCCAACCAGCTGAATCTGGCCGTCGATCGGGTAATGACCGAAGGCGGCATTGCCGACCGTGAACTGGCGGCGCTGGCGTTAAAACAGGCGAGCGGCGATAACGTCGAAGCCATCTTTCTGCTGCGCGCTTACCGCACGACGTTACCGCGTCTGGCGGTGAGTGAACCCATCGACAGCGCAAAAATGCGTTTAGAACGCCGCATCTCCGCGGTGTACAAAGATATTCCCGGCGGCCAGCTGCTTGGCCCGACATACGATTACACCCACCGTCTGCTGGACTTTGCCCTGCTGGCAGAAGGCGAAACGCCCGCGCTAACGACCCGCGATGGACAGCAGGACGCCGCACCCCATGTCTTTAGCCTGCTGGTTAACGAAGGGCTGGCAAAAGCGGAACAGGATAGCGGCGCGACCCCCGATGATATTACCCGTCAGCCGCCGGTCTATCCCTGCTCACGTGCTTCACGCCTGCAACAGCTGGCGCGCGGTGATGAAGGTTATCTACTGGCGCTGGCCTACTCGACGCAGCGCGGTTATGGTCGCAATCACCCCTTCGCTGGGGAGATCCGCAGCGGTTATATCGACGTAGAAATTGTGCCGGAAGAGCTGGGTTTTGCGGTGAACATCGGCGAATTGTTGATGACCGAATGCGAAATGGTGAATGGTTTCGTCGCACCCACCAACGAAATGCCGCATTTTACCCGCGGCTATGGGCTGGTGTTCGGTATGGGCGAACGCAAAGCCATGGCGATGGCGCTGATGGACAGAGCTTTGCAGGCCGCAGATTACGGTGAAGCGATTAAAAGCCCGGCGCAGGATGAAGAGTTTGTGCTGGCGCACGCGGATAACGTTGAAGCGGCGGGTTTTGTCTCACACCTGAAACTCCCGCACTACGTTGATTTCCAGGCCGAACTGGATCTGCTGCGACAGTTGCAACAGGAGCACACCCGTGACTAACTCTCTGAGCGGTTATAACTTTGCCTTCCTTGATGAACAGACCAAACGCATGATCCGCCGGGCGCTGCTGAAAGCGGTGGCTATCCCCGGTTATCAGGTGCCGTTTGGCGGGCGCGAAATGCCAATGCCCTACGGCTGGGGCACCGGCGGAATTCAGCTCACCGCCAGCGTGATCGGTGAAGATGACGTGCTGAAAGTGATCGATCAGGGGGCCGATGACACCACCAATGCCGTTTCGATCCGTCAGTTTTTTACCCGCGTTACCGGCGTGAAAACCACCGAACGCACCGCTGACGCGACGCTGATTCAGACCCGCCACCGTATTCCCGAAACGCCGCTCACAGAAGATCAGATCCTCATTTACCAGGTGCCGATCCCGGAACCGCTGCGCTTTATCGAACCGCGCGAAACCGAAACGCGCACCATGCACGCGCTGGAAGAGTACGGCGTGATGCAGGTAAAGCTGTATGAAGATATTGCCCGCTTTGGCAACTTCACCACCCGCTATGCGTGGCCGGTAAAAGTCAATGAACGCTATGTGATGGATCCCTCGCCGATTCCGGCCTTTGATAACCCGAAAATGAACATGATGCCGGCTCTGCAACTGTTTGGTGCCGGACGAGAAAAGCGCATTTATGCGGTGCCACCGTGGACGCGCGTGGTCAGCCTCGATTTTGAGGATTACCCCTTTGCGCCGCAGAAGTGGGATCGCCCGTGCGCCATTTGCGGCTCCACCCATAGCTACCTTGATGAAGTGGTACTGGATGATAGCGGCGCGCGCATGTTTGTCTGCTCCGACACCGATTACTGCCGCCAACAGAGCGAGGCCTTACGCAAATGACCCAACCGCTGCTTTCGGTGAAAAACCTCTGCCATCTGTATGCACCCGGCAAAGGTTTTGAGAATGTTTCTTTCGATTTATGGCCAGGTGAAGTGCTGGGGATTGTCGGCGAATCCGGCTCCGGCAAAACCACCTTGTTAAACGCCATTTCGGCGCGCCTTGCGCCACAGCACGGCACCATTACTTATCAACAGCGCGATCTCTACGCCATGAGCGAAGCCGGGCGTCGGCGCTTGTTGCGCACCGAATGGGGCGTGGTGCATCAGCACCCGCTTGACGGTCTGCGCCGCCAGGTTTCCGCCGGGGGCAATATCGGCGAGCGCCTGATGGCAACGGGATCCAGACATTATGGCGCGATTCGCGCCAGCGCAGCGCAGTGGCTTGAAGACGTTGAGATCCCGCCGTCGCGCATTGATGACTTACCGACCACCTTTTCCGGCGGCATGCAGCAGCGGCTGCAAATTGCCCGCAACCTGGTGACTCGCCCGAAGCTGGTGTTTATGGATGAACCCACCGGCGGGCTGGATGTATCGGTGCAGGCGCGCCTGCTTGACCTGCTGCGCGGCCTGGTGGTGGAGATGAACCTCGCGGTGGTAATGGTGACCCATGATTTAGGCGTCGCACGGCTGCTGGCGAACCGTCTGCTGGTGATGAAACAGGGTCAGGTGGTGGAAAGTGGGTTAACGGATCGCGTTCTCGACGATCCGCATCATCCCTACACCCAACTGCTGGTCTCCTCGGTATTGCAAAATTAAGGAGTGTCCGATGACTGTTTTGCGTGTGGAAAATGTCAGCAAGACCTTTGTCCTGCATCATCAAAACGGCGTACACCTGCCGGTGCTGCGTGAGACATCGTTAAGCGTCGAGGCCGGTGAATGCGTGGTGCTGCACGGCCATTCCGGCAGCGGCAAATCTACCCTGCTGCGCTCGCTGTACGCCAATTACCTGCCCGACGCCGGGCATATCCATGTCAAACATGGCAATGAATGGGTCGATTTGGTGCATGCGCCCGCGCGTAAAGTGCTGGAAGTTCGCCGCCATACCATTGGCTGGGTAAGCCAGTTTTTACGCGTCATACCGCGGGTTAGCGCGCTGGATGTGGTGATGCAACCGCTGCTGGAACAGGGCGTTGACCGCGAACGCTGTGCGCAACAGGCAGGTGAACTGCTTACCCGCCTCAACGTACCGGAACGGCTGTGGCACCTGGCCCCCGCCACCTTTTCCGGCGGCGAGCAGCAGCGCGTCAATATTGCCCGTGGCTTTATTGTCGATTACCCCATTTTGCTCCTCGACGAACCCACCGCGTCGCTGGATGAGAAAAACAGCGCCGCCGTGGTGGCGCTGATCGCCCAGGCGAAAGCACGCGGCGCGGCGATTGTCGGTATTTTTCATGACAGCGCAGTCCGCGAGCATGTTGCCGACCGGCTCTATCCGATGGGAGAAGCGGCATGATCATCAATAACGTCAAACTAGTTCTCGAAGAGGAAGTGGTCAGCGGCTCGCTGGAGGTGCAGGACGGAATCATTCGCGCCTTTGCCGAAACCCAAAGCCGCCAGCCGGGCGCGCACGATGGCGATGGCGGCTGGCTGATGCCGGGGCTTATCGAACTGCATACCGATAATCTGGATAAGTTTTTCACGCCGCGCCCGAAAGTGGACTGGCCCGCCCATTCGGCGATGAGCAGCCACGATGCGCTGATGGTCGCCAGCGGCATCACTACCGTGCTCGACGCGGTGGCGATTGGCGATGTCCGCGACGGCGGCGATCGGCTGGATAATCTGCAAAAGATGATCAATGCCGTCGAAGATTCACAAAAGCGCGGGTTGAACCGCGCCGAGCACCGCCTGCATCTACGCTGCGAACTGCCGCACCACACCACGCTGCCGCTGTTTGAAAAACTTGTTGGCCGCGAACCGGTGGCGCTGGTGTCGCTGATGGATCACTCGCCGGGACAGCGCCAGTACGCCAGCCACGAGAAGTATCGCGAGTATTATCAGGGTAAATATCATCTTAATGATGCACAGATGGACAGATTTGAGCAGGAGCAACTGGCGCTGGCGGCGCAGTGGTCGCAGCCAAACCGCTTAGCCATTGCCGCGATCTGCAAGTCGCGCGAGTTGCCCCTTGCCAGCCACGATGACGCCACCCACGAACATGTGGTGGAATCCCATCAGTTAGGCAGCGTGATCGCCGAATTTCCCACCACCTTCGCCGCAGCGGAAGCCTCGCGCAAGCATGGTTTGAGCGTGCTGATGGGCGCGCCGAATATCGTGCGTGGTGGCTCCCATTCGGGAAACGTCGCGGCGCATAAACTGGCGCAGCTCGGCATGCTGGATATTTTGTCTTCCGATTACTATCCCGCCAGCCTGCTGGATGCAGCGTTTCGCGTCGCCGCCGATGAGGAGAATGATTTTACCCTGGCGAAAGCGATTCGCCTGGTGACGAAAAACCCGGCGCAGGCGCTGAATCTGCAAGATCGCGGCGTGATTGGCGAAGGCAAGCGGGCGGATTTGGTGCTGGCCCACCATAAAGGTGACCATGTGCATATTGATCACGTCTGGCGCGCGGGGAAAAGGGTTTTCTGATGGCACGACTGATCTGGTTAATGGGGCCGTCCGGCGCGGGTAAAGATAGCCTGCTGGCGGCGCTTCGCCAGCGAGAACACCCGCAGTTACTGGTCGCCCATCGCTACATCACCCGCCCGGCCAGCGCTGGCAGCGAGAACCATATCGCCCTGAGCGTTAACGAGTTTTTTACCCGCGAGGAGCAGCATCTTTTCAGCCTGAGCTGGCATGCCAACGAGTTTTACTACGCTATCGGCGCGGAGATCGATCTCTGGCTACAGGCGGGATTCGACGTGGTGGTTAACGGCTCGCGCGGGCATTTACCCCAGGCGCAAGCGCAGTATGGCGAGATGCTGATGCCGGTGTATGTGCAGGTTTCACCGGCGATCCTGCGCCAGCGTCTGGAACAACGCGGTCGCGAGAACGCCGTCGAAATCAACGCGCGTCTGCAAAGAGCGGCGCGTTATCAACCCGGCCAGTGCCTGACCCTGAACAATGATGGCAGTTTGCTTCAGACAGTTGAAGGACTGGTGAGGCTGATTCGTGCGCAACAAGGGAAAAGCGCGTAGTGATATCGGTGCGACATGTCCGCACCGATAACGCTGTTTCCACCGTTAAAGCGAGGTGCTATGAGCCTGACAATCACTCTCACCGGCACCGGCGGCGCGCAGCTGGTACCGGTTTTTGGCTGCAGCTGCGCGGCCTGTCACCGCGCCCGCCAGAACCACACTTACCGTCGCCAACCCTGTAGCGCGGTGGTGAAGTTTAACGATGCAGTCACCCTGCTCGACGCCGGTATCCCCACTTTGATGGATAAGTTCTCCCCCGGCGATGTTCAACAGTTTTTACTCACCCACTATCATATGGATCATGTCCAGGGGCTGTTTCCCCTGCGTTGGGGAGTGGGCGATAAAATCCCGGTTTATGGCCCGCCGGATGAACAGGGCTGTGACGATCTGTTTAAACATCCCGGACTGCTCGATTTCAGCCATACTGTCGCCCCTTTCGTCGTGTTCGAACTGCAAGGATTGCAGGTTACGCCGCTGCCGCTGAATCACTCAAAGCTAACCTTCGGCTATTTTCTCGAATCGGCCCACAGCCGGGTAGCCTGGCTTTGTGATACGGCGGGCCTGCCGGACAAGACGCTGAAGTTTCTGCTTAATAACCGTCCGCAGGTGGTGGTGATAGATTGTTCATATGAACCGCGTGCGCAAACGCCAAAAAATCACTGTGATTTAAGTACGGTTATTGCTCTAAATGAGATAATTGGCTGCCCACGAGTGATCCTAACGCATATCAGTCATGTCTTTGATCAATGGATGATGAAAAACCCGCTGCCGACGGGGTTTGAAGCAGGTTATGATGAGATGCGAATTGTGCTGGATTAGACCGCACAATATGGATATATTCTTCGCGCTTTTCCGCTGGAAGCGAAACAAGCGCACGCAGCCTGTGAAGAGGTCGTTTGAGGGATTAAGCGTACAGACTCGCAAACAAGTAGTTGCGCGTAACGCAACAGAGTCTTACTTACCCGCGTATGGCCTGGCAGTAATAAGCATATCGCGGCTTTGAAGAGTATTGAGCTTGCCATGAATGTGCTTTTTATTTGTAGTCGGAACCAGTGGCGCAGCCCTACGGCTGAACAGGTATTTCGTCGCTACCCGGGGCTGAATGCCCGCTCCGCCGGTACGCAACGCCAGGCGCGAAAAACCGTCTCTCCCGCCATTCTCTCCTGGGCAGATGTTATCTGCGTGATGGAAGAGCATCACAAAAGCCGGCTGCTGGCGGACTTTAGCCGTCTGGTGCAGCATAAACCGGTTTATGTGCTGGATATTCCGGATCACTATCCCTTTATGGACCCACAGCTGGTCGCGCTACTGGAAGATGTCGTTCCCGCGCGTCTGGGTTTACGCATCTCTGCGTAGCCGCATTAACGGTAATCATCCCGCTCTTCCAGCCTGCGCTGTTCATCTTCAAGCTGGCGCCGCTCCCGATCGAGCTGGCGCTGGCGGTCATCAAGCTGGCGACGGCGGTCTTCAAGCTGCCGATAACGGTCGTCATCCTGCCTGCGTTCCTCGCTGCGCTGATAGTCATCCTCGCGCCGATGGTCACGACTGTCCTGGTTATACGCGTCGCCAATAGCCCGCTGAATGTTGCCGATGGCATCATCAACCACATCCGCGTGGGCAACCTGACCGCTGAGTAACAGTGCGCCGAACAGTAGCGCGTTCGCATAACGTTTCATAATGGTCAGCCTCAAGTAAGGACGAGGCCTACGTTAATCCAGCTGCTGTTACGGTGTGTAGCGGAGGATTCTCAAATCCATTACGCCGCAATCCGCCGCAGCGCCTGGGCAAGCTGGATGCGGGTAAACGGTTTGCGCAACAGCTCAACGTCCGGCAACGCCGGGTTATCCGTCGGGCGCAGATCCTGGCCGCTTATCAGCAACAGCGGCAATTGTGGGTGGTGCAGCCGGGCCTGGTTAATCACCTCTGCGCCGCTTAACGCACCGGGCAACATCAGATCGCTTATCAGCGCGCCAATCTCCGTCGAGGCACTCAACAGCTGTAACGCCTGCTCGCCCGTTTCCGCCTCGAGGGTTAAATAGCCCAGTTCATGAAGCTGCTCACAAAGGGTCTGGCGAACATCCGCCTCATCTTCCAGTACCAGAATCAGCCGGTCGCGGGTATCGTAGGTTTGTGCAACATCCGGCTCGCGTTGCGCCTGCGCCTGCGCCTGCACCGTTGCGCGCGGGAGCTGCAAACGCACAACCGTGCCCTGCCCCGGCGCGCTTTCAATTTCTACGCGCCCGCCGGACTGACGGATAAAACCGTACACCATCGACAAGCCAAGCCCGCTGCCGCTGCCGGTCTGTTTAGTGGTAAAAAAGGGCTCAAAGACCCGCACTTTAACCTCTTGTGACATCCCGCAGCCGTGATCGACCACTTCCAGCGCCACCATATCCTGCTTACGTCCGTCGCTGCGGGTGACGCGCTGGTTCCAGGTGCGCACTTTAATCACCCCACTCTGCCCTTCCATCGCGTCGCGGGCGTTCATCACCAGATTGATAATGGCGTTTTCCAGTTGACCGACGTCGATCCACGCTGGCCACGCTGGATGCTGCGCCTCTATTTCCAGCGTCAGGGTCGCCGGGAGCGAGTGGTGCAGCAGTTCGCTTAAGTTTTCCAGCAGCGGCTGCATTTCAACCGCGTGCGGGTGCAACGACTGTTTACGGGAAAACGCCAGCAGCCGCTGGGTGAGCAGCGCACCGCGTTCGGCAGCCTTTAACGCCCGCGAGATGCGCGGCGCATCCGGTGAATCCGGCGATACCAGTTCGAGGCTGCCGATGATGACCGCCAGCAAATTGTTAAAATCATGGGCCAGCCCGCCGGTAAGCTGCCCCACGGCTTTCATCTTCTGGCTGTGCAGCAGCGCCGCTTCCAGCGCTTTACGCTCGGTACGATCCAGCACCACATTCACCAGTCCGCGACCCGGCACCGGGCTAAAACGCAGCTCAATGGTGCGATTATCCGCCAGCCGCAGCTCCTGCGGTTCCGGCAGCGGACGAGCAAGGTTTTCCTGTATATGTGCCGGTAAATCGCTCACCTGGCGCAGCAGGGTTTGATAATGGTGCCCGCGCTGCAGCGTGTCGGCGGTGAGCCCCAGCAGCAGCGGATATTGCGGGTTCCACACCACCAGGCAGCCCTGATTATCAAACAGGGCAAAACCGTCGCGCATGGCGTGAAAGGTGGTTTCCAGTTGGGTACTTTTCTCTTTCAGCAGTTTCGAGGTGTGCTGCAGCGACGCGGTATTGCGGGCAAAGACGTTAAACGCCCGCGCCAGCTCACCCAGTTCGTCACGCCGCTGCAGGCCGGGAACGGAGACGTCCTGCTCGCCGCGTGCCAGCCGGGTCATCGCGCGGGATATCGCCGTCAGCCGCGAGCCGAGGTTGCGATAGATATACCAACCGGCAAATGCGGTGATCACCAGCGCCAGCAGGGCGAAAAGACTGATAAAGAGAATGATCGAACGCATCTCTTGATGGCTCTGGGCGGTGCGCAAATCGGAGGCTTTTGCCACCGCAGCAACATACTGATTGATATCGCTATTAAGCAGCGCCACCAGCGCTTTGATATGAAACATCGACCAGCTAATCGCTAAATCGCTCTCTTCCAGCTGCTGCGACAGCGGCGCAAGCTTGCGCAACTCGGCGCTGAAATCCGGCAGGATCCACGCCACCAGCGGCTGGGTGCTTTGCTCTGGCAATTGGGCCATCACCTCCGTGAGCTGCTTAATGGTGGCTCGCGGGGAAGGCGTTTGGATGGCGGCGTTGAGCAGCCGGTCCATCTCGGCCAGCAGGCGAACATCGGGAAGATTATGGTCGTCGCGGGCGTTAACGTCCTGCAAATGGCGCAGGTAGCTCTGGCTTTGATAGAGGGAGCTGAGAAGCGCATTGCGTTCGAGATGGCGATGCTGACCGCGCTGCAGCATCTCGGTGACGCTTTGCTGCAGCTCATGGCTGCGGCGAATGATCTGCGCCACCAGCTGTGGCTCCTGCTGCGCCAGCGGCGCGTTTGCCAGTTGGCTCAGGGAGTATTGCAGGGCGTTTTGCATTGCTTTTAGCCGCTCCGCTTCCCCTTTGTACTCCAGCGCGCCCACCACCTGCGTTAATCGCACCGCCGCCGTGGCAACGCTTGCGGTATCGCGCGCCAGGTTCATGCTACTGGTCATGTCGTCGAGGGTTTGCTGCTGCACCTGTTCCTGAATCTGGCTGGCATGGCGAAAGCCAAACACCGCCATGCCGCAAACCATCAAGGTCACGGCCACCACCAGCACATTAAAAAACAGCAGGCGCCCACGGGCGCTGGAAAAAAACGGGTTTGCGCGATACGGCATAGTGGCTCCACAACGGACTCAACGCGGTCGCAATACATCACTATGACAAATATGAACAGCCGCTGACATTATCCATTTACCAACCTGTGATGAAGTGCGGATATCGTCCTTGCGAGGAGCCTGACATGAGCACAACGCCCGTTCTCGAGATGCGCAACATTGCCAAAGCCTTTGGCAAGTTTTACGCGCTTAAAGGGGTGGATCTGACGGTCTGGTCCGGTGAGATCCATGCGCTGATGGGGGAAAACGGCGCGGGTAAAAGCACCTTAATGAAAATTCTTGCCGGTGCCTATAGCGCCACCAGCGGCGAGATCCTTATTGACGGCCAGCCTTACAGCATAAAAGGGCCGAAAGACGCGCTGGCGGCAGGCATTACCCTGATTTATCAGGAGATGCAGCTCGCCCCCAATCTTACGGTCGCGGAAAATATTTTCCTCGGCAGCGAAATTGCCCGCGGCGGGCTGGTGCAGCGCAAAGAGATGGCCGCCCAGGCGCAGGCGGTAATCGATCGTCTTGGCGCGAATTTTAAAGCCACCGACCGGGTGATGACGCTCACCATTGCCGAACAGCAGCAGGTGGAGATCGCCCGCGCGCTCCATCGCAACAGCCGTATTCTGGTGATGGATGAGCCCACCGCCGCCCTCTCATCACGTGAAACCCACCGCCTGTTTGAGCTGATCCTGCGTCTGCGCGATGAAGGAATGGCGATTATCTATATCAGCCACCGCATGGCGGAGGTGTATGAACTGTCGGATCGCGTGAGCGTGCTGCGCGACGGGCAATATGTCGGCAGCCTGACCCGCGACAAGCTGAACGCCTCGGAACTGGTGCGCATGATGGTCGGCCGTCCCCTGAGCGATCTATTTAATAAAGAGCGCGATATTCCTCTCGGCAACCCGCGCCTGAGCGTGCATCACCTGACGGATGGCGAAAAGATCCGCCCGGTCAGTTTACAAGTACGCGCCGGCGAGATTGTCGGCCTCGCCGGGCTGGTTGGCGCAGGACGCTCAGAGCTGGCGCAGTTGATCTTCGGCGTGCGCAAAGCCACCGGTGGGATGATCGAAGTGGATGGCGAACCGGTCGTTGTTCACTCGCCGCGCGCCGCTATTGATTTAGGCATTGGCTTTTTGACCGAAAACCGCAAAGAGCAGGGTCTGTTTCTCGAACTGGCGGCGCAGGAGAACATCACCATGGCGACGCTGGAACGCGATGCGGCCTGGGGTCTGCTCAACCGCAAGAAAGCGCAGTCGATCTCTGATGACGCCATCAAATTGTTGAATATCCGCGTGCCGCACGCGCAAGTGCGTGCGGGCGGGCTTTCCGGTGGCAACCAGCAAAAACTACTGATCTCGCGCTGGGTCGCGATTGGTCCGCGCATCCTGATCCTTGATGAGCCGACGCGCGGCGTCGACGTCGGCGCAAAAAGCGAGATCTACCGGATCATGAACCAAATGGCGCGCCAGGGCGTGGCGATCTTAATGATCTCCAGCGAATTGCCCGAAGTGGTCGGTATGAGCGATCGGGTGTATGTGATGCGCGAAGGTGAGATTGCAGGCGAGTTACATAACGGCGAAATCACCCAGGAAAATATTATGACGCTGGCGACCGGCGTTAACGAATCCCATCCTCAGGCGGTAAACCATGACTGAATATAAAGCTCCCACAGCCACCGACGTCGCCAAATCGGCTTCCGCCAAAAAGCTGCTGATGGGCGATTTGATGCAAACCGTCGGTATTCTGCCGATTTTGATCCTGATCGTCGCCGTATTTGGCTTTATCACGCCGAACTTTTTTACTGAGAGCAACCTGCTGAATATCACCCGCCAGGCGTCGATTAATATCGTACTGGCAGCGGGGATGACTTTTATCATTCTTACCGGCGGTATCGACCTGTCCGTCGGCTCTATTCTTGGCACCACGGCGGTGGCGGCGATGGTGGTCTCGCTGATCCCGCAGTTTGCCATGCTGTCGGTACCGGCGGCGCTGATTCTGGGCCTGCTGCTGGGGTTGTTTAATGGCGCGCTGGTGGCGTTCGCCGGACTACCGCCGTTTATCGTGACGCTCGGCACCTATACGGCGCTGCGCGGCGCGGCCTATCTGCTGGCCGATGGCACCACCGTGATTAACTCCGATATCAGTTTTGAGTGGGTCGGCAATAACTATTTGGGGCCGATCCCGTGGTTGGTGGTGATCGCGCTGGCGGTGATCGCGCTGTGCTGGTTTATTCTGCGCCGCACCACCCTCGGCGTTCATATCTACGCGGTCGGCGGCAATATGCAGGCCGCCCGGCTTACCGGCATCAAAGTGTGGCTGGTTTTACTCTTCGTCTATGGCATGAGCGGTCTGCTCTCCGGTCTCGGCGGGGTGATGAGCGCTTCGCGTTTGTACAGCGCCAACGGCAACCTCGGCATGGGCTACGAACTGGACGCCATCGCGGCGGTGATCCTCGGCGGAACCAGCTTTGTCGGCGGCATCGGCACCATCACCGGCACGCTGGTGGGGGCGCTCATCATCGCTACCTTAAACAACGGGATGACGCTGATGGGCGTCTCCTACTTCTGGCAATTGGTGATCAAAGGGGCGGTGATCATCATAGCGGTGCTGATCGACAAATACCGTACCCGGCATCATCAGGCAGCATAACAATACCCTACAAAACAGCAACATAAGTGAGGATTACAGCATGCGTCTTAAACCTCTTGTCACTGCGCTCTGCGCGGGTGCCCTGCTCGCCAGCGCCCCGTTTGCGCAGGCCAAAGAACTGAAGTCCATCGGCGTCACGGTGGGTGATTTAGCTAACCCCTTCTTCGTGCAAATCACTAAGGGCGCGGAACTCGAAGCACGCAAACTGGCGGGCGATAAGGTCAAAGTAACGCTGGTCTCCAGCGGCTACGATCTCGGCCAGCAGGTGGGGCAAATTGACAACTTTATCGCCGCCAAAGTGGACATGATCATCCTCAACGCGGCGGATTCCAAAGGCATTGGCCCGGCGGTAAAACGGGCGAAAGAGGCCGGGATCGTGGTGGTTGCTGTTGACGTGGCGGCGGAAGGCGCAGATGCCACCATTACCTCCGATAACACCCAGGCGGGTGAAATGGCCTGTAAATACATCACCGAGCGCCTGAAAGGCAAAGGCAATGTGGTGATCATCAACGGACCGCCGGTTTCCGCCGTGCAGAACCGTGTCGAAGGCTGCCAGACCGAGTTTAAACGCCACCCGGACATCAAGGTGCTTTCCGATAACCAGAACGCCAAAGGCAGCCGTGAAGGCGGGCTGGAAGTGATGACTTCCCTGCTTGCCGCCAATCCAAAAATCGACGGCGTGTTCGCGATTAACGATCCGACGGCGATCGGTGCCGATCTGGCGGCGAAACAGGCGCAGCGTAACGAGTTCTTTATCGTTGGCGTCGATGGCAGCCCGGACGGTGAAGAGGCGCTAAAACGTAAGAATTCACTGTTTGTCGCGACCCCCGCACAGGATCCACAAGTGATGGCGGCCCGCGCGGTGGAAATTGGTTATGACATTCTGCAGGGCAAAGCGGCACCGAAAGAACCGGTACTGATCCCGGTGACGATGATCGATAAGCAGAGCGTCAGCACCTATAAAGGCTGGACGGTGAAATAAGGGCTTTCTCCCTCTCCCACAGGGGAGAGGGAGCGCCAACCCAGGGGATACCATGAAACGCTCCGCTATTAATGAGATTCTCGGTCACACACGGCAGTTCTTCTCCATGCATGATGTGCATCTGCCCCCTTTTGCCAGCTTTCCGCCAACCCAATGGCAACAGCTGGACAGAGAGGCCTGGCGCGAAGTGTTCGACCTGAAGTTAGGCTGGGACGTGACCGCCTTTGGCAGCACGGATTTTTACACCCAGGGGCTGACGCTGTTTACCCTGCGTAACGGCTCACCGGACGGCACGCTTTATGCGAAATGTTATGCGGAAAAGATCATGCACGTACGCGACGCGCAGCTCACGCCGATGCATTTTCACTGGCGTAAGCGCGAGGACATCATTAATCGCGGCGGCGGCAATTTAATTATCGAACTGTGGAACGCCGGCGCGCAGGACGAAACGCTGAATACCGACGTTACCGTGGTCATTGATGGCTGTATTCAGACACACGCGGCAGGCAGCCAATTGCGCCTCGCACCAGGGGAAAGTATTTGCCTGCCGCCGGGTCTGTATCACAGCTTCTGGGGCGAGCCGGGCTTTGGCGACGTACTGGTCGGGGAAGTCTCATCCGTCAACGATGACGATCATGATAACCACTTCCTCGCGGCGATGGACAGGTACAACGAGGTACTGGAAGACGAACCGGCACAGCTGGTGTTGTGCAACGAGTACCATCTGTTTCTGAGCTAAAGGAGAGTGTTATGGCGCTAATTTCGCTTGCACAAGGGCTGGCGCACGCCCGCGAACACCGGTACGCACTCGGCGCGTTTAACGTGCTCGACTCCCACTTTTTACGCGCCCTGTTCGCCGCCGCAAAACAGGAGCGTTCGCCGTTTATTATTAATATCGCCGAAGTCCATTTTAAGTACATTTCGCTGGAGTCGCTGGTGGAAGCGGTGAAGTTTGAAGCCGCCCGCCACGATATTCCTGTAGTGTTAAACCTCGATCACGGGCTGCATTTCGAATCGGTGGTGCGCGCCCTGCGCCTCGGCTTTAGCTCGGTGATGTTTGATGGCTCTACCCTTTCTTATGAAGAGAATATCCGCCAGACGCGGGAAGTGGTGAAGATGTGCCATGCGGTGGGCGTCTCTGTTGAAGCAGAACTCGGCGCGGTGGGCGGGGATGAAGGCGGCGCGCTGTATGGTCACGCCGACGAAGCCTGTTTCACCGATCCTTTACTTGCGCGGGACTTTGTCGATCAAACGGGTATCGATACGCTGGCGGTGGCCATTGGCAATGCGCACGGTAAATATAAAGGCGAACCGAAGCTCGATTTTGAGCGCCTCGACGCCATTCGCCAGCAAACCGGTCTGCCGTTGGTGCTGCACGGCGGCTCCGGTATCAGCGATGATGATTTCCGCCGTGCCATCTCGCTGGGTATTCATAAAATCAACTTCTACACCGGCATGTCGCAGGCGGCGCTCGGCGCTATTGAGCAGCGTATGGCGAACCGCCAGCCGCTGTACGATGAGTTTGCGCAGCTGTTACTGAGCGTTGAAGAGGCGATTACGGACACCGTTGCCGGGCAGATGCGTATCTTCGGCAGCGCGGGAAAACTGTGATGGAACGTAAAGGGGTTATCGCCGCTGGCAATATGCTGGTCGACCATGTTCACCAAATCGTGCAGTGGCCGGAGCGCGGCTGGCTGGCGGAAATCACCCAAAGCGAGCGTTCTACCGGCGGCGCGCCGCTCAACGTGCTGTTGACGCTGGCGAAAATGCACGTTGGCCTGCCGCTGCAGGCGGTCGGGCTGGTGGGTGAAGACAACGATGGCGACTACATTTTAGCGATGCTTGAGCAGTACCATGTCAACCGCCAGCATGTGCAACGCACCACTTCTGCGCCAACCTCGATGTCGCAGGTGATGACGGATCCGTCTGGTCAGCGCACCTTTTTCCACTCGCCGGGGGCGAACCGCCTGCTGGATCTGCCTGCCTTTGACGGGCTGGACAGCAGCATGAAAATTTTCCACCTCGGTTATCTGCTGCTGCTCGACAGCCTTGATAAGCCCGATGACGAATTTGGCACCCGCAGCGCACGCCTGCTGGCGCAGATGCGCGAGCTGGGCTTTGCTACCTCGCTGGATCTGGTGTCGCGCAAGGGCGACCCGCGCTATCAGCCGTTAGTGCTGCCCTGCTTGCCCCATCTCGATTACCTGGTGATCAACGAACTGGAGGCGGGTGAATTCAGCGGGCTGGTCATGCGCCGCGCCGACGACCAGCCGCATATTGATAATATTGCTTGTGCGGCGGCAAAACTGCTGGCGGCGGGGGTAAAACAGCGGGTGGTAATCCACTGCCCGGAAGGCGCATGGGGCGAAGAAGCCGGCGAAGCGGGAAGTTGGATACCTTCGCGGATGCTGAGTCAGGCGGAGATTATTGGCAGCGTTGGTGCGGGAGACGCCTTCTGCGCCGGGTTTTTATATGGCTGCCATGAAGCCTGGCCGCTGCAAAAGAGCATTCAGCTAGCGCACGCCTGCGCCCGTACCAGCCTGCTGTGTGCGAATGCGATAGACGGCGCAAAACCTCTCGACGCGTTACTGCAAGAGATGTGATAAACAGCGTGTCAGGCGGCCTGGCTGTTATGGGATACATCGGCGGCAAAGACATAACCCAGGCCACGCAGGGTTTTGATCAATACCGGTTGGTGGGGATTAATTTCGATTTTGCGCCGCAGGCGCATAATCAGCACGTCAATGGTTCGGTCAAATACCTCGACGCTTTCGCTGTGCGTTAGCTCCAACAACTGCTCGCGGTTAAGCACCCGTCGCGCGTTTTGCACCAGCGCCAGCAACAAGCTGTATTCCCCCTGGGTGAGGCTCACCCGTTGCTGCTGTGGGTTAAACAGTTCACAGCGCTCAGGATCAAGATGCCAGCCGTTAAAGAGAAAACCCGCCGTTTTGACTGCCGGGGCTTCAGCCGCCAGCACGCCGGTTCGCCGTAATACCGCTTTTACCCGCGCCACCAGCACGCGCGCGTTAAAGGGCTTACCAATATAGTCATCGGCCCCCATCTCCAGACCGACGACGACATCCGCTTCGCTACCCAATCCGGTTAGCATTACCACCGGCAGCGACGGGCGCAATTTTTGCAACTGCTGTAAAACCTGCAGGCCGTTGATATCCGGCAGCATCATATCTAAAAGCACCAGCGCGATATCCGTATGCTGCGCGCAGAGCGTCACCGCATCGCGCCCGTTATGGCAGGCATAAACGGTGAAAACATGCTCGTTAAGCACATCCTCCAGCAGGGAACACACCGCCGTATCGTCATCCACAACCAGAATTGCAGGTTTCATTGTCCGCTTCCGCAAGGCTTCGTTTGCTCATTCTGGCCCATTGTGTTGGCCTGAATAGATAAATGCAGTGAATAAATGCCGGATTTTTAACCGCGGTCACATCCCTCTGTTGTTCGACACGTCACTTTTGACGACGGGCTGCGCTTCGTCAGTATTTAGCCGTGATAAGCGGCGTAATATCGGCAATTACCCCCAAGATTACTGTGGCATAGAAAATGCATTATTGGGGGCGATATTCTTAACTGGAGCGAAAGTGATGAAAAAAGTCGTCACGGTTTGCCCGTATTGCGCCTCAGGATGCAAAATTAACCTGGTGGTCGATAACGGCAAAATCGTTCGGGCAGAGGCAGCGCAGGGCAAGACCAATCAGGGCACGCTGTGCCTGAAAGGTTACTACGGCTGGGATTTTATTAACGATACCCAGATTTTGACGCCTCGCCTGAAAACCCCGATGATCCGTCGCCAGCGCGGCGGCAAACTAGAGTCCGTATCCTGGGGTGAAGCGCTGGATTATGTCGCAGCGCGTTTGAGCGCCATCAAAGAGAAGTACGGTCCGGACGCTATCCAGACCACCGGCTCTTCCCGCGGTACGGGTAATGAAACCAACTACATAATGCAAAAATTCGCGCGCGCCGTTATTGGTACCAATAACGTTGACTGCTGCGCTCGCGTCTGACACGGCCCTTCGGTTGCAGGTCTGCACCAGTCGGTCGGTAATGGCGCGATGAGTAATGCTATTAATGAAATCGATAACACGGATTTAGTGTTTATCTTTGGTTACAACCCGGCGGATTCTCACCCTATCGTCGCTAATCATGTGATTCGCGCGAAACAAAATGGGGCAAAAATCATCGTCTGCGATCCGCGCAAAATTGAAACCGCGCGCATTGCTGATATGCATGTCGCACTGAAAAACGGCTCGAATATTGCCCTGCTTAACGCGATCGGGCATGTGATTATTGCCGAAAATCTGTACGACAACGCCTTTGTCGCCGCGCGTACTGAAGGTTTTGAAGAGTACCGGAAAATTGTCGAAGGCTATACGCCGGAGTCGGTCGAGGAAATTACCGGCGTTAGCGCCCAGCAGATCCGGCAGGCCGCCCGCATGTATGCCGGAGCGAAAAACGCCACTATTCTGTGGGGCATGGGCGTGACCCAGTTCTACCAGGGCGTGGAAACAGTACGTTCCCTCACCAGCCTCGCCATGCTGACGGGTAATCTCGGCAAACCGCACGTTGGGGTCAACCCGGTGCGTGGACAGAATAACGTGCAGGGTGCCTGCGATATGGGTGCGCTGCCGGATACCTATCCGGGCTACCAGTATGTGAAAGAGGAAGCCAACCGCGAGAAATTCGCCAAAGCCTGGGGCGTTGAAAGTTTGCCTGCCCATACGGGCTATCGCATCAGTGAGCTGCCGCACCGCGTAGAGCACGGCGAAGTGCGCGCCGCGTACATTATGGGCGAGGATCCGCTGCAAACGGATGCCGAGCTTTCCGCGGTACGTAAAGCCTTCGAAGGCCTTGAACTGGTGATTGTACAGGACATTTTCATGACCAAAACGGCGGCCGAAGCGGATGTCATTCTGCCTTCGACCTCCTGGGGCGAACATGAAGGCGTCTATACCGCAGCGGATCGCGGTTTCCAGCGCTTCTTTAAAGCGGTGGAGCCGAAGTGGGATCTGAAAACGGACTGGCAAATCATCAGCGAGATCGCCACGCGGATGGGTTATCCGATGCACTACAACAACACGCAGGAGATCTGGGACGAGCTGCGTCATCTGTGCCCGGACTTCTACGGCGCGACCTACGAAAAAATGGGCGAGCTGGGCTACATTCAGTGGCCGTGTCGTGACACATCGGATGCCGATCAGGGGACGTCGTATCTGTTTAAAGAGAAGTTCGATACCCCGGACGGGCTGGCGAAATTCTTCACCTGCGACTGGGTCGCGCCAATGGATAAACTCACCGATGAGTATCCGATGGTGCTCTCCACCGTGCGTGAAGTGGGCCACTACTCCTGTCGCTCGATGACCGGTAACTGTGCCGCGCTCGCCGCGCTGGCGGATGAACCGGGCTATGCGCAAATCAACACCGCCGATGCCGAACGGCTGGGCATTGAAGATGAAGCGCTGGTGTGGGTCAACTCGCGCAAAGGCAGAATTATCACCCGTGCGCAGGTTAGCGACCGCCCGAACAAAGGCGCGGTGTATATGACCTATCAGTGGTGGATTGGTGCCTGTAACGAACTGGTGACGGAGAACTTAAGCCCGATAACCAAAACGCCGGAGTACAAATATTGCGCCGTGCGCGTGGAGCGGATCGCCGATCAGCACGCCGCCGAGCAGTATGTCATTGATGAGTACAACACGCTGAAAGCCCGTCTGCGCGAAAGCGCAATGGGTTAATCCTGAATGCGGGGCGTTGATGCCCCGCGTTTTCACACCGCAATCCCCGCTATGCTCACGTCGTATTCAGGCAACGTTTTTCCATTAACAGGGAAAGCGTGGCGTCTGCTTTTAGATAAAAAAATCCCTCCGTACAGGAGGGATTGAGCAGTTTATTGGGCGGTTTTATCAAACTTGCCAAGCATTTCGCGCTCGTAGGCTCGCGCCTTTTTGCGGTCGAATTTGTGTTCCCACTTGGCGATAACCAGCACCGCCAGCGCATTCCCCACCACGTTGAGGGCGGTACGCGCCATATCAAGGATACGGTCGACACCAGCGATAAACGCCAGCCCTTCCAGCGGAATTCCCACGCTTCCCAGCGTCGCCAGCAGAACCACAAAGGAGACGCCAGGCACGCCGGCAATCCCTTTTGACGTCACCATCAGCGTCAACACGAGAATGATCTCCTGCCACAACGAGAGATCGATACCGTACAGCTGGGCGATAAAGATAGCCGCGATGCTTTGATACAGCGTTGAGCCATCGAGGTTAAAGGAGTAACCCGTCGGCACCACGAAGCTGGTGATGGACGCCGGTGCGCCGTAGGCTTCCATTTTCTCAATAATACGCGGCAGCACGCTTTCCGAACTGGCGGTGGAGTAGGCCAGGATCAGTTCATCTTTCAGGATGCGAATCAACGTCCAGATGCTCAGCCCGCAGACGCGCGCCACCAGCCCCAGCACCACCAGCGCAAAGAACAGGATCGCACAATAGACCAGCACCACCAGCTTCGCCAGCGGCCACAGCGAGGCAAAACCAAAGTTCGCCACCGTGACGGAAATCAGCGCAAACACGCCGATCGGCGCATAGCGCATCACCATATGGGTAACTTTAAACATGGTTTCGGAAATGGAACGGAAGACGGAAACTAGCGGCTCGCGGTGCGTCGCCGGCAGCGACGAAAGCCCGAGTCCAAACAGTACCGAGAAGAAGATGATCGGCAGCATATCGCCTTTCGCCATCGACGCGACGATATTGGTCGGCACCAGCGATAAAATCGTCCCCATCAGGCCGTGAGCGTGGCTTTGCACGTCCGCAGTGGTGCTTTGGTATTTCGAAATATCCACCGTTGCCAGCTGCGACATATCGATGCCCGCACCAGGCTGGAAGACGTTCGCCAGCGTGATGCCGAGAATAATCGCCACCGTAGTGATCACTTCGAAATAGATGATGGTCTTCGCGCCGATACGGCCCAACTGCTTTGCGTCGCCTACGCCAGCAATGCCCACTATCAGCGTAGAGATAACAATCGGTACCACGATCATTTTAATCAAATGGATAAAGATATCGCCTGCTGGCGACAGGAGATTCGCTATCAGCCAGTCGCGGCTCTCGCTGTGGTAATGCAGGTAACTGCCCAGAAGAATACCCAGCACAAGGGCTAGCAGAATCTGCCAGGCCAGGCTGATTTTCATGTTTTTCATAACTACAGACATCCTCAATGAAGCGCCATTCCAGGGACGGAACAACACATACTGAAAGGGTATGATTCGCGTCGCACATTATTGCGGGGTTTTTTAACGCGCATTATCAGTACCATTTGCAAGGTGTAACGCGCAACCCTATACCGGGAGGGGGTTTGACTGATTTTTTGCTGAAAAGGCGTCTTTTATTTTAGTTATCAACAATAACTCGTTGTTATAAAAAAAGTTTAACTGCGTTCAAAACCAATATTCCCCATCAGAAATTATTACGCACAGAGGGTTCATTTGCACACTTTTTAATCACTGAAAATGCTGTCTTGAGCTGCGCTGGCGGAAATATCGTCTACAAATGGTGATTAATTCAGTTAATAATTCACTAACTAAATCATTATCACCCTATTGATTACATAGTGTCTTTTCAGGGAGTTGCGTGTAACCGATTTTTTACGCGCTTATTACGGGTCATCGTAACGCTGTATACCATAACTTACTGTTATGAGGCACCTTTCTTCTCGTGGCGCGGATATTCCATCCACTGCGCAGCAGCACAATTCTTTTGCTCTCTTTTTACGCAATACACCCATTGCGTGATCTATCGCGCAAATAGTAAACAAAGCTGGCAAAGGCCCTACTCATAACGTTCTTTTGACATATTATTAACATCTTACAAGGAGAGCAATTGCCATGAGCCAAATACATAAACATGATATTCCCGCCAATATTGCGGAGCGTTGCTTGATTGATCCGCAGCAGTATGAGGCCAAATACCAACAATCGGTAACTGACCCTGACACGTTCTGGGGCGAGCAAGGGAAAATCCTCGACTGGATCAAACCCTATAAGAAGGTGAAAAACACCTCCTTCGCACCGGGCAATATTTCCATTAAATGGTATGAAGACGGCACCCTAAACCTGGCGGCAAACTGTCTTGACCGCCACCTCGCCGAGCGCGGCGATCAAACCGCGATTATTTGGGAAGGCGATGACGCCAGCCAGAGCAAATACATCACCTACCGTGAACTGCATCGTGAAGTTTGCCGCTTTGCCAACGTGCTGGTATCGCAGGGCATTCAAAAAGGCGATGTTGTCGCAATCTATATGCCGATGGTGCCGGAAGCGGCGGTGGCGATGCTGGCCTGCGCGCGGATTGGCGCGGTGCACTCGGTGATTTTCGGCGGCTTCTCGCCGGAAGCAGTCGCCGGGCGCATTATCGACTCGAACTCGCGGCTGGTGATCACCGCCGACGAAGGCGTGCGCGCCGGACGCACCATTCCACTGAAGAAAAATGTTGATGACGCGCTGAAGAACCCGAACGTCACGAGCGTTGAGCATGTGATCGTCCTGAAGCGCACCGGCGGCAATATTGAGTGGCATGAAGGCCGCGATCTGTGGTGGAACGACTTAACCGAGCAGGCCAGCCCTGAGCATCAGCCTGTTGAAGTGGGGGCCGAAGATCCGCTCTTTATTCTCTATACTTCCGGCTCTACCGGTAAACCGAAAGGCGTGCTGCATACCACCGGCGGTTACCTTGTCTATGTCGCATCGACCTTTAAATATGTCTTCGATTACCATCCAGGCGATGTCTACTGGTGTACGGCGGATGTCGGCTGGGTTACCGGTCACAGCTATTTACTGTATGGCCCGCTGGCCTGCGGCGCTATCACGCTGATGTTTGAAGGGGTGCCGAACTGGCCAACCCCGGCGCGCATGAGCCAGGTGGTGGACAAACATGACGTCAATATTCTTTATACCGCGCCAACGGCAATCCGCGCCTTGATGGCGGAAGGGGATAAAGCCATTGAGGGTACCGACCGCTCGTCGCTGCGTATTCTTGGTTCCGTAGGTGAGCCGATTAACCCGGAAGCCTGGGAGTGGTACTGGTCGAAAATCGGCAACGGTAAATGTCCGGTAATGGACACCTGGTGGCAGACGGAAACCGGCGGATTTATGATCACCCCATTGCCCGGTGCGACAAAGCTGAAAGCCGGTTCCGCTACCCTGCCCTTCTTTGGCGTCAAGCCTGAACTGGTGGATAACGAAGGCAACCCGCTGGCGGGTGCGACCGAGGGCAACCTGGTGATTGCCGACTCCTGGCCGGGCCAGGCGCGTACGCTGTTTGGCGATCATGAACGCTTTGAGCAGACCTACTTCTCAACCTTCAAGAATAAGTACTTCAGCGGCGACGGTGCACGTCGTGATGAAGATGGCTACTACTGGATCACCGGACGTGTGGATGACGTATTGAACGTCTCCGGCCACCGTCTGGGCACTGCGGAGATAGAATCGGCGCTGGTATCGCACCCGAAAATCGCCGAAGCCGCGGTGGTAGGCATTCCGCACAATATCAAAGGCCAGGCCATTTACGCTTACGTCACCCTTAATCACGGCGAAGAACCTTCGCCTGAACTTTACACCGAAGTGCGTAATTGGGTGCGTAAAGAGATTGGCCCGCTGGCGACGCCGGATGTGCTGCACTGGACAGATTCGCTGCCGAAAACCCGCTCCGGCAAAATAATGCGCCGTATTCTGCGCAAAATCGCCGCAGGCGATACCAGCAACCTCGGCGATACGTCAACCCTCGCCGATCCAGGCGTAGTGGAAAAACTGCTCGAAGAGAAGCAGGCCATTACCATGCCTTCGTAATTCCCCCTACACCTCTCCCCTGCGGGGGAGAGATAAAATAAAAACCCTACCCCCCCCCGACGGAAAGCGTATTGCAGGAAGCTGGCCGCATGACGCGGTCAATGCCCTTGCGGCACGCAGGACAAAGGGGATACCTCTGGAGAATTCTGTGATGAATAATATTTATCAACAGATAGAAAACAGTGCGCAATTCAGGGAGTTAGTTGAAAAACGGCAACGGTTTGCCTTTATCCTGTCGATTATCATGTTGATAATCTATGTCGGTTTTATTTTGCTTATCGCCTTTGCGCCCCACTGGCTCGGCACACCGCTGTCGGCGGATACGCACGTCACGCGCGGCATTCCGATTGGTATCGGGGTGATTGTGGTGTCGTTTGTGCTCACCGGTGTGTATGTCTGGCGGGCAAATGGCGAGTTCGATCGCCTGACAAAAGCGATTCTTAGCGAGGTAAAAGCATCATGAAGAGAGTCCTGACGGCGCTGGCCGCCACACTTCCTTTTACCGCTTCCGCTGCCGATGCCCTTACCGGAGAGGTACAGCGTCAGCCGACCAACTGGCAGGCCATTATCATGTTCGTGATTTTTGTGGCGCTGACCTTATATATCACCTACTGGGCCTCGAAACGGGTGCGGTCGCGCAACGACTATTACACCGCAGGCGGCAATATCACCGGTTTCCAGAACGGGCTGGCAATTGCCGGAGACTTTATGTCGGCGGCCTCGTTCCTCGGTATCTCCGCGCTGGTTTATACCTCCGGCTACGATGGGCTGATTTACTCCCTCGGCTTTCTGGTCGGCTGGCCGATTATCCTGTTTTTAATCGCCGAACGCCTGCGTAACCTTGGCCGCTATACCTTTGCCGACGTCGCCTCTTATCGCCTGAAACAGGGGCCGATTCGCATCCTGTCCGCCTGCGGCTCGCTGGTGGTCGTGGCGCTTTACTTGATTGCGCAGATGGTCGGTGCGGGCAAATTAATTCAGCTGCTGTTTGGTCTGAACTATCACGTCGCGGTAGTGCTGGTGGGCGTGCTGATGGTGATGTACGTACTGTTCGGCGGTATGCTCGCCACCACCTGGGTACAGATTATCAAAGCCGTACTGCTGCTGTTCGGCGCAAGCTTTATGGCCTTTATGGTGATGAAGCATGTTGGTTTTAGCTTCAACAATCTGTTCACCGAAGCGATGGCCGTCCACCCGAAAGGCGCGGCGATTATGAGCCCTGGCGGGTTGGTGAAAGATCCGGTTTCGGCGCTGTCGCTGGGTCTGGGGCTGATGTTTGGCACCGCCGGTTTGCCGCATATTCTGATGCGTTTCTTCACCGTTAGCGATGCGCGCGAAGCGCGGAAAAGCGTCTTTTACGCCACCGGCTTTATGGGTTACTTCTATATTCTGACCTTTATTATCGGTTTTGGCGCGATCATGCTGGTGGGTGCCAACCCGGCGTTTAAAGACGCGGCGGGCGCGCTGATTGGCGGCAATAATATGGCGGCGGTACATCTGGCGGATGCCGTCGGCGGCAACCTGTTCCTCGGCTTTATCTCCGCCGTCGCCTTTGCCACCATTCTGGCGGTGGTCGCCGGGTTAACGCTGGCGGGCGCCTCTGCAGTCTCCCACGATCTCTACGCTAACGTTATCCGCAAAGGCGCGACGGAGCGCCAGGAGCTGAAGGTTTCGAAAATCACCGTGTTGGTGCTGGGCGTGGTCGCTATCCTGCTGGGTATTTTGTTTGAAAAACAGAATATCGCCTTTATGGTTGGGCTCGCCTTCTCCATCGCCGCCAGCTGTAACTTCCCGATCATTCTGCTCTCCATGTACTGGTCGAAGCTGACCACGCGCGGCGCGATGATCGGCGGCTGGCTCGGCCTGCTGACGGCGGTGATTCTGATGATCCTTGGCCCAACCATTTGGGTGCAGATCTTAGGCCACGCCGCACCGGTATTCCCCTATGAATACCCGGCGCTGTTCTCCATTGCCGTGGCGTTTATTGGGATCTGGATCTTCTCCGCCACCGATAATACCGAAGCGGGCAGGCAGGAACGTGAACTGTTCCGCGCCCAGTTTATCCGCTCGCAAACCGGGATCGGCATCGAACAGGGCCGCGCTCACTAAACCCCTCTCCCCGGTCAGTAATGGCCGGGGATCACATTTTCCCGCCTTTTTCCTGCCTCTCTTTTTGTCCGCGCGCTACATTACCTGCAGATAATTGAAACAGTGTTTTTAATAGTTCAGCACATTAATTCATTTATAACTGTAGAGGCGATAATGAAAAAGTATGCTTTAGTGGGAACCGGCGGGCGCGCCGGGCTCTATATTGCCGCCATCGGCGGGCAGTGGAAAGACAATGCCCGGATGGTGGCGTTTTGCGACAGCAACCAGACACGTATGGATTACGCCAATCAGCTATTGCAAAACGAGGACGCGCAGCCGGTTTCGACGTGGAAAGCAGATCAGTTTGAAACGATGATCGCCGAAACCCGGCCCGATATCGTTATTGTCACCACCATGGATCGTACCCATGACGATTACATTGTTCGTGCCTTACGCGCCGGTTGCGATGTGATCACCGAAAAACCGATGACCATCGATGAGCAGCGCGCGCTGCGCATTCTTGATGCCATTGAAGAGACCGGTAAAACCGTGCGCGTGGCGTTTAATTACCGCTATGCGCCGCACCACAGCAAAGTGCGCGAGCTGCTGATGAACAACACCATCGGCGAGGTCTATTCGGTGCATTTTGAGTGGCTGCTGAATACCGAACATGGCGCGGACTATTTCCGCCGCTGGCACAGGGAAAAACGCAACAGCGGCGGGCTGCTGGTGCATAAATCAACCCACCATTTCGACCTGATGAACTTCTGGCTCGATAGCTATCCCCAGCGCGTGTATGCCGAGGGCGGGCTGCGCTTCTACGGGAAAGAGAACGCGGAAAAGCGCGGCGTAACGCAGTTCTATCCACGCGCCCACGGTTATGCCGCCGCCAAAGACGATCCTTTTGCGCTACATATGGCCGACAACGCGCAGCTTAAAGCGCTGTACCTGGATGCGGAGCATGAAGATAACTACTGGCGCGACCAGAGCGTGTTCAGCGACGGGATTACCATTGAAGATACGCTGTCGGTGCTGGTGAAATACCAGAACCAGTGCCAACTGAGCTATTCGCTTAATACCTATCTGCCATGGGAAGGGTTAAACGTGGTGTTTAACGGCAGCCTCGGGCGGCTGGAGATGAAGATCGTCGAGAAATCCTACGTGAATGCGGGCGGCGAGCGCGCCAATGAAGGCAGCCTCGAATCCTGTGATATCACCGTCTTTCCGATGTTTGCCGAACCGTGGAAAGCCGAATTCACCCTTGGCGAAGGCGGCCACGGCGGCGGGGATAACGCGATGCTGGCGGACCTGTTCGGTACGCCCGGCAATGACCCGCTTAAACGCGCCGCCGATCACCGCGCCGGCGCAATGTCGATTCTGACGGGGATTGCTGGCAACCTTTCAATGCAACAACAGCGCCCGATTAACTTTAGCGAGTTCGAGCTGGTCGCCAGGCTGAAAAAGCAGTGACCCTGCGACTTCCCGATCTTTGATGGGGAGCTAAAAGAGCTGCGGCGCGAAGAGAAAGGCCCGGCTTAAGCCGGACAGCGGCAACAAGCTGTCCGGCCCAGCGGGTTACTTGTTCTCTAGCAGCAGCGCTTCCAGCAGGTCGAGATCGTGGAGCATTTTTAGCAGCGTCTCGTTACTGATCTGCCGGGTGGCGCGCAGGTGGTAAAGCTCGGCGCGCTCCGAGCGCAGCGCCGCGAGGCGGAAGCGGCGTTCCAGATTCTCTTCTTGTAGCGAACTCTCGGCGTTATTGCTGCCATCGGCGCGGCGACGCAGATTACCAATCACCCGCGAACTGACTTCCGTCAGCAGCTGGTTATCGATGTTCTCTTTGGTGTCTGCCGCCAGCCGCTCTTCCATCTTCTGAATGGCGACAATGGCTACCTCAGCGGTGACCGCCCGCGCCATGCGTTCCTCTTTAAACTGCTGCGCGTGGTCGCGCACTTCAATATGTTGCAGCAGCGCAGGTAGCGCGATCACACCGACAAACAGGGAGAAAAGGATCACCCCGGCGGCGAGGAACACCAGTTCATAGCGCGCCGGAAAGACGTCGCCGGTCGGCAGCAACAGCGGAATAGAGAGCACACCGGCGAGGGTGATAGCGCCGCGCACCCCGGCAAAGGTGGCAATCAGCAGCTCGCGCGTGCTCCATGAACCAAACTCCATCGGTTTATTCACCAGCACGCGCTGACTGAACCTTTTCATCGTCCATAGCCAGCCAAAACGCACCAACATCAGCGCCGCGTAAATCAGCACGATATCGGTGAACAGCATCCAGGTTTCAACGTTCGGATCGGCTTCTGCCGCCACCAGCGATGACTCCAGGATACCCGGCAGCTGCAGGCCCAACAGCAAAAACACCATGCCGTTAAAGACAAACTCCAGCATCGCCCAGGTGCTATTGGCGCGCAGGCGCATCGCCAGCGGTGCGTTACGCATCACGCCAGAACGGGTAATGGTCATCCCCGCTGCCACCGCCGCGAGAATGCCGGAAAAGCCTATATGTTCTGCAATCAGGTAGGAGGCGAACGGCAGCAGGAACAACAGGACGATTTGCGTTGCCGGTTCATCGCCGCCCCAGCGGCTAAGAAAGCGCAGGGAGCGACCATATAGCCAGCTCACCGCAAACCCGGCCAGCAGACCGCCTATCGCCACTTTGAAAAATTCAACGGTTGCGCCACCGATAGTAAAGATCATCGTGCCCATCGCAACGGCGACGGCGAATTTAAGCGACACCAGGCCTGAGGCGTCGTTCATCAGCGCCTCGCCCTGCAAAATACCCATGATCTTCTTCGGAATGCGCCCCTCGCCGACAATACCCGAGAGCGCGACGGCATCCGTCGGCGACAACACTGCCGCCAGCGCAAAGGCCGGAATCAGCGGAATACCCGGCACTATCCAGTAAATTAAGAAGCCAATCCCGACGACGGTCACCACCACCAGCGCCAGCGCCAGACCGAAGATTTCGCGGCCGTGTTCGAGGAACTCACGCGTTGGCGTTTTCCAGCCGTCGGCGAACAGCAGCGGTGGAATAAACAGAACCAGAAACAGTTCCGGGTCGAACTCCACGTGCAGGCCAAAAGTGGGGAAAGCCAGTAGCGCACCGATGGCGATTTGCATCAGCGGGAGCGGGATTTGAAACGGTAGGACACGCGTCACCACGCCGGAAAGCGAGACGACAAGTGTCATGATGAGAATAGTAAAGAAAATTTCCATGCGGTCCCTGGTTGCGATGTGTTGTTATAAAGGCTCACGCCCTGGAGCCATGACTTTTAGCTTAACGCAAAGCAACCGGGTTGGGGGCAAAAAAATGGGCGACCAACGTCGCCCGGAGCATGAAAATATATCTTTCCCCCTGTACGAACAGAGGGAAACGCAGGATTAAATCGCCCAGCCGCCGGCGTAAAAAGCCACCAGCGCGATGGCAATCACCACCGTACCGATATTCAGCTTACGCCATTCGCCCGAGACCACGCGGCCAATCACCAGCGAAGCAAAGCCAATCATGATGCCGGTAACAATGTTGCAGGTCAGCACGATAAACACGGCGGTGATAAGCCCCGACATCGCATCGACGAAGTCGGCGAAATCGATTTTCGCCACGTTGCTCAGCATCAGCAGGCCAACGTACATCAGCGCCGGTGCGGTGGCATAGGCCGGCACCAGGTAAGAGAGCGGGGAGAGGAACAGAATCAGCAGGAACAACACGCCAACGGTAATTGCCGTCAGGCCGGTTTTACCACCTGCCGCCGTACCTGCCGCGGATTCAATGTATACCGCCGCCGGTGCCGCACCCACCAGCCCTGAGAATACGCTACTCAGGGAGTCGGTGGTCAGCGCTTTGCCGCCATCAATAATCTGACCATCTTTATCCAGCAGGTTGGCCTGGCCAGCCACCGCGCGGATAGTACCGGTGGCGTCAAATACCGCCGTCATCACCAGCGCCAGCACGCTTGGTAACACCAGCGGATTCAGCGCGCCAATGATATCCAGGCTACCGATGAGTGAGTTGCCTTTGTCATCACTCAGGGATGGCATCGCGAAGATGCCGGAGAAGTGCACATTCGGGTCGAAAATCAGCCCGACAATCGACACGCCGATAATGGTCAGCAGAATGCCACCCGGGACTTTCAGCTTCTCAAGCCCGATAATTATCGCCAGACCAATCAGCGACATAATCACCGGGAAGCTGGCGAAGTGACCGAGGGTGACCGGCAGGCCATCCAGCGGGTTCTTAATCACCAGGCCTACGCCATTTGCGGCAATCAGCAGCAGAAACAGGCCGATACCGATACCGGTGCCGTGCGCAACGCCTTGCGGCAGATTGCGCAGGATCCAGCTACGAATGCCGGTCGCAGAGATAACGGTAAACAGCACACCCATCAGGAACACCGCGCCAAGCGCAACCGGCACGCTGATATGCTGACCCAGCACCAGGCTAAAGGCTGTGAATGCGGTTAAAGAAATGGCGCAACCGATAGCCAGCGGCAGATTCGCCCACAGCCCCATCACAATTGAGCCCACACCGGCCACCAGGCAGGTGGAGACAAACACTGCCGCAGGTGGGAAACCGGCTTTACCCAGCATGCCGGGTACAACGATGACGGAGTAGACCATCGCCAGAAAGGTGGTTAAACCGGCAACGATTTCCTGACGAACAGTGCTGCCACGGGCAGAAATTTTAAACAGTGCGTCAAGCGAACCGCCGGTACGCGCAGAAGGCGTAGACATAGAGACATCCTCTGAGAATTTTATTGTGCGTTAGCATGCGTGGTGGACAATCCACTGCCGGTTAAACGTCATCTCCCTGGGCTGCATTGCGGCAAAGGGCCACAAAAAAGCAATCGTTTAACTCCGCGCATACAACGGGTAGTCAAAAAAAGGCAAACGATTATCTAGCGTTTATATGGCGCTTTTCAACTGAACTTTGCCGCTTTTTGCGAAATATCGCCAGAGGAGGCGAAGAAGTGGTCGCTGGATGCGCAAACGTTATCGTCGATGCGCATCTTTGCAACATTTTATGATCAATTTCAGCTGCCGGGCAGATCGAACGGCCCCCCCTGCACCACCGCCCGTTGCCAGGCCGGGCGCATTTCTACCCTTTTCTTCCACGCCTGCAGGTTAGGTAAATTATCCACCCCACCGCGCGCCAGCAGTGCGAAGACCGGAAAACTCATCTGGATATCCGCCATCGTCAGCCGATCGCCGGCGAACCAGCTACGCTGCGCCAGTTCAGACTCCATAAAGCGGGCATGGGTTTCGATTTGCTGTCTGAGAAACGCCTTATCAACGCCTTTTGCAAGCAGCTTACCGACGCTGCGCACGCCGAAGGGTACCGGGGGTTTGCCTAACGTACTCATTACCAGCTTCATTAATAGCAGCGGCATTAATGAGCCTTCGGCATAATGCAGCCAGAAACGGTAATCCTGCTTCTGTTTCGTCTCTTCGGGCTTAAAACGCTGCTGCGGATCGTAGGTTTCCTGCAAATATTCGAGGATCGCGCCGGATTCAGCGAGGATGAGCCCCTCATCTTCCACTACCGGCGATTTACCCAGCGGGTGGACTTTTTTCAGCGAGTCCGGCGCCAGCATCGATTTTTGCCGTTGATAGCGCACTATTTGATATGGCACGCCCAGCTCTTCTAACGCCCAGAGCACGCGCTGGGAACGAGATTGATTAAGGTGATGCAGCGTAAGCATGCTTTTCTCCTGAGAATTCAGACACATTAACTATAGGTAACGGCGTCTGACGGCGGCGAAAAAAAAGACAAAAATAATTGCTCAAAAAAGTAGCAATCAGGATAAAGCGGCCTACACTTAAAGTGTCAGCACAATCCGGAACCTGCCATTTATGAGGGATGCTGATGTCGGGGGAAACCCTCCTGTGACAGAACGGGATAGAGAGAAAGACAAAGACCGGAAAACGACTAAAGCGCCCCCCAACGGGCGCTTTAGTTTTTTTGGCGTGTCATTCATCTTCCAGCAGGCGCGCGCCGGTACCTTCTTGCCCAAGCCGGTCGCCAGGATTACGCAGCGGACAATCGCTGCGCGACAGACAACCGCAGCCGATGCAGCCCTCTAATTCATCGCGTAAAGCCACCAGGGTATGAATGCGCCGGTCCAGCTCTTCTCGCCACTGGGATGAGAGCTGTTTCCACTCTTTCTTACTCAGGCTATGCCCTTCTGGCAGGACGCCAAATGCATCGCCAATGGTCGACAGCGGAATACCGATGCGCTGGGCAATTTTAATGATCGCCACATAGCGCAGGACATCACGCTGATAGCGCCGCTGATTACCGCTGTTACGGGTACTTTTTATTAAGCCTTTGCTTTCATAAAAGTGCAGCGCCGAGACGGCCACCCCGCTGCGTTTCGCCACTTCACCGGGGCTGAGCAAGGCTTTAAAACGTGGCGTTTTCTTTTCCATAAAACCTCTTTACCTCAAGTTAACTTGAGGAATTATACTCCCTTTCGGACTCAACGACGAATCGGGAAATGAGGAAGAGATATGTCCCATCAACAAATTATTCAGACACTTATTGAATGGATCGATGATCATATCGACCAGCCGATGAATATTGATGTTGTCGCCAGAAAGTCAGGCTATTCGAAGTGGTATTTACAAAGGATGTTCCGCACCGTCATGCATCAAACGCTGGGCGACTATATTCGCCAGCGCCGCTTACTGCTGGCAGCGCAGGCGCTGCGCACTACGCAGCGGCCTATTTTTGATATTGCGATGGATTTGGGTTATGTCTCGCAGCAGACATTCTCGCGGGTGTTTCGCCGGGAATTCGATCGCACGCCCAGCGATTACCGTCATCAAGCCTAATGAGAGATTACTTTAACGAAGGCGGCTGCTGTACCCAGCGTTTAAACTCCTGCGACGGCAGCGCCTTTGCAAAGTACCACCCCTGACAGAACTGTACACCGCGCTTTAATAACCAACTGACCTGTTCCGCCGTCTCGACCCCTTCCGCGATAATTTTCAAGCGCAGGCTTTGCGCCATCTCAATAATATGTTCTGCGATCAAATGGCTGGTGCTATTGGTGGTCAGTGTATCAATAAAGGATTTGTCGATTTTCAGGATATCGACATTGAGGGAGTAGAGATTATGCAGATTGGAGTAGCCGGTACCGAAATCATCAATCGCCACTTCATAACCCGCCTGGCGAAACGCCTGAATAACCGGTGTGGTCTTCGGTACATCAATAAACCCACGTTCGGTCACTTCAATCTTAATTTGCTCAGCGCGCACTGCATACATTTTGGCTTTATTGGCAATCATTGAAATCAGGCGTGATGAGTGAAAATCGCTGGCGGAGAGGTTTATAGAGATATAGAGGTGCGGCACTACCGCAAGGAAATCACCGATATCGTTGAATAATTCATCGACCACGTAATCCGTAATACGCTCATTCATCCCCTCTTTTTCCGCCAGCGGGATAAATTCCGCCGGGCTCATCACCGGACCATTAAATCCCGGCCAACGTAATAACGCTTCAGCCCCCACGCAGGTGCCGTTTTTGATATCAATAATAGGTTGGTAATGCAGGCGAAGCTGGCGGCGAGTTAATGCCCGATGAAGCATGCGGCGCGGAGAGGTAAACTCCTGCCGTGTTCGCGACCAGATTAATAGCAGAAGCATGCTGCCAATCGCCCCCAACGGCAGCGTAAATGTCACCTGGCGAATAAAAAACTGAAAATAGCGCTTATCGGAGGTCGAAACAATGATCCCCACCGGACGCGTATCCGAATGGACAATGATGTAAAAACGTCGTTCCTGCTGGAATGTTAAACGACCGCTGTGCAGCCATTGAGCCAGGTTATCAAGTTGCGCATTTTTACTGAGGGAAAAAAACTGGTTGGTAACCGTATCGTATATACCGTAAGTCAGTTCGCTATCTTCTGAGGCAACATCGCTATAGGTGTGGGGATTAATTACTGCTACATAATTCCCCCTTTGCACGTAAACCATTTTATAACCTGCGTATAAAGGCGTATCGCGGTAATAATAAACGGCAATATTCGGCGGGCGACGGTAATCAGCCGGTGAAATAACGAACGATTGCTCGGGCGCTATTACGCTCGAACATAAAAAATGGTCACCGCGGGCATAAATTAAATCCTCAACGTACAGGCTGCCGCGCACAATATTGAGCATCGCCGTACGGTGTTCCGGCGTGCAAATTTCCCCGTGATAATGTTCGGCGGCGCTACGAACCGTATCGGCCTGCTGGATAACGCGTTCTGTCTTATTTAATGCTAACAGGGCAAATGACTTGAGCTGAGCATCTGTTTCTTTTACCGCGCGGATATGTGCAAACCATAGCGAAAGCATCAACGGCAAAAGCACTGCTATTATGATGCCGACGACTCTGAACATCCTGCGACGCACGCTATGATTCATGTCCGCCTATATCCATGCATTTGATGTGCCTTTTAATGTTTGGCAGGAGGCTTTGATAAAGAGGTGATTACGTTGCATGAATCACGCGCCATTAGCAACTGACTTTTCTCATTACAAACTTAATATTTGGTTATGGCGGGAACAGCGGATGATAAAGGAAACTTAGCGTGGCGGCTGGGTTTATATTAGGAAAAATATTAATCCATCCGCCTGTAAGCTTTTAACTTAATACGACAGAGAATCGCTGATTAAGCCAAACTGACCGCAGGATAAAAAAAAGAAGGCCGATGCGGATATTTTTTCATCTCCAGCGGTCGATTGTGCATAATTTCTTTGCCATTTATAGCATGGCATCAACCACCACGGTTTTACTCCTGCCGGCACGCTTTGCAGCGTACAGGGCGTTATCCGCAAGAGTAAGCAGCACTGAAGTATCGGTCTGCCCACCGTTAACAAATACTAAACCCGCGCTAAAGGATAAGGCTATTTTTTCACCATTGCTAAACAACGGATTTTGCGCCAACGCAATGCGCATTTTTTGACTGAAACGCAGAGCCAGCTTGCTGTTGGTGTGCGGCATCATTATCAGAAATTCCTCACCGCCTAAACGGCCAAAAATCGCCGACGGATCGCAATGTTCACGGATCTGATCGCAAAAATGAATAAGCGCGGCATCGCCGGTCAAATGACCCCAGCGATCGTTGATGTTTTTAAAGTGATCGAGATCCAGCATCAGCAGGCTGAAATGGCTGCGCGGATCGTCGGGTCGACATGTGACCAGCGCCTCTTTTAGCTTGCGCAGCATGGAAAAACGATTATAGCAACCGGTTAAATCATCGATGGTCGCTTTCATTTCCATCTGCCGTTCCACCTTTTTCCGCTCGGTGATATCAAGCCCAACGCTAAGCACCGAGTGATCCGGCAGTTGGATATTCGACCACAGTACGGTCAGGACCTGACCATCGCGACGTACCGGATGCCATTCATGCATGTCGACGGCGGGGGATGTATTAACTGAAGCACGCACTTTTTGGCGGATCCCCGCATCGGGGAAAAATAAAGCTAACGGATCGGCCTGCTGGTTAAGCTCGTGCATGCTCCAGCCGAATAAGCGTTCACATTCGCCATTCCATAATATGCAGCGATTATTTTTATCAAAGCAGTTCATTAACACCGGCGCGCGTTCGAATAAGGCTTTATATTGCGTGACAATACGCTGCATCTCTTTTTCTGTGCGTTCCCTTAAGACGATATCCGCAAAGTAATCCTTTAGTTTTTCCACCAGAACAATAATAAGGCTTTTAATTATCGATAACGAATGCAAGGGCTGCGCAAAGGCGACAAAGAAATACCCTTCCAAACCCAATTCTTTATAATTGAGCTTACATAAAATACCGCTTTTAAGCTGACGGGCGATAATCTTATCATCAGGAAATAAGATATCACCGGCATGTCGTCGCCAGCAAATCACCCGCCATGCGCGATGATGACGGCACAGCTGCGACTGCGCAAGCAAGGTTTGCGCATCCGGTAAAGCACAGGCTGGCTGGCCTGCGCTGACCATCCGCCATTCACTCTCCTGCCTGATAGCCACCCACGCGAGCGTCGATCCCAGCGCCGCGTTAATGGCCTGTAATATCTCTTCCATCGTACGTTTTGCAGTTAGCCACGGCATTAACCTGGCCAGCACCGTCAACGCTGCAGCAGCATCGCCGGGAGGCAAGGCGGGATGTTCTTTTTTCATATTTTTTTCATTCGCAGGTTATAAAACGCCAAACCAGCTCATCATGATTTCAGTAGAAAAAAAGAAAATGTGGCCATTAATGCAATTAACGAAAGCAGGCGCAGGAAATCATTTTAAGACGCAAGCTACGTTATAAAAAAGAATATATCGATAGAGATTAAAACCCTTAATCATCATTCGCCGGCTGCCAGGAATTTCCTCAAAAGCATAATAGATGCGCTGCAAACTGTAAATAAAGTGGCTATTTGGCAACTAAATATCACACAAAGGTATTACCTGACAAATTCACTCATTCTTAGGTTGAGACAATATATTGATGATATATCTTTCGCAAAAAAATACGCAGCCTGCTAAAAAAGCACGCTTTTTGTACTGGCGAATAAAAGAACAAATGTGATATAGTTCACACATTAATGAAACGGGGAACGCCGTTTCTTTTGGTTGTGCTACCCGCGGATCCGCCCCATTGCCCGTCGCGCAAAGCGCCTGTCCGCACGCTATTCGGTTCTTTCTGAGGATTGTTTTCATGGCTACCCTTACCACCAGCGTCGTGCTTTTTCGCTGGCAGTTACTGAGTGCAGTGTTGATGTTTATGGCCAGTACGCTGAACATTCGTTTCCGTCGTGCTGATTACATTGGGCTGGCAGTGATCAGCAGCGGCATCGGTCTTGCGGCAGCATGCTGGTTCGCCACCGGTCTGCTGGGTATTACGCTAATGGATATCAGCAAGGTTTGGCACAACCTGATGGTGGTGATGGAAGAGATCTCACAGCAGACTCCTCCGCAATGGCCGATGGTCATTACCTGATAAGCGAGCGCCTGCGGGCGCTTTTTTATTGCCTCCCCGTCTTAATTCATCCGCGCCGCTTATATATATTCAACTTTAGATTAGTTGCATGATTATCAATATTTCCGTTTTCCCTGTGCTTTATTTGTCATGTCTTTCATTGAATACAATTGTTTTGTAAAAACATCGCAGATTTCGTTTTCTTAACTCACTCTTTTTATCACTTATTGCCAATAAAAAAGAAAATATCACCGAATTTATATCCATAAAAATCAATAACTTAAAATAAAAATATTTCACAAACCTATTTATATCTGATAATTACAAATATTCATTAATAATCTTTTTAAACTAAAATGACTGCCAGTGAATAAAATTTCTCTCAGCGGAATAGCATTGACCAAAGTCAAACTACAGGCTCTTATAATTCTCTAGGATGCACAGGAATGACGTTAGCAAAATAATTTTATTATTTCGAAGGAATTTTACCTTGACCAAAATACCCCACGACGGCATCCCGCCTGCGACGGAAAAACCATGGTATCAATTATCATGCAGTGAAGCGCTGGAGAAACAAGAGAGCCAGCTCTCCGGTTTAAACCGACAGGACGCCAATGAACGACTGGCCCGCTATGGCGCCAACCAGCTGCCAGAAAAAGTCGGTAAACCCGGCTGGCTGCGCCTTCTGGCGCATTTCCACGACGTATTGATTTACGTGCTGCTCGCCGCCGCCGTGTTAACGGCGGTGATGGGGCATTGGGTCGATACCCTGGTTATTCTCGGCGTGGCGGTGGTCAACGCCCTGATTGGCCATATTCAGGAGAGCAACGCGGAAAAATCCCTGAAAAGCATCCGCAATATGCTCGCCAGCGACGCGGTAGTGATTCGTAGCGGCCAGCATGAAACGGTGCCGACACGGAATTTAGTGCCGGGGGACGTGGTTGTCCTGCGCGCAGGCGATCGTATCCCGGCGGATTTACGCGTGCTGGAAGCGCATAACCTGCGGGTGGAAGAGGCGATCCTCACCGGCGAATCCACCGTAGTGGATAAAACCACGGCGGCGCTGGAGGGTGAGCTGCCGCTGGGGGATCGTAAAAACCTGCTCTTCTCCGGCACTACCATCAGCGCCGGTGCCGGGCTTGGGCTGGTTATCGCCACCGGCGCCGGGACGGAACTGGGTCATATCAATCAGATGATGTCGACGATTGGTAAACACCGTACGCCGCTGCTGGTGCAGATGGATAAGCTCGGCAAAGCCATCTTCTCGCTGATTATTGTCATGATGGCCGCCCTGTTTTTCTTCAGCCTGTTGCTGCGCGATATGCCCCTTGGCGAACTGCTGCTGTCGCTGATTAGCCTTGCCGTCGCGTCGGTACCGGAAGGTTTACCGGCGATCATTTCCATTATTTTGTCCCTCGGCGTGCAGGCAATGGCGCGCCAGAAAGCGATTATCCGTAAACTGCCCACGGTGGAAACCCTCGGCGCAATGTCGGTTATCTGCTCCGATAAAACCGGCACGCTGACGATGAACGAAATGACGGTGAAAGCGATTATCACCGCCGATGGCTGTTATCGCGTGGATGGCAACAGCTACGAGCCGCTGGGGGATATTCATTGCGAAGGCAGCAATGCCGTGCTGCAAATCGCCGCAGGCAGTGTCGTTGAGCGTTATCTACGTACCATTGATTTCTGTAATGACAGCATGCTGGTGCAGGATGAGCAGGGTCACTGGGGCATTACCGGCGGGCCAACGGAAGGCGCGCTAAAAGTGTTGGCCGCCAAAGCCGCCCTGCCGACCGTCGATGTACAGCTGCGCAGCAAAATTCCCTTTGATTCCCAGTACAAATATATGGCGACGCACCATCGGGTAGCGGGCGAGGAGCAGATCCTTGTCACCGGCGCGCCGGATGTGCTGTTTATCCTCTGTCAGCAGCAGCAGGTCGCCAACGGCGTTGCCCCCTTCCAGCGGGATTATTGGGAAGCGGAGATGGCACGTTACGCGCAGGAAGGTTTGCGTATGGTCGCCGCGGCGTGGAAACCCACGGATACGCAGCACGGCGAACTGACGCATAACGATCTGCACAATGGTCTTATCTTCCTCGGCATTGCCGGGATGATGGATCCGCCGCGCCCGGAAGCAATAGAGGCGATCCGCACCTGCCAACAGGCGGGGATCCGCGTGAAGATGATCACCGGCGATCATCCGCAAACGGCAATGAGCATCGGCGGCATGTTAGGCATTGCTAACAGCGATCATGCGGTTATCGGCAGCGATCTGGAAAAAATGGACGATACCGCGCTGGCGCAGGCCGCCGTACAGTACGACATTTTTGCCCGCACCAGCCCGGAGCATAAGCTGCGCCTGGTAAAAGCGCTGCAGGAGAAAGGCGAAATTGTGGGCATGACCGGCGATGGGGTGAATGATGCCCCGGCGCTGAAGCAAGCGGATGTCGGTATCGCGATGGGCATCAAGGGCACGGAAGTGACCAAAGAGGCGGCCGATATGGTGCTGACGGACGATAACTTTGCCACCATCGCCAGAGCGGTTAAAGAGGGGCGTCGGGTTTACGACAACCTGAAAAAAACCATACTGTTTATTATGCCGACCAACCTTGCGCAGGGGCTGCTGATTGTTATCGCCCTGCTGGCAGGCAACGTCATCCCGCTGACGCCGGTACTGATTCTGTGGATGAATATGGCGACTTCTGCAACGCTCTCTTTCGGGCTGGCCTTTGAAGCCGGAGAGCGCAATATTATGAACCGTCCACCGCGCCGGGTGAATGAGAACGTGATGGACAACTTCGCCATCTGGCGCGTTGCCTTTGTCGGCACGTTGATTGCCGCCTGCGCTTTTACGCTCGAAGCCTGGCTGCAACCGCGCGGCCACAGCGCGGAGTTTATCCGTACCGTGCTGCTGCAAACGCTGGTCACCGCGCAGTGGGTCTATATGCTGAACTGTCGCGTCGCCAACGGCTTCTCGTTGACGCGCGGTCTGCTGAAAAATAAAGGCATCTGGCTGGTCAGCGGCATCCTGTTACTGCTACAACTGGCGATTATCTACCTGCCGTTTATGCAGATGCTGTTTGGCACCGAAGCCCTGCCGCTGCGCTACTGGGGCGTTACTTTCGCTGTCGGCGCGCTGCTGTTCGCCATTGTTGAATTAGAAAAACCCCTCACCTGCAAATGGCGTAAATAACCACTCTGCCCGGCAGCGCTGCGCTGACCGGGCATCCACCTTTTCTTAGCACCCCGCCCTTTTAAAGCCTTTTAACCGCGCTATTTGCCCAGCCTTGACAGCATTTCCGGGCGCAAAAACTTATGGATAACCAGCATAAACAACACTGACGGCACCAGCAGGATCAGCGCGGTGATTGACGAGACCTGGTAATTGCCCGACATGCTGGCGGTATAGAGCAAGATGGGCAGCGTTGTGATATCCGGCGCGCCGACAAAGAAGGTGGCGGTAAACTCGTCCAGCGATTCAAGGAACACAAAGATGCTGGCGGCAATCAGCCCCGGTGCGGCCTGCGGCAAAATAATATGGAAGAAGGTATACACCGGTCCGGCACCCAGATTACGCGACGCGCGTGCCAGCAGCGGATCGAGGGCGGAGAAGGCCGCCACGCTTATCCAGATCGAGTACATCAATCCGTGCACGCTATGTACCAGCACCACCCCTGCCACGGTGCCATTCAGCCCCCACTGATAAAACAGCCGCGCCACGTTCATATACACCGTCAGGTTGGGAAAGGCCTGCGGAATAAGGAACAGCAGCATAAAGAAAGCACGCCAGGGCATTGAGCGGTGGGAGAGCGCATAGCCTGCCGGCACGGAAATCAGCAGGCAGACGATCACCGCCAGCACGGCGATCAGCACGCTGACCGACAGCGATCCCGACACATCACTGTAGGGGCTAAACACCTGGCTCCAGTATTTCAATCCCCACTGGCTCGGCAAAGTGTGCGGAAAGAACCAGCTCTCCGCCACCGTCCAGATAAGCAGGTTTAGCAGCGGGCCAAACAGCGCCAGCACCAGAAATGTGAGCAGCAGGGTTTGCAGCAGAAAACTGCCGCGCAGGGTCTGACGAAAGACATTCATGATGCGGCCCCTTTTGCCTGCAGGCTATGGCGCAGATAGAACCAGGAGAGTGCGGCGCAAAGCAGATAGGAAATCACCCCCATCGCGTTGGCAACGGGATAATCCCCGTACGAGTTGACGCGAAACGCCATATCGACGGTCATCATGGTGGGCGTACCGGTACCGATCATCAGCGGCACCGACAGCACCGACATCATCGTGACCGTCGACAGCACCATCGCCACACCAATCGTCGGCAGCACCTGCGGCAGAATAATGTCCAACAGAATACGCAAGCGAGAGGCACCTAAGTTTTTCGCCGCCAGAATATGCGATTGATCCACCGCCGACATCGCGCCGGATATCAGCAGCGTGGTGAAGGCCATTTGCTTCCAGACGAAGGTAATAATGATCCCGCTCCAGCCCAACAGCGAGGTGGTTTCCATCGGCGTCAGCAGTCCGCTCGCCACCAGCACATTATTCATCAGGCCATTTTTGGCGAGAAAGGTGCGCATCATCTGCGCGGTGACAATAAAGGGAATAAATAGCGGCAGACGGTACAAAAACGCCAGTGCTTTGACGATGCCGCGAAACGGCGACAGGACAATGACAGCCGAAATCGTGATCGACAGCAGCGCAAGGATCGCCAGCGAAACCAGCACGATCAGCAAGGTAAAAACAATATCGTTCGAATAGAGGGTAAACACTTTCTCAAAGTGCGCCAGCGTCAACAACTGCGTGTCGCTGCTAAAAGCCGAAAGCAAGGAAAAACCGAGCGGCCAGAGGAAAAACACCGCTATCAGCAGCGTCGCCGGGCCAACCAGTAAAAGATATTTTAAGGCGTGTCGCATGGGAAACCTGACTTGTCACAACCAAAACGGGGCCGGGCAGATAGCGCCCGGCACCCTTCTCAATCAGTTCGAAACCTGACTCTCGTAACCCTCTTTGATGTCATCAAAGTAAGGGGTTAGCGGGAAACTTTTGCCATTTTTGGCCAAATTATCCGGCGCGATCTCAGCAAACAGCTTTTGCCATGTGGCGCTGTCGAGCTTCTCTTTGACATATTTGGCGTCAATGCCCGGATACCAGTTAAACTGCTTCACAATGCCCTGCGCCTGTACATCCGGGCTGGTCGCCAGCGCAATAAACTCCTGCGCCAGTTTGGCCTGCGCCGCCTGCTTCGGCACCACGTAATACATCGGCTGACCCGGCATCCCCGGCGAAATAAGCGCCAGTTTGATTGATGGCGGCACTTTGCCCTGATCCTTCCAGCTGTAAAACATATCCACCCATACCGGCCCCATGGTAATTTCACCCCGGCTCAGCATATCCAGCGTCCCGGCGTTGCCCGGCGTAAAGGTGACGTTTTTATTGAATTCCTTAAGCTTTGCGAACGCCTGGTTCCAGTTTTTTTCTACCCCTTTGTCATAGGGCTGCGCCGATAAGCGCGCGGCATCGGTGCCGTAGGCATAGATCCAGCCCACCACAAAACTCACGCCGGACATACCGTTTTTGATGCCGTTATAGCCAAAAGCCTGCGGATTTTTCTCGGCCCACTGCACCAGTTCGTCATAAGATGACGGCGGCGTTTTGACCAGCTCGCTGTTATAGGCAATCGCGGTCTGGCTTAAAAACATCGGCATCACATAGCCGTCGACATTAACGCCGAGGGCATTTTTCGCGCTCTCTGAAGTGACCATCGAACCGGTATTAATCTCCTGGCGATACTTTTCCAGCAGACCTTTTTCCACCAGTTGCCCACCGGCAGCCTGGTGGACTACCGCAACGTCCATATCCCATGTTTTTGCGCCGCTCTGCTGCTGCGCCGTCAGTTTTTCAACGATTTTGTTCGAACCGGCATCCCCCGGCCCGGTGCCGACGACCTGCACTTTTACCCCCGGATGGGCGGCTTCAAACTTCGGCCCAAGCCAGGTTTTAACGTAATCCACCATATTTTGATCGCCTGCCGTCGCCACATTAAGCACCGTTTCGGCGTGAGCGGCCTGTGCGCCATACGTCAGCGAAAGGGCGGCGATGACAGCAAGTTGTGTTTTTACGGACATGATCTATCCCCTGCAAAAGAGTGTGTGGTTGGCATAATTAAGGCGTTGCAAAAACATGCAGCGCCGCTTCCGGCACCTGCAAAATCACCGGCGTTCGCGCCGGCCAAAACTGCGTAGAATCCGCCAGCAGAACTTGCCCATTGCAGCGCACGCTATGGCGATACTGATGACCAAGAAACGCGCTCTCTTCGACTACGCCGTCAAGCAGCAGCCCTGCCCGTTGCGGCGTGGATAAAGAGGGGAAAATGGTGACGTCGGAACTGCGGAAAAAGAGCGTTTTGCCCGGCTCATCACCGTGATGGAGGCAGTTATCCGCGCCCATAAAATCGGCGACAAACGGCGTTGCCGGGCGGTGATAGATATCTTCCGGCGTGCCCAGTTGTTCAATACGCCCGTTATTCAACACCGCGATGCGATCCGCCATCACCAACGCTTCTTGCTGGTCGTGGGTGACGATCAGCGAGGTAAAGCCGAGCTTTTTTTGCAGGGCTTTAATTTCATGGCGTACGTTGAGGCGCACTTTGGCATCCAGGTTCGACAACGGCTCATCGAGCACCAGCACATCCGGCTCAATAGCTAATGCGCGCGCCAGCGCCACGCGCTGGCGCTGGCCGCCGGAAAGGGCGGTGACTTTAAAATCGGCATAATTTTCGAGGTTGACGATTTTTAATAATTCCTGCACCCGCACGGCAATCGCCTCTTTTTTCCAGCGTCGCACTTTCAGGCCATAACCAATATTTTGCGCCACCGTAAAATGGGGCCACAGCGCGTAACTCTGAAATACCATGGTGATATTTCGCTGCTCCGGCGTACTGTGGGTAATATCGCGGCCATTAATAGCAATCGCGCCAGATTTCACCGGGATAAACCCACATAACGCATTGAGCAAGGTCGTTTTCCCGCAGCCGGAAGGCCCCAGTAGCGCGATCATCTCGCCTTTTTCCACCGCCAGATGAATATCGTGCAGGACGATATTTTCGCCATAGCCAATTTTCAATTTCTCAATCTGCAAATAACTCACAGCCGTTCCTTTGTTTCGCTTTTTCTTTTCTCAATGAACACGTGTTCATTTATTTGTAAAAAAAATGCAACTTTGCAGCGACATGATGTGAGCCTACTTTGTCGTCTATTTGTGACAGTTTGATTAAGTGCGCAATAATTTTGGTGGGGCGAAATGAAAATAGATGTTCTCGGCTGCGGTAGCGCTTTCTCGTTGCAGCAAAACACCTCGGCAATCCGCGTTTTCGATGAAAATCAGCAGTTGTTGATCGATTGTGGCCCGACAATCCCGCGCGCGCTCTGGCAGCGCGGCGGCGATGTGAACGATATCGACGCCCTTTATTTCACCCATATACATCCGGATCACTGCAGCGGATTGACGGCCCTGCTGAACTTCTGGAAAAGTTTCCAGCGCCAGAAACCGCTTATTATCTGGGCGCAGCGTGAACAGCGCCCGGTGCTGATGCAGCTGGCAAACCTCGCCAACTGGCCGCAAACCAGCCTCTGTTTCGATATTGAGTGGCGCGACAGCGAACCCGCCTGGCAGTGGCAGGGATGGCAGATGCACACCGCGTTTACCCATCATGAACTGCCGAATCTTGCCCTGCGCATTGAGGCGAACGACCAGACGCTGTTTTACAGCGGGGACGGGCGTCCAACGCCACAGAGCATTGCACTGATGCATAACGCCGATCTGGCGTTTCAGGAGTGTGCTTCGGCAACGGCGCTGCCCGCGCACGCCTCGCACGGCGATTTCCCCGGCTGCCTGGCGCTTTATGAACAGTTGCATCTGCCGCGTCTGGGGTTGTATCACTGCAACGATGCCGCCCTGCCCGCCCTTGAGCTGGCCTGCACGCCCTGGCCGGGGCTGTTTGTCAGCCGCGATGGCCTGGCTTTTGATCTTAGCCGCCGGGCGGAGGGCTGCGCTTGAGCCCCTCGGTGCGTAAACAGGCCATCACCGCGCAGGATGTGGCGACGCGCGCTGGCGTCTCCCGGGCGGTGGTATCGCGCGCCCTGAGCAGCAACGGCAGTATTTCGCCAGCGACGAAAGAGAAAGTGCTGCGTGCAGCGCAGGAGCTGGGCTACCAGGTCAACTTTCTTGCCCAGGGACTTAACCGCCAGCGCAGCCATTTGATTGGCGTAATCGTGGCGCGTATTGGCGATCCGTTTCGCAGCAGCCTGCTTGAAGGCTTGCTGCACGAAATTCAGCGCCGTGGCTATCAGGCACTGGTCACGGAGATCACCGGTGAACAGGATTTGACGGCTACGCTGCGCCGTTTTACCCAGTTTCGCGTGTCGGGAGTGATCGTCACGTCCGGGCAGCCGCCGCAAGAGATTGTTAACGAGTGCGTAAGCCAGCAGATCCCCGTCGTCGGCATTAACCGCCCGCCGGATATTCCGCTGGTGGATTTTGTCTGCTCCGATAATCACGCCGGTGCGCGTCAGGCCGCTGAACAGCTCTATCGCTCCGGCTGCCGCCGTTTTGGCTGGCTCAATCACGCGGGTTCGACCTGGGCCGGGCTGCAGCGCGGCGAAGCTTTTTTGCAGGCCTTGCAGCATTCAGGCGTGGATCCACGCGATATCTGTCGTTTTGACGCGTCTGTTGAAGGGTACGGCGGCGGCTTGCAGGCGGCGCAAACCTGTGAAGCGGTACCGGACGGCATCTTTTGTGCCAACGCGCAGCTGGCCTGCGGTTTTCTCGACGGCATGCGCCTGCGCGGTAAAGAGGCGCCGCGGGATTTTCATCTGATAGGCTTTGATAACACGCCGCAGAGCGGCCAGCTCAGTTACCGGTTAACCACGCTGCATCAGGATGTGGCGGAAATCGCGCGCCGCGCGCTGACGCGTCTGCTGGAGCGGGCAAAAAATCCCTTACAGCCTTCCCGCGTTGAGTGGGTTAAGGTGGAAATGATTCATCGACAAACATCGCCACAGATTGGCTAAGAGTTCAGATATGACAGAAGAGTTTACCGATGCGCTGTGTGCGCTGATTCGTCGCCTTGGTCAGCAGGCGAAAGCGCTGCGTAATAGTGGGCTAACCATTGAACAAAAAGGCCGCCAGGATTTTGTCTCGCAGGCGGATGTGTATGTCGAAACCGAACTGCGCGCGTGGTTGAAAGCCGAGCGCCCGCAGGATGGCCTGCTTGGCGAAGAGCGCGGGCTGGAGCCGGGCAGCGACGGCGTTTGGGTTATCGACCCGATTGATGGCACCACCAACTTTATTCTCGGCATGGATTACTGGTGCATCTCCGTGGCGTATGTACGGGGCAGCACGATTGCGCTGGGGGTGATTTATGCTCCCGATCGCGACGAATTTTTCTTCGCCGAAAGCGGTAAAGGATCGTTTTTAAACGGCAAGCGCTTATCTATCACCGATCCCGCGCCGGATGCGATAGTGCTCGGTATTGGCCGTTCCAGCCGCACCTCTGCGCGCGAATATACGCAAACCATCGAAACCCTGTTTGAGCACGGTGTGGAGCACCGCCGCTTTGGCGCGGGCGCGCTGATGCTGGCCCATGTGGCCGCGGGCCAGGTACATGGCTACTTCGAGGCGCATCTGCACAGTTGGGATGCCCTTGCCGGGTTGGTTATCATTAAAGAGGCGGGCGGTATGCACAACAATTTTCTTGCCAATAACGGACTCACACAGGGCAATAACGCCTGGGCTGCCAGCCCGCAGGTTTGGCAGCGCCTGCAACCGTTGCTGCTGCCGAACGGTTAACGCCAACCCTTACGCGGGCCGCTCATCGTGCGGGTATTCGTAATGCACCGCCAACCAAAGGGTTGGCGGTTGCGCCTGGGTCCAGTTCACCCGGTGGCGGCACTGGGCGGGAATATTGAGCGCATCACCCACCTGCAGTACGCGCTCTTCGGCTTCCCCTTCCAGTTGCAAACCCGCGGCACCCTGCAAAATTAACACCCACTCGCTTTGCGGCTGGCAGTACCAAAAATCGGGCGGGCTGGCCTGGCCAGTCGAGATAATACGTTCGATTTTAAGCCCCGGGCGTAGAAGCACATCTTCAAAAGTTTCCGCTTCGCCCGCCTGCGCGGTGGCAGGAAAATCCCGTAACAGATTAGTCAGCATCAGTTTTACTCCCGTCGGCCATTTCTCCGAGCATAGCAGAGTCGGTTATATTACCCGCCCCGGGGAACTCGCCTTTTTTATGTATAAAAGGATTTTCATCGCACAGAAAACGGCGGGTGTCTGCTAAAAAAAGTCATGGCATTTAGATAGCGGTTAATTACTGGTTTAACCCATGCTCGCCGCCAGGAAGATAAATAACGCAGCAAAAATAGATTTGTGTAACGCTTCCTGGTGAATAGGGATATGACCTTAATAGTGGAACATCGTTAACCCCTGTATTATCCGCCTTCACGCCGCCCCCTGCTTCATATATATCATTTAAACTAATGGAAGAGTCAGAGTGATTATTTATAAATCCCTTTTTGCCGCGCTAATGTCCTGCGCATTATGCCACACGGCTTTCGCGGCGAACGCCATCATTAATTCACAAGATGAGACACAACTGGCGCAACCTGCGAAAAAAGTCAGTTCCGGCGGTAGCGCCGCCCTGACAGATATGGCCGCTGGCTATTTGGTTACGGAAATTACGCCCTGGCTTAACCAGTTTGGTACGGTGCAAATTGAGGCTGCTATTGATTCACAATATGAATTGAATTATGGCGCATTCGATATGCTGATCCCGTTTTATAATGTCAGTGAGAAAGTGATATTTACGCAGTTCGGTGTTCGCCAGCAGAACGAGCGCATCACCGGAAATGTGGGCTTCGGCCAGCGTAAGACATTAAACAACGTGCTAATAGGTTATAACGTTTTTTACGATCATGAATTTACCACCCGGCATTTTCGCCTCGGTGCCGGCGTTGAAATGTGGAGCGAATACCTCAAACTCTCCGCCAATGGTTATTACGGCCTCGCTGAATGGAAAATATCCGCAGATAACCCAGGCTATGATGAACGTCCGGCCAATGGATTTGATGTTCGCGCCGCAGGCTATTTCCCCTCTCTGCCGCATTTAGGTGTAAACCTTTCTTATGAAAATTACTCCGCCGAGGAGGGCATATTCATGATTGGGCAGTCGAAAAAGAGAACGTTCAGCGTCTTTACGGCGGGCTTAAATTTTACGCCATTCCCTTTGCTGACGATAGGTGCTGATTATCGGGCCGGGCAAAACGATCTTAGTGAAGCCCTCGTTTACGCCCGGATTACCTATCGTTTGGGTGTACCGTTAAGTAAACAATTAAGCATTTTTCAGGTGACGAATATGCACGCACTGCCGGTGACCCGTCTCGACCTGGTGAATCGTAATAACACCATCATTAAATCTCATCGCAGCTTTGATTCTGTGATGATCTGGATGCCCTCTGAAATCGAAGGCGAAATCGGTACCGAGACGATTGTTCCCGTCAGTATCTCTTCCCATTACTCCATCGATCGCCTTATCTGGGGCGATAAAGCCTTTATCGCTGCCGGAGGGAAGATCAGAAATTTAGGTTCGCAGCGCTATGCGTTCACCTTGCCGAAAAAAGTGGGTAGCTGGGTAATCAGCCTGCAAGCGATAGATAGCCAGGGCAACCTGTCAAATAAGGCCTCAATAAAGGTTGTTACCACTGAGGAAGAGGAACCGGATAAACCGGCCATCGCGCGGTTTATCGCCCGGTAATCACTAATCCGCCAGCGCCTTCATCAGAAGGCGCTGCTTCTCTTGTTAGCCCCCCATCAAAGCCCTGCCTGTTTTTCCCGCTCTGACGACACCACCATAACGGCAAACCTATGTTCTGGACGGGAAGTACTGACGAAAACGGATCTCACCTCAACGCGGAAAACCGTTGCCCGCTGTATTTCTGCCCTCCCGGAAACATTTTAAATTTCAGACAGTTAATTTTAATGGGCAAGTCATGGCGAATATTCATCACTGTTTTTTAGCGACGGCAATATCCTGCGTCTTAAGCCAGATAGCTTTCGCGGCAGATACCGTAAACACCTCGAAAGACGGCACCGAACTGGCGCAGGCGGCACAGCGTATCGGTTACGATAAAACCAATGCGCTGGGAGGGCTGGCGGCCGGTTATGTGGTGTCGGAACTGGAACCGTGGCTGAGCCAGTTTGGTACCGTGCAGATTAATGCCGGCATGAATTCCCTGACCGAACTGAACAACAGTTCCCTCGATATGCTGCTTCCGCTCTTTTCAGGCCAGCATAGCGTGGCATTTACGCAGTTTGGTCTGCGTAAATATGACGATCGCGTGATGGGTAACCTGGGGCTCGGCCAGCGTCACTTTTTCAGCGACTGGATGGTCGGCTATAACGCTTTCTACGACCACGATATCACCGGCAGCAACCGCCGCTGGGGCGCCGGGGTTGAGCTGTGGCACGATTACAGCAAGCTTTCCGCCAACGGTTATTTCCGCCTGTCGGACTGGAAAGCGTCCAGCGTGCTGCGCGACTATGATGAACGTCCGGCCAACGGCGGGGATATCCGCTATGAAGGGTATCTGCCCTCACTGCCGCAGTTAGGCGGCAAACTCGCTTACGAAAAATATTTCGGCGACGAAGTGGCGCTGTTTGGTAAAAACTCGCGGCAAAAAGATCCCTATGCCATCACGGCAGGCTTAAATTATACGCCGTTCCCGTTGCTGACCCTTGGTGTCGATTACCGCACAGGCAAAGCCGGTGAGCAGGATACGCAGGTGTTTGCCCGTGTGAATTATCGCCTCGGCGTGCCGTTTGACAAGCAGACCAGCAGCGATCTGGTTCCCGGCCTGCGTACACTCTCTGCCAGCCGTCTTGACCTTGTCGAGCGCAATAACAATATCGTGATGAGCTACCGCAAGCAGGAAGAACTGCAACTGCAGCTGCCCGATAAACTCGAAGGGCAAACCGCAGCGGAGATCGCCTTTCAGGCGGTGACGGTTTCCCGCAATCCGATTGAACGTATTATCTGGAATGACGCGGCGTTTGTTGCGGCGGGCGGCAAAATCAACAAGCTGGATAATGAAGGTCACTTTACGCTGACGCTGCCGGCCACGGCAGGTAACTGGGTGATTAGCGGCCAGGCGGTGGATAATCGCGGACGGGTTTCCAATACCGAAAATATGCAGGTTATCAGCTATTCAGACAGCACACCGACACCGGACAAAGCGGTGATTAGCGATGTTCATATGCTGGTACCCGGCAATGCGATTTTGGGCGATGGCTATGGTGCTCTAATTTATGGTGCGAAAATTGATGCTGCCCATGCCGGGGAAAGTATTAGCTGGAAATTAAAATTTAATATTACAACATCTTTCGGTGACGTTATTCCATTTGAATATTCAGACGATGTGCGTAGCGATTTGAATGGTGATATTAAAGTTATTATTCCGGTTAGCCAGCTTGTCAATTACTCGATGTACACTGCTGGTGACTTTGAGTTTTCTCTTCAGCCAGAAAATGGCGATGGTGTTATGACTAATGAGGGAAACATAAATTTGCAAATCATACAGGTGTATAATTCCACTATCGTTTTGGATAAAAATTATTTTTCTCTTCCCCAAAATGGAAGTGATGTCGTTAAGGCGAACTTATCTAACAGAAATGGGCCAATGAATCATAAAGATGTCTATATTGATAGTAACTGCTATGATTGTACGTTCGAACATGGACCCAGTGATGAAAATGGTGATGTCGAAATAAAGGTCATCAGTGGAAAAACGCCAGGAAACTATAAATCGCTAGTAATGCTCGACAAATTTTCGCCATCCAATAAAGTCGAATTTACCTTTACAGTAAATTAAATATCGCACTCTTCCTTTTATAGAGATACGATAAAATACGAGAGTATGCGGCGTTTTATCAGTCACGATAAAGCGCCGCTCTTCGCTCGACAATATTCTCTGCAGATAAACGAGAAGTATCTGCATATCGACAATCAGACTTCAGCAATGAGTACGTTAACCACAGATTGGTTAATACTGTCCGACAAACAGGGATATGATAGATCACGTCGCAACGGGTTTTCTGTTTCCCGATACTTCCAGTAGATATGAACCCTTCACGCTAAAATAAATTCCCGGGCCCTGTCAGTCATTCTCAAAATAAATAATCGGATTACTTTCCCTTATCAGGGGCAAAAAAAAGCTTACGAATTTCTCCGTAAGCTCTGTATCGACTCATTTTCACAAGCGCCACGCTTTCTGTTTCAGCATGGCTCCTGAGCCATTCTTAGAACGGAATATCGTCGTCGAAGTCCATCGGCGGTTCGTTAGACGGTGCCGGAGCAGACTGCTGCTGCGGACGAGACTGCGCGCCGCCGCTAAACTGGTTGCCGCCCTGTGCCTGAGGCTGCTGCGGCTGGCCCCAACCGCCCTGCTGCTGACCACCGCCGGCTGCCGGTGCGCCGCCGCCCTGACGGCCGCCCAGCATCTGCATGGTGCCGCCCACGTTCACCACCACTTCCGTGGTGTATTTTTCCTGACCGGCCTGGTCGGTCCATTTGCGGGTACGCAGCTGGCCTTCGATATACACCTGCGAGCCTTTACGCAGATATTCACCGGCCACTTCTGCCAGCTTGCCAAACAGCACCACGCGGTGCCATTCGGTCTGCTCTTTCATTTCACCGGTCTGCTTGTCACGCCAGGATTCGGAAGTAGCCAGCGTAATGTTGGCTACTGCGCCACCACTCGGCATATAGCGTACTTCCGGGTCCTGGCCCAGATTACCGACGAGAATCACCTTGTTGACGCCTCTGCTGGCCATGTCCTGTCTCCTGAAAACGTTGCCTGAATCTTAATAGTGTAAACGCGCGATTGTAGCATTACAAAGCGACACTATGATAGCTGCGAGAAGTGTTCCAGATAATCGCCGCGCGCCATAGTTTGACACACCCGCAGCCGTCTTGCATTCGAATACTGTATATTCATTCAGGTTAATTTGTGTCATAATTAGCCGTTTCAGACCGCTGTTTGTCCTTCAAACGCACCAGGCAAAACGTGTTCCTGTTCCTCCGGGTAAAAGGTGAATGGATTGGATAAGATAGAAGTACGGGGCGCCCGCACCCATAATCTCAAAAACATCAACCTCGTCATCCCACGCGACAAACTGATTGTCGTTACCGGGCTGTCGGGTTCTGGTAAGTCCTCACTGGCTTTCGACACACTCTATGCCGAAGGGCAGCGTCGCTACGTTGAATCGCTCTCCGCCTACGCGCGTCAGTTTCTGTCGCTGATGGAAAAACCGGACGTTGACCATATTGAAGGGTTATCGCCTGCCATCTCGATTGAGCAGAAATCAACCTCGCACAACCCGCGTTCCACCGTCGGCACCATCACGGAGATCCACGACTACCTGCGTCTGCTGTTCGCCCGCGTTGGTGAACCGCGCTGCCCGGATCACGACGTTCCGCTGGCGGCGCAAACCGTCAGCCAGATGGTGGATAACGTTCTGTCGCAGCCCGAAGGCAAGCGCCTGATGCTGCTGGCACCGGTGATTAAAGAGCGTAAAGGCGAGCACACCAAAACCCTGGAGAACCTGGCAAGCCAGGGCTATATCCGCGCGCGTATCGACGGCGAAGTGTGCGATCTCTCCGATCCGCCGAGTCTGGAACTGCAAAAGAAACACACCATTGAAGTGGTGATAGACCGCTTCAAAGTGCGCGCCGATCTCGCTCAGCGCCTGGCGGAATCCTTCGAAACCGCGCTGGAGCTTTCCGGTGGCACGGCGGTGGTGGCGGATATGGATGAGCCGACCGCCGAAGAGCTGCTCTTCTCCGCCAACTTCGCCTGCCCGATTTGCGGCTACAGCATGCGCGAACTGGAACCGCGCCTCTTCTCGTTCAACAACCCGGCGGGCGCTTGCCCGACCTGTGACGGGTTGGGCGTGCAGCAGTATTTCGATCCGGATCGGGTGATCCAAAACGGCGAACTGTCGCTGGCCGGCGGCGCTATCCGCGGCTGGGATCGCCGTAACTTTTACTATTTCCAGATGCTGAAATCCCTGGCGGAACACTACAAATTCGACGTGGATGCTTCCTGGGACAGCCTGAGCGCGAACGTGCAAAAAGTGGTGCTGTTCGGTTCTGGAAAAGAGTCTATTGAATTCAAATATATGAACGATCGCGGCGATACGTCCGTGCGCCGTCATCCGTTTGAAGGCGTGCTGCATAATATGGAGCGCCGTTATAAAGAGACGGAGTCCAGCGCGGTGCGCGAAGAGCTGGCGAAGTTTATCAGCAACCGTCCTTGCGCCTCCTGTGAAGGGACGCGCCTGCGTCGCGAAGCGCGTCACGTGTTTGTGGAAAACACGCCGCTGCCGACCATTTCCGATATGAGCATCGGCCACGCGATGGACTTTTTCAACAATCTCAAACTTTCCGGACAACGTGCAAAAATCGCCGAAAAAGTGCTGAAAGAGATTGGCGATCGTCTGAAATTTCTCGTTAACGTCGGCCTGAACTACCTGACGCTTTCCCGCTCGGCGGAAACCCTCTCCGGTGGTGAAGCGCAGCGTATCCGTCTGGCAAGCCAGATCGGCGCAGGTCTGGTCGGCGTGATGTACGTGCTGGATGAGCCATCAATCGGCCTGCACCAACGCGATAACGAGCGCCTGCTCGGTACGCTGGTTCATCTGCGTAATCTCGGTAACACGGTAATTGTCGTTGAGCACGACGAAGACGCGATTCGCGCCGCCGACCATGTGATCGATATCGGTCCCGGTGCAGGCGTGCACGGCGGCCAGGTGGTAGCGGAAGGGACGCTGGATGCGATTATGGCGGTGCCGGAATCCCTTACCGGGCAGTATATGAGCGGCAAACGTAAAATCGAGCTGCCGAAAGAGCGCGTGAAAGCCAACCCGGAGAAAGTGCTGAAGCTGTCCGGGGCGCGCGGCAATAACCTGAAAGATGTCACGCTGACGCTACCGGTGGGTCTGTTCACCTGTATCACCGGCGTGTCCGGTTCCGGTAAATCGACGCTGATTAACGATACGCTGTTCCCTATCGCGCAGCGTCAGCTGAACGGAGCGACCATCGCCGAACCTGCGCCGTACCGTGATGTTCAGGGGCTGGAGCATTTCGACAAAGTCATCGATATCGACCAAAGCCCGATCGGTCGTACGCCGCGCTCTAACCCGGCGACCTATACCGGCGTGTTTACGCCGGTGCGTGAGCTTTTTGCTGGGGTACCGGAGTCACGCTCGCGCGGGTATACGCCGGGGCGCTTCAGCTTTAACGTGCGCGGCGGTCGCTGCGAAGCCTGTCAGGGCGATGGCGTAATCAAGGTGGAAATGCACTTTCTGCCGGATATTTACGTGCCGTGCGATCAGTGCAAAGGCAAGCGCTACAACCGTGAAACGCTGGAGATTAAATACAAAGGCAAGACCATTCATGAAGTGCTGGATATGACCATCGAAGAAGCCCGTGAGTTCTTCGACGCCGTTCCGGCGCTGGCGCGCAAGCTGCAAACGCTCATGGATGTCGGCCTGACCTATATTCGTCTCGGCCAGTCAGCCACTACCCTTTCCGGCGGCGAAGCCCAGCGCGTGAAGCTGGCGCGCGAACTGTCAAAACGCGGTACCGGGCAGACGCTCTATATTCTTGATGAGCCGACCACCGGCCTGCATTTTGCCGATATTCAGCAACTGCTGGATGTGCTGCATAAGCTGCGGGATCAGGGCAACACCATTGTGGTGATTGAGCACAACCTGGACGTGATTAAGACGGCGGACTGGATTGTCGATCTCGGCCCGGAAGGCGGCAGCGGCGGCGGGGAAATTCTGGTTTCCGGTACGCCGGAAACCGTCGCCGAATGCGAAGCTTCCCATACGGCGCGTTTCCTTAAACCGCTGCTGTAAAAGTCACACGGAGAGCTGTTGCCGGATCTGCTCCGGCACCAGCTCCATCGCCTGCTGATAAGAAGCATCCACCAGATAGTAAATCTGCGAATCCGGCAGTGAACCATTAAGATAGACGGTGCTCCAGTGCGCTTTGTTTAAATGGCGGCTGGGGCGCACATCTTGATGCTGCTGGCGCAGTAAATCCGTCAGTTCAGGGCTCGCTTTTAGCGATGCTGCCGGTCGCCCTTCCACCTCATTCACCATTGCAAACAGCACATCCGCAACTTTGATTTGCGTTGCTTTCCAGTCGCTATGCACGCTCTGTTCAGCGCCGGGCTTGGCCATGCAATATTGCAGCAGCTCAGAAATTGTCACTATGCTTCTCCTTGTTATAACGAGGTGAGCCAGGGCTTTCGGCTCAATGGCGTTATTAAAGCGTAGTGTATCGGCGAAGAAACCGTGGCCCGTTACACAATCTGACGCACGCTACTCGCCCTGCAGCGTGGCGATTATCTTGCGTGAACCGCCGTGTACACGATGTTCTCCCAGCCAAATGCCCTGCCATGTGCCCAGCATCACGCGCCCGCTTTGTACCGGCAACAGTAGAGAAACACCGAGCAGCGAGGATTTAATATGCGATGGCATATCATCCGGCCCTTCGTAATCATGCTCATAGGGCGCGTTGTCCGGTACGGATTTGAGGAAATGGTGCTCCATATCGTGGCGCACGGTGGGATCGCAATTTTCATTGAGGGTCAGCGAGGCGGAAGTATGCTGCAGCAACAAGTGCAGCAAACCTACCTTAATTCGGGATATTTCGGCGATCTGCCCCAGCACTTCCTCCGTCACCAGATGAAATCCGCGGGATTTCTCGCCAAGGGTCAGCGTCTGTTGATACCACATAGGTTGCTCCTGTTAAAAACCTGTCGCTAACAGTGTGCAACATCAGGCCAAAACAGCAAACCGCAGGCTAGTATTCGGAATTGACGATCACCTCTTCTCCCAGCGCGCCCGCCTTGGGTAAGGGGCGGTAGGTTGAGTTAGAGGCGCGCAGCACGCGGATGGGCCGTGCTTCACTTTCCCGCGCGGCGGTGATATCGCCATCGGAATCGCCATAAAAAATGCGGATCTGCTTCTCTTTAAGCCACTGGGTTTTCGAATTTTGATCGGGCTTGTCGCCGGCGAAAATCACCGGGTTCATATTCGCTGCCGGGATCAGAAAATCGTCCTGCAGGGTTTTACTTACCGTTTCCGTTTTGGTCGGGCTGCGCCCGGTAATAAAGAAGATGCTGTCGCCGCGCTTTACATGCATCGCAATCAGCTGACGCGCCACTTCTTTTGGAATACTGAATTCATCCCAGCCATTATTCATCTTTTCCCAAAAGGCCGGGTTATGCAGATAGGCATCGCTGTCGGGGGACCAGGTTTTCTTGCCGCGCCAGAAGCCGGGACTGGAAAAGAGTACCGTGTCGTCGATATCAAAGCCCACCGCCATCGGCGGCCGTTCGACCAGTGAGCGTTCAATCTGTGCCACAGAAACCCAGTGTATCGGCGCCTGAGCGGCGAGTTGGGCAACATCGGTGCCTTCAGATGCCGGTACCGGTGCCGAGGCACACGCCGCGCTATTGAAGGTCACCCACAGACAAACCGCGCCGAGAGCGCGAATAATATTTCGCATATTTATCCTTTAATTATCATTTCGTTAGCATTCATAAATTGTGCGAATAGTTAAATGCTTGCCGACCATACCTTGTGAAGCCGTTTTAAAAAAGGATTTTTACAGAATATTCATAGGATAAGACGTTACGGAGAGGATTTATCCCCCGCTGCATCGCAGGGGATAAGAGAGTAAGTGGTTACTTACATCACCGCGGCAAAAGCCTGCGCGACGCGCTGCACATTGCGGCTGTTCAGACCGGCAACGCACATCCGCCCGCTAGAAATTAGATAGATACCAAACTCATCACGCAGTCTGTCGACCTGTGCCGCGCTCAGGCCGGTATAGCTGAACATACCGCGCTGCTTAAGCAAATAATCGAAGTTACCGCCCGGGACCGCTTCTTTGAGCACCGTCACCAGTTGCTGACGCATCGCCAGAATACGCGTGCGCATCGCTTCGACTTCCGCCAGCCACGAGGCTTTCAGGCCCGCGTCGCTCAGCACCAGGGCCACTAACTGGGCGCCAAACTGCGGCGGGCTGGAGTAGTTGCGGCGCACGGTAGCTTTCAGCTGCCCCAGCACGCGGCTGGCGGCGTCAGCGTCTTCACAGACGACGGAAAGCCCGCCGACGCGTTCACCGTAGAGGGAGAAAATTTTAGAAAACGAGTTGCTGACCAGCGCAGGCAGCCCGGCGTGGGCAATCGCGCGGATGGCGTACGCATCCTCTTCCATACCTGTGCCAAAGCCCTGATAGGCGATATCGAGAAACGGGATCAGATCGCGCGCTTTCAGAACTTCCACCACTTCATCCCATTGCGCAGGGGTCAGATCGGCACCCGTTGGGTTATGGCAGCACGGATGCAGCAGGACAATACTTTGCGCCGCAAGGGTATTCAGTGTTGCCAGAAACGCCTCAAAACGGACGCCATTGGTTTCGCTGTCATACCATGGGTAAGTACTTACTTCGAATCCCGCGCCTTCGAATATAGCGATGTGGTTTTCCCATGTCGGATCGCTCACCCAGACGCCAGAGTTGGGGAAATAACGCTGGAGGAAATCCGCGCCAACTTTCAGCGCACCGGATCCGCCTAAGGTCTGGATAGAGGCAACGCGTTGTTGCTGCAAAACCGGATGATTCGCACCAAACAGCAGCGGAGCAATCGCGTGGCGATAGCTGCTCAACCCTTCCATCGGCAGATAGAGCGACGCGCCGTGCGGCTGCGCGTTCAGGCGCGCTTCGGCCTCGGCCACCGCCTGTAAACGCGGAATAATCCCCTCTTCGTTGTAATAGAGCCCGATGCTGAGATTGACTTTGTCGCTGCGGGGATCCTCTTTAAAGCGCTCCATTAACGATAAAATGGGGTCGCCGGCGTAGGCGTCAACTTTCTGAAACACGCGTGTACTCTCCAGGTTTACAGTAGGCAATAACGACCACAATAAACCGGAAGCGCAGCAAGATCGAGAGGAGCAGCAAGAGTAAGAAAAATTTTGCTTGTTACGGCGCAGCGCAGCTACTCCTGAGCTTTAGCCGCCAGCCAGGCTTTACGCCACTGATACAAGCCGTGCCAGGCGTTGCACCAGAAAATGCAGAACAGAGCGGCGGTCACCCACAGTTCACGTGCGATGTAGAGCGGTATGGCAATCGTGTCGACCATTAACCAGATATACCAGCTCTCCAGCCTGCGGCCCATGATCATAAATTGTGCAACGACGCTAAATACGCAGAGAATGGAATCGAGCCACGGCCACCACGCATTGGTAAAACGACGTAGCAGCATGGCATAACCACTGGCGACAATCAGCGCACCAAGAAACATCAACACCAGGCGGCTAAAGGGCGTTGTTCGTACCCGCAATTCGCCGCCGTGATGGCCTTTCAACCAGTTAATCCACCCGGCTACGCTGGTAACAATATAGAAGAGTTGCAGACTGACATCGGCGTAGAGTTGCACCGAGTAGAATACCCAGCCATAAAGAACGCAGCCAATAATAGCGGTCCACCAGGTATGTACATTGTTGCGCGCGGCAAGAAGTACAGAAACGGTCGAAGCTGAGCAGGCTGCGATCTCCATTGGCAACACGGCGTCATCCCTTTTATTCGATATACCTTAACTTATTCGATATACCTTAACGTAGCCCTTGAGGTTAGCCGCGTGATAAGTTCGTAAGCACTCACCTTTGTTGCTTCGGCAATGCGTTCGACGGGCAGCCCTTCCCCCCACAATACCACTTCATCCCCGGCTCTATCCTGCGCGCCGGGACCGAGATCCACACAAATCATATCCATTGCAACACGACCTACTATCGGCACTTCACGACCATTAATCAATACTGGCGTACCGGATGGTGCCGCGCGCGGGTAGCCATCGCCGTAGCCCATCGCCACCACGCCCAAACGCGTGTCGCGCGCGCTTTCCCATGTGCCGCCGTAGCCCACCGCATCGCCCGCGTTATGTTCACGTACGGCAATCAGCTGCGAGGTTAAGGTCATCGCGGGCATAAAACCGAACTCCGCCCCCCAGGGTTTATGATCGAGGGGCGAAACGCCGTACAGAATAATGCCGGGGCGGATCCAGTCAAAGTGCGATTGCGGCCACAGCAGCGTGCCACCGGATGCGGCGATAGAACGCAGGCCGGGTTTCCCCTCGGTAAAGGTAGTAAAGATATCGAGTTGGCGCTCCGTTGCACCACACTCAGGCTCATCGGCGCGGGCAAAGTGGCTGGCAACATTCACCGGCTGGCAGACATTTTTACAACGTGACAGGCGCGCATAGAACGCTTCGGCTTCGTGGGGATGCACGCCCAGCCGGTGCATGCCGGTATCGAGCTTCATCCACACGGTAACCGGCGTTTCGAGGGTTGCTGTTTCCAACGCTTCCAGCTGTTCGACGCTGTGGATCACCGTATGAAGCTGGTGTTGCGCCACCAAAGGTAAATCGCTGGCGGCAAAAAAACCTTCCAGCAGCAAAATGGGTTGCGTAATGCCGCCCGCACGCAGTTGCAGGGCTTCTTCAAGACGGGAAACGCCGAAAGCATCGGCATCAGGGAGGGTTCGCGCGGTCTCGACCAGACCGTGTCCATAGGCGTTTGCTTTCACCACCGCAACCACGCGGCTGGCGGGGGCCAGTTCGCGCAGGCGTTGCAGATTGTGTCGCAGAGCGCGGCGGTTAACGACTACAGTTGCCGCTTGCATGTAAATTCCTTACTAAATAAAAGAATTTCCTCAATCTTTCGTGGGGCAGAAAGGTGACAAGCCCGGCAATCTCCGGGCGCTTAGTAAGCTAAGTAACCGGTGGGAACGGGATGCGTCAGCGCATCTGCGGCGCGAAGGATGACGGAAATTTACTCGTCATCGTATTGCGGTCCCGCGTAGTTATCAAAGCGCGACCACTGCCCGTTAAATGTCAGACGCACGGTACCGATGGGGCCGTTACGCTGCTTACCAATAATGATTTCGGCAATGCCTTTTAAGTCGCTGTTTTCGTGATAAACCTCGTCACGATAAATAAACATAATTAAGTCGGCGTCCTGCTCAATGGAGCCGGATTCACGCAGATCCGAGTTGACCGGGCGCTTATCCGCACGCTGCTCGAGGGAGCGGTTAAGCTGCGACAGTGCCACCACCGGCACATGTAACTCTTTCGCCAGCGCTTTTAGCGAGCGGGATATTTCGGCGATCTCCAGCGTACGGTTATCGGACAATGACGGCACGCGCATCAGTTGCAGGTAGTCGATCATGATAAGACCGATGCCGCCATGCTCACGGGCGATACGTCGCGCGCGGGAACGTACTTCCGTCGGCGTCAGACCGGAGGAGTCATCAATGTAGATATTACGTTTTTCCAGCAGGATACCCATGGTGCCTGAGATACGCGCCCAATCTTCATCATCCAGTTGGCCGGTACGAATACGCGTCTGATCAACACGGGAAAGGGAAGCCAGCGAACGCATCATGATCTGTTCCGAGGGCATCTCAAGACTGAAGATTAAAACCGGTTTATCCTGCAACATCGCCGCATTTTCGACGAGGTTCATCGCAAAGGTCGTTTTACCCATCGACGGACGCGCGGCAACGATAATTAAATCCGACGGCTGCAAGCCTGCGGTTTTCTTATTCAGATCGTCATAACCGGTATTGACGCCCGTTACACCGTCGTGGGGCTGCTGGAAAAGCTGTTCGATACGCGAAACGGTGGCTTCGAGCACCTCGGCGATATTTTTCGGACCTTCATCTTTATTCGCGCGGCTTTCGGCGATTTTAAACACCCGCGACTCGGCCAGATCGAGCAGATCTTCACTGCTGCGCCCCTGCGGATCGAAACCGGCGTTGGCAATTTCATTCGCTACCGAGATCATCTCACGCACGACGGCGCGTTCGCGCACAATATCGGCGTAAGCGCTGATGTTCGCCGCACTTGGCGTATTTTTTGACAGCTCCGCAAGGTAAGCAAAACCGCCGACGATATCCAACTGCCCCTGCTGCTCCAGGGATTCCGCGAGGGTAATCAGATCGATGGGTTTACCCATCTCCTGCAGGCGGTGCATCTCGGTAAAAATATGGCGATGCGGGCGGGTATAAAAATCTTCCGACACGACGCGTTCGGCGACATCGTCCCAGCGCTCGTTATCCAGCATTAAACCGCCCAACACCGACTGCTCCGCTTCAATAGAGTGCGGAGGCACTTTCATCCCCTCGAGCTGCACGTCGCGGGGTTCGGTCTGTTTGTTGAAGGGTTTATTTCCTGCCATAGTGAAGGGAGCTATCCGGGTTATGAATGGTTTGAAAGATTATCACATCAGGAGGAAGCATGGCGACACGAATAGAGTTTCAAAAGCATGGTGGGCCTGAGGTACTCAAGGCGGTGGAGTTTACCCCTTCGGCACCGGCGGAAAACGAGGTGCAGGTAGAAAATAAAGCCATCGGCATCAACTATATCGATACCTATATTCGTAGCGGCCTGTATCCCCCTCCGGGTTTACCCAGCGGACTGGGAACGGAAGCAGCAGGTGTGGTAAGCCAGGTGGGCAGTAAGGTTACGCAGGTAAAACCAGGCGATCGCGTGGTCTACGCGCAATCAGGGCTGGGCGCTTACAGCTCGGTGCATAATGTTGCGGCCGATAAAATTGCGGTGCTGCCCAATGCCATCTCTTTTGAACAAGCGGCGGCTTCCTTCCTGAAAGGGCTGACGGTGTTTTATCTGCTGCGCAAAACCTATGAAATCAAACCCGATGAAGCGTTCCTGTTCCATGCTGCCGCCGGTGGCGTTGGGCTGATTGCCTGCCAGTGGGCGAAAGCCCTCGGCGCCAAGCTGATTGGTACGGTAGGCTCGGCGCAAAAAGCCCAGCGCGCGTTGCAGGCCGGCGCCTGGCAGGTGATCAACTATAGCGAAGAGAATGTGGTTGAGCGCGTGAAAGAGATAACCGGCGGCAAAAAAGTGGCGGTGGTGTACGACTCGGTGGGTAAAGATACCTGGGAAACCTCGCTGGACTGCCTGCGCCGCCGCGGGCTGATGGTCAGTTTTGGCAACTCGTCCGGCCCGGTGACGGGCGTTAATCTGGGTATTCTCAACCAGAAAGGTTCGCTGTATGCCACGCGCCCTTCCCTGAATGGTTATGTCACCAACCATGAAGAGATGCAGGAAGCCAGCAATGAACTGTTTTCGCTGATCGCCAGCGGCGTCATTAAAGTTGAAGTTACAGATAGTCAGAAGTTCGCGCTAAAAGATGCGCAGCGCGCCCACGAGGCTCTTGAAAGCCGTGCGACGCAAGGGTCAAGTTTGCTTATTCCGTAATAGGCGGCAGAAAGAATTAGGGCTTCCCGCAGGAAGCCCTTTCTTTTTTTAGTTCGGCTGCATTGTAGGGTACAGCACGATGAATTCGTAAACGCCGCGATAGTGACAGATTTGTTATCTAAAGCCTATGCGGTTGTCAGCAAAACGCCGGGAAAACTCTCCGGTCTGTGACGAACCGCTCAATAGTTTAGTAACGCCAACGGTTATTGCGTTGATAGCGCGGGATTTTTGGCTCTTTCACCGCGCGAATCACCCAGACAATCGCCACCGCCAGCAGCAGCCAGGGTAACAATTTAAACGCCAAAGCGAACAGCCCACCGAGAAACATTACGGCGGTGGCAACAATGAGCGCAGCGATGATGCCGAGTAGTGAAATGCCGGTCACCAGCAACATCACAAAAAAGCCGACAATAAACAGTAATTCCAGCATGACGATTCTCTCCCAGGAGGTAACTCCTGCTGTTATTACAAGAAACATGCCAACATTAAAAAGGCTGATTTATCAATGCGAAAGCCCCGCCGCGATGGGCAGAGCCTGGTGATTTTGACCATCTTTTGGTGAATTTTTAACGCTTCGACGCCACCAGATTCAGCGCATGTTCCACAACGTCAATATCGGCCCCGGCCTTGTGGGCATTTTCACTCAGGTAGCGACGCCACTGGCGCGCGCCGGGCACGCCCTGGAACAGCCCCAGCATATGACGTGTGATATGCCCCAGATAGGCACCCTGGCTCAGTTCACGTTCAATATAAGGGTACATGGCGCGCACCACCGCCACCGGATCGGCATCGGCGACGTCTGCACCAAAGATTTCGCGATCGACGCACGCCAGTATGCCCGGATTTTGGTAGGCTTCGCGACCGACCATTACGCCATCCATATGCTCAAGGTGTGCTTTGGCTTCGGCCAGCGATTTAATGCCGCCGTTAATCGACATCATCAGATGGGGAAAATCGCGTTTAAGCTGGTAAACGCGCGGGTAATCCAGCGGCGGGATTTCGCGGTTCTCTTTCGGGCTTAGCCCGGAAAGCCAGGCTTTACGCGCATGGATGATAAAACTCTCGCACTCGCCTTTCCCGGCCACGGTGCCAATAAAGTCGCAGAGAAATTCATAGCTATCGCTGTTGTCGATGCCGATACGTGTTTTGACGGTGACGGGGATCGACACCACATCGCGCATCGCTTTAATACAGTCGGCCACCAGTTGCGCTTCGCCCATCAGGCAGGCACCGAAACGCCCGTTCTGTACACGATCGGACGGACAGCCAACGTTAAGGTTAATTTCGTCATAGCCGCGTGCTTCGGCAAGCTTCGCACAATGGGCAAGCTGCGCCGGATCGCTGCCGCCAAGCTGCAACGCCAGCGGATGCTCCTCTTCGCTATACGCCAGGTAATCGCCCTTGCCATGAATGATTGCACCAGTGGTGACCATTTCGGTGTACAGCAGCGTCTGGCGCGACAGCAGGCGCAAGAAGTAGCGACAATGTCTGTCCGTCCAGTCGAGCATCGGCGCAATGGAGAAACGATGGGCAGGAAAAGCAGCGGACTGAGAGTGTGGCAGCATGGCGAATAATTAAGCATCGAATGAAAAAGGGGCGCTACTATAGCACAGGGAAAACCGGAGGCGCAGCGCCTCCGGTTAAACCTTAGAAAGTCAGGCTCAACTGTGCGCCTGCGCCCCAGGTTTTATCTTCGCCGACCAGACCCATTAAATCGACATGCACGCGGTTAAACGGTGCAAAGCCGACACCGCCGGTGAAGACGTTTTTATCATCGCCCTTCACGTCCGCACGGTAACCGGCACGGACTGCAAGCCAGTTAAGCGGGCGAACTTCCGCACCTACGCCAACGTACTGGGAGTTTTTCTCGCTCTTAAAGCCTTTGGTTTCGGTGATATCGCCATCGGCGCTCAGCGTTATCAGCTCATTGTGCCAGGCCGCACCGGCGGTCACCACCGGGCTTATCTGGTAGGTATCGCGGTAATTAGTTACTACACCCGTTCTGCCGTTGCGAATCCGCACATCCTGGGTATCGATATCGCGCGAGATTAGGTTGGTACCGGTGATACCCACGGTGACGTTTTTACCAAAGTCCGCAGCGGCACCGACATCGATGTTAAAGCCGGTATCGTCTGTGCGATAGCGGCTGTTGTTCCATTTGTTGCTCTTGTAGTCGTAAATCGACGCGGTGTAGTTGTAGACCCAGGTCTTTTGCAGTTTTGGCGTGACGCCAATAGACAAAGGCACGCCACCCACATCAAACTGGCGCGCCATGGCGATACCGTAGTCAGAGACAATCGCCCCACGACCTGAAGCGGTTGAGTTAAGGTTGCGCGTGATCTCATCACTGCCGTTTGGTGAGAGAGCAGCACGCAGAGCCTCGGTAATCGCAACGGTGTCGTTGTTCTGGATACTGCGCAGATAGTCAACATCCTGTTGATCGACATTGGTGCTCACGCGAGCATGGGCATAGGCTTTAGTGACAAAAGCCACCGACAGCACATCATTCGGAATACTGACGGCAATGCCTGCGGCGGCTTTCGCCTGCGCGGTTTTGCCTTTCAGAAACACCAGTTCGTCAGCCAAGTCTTTCGCGGCGTTTTGGAATTGATCAACCACGCCAAAGGGATTGGCAATGACATCTGCCGTGGTCAGGTTATCGACCACATCTTTATAGCGATCGATTTTGTCGTTGATCTTGTCGATTTCATCACGAAGATTATCTTTGTCGCTGAGCTGCGCCTGAACGCTCGGCAGGATAATGGTGATGTCGTCTTCCGGCTTGGCTTTTGCCAGCAACGCCGGGTTGATTAATGCTCCACTGCCATAATTCGCCGATGCAACGCCGGTTCCGCCCATTGCATCATTACGCGCTTCTGCCCAGGTATTGGCTGCTCCTGCTTGATTCGCGACAAACAAGGAGACAGCGATAGCCACCACCGAAAGTTTAAAATTTTTTTTCACAGTATGCGTCTCGTAGCCAGATGAGTTTTATAAGCCTGTTAGTTTTGATACAAACAGGAATGCACTATTGCTGTGAATAACGTTATAAAAAGCATCAAAATCTTCTGAGCGCACAAAATGCGCGATATTTTTTGTAATTAGGGAAACTCTTAATATTTATAGAAGAGGATATTCATTTCGGGAAGGAAAAGGAGCAAGGAGTTTACGGGTGCCGTCCTCGGTGTTTTCGGCAGGACATGGTAAAGTAACCTACTTATGTTTCCCGTCACCCGAGAGCGTTAATGGATAAGACCACTTCGCAAGAGATGTTAGTACAGGCTGAAAAGCTGTGCGCGCAGCGCAATGTGCGACTGACTCCCCAGCGCCTTGAAGTGCTGCGGTTACTCAGCCTGCAGCAAGGGGCAATCAGCGCCTACGATCTGCTGGATCTGCTACGCGCGAGCGAACCGCAGGCAAAACCGCCGACGGTTTATCGCGCGCTGGATTTCCTGCTGGAGCAAGGTTTCGTTCACAAAGTAGAGTCGACCAACAGCTATGTGCTGTGTCATCTCTTTGACCAGCCCACTCATGCTTCGGCGATGTTTATTTGCGATCGCTGCGGTTCGGTCAAAGAGGAGCAGGCTGAGGGCGTTGAAGATATTATGCATGCGTTAGCGGCCAGAATGGGCTTTGCCCTACGCCATAATGTGATTGAAGCACACGGCTTATGTGCCGCCTGTGTTGAAGTAGAAGCCTGCCGCCATCATGAACAGTGCCAGCATGACCACAGCATTCAGCTAAAGAAAAAACCGCGCTAACGCTTAACCTTCCCCTCCTTTTCAATATATATTCGGCCGATGTCGAAGGGATTCGCATCCCTGGAAAGGAGAAATAAACTTAGCGCTTTGTTGGGCATTACGGGCCATAAATGGCCATTGCGCAGGGTAAATAAGAGAGTAAGGCAGGGATAAAAAAGGGGTGGTACATCCATGTACCTACGGGCAGGGTAGCCTTCAGAGGGTTAACACATTTGAGGGGATGTGTTGGCTACCAGCGGTAATCATTCCGTGTTTCCCAGTCGGTGACTTCTTTGTCCGCCTGGTCTTTTTCGTAACCGTAACGTTCCTGGATTTTACCGACCAGTTGATCACGTTTACCTTCGATGATGGTCATATCGTCATCGGTGAGTTTGCCCCATTTCTCTTTAACAGTACCTTTAAACTGTTTCCAGTTACCGCCGACTTCGTCTTTGTTCATAGTTGACTCCTTATCGTTCGGTTAAAATGACGTTCTCACTGTGCTGAACGTACTGATAATTGTAGTCAGGGATTCGGCACAATGGATTTTATTCGGAATCTTTACCCAATCAGTTACCTTAAAACAGCGTAAATGAGACAAGGTAATTAGCGGCATATTACGGATTTTTAGGCTGTTTCAGGAAAGACTTATCAGGAATGATCTGCGGCTGAAAACCAGCTGTTGTTGCGCCAGTGACGTCGCCACAGCAGCGCCAGCGTCAGCCCGCGCAGGGCCAGAAAAACCGCCAGCGACAACCACAGCCCGTGGTTACCCAGCACCGGGACGCTTAGCAGCGTCACGGCAAATCCTGCGGCGGCAATGGCCATACTGTTACGCATTTCGGCAGCGCGCGTCGCACCAACAAACATGCCGTCCAGCAAATAACACCACACGCCCACCAGCGGTAAAATCACCTGCCAGATAAGATAGTGCCCGGCAAGCTGCTGTAACTCAGGCAGCGAGGTTAACAATGCGATGATCTGCTGACCCGCCAGCGCATACACGGCGGCAAACAGTAGCGCCACCAGCCCCGCCTGGCGACATGCTGCACGCCAGATACTCTGCAGCTGGCTGCCGTCCCGTGCGCCGTAAGCCTGCCCGGAGTGCGCTTCAACGGCGTACGCAAAACCGTCCAGTGCATAGGCGGTAAAGGTTAAAAACATCATTAATACTGCGTTTGCCGCCACCGTCTCGGCTCCGAGGCGCGCACCGAACACGGTAATCGAACCAAAGCACAGCTGGAGCAGCAGCGAGCGCAGCATGATATCGCGATTCAATGCCAGCAAACGCCGTACCCCGCCGCGCCATGCCTCTGTTAGCAGACGCAATGAAATACCGCGCATGGCCAGTACGTGACGCACCATTACGATGCCAATGGCGAAGGTGGCGTATTCCGCGATCACCGTGGCAAGCGCAGCGCCCTGCACATTCATCTGCAGCCCCATCACCAGCCATAGATCGAGGATGATGTTAAGCAGGTTACCTACCACCAGCAAGATCACCGGCGCGCGTGCATACTGTACGCCGAGCAGCCAGCCCAGCAGCACCAGATTGCCCAGCGAGGCAGGGGCACTGAGCCAGCGAATCTCCAGAAACCGCCGCGCCTGCGCCAGCACCGCTTCGCTGCCGCCGGTGATATGCAGCGCGACATTAATGAGCGGCCCGCGTAGCAGAATAATCAGTACGCCGAAGCCCAACGCCAGCAGCAGAGGTTGAACCAATGCGCGCGCCAGCGCTGGCGCATTTTTCGCGCCGCTGGCCTGTGCGGTTAGCCCGGTGGTGCTCATGCGCAGAAAGAGCAGCAGCATAAACAGAAAGCTGGTCGCCGTTGCGCCAATGGCTACGCCGCCCAGGTAGACCGGGCTATCGAGATGACCAATCACCGCCGTATCTACCAGCCCCAGCAGCGGAACGGAGATATTGGAGAAGATCATCGGCAGCGCAAGCCGCCAGAGCGCTTTATCAGCGGCGGTTAATAGCGACATGGCGTTAAGGTTTATGCGGGAGAAGAGAAGATCGCTGCGGAGCAGGCATGCGCGCCGCAGCAGAGCAAACGGGCGTTACAGCCACGCGCCATTGCGAATGACGCCAACCGCCAGCCCTTCAATGGTGAAGTTTTGGTCGCGCAGATCGACAACGATGGGTGAAAAATCGCTGTTTTCCGGCAGCAGTTCAACGGTGTTACCCTGTTTTTTCAAACGCTTGACGGTCACTTCGTCTTCAATACGTGCGACGACAACCTGGCCGTTACGCACATCCTGGGTTTTATGCACCGCCAGCAGATCGCCGTCCATAATACCGATATCGCGCATCGACATCCCGCTAACGCGCAGCAGGAAATCCGCATGCGGTTTAAACAAGCCCGGATCGACCTGATAGTGACCTTCAATATGCTGCTGCGCGAGCAGCGGCTCGCCCGCAGCAACGCGACCAATCAGCGGCAGGCCAATATCGTCCTCTTCTTCCAGCAGCAGACGCAGACCGCGCGATGCGCCAGAAACAATTTCGATAACCCCTTTGCGCGCCAGCGCTTTAAGGTGCTCTTCCGCTGCATTTGGGGAACGGAACCCCAGCTGCTGTGCGATTTCCGCACGCGTTGGTGGCATACCGGTTTGAGTGATACGATCGCGAATAAGGTCGAACACCTCTTGCTGCCTGGCCGTTAATGCTTTCATCCCGCCCCCTGGGTGTATATACAGTTATGCTGTGAGTATATACAGCTAAAGGTGATTTTGGAATCAAATTTGAGCAAAAAAGCAGGCGCCATGGTGAATCCGCGAAGCGCTACCCAAAATGAGACCAGAGCAGAGAGACCCAGGTAAACAGCGCCAGCAGGATAGACATCAGCACCGCCGCCGAGCCCATATCCTTCGCGCGCCCGGAAAGTTCGTGGAATTCAGCGCCAATGCGGTCCACTACCGCTTCGATAGCGCTGTTGAGAATTTCAACAATCATCACCAGCGATACCGAACCAATCAGTAATACGCGCGTAATAACATCAATATCCAACCAACAAGCGATTATAATTGCCACGGTAACCGCAACCGCTTCCTGGCGAAATGCCGCTTCATTAATCCATGCGGCGCGAACGCCCTTCCAGGAATAACCGGCAGCTTTAACTATCCGGGTAAATCCGGTGGTATTATTGGCCATTAAAAAGAACCTTTTAATCAAATTGGCGTCAATGTCTCAGCAAGCGCGCAGCGGTACAACAGAAATTATTCACGCTTTCTGATATCCTTGCGGCGCAATGGCACTATTAACCAGAGGCTTTACATCTTTTATGTCCGGCTGGCCACGAATTTACTACAAATTACTTAATTTACCATTAAACGTGTTGGTAAAAAGTAAGTCGATCCCCGCAGAACCTGCACAGGAGCTGGGTCTCGATACATCACGTCCTATCATGTACGTGCTGCCTTATAACTCCAAGGCAGATTTAATGACCTTGCGCGCGCAATGTCTGTTACATGAATTGCCCGATCCTCTGGAACCGCTGGAAATCGACGGCGCTTTGTTGCCGCGCTACGTGTTTATTCACGGCGGACCGCGCGTGTTCACCTATTACACGCCGAAAGAAGAGTCGATCAAGCTGTTCCACGACTACCTGGATTTACACCGCAGCCATCCCGATCTGGATGTGCAGATGGTGCCAGTATCGGTGATGTTTGGCCGTTCACCCGGTCGCGAAAAAGGCGAGATGAATCCGCCGCTGCGGATGCTCAACGGCGTGCAGAAATTCTTCGCTGTCTCCTGGCTTGGCCGCGACAGCTTTGTGCGTTTCTCGCCGCCGGTTTCCCTGCGCCGTATGGCGACGGAGCACGGCACCGATAAAATCATCGCCCAGAAGCTGGCACGTGTAGCGCGTATGCACTTTGCCCGTCAGCGTCTGGCGGCCGTTGGCCCGCGCCTGCCCGCACGTCAGGACTTGTTCAATAAGCTGCTCTCTTCCAAAGCGATTGCCCGCGCCGTCGAAGATGAAGCGCGCAGCAAGAAAATCTCCCACGATAAAGCGCAGCAAAACGCGATTGCGCTGATGGAAGAGATTGCCGCCAACTTCTCCTACGAGATGATCCGCCTGACGGACCGTATTCTGGGTTTCACCTGGAACCGTCTCTATCAGGGCATCAACGTAAATAATGCCGAGCGCGTACGCCAGCTGGCCCACGATGGCCACGAAATTGTCTATGTGCCCTGCCATCGCAGCCATATGGACTATCTGCTGCTTTCGTACGTGCTCTATCATCAGGGGCTGGTGCCGCCGCATATCGCCGCCGGTATCAACCTGAATTTCTGGCCCGCCGGGCCGATTTTCCGCCGCCTGGGCGCTTTCTTTATTCGCCGCACCTTTAAAGGCAACAAGCTCTATTCGACGGTGTTCCGCGAATATCTGGGCGAGCTGTTTAGCCGTGGCTATTCGGTGGAATACTTCGTTGAGGGCGGCCGTTCGCGCACCGGGCGTTTACTCGATCCGAAAACCGGTACGCTGTCGATGACCATCCAGGCGATGCTGCGCGGCGGCACGCGTCCGATCACGCTGGTGCCGATTTACATCGGTTATGAGCATGTGATGGAAGTGGGCACCTACGCGAAAGAGCTGCGCGGCGCCACGAAAGAGAAAGAGAGTCTGCTGCAGATGGTGCGTGGCCTGAGTAAGCTGCGTAATCTCGGCCAGGGCTATGTCAACTTCGGCGAACCGATCCCGCTGATGAACTACCTGAACCACCATGTTCCCGAATGGCGCGAGTCGATCGACCCAATTGAAGCCATTCGCCCGGCGTGGTTAACGCCAACGGTAAACAGCATTGCCGCCGATCTGATGGTGCGTATCAACAATGCCGGTGCGGCGAACGCCATGAACCTGTGCTGTACCGCACTGTTAGCCTCTCGTCAGCGTTCGCTGACCCGTGAGCAGCTTACCGAGCAGTTGACCTGCTATCTTGAGCTGATGCGCAACGTGCCCTACTCCCCGGATTCGACCGCGCCTTCGGCCAGCGCCAGCGAGCTGATTGATCACGCGTTGCAAATGAATAAGTTCCAGGTCGAAAAGGACACCATCGGCGACATCATTATTCTGCCGCGCGAGCAGGCGGTGTTGATGACTTACTACCGCAATAACATTGCCCATATGCTGATGCTGCCGTCGCTGATGGCGGCGATTGTGACCCAGCACCGGGCGATTTCCCGTAGTGAGATTCTGCGTCACGTCGAGCTGCTCTATCCAATGTTGAAAGCCGAGCTGTTCCTGCGCTGGGAAAAAGCCGAGCTGGCACAGGTGCTGGAGAATTTGACCCAGGAGCTGCTGCGCCAGGGCCTACTGACGGCGAAAGAGGATCGGCTGAGCATCAATCCGGCCCACTCCCGTACTCTGCAGCTGCTGGCGGCGGGCGCGCGTGAAACCCTGCAGCGTTACGCCATTACCTTCTGGCTGCTGAGCGCTAACCCGGCTATGAACCGTAGCTCCCTTGAGAAAGAGAGCCGCACGCTGGCGCAGCGCCTGTCGGTGCTGCACGGCATTAACGCGCCGGAGTTCTTCGATAAAGCGGTGTTCAGTACGCTGGTATTGACCCTGCGCGATGAAGGCTACATCAGTGATACTGGCGATGCGGATCCGGCGCGCACCTTGGGCGTCTACCAGATGCTGGCGGAGCTGATTACGTCGGATGTACGTTTGACGATTGAGAGCGCGACGCAAGCAGAAGCATGAGTGCCATATTCCCCTCTCCGTAAGGAGAGGGGAAACGCGGATTACAGATGCAGATAACTCACTGCCAGACCTAAAAACAGCACCAGCCCGACATAGTTATTGTTCATAAAGGCTTTGAAACACGCCTCCCGCTCGCGACCGGCGATCAGCTTTTGCTGATAAACAAACAGCCCACCCGCAATCAGCACCGTCACGTAATAGATCCCACCAAGGCCGTTCAGCCAGCCAATGCTTGCCATCAGTACCAGCACGGCGACCTGCAAGATACCGATAATCAGCTTGTCAAAACGACCAAACAGAATCGCCGTAGACTTAATACCAATCTTCACATCGTCGTCGCGATCAACCATTGCGTATTGTGTGTCATAGGCCACCGCCCACAGGATATTGGCGAGGAACATAATCCAGCAGCTCAGCGGCACCGATTCGCTGACCGCCGCAAAGGCCATCGGAATTGACCAGCCAAACGCCGCGCCGAGCACCACCTGCGGCAGGTGGGTATAGCGCTTCATAAAGGGATAAACCCAGGCCAGCGCCAGCGCCGCGACGGAGAGCAGAATCGTCATCATATTCAGCGTCAGCACCAGCGCGAAGGCCAGCAGTACCAGCACAACAAACAGCACGCGCGCTTCATTTTCCGTGACCGCGCCGCTGGGCATCGGTCGATTGGCCGTGCGTTTTACGTGGCCGTCAAATTTACGATCCGCGTAGTCATTAACCACGCAACCGGCGGCGCGCATCAGCCAGACGCCGGCGACAAACACCAGTAAGATCCACAGCGGCGGTACGCCCGGCGTCGCTACCCATAGCGCCCACAATGTGGGCCACAGCAGCAGCAAAGCGCCAATTGGTTTGTCCGTACGCATAAGCCTGTGAAAGGCCAACAGCTTAGTCTGCGTGAGACTCCACTCCATTTCCATATTCCTCTTAATACAGCGGTGACGCGGGCAAAAACAGTTCGGTCAGCATCAGCGGTTTACCGCCCAGACGCAGGCGAGAACGGCGGCCCCAAAGCTGCTGATGACGACCAATTTCAATAAAGTCACGCGTAAGCGTAGATGAGGTGAAGAGATATCGCCCAAGTGGCGTTTTGCCCAGGGTTTGTAACGCAAGTTCCGGCCCGCTCAGCGTGGATTCAGGCACCACGGTTCGCCCGGCAAGCCAGGGTTCGCCGTCGGCGCAAAGGATAATTTCCCGCAGCCAGTAACGGCTCTCCATCGGCAGGCTGTCGCGTTCTTCGGCGATCTCATCCACCGTAACAAAGCCTTCCTGAATCAGCGTTACGCTGACGGTTTTGCCCTGTTGTTCAAAACGTTTGGTCATTGAATCTTCCAGCAACAGCCAGTCAAGCAGTTGTGGTTCAAGCGCGGGGATTGCGTCTAAGTAGCGCAGCGCACGCAATTGCGTAAGCGCAGGGTGTGACATGCCTGACTCTCCGGTACATAACGTAACATTATTGTATCGCAGAACCGGGATGGCGGGCGGGGAAACTTCATTCCGTTTTCATCAGCGCAACAGGTGAGCAACGACGTAACGTGAGGAAGTGAAAAAAAGGTGCGTCAGGCGACGCACCAGTTGCTGCAAGTATCAACATTGCGGGGAGAGATTACCCCTTGCCTTTTACACTGCTGATAAAAGTGGCGCGGGCGGATTTCGACCCGAGGCGTTCTGCTTCATTGAGTAATTTCAGCGCCTTATCAATATCGCCCTTCGCAGCGGCTTGTTTGATGGCCTGGTTAAAATAGCTCTCCGTATCGTTGAGCATCGGCTCGCTCTTCGCCGCTGGCGCAGCAGGAGCAGGTGCCGCAGCGGGGGCGGCTGCCGGTTGCGGGCTGGCGACCGGCGCGGCTGTGTTACCGACGGTCACTGATGCGGGCCCTGAAGAACCAAACAGCGGGCCTACCAGAATACTGGAAGAGGATGACGTGCTGGCTTTCAACGCCAGCGAACCTGTTTCAGCATGGCGGGCAATCGGATCGGGAATAGCCGGCACGGCATTGCCATTGCCTTTGGCATACGCTTTGGCGGGATCGACCATCTGCGTCGTTTGCTGCAGATCTTTATGGGTGGTAAAGACCAACAAATAGAGCTTCTGCTGCCCCAGCGCCGGGGTCAGTTTCATCACGCCTTCTAAACGGTTATCCGACATTACACCCGGCTCTTGATAGGCAAAGAAGCTGGAGGGAAAAAACGCCGCCGGGGTGAAGTTTTGATCGAGAACCAGCACGTTAGGCGCGTAAACGCTCTCATTATTCACTTTGCTGGACAGGGTAATATTTAACTCGCCGATATTCGCCGGCACACTATAGGCCATCACCGGGCCGGTAATATCACCGGCATTCAGTCTCTGGCCGGTTGCGGCGATGTCGCTGGTAAGGGTTTGCGAAGGCGAAACCGGCGTCCAGTGCAGTTGTTGCAGTGCCGAAGCGGGAATCGATGGCGCAGCAGAAACATCCTGCGGCACGATATTAATAGCAGCCATGCTGGTAGCGGGTGCCGCCGCCAGCAGCCCTGCCGATAAGCAGAGCGCGATCAGACTTTTTTTCATTTTCATTCTGATTACCTTGATTGCGAGGTGAGCGTTAGCCAGGCAATAGCGCGCGTCACCTAAGATAGAGGGGCTTACGCCCCTCGATTGGTCATGACAGTGGGTATTAAAGGATTACCACCAGATTTCCATCTGGGCACCGAAGGACCACTCATCGTTGTCGCCACGGCTGGAGGTACCAAACTGCGTAATGGTGTTGTTGCTGGCAGCTAAGGAAGTGGTGTTACCGTCAGCATCCTTTTTCACGTAGCCCCATTTTTCATCCCATTTCGCATAGGTTGCGAAAATACGGATTGCCGGACGAGACCAGATGCTGTCGCCAGCCTGCCACTGTTGGGCAAGGGTGATTTTGTACTGGCCGTTACGATCGCCGGTCTGCTGAGACTTGACGTTATCGTAGCCCACTTCCATCAGGGTGCTCATGATCGGCGTCCATTTGTACATCGGACGAACGCCCACGGTATACCAGGTGGTGCCTTGTTTATTGTCGCGATCGATATCCTGATACATACCGACGTACATCAGGTCCCATTTATCGGAGAGGTTGATTGCGCCGTGGTCAAGAATACGCACCAGGCTGCCATCATTATCCACCGCGCCGCCGCGTGACTGACCTTTACCCTGGGAGGTCATTGAGTCAGTGCCGTACTGGACCACAAACTTGTTGTAGCCTTTCATCATGCTCTGGGTGTGTTCTGCGGTGAACAACCAGCCATCTTTTGACGCGCCGGGTTGCAGATAATAGTCATCAGGAATGTTGGTATGACCATAATCAACGCCTAATTCCAGCATGCCGTCCGGGTTGATCGCCATCTGCGCTAAACGTACGTCAAAAACATCGTTTGGCACGACATGGTTATAAGTACGTACACCGTTAGAATCACGATCGCCAAAGGCCGATGAACCGCCTAATTCTGAAGAGCGCGTGGCGGCCAGGGAGAGTTTACCGATACCGACGTCGATATTTTCAAGGCCTGCGCCCGGACCGGAGATATCCCAGTAGTAGAAGTCGATCATATGCACGTCGTGGCGCTGATAGAAGCGTTTACCGGCCCAAATGTTGGCGCCTGGCAGGGAATCGATCAGGTTTTTACCCACCACGTTGAACTCGCGAACCGCTGGTACTTCGTTGTTTTCCCAGTCGTTCAGCTGCCCCGATTTGTAGGCGATGTTGGAATCGAAATAGAAGCTTTTATCCGCATCTTTCCAGACTTCCTGGCCTAATTTAATTTCCGCATAGGTTTCGCATTCGTTACCGAGACGGTATTTAGCTTCTGCCCCGGTTACCCCGAAGCATTGCTGTTCGCCGCCGCTGCCGGTCCAGCCAATGCCCGAACGTGCGTAACCTTTGAAATCGACAGCGCCCGCGTGGGCAGACAGAATGCCTGCCGTGATGGCGAGAGCCAGTGGTAGTTTGCGCAGAGTAATCATCGTTCTATCTCCTGACATGCTTTTCTTATTGCACGTCGCCCGCCAGGGGTCGGTGCAGTTTTTTTGGAATGCTTAAACGCCGGGTTCTTTATGTAACCGGCGGCATGCGGTGCCATCTTCACGGAAAAGATGGCAGCGCTCCGGCGGCAAGCCGATGGCGAATGTGGCACCCTCTTCTACCAGCACCACGTCGGTCTGGCGGTAAACCAGGTTCTGACGTATTGCGGGGATCTGGATATGAATTTGTGTTTCGTGACCAAGCTGTTCGACGACCTGAACAATGCCTTCCAGCGTGACATCGGCGATATCGCTGGGCAGCAGATGTTCCGGGCGAATACCTAACGACATATTCGCGCCGACATGCACGTTGGCGCTGTCCACCGGCAGCCAGACGTGCTGGCGGTTGGGCAACTCCACCTGAACCTGTTCAATCGCGGTGGCGGTCACTTTGACCGGCAGGAAGTTCATCTTCGGCGAGCCGATAAAACCGGCAACAAAGCGATCCGCCGGGTAGTGATAAAGTTCCAGTGGTTTACCGACTTGCGCCACGCGACCGGCGTCGAGGACGACAATTTTGTCGGCCAGCGTCATCGCTTCCACCTGATCGTGGGTAACGTAAATCATCGTGCGGCCAAGACGCTTGTGCAGACGGGAGATCTCAATACGCATCTGCACGCGCAGGGCGGCATCAAGGTTGGACAGGGGTTCGTCGAGTAAGAAGACGCGGGGTTCCGCCACCAGCGTACGGCCAATCGCCACGCGCTGACGCTGACCGCCGGAAAGGGCTTTCGGTTTGCGATCGAGCAAATGCCCCAGCTGTAGCACTTCCGCTACCTGCGTGACGCGCGATTTAATCATCTCTTTTTTCGCGCCCGCGAGCTTAAGGCCAAAAGACATATTTTCCGCGACGGATAAATGCGGATAGAGCGCATAGGACTGAAACACCATGCCGATACCGCGTTCGGCGGGAGGAACCTCATTCATACGGGTATCGCCAATGAGCAAATCCCCGCTGGTAATGGTTTCCAGCCCGGCAATCATGCGCAGCAGCGTTGATTTACCACAGCCTGACGGACCGACAAACACCACGAATTCGCCTTCGTGAATGTCGAGACTGATATCTTTCGATACCACCACATCGCCCCATGCTTTCGTTACATTACGCAGCTGTACGCTGGCCATGCCCCTCTCCCTTGTTACAACCTGTCACCAACAGAAACATTCAAGTGCGCTGACTATGGGGCATCGATCCGGCGGGCGAATCCTCCACCCCCCTGGTTTTTTGTGGGGGAGGAGACGGGAGGATGAGAACAACGCCTCTGCCCCCTGAACGGGCGGCCGGTAACGTTTTTCGTGATGGGTCCTACAAAAATCGGCACTTTTTTATGTGCGCTGACACACATATTGAAAATCTCTGTAACAGAGATCACACAAATACCCCCTGGGGCGTAGGGCTCAGGAGGATGAGAAGCGCTTGCCAACAAAGGAGACTAACGGCCGTCGAACCACCTTGAGCGTATCCACGAGCACAACACCTAAAGGACGGGATATATGAAAATCAAAACAGGCGCGCGCATTCTCGCTTTGTCCGCAGTGGCAACGATGATGTTTTCCGCCTCTGCCCTCGCCAAAATAGAAGAAGGTAAGCTGGTTATCTGGATCAACGGCGATAAAGGCTATAACGGCCTTGCCGAAGTGGGTAAAAAATTCGAGAAAGATACCGGCATTAAAGTCACCGTTGAACATCCGGACAAACTGGAAGAGAAATTCCCGCAGGTTGCCGCGACCGGCGACGGCCCGGACATTATTTTCTGGGCGCACGATCGCTTTGGTGGCTATGCACAATCCGGTCTGCTGGCGGAAGTGACGCCGGACAAAGCCTTCCAGGACAAACTGTTCCCCTTCACCTGGGATGCCGTTCGCTACAATGGCAAGCTGATCGCCTACCCGGTTGCCGTTGAATCCTTGTCGCTGATTTATAACAAAGACCTCGTACCGAACCCGCCAAAAACCTGGGAAGAGATCCCGGCGCTGGACAAACAGCTGAAAGCGAAAGGTAAGAGCGCGTTGATGTTCAACCTGCAAGAGCCGTACTTCACCTGGCCGCTGATTGCCGCCGATGGCGGTTACGCCTTTAAATTTGCAGACGGCAAATACGACGTGAAAGATGTCGGCGTTGATAATGCCGGCGCGAAAGCGGGCCTTGGCTTCCTGGTGAAGCTGATTAAAGACAAACATATGAATGCCGACACCGATTACTCGATTGCGGAAGGGGCGTTCAATAAAGGTGAAACCGCGCTGACCATTAACGGGCCGTGGGCGTGGGCCAACATCGATAAGAGCAAAATCAACTACGGCGTTGCGCCGCTGCCGACCTTTAATGGCAAGCCTTCTAAACCGTTCGTTGGCGTACTGAGCGCGGGCATCAACGCCGCCAGTCCGAACAAAGAGTTGGCGAAAGAGTTCCTCGAAAACTATCTGCTGACGGATCAGGGTCTGGCGGACGTCAACAAAGACAAACCGCTGGGCGCGGTTGCGCTGAAATCTTACCAGGATGAACTGGCGAAAGATCCGCGTATCGCCGCCACCATGGCAAACGCGAAAACCGGCGAAATTATGCCGAATATCCCGCAAATGGCCGCCTTCTGGTATGCAACACGTACCGCGGTTATTAACGCCGTTAGCGGTCGTCAAACCGTCGACGCTGCCCTGAAAGACGCGCAGGGTCGTATTACCAAGTAATGTAGTCCCCTCACCCTCCCTTGTATGGGGAGGGTGAATGCTCAAACGTTGTAAAAGGAAATCCCCATGGATGTAGTGAGAAAACGCCACTGGTGGCAAAGCCCGCAGCTTACGTGGGCGGCCATAACTGTTGTTGGGCTAATGGTGGCTTACCTTATCGTTATGATGTATGCCCAGGGGGAATACCTTTTCGCCATCACCACGCTTATCCTCAGTTCAGCGGGTCTCTATATTTTCGCCAACCGTAAGGCTTACGCCTTGCGCTATGTTTATCCGGGTCTTGCCGGGATGGGCCTGTTTGTCCTGTTTCCGCTAATCTGTACTATTGCCATCGCCTTTACCAACTACAGCAGTACCAACCAGCTCACTCAGGAACGCGCGCAGCAGGTGCTGCTCGACCGCTCCTATCAGGCAGGTAAAGCCTATACCTTCGGCCTTTACCCGCAGGGTGACGCATGGCAGCTGGCGCTGACGGATGACGCGAGCGGTAAACACTATCTTAGTGAGACGTTTAAACCCGGCGGCGAACAGCAGCTGGCCTTAAAAGAGGCGGATGCCCTGCCCACGGGCGAGCGTGCCAGCCTGCGTATCATTACGCAAAACCGCCAGGCGTTGAACCAGTTAACCGCACTCCTGCCCGATGACAGCAAGGTGGTAATGAGTTCGCTGCGCCAGTTCTCCGGTACACGCCCGCTATACCAGCTTGAGAAGAACGGCACATTAACCAATAACCAGAGCGGCGCAAAATACCGGCCGAATAATGAGATGGGTTTTTTCCAGGCGATTAACGCCGACGGTAGCTGGGCCAGCGAGAAGCTCAGTCCGGGCTATACCGTGACCATCGGCTGGGAAAACTTCGCCCGCGTCTTTACCGATGAGGGCATTCAAAAACCCTTTATTGCCATCTTTATCTGGACGGTGCTCTTCTCCATTCTCACCGTGGTGCTGACGGTTGCCGTGGGCATGGTGCTAGCCTGCGTGGTGCAGTGGGAGTCGCTGAAAGGTAAAGCGATATACCGCGTGCTGCTGATTCTGCCTTATGCGGTGCCGTCGTTTATTTCAATTTTGATCTTCAAGGGGCTGTTTAACCAGAGCTTCGGTGAGATCAATATGATGCTCAACGCGCTGTTTGGTATTAAGCCCGCGTGGTTTAGCGATCCGACAACCGCCCGGGCGATGATCGTGATCGTCAATACCTGGCTCGGTTATCCGTACATGATGATCTTGTGCATGGGGCTGTTGAAAGCGATCCCCGACGATCTGTATGAAGCGTCGGCAATGGACGGCGCAGGACCGCTGCAAAACTTCTTCCGTATCACCTTCCCGCTGCTGATCAAGCCGCTAACGCCGCTGATGATCGCCAGCTTTGCATTTAACTTTAATAACTTCGTGCTGATCCAGCTGTTGACCAACGGCGGCCCGGATCGCATTGGCACCACCACGCCTGCGGGCTACACGGATTTGCTGGTGAGCTACACCTACCGCATCGCCTTTGAAGGAGGCGGTGGCCAGGACTTTGGGCTTGCCGCCGCTATCGCCACGCTGATTTTCCTGCTGGTGGGCGCGTTGGCTATCGTCAACCTGAAAGCCACACGCATGAAATTCGATTAAGGAGGACGAGATTATGGCTATGGTGCAGGCGAAATCGCAAAAGCTCAGGCTGTTTACTACCCATTTGTTTTTGCTGGTGTTTATTGCCGCCATTATGTTCCCGCTGCTGATGGTGATCGCCATTTCACTGCGTGAGGGCAACTTCGCCACCGGCAGTTTAATTCCCGAAACGATCTCCTGGGAGCACTGGCGACTGGCGCTGGGCTTTAGTGTTGAACACGCCGATGGCCGCGTGACGCCGCCGCCGTTCCCGGTACTGCTGTGGCTGTGGAACTCGGTGAAAATCGCCAGCATTACCGCCGTCGGCATTGTCGCGCTTTCCACCACCAGCGCGTACGCCTTTGCCCGTATGCGTTTTCGCGGCAAAGCGACGCTGTTAAAAGGGATGCTGATTTTCCAGATGTTCCCGGCGGTTCTTTCGCTGGTGGCGCTGTACGCCTTGTTTGACCGGCTCGGGCAATATGTGCCGTTTATCGGCCTCAATACCCACGGCGGGGTGATCTTTGCGTATATGGGCGGGATTGCGCTACATGTCTGGACGATTAAAGGCTATTTCGAAACCATCGATGGCTCGCTGGAAGAAGCGGCCTCGCTGGATGGGGCAACGCCGTGGCAGGCGTTCCGCTTAGTGCTGCTGCCGCTGTCGGTGCCGATCCTCGCGGTGGTGTTTATTCTCTCCTTTATCGCCGCGATTACGGAAGTGCCTGTAGCCTCGCTGCTGCTGCGCGATGTAAACAGCTACACGCTGGCGGTGGGGATGCAACAATATCTCAACCCGCAAAACTACCTGTGGGGCGATTTTGCCGCTGCGGCAGTACTCTCCGCCATTCCAATTACGCTGGTTTTCCTGCTGGCACAACGCTGGTTGGTTAACGGTCTGACGGCGGGCGGGGTAAAAGGTTAATTTTCATCGTTGTTATTGTCACTGCACCCTCAACTTATCTTGTGAAGTCGTTGGCGGCCCTGAACAGGCCGCCCTTTTTTTATTCACGTTTTAGTCGGTTCGAATTGCACAGCCACAGCGTGATCACCAACAGCAGGATCGCCGCCGAGTAGATCAGCACATCCATCGGTGACTGGTGATCGATAATGATCAACCGCACAATCGCGGTAATGCCAATGTAGATAAAGTAGCGCAGCGGAAAGTGAAACCCGGACTGAAAGTATTTCACAATCAGGGCGATAAACTCGAAGTAAAGAAAGTAAACCACCAGCCCTTCTACCAGCGCATACTTGCTGGTTTGCACCGGCGTAAACAGTACATCCGCCAGATGCAGCGTCTCTTTACCCAGAAAAACCATCAAAATCAGACCAAGACTCAACAGACCCAGATTGAGCACGGTCTGCAAGAGGGTCGAAATAAACTCCACGCGCGGCTTTGTTAGGGATGTCATAGCGGCACCTCATAATAAGTAATAAAGAGTGTGTATATCGCAAAATTGTGATCTGGATCTACATTTTTTACTTATATTTTATGAAGCAGCGTGATGACATGATGCGTTGGCACCGCCTTTTCTCGGTAATTCCCTTTAAGGAGCGATAATGACCAACGCCGCTTTACGTCAGGCCGCTGTACGCAATGTCACCTGTGGCGAAAACGTAGTGATTTATGAACCCGCCAATCTCTACGACTGCAGCCTGGCGGATGGTGTTTTTGTCGGCCCGTTTGTGGAGATCCAGGGGCACACGCAGGTGGGCAAAGGGACCAAAATCCAGTCGCACAGTTTTATCTGCGAGTACGTGACGATCGGCGAACGCTGCTTTATCGGTCATGGGGTGATGTTCGCCAACGATATGTTTCGCAGCGGCAAGCCGGATCCCGACCGTAATAGCTGGTGTCGAATTGTGATTGGCAATGATGTGTCGATTGGCAGCGGCGCAACGATTCTGGCGGTAACGATTGCCGATGGTTGTGTTATTGGCGCAGGCAGCGTGGTGAGCAAATCGATAACGGAGAAAGGGGTGTATGTGGGAAATCCGGCGCGGCTGCTGCGCCGGTTATAGCGAGAAACTCTCCCCAAACGGGGAGAGGGATTACTGGAAGTTAATAGTTTTGTCGCTGGTCATGTTATAGAGCTCGAACTTACGCCCCAGTTTCTGACCGCCGTCACGGGTCAGCGGCGTCCAGCCAATACCGGCGCGGCTGCGGGTCGGGCCAGTGCTGAAGAGATCAAGCGGCACCGAAATGTACACCCCTTTGGTGAAGCTCCCTTCCCCGTACTGCGCCGCAGAGACGTTAGTTTTGGTGGCATATGCACCAACGACAACGCCGCTGTCAAAGTGCTTCGACACATCCAGGGTCACGCCTTTATCGCCCGCCAGATATTGCCCGACGCTCGCTTTCACCAGTACGTTTTCAGCAAACCATGGCGTCCAGTAAGCGGTGAAGTGGCCGGTTTTCACGCTGTAATCGGTGAATTTCATCATGTCCTGCGCGCTGCGCCAGTCACGCTGTTTCACGTAGTTACCGTCAAGACCAAACGCCCAATGCCCATCCACCGGCCGCCACAACAGTTCTGCACCGGCACCGCCATACATCGTTTCCAGGTAACCGGCATACACCTGACCATAAAAGTTGTTGCCCAGATACTGGAAGTAGTTCGCCTGCATGTTGTTGACGTAGATGTCGTTTTGCACATATTCACGTACGCGGGTACGCACGCGCGGCAACGCCGTATCCCTCGGCGGATTGGTGTAGTTAAATTTGTCGTAGTTGTTTTTCAGGTTGGCGAACAAGCTACCGGTGGTCAGCAGGTGATCCGTTAACCACAAGTCCGTCGTCGCCATTACGCCAAGCTGGTACATATAGAAGCCTTCGGGGCCACCGAGAGACTGGTTAAGTACCGGATCGATATGGAAGCCGAAGGAGGATTTATCGATATACCAGCCCTGTTCCGGTTTGTCCGGCACGATGGGCGTTTCACGGCTTTGTACCAGATCCGTATCCTGCCCCAGCGGTTCGCCTTCAAGGTGGCGCTTCAGGCTGGCGACATCCGTCTCGGTAGTGACGACCGGCATATGAAGACGATTCTGCGTCACGCGAATGGTGCGAATACCGTCCGGCAGATCGTTCATCACGATGCGGTTGGCGCGCAGCACCCCTTCCTGTGTATTACGGTATTTCACCTGCTCGCCGGTCACATACAACGTATCGCCTTTCACCTGGAGCTGCGGGTCAGCAAGGCCGGCGTTGTACTTCAGTAAGGTCAGCTGGTTGGCGACCACCGAGTGCTGCAGGATGGCATCCTGCGGCTGCGGCTGATATTTCGGCCGCGCGTTATCATTAAACGACGGGCGCAAATCATTCAGGTTATTGCGCAGGGTAAAGCCGAACATCCAGGTATTGCCGCGCTCATAGCTGAGGTTGATGTCGGCCCAGTCCGAAACGCGGTAAATAGCCCCGACGTTGACGTTGCTGCGCTGCGGCAGTTTACCGGCATAATCCTGCTGGTAGTTGTTGCCTTCATATTCCACTTTTAACCGCAGCGGATTCCACGGCGTTTGATACTCAACCCCGCCAAAGAGCGACGTCGGTCCACGGAACATCTGGCTGGTATCCGTCGAACCGGCCATTTTGTTGCGGGTATCGCGCACACAATATTTTGCATCGTAGGAGCAGAGCGGGTTTTTAATATTGCCGCTGGTGCCGAGATAGCCCCAACCGATCCCGAGTGAGAAATCGAACGGCCCCCAGGCTTTGTTCGCCACCAGAAATTCGCCGTCAAAAAGCCCGGTACCGCCGATATCACGGGCGCCAACGGACACTTCCGGTAGCCAGAAGCCCTCTTGCCACAGCCGCAGTTTCAAATCGAAGGCTTTATCTTTATAGGACTGATCGCCGGAGAAGGCATCAACGGAGCTGTATCTGCGCGTGCGCACGTCGGTATAGCGCAGGGTGGTTTCCAGCCAGGGAAAGAGCTGCACCGAACCGGAGTAGTAGCGATACTGTTTATTATCGCGGTAGTTGAGGCTTAATTCGCCATCGCGCGACATACGCGCCGTCGGCGTTTGTAGCAGACCGACGCCGCCGAAATCCGACTGCGAAGGGCCAATCGGATCCGGATAGGTTTCAGCGTGACAGGCGGCGCTAATTCCCAGCGCCAACAGGCTTATGACAAACGATGTTTTCATTATTATTCCGGTATCCGATGCGTCAGGGACTGAAGAATGTCGGCATTGAGCTCGTCATACTCGTTGCTCCACAAACCCGGTGCGAAACCAACAAAAATCACGCTGCCGGGCATCGGCTCTACGTGGCGTCGGTTCCAGTAGCCTACCGGTACCTTTTGCGTGCCGCCGTTGGGATAAATCACCCAGGCATAGCTGCGATCCGCCCCGCTGAGCAGGCTCATATCATCCAGGTAACTCACCACATCCCGACCGGGCGTAAACACCTTCTCGCCGGGGCTGCTGATAAGCCCCACCACGGTGATAGTGGTCGGCTGCGGGCCAACCCACAGCGTGTATTGTCCGTCTAACGGACGATTGGCGAGGCGGTGGGTGCGTAAGTAATCGGGATCCAGGCGGACAATTTGTCGGCCGGTGACTTTGATAGCCTGCAACTGCTGTTGTAAGGCGCGGATCGCGGCGGCGCTGTTGCCGCTCTCATCGGCGGCAAGGAGACCGAGCCGCGCCAGTAACGCCTGGTGGCGCGCCTGTTCCACCGCCGTCGCCTGACGTTCGCTGACCACCGCACCTGGCCACCAGCTATCCGCCAGCCGGGGCTGGCCGACCAGATCCAGCAGATGCTCGGCATTGGTTAAGGTTTTGGGTTTGCTTTCGCCCTGCAGGTAAACATCCACGGTACCGACAGAGAACGCCAGCGGAGAAATAAGGGTGAGTAATAGCGGAAGAAGTGTGATTTTTTTCATTATTTCGCCGCCTTAATCAGGGTGGTTTTCACCGGGAACCAGGCCGCGCCAAGATACTGTTCCGATTGCCGGATAACCCCTTGTTCATCTACCCAATAACGGTTGCGCCAGCTCTTCTGATCGGTCGACACCTCTTCATCAAGAATACGTACGGGTGTGACATCGTTTGCCAGCCTCACCGTGTCGGTGCCGTTCCAGCGGAAGACGGAACGGGCCGTGGCGTAGCGCACCTGCTTGTGTTCCGTCCAGCCCATTAAGCGCGTCCAGCTTGCGCCATCGACAATTTGATTCGGCTTCGCCAGCGGATCCGCCGCCAGATTATTCATATCCAGCAGGTTATCGCCGCCGAAGTGGGTTTTTACGATGCGGTAGTTTTGCGTAACGATAGTGGCCTGATCCTGCGTCACCCATTTTTGCTGCCCGTTTTCATCGAAAGCGAGCACCACAAAGAGTTGCGGGCCGTTATTTAGCTGCATGTACTGGCTGGCATAGGGCATATTGAGAAGTTCGTCGTCCGTGAGCTGCACGCCCGGTACGCCGAATACGCTTTCCCAAAGTGAATTGCCGAGGCCTTTGATATGGCCTGAACATGCCTGAAGGAGCAGGCAAATTAAAATGATACCAGGTCGCTTCACGACTCTTCTCCGAAAGGGGCGAAATAACCACACCGAAGTGTGGTTATAGTTAATGTACCCGCTATTACTGGGTACTTGTGGTCGTAGTGGTCGTGGTTCCGGTATTGGAACCATCGCCGCCACCGGTTGCCGCCAGAGCGACACCCACCGCAGAACCTACGGTGCTGACGCTCGTCGCCGCGGAGCTACCCGCAGAGACAGAGGTCGCTGCCGACCCTGCTGCTTCACCAATTTGCACCGGTGCCGCAAAAGCAGAAGTCGCCGCAAGCGCGGATATGGCAAAAATGCCATACAGGACTTTTTTCATATCAATTTCCCTTCATTGAATGAATGGAGATTTACCTGAAAGAATTCAGGCGCTATCGAGTATACACAACTCAAGCGCCGGGTTTACGCATCGGGAAATAGCGGGGAAGGTTTTCGGAAAAATGGTAACGCACGTTTATAAATAACTGCAAAATTAATAAATGCAATATAAATCAAATAATTAAATAAAGATAAAATAGAGACACAATAAGGCTTGTCCTAAAATCTTTAGCCACTCCAGATACGCCTGTACCCTTTTTCGGATAAACCTTATCGCGAGCAACAACGATGCTATCGAAATAATCTGCCCGGTTTAGCTTAAAAATATCAATATTGGATTTCGTTATAATTATGAGCGAATTTGCCAGACATATAACCATGTGGGAATTGAGCCGGGCTGGCATTCCAGCCTGCAACAACAAGTAAGACTACTGAGGCGATGAGTTAAGAGTCCTCCGGTAGGGTTGTAGAAGGTGATTCGCGCTGGAAAATACACGGCGTACCGGTGGCCGGGCTCAGCTTGCAGGAAAGAATACTGTTGCAGCTTTGTGCGTGGGACAAAGTTGCTTTGACGTTGCCAAATGGCTCTAGCAACAACGTTTCACGTGAGGTCTGGAAGCAGCTTATCAGAAACGGAATAGAATATTTTCTCCCAGGCTTGGCGCACAATATCCGTAGAAGACACGGCGATTTCCGCAAACAGTGCAAACTACCGAGCAGTTCCTTTGGGAATCCACTTATACCCTTAAGTACCTGATCAGCCCTGTCGGTAAGGTAACGGGTATTCTTTATCATGAATAGCGAACATATATTATATGATTCTCGAAACAAGCCAGATAATAAACACGGTAAAAAGTGCAGCGACATTCCAGGCATAATCAGGCCAGAATTTACCGCCCAAAGCTGCAACGCTGAGGATTAAAACAGCACAAACAATAATGCCAACCAGTAGCCGGAGCTGAAAACGAAGCCATTTTTTTAAAAAATTCATCGAATTATCCGCAGAATAGCAGCTGTAATTTCGTCATCGGAAGAAATGATCCGGTTTAATGATGGATTTCTGCTAATAACAGGTTCTATCAAAAAATACAGCATTTCCAGTTTCTCAGCATAAAGCGCCTGATAATAAATAGCATTCTGTTGCTTAATCCTGTCGGCAGCGTCAGCAGCCTTTTGAATATAGGCATACCAGCCAGTAAGCGTGACGGCCACGAGGGAATATCTTAGAACTGCACGATCAACAGAAACGCTTATACCAAACGAATAACTCGCGGCGGTAGTGATGGCTGCCGCCAGAGCCTGGTTAGTCCAGGAAGCCGACACAATATTCGCGCCACCTTCGACAAGTGCACTTTCTATACGGCGCAAGCGCTCCGGCGTCAGATTCTGAAGCAATAAATCAACATAAATCCGAATCATTTTTTGAATGACATCACGCTTATCAAGTAGGCCGAAAATATTCTCGGCAAAGCGTACATCCTCCGCTTTTTGCTTTACGCACACCTCACGATAGTTTTTTGTAAAGCAACTCGCATAGAACGCAAGGCGAGTCATTCCGTCTTGAAGATTCACTCCCTGTTTAATCACTTCATCACGAACACCGGCAACGGCACGATCAAGAACTAATGCGAGATGCCTGTCCGCCTGCATTTTGCTGACTATCATCGAATTCGTGTACATTTCTGCGACTGTTTTAATCCATGTCAGTTATATGTGCTCTATTTTATTGCTGATCTGAAACAGGATGAAAGAACATAAAAATGATTATGTTGCTTATAGAGGCAAATTTTGCAAAAAAACCGTATCTTAGTGAAGTCACTTTTTCTGGTCACGTCGCCCGTAACGCCAGACTGAATGCCGGCAGGGTGACAACAGCCCTGAGCCACATCCGGTTTGCCCTTTTCATAGAGCGTTTCGCTATAGATATCCCGTACCTTGTCATACCGTTTATTATCTTGTTCCAGGAAGACTTCCACTGCTTTTTTAGCTGTCGCCTCCAGCGTGTTATCAGGTCCCAACTGGATATACTGATCGGAGCCCCCTGCATGCTAGCTCCGCGCCTTTGAAGGGAGTTACGCGACAGCCGCGCGTACCATAATTTTCGATATCTAAAATGCCCCCTGGAAAGGCGTTCTATAGCGTCACACTGTCAGCAGACGATTTTTATTGCGAGAACATGTCAGGCGCAAGCCTGGAACGGTCAGAGCTATAAACTCATCAAGGGCCCGTTTGTGAAGTGAAGTGGTGCTCAAAAATCATTAATATCCATTTTAAAAACATGTTAATGATCGCCAGAGTGACGACAGGTGCTGACCTGCTCTCCTTTTATTAACTACAGCGCTTGAGTCCTGGTTAAAGCACTTCAGTTTAGACTGGCACTGTTTTCAGGGAGGAGATCACCAACTTCTGAACTACGTTGTTGATCGCACTGGAGAATATAAAAAGTGAAGAGTTCGCTTTCCAGGAGTACTTGCAGTGGAAACATATTAATTCTGAGCAACGCGATTTAGTCGCAGCAAGTGAAAGCCTTTTTATTGCTCCCAGCATTACAGTAGACAAAGTATCTGCCCGATGTGTTACCAGGGAAATAAAAAAATGAAGGGTGAGATGATTTTGTTGAAAACAGCAAAAAAGCGCCGCCGAAGCGGCGCTCAAAGCATTAACCGCGCCAGGATTTGTAGCGGTTGATCAGCCCATTGGTAGAACTGTCGTGGCTGGCGATAGTTTTGTCATCGCCCAGTTCAGGCAGAATACGATTTGCCAGCTGTTTACCCAGCTCAACGCCCCACTGGTCAAAGGTGAAGATGTTGAGGATTGCGCCCTGGGTGAAGATTTTGTGTTCATACAACGCAATCAGCGCGCCGAGGCTAAACGGAGTAATTTCGCGCAGCAGGATAGAGTTGGTCGGGCGGTTGCCTTCAAACACTTTAAACGGCACCACGTGATTCAGAGTGGCCGGATCTTTACCCTGATCGCGATACTCCTGCTCAACGACTTCACGGGATTTGCCAAACGCCAGCGCTTCGGTCTGCGCGAAGAAGTTCGACAGCAGTTTCTGGTGGTGATCGGACAAGGCGTTATGCGTGATAGCCGGGGCGATAAAATCGCACGGCACCATTTTAGTGCCCTGGTGAATCAGCTGGTAAAACGCGTGCTGACCGTTGGTGCCCGGCTCGCCCCAAATAATTGGGCCGGTCTGGTAATCCACGGCGTTGCCATTACGGTCAACGTATTTACCGTTGGATTCCATATTCCCCTGCTGGAAATACGCGGCAAAGCGGTGCATATACTGGTCGTAAGGCAGAATCGCTTCGGTTTCAGCACCGAAGAAGTTGTTGTACCAGATACCAATCAGCGCCAGCAGTACCGGCAGGTTTTTATCCAGCTCGGTGCTGGAGAAATGTTTGTCCATGGCGTGTGCGCCAGAGAGCAACTCGACAAAGTTGTCGTAGCCTACGGAGAGAATGATCGACAGACCAATCGCTGACCACAGTGAGTAGCGACCGCCGACCCAATCCCAGAACTCAAACATGTTCGCGGTATCAATGCCGAACTCACCAACGGCTTTCGCGTTGGTGGAGAGCGCCGCAAAGTGTTTCGCAACGTGCTTGTTGTCACCGGCGGTTTTCAGGAACCAGTCGCGCGCGCTGTGGGCGTTGGTCATGGTTTCCTGAGTGGTGAAGGTTTTGGACGCAACCAGGAACAGCGTGGTTTCCGGGTTCACTTTTTTCAGCACTTCGGCGATGTGCGTACCGTCGACGTTCGAAACAAAGTGCATGTTCAGGTGGTTTTTATACGGACGCAGCGCTTCGGTGACCATAAACGGGCCGAGGTCGGAACCGCCGATACCGATATTCACCACGTCGGTGATCGGTTTGCCGGTATAACCTTTCCACGCGCCGGAGATGATCGCTTCCGAGAAGGCTTTCATTTTTTCCAGCACCGCGTTCACTTCCGGCATTACATCTTTGCCGTCAACGATAATCGGCGTATTGCTACGGTTACGCAGCGCGACATGCAGCACGGCGCGATCTTCGGTGCGGTTGATCTTCTCACCGGAGAACATGGATTTGATTGCGCCCGCCAGATCGGTCTCTTTGGCCAGCGCCAGCAGTTTGTCCAGCGTCTCCTGAGTGATGCGGTTTTTGGAGTAATCCACCAGCATCAGATCGTCGAAGGTTGCGGAGAATTTGCTAAAACGGTCGCCCTCTTTCGCGAACAGTTCCGCGATAGTGACGTCCTTCATGTCAGCGTAGTGTTTTTGTAATGCCTGCCAGGCAGAGGTCTGCGTTGGATTGATGTTTTTCATAGCAATACTCTTCTGATTTGAGAATTGTGACTGCCGTCGATTGTAGCGCCTGCCGGGGAAAATTGTGATGGTTTTTCTGTTGGCTCGCCACTGAGGCGGGCAGGGTACCGCACAAAAACGCTGCATTTATGTACAACATAAGTCATTTTACTAATCGCAAAAGCCCCATGAAAAATCCGCATAATCCCGGCGTTGACAGCATGCCCGGTGAGCCTTTATTTATAGACGCTCTCTTTGCGTATCCATGTTCCCGGTCAAACGTTTTATGTCCTCGAAGCTTAGGCGCTGCGGGCAGGCAAGGTGGAGCATTCGGGGGAAATCGTAGCGGTTTAGCACTCTGCGCCCCTTATTATTGCTCTTCCCTTGCGCCATGGCTGAATGGAGAATCCCCCCTGACACGAGGTTTTTATGACGAGTTTCGTTGTCGCCAAATTTGGCGGCACCAGCGTTGCCGATTTTGATGCCATGAACCGCAGTGCGGACGTGGTGCTTTCCGATACCAGCGTTCGGCTGGTTGTGCTTTCCGCTTCCGCAGGCGTAACAAATCTGCTGGTGTCGCTGGCCGAAGGGCTGGAGGCCAGCGAGCGTTTCGTCAAGCTCGACGCTATCCGTAAGATTCAGTTCGATATCCTTGAGCGTCTGGCAAACCCGGCGGTGATCCGCGAAGAGATCGAACGTCTGCTGGAAAATATCACCACCCTGGCCGAAGCCGCATCCCTTGCCACCTCTACCGCGTTGACCGACGAACTGGTGAGCCACGGCGAGCTGATGTCGACGCTGCTGTTTGTTGAAGTACTGCGCCAGCGCAGCGTGCAGGCGCAGTGGTTTGACGTGCGTAAAGTGATGCGCACCAGTGACCGTTTCGGCCGTGCCGAGCCGGATGTCGCCGCACTGGCTGAACTGGCCGGGCAGCAGCTCGCTCCGCGCCTGCATGAAGGATTAGTGATTACCCAGGGGTTTATTGGTAGCGAAGCCAAAGGCCGCACCACCACGCTTGGCCGCGGCGGCAGCGATTATACCGCCGCGCTGTTGGGCGAAGCGCTCAATGCCACCCGCGTCGATATCTGGACTGATGTTCCCGGTATTTACACCACCGATCCGCGCGTGGTGCCAAGCGCGAAGCGCATTGATGAAATTGCCTTTGAAGAGGCGGCCGAGATGGCGACCTTTGGTGCGAAAGTGCTGCACCCGGCAACATTACTCCCCGCCGTACGCAGCGATATTCCGGTTTTTGTCGGCTCCAGTAAGGATCCTAAAGCAGGCGGCACGCTGGTGTGCAATAAAACCAGCAGCCCGCCGCTGTTTCGCGCGCTGGCGCTGCGCCGTAAGCAGACTCTGCTGACGCTGCACAGCCTGAATATGCTCCACTCCCGCGGATTTCTTGCGGAAGTGTTCGGCATCCTGGCGCGTCACAGTATCTCTGTTGATCTGATCACCACCTCGGAAGTGAGCGTGGCGCTGACGCTGGATACCACCGGTTCAACGTCGACGGGCGATACGTTGTTAACCCAGGGGCTGCTGACGGAGCTCTCTTCGCTGTGCCGGGTGGAAGTGGAAGAGGATCTGGCACTGGTGGCGATTATTGGCAACGAATTGTCGAAAGCCTGCGGTGTCGGTAAAGAGGTATTCGGCGTACTCGACCCGTTCAACATTCGCATGATTTGCTATGGCGCATCCAGCCATAACCTCTGCTTCCTCGTGCCGGGCAAAGAGGCTGAGCAAGTGGTGCAGAAACTGCACCATAATCTGTTTGAATAACGACCGTCAGGTTAAAGGCTACAAAAGAAGGCTCGGTAAATACCGGGCCTTTTATTCTGTTGGTCAAGCTCCATGGCCTTGCCATTGCCGCTTTCCAGCAGCGCATTGGCGGTGTCCACGCCTGACGGCTCTATTATTCTCGCCCTCTTATCCTTTAACACACACCACCTGGCGCAGGGTATGCACCACTTCCACCAGCGCGTTTTGCGCAGCCATTACCGCATCGATATCTTTGTACGCCATCGGGATCTCGTCGATCACCTCGCTATCTTTACGGCACTCAACATGGGCGGTAGCGCGAATCTGATCCTCCACGGTAAAGCGTTTTTTCGCCGCCGTACGGCTCATGGTGCGCCCCGCTCCGTGGCTGCATGAACAGAAGCTCTCTTCATTACCCAGCCCGCGCACGATAAAGCTTTTTGCCCCCATTGAACCGGGAATAATCCCCATCTGGCCTTTTTGCGCCGATACCGCGCCTTTACGCGTGATCAGCACCTCTTCACCAAAGTGCGTCTCTTTTTGCACGTAGTTATGGTGGCAATTCACCGCCTCCTGGTGCGTGGCAAACGGCTTGGTGACAATGCGCGACAGCGCCGCCAGCACGCGGGACATCATCACTTCCCGATTATGCCGGGCGAAATCCTGGGCCCATTCCACCGCTTCCAGATAATCGTTGTAGTGCTTGCTGCCTTCCTGGAAATAGGCCAGGTTTCGGTCCGGCAAATTAGCGATATGCTGCTGCATATCCTGCTGTGCCAGGGTAATAAAGATATTGCCGATAGCGTTACCGACGCCGCGTGAGCCGCTGTGCAGCATCACCCATACGCGCTGCTGTTCATCCAGGCACACTTCTATAAAGTGGTTGCCGGTTCCTAACGTTCCCAAATGTTGCAGGTTGTTGGTTTGCAACAGACGCGGGTATTTATCCGTCAGACGCTTAAAGCGCGGCGCAAGGTGAGCCCAGTGGCTGTTCACCTCCTGCGGTGGTTTTTCCCATGACCCTTTATCGCGTTTCGAACGATTCACCGAACGGCCATGCGGCACCGCTTGCTCAATAGCGCTGCGCAACCCGCTCAGGTTATCCGGCAGATCTGCCGCCAGCAGCGAGGTGCGTACGGCAATCATACCGCAGCCGATATCCACCCCCACAGCTGCCGGGATAATCGCCCCTTTGGTCGGGATCACGCTGCCAATCGTCGAGCCTTTCCCCAGATGCACATCCGGCATAACGGCCAGATGCTTAAAGATAAAGGGCATTTTCGCCGTGTTCAGCAGCTGTTCTCGCGCCTCCGGTTCAACCGGCACACCGTGGGTCCACATTTTCACCGGCGCGCTGTTCGCCTGCACCAGCAGTTGATAATCGTTATACTTCATCCTGCTTTCCTTTGATGTTGATAAGGCCGTGCAAAACCTGGTCGAGGCCGCCGAAGACTGAAATTTTATCGATGCGCTCCGCGCTACGTTCCAGCGCTTCCAGCTCTTTTAAGCGCAACGCCACCGGATTACTCTCCATGACTTTTGCCGTATTCAGCAACGAACGGGCCGCTGCGGTCTCTTCACGGCGGCGGATAACATTGGCCTGCGCCACTTTCTCTGCTTCCACCAGTCTTGAGAGGATGGTTTTCATCTCGCCAGGCAGGATGATGTCTTTCACCCCCAGCGACGCCACTTCAATACCGAAGTTCGCCATACGGGCCGCCTACTGGGGCGGGCGTCTGTTCGGCTTTGATGAATCCACCTGCCGTACGCTGGCGAGTGAAGTGGGGATGCAGAACTCCGGGCTGGCGGCTGCGTTAGGTAAAATTTACTTTTCACCTCTTGCCGCACTGCCGGGCGCGCTCTTTTCAGTGTGGCATAACCTCTCCGGCTCGCTGCTGGCGGGTTACTGGTCGGGGAAAGCGGTTGAGAAGGGAAAAACTGAAGCGGTGAAACAGGTTTAAGTCTCTGATTACGGCCGGGTTTATGGTTTTATCCGGCCGTTTACTCTGTTTTAGCCTACCGTGACGGTGACCGGCTTGCCGAGTTTCGCCAGCATGGTCACGAGGGCATCGATAGTAAATTTACCGGTTTTCTGGTTAACCACGTCGGATACGCGGGGGCGCGAAATATTGAGTTTTGCCGCCGCTTCCTCCTGCTTAAAATGATTTTCCGCTATCCACACAGCGATTTCATGCATTAGCTGCTTTTTAATACTTAACAACTGCATCACTTCTCGTTCCGCATCCTGTTCAAGCGCATGAGCTTGTTGTGCATCAAAGCCCAGCTCAGCAAAAATATTAGCGTCAGCCGGGGTCACATGGCCAATCAGGTCATTTTGTGTAGTGCTCATTTTTGTCTCCTGGAGTGCTCAACGAGGGCGCGATATCGCGTCCGGGCCGTTGTTTTATCCCTAACAGAAGTGCGCTGGGACTTTTTATTAAAACAGTGCAAAACGTAAAGCGCATCGTCACGTCTGGCCAGGTAAAAAATACGAAACGCCCCTGCACTATCGCGAAGACGTATTTCTTCGACGCCCGTGCCAATTTCTGGCATGGGTTTCCAGTCTGCTGCTTCCAAACCGGCCTGGATTTTATATAACTGATAGCCTGCGTCTTTACGGGCTGAGTCCGGAAAAGCGAGTAAATCGTTATATGACGAGCCCATCCAGACGATTGCTTTAAATGCCGGTCGCAAATCAAACATATCACATCCTTGTATAAAATTTTATACCAACACAACTACGATCGACTCATACGCCATAAAAGTCACCCATACTGAGGTAAATCTGCGCAGCCCTTTCCACGGTTTATGCGCAGCCACGTATACAGCGCTTGTGCCCATCGCGTAGACTCGGTGCACTTCCCAAGGAGAGAGCCCTATGGCACAGACCAGATTGACGCAAAAAGAGATGACGGAGAGTGAACAGCGAGAGTTAAAAACGCTGCTGGATCGCGCCCGCATCGCACACGGGCGTCCGCTCAGCAACTCTGAAGCAAATCATGTGAAGAAGGAGTACATCGATAAACTGATGGCGCAGCGCGAAACGGCGATGAAAAAAGCCCGCCAGGTGAAGAAACAGCAGGCTTATAAACCCGATGAGAACGCCACGTTTTCGTGGTCGGGAAATACCTCGCCGCGCGGTAAGCGTTAATTAACGCCCTTTCTTTTTTCTGCCCGGTTGGGTAAAGCGCTTCCCGGCCGGTTTTGCACGGCTTTTCTCTTCCGGCTTCGCCGCTTTGACCGCCGGCTTCTTCGCCGCCTGCGGTTTCGCTTTGGCTTTTGGCTTCGCTTCCGACGATGAATTCTCGATAAGCTTAAACAACCCGATCAGCTCGTCGGCGGTGAGATCGCGCCATTCGCCCGGCGGCAGCCCGGTGAGGCTGACGTTCATAATGCGTGTGCGTTCGAGCTTTGTAACTTCATAGCCAAAGTATTCGCACATGCGGCGAATTTGCCGGTTCAGCCCCTGAACCAGCGTGATGCGAAAGGTGAACGGCGCTTCTTTTTTCACTTTACACTTTTTGGTTTTGGTCCCGAGGATCGGCACGCCCGCGCCCATGCCCTGCACAAATTCGTCGGTGACCGGTTTATTGACGGTCACCAGATACTCTTTCTCGTGATCGTTACCGGCGCGCAGGATTTTATTCACCAGGTCACCGTGATTGGTGAGAAAAATCAGCCCCTGGGAATCTTTGTCCAGACGACCAATGGGAAAGATACGGCTGCTGTGGTTAACGAAATCGACAATATTGTCTTTTTCGCCGTCTTCGGTGGTGCTGACAATGCCAACGGGCTTATTCAACGCGATAAATACCAAATCTTCTTCGTTGCGCGGCTCGATAAGTTGACCATTTACCTTTACAACGTCTCCGGCAACCACCTGATCGCCGATCCCGGCGCGTTTGCCATTGATAAAAACATTGCCTTGTTCGATATAACGGTCGGCCTCGCGGCGTGAGCAAATCCCGCTTTCGCTGATGTATTTATTTAAACGTGTTGATTGAGCTGGCAGCATAAATTCTCCTGTAAAAGCGGAATATAACTGGCTTCGCAGAGAGAGAAAACCGGATTTTCGTCGCACAAAAGAGAATCTGTGCTGTTATCGCGTAAAACACCGGCTTAAAAGACCGTGCCCGCAGGCACGGTCCGATTACATCTCTTCGCGCTCGTCGTCGATATCCGGCTGCTCCAGCACGCTGTAAGCCACCGAACAGAACAGGGAATTAAGACGCTTCATATCCCCCAGCAACCCGAGGTGCAGCGAACTGGTTTCGATACTCTGCACATTTTGTTGATGCAGGCGATCAACGTGCGCATGAGCATAGCGGCGGTTCATAATGCGAAAACGGTGTTTGCTGCGGCGCAAACGCCGGGCGCTGGTGACGTCGCTGGAGAAAAAGACCGACATCGCCAGCTTAAGGTTATTGACCAGCCGCTCATGCAGCGCGTCGAGCTCCTGCAAACCTTCCACCGAGAACGCACGGCGCGCGGCCAGGGATTTGTCAGCGATTTCGCTACCCATCCGTTCGACGATATCCGAGGCTTGTTCAAGGTTTAGCGACATTTCGATGATCTCGCCCCAGCGTTTCGACTCCTCTTCTGCCAGCGCCTCTTTCGGCATCCGCGCCAGATAGAGCTTAATCGCCGTATACAGCACGTTAATATCTTCCGCTTGTTTACGCAGCTCCTTCTCCTGCCGGGGCTCGCCGTGCATCACTTTATGCAGCCCTTCGAGCATCAGCTCCATCGCATCGCCCATGCGCAGCGTTTCACGCGCGGCATTAGCCAGCGCCAGCGTCGGTGTATCCAACGCGGAGCTGTCGAGGTGCTTCGGTTTTAAGCGTGCATCCAATTCTGGCTCTTCACGAATGACGCGTTTGCAGAACTTCGCCATGGGTTCTGCGAACGGCACCATCGCCAGGCAGCGGATCAGGTTATAAAACACATGGAAATAGATGATCAGCTCCGCTTCCGGCAGCGGAATTTTGTGTAAGGAGGCCGCAAGCAGATGGACAAACGGCAGAATAATCAGGCTGCCCACCAGCTTGAATAACAGGCTCCCAAGAGCCACGCGCCGTGCGGCGGCATTGGCGCCGCTGTTATTGAGCATCGCCAGCAGGCCGGAACCCAGGTTCGCGCCAATGACCAGACACAGCGCAACCGGGAAAGAGATAATCCCCGCAGTTACCAGCGTCGCGGTAAGCAGCACCGCTGCCAGGCTCGAGTAACTGATAATGGCGAACACCGCGCCAATCAGTGCATCAAGCATGATATCGCCGGTCAGCGAGGCGAAAATCACCTGTACGCCGTTGGCCTGAGTGATGGGCGTAACGGCCTGCACAATCAACTCCAGCGCCAGAAGAATCAGCCCAAGGCCGATGCCCACGCGCCCAAGCTGCCCTTCGCGCGTCTGTTTACGCCCGAGAAAGAAAATCACGCCAATGAAAATCAGCAGCGGCGAGAGCCATGAGAGATCGAATGTCAGAATACGCGCCATCAGCGCGGTACCTACATCGGCACCCAGCACAATAACCAGCGCCGGAGTGAGCGCCACGAGATCCTGAGCGACAAACGACGCCACGAGCATGGTGGTGGCGTTACTGCTTTGTACCAGCGCCGTCACGCCGATCCCGGCGCAGAAGGCGAGGGGTTTCTTTTCAACGCTACGGCTAAGCACGGTACGTAAACGGGCACCGAAAACCCGCATCACACCAGTGCGCACAATATGTGTACCCCACACCAGCAGAGCCACGGCAGAAAGCAGATGAAGCAAAGTCAGCACGGGATTAGGTCCTCCTTGTCGTTATGCGTTGCTCGTTATCCATAAAAGTAACGTCAACATTATGTGGTAAGTATAAAGTGTCAATGCCAGGAAAAGCGCAGGGTGCCGATAAGCGCCCTGCGAGGTGTCAGGAAAAATGACGGTTTTGTGACAGAAGCGAGGGTTTAACCGCTAGCGGGAAGTGAAAGACTCTATCAGCGCCGTTGTCTGGCGCTTAGCCCATACCACCGACGCAATTTTTAGCGCTTCCGACACGATAAACAACGCGAGAGCTGCCGCTGCGCTGGTTATGCCGGTGAAATGGATAAACAGCGGGATTAATGCCACTGAGCATGAAAACGAGAGCACGCGCGCTATTTCCTGCGCAATAAAGAAAATTATTGAAATATCTTTTTTAACAAAAAAAGACCACGCAGAAAAGGCCAGTGATATAATCAACAAGATATTAACAAAGAAAAAAAACTGTATCATGCTCCCGGCTAAACCGCTCAATTCCATTTGCGCATAATTTACGTAAAAGTCGTTTATATCTGAATAAAAGGGCACCTTACCGCGTTGCAGTGGAAAGAGTAAATAGCTGGTCAGCGCCAGCAGATCCATCACGCCCCAAAAAATATATATTTTATGACTTAATTTCATAATCTTCATCCCTTGCGCCAGGAATCCATTGCCAGGATTTCCCCGCTTGCGCCTGGGTATCTTCACCTGCAAGGTATTTCTGCAAAACCGTGCGTTTTTCACCGTAGCGGCGAATAACTGAACGGCTACACAGGGTTTCCCGCGCATCGGCTGTTAAGCTTTCAGGCAACGGCGTCCAAAGTTGAACTTTCTCACGCGTGGTATTGATATAGTCCTTCGGGTCTGAGCCAAATGCACGCCCCTCCTCGCCGAGACTGTTTGCCCGGTTGAGCAGCATCGCGGCGGCATTTTTGACGCCGTTAAAATCACTTTCGCTGCTTTTCCAGTAGCCTGGCCCATATTCTGACGTTATCGGCACAAAGGTGCTGCGGGTCGGCGCCGGTCGCCCATGTATCGCAACGCTGCCTTTATAACCGTTAATAATGGTTCTGATAAATACCGCGTTAAACGACAGCGGCTGGACGCAAAAAAGCTCGGCGTTTTCCGCGATAAAAAAGGGATAATAGAAGCGGTTACGCGTGCTGATATCTGAACAAATCACTACCACCACGCCTTTATCTATCAGGCAGTCGATATATTTTTCTTTTTGATGACCTAAGGGATCGTGCGGTAATCCATATTTAAAACCGTGGTGCCGCTTTATGCTATAACCATCGATGCTGCTCAACAGATTATTCGGACTGCTTTCAATATAATACTCCTTTTGTATAATATTTTTCGCGATATCCGGCGCCACAATATTTTCATAATCTTTCGGCAATAGATTTGTTTTTCTTATATCATAAATATCCATTTTATAATACCCAAGTTGAATTTGTAACGATTAAAGGAATGCAGAAAAAGTAACTTAAGATGCTGTGGAGATCCTCCTCATCATACGCATGAACAGGATCAAGTCGCTAAGACAATATACATTTTTAAGAATGTTCTTAGTTTCAAATTATATTATCTTTGCTTCACAATAGTTTCGTAAAAATGAAATCACGCAGAAAAAAGGGGCATTTTAAATACCCCTTTGCCGTTAATCTGCGTCGTAACCTAAATTAGACGCCAGCCAGCGCTCCACTTCCGCTACCGCCATGCCTTTACGCCGGGCATAATCCTCTACCTGATCGCGCTGTATTTGTGCAACGGCGAAATATTTACTGTTGGGATGGCTGAAATACCAGCCGGATACCGACGCGCCCGGCCACATGGCATAGGATTCGGTCAGCTTCATCCCGGTATGTTTCTCCACGTCGAGCAACTGCCAGATAGTGCCTTTTTCCGTGTGTTCCGGGCAGGCCGCATAGCCAGGGGCCGGGCGGATCCCCTGATAATTTTCGCGGATTAGCTCCTCATTGCTGAGGTTCTCATTCGGCGCATAGCCCCAATATACTTTACGCACCCGCTCATGGAGATATTCCGCAAAGGCTTCTGCCAGCCGGTCGGCCAACGCTTTGACCATGATTTTATTGTAATCATCATGTGCCTCGTCGTAAGCCTGCGCCAGCGCATCCTCTTCCAGACCGCCGGTGACCGCGAAAGCACCGATATAGTCCGCTTTACCGCTCTGTTTCGGCGCGACAAAATCTGCCAGACAGTAGTTCGCAAAACCGATTTTTTCCGTTTGCTGGCGCAGATGACAGCCCAGAGCCAGCACCTGCGTGCGGCTTTCATCGCGGTAAATTTCAACATCGTCGCCGACGCGGTTCGCCGGGAAAAGCCCTACCACGCCGCGCGGGTTCAGGCGTTTTTCCGCGCTCAATTGATCGAGCATCGCATTGGCGTCCGCAAGCAGGCGCTTCGCCTCTTCACCCACAACTTCATCTTCAAGAATGCGCGGATATTTCCCGGCCAGCGACCAGGTCATAAAGAAAGGCGTCCAGTCGATATAGTTGCGCAGCGTCTCGATGCTGGCCGTCACTTCCTGTACCCCAGGGCGGTGTACAACCGGCGGCGTATAGCTTGCCCAGTCAAAGGCGAGGTCGTTTTCCCGCGCCGCCTGTAACGTTACCGGCGGCGTGCGCGGTTTTTTACGCCCATGCTGGATACGCACGGTTTCATACTCTTTGCGCGTGCGGGCAACAAAATCATCATGTTGGGTGTCGGACAGCAGCGCCGACACGACGCCCACGGTGCGCGAGGCGTTTTGCACATAGACCGTTGGGCCGCTGTAGTTCTGCTCGATTTTCACCGCCGTGTGCGCTTTCGAGGTGGTCGCGCCGCCAATCAGCAGCGGAATGGTGAAGCCCTGACGCTCCATCTCTTTCGCCACGTTAACCATTTCGTCGAGGGAGGGCGTAATCAACCCGGAAAGGCCAATCAGATCGGCATTCACTTCGCGCGCGGTTTTAAGGATTTTATCGGCAGGCACCATCACACCGAGATCGATAATTTCGTAGTTATTACACTGCAGCACCACGCCAACGATGTTTTTGCCAATGTCGTGAACGTCGCCTTTCACCGTGGCGATAACCATTTTGCCGTTGGTCTTGCCCTTCTCTTTACTGGCTTCGATATAGGGCTCAAGGTAGGCCACGGCCTGCTTCATCACGCGCGCGGATTTCACCACCTGCGGCAGGAACATTTTGCCCTCGCCGAACAGATCGCCTACCACGTTCATACCGTCCATTAATGGCCCTTCAATCACCTCAATCGGGCGGGCAGCCTGCTGGCGCGCCTCTTCGGTGTCCAGCTCGATAAATTCGGTAATGCCTTTCACCAGCGAATATTCGAGGCGTTTTTTCACATCCCAGCTGCGCCACTCGGCCTGCTGGGCATTCGCCCCCTCATCGGCACCTTTGCTGCCGCGATATTTTTCTGCCAGGTCCAGCATCCGTTCGGTGGCATCATCGCGCCGGTTGAGGATTACATCTTCCACGCCGTCACGCAGTTCAGCGGGCAGATCGTCATAAATCGCCAGCTGCCCGGCGTTAACGATGCCCATATCCATACCGTTGCGAATGGCGTAATAGAGGAAGACGGCGTGAATCGCTTCACGCACCGGATCGTTACCGCGAAATGAGAAAGAGACGTTGGAAACACCGCCGGAAATTAATGCGTGCGGCAGCTCGCGTTTAATATCTTCACAGGCACCAATAAAGTCCTGCGCATAATTGTTGTGCTCTTCAATGCCGGTGGCGACGGCAAAAATATTTGGGTCGAAGATAATGTCTTCCGGCGGGAAACCCACCTCTTCGGTAAGAATTTTATAAGCGCGGCGGCAAATGTCGATTTTACGCTCGCGGGTGTCTGCCTGGCCCACTTCATCAAAGGCCATCACCACCACGGCAGCACCATAACGGCGCACCAGTTTCGCGTGGTGAATAAAGGTATCAACCCCCTCTTTCATCGAGATGGAGTTGACGATGCCTTTCCCCTGAATGCATTTCAGCCCTTTTTCTATCACTTCCCATTTCGAGGAGTCGATCATAATTGGCACGCGGGCAATATCCGGCTCACCGGCTATCAGATTCAGGAAGCGCACCATCGCCGCTTCGGCGTCGAGCATCCCTTCGTCCATATTGATATCAATGATCTGCGCGCCGCTTTCCACCTGCTGTCGCGCCACATCCAGCGCTTCGGCGTACTTCTCTTCTTTAATTAAGCGCTTGAATTTGGCGGAACCGGTTACGTTGGTACGCTCGCCAACGTTAACAAATAAACTGTCATCACCAATGGTGAGCGGCTCCAGCCCCGCCAGGCGGCAAGCCACCGGCAACGCAGGCAGCTGGCGCGGCGGCACACCGTCAACCGCACGGCTCATGGCAGCAATATGCTCAGGCGTGGTGCCGCAGCAGCCGCCGACAATGTTGAGAAATCCGGCTTGCGCCCATTCGCCGATCTGCGCCGCCATGGTCTCCGCATCCAGATCGTATTCCCCAAAGGCGTTCGGTAAACCGGCGTTCGGGTGGGCAGTAACATAGCATTCGGCGATACGGGAGAGTTCCTGCACATACTGGCGCAGTTCGTCCGGACCCAGCGCGCAGTTCAGGCCGAAGGTGAACGCATCGGCGTGGCGCAAGGAGTTGTAAAACGCTTCGGTAGTTTGCCCGGAGAGCGTACGGCCGGAGGCGTCGGTGATGGTGCCGGAAATCATGATCGGCAGTTCAACGCCCAGCGCGTCGAACTCCTCTTTGACTGCAAAGATCGCCGCTTTCGCGTTAAGGGTATCAAACACGGTTTCGATCAGGATCAGGTCCGATCCTCCCTCCACCAGCGCCCTGGTCGATTCCCGGTAAGCCGCGACGAGCTGATCGAATGAGACGTTGCGAAACGCCGGATCGTTAACATCGGGCGAGATCGAGGCGGTGCGGTTGGTCGGGCCAAGCACCCCGGCGACATAGCGCGGTTTATCCGGCGTTTGCGCCGTCCATTTGTCCGCGCTGGCGCGCGCCAGTTTGGCGGCAGCATAGTTGATTTCCGCCGACAGGGATTCCATCTGGTAATCCGCCATCGCGATGGTGGTGGAGTTAAAAGTGTTGGTTTCGATGATATCCGCGCCCGCCGCAAAGTAGGCGTCGTGAATCGCACTGATCACCTGCGGCTTGCTGAGCACCAGCAAGTCGTTGTTACCTTTTAGATCGCAGGGCCAGTCGGCAAAACGCTCGCCGCGAAAATCCTGTTCACTTAAACGATAGCTCTGGATCATGGTACCCATGCCGCCATCCAGAACCAGAATTCTTTTGCTTAACTGCTGTTTCAGTTGCTCAACTTTGCTGCTCACACGCGCTCCCGCCAACGGTCAACCAGGCCAAAAGGCCAGCAGAACATACTGGCACAAAGTGGCAGGGTGGAAAAGCGACGCGGGATTAACATGAGAGATGTTCAGCATACTCATCCGATCAGTCTGCGAAGGAGTTGCGTTATACTCGTTAAAACGAAAACGATTTCCACGATACAGAAAAAGGAGCCAGCTATGGTTGCTTCCGTTCCCGCTAAACGTGGCAGAAAAGCTACAGCCCCCGCCGCGCCTGCGGGTGGGCAAGTCCAGTCATTAACCCGCGGCCTGAAACTGCTGGAATGGATTGCCGAGTCGCATGGCAGCGTCGCCCTTACCGAACTGGCACAACAGGCCGGTTTGCCCAACTCTACCACGCACCGCTTGCTGACCACGATGCAGCAGCTCGGCTTTGTGCGCCAGGTGGGCGAACTGGGCCACTGGTCTATTGGCGCGCATGCGTTTATCGTCGGCAGCAGTTTTCTGCAAAGCCGCAACCTGATGGCCATTGTCCACCCGATCCTGCGCAAATTGATGGAAGAGTCCGGCGAAACCGTCAATCTGGCGGTACTGGATAAGAGCGATCATCAAGCGATTATTATCGACCAGGTTCAGTGTACGCAGCTGATGCGGATGTCCGCGCCTATTGGCGGCAAGCTGCCGATGCACGCCTCCGGGGCGGGTAAAGCCTTTTTGTCGCGCCTGAGCGATGAGCAAGTTGGGAGTTTGCTGCACCGCCAGGGGCTGCACGCTTATACCCCTGCCACGCTGGTCTCGCCGGTCCATCTGAAAGAGGATCTCGCCCAGACACGTAAGCGCGGCTATTCCTTTGATGATGAAGAACATGCGCTGGGCCTGCGCTGCGTGGCGGCCTGTATTTTTGATGAATACGGCGATCCCTTCGCCGCAATCTCCCTTTCCGGGCCCATATCACGCATCACCGATGACCGCGTGACAGAGCTGGGCGCAATGGTGATTCGCGGGGCGAAAGAGGTGACGCTGGCGTATGGTGGAACGCGTTAATCTTGGGTGTTTGCGCATGCCAGACGGCATGCGCAAAAGATAGGCGATTGAAGGATAAGAGATTACGGCTGTAAAATCACCCCGCCGGCTGCAATACGCCAGCGCCGAAGCGTAGGCTGAAGCGCTGGCGTTTGCGATAGGCATAAACATCTTCTATATGCCCGTCGCGAATGCGCGCCTGCAAGCCCCGCCAGTAGTCGGCACGCAGTAAATCGGCATGCATCTCTTCAAACAGCGGGCCGATTTCCGGGTCGGCGCATAACCAGTGGCGAAACTCCTCGGGAAAAACATCGCCTGGCGACACGCTGTACCACGGCTCGGCGCTCAGCTCATCTTCCGGGTAACGCGGCGCGGGAATATCGCGGAAGTTCACCTCGGTCATATAACAGATTTCGTCGTAGTCGTAGAACACCACGCGGCCGTGGCGCGTAACGCCGAAGTTTTTAAACAGCATGTCGCCGGGGAAAATATTGGCGGCGGCAAGCTGGCGAATGGCGTTGCCATACTCCTCTACCGCGTCGCGTAACTGCTGGCCTTTGACCTGCTCAAACCACAAATTGAGCGGCACCATCCGGCGCTCGATATAGAGATGACTGATTGAGATGCGATCGCCAAGATCGGTGATTTTACCCGGCGCTTGCTCCAGCAGCAGCGCCATCAACGGCGGTGCGATCTGCCTTTTTTCCAGCACGAAGTTTTCAAACTCCTGGGTATCGGCCATGCGCCCCACGCGATCATGCTCTTTCACCAGCTGATAGCAGGCGCGCACATGGGCGGCGCTCATCTCTTTTTGCGGGGGGAAGCGATCTTTTATCACCTTAAAGACCCGGTCGAATCCGGGCAGCGTAAACACCAGCATCACCATGCCGCGGATCCCCGGCGCTTCGATAAACTGCTCGTCGCTGGCGTTGATGTAATGTAAATACTCGCGGTAGCTTTCCGTTTTGCCGTGTTTCTGGCAACCAATCGCCATATAGAGTTCAGCGGTGGTTTTCCCCGGCAGGATCTCCCGCAGCCACTCCACGGTAGCGGCGGGCAGCGGCGCGTAAACCATAAAATAGGAGCGGGCGAAGCCAAACACGATGCTCGCTTCCGCATAGGTGGTCAGGCAGGTATCGACAAACAGCTCGCCGTCATCGCTGCGATGGATCGGCAATAAAAAGGGCAGCGTCGCCATCGGCGTGTGCAGTTTGCCAACCAGCCAGGCGGCTTTGTTGCGGTAGAAAAGCTCGTTCGCCACCTGTAAGTGTGAATGGGCCAGGATTTCGCTGCCGAAGGTCTCCTGCAGATGGGCGGTGATATAACGCACATCGCGCGCTTTATCCTGCCACGGCAGGCGCAGCGGCAAATCGGACAGCACTTTGCTCAGCAGCACTTCCCAACCGCGCTCGGGCGAAAAAGCTTTCGCCAGCGGACGGGGAATGGTACGAAAGCGGCGTTCCGGCTGGGAGCTAAAGATAAATAGCCGTTCGGGCGTCAGGGAGCGGTGATCGAACAGACGGCAATACACGGAATTAAAGAAGCTTTCAGCAATTTCAAAACGGGGATAATCCGGCAGTAGCTGCGTGTAGTGCTCTTTGACGCGCAGTAAAAAACCGGCGTCCGGGCTTTGGCTGTCGGTGATGCAACGCAGCTGTTCAACCACCAGGCCAACATGATGATCATACAGATGAATGCGCTGCTTCATCGCCTGCTGGACAGCGAGCCAGTCGGCCTGTTCAAAGCGCTGCTGCGCGCCAGAGGTCACTTCCAGAAAACGACCATATTGGGCATCAAAGCCCTGCAGGATGGTTTGAGCAATCAGCAGTTCCAGGCCACGCGACATCGTATTCCCTCAGACATAAGCCCGGCAGGCTGAATCCTGCCGGGCATGTTGACGATTAGAACTGCGCTTCTTCCGTCGATCCTGTTAACGCGGTGACCGAAGAGGCTCCACCCTGGATAATGGTGGTGACTTTGTCGAAATAGCCGGTGCCCACTTCTTGCTGATGAGAAGCGAAGGTATAGCCCTCGTTGCTGGCGGCGAATTCCGGCTGTTGCACCTTCTCAACGTAATGTTTCATCCCTTCGCCCTGAGCATAGGCATGGGCTAAATCAAACATGTTGAACCACATACTGTGGATGCCCGCGAGGGTAATGAACTGGAACTTGTAGCCCATGTCGGACAGTTCCTGTTGGAAACGGGCGATGGTGCTGTCGTCGAGATTCTTTTTCCAGTTAAACGATGGCGAGCAGTTATAGGCCAACAGCTTGCCGGGATATTTGGCATGGATCGCATCGGCAAAGCGTCGTGCCAGCTCAAGGTCGGGGGTGGAGGTTTCGCACCACACCAGATCGGCATAAGGCGCGTACGCCAGGCCACGGCTAATCGCCTGCTCAATACCCGCATCGGTGCGGTAGAAACCTTCGTGGGTGCGTTCACCGGTAATAAAGGCGCTGTCATAGGGATCGCAATCCGAGGTGATCAAATCGGCAGCGTCCGCATCGGTACGCGCAACCACTAGTGTCGGGACACCCAGGACATCCGCTGCCAGACGCGCCGCCACCAGTTTTTGCACCGCTTCCTGGGTCGGCACTAAAACTTTACCGCCCATGTGCCCGCATTTTTTCACCGAGGCGAGCTGATCTTCAAAGTGCACCGCCGCAGCGCCGGCCTCAATCATCGATTTCATCAGTTCAAAGGCGTTTAATACGCCGCCAAAACCGGCTTCGGCATCCGCCACAATCGGCAGGAAATAGTCGACAAAGCGTGGATCGCCCGGCTCAATCCCGGAAGACCACTGAATTTGATCGGCGCGGCGGAAGGTATTGTTGATGCGCTCAACTACCGCCGGCACCGAGTTTGCCGGGTAGAGCGACTGATCCGGGTACATGCTGGCGGCCAGGTTGGCGTCAGCGGCAACCTGCCAGCCGGAGAGATAAATAGCTTCAATACCCGCTTTTGCCTGCTGCAAAGCCTGCCCGCCGGTGAGCGCGCCGAGGCTGTTGATATAGCCTTTTTTCGATTCGCCATGCAGCAAACGCCACATTTTCGCCGCACCCAGTTGCGCCAGTGTGCATTCCGGATTGACCGAACCACGTAGTTTCACCACGTCCTCCGCGCTATAAGGACGGCAAATCCCTTCCCAGCGCGGTTGTGTCCACTCTTTTTGTAATTCTTCGATTTGTTGGGTACGCGTTTTCATGATGCAGATGCTCCATATTTTCACGTCTGGCAGCCCAGCCGTTATTGGTGAAAGCTATTTGGTCCCGACAGCAGTCAGGTTTTACCTGCTGTCGGGACCGACAATGGCGAAGGAAATAGCCTGCTGATTACGCCAGCAAGCGATAGCCAGGTAAGGTCAAGAAGTCGATCAGCTCATCCGAGGTGGTGATCTGCTCCATCAAGCGGGCGGCATCGTCAAAACGTCCGCTGCTGTAGCGGTGCTCGCCCAGCTCGTCCTGAATGACCCGCATCTCTTCGGCCAGCATCTGGCGGAACAGCGCTTTGGTGACCGGCTTGCCGTTGCTGAGTGTTTTTTCGTGGTGGATCCATTGCCAGATGGAGGTACGGGAGATTTCCGCCGTGGCGGCATCCTCCATCAGCCCGTAGATGGGCACGCAACCGTTGCCGGAAATCCACGCTTCGATGTACTGCACCGCCACGCGGATGTTGGCGCGCATCCCCTCTTCGGTGCGCTCACCTTCGCACGGCGCGAGCAGTTGTTCGGCGGTGATGGGCGCATCGTCTTCGCGGCTAACAAACAGCTGATTTTTGTGTTCGCCAAGAGCGGCGTTAAACACTTCCATTACAGTATCGCCAAGCCCTGGGTGGGCAATCCAGGTGCCGTCATGACCATTTTTTGCTTCCAGTTCTTTGTCGGCTTTTACTTTGTTGAGTACCCAGTTATTGCGCTCGGTATCTTTGCTGGGGATAAACGCCGCCATGCCGCCCATCGCAAAGGCACCGCGGCGATGGCAGGTCTTGATAAGCAGGCGCGAATAGGCGCTGAGAAAGGGTTTATCCATTGTTACAACCTGGCGATCGGGCAGCACGCGATCCGGGTAGTTTTTCAGGGTTTTAATGTAGCTAAAGATGTAATCCCAGCGCCCGCAGTTCAGACCTACAATGTGGTCGCGCAACGCATGGAGGATCTCATCCATCTGGAATACGGCAGGCAGCGTTTCAATCAGCAGCGTGGCTTTAATGGTACCGCGCGGCAGGTCAAAGCGATCTTCCGCAAAGCTAAAGACTTCGCTCCACCACGCCGCTTCTTGCCAGGACTGGGTTTTCGGTAAATAGAAATAGGGGCCGCTGCCTTTGGCGAGCAGATTTTTATGGTTGTGGAAAAAGTAGAGCGCGAAATCGAACAGGCTGCCCGGAATCGCTTCTTCGCGCCAGGTAACGTGTTTTTCCGGCAGGTGTAAGCCCCGCACGCGGCATACCAGCACCGCCGGGTTCGGTTTCAGCTGGTAAATTTTTCCCGCTTCATTGGTGTAGCTAATCGTGCCGTTAACCGCATCGCGCAGGTTGATCTGTCCGTCGATCACTTTTTCCCAGTTGGGAGCCAACGAATCCTCAAAATCCGCCATAAAAACTTTTACGTTAGCATTCAGCGCGTTAATCACCATTTTGCGCTCAACCGGCCCGGTAATTTCAACACGTCGGTCGATAAGATCGTCAGGAATGCCGCGAATAGTCCATTCACCGTCACGAATGGAAGCGGTTTCCGAAATAAAGTCAGGCAACGTACCGGCATCGATTTGTTGCTGTTGACGCAGACGTGCGGCCAGCAGTTGATTGCGTTTTGGTGTAAAACGGGCCACCAGTTCGCTCAGGAATTCCACGGCCTGTGGGGTGAGAATCTGCTTCTCTTGCTCACCGTACGGCTGCGTGAAGGCCAGTTCATCGGTTGTTGTTGCCTGTTGTGTCATGGTGCGGTTCCTTATATTTGCAGCAAAGACAGTTCTCAATGCCAACGAAGATCGGCTGTGCAGTTTTCGTTCGGCAGGATCAATCCTGGTCAATAACCTTTCCAAAATCAAAAACAATTTCCATTTTTAATTTAAAATGCAATTAAGGTGTTGATCTTAGAAGAGTTAAAGTTTAAATGCGTTGAGAAGTGATTTTCGCAAACAAAAAAGGCACCCGAAGGTGCCTGAGATAAGGGGCTGAAACGCTTAATCCAGCGTTGGATTCATATGGCGCAGATCGTATGGCGTGATTTGGTAGACGTAATAGTTGAGCCAGTTGATAAACAGCAAATTGCCGTGGCTGCGCCAGGAGGCGCGCGGTGTGTTCTGCGGATCGTTTTGCGGAAAGTAGTTATAGGGCAGTTCAGGGTTGAGACCGGCATCCGCATCGCGGAAGTATTCGTTTGCCAGCGTATTGTCATCATATTCAGGGTGGCCGGTAACGAAGGCGATCCGTTTGTCTTTGCTGGCGAAGAGATAGGCATCGCCCTCTTCCGTTTCGGCAAGGATCTCTAAATCGGTATAGTCGCGGATAAGGGCGCTCGGGAAATCAGCATAACGCGAGTGCGGAGCCAGAAAAACATCATCAAATCCGCGCGTCAGCAGCGCGTGCGGCTGGAGAATATGGTGCTCGTATACGCCGGAGAGTTTTTCAATGCGGGTTTGCTTAGGGATACCGTAAAGAATGTTAAGCGCAGCTTGTACTGCCCAACAGACAAACAGGGTTGAGGTAACATGATCTTTAGCCCATTCGAGAACCTGCTCGATTTGCGGCCAGTAAGCCACGTCATTAAATTCGACCAGGCCTAACGGTGCGCCGGTGACGATTAGACCATCATAGTTCTCATCGCGGATATCTTCGAAGTTACAGTAAAAGGTATCGAGGTGCTCCGCAGGCGTATTGCGCGACTCGCGCGCATCAATACGTAGCAAGCGCACATCCACCTGCAGCGGTGAGTTCGATAGCAGACGCAGGAACTGGTTTTCTGTCTCGATCTTCTTTGGCATCAGATTCAGGATCAACACCTTTAGCGGGCGAATTTCCTGTACCGTTGCGCGCGATGTGGTCATCACAAAGACGTTTTCATCACGCAAGAAATTGACGGCTGGCAGCTCGTCCTGCACCCGAATCGGCATAACTTATATCCTCACTGCATACGTTTACACGTTTAGACATCCAGATAGCCGAAGATACCCAGGAATCGGCGAAATGTCGAGTCCGCAAGTAGAAGGTGAGAAACTTTCACGTCACGCGCTTTGTTAAGCCTGATTAATGATTGATGGCTTGCTGCCATTACTGAAGGATGGCGTTTGATTTAAGTCCATCGGCACTTACTTACCGCCAGGAGGGTTTGGCTGGAGACGACTATTGGGTAAATGCATCCGCACTGTGAGGCAGATAAAAGGATAAAGCGCGAAATTCTTAAGTGGTTTTGCAGGGTTCTGGCTGCGGAAGAAACGCAAAAAGGCCATCCGTCAGGATGGCCTTCTGCTTGTTTGATGCCTGGCAGTTCCCTACTCTCGCATGGGGAGACCCCACACTACCATCGGCGCTACGGCGTTTCACTTCTGAGTTCGGCATGGGGTCAGGTGGGACCACCGCGCTGTTGCCGCCAGGCAAATTCTGTGCACGAAACGAATCTTTTCCACTGAAGCGGCGTTGGCTGCACTTGCCAGGTCAGTCACATACTTCAGTATGCTCCTTCCCTGCCTGCGTTTGCCGCCTTGCCTC
>NZ_JXAG01000031.1 GCF_000814905.1 Enterobacter sp. Bisph1
GAGTCATCCTGCACGACCCACCAATGTAAAAAAGCGCCCTAAAGGCGCTTTTTTGCTATCTGCTTTCCACTCCAGCTTCATCTATTCATTCCTTTAACCGGTTTGCCCTCAAGCTTAATCAGTCCTTTTCAGCTAAATAATTACACTTACGCGCCGCTAAAACCGTCTGGCGCGCGGTGACCAATTGCCCCCATTAAAGAAGTTGATAGTTACGGCCGATAACGATCTTTTACGGCAAAAAGGAGAGTGCAATGACCACCATTACGACCACAACCGCGTCACTTCAAACCGGCGGTAGTAACAGTTCTTCATCCGCCAGCAACGATATCGCGTCGCAAATCAGCCGCATTAGCCAGCAGATCACCAAGCTGACCCAGCAGCTGAAAGAGATAGCGAACGGCAGTGGCTCAACGGAAGATAAAAAGAAACAACAAGAGTTGATTCAGACGCAAATTGAACAGCTGGAAGCGCAACTGGCGCAGCTGCAGCGCAAACAGGCCGAAGAAGCGGAGCAGAAACGCGAGCAAAAGGCGCTGGTAAAACCAGAAGGGGTGAATAACCCTTCCGACGATCATCAGGTTGATATTTACATCTGAGTAAATAATGGATCGTCCTCCCGGGCCTGGTTTAACAACCGGGCCTGTTCTCTGACCACTTCCCACAACGCCTGCGCCGCGCCCGATAATGAGCGTTTTTTTCGCCGCACCAGCATAATTTTGCGCTGCACCTGCGGGACTAATCTTTTCACCGTCAGCGCATTTCCCTGCGGCAACGGCAGCGCCAGTGCCGGCAGAATGCTGATGCCGATCCCCGCTTCAACCATCGGAAAGAGTGTCGCCGGATGACCAATATCCTGCACAATTGTTGCGCTCACGGCAAAATGGCGTAGCGCGGCGTCAATAAGCGGCCGACTGCCGGAAGCATAATCCTGCACCACCAGACGCGCATCATTAAGGGCCGACCACGGCACCGCCGCGCGCTGCGCCCACGGATGATCGTTACGGCACAGCAAAAAGAACGGCTCCGCGAGGATCTCTTCACTTTGCAAGTCATGCACCTGGCCGGGATCGATAACAATACCGAAATCAACTTCTCCCTGACGAATACTCTCCAGCACCCACTGTTGCGGCCTGTCGTGCAGCACAAAATCAATTTGCGGATAAAGCAGGTTACTGCTGGCAATGCACTGAGGGATCAGGTGCGCTGAAATAGTCTGGCTTGCCGCCACGCGCACGGTGCCAGTCAGTTGCTGCCCTACCCGCCCCGCTTCTCGCAGGGTGCTGCTAAGCTCATCTAACAGCCGCTCAAGGCGACCGGCCAGCTGCTGACCCGCTTCCGTGAGCACCACTTCGCGGGTGGTGCGATCGAGAAGCCGCACGCCGGTTTGCAGCTCCAGCTCTTTGACGCTGTGGCTGACGGCTGACTGGCTTAGGCCAATTATCTCACCGGCGCGGCTAAAACTTTTTGCCTGCGCAACGGTGACGAACACGCGTAACTGCCGTAAGGAGTAATTCATCTGATAAATTCATTAATGGATGCAATAAATCAATTTTATTTCTCAAAGCAGAATCAGCACAATAGCGAAACCGACTTTCAGGAGTGCTCATGAAACTTTTTCGTATCCTTGATCCCTTTACGCTCACGCTGGTGTGTGTCGTTCTGCTGGCCTCTTTTTTCCCGGCGCGCGGCGGGTTTGTGCCGTTTTTTGAAGGGCTGACCACCGCCGCGATTGCGCTGCTGTTTTTTATGCACGGAGCTAAACTCTCGCGCGAGGCGATTATCGCGGGCGGCAGCCACTGGCGCTTACACCTGTGGGTGATGTGCAGCACCTTTGTGCTCTTCCCGGCGCTGGGGGTGCTGTTTGTCTGGTGGTCGCCGATCAATGTCAGCCAGGAGCTGTATAGCGGTTTTCTCTATCTCTGTATTTTGCCTGCTACGGTTCAGTCGGCGATTGCCTTTACCTCCCTCGCCGGTGGAAACGTAGCCGCAGCGGTCTGTTCAGCCTCCGCCTCCAGCCTGCTCGGCATTTTTCTGTCGCCGCTGCTGGTCGGTCTGTTAATGAACCTGCACGGTGCCGCTGGCAGCCTTGAGCAGGTCGGTAAAATCATGCTGCAACTGCTGCTGCCGTTTGTGCTCGGGCACCTTTCACGCCCGTGGACCGGCGCGTTTGTGGCGAAACATAAGAAGTGGATTGCAAAAACCGACCAGACGTCAATTCTGCTGGTGGTCTATTCCGCCTTTAGTGAAGCGGTGGTCAACGGCATCTGGCACAAAGTAGGCATCGGCTCGCTGCTGTTTATTGTCGTGGCAAGCCTGGTGTTGCTGGCGATCGTGCTGGTGGTGAATGTGGTGGTGGCGCGCAAATGCGGCTTTAACAAAGCCGATGAAATTACCATTGTGTTCTGCGGCTCGAAAAAGAGCCTCGCCAACGGTATTCCGATGGCGAATATTCTCTTCCCAGCCGCTTCTGTTGGCATGATGGTGTTGCCGCTGATGATTTTCCACCAGATTCAGTTGATGGTCTGCGCCGTACTGGCGCGCCGGTATAAACATCAAACGGAGCAGCAGCAGGCGCAGCACGCGGCGAAAGCTTAACCGCGCTTGAGGGGCTGAACCAGATGGCTCAGCCCTTCCGTTTTGATAATTAAGGTGATTTGCAATAATTCTCCGAGCCGCCCGGCAGGAAAAGTCTCTTTGCGGGCGAACCACAGCAAATACTCTTCAGGCAGATCGATCAACCGCCGCCCCTGATATTTACCAAACGGCATGAGGGTATTAGCAATCTCGACCAGCTGCTCCTTTTCCATTTATGCTCCCAACAGGCGAATCATTTCGGCTTCGTCAATCACCTCAATACCCAGCTCTTGCGCCTTCGCCAGTTTAGAACCCGCCGCTTCGCCAGCAATCACCAGATCCGTTTTCTTCGAGACGCTGCCCGCCACTTTAGCCCCTAACGCCGTGAGGCGTTCTTTAGCTTCATCACGGGAGAGTTGGCTCAGGCTGCCGGTCAGGACAACAGTTTTACCGGCAAACGGGCTGTCAATCTCTTCGGCCTTAACGATTACCGGCGCAGGCCAGCAAATCCCCACTTCCTGCAGCAGTTGGCGAATCACCTCGCGGTTGCTCTCTTCATTGAAGAAGTTATCAACGTGTTTGGCGACGACGACCCCGACATCCGGCACTTTTTGCAACTCGTCAACGGAGGCCGCCATTAACGCATCGAGCGTACCAAAATACGCCGCCAGACCGGCCGCCGTGGCTTCGCCGACTTCGCGAATGCCCAGCGCATAAAGGAAACGGGCAAAGGTGGTCTCTTTCGCCTTTTCCAGCGCATTCACGACATTTTGCGCCGATTTAGGTCCCATACGATCCAGCCCGGTGAGTTTCCCGGCCGTCAGTCGGAACAGATCCGCTGGCGTATGGACATACTCTTTCTCCACCAGCTGGTCGATGATTTTGTCGCCCATGCCGTCAACATCCATCGCGCGGCGCGAGACAAAGTGTTTTAACGACTCTTTACGCTGCGCACCACAAATTAAGCCACCGGTACAGCGGGCCACGGCTTCGCCCTCGACACGCTCAACGTCAGAACCGCAAACCGGGCAGTGCGTTGGGAAAGCCACTTCGCGTGTTTCTTCAGGGCGTTCGGAAACCACCACATTAACGACCTGCGGAATAACATCCCCGGCGCGGCGAATCACTACTTTGTCACCGATGCGCAGACCCAGTCGGTCAATTTCGTCGGCGTTATGCAGAGTGGCGTTACTCACCAGAACCCCTGCAACATGCACTGGCTCAAGCCGGGCAACGGGCGTGATCGCCCCGGTACGCCCAACCTGGAACTCCACATCACGCACAAAGGTCATCTGCTCCTGCGCCGGAAATTTAAACGCCACCGCCCAGCGAGGCGCGCGGGCGACAAAGCCCAGCTGTTCTTGCAGATCGAGCGAGTCGACTTTGATCACCACGCCGTCGATATCAAAACCGAGGGTTGGGCGAGACGCTTCGACCTGGTGGTAGAAATCCAGCACCTCTTCCGGCGTGCTGCACAGACGGATGCGATCGCTGACGGGCAAGCCCCAGCCTTTAAACTGCTGCAGGCGGCCGAGATGGCTGCGCGACAGTTCGCCGCCTTCCAGAATGCCAACGCCATAGCAGAAGAAGGTCAGCGGACGTTTAGCGGTGACGCGCGGATCGAGCTGGCGCAGGGAACCTGCTGCGGCGTTGCGCGGGTTAGCAAACACTTTTCCGCCGGTGCGGCGCGCATCTTCGTTGATTTTTTCAAATCCGGACTGGGGCAAAAACACTTCGCCACGCACTTCCAGGCGTGCGGGAATATTGTCCCCGTGCAGCTTCAGCGGAATCGCGCGAATGGTCCGCACGTTAGTGGTGATATCCTCACCGGTAGTACCGTCGCCGCGGGTGGCCGCACGCATCAGCACGCCGTTCTCATACAGCAGACTTACCGCCAGGCCATCAAGTTTCAGCTCACAGCAGTAGATCAGCGCATCGGTGCTCTTTAACCGGTCCTGCACGCGTTTGTTAAAGGCCAGGAAGCTCTCTTCGTCGAAAACATTATCCAGCGACAGCATCGGCACTTCATGACGTATCTGGCTAAAGGCGGTTAAGGGCGCTGCGCCAACGCGCTGGGTCGGCGAATCGGGGGTGATCAAATCCGGGCGCTGCGCTTCGAGCTCGCGCAGCTCGCGCATCAGACGATCGTACTCGGCATCGGGGATCTCCGGTGCGTCCATAACGTGGTACAGATGTTCATGATGGCGAAGAGAGGTTCGCAGTTCTGTCAGTTGTTGTTCAATTGAGTCCATATCGCACCATCAATGATAAAAAACCCCCGACTGGCGGGGGTTCTGGAAGGAAACAGGTTTTTTACACCGTTACGCGTTAGTGTCTTTGACTTCGCGAATACGATCCTGGTATTCACGTAATTTTTGCGGCGTCATCATCCGGCGTTGATCGTCAAGGACCACACCGCCTACTTCGTCGGCGATATGCTGCGCGGATTGCAGCATCAATTTGAAGTTTTGCAGTTCATCGCCATAAGAGGGCACCTGCATAAAGATAGTCACGCCGGGCGTTGCCATTTCGCCCATCGTTTCCACGTCAAACGTGCCGGGATTAACCATATTCGCCAGGCTAAAGAGCGCCGGGCCGCTGCCGTCCGGGCTAAGGTGACGGTGGAAAATGTTCATATCGCCGAATTTGAAACCTGCCTGCAAAATGCTGTTCAGCAGCACTTCGCCATTTAACACCGCGCCATGATGAGCGGCGACGTTCATGATAATCACCGTCTCTTTGCGCTGCGGTTTTTCAACCGGCGCTTCCACAACCGGTTCTGGCTCAGGCTGCGGTGCCGGTTCTTGCGGCGGATACTGGGTCGCGGGCTGCGGCGCTATGGGCTGCTGCACAGCCGGGCGTTCCGGCTGGGCTTCAAACGCAGGTGCCTGCACAGGGCGTTCCGGCTGATGCGGCTGGGAATGAGGTGGCTGCGCGTGGTGCGGAGATTCTACCGGTTGCACCGGCGGCTGCGCCGACGGGCGCGGTTGTGCCGACGCATAAGGCGGCTGATATTGATGCTGCGGCTGCTGACGCGGCGCGTCCTGTTCGCTACCCGCTTTCGGTGCGGTGTTCACTTTATGAATGCGAACTTCTCCCACGCCGTCGTCGTCTTCGCTCTCCTCATCGTCGAACTCGTCGTCGTCACGTCGCGATTTCATGCGTTTTATTGGGCGATCCCGGAACATAGAGGAACGTTCTTTGCGACTGGTCCAAAACCCATGAACCAGCAAAGCAATTATGGCGATCGCGCCAACAATGATTAATATCAGACGCAAATCCTGCATCATTATATTCTCTGTTGTTCTAACACCTTGCCACCACGGCAAACATTTACTCACTAAGAGTATTTGTCCCTTACGTCAAGTGCAAGTGCGCGCGACTCTTTCACCACATAAAGATGAACTAAATTGTGTTTTTTGCTGTTTTTTCGAACATTTCCGAACGGGTTCCCCCCATGAGACGAATATTATAAGCTGCACTTTTCGCAGGTATGAACGTATTGATGAAAGGAGTAACACCCTCATATGGTTGCATCGTCCCCGGCTGCTCAGCGCAGCGGCGTGTTTTACTTTTCACAGGGCTGGAAACTGGTCACGCTTCCAGGCATTCGCCGCTTTGTTGTCCTGCCACTGTTAATCAATATTTTGCTGATGGGCGGCGCTTTCTGGTGGCTGTTTACCCGGCTCGATAGCTGGATCCCTTCACTAATGAGCCATGTGCCGAGCTGGCTGCAGTGGCTGAGCTATTTACTCTGGCCGATTGCGGTTATCTCGATTCTGCTAGTGTTTGGCTACTTCTTCTCGACTATCGCCAACTGGATTGCCGCCCCTTTTAATGGGTTACTGGCGGAACAGCTGGAAGCGCGGCTGACGGGCGCAACGCCGCCGGATGTCGGCGTATTTGGCATCATGAAAGATGTGCCACGCATCATGAAGCGCGAATGGCAAAAACTGGCCTGGTATCTGCCCCGCGCGTTGCTGCTGCTGATGCTCTATTTTATTCCCGGCATCGGGCAAACCGTCGCCCCGGTATTATGGTTCTTGTTCAGCGCGTGGATGCTGGCGATTCAGTACTGCGATTATCCGTTTGATAACCATAAAGTGCCGTTTAAAGCGATGCGCGCTTCCCTGCGCGAACGCAAGGTTATCAATATGCAGTTTGGTGCCCTCACCAGCCTGTTTACCATGATTCCGCTGCTAAACCTGGTGGTGATGCCGGTCGCTGTCTGCGGTGCAACGGCAATGTGGGTCGATTGTTACCGGGACAAGCATGCCGTCTGGCGATAAGGAATTATTCCGTTTCTTATTCCATACTGCTTAGCATTATTTCGCCTCAGCATATAGATATGCTATTTCCTTACTTCCCCCTCTACGGTAAGTGGGTATGCTGAGGTGGTTCCCAAATTTCATACAGTTAAGGACGGGCTATGAGTAAGATTTTTGAAGACAACTCGTTGACGATAGGTCATACGCCGCTGGTTCGACTGAACCGCATCGGTAACGGCCGCATCCTGGCGAAGGTCGAATCCCGCAACCCAAGCTTCAGCGTAAAATGCCGTATTGGTGCCAATATGATTTGGGATGCCGAAAAACGGGGCGTACTGAAACCGGGCGTTGAGCTGGTGGAGCCGACCAGCGGTAATACCGGCATAGCGCTGGCTTACGTCGCGGCAGCGCGCGGCTACAAATTGACTCTGACGATGCCGGAAACCATGAGTATTGAGCGCCGTAAGCTGCTGAAAGCGCTGGGTGCCAATCTGGTGCTGACGGAAGGTGCCAAAGGCATGAAGGGCGCGATTCAGAAAGCGGAAGAAATTGTCGCCAGCGATCCGGCGAAGTTCCTGCTGCTGCAGCAGTTCAGCAATCCGGCGAACCCGGAAATTCATGAAAAAACCACCGGCCCGGAAATCTGGGAAGATACCGATGGTCAGGTTGACGTGTTTATCTCCGGCGTCGGCACCGGCGGTACGCTGACGGGCGTGACGCGCTATATCAAAAATACTAAGGGTAAAACGGATCTGATCACCGTTGCGGTTGAACCGACGGATTCGCCGGTGATTACCCAGGCGCTGGCAGGCGAAGAGCTGAAGCCGGGCCCGCATAAAATTCAGGGTATTGGCGCCGGGTTTATTCCGGGCAACCTGGATTTGAAACTGATCGATAAAGTTGTCAAAATCACCAACGAAGAAGCCATCAGTACCGCGCGTCGTCTGATGGAAGAGGAAGGTATTTTGGCGGGTATCTCTTCAGGTGCGGCCGTCGCGGCGGCACTGAAACTGCAAGAGGACGAAACCTTTACCAATAAGAACATTGTGGTTATCCTGCCCTCTTCTGGCGAACGTTATTTGAGCACCGCCCTGTTTGCCGATCTGTTTACTGAGAAAGAATTGCAACAGTGATGCCAGATTGTTAAATCAGTACAAAAAAGCACCCTTCAAGGTGCTTTTTTGTGGCGTATATCAAATTTTTACCCTACCTGGCATTGCCTGAAACCTCCCGGTCTGGTATTTAACCTGCATATTTATTTTGATGCGCGAAATTAATCGAAGGCATATTTCGACTAGCTGAATCGATTTTATGATTTGGTTCAATTCTGCCTTTCGCTGCATAATGTTTAATGACGAGCGAAACGTCAGCAGCCATAGAGCGACACCGTTTGGCTGTGCCTGGCAGGCTTAATGGAGTTTGTCCCGTTGCGCCGGCGCTAACAATACAGGCTAAAGTCGAGCCGCCAGGCTAGACTTTAGTTCCACAACACTAAACCTATAAGTTGGGGAAATACAATGTTCCAGCAAGAAGTTACCATTACCGCTCCGAACGGTCTTCATACCCGCCCTGCTGCTCAGTTTGTTAAAGAAGCAAAAGGCTTCTCTTCTGAAATCACTGTGACTTCCAACGGCAAAAGCGCGAGTGCGAAAAGCCTGTTCAAACTGCAAACGCTGGGCCTGACCCAGGGTACCGTTGTTACGCTGACCGCTGAAGGCGAAGACGAGCAAAAAGCAGTTGAGCATCTGGTTAAACTGATGGCAGAACTTGAGTAAGTTTTTCTTACTAGTTCTTTTCAAGATCAGGCACAAGTAAAGGTAGGGTTATGATTTCAGGCATTTTAGCATCCCCGGGTATCGCTTTCGGCAAAGCACTGCTGCTGAAAGAAGACGAGATCGTCATCGACCGGAAGAAAATTTCTGCCGACAAGGTTGACCAGGAAGTTGAGCGTTTCCTGAGCGGTCGTGCCAAAGCATCGGCACAGCTGGAAACGATCAAAACGAAAGCGGGTGAAACTTTCGGTGAAGAAAAAGAAGCCATCTTCGAAGGGCATATTATGCTGCTGGAAGATGAGGAGCTGGAGCAGGAAATCATAGCCCTGATTAAAGATAAGAACATGACTGCCGATGCGGCGGCTCATGAAATTATCGAAGGTCAGGCAACAGCCCTGGAAGAGTTAGACGACGAATACCTGAAAGAGCGTGCCGCTGACGTACGCGACATCGGTAAGCGTCTGCTGCGTAACATCCTCGGTATGCCTATTATCGACCTGAGCGCTATCCAGGACGAAGTGGTGCTGGTGGCGGTTGATTTGACGCCGTCTGAAACCGCACAGCTGAACCTGAAAAAAGTGCTCGGTTTTATCACCGATATCGGTGGTCGCACCTCGCATACCTCTATCATGGCGCGTTCCCTTGAACTGCCTGCGATTGTGGGTACCGGTAGCGTGACCAGCCAGGTGAAAAACGGCGACTTCCTGATCCTCGATGCGGTTAACAATAAAGTGTACGTTAACCCGAGCGATGAAGAGATCGAGACGCTGCGCGCGGCGCAGGCTCAGGTTGCTGAAGAGAAAGCCGAACTGGCGAAACTGAAAGATCTGCCGGCGATCACCCTCGATGGTCACCAGGTAGAAGTGTGCGCCAACATCGGTACCGTTCGCGATATCGCGGGCGCAGAGCGCAATGGCGCTGAAGGTGTTGGTCTGTACCGTACTGAATTCCTGTTTATGGATCGCGACGCACTGCCGACGGAAGAAGAGCAGTTTGAAGCCTATAAAGCCGTGGCTGAAGCCTGCGGTTCTCAGGCGGTGATCGTTCGTACCATGGACATCGGCGGCGACAAAGAGCTGCCTTACATGAATTTTCCGAAAGAAGAGAACCCGTTCCTGGGCTGGCGCGCGATTCGTATCGCCATGGATCGCAAAGAGATCCTGCGCGACCAGGTACGCGCTATCCTGCGCGCATCCGCTTTCGGCAAGCTGCGTATCATGTTCCCGATGATCATCTCTGTAGAAGAAGTGCGCGCGCTGCGCAAAGAGATTGAGATCTACAAACAAGAGCTGCGTGACGAAGGCAAAGCGTTTGACGAGAGCATTGAGATCGGCGTGATGGTTGAAACCCCGGCCGCCGCGACGATTGCACGCCATCTGGCAAAAGAAGTTGATTTCTTTAGTATCGGTACCAATGATTTAACGCAGTATACCCTGGCGGTTGACCGTGGTAATGATATGATTTCACATCTGTACCAGCCGATGTCGCCGTCTGTACTTACCCTTATCAAGCAAGTTATTGATGCTTCTCATGCTGAAGGTAAATGGACCGGCATGTGTGGTGAGCTTGCAGGCGACGAACGTGCTACACTTCTGTTGCTGGGGATGGGTCTGGATGAATTCAGTATGAGCGCCATTTCTATCCCGCGCATTAAGAAGATTATTCGTAACACGAACTTCGAAGATGCGAAGGTGTTAGCAGAGCAGGCTCTTGCTCAACCGACGACGGACGAGTTAATGACGCTGGTTAACAAGTTCATTGAAGAAAAAACAATCTGCTAATCCACGAGATGCGCCCAAATTACTGCTTAGGAGAAGATCATGGGTTTTTTCGATAAACTGAAATCTCTGGTTTCTGATGATAAAAAAGACACCGGAACCATTGAGATTATTGCCCCGCTTTCTGGCGATATCGTCAACATTGAAGATGTACCGGATGTTGTGTTCGCTGAGAAAATCGTTGGTGATGGTATTGCTATCAAACCGACCGGTAACAAAATGGTTGCGCCGGTTGATGGGACTATCGGCAAAATCTTTGAAACCAATCATGCCTTCTCTATCGAATCCGATAGCGGCATCGAACTGTTCGTTCACTTCGGTATCGACACCGTTGAACTGAAAGGCGAAGGTTTCAAACGCATCGCAGAAGAAGGCCAGCGCGTTAAAGTTGGCGATCCGGTAATCGAATTTGATCTGCCGCTGCTGGAAGAGAAAGCCAAGTCAACGCTGACGCCGGTTGTTATCTCCAACATGGACGAAATCAAAGAGCTTATCAAACTTTCTGGTAGCGTAACCGTGGGCGAAACCCCGGTGATCCGCATCAAAAAGTAATGCGTAATGCATAAGAAAATGGCGCCGCAAGGCGCCATTTTTGTTTCTACTGCAAAGGCAGAATCAGCTCGTCATAACCCTTCTCCAGGGTATAAGCCATCACTTCTACTACGCGATCGCCTGCGGCCCGAATTGCCGCATCAAGCGCTTTCCCCTGCACAATGCCGCTGGCTAATTCCGAACAAAACAGATCGCCGGTCCCTTTCAGATCCGTCGCGACGCGCGCATAGCCGCTTACCTGCACCGAATCGGCGGTCACCAGCACAACATGAATGTTGCCATCCTGCGACTCCACCGGCGCGCTGGTAATCGCTACCCAGCGCAGGGTGTCTGACAACAGGCTTTGCGCCGCCGCAATCGCGCTTTGCAGATCCGGGCAGGGTTTACCGCTCAGCACTTCCAGCTCGAACACATTCGGCGTGATCCCCTGCGCCAGCGGCAGCAGATGCTCGCAATAAGCCTGAGGAATTTCTTCTTTTACATAGATGCCGCTGTCGGTATCGCCGATCACCGGATCGACCAGAATCACCAGCTGCGGATGCTTTTCGCGCAGTGTTTTAAGCCACTGCGCCAGCAAATTTATCTGGCTGGCGCTGCCCATATAACCGGTGGTCACGACTTTCACCTCACGCAGAACATCACGCTCTTCCAGCGCCTGCAAATAGCCGCTAAACCACTCATCGGGGATCACCCCGCCGTAAAAAGTGTCATAGTGCGGTGTGTTGCTAAACAATACCGTCGGCACGGCCAGCACGTTCAACTGGTGCTGGCGAATATTCGGCACCGCAATACTGTTGCCGACGCTGCCGTAAACCACCTGCGACTGCACGGCGATAATATCGGCCTGCTGCGCCCGGCTTTTATCCCTGAACAGGATCATCTCCATTGGATCTCCTTAACGGGTTAAATCCCCGCCCCCTGCGAATAACTCTCTTCGCCAAATACGCCCGTAGAAAGGTAGCGATCGCCGCGATCGCAAATAATCGCCACGATCACCGCACCGGGCTGCGCTTTCGCCACCCGTAACGCGCCGGCAACCGCACCGCCGGAGCTGACGCCGCAAAAGATCCCCTCCTGCACCGCCAGCGCACGCATGGTATTTTCCGCTTCGCGCTGGTGGATATCCAGTACCTGATCCACCAGCGCGGCGTTAAAGATGCCCGGCATATACTCAGCGGGCCAGCGGCGAATACCGGGAATACTGCTGCCCTCTTCCGGCTGCAGGCCGACGATGGTCACGTTTGATGCTTGCTCACGGAGAAAACGCGAGACGCCGGTAATGGTGCCGGTGGTGCCCATGCTGGAGACAAAGTGGGTCATGCGCCCGGCACTCTGCCGCCAGATTTCCGGGCCAGTGGTGGTGTAATGTGCGTAGGGATTATCCGGGTTATTGAACTGATCCAACAGCTTGCCTTCACCGCGCTCGGCCATCGCCTGGGCTAAATCCCGCGCGCCTTCCATCCCCTGCTCTTTACTGACCAGAATTAGCTCGGCACCGTAGGCGCGCATGGCGGCCCGGCGCTCCTGGCTCATATTGTCCGGCATCAGTAACTTCATGCGATAGCCTTTCAGCGCGGCGATCATCGCCAGCGCGATGCCGGTATTGCCGCTGGTGGCTTCAATCAGCACGTCGCCGGGTTTGATCTCACCGCGTTTTTCCGCCTGCACAATCATTGATAACGCGGCGCGGTCTTTTACCGAGCCAGCCGGATTATTGCCTTCCAGTTTGACCCAGATTTCACTGCCGTTATCCGGCGTCAGGCGTTGCAATTTGACCAGCGGCGTATTGCCAATGGTTTGTTCTAATGTGTTCACGATCGCTGTCCAATAAAAAACCCGGTCGCACGTTGCATACCGGGCTTGAGAGCCGGATAAGCCTAAAGCTATCCAGCAGAAACCACGTCTGTTTAACCTATCAGGCAGATTCTGCCAGAGCAAGTTCCGCGCGGCCTTCGATGCGCTCATTGCCGTGATACAAGCGGGCATGCTGCAAACCGACAAACAGGCGTTCGCCGCGTTGAGGTGCCGGATCATCGCGCATCACCACCGTTAACGGTTCTGTGTACCAGCCCAGCGGCTGCACCACCAGTTGGGTGTAATGGCCTTTCGGGCTGGCTTCCAGCACCTGCACCGGCAGCGGCGAGTCAAGGCTGGTACGTCGGCTCACGTCCACTTCCCACGGTCGCAGGAACAGATCGACATCACCCTGGTAAGAGGGCGTATAACCAAGCGGCCAGCGATGCGCGCCAACGTGGAACTGCCCGCCGCGCACGGTGCCTTTCAGGCGGTTCACTTCGCCCATAAACTCCAGTACAAAGCGCGTTGCCGGTTCGCGCCACACCTGATCCGGCGCATCCGCCTGTTCGATATTGCCCTGGCTCATCACCACCACGCGATCGGCGACTTCCGTCGCTTCTTCCTGATCGTGGGTGACGAACACGCTGGTAAACTTCAACTCTTCATGTAACTGACGCAGCCAGCGGCGCAACTCTTTGCGCACCTGCGCATCCAGCGCGCCAAAGGGTTCGTCGAGCAGCAAAATTTGTGGTTCCACCGCCAGCGCACGGGCCAGCGCCACACGCTGTTTCTGACCGCCGGAGAGTTGCGCCGGGAAACGATCCGCCAGATGGGCCAGTTGCACCATCTCGAGAAGTTGCATCACTTTTGCTTTGATCGCCGCTGCATTCGGGCGTTCACGGCGCGGCAGCACCGTCAGGCCGAAAGCAATATTGTCGAATACCGTCATATGGCGGAACAGGGCGTAATGCTGGAATACAAAACCGACGCGACGTTCGCGGGCATGCAGACGGCTGACATCGGTGCCGTGAAAGCGAATACGCCCGCTGCTCTGATGCTCCAGACCGGCAATAATACGCAGCAGAGTTGTTTTACCGGAGCCGGAGGGCCCCAGCAGCGCAACCATCTGGCCGGAAGGGATATCCAGTGAGATATCGTTCAGCACCTGGGTGCGACCAAAAGATTTCTTAATATTGGCAATCTCAATGCTCATGATTTCCCTCCTGTTGCTGGCGTTTTTCTTGATTATTCAAACGCCACTGCAACGCACTCTTTAAAAACAGCGTCAAAATAGCCATTAAGGTCAGCAGGGCCGCGGCGGTAAACGAACCCACCGTATTGTAATCCTGCTCCAGTAATTCAATTTGCAACGGCAGCGACAGGGTTTCGCCGCGAATCGAGCCGGAGACCACCGACACCGCGCCAAACTCGCCAATCGCGCGCGCGTTGGTGAGCACCACGCCGTAAAGCAGCGCCCAGCGAATATTGGGTAGCGTGACGCACTTAAACATCTGCCAGCCCGACGCGCCCAGCAGGATCGCGGCTTCATCTTCATGGCTGCCCTGGCTTAACATCACCGGCACCAGTTCACGCACCACAAAGGGACAGGTGACAAACACGGTGACCAGCACCATGCCCGGCCAGGCAAACATAATTTGCAGGTTATTAGTATCCAGCCAGCCGCCCAGCGAGCCGTTGGAGCCGTAAAACAGCAGGTAGACCAGACCGGCGACCACCGGCGAAACCGCAAACGGAATGTCCAGCAGCGTCAACAGTAGCTGGCGGCCGGGGAAGTTAAAACGTGTTACCAGCCAGGCCAGCAGCGTGCCAAACACCAGATTGACCGGCGCCGAGATCAGCGCAATCAGCACCGTCAGCCAGATAGCGTGCAGCATGTCGGCATCGGCGAGATTTTGCAGCACCGGCAACAGCCCCTTGCTAAAGGCCTGCACAAAGATGTAGATCATCGGCACCAGCAGGATAAACGCCGAAACGACGACGCCCGTGCCGATAAGAAACCATTTGCCCCAGTTCACCTGCGGCTTGTCATAGCGTTTCAATTCAGTAAGTTCCGCCATTAGTGACCTACCACACGTTGACCAAAGCGACTTTGCAGGGTGTTAATGGAAAACAGCAACAGCAGAGAGGCCGCGAGGATCACCGAGGCGATCGCGCTTGCCGCCGGGTAATCAAACTCCTGCAGTCGCACAAAAATCATCAACGAAGTGACTTCGGTTTTCCAGGCGATGTTCCCGGCGATAAAGATCACCGCACCAAATTCGCCCAGGCTGCGGGTGAACGATAGTGCCACGCCCGCCATCAGCGCCGGAGAGAGTTCCGGTAGCACCACTTTGCGAAAGCTTTGCCAGCGCGTCGCGCCAAGGGTTTCCGCCGCCTCTTCATACTCCGGCCCTAACTCTTCCAGTACCGGCTGGATGGTCCGCACGACAAACGGAATACTGGTAAAGGCCATTGCCACTGCAATGCCAAGCCAGGTATAGGTCACTTTGATATCAAACTTCGCCAGCCATTCGCCGTAAAAACCGTTAACGGAAAAGAGCGAGGCCAGCGTAAGACCCGCCACCGCCGTCGGCAGCGCAAAGGGCAAATCCATTAGCGCATCCAGTAGCGTGCGGCCCGGGAAACGGTAGCGTGTCAAAATCCACGCCATCAGCAGGCCGAATACGCCATTAAAAATGGAGGCGACAAAGGCCGCGAGCAGCGTGACTTTATAGGCCGCCACTACCTGCGGATTGCTAATCACTTCCCAGTACTGCGACCAGCTCATCTGGGCGAGCTGCATCACCAGCGCGCTCAGCGGCAGCAGTAATATCAGGCAAACAAAAAACAGGCTGCTGCCGAGGCTTAAACCAAAACCGGGCAGCACGCGTTTTGACGCAGCAAACATCACTTCCGCCCCGCCGCTAACAGTTTGTCTAACTCGCCGCCGCTGCTAAAGTGCGTTTTCATCACCTCCGGCCAGCTGCCAAACTTCTCTTCCACGCGGAACAGGTCGGTCTGCGGAAATTTATCTTTCAGCTTGTCCATCAGTTCTGGGTTGTTTACGCGATAGTAGTAATCGGTAATGATCGTTTGCGCCTGCGGGCTATAGAGATAATTCAAATAGGCTTTCGCCGCTTTCTCGCTGCCGTTGGCGGCAACGTTTTTATCCACCCACGCCACCGGGAATTCAGCCAGGATGTTGGTCTTTGGAATCACCACCTCAAAACCCTGATCAGCGTACTGCTTGCTGATGTTATTCACTTCTGACTCAAAGCTAATCAGTACGTCGCCCAGCCCGCGTTCGGCAAAGGTGGTGGTTGCGCCGCGTCCGCCGGTATCAAATACTTCGACGTTTTTCAGAAACTGCGTCATAAAGGCTTCGGTTTTGGCTTTATCGCCGCCGTCCGCCTTGTCCGCCGCGCCCCATGCCGCCAGGTAGGTATAGCGCGCATTACCGGAGGTTTTTGGATTCGGGAAAACCAGCTTCACATCAGAACGCACAAGGTCGCTCCAGTCGTGAATATTTTTCGGGTTTCCTTTACGCACCAAAAAACCCATCGTCGAGTAGAACGGCGAGCTGTTATTGGGTAAGCGGCTCTGCCAGTTCGCCGGGATCAGCTTGCCTTTGTCATGCAGGATCTGCACATCGGTAATCTGGTTATAGGTGACGACATCCGCTTTCAAACCCTGCAAAATTGCCAGCGCCTGCTTGGATGATCCGGCATGAGACTGCTTAATCGTCAATTTGTCGCCGTTGTTCTCTTGCGCCCACTGCTGTTCAAACGGCGGGTTAAGGGCGGCAAACAGTTCGCGGGAAACATCATAGGAGCTGTTCAGCAGCTCGGTCGCCTGTGCCTGCGCCATGAGCAGTAAACCCGCCAGCGCCAGCGATGCTTTGTTCAGTACAGTAACGGCCATTGCGCGCCCTTATTTATGTGATGACTATCTTATGAACATAATATTTATAACGCTCTGGTTAGGCGTACAGGTTTTATATACCGTTTGGTGATTTGGAAGCAGAAAAGGGAATAAGACTGCGGCCCGGTGGCAGGTTGATGGCCTGTCGCGAGTACAAAGCCTGTGATGTACCATCGTAAGAGACGGATGCAGGCTTTCGCCAGGGATGAAATGCCGCTGACGTTCTCCCGGTCGTCGGTAAGATTCTCGTCATTGATATGGGCAGGGCTTTCGTTAGCACAACAGTTGCGTCGTCTATCTCCGAGCCAGGGATGTTCAAGCCTTACAGCAATGCTGTCGGTAAGTTAGCCGGGCATAAAGGCTAGTGTGAATGAATATTCGTTACTCTTATTTTGGCTATTAACTATCAGTCTGTTTTTCTGGCTATGATGTCTCCTCATAATTTTTCTATGAGTCAGCAGCCGACTGTGATAACGAATAGTGATTATTACCTATTTAATGCTCTGCTCTGATCATTAAACCAGATTGCTTAACGACAGCTGCTGATGTTATTCCTTTGCGGTTAATTTAATTAACCTTAATAAAGATATTATAAAGAGGAGCGATTAAATAATCCTCCTGATAGGGTTCAGCAATATCGAAGTTTTCGGCAAGGGTTAATAACAAACTTGTCCAGTGCAATCTTTCCGGATGGACAATATAGTAAATACCTTTATTGACATCAAAGAAAAACAGGCGCTTATTGAAATGCAAGAGTACCGAAGCATGCTCCATCTTTTCACTGGTAACAGGAAGCTTAAGCGCCGTCGATAAAATAAGAGCACTATTACTGTAAATGAGTTTGTTATTAAACATACCCTCTGCTATTTCTGCCACCCGCTGCGGGTTTACACCGGTATAATGTAACCGGGAAGCAGGTTTCTTTAACCTTTTTTTACAATTACGCTGTAAGCGCTCTTCCTGTTGATTGAGTAGCTTGACAAGCTTTTGTGCTCCCAACTGCTTCACAAAGCCATTATCAAATGAATATTGTAAGTTGGCGCAAAATTCGTAGAATTCTAATTTAAACTTCGTCGGGGTCAATTCTGTAGGTTTTTTCGTTTTTACACAATATGGAAGTTTATGTGTCCTGACCTTCTTTAATGATTGTGTAGCCCAAAAAAGCGCTGCACCAAAACAGATACCCTCAGAAGCGTTTTCGAACAAGAAACGATCATACCCCACCGTTGGCGCACAGATCTCCTTATCATCCAGCGCTCTTTTTATCAAGCCCTTACCCTGGCCCACAACCGTATTCGAGGAAATGGATGGATGTCCTTTCATTTGAGCACTCCTCTATTTAGAAATATCCGGAGTGCATATCATTACAAACATCAGCGTAGTGAGTCATATGATTAAAAATGAAAAACAGTCATTAGTAATGAAAATCATCCTTCACATTAAACAAAACAAAATAAATCTGAAACTAATTCGAATCTAATCTACTGTTATTTAACCGAGCATAGCGAATTAGCACTGACACTCTCGATAAACATATCAACATCGGGGTTAAGGATGCACACATTACTCCTCAGATTTATACCCCCTATTCTTTAACAATAGTTAAAGCAAACGTGTCCAGTATAATAATTCTCATTTACCCATAAATTGCCATGAAAATAATAAAAAATCCTCATCCCTGCAAAAATTATTAAGTTATAAAAAAGACTATTTCGAGAGGGTAACAAAGATACTGGAGTGGGTGTCCAGGACATATTTCTGCATCAATTCGTCACTCATTCCAGACCCTTCCGTTATGGTAGTAAGAAAACTTAACCAGTGTAATTTATGAGGATTAAAAATATGATAAATACCTTTATTAGCATCAAAGAAAAATAACTTCCCGTTATAATTAATCAGTGCAGTAGTGTGGAAGTAACGCTCTTTCTCTGAACTATCCTCCACAGAAGTCGATAACAACATAGCAGTATTTTTATATCCAGTATAATTCAACAGCATGGACTGGAGAATATCCTGAGCCATTCTATCATCAACAATCCAGGAATAGTGTAAAACTGAAGATGTGCTTTTCGCTGAGTAAGATAAAAATTTTTCCTGCGCATTTATACTTTGGACTACGGCAGCTAGCGACTTTGTTTTTACTACAATCTCAGTGTATGCTTTTTGTACATAAGCACTAAAATAAAAAAAATTATCGTCAAACTTGCCGAGATCATAGAACCGCACTCCTGTCTGCCCGACATTAAATGGCAATGGATTTTCTTTGATATCCCTCAATGAATGAGACACCCAACATAGTGCTGTACCGAAGCAGAGTCCCGGCAGATTATAACGATCGCAATAGGCGTGATAATTCTCCATTGAGACACATAACTCTTCGCTATCCAGTGCTCTTCTAATGAAGATACGTCCATTTGTTGCAAACTCATACTCACTAAGTGATTGAAAATAATTCATAAAAATCCCTCTTTCGATTATTACTCACTGTACTCATCCGTGAGGGGGAGCGGCCATATTACTAACCGATATTAAAAGCAGTATCAGGGTTAAGATATTGTGCAGACAGCGTATAAACGATATTAGAAGCTATTATTTGCTCACTTTAGGCTGCAATATAAATGTTATGACTATTGCGATCGGCTAGCCAACGATTTTGGCAAAGATATTGCAATTATCATCTATTCCATAATGGTTATCTTTCAACTCATTAAGTCCAAGTGTTGTTGTTAAGGTGGACAATAAACTTGTCCAGTGCAAGGTTTGCTTTCCGGAGATAAAATAAATACCTTTATTAGCATCAAAGAAAAAAAGACGCCCTTTATAATTCATCAGTACCGTTGAGTGCCGCCAGGGTCCCCTCCTTATACTGTATTCCAGAGAAGTTGATAAAATAATGGCAGTATTTTGGTAGCTTTCATTTTTTAAAAGGATACGCTGTGCTATTTCTACCGCGTTAACACGATTAACAGATGAATAATGCAATCTCGGTTGTTTCTCTTTTAAAGAAGCAAATAAAAATTCTTCCTGCGCATTGAGGTTATTTACTATTAACTCCATGGACAGTGTTTTAATATAAAGATGCTCATATGCCATTTGTAAACCATGGCTGAAATCATAAAATTTAACGTCCATTTTTTTGAGCATATCAGGCCCCTGCCCGTCATTACTAACGTAAAGTGGCGATGCATTTTCCCTGATTTTTTTAAATGAATCAGAAATCCAATAAAGCGCGGCTCCGAAGCATATCCCTCCCTTGTTACGTTGAATAAAAGGAAAATAGCCCTCCGTCGAAGAACATATATCTTCGCTTACCAGCGCTCTTTTGAAAAAAAGCTGTCCAGTGTTATCGAATTCAACGGCACTTACCGATGGGGCCTCGGTAGCACTTTCATCTGGTTTTTTTTGCATTTATATATTCCTTTATCATTCAAAATAGCATTGCCGTTTTCTATATAGACAAATACAGGGAGTTATGTGAATAAATATGAAATCAACAACTTTCAGAAACGCATTGCGATGACAAAAAATCAGGTAAGTCACCTTATGGTATTTATTACACTTTATCGTTCATAAATATTTTATTTATTACGATGAACATACTATGCTGCTAAGCGGTGATTCTAATAAAAATATTACTTTCATCATCTAATTGATACTTATTATCTTCTGAATCACCGATCCCCATATTTTTTGCTATCGTTAAAACCAGACTTGACCAGTGTAAATTTTCAGGCTCCGCAATATAATAAACCCCACAGTTGACATCAAAGAAGTAGAGATCGTTAGCGTAATATAAAAGCACCGACACATGTCCTTTATTCCCCCTCGCCGTCATTTTTTCTAATGATGTTGACAATATAATAGCACTATTTTGGTAGCGAATATTTTTTAAAAGCATCTGTTCTACTACTTCAATAGTTCTGTCTACCATAACACGTTTGTAACGTAGCAACGGTTCTGATTTTTTTAAATATTTGTATAACCTTCTCTCCTGGTCATTTAATAAATTTATTACTGCATCAACACTTTTTTCTTTATCAAAAATGAAAACATAAGCATCCTGGAGATTCAGACTTAAATTGTAAAAATCGGTGCTGATAGTGTTCCCAACATACTTTCCTGATGCACTCTTTTGCACTTTAAATGGCAAAGCCGATTTGCGGCTTTTTTTTAACACATTAGAGACCCAATAAAGCGATGCCCCAAAGCAACCGCCTCCTCCTGACTGTCTAAAATAAGGTACATAACCCAGAGTGGGTGAACATATTTCATTTTGCCCTAACGCGCGTTTTGTCAATATTCGATCTATCTTATTTAATTGACGACCGCAGCTCGATAAAAACTTAAACATGAATGTAAACCTTTATTAAATAAAAGAGTTAGATTATTTTTTACAGACAGCAATGCGGTTAGTCATGTGAAAAAAAATGAATGCAGCAACCATCAGCATTCGTTTAAAAACCATTAAGTAATAATCAGCATTAATCTATTTTCTTATATTAATGATGGCTACCAATACAGGTACGTTTGCAGGAATACATTTTAGCGAGGTGTGCACACAGTATTGCCGGGGAATGACTGTTGCGAATGCCGTCTCGACACGACTTTGCTTCGCCGTGCTGGCGTGCATTAAAGGTGCGGATCGGGATAATAAGAAGCATTTAATAGGCGCAGGGACAGCGTGATGAAAACAGCACAACCGTTGGCAAAAGGTGCATAACAACACGATGAAGGCGCTTTGGTTTGCTTAATGCCATCAGGCATTCGCCCTTCATCGTACTGTTAATGTTGAAGAGTTAATTACAGCGTTAGCAGCTTATCCAGCGACGGTGCGAAGTAATAGCCGCCGGTCACCGGGCGGGTAAAACGCAGCATCGCGTCACGCTTACCGTCGCTATCGCCAAACATGCTCAGCAACTGCTGCTCAATGTTGTAAAGACGGGCGCAATAGGTACAAAAGTAGAGGCCATGCGTGCCGCTGGCGGTGCCGTAGGGAAGGCTCTGGCGCACAATTTTCAGCCCTTTTCCCTGCTTTTTAAGATCGACGCGGCTCAGATGCGAAGTCACAGGACGCTGGTCACCGTCAATCTCTTCGTTAGCTTCTTTGGTACGGCCAATCATCATCTCCTGATCGCCAACGCTCATGCGGTTAAGCTGCTTAAGGTTATGCTCCCAGCGCTGCACCATCACATAAGTACCGCCCGCGTCGACACCGTCCTGAATAATCGCCACTTCACGGCGTATCGCCTCGCCTGCCGGGTTTTCCGTCCCGTCGACAAAGCCGCTTAAATCGCGATCTTCTACCCAACGGAAACCGTGGGTCTCTTCCTTCACCTCAATGGCGTCGCCAAATGCCGCCAGCGCGGCCTGGGCCACGGAGAAATTCACATCATGGCGCAAAGAGAGAATATGGATTAAGACGTCGTGCTGCGTGGCGGGCGCGAGACCTTTACCGTACCCCGGAAAATCTTTCAGCTCCTGCGCGCTTTCTTCGCCGTTGAGGGCGCGCCAGGTGTTATTGCCAAAGGCCACCGTCGCGCCCAGCGCCGCATCAGGAAAGGTTAACTGGAAGGTCGTCAGCTTATCGGCGAACATGCGGCTCGCCGCACGCAGGGCATCGGGGTTGCCTTTCACGCTGGCTTCAATCCAAATCGCCGCCCGGCAATGTTCTGGCAAAATGCCGCTTTGAACCTGGGACATTACTCCTCCTGGAAAAAACAGACCACAAAACCGTGGCAATAATCGCGCTATTGTACCTGTTTTTAACCCAGCGGCAGCGAGTTGAGATCAAATTAACGACGCCAGATAAGCTTGCTTACTTTCCAGTTTTTAAGCGCATCGTCAGACGGCATCAACCCTTGTGGGCCGCTCCACTCGCCGGTAAACAGATAGCTGATATGCTGGCTGCCTGGAGCTTTACATTCGACGCCCACATTGTCATCGCCCGCGCCTTTGACGCAGTTACCAAAGGCTTTATCAAACAGGCTATTGAACGGCGCGCCGATTTTAACCCCTTTATCGGTGGCGATATCGTGGTCCAGCACATCAATGCGGCTGACGGTGCCGTTCTCGCCGTTGACCACCAGCGCCAGTTGCTCACTTTTTAAGGCTTCAAAATAGCGAACGATAGCGCCCTTTTCCGTCTTCATTCCGCTACGCAGATGATAATCCCCGCCTAAGGCGTCATTAATCGCCTGTTCGTTAAGGGGCGTGCTGGCGTTGAGCTGACCGACGCCGTTTTCGTTCATCTCAATCGATGAGCCAAACCAGTTCCACGGATACGCCGCCGACCAGTTTACGGAAGAGAGCGTCGAGCAGCCGGTTAACAGCAGCGGCATAACACAGATAACGGTACGCAGGGATTTCATAGATGCTTCCTTTTATTCATTGAACGCCAGTTGGAGTCCCGGATGCGAAAAAAGTGCCGCTCAAAGATGAGCAAGAGAAAAACAGGCGTGTAGACGGCGGTTGGTCGCCAGCCACCACAGCGCAAAAATATCGAGGATAACCAACAAAATCCCCACGCCGGAGAGCGCTTCGCCGTTAAGCCAGCGCCAGAGCTGCAGCAGCATGAGCGCCAGTTGCGCCAGCATTAGCAGCGAACGGCACGTACGCCATAAACGGGGAAACCGATCGCGACGACCGCTCAGTACAAAGGCGAAGGCCGCCGGAAGGCCCGGCAGCAAGCCCAGCCAGAAGTCATCGTGATCGGGGTAAAACAGCGCCAGCAGCGCGTCGCCCTGCCCGCGCGACGCACCGGCAATGACAAACAGCACCCATGTGCGCGCCTGCAGTAGCAACACGCACCAAAACAGGAAAGGGAGTTTAAGTCGACCGTGACTGTCGTAATCGGCGGGGGAGATCTCAGTACTCTTCATCTTCAATCAAACGCTTACCGAGGCTTACTGAATCCATATGCTCGTAGCCGATACGTTCATACATGCCGATGACCATATCGTTGTCTTCACGCACCATCAGATTAATTTTCGGGCAGCCGCGGGCGATAAGCTTTTTCTCAAGCCGGTTTAACAAGGCGTTGGCAATACCGCGTCCGCGAAACTCGGGATGCACGCCAAGGTAATACGCCGAACCGCGATGGCCGTCGTAGCCCCCCATCACCGTGCCCACCACTTCGCCGGCCACTTCCGCCACCAGAAACAGGCTCACATCGTGATTCACTTTGCGTTCGATATCCATTTCCGGATCGTTCCACGGTCGCAACAGCTCACAGCGCTCCCACAAGGTGATCACTTCTTCGAAATCTTGCTGGCGAAAAACGCGTATCTCCATGGTATTCCCCGTCATTTTCAGCTGTGTAAACCGTGATTATGGCCCTAAGCGCCCTCGTCGCCAATATCCAGCCTTTTTAACGCGGAAATTTGGCATAATGTCACTCTGTCACGTATTGAAATGAAAAGTAAAACATTTGTTCTCCAGCGATAGTCGTAACGGCTAACGCGATACGATATAACACCTCAGACCACGAATAAGACAACTCAGGCGTATGAGCACCTCAAAACCTTTAAAAATACTCACCTCGCGTCGCCAGGTGCTGAAAGCAGGCCTGGCCGCCCTCACCTTAACGGGTATGTCTCGGGCCATTGCGAAAGAAGAGACGCCGCTGAAAACCACCACCGGGCATAGCAAACCGAAAGCCAAAAAAGCCGGCGCTAAACGCATTGTGATGCTCGATCCGGGCCACGGGGGGATTGATACCGGGGCCATTGGTCACAATGGTTCAAAAGAGAAACACGTGGTGCTGGCGATTGCTAAAAACGTCCGCGCCCAGCTGCGTGCTCAAGGCATTGACGCGCGGCTGACGCGCAGCGGCGACACTTTTATCCCGCTCTACGATCGCGTGGAGATTGCCCATCAGCACGGCGCGGATCTGTTTATGTCGATTCACGCCGACGGTTTTACCAACCCGAGCGCGGCGGGCGCGTCGGTTTTTGCCCTCTCCAACCGCGGTGCCAGTAGCGCGATGGCTAAATATCTTTCCGATAAAGAGAACGCCGCCGACGATCTGGCAGGGAAAAAAGCGCGGGACAAAGATCACCTGCTTCAGCAAGTACTGTTCGACCTGGTGCAAACCGACACCATCAAAAACAGCCTGACTCTCGGCTCGCATATTCTTAAGCAGATCAAGCCGGTACACCGTCTGCACAGCCGCAATACGGAACAGGCCGCTTTTGTGGTGCTAAAATCTCCCTCTATCCCGTCGGTTTTAGTAGAAACCTCGTTTATCACCAACCCGGCGGAAGAGAAGCTGCTCGGCACGGCGGCGTTTCGCCAGAAAATCGCTAACGCCATTGCCGACGGCATTCTCAGCTACTTTAGCTGGTTCGATAATCACAAAGCCCATACCAAGAGACGCGGATGACCACCCCTGATATTCACCCGGTAAAAAACGCCCTGCTGAGCCTGCAGGATAAAATTTGTCAGCAGCTAAGCGCCATTGATGGCAACGGGTTTGTTGAAGATGCCTGGACGCGTGCCGCAGGCGGCGGCGGACGCAGCCGCGTACTGCGCGACGGCGGCGTGTTTGAACAGGCGGGGGTTAATTTCTCCCATGTGCATGGCGAGGCGATGCCCGCTTCGGCCACCGCGCACCGCCCGGAGCTGGCGGGACGCAGTTTTGAAGCGATGGGCGTTTCGCTGGTGGTGCATCCGCGTAACCCGTATGTGCCCACCAGCCATGCCAATGTGCGTTTCTTTATCGCCGAGAAACCCGGGGCGGATCCGGTATGGTGGTTTGGCGGCGGCTTTGATTTAACGCCCTTTTATGGTTTTGAAGAGGACGCCATTCACTGGCACCGTACGGCGCGCAATATCTGTCTGCCCTTCGGTGACGAGGTGTATCCGCGTTATAAGAAGTGGTGCGACGACTACTTCTACCTGAAGCATCGCGATGAACAGCGCGGTATTGGCGGGCTGTTTTTTGACGATCTTAATACCCCCGATTTCGACCACTGCTTCGACTTTATGCAGGCGGTGGGCAACGGCTATCTCGACGCCTACCTGCCGATTGTTGAGCGCCGCAAAGAGATTGCGTATGGCGAGCGTGAGCGTGACTTTCAGCTCTATCGCCGTGGCCGCTATGTGGAGTTTAATCTGGTGTGGGATCGCGGCACGCTGTTTGGCTTACAGACTGGCGGGCGCACCGAATCGATTTTGATGTCCATGCCGCCGCTGGTGCGCTGGGAGTATAACTATCAGCCCACAGAAGGCAGCCCGGAAGCCGCCCTCAGCGAGTTTATTAAAGTGCGGGAATGGATCTGAACAGCGGCCGGCCAAGCCCGGCCACTAACGTTACAGCGGCTGCGTCTGCGCCTCCACTACCGCCAGCGCCACCATATTGACGATACGCCGCACCGAAGCGATAGGCGTCAGCACATGTACCGGTTTCGACACGCCCATCAGCACCGGACCAACGGTCACCCCTTCTGAACTGGAGACACGCAGCAGGTTGTAGCTGATTCGCGCCGCTTCCACGTTTGGCATAATCAAAATATTCGCCGCCCCTTTCAGCGGGCTGTCCGGCATACGTTCCTGACGAATACTCTCATCAAGAGCCGCATCGCCGTGCATTTCACCGTCGATCATCAGATCCGGCGCGCGCTCACGCACCAGCGCTAAGGTCTCGCGCATTTTTACTGCCGCAGGCGCGTTTGATGAACCAAACTGCGAATGGGACAGCAGCGCCACGCGCGGCTCAATGCCGAAGCGGCGCACGGTTTCCGCCGCCAGAACGGTAATTTCCGCCAGCTCTTGCGCGCTCGGATCCTCATTGACATAGGTATCGGCAATAAAGGTGTTACCGCTTGGCAGCAGCAGCGCATTCATCGCCCCGGCGACATGCACATTTTCGCGATAGCCAAAGATCGGCTGCAGTACGCTGAAATGCTCATGATAATCGCCGATGGTGCCGCAAATCAGCGCATCCGCTTCGCCCCGGTGAACCATAATCGCGCCGATAATGGTGGTATTACCGATCACCGCGCGCTGCGCCTGCTCCTGGGTAACGCCGCGGCGCTTCATGATGTTGAAGTACTCCATCCAGTACTCTTTAAAGCGCGGATCGGACTCGTTATTAACGATCTCGAAATCAATTTCCGGACGGATCTGCAAACCGAGTTTCTGAATACGCATTTCAATAACGCTTGGGCGGCCAATCAGGATAGGTTTCGCCAGACCCAGCGTCACCAGCTCCTGCGTGGCATGCAGCACGCGCGGCTCTTCCCCTTCCGCCAGCACCACGCGCTTCGGCGCACTGCGGGCCTGGGAAAAAATAGGCTTCATAAACAGATTGGTTTTGTAGACAAACTCCGTCAGCTTCTCGATATAGGCGTCAAAATCGGCGATCGGTCGCGTGGCGACGCCAGAATCCATCGCCGCTTTGGCCACGGCTGGGGCGATTTTAACGATCAAACGCGGATCGAAAGGTTTCGGGATCAGGTAATCCGGGCCAAAGCTCAGATCCTGATCGCCATAGGCCGACGCCACCACTTCGCTCTGCTCGGCGTGAGCCAGCTCGGCAATGGCATTGACCGCCGCCAGCTTCATCTCTTCGTTAATCGCCGTTGCGCCCACATCAAGCGCGCCACGGAAGATAAACGGGAAACACAGCACATTATTAACCTGGTTCGGGTAATCGGAACGCCCGGTGCAGATAATGGCGTCCGGGCGCACCGCTTTCGCCAGATCCGGCAGAATTTCCGGCTCCGGGTTGGCAAGCGCAAGGATCAGCGGCTGGCGCGCCATCTCTTTTACCATTTCCGGCGTCAGCACTTTCGGCCCTGAACAGCCGAGGAAGATATCCGCACCGGCCACCACCTCCGCCAGCGTGCGCTTGCCGTCATCTTCCACGGCGTAAGCGGCTTTGGTTTCCGCCATGTTGGGCTCGCGGCCTGTGTAAATGACCCCTTTGGAGTCGCAGACCACAATGTTGTGTTTCTGCATGCCCAGCGCCACCAGCAGGTTCATACAGGCGATGGCCGCCGCACCTGCACCCGAAACCACCATACGCACATCAGAGAGATTCTTTTCTACCACCCGCAGGCCGTTAAGAATGGCGGCGGTGCTGATAATCGCCGTGCCGTGCTGGTCATCATGAAAGACCGGAATGTTCATGCGCTCGCGCAGTTTCGCTTCAATATAGAAGCACTCTGGCGCTTTGATATCTTCGAGATTGATACCGCCAAACGTCGGCTCCAGCGCGGCGACGACATCAATTAATTTGTCCGGATCCTGCTCGTCGACTTCGATATCGAAAACATCAATACCGGCAAATTTCTTGAACAGTACCCCTTTGCCTTCCATGACCGGTTTACCCGCCAGCGCGCCAATATTGCCGAGGCCGAGTACCGCCGTACCGTTGGATATCACGGCGACGAGGTTGCCGCGCGCGGTGTATCTGTAGGCCGCCAGCGGATCTTTTTCTATTTCGAGGCACGGTGCGGCAACGCCTGGCGAGTAGGCCAGTGCCAAATCGCGCTGGGTTGCCAGCGGTTTTGTTGGCGAGACCTGAATTTTTCCCGGACGGGGAAATTCGTGAAAATCGAGGGCACTTTGTTTTAATTGGTCATCCATTAGAGGTTCCTTTCACGTTGTTTGCAAAGTAAAACGTGCATTTTCTATCCCGATGCGGCGCTTAGTATGGCCTCTGTCGGCGGCCTAAACTTTGAACATAGCCAAACTCTCGCCATCAAATAAACAAAATTGTTATCAACTTATCGCAATTTTGTTACCCGTAGCAAAACGCACAGCCGGGGCGCGTCTGCTATGCTTTTTTGTTATGCACCTCTCATCCTCACAAAAGTGCGAACCAAAGCACTCGCGTAATCCGTTGTTTTAAAGGAGTTATTTTAATGAATCATTTAGACGGCCTGAAACAATTCACCACAGTGGTCGCCGACAGCGGCGATATAGAGTCCATTCGTCACTATCAGCCGGAAGATGCGACCACCAACCCCTCTCTGCTGCTGAAGGCAGCGGGACTGGCCCACTTTGCCCATCTGATTGACGATGCTATCGCCTACGGTAAATCGCGCGGCACCACGCAAGAACAGCAAGTCGCGGAAGCCAGCGACAAACTGGCGGTCAATATTGGTGCGGAAATTCTGAAAAGCATCCCGGGTCGCGTCTCTACTGAAGTGGATGCCCGCCTCTCCTACGACAAAGAGAAGAGTATCGCCAAAGCCCATCGCCTGGTGGAACTGTACCAGGAGCAGGGCATCGATAAGTCGCGTATTTTGATTAAGCTTGCGTCAACCTGGGAAGGGATCCGCGCCGCAGAAGAGCTGGAAAAAGAGGGCATCAACTGTAACCTGACGCTGCTCTTCTCCTTTGCCCAGGCGCGCGCCTGCGCCGAAGCGGGCGTCTTTTTGATCTCGCCATTCGTTGGGCGTATTTACGACTGGTATAACGATCGCAAACCCCTCGACCCGTATGTGGTGGATGAAGATCCGGGGGTGAAATCGGTGCGTAATATCTATGACTATTTTAAACAGCATCGCTATCAAACCATTGTGATGGGTGCCAGTTTCCGCCGCACCGAGCAGATCCTCGCGCTGGCGGGCTGCGACCGACTCACTATCTCTCCGGCGCTGCTTAAAGATCTGCAGGCGCAGGAAGGGACCATTGAGCGCAAACTGGTGCCTTCGCGTCAAACCTTCAATCGCCCGACACCTCTCACCGAAGCGGAATTCCGCTGGGAGCACAATCAGGATCCGATGGCGGTTGAGAAACTGGCTGACGGTATTCGCCAGTTCGCCGTCGATCAGCGCAAACTCGAAGATCTGCTCGCCGCTAAACTTTAACTTTTGCCATGGAGTGATTTATGTCTCGTAGAGAGCTTGCTAACGCTATTCGCGCCCTGAGTATGGATGCGGTGCAAAAAGCCAATTCCGGCCACCCCGGTGCGCCAATGGGCATGGCGGATATCGCCGAAGTCTTGTGGAACGATTTTCTGCGCCATAACCCGGCGGACCCCACCTGGTACGATCGCGACCGTTTTATTCTCTCCAATGGTCACGCGTCGATGCTGCTGTACAGCCTGCTGCATCTGAGCGGCTATGATCTGCCTCTTGAAGAACTGAAAAACTTCCGCCAGCTGCATTCGAAAACCCCAGGGCACCCGGAAATTGGCTACACGCCGGGTGTCGAAACCACCACCGGCCCGCTCGGCCAGGGGCTGGCGAACGCCGTCGGGCTGGCAATTGCCGAACGGACGCTGGCGGCGCAGTTTAACCGTCCCGGCCATGACATCGTCGATCACTACACCTATGTGTTTATGGGTGACGGCTGTCTGATGGAAGGCATCTCTCATGAAGTCTGCTCACTGGCGGGGACGCTGGGGCTGGGCAAGCTGATCGGCTTTTACGATCACAATGGCATCTCGATTGATGGTGAAACGGAAGGCTGGTTTACCGATGACACCGCGAAACGCTTTGAAGCCTATAACTGGCATGTGATTGGCGATATCGACGGGCATTCAGCGGAAGCGATTAAGAAAGCAATTGAAGAAGCGCAAAGCGTGAAAGACAAACCGTCGCTGATTATCTGCCGTACGGTGATTGGTTTCGGTTCGCCGAACAAAGCCGGCAAAGAGGAGTCGCACGGCGCGGCCCTCGGTGAACAAGAAGTGGCGCTGACCCGGCAGAAATTGGGCTGGAAATATCCCGCTTTCGAGATCCCGAAAGAGATTTACCAGGCGTGGGATGCCCGCGAGCGCGGCGGCAAAGCGCAACTGGCATGGAATGATAAACTCTCTGCCTGGGAAAAAGAGTATCCCGAACTGGCGGCGGAATTTAAACGCCGCATGAGCGGTGGGCTACCGGAAAGCTGGGAAAAAACCACCAGCGAGTGGATCAATAATCTGCAGGCCAATCCGGCGAAAATTGCTACCCGTAAAGCGTCGCAAAATACCCTTAATACCTATGGGCCTGTTCTGCCGGAACTGCTGGGCGGTTCTGCCGACCTCGCCCCCAGTAACCTGACCATCTGGTCCGGTTCCAAATCATTAAAAGAGGATCTGGCCGGGAACTATATTCACTACGGCGTGCGTGAATTTGGTATGACGGCGATTGCTAACGGTATTGCCCATCACGGCGGTTTCGTTCCTTATACCGCGACGTTCCTGATGTTCGTCGAGTATGCCCGCAACGCGGCGCGCATGGCGGCACTGATGAAAGCGCGGCAGATAATGGTCTATACCCACGACTCCATTGGTCTGGGGGAAGATGGACCGACGCACCAGGCGGTTGAACAGCTCGCCAGCCTGCGCCTGACGCCGAACTTCAGCACCTGGCGTCCCTGTGACCAGGTAGAGGCTGCCGTGGGCTGGAAGCTGGCGATTGAGCGTCATAATGGCCCGACGGCGCTGATCCTTTCGCGCCAGAATCTCACACAGATGGATCGTACGCCGGAGCAGGTGCAGGCCATTAGCCGCGGGGGCTATATTCTCAAGGATTGCGACGGCACGCCGGATCTGATCCTGATTGCCACCGGTTCCGAGATGGAAATCACCGTCAACGCGGCGGAACAGCTCACCGCTGAAGGGCATAAAGTGCGCGTGGTATCGTTGCCGTCGACGGATATTTTCGACGCGCAGGATGAAGCATGGCGCGAGTCGGTGCTGCCTTCTGAGGTCAGCGCGCGCGTAGCGGTCGAAGCCGGGATTGCCGATTACTGGTACAAATATGTCGGCCTGAAAGGGGCGATTGTTGGTATGACCGGTTATGGCGAATCGGCACCTGCCGAGAAGCTGTTCCCGTACTTTGGCTTCACCGTTGAGAACGTGGTCGCCAAAGCCAAAGCGGTCCTGAAGAAATAAGTCAATGGCGCGCCGCCTTTAACGCGGCGCGCTGTATTATTTCGCCACCAGCAGGGGTTCGCTCTTCTGCGGCGTAACGATATCCTCTTGCTTTTCATCCCACAGCGCTTTTTTCACCAGCACATTGCCACTGTGTTGCGTATCGCGTTTTACCAGCGTCGCGGCGTCATCTTCTTCCTGGATATTAATGTTCATTGGAAACGACGGCAGCGCTTTGGTCCATTGTCCCTTCTGAATATCAAAAACATAAACCACGCGCCACGCGCTGGTCCACCACTGCGGGAAAACCACCACCCTGTCTCGCCCGCTATCATCCAGCTGCGACAGCGTTTCTACCGCACCGCCAATACATTGCGGCACTACCGCCGGTTGTACCTCCGGGTTGCTGCTCCAGAGTTTGCAATCGCAATCCCCTTCCTCATCGCAGCTGCCGCCGGTTTTAGGATCGCGAGCGTTGACCCAGACCACATCTTTGTTACTGCCGTCAAACTTGCCTTTGGCCAACAAGCCCTGAACCGAGGTCTCTTTTTGATTGAGCCGGGTAAGCAGATCCGTTTCGCCACTTATCCGCCAACCCGCTGGCTGTTTAGACAGCGTAAGCTGCGCCGGGTAATTTTTGAGTTGTTTGGCCTCCAGTCCGGCTTGTTTGACGAATTCAACCTGAATATGGCCCGTCTCATCTTCAACCATATCCAGCGTGCTGATAATGCGCTGCGTATAGTCCGGGGAGTGAGACGTGAAGGCTTGCTGGCGGCGCAGAACATCGTCGCGCTCAAGGTGCTGACCAAACCATTCGACCTGCGGAGCGTAAAGATCCTGCCCGGCGGGTGAAGTGCCGCCATTAAGATGCTGATTCCAGCCTTCAACCAGTTGAGTAATCGCCTGCTTATCGCTGGTACTCAACTCAGCCTGCGCCAGCGCTGGCATAAAAAAGAGCAAGCAGGCGCTAAGCCAAAGTAGGTTAAAACGTTTCATTATTCCCGTCCCGGTAAAATTGTCGGGGGGATTATAGTTAGCGAAGGGCTAGCGCGTCACCCACAGCGTCGGCCAGGCATCGGGACCGTGCCAGTTATCGCAGGTAGGTTCCTGGGCGTAGCGTACCAGACGAAAACGTTGACCATCAAAACGCCACCGGCTGGAGACGCCGCAATCCGCCTGGCTGCGCCCTTTGGATAAGGTAGTGAGTTCGCGGGTTTTCTCATCAAAGGCGCTGTTCATTAGCTCCATGTCATCATCACCGTTCCCCGGCGTGAAAGGCAGCTGCAGGCGCACCAGACGGGCGGAAAAGGGTTTGTCCCGCGAGACCAGCCAGGCGCGTTCGACCATGTTATAGGCCCCCGCTTCGCAATCGATCAGCAACAGCGCTTTATCATCGGAGAGCGCGCTAACCCGCACCTGACGGCGCAACGGATCCAGCGAACACTGGCTGCTGTTCATGCGCAAGGTACCGTAATCCAGCAGATCGTTCAGCTCTTGTTGTGTCAGCGGCGCGGGCAGCGCATGGGCGCGCGCCACCTTTTTTAACGCTGGTGCGGGAGGAACGCTCAGCGGCGGGCTATCGCCCTTTTTGATCCACGCGGTTTCACTGCCGACCCGTTTTTGCAGGGCATCAATAAACAGCAGCGCCGCTTTCAGTCCCACCAGCGAAATGGCACTCTGGCTGCCCTGCAATGCTAACGCCTGCCCTTCCTGTACTTTTTGCAAAAACGCGGTGATGGCTTCGCTGTTATCCGTCATCAAATGCCACGGCGTAATTTGCCAGCGCTCGCTGGCAAACGTTAATGGCTGACCATCAAGGTGTAAGCGCCCGACGATAGGCGGCTCTTTGGTCACCGGGGCCGCAATACCGCCGTAATCAATGCGTAGCCGCGCATCGGTACGCGCACCGGCGCTGCGCTCCAGGGTCATGACCAGACCGTGATGGGCACCGGTATTGCGCGCCACGCAGAAGTTTTGGTTGTTGCAGGTAACCTGCCAGTCGGAAAAGGAGCGTTGCGCGGGCGCAGCGTTGAGCCATGGCGCGGCGAGTAGGCCGAAGAGCAAAGTCAGAACGCTGCGGTAACGCATGAAGGCACAACCCCGGGAGAAAAGATGCATAACGGGTGTATGTTCTATTTCCCGCCAGGGTTACTCAATCAGATTTGTCGCATAGCGTGATGGCAAATTCAGGGATTAACGCTATACATTTCAGTCCATTAAGCCAGATGTGTGCAAATATTGCAGTAAAATCACCGCTTTGCCATCGCGGATCTCGCCTCTTTTGACCATCTCTAAGGCCTGTTTAAAAGGCAGCTCCAGCACTTCGATATCTTCATCTTCCACGCCGCCGCCATTATTCGCGCGCTGCCCGTCGTGATATTCCGCAATAAAGAAGTGGACAATTTCCGTGACCCCGCCCGGCGACATATACAGCTCAAAGACCTTACGGACCTCGCCTACTTGATATCCCGTTTCTTCTATCGCTTCCTTGCGGATGCACACTTCCGGCTCGTCGTCATCGAGCAGCCCGGCGCAGGTTTCAATCAGGCGACCATCTTCGTTACCGTTAACCCAACTGGCGATACGGAACTGGCGAATCAGCACCACGCTCTGTTTTTCACGGTTGTATAACAGGATAGTCGCGCCGTTGCCACGGTCATACACTTCGCGCTTATGGCGCACCACTTCACCGTTTTGACGGGTCAAATCGTAGGTAATATTGCGCAGGACAAAGTAATTTTCAGAAAGGATTTTATCTTTGATAACGTTAATTTTTAGCGACATACAGGCTCCAGGGCGCTAACAACATGGCGTAATACTACGCTGCGAAGCGTCGTGCCGTGAAGCCTGTTTAGCATAAAAGGGTTAATGTTGACCCGGCGCGCTTACCCCCAGCCAGTCCATCATACCCTGCGCGGCATGGCGGCCTTCCGCCATCGCGGTCACCACCAGATCCGCGCCGCGTACCGCATCGCCGCCGGCAAAAATTTTCGGATGGGTGGTTTGGTAGCGATAACGGCTGTCGACGCTGGCGGCAATGCGCCCCCAGTCATCGACGCGTACGCCGTGGCGCTCCAGCCAGGGCATAGCGTGTGGATTAAAGCCAAAGGCCATAATCACCGCATCGGCAGGCATCACAAACTCGCTGCCCTCAATGGGCACCGGCTGACGACGACCTTTAGCGTCCGGTTCACCGAGCCGGGTGCGCAGCAGGCGAATGCCGCAAACCTTACCGCTGCTATCCAGCTCCAGTTGCACCGGCTGCACGTTAAATTCAAACGCAGCGCCTTCCTCGCGGGCGTTATTAACCTCTTTTTTCGAGCCGGGCATATTGGCTTCATCACGGCGGTAAGCACAGGTCACTTTTTGTGCGCCGTGGCGCAGGGCGGTACGCACGCAGTCCATCGCCGTGTCGCCGCCGCCCAGCACCACAACATTAAGCCCGGCAGTGTTGATAAACGGCTCATCGGCACTTTCCGGCAGCCCCATTAATTGCCGGGTATTGCCAATCAAGAACGGCAATGCGTCAAAAACGCCCGGCGCGTCTTCGTTCGGCAAACCGGCTTTCATCGAGCGATACGTGCCGACGCCGACGAATACCGCGTCGTAATCCTCAAGCAGCGTATCAAGGGCGATATCTTTGCCAATCTCGCAGTTAAGCGCAAAGCGGATGCCCATGGCGCTGAAAATTTCACGCCGGCGCGCCAACAGCGACTTATCGAGTTTAAACGAGGGAATACCGAAGGTGAGTAAGCCGCCAATTTCCGGGTGACGATCGAATACCGTGGCGCTAACGCCGTGGCGAGCCAATACATCTGCGCAGGCCAGCCCCGCCGGACCGGCACCGATAATCGCCACACGTTTATCCGTCATAGCCACATGCTGTAGATCCGGTCGCCAGCCCTGCGCCAGAGCCCGATCGGAGATATAGCGCTCAATATTACCAATGGTTACCGCGCCATATTCATCGCGCACCGTACAGGCACCTTCGCACAGCCGGTCCTGCGGACAGACGCGGCCGGTGATTTCCGGCAAGCAGTTGGTTTGATGGGAAAGCTCGACCGCCGCCGCGATATCGCCCTCTTTCACCCGCGCAATCCACTGCGGGATATGATTATGCAGCGGACAGCTCCATTCACAAATTGAGTGGTCGCCGCAGCTCAGGCAGCGCCCGGCCTGCCGATCGGCCTGTTCACTGCGAAAAGGCAGGTAGATTTCATCGAAACCGGTTTTGCGTGCCGCCAGCGGCAGTTTGTCCGGCTCACCGCGCGGCGGCGTTTTACGCATTTGCCGCACTTTGCCATCGTTAAACGCGGGCGCGAGGGTCGCAATACTGTGCCATGGCTGCGCCTGCTGGCTGGCGGTGTGCAGACGACGTGATTTGGTCAGCGCCTCCAGCGCGTCATTGCTCACCAGTTTTAACGCATCGGCCGGACAGTTTTGCACGCACGCCGGGCCTTCCGCCCGGCCCTGGCAGAGATCGCATTTGTGGGCGCTGGCTTTCACCTGGCCGTCGCCCGTGGGTGTCACCAGCACCTGCATGGTGCCGAAGGGGCAGGCCACGACGCAGGATTTACAGCCAATGCATTTCTGCTGGTTAACCTGGATTGCGTTATTTTCACGCGCAATCGCGCCGTTCGGGCAACTGCGGGCACAGGGCGCGGCTTCACAGTGATGGCAGGTCACCGCGCTGCGATGCTGTTTTTGCTTTATCACGGTGATGCGCGGATGAAAATGATCGGCGCTCAGCACATGTTGCTCATGATTATGCGCCATCACACATGCCACTTCGCAGGCACGGCACCCAATACATTGCTGGCTATTCGCCATAATAAAACGATTCATGGCACCCTTCTTTGCTGGACTCATTAACCCTATTTTTTCTTTGACCCTTGTATTTACCGGGGCAGCATCACGCAGGCAATGTTCAAATGCCCAGGAAGGTTATCTATTTGTCACCAGCTTGTAGCAGATCAATTTATTTCAGGATTTTTGAAAATTTATTTCATTCGACGCCGGTGCCAATAGCGTTTTTTGGCAGGCGACATTAAAGTCGGAAAAGAGTAGCGTACTGCTTAGCGCGGTATCGAGCGGTTCGCAGGTGATGTTTCGCGTATGAGATCTGCCATGGGCTAAAGGTCAGTAAGCGTAAAAAAATTAAAGTAAAAAACGTTCTACGATGTGGAAGTTTGTCTTAATCGGCGAGAGGCATCTTTATGCCTTACTCAGGCATGATAATTTACATTATCTCCTTTTTTTCTCCACGATTGCTTTGTCTGTTACCGTTACATTGATGCGGGTAATGTAACTATAACGATGCATAGCAATATGAGGTTTGATTTCTGATGGCGAATTTTTTTATCGATCGCCCCATTTTTGCATGGGTTTTGGCGATTCTGATCTGTCTTACGGGGACACTTGCCATTATCTCTTTACCCGTCGAGCAATATCCCAATTTAGCGCCACCAAACGTGCGTATTAGTGCGAATTACCCCGGCGCATCGGCACAAACACTGGAAAATACCGTCACGCAAATTATCGAGCAGAATATGACCGGGCTCGATAATTTGATGTATATGTCCTCGCAAAGCAGCGCCACCGGGCAGGCCAGCGTCTCCCTTAACTTTAAAGCCGGGACCGATCCTGATGAAGCCGTACAGCAGGTACAAAACCAGCTGCAATCGGCGATGCGTAAGCTGCCGCAGGCCGTGCAGACGCAAGGTGTAACGGTGCGCAAAACCGGTGACACCAATATTTTGACCCTCGCCTTTGTCTCCACCGACGGTTCGATGGATAAGCAGGATATCGCCGACTATGTGGCGAGTAATATTCAGGATCCCATAAGTCGGGTAAACGGCGTCGGCGATGTTGATGCTTACGGCTCGCAATATTCGATGCGTATCTGGCTCGACCCGGCAAAGCTTAATAGCTATCAGCTCACCACATCGGATGTCACCCGCGCTATTTCGGCACAAAATGCGCAAATCGCCGTCGGGCAGCTTGGCGGCACCCCTTCTGTCGATCGCCAGGCGCTGAACGCTACCATTAATGCGCAATCGTTATTGCAAACCCCGGAGCAGTTTCGCGCTATCACGCTGCGGGTTAACCAGGATGGCTCAGAAGTGCGGCTGGGCGATGTGGCGACCATCGAACTGGGCGCTGAGAAATATGACTATTTAAGCCGCTTCAACGGTAAACCCGCCTCGGGGCTGGGGGTAAAACTGGCTTCCGGCGCCAATGAGATGGCAACGTCGGAGCTGGTCATTAATCGCTTAAACGAACTATCGCACTATTTTCCCCACGGGCTGGAATATAAAGTCGCCTACGAAACCACCTCGTTTGTAAAAGCGTCAATTATCGATGTGGTGAAAACCCTGCTTGAGGCCATCGCGCTGGTGTTTTTGGTGATGTATCTGTTCTTGCAAAACTTCCGCGCCACGCTTATCCCGACCATTGCCGTCCCCGTGGTACTGCTCGGCACCTTTGCCGTGCTATACGCCTTTGGCTACAGCATAAATACCCTGACGATGTTCGCGATGGTGCTGGCGATCGGTTTGCTGGTGGATGATGCGATTGTGGTGGTGGAAAACGTTGAACGTATTATGACCACCGAAGGGCTGTCGCCGCGGGAAGCGACACGCAAATCGATGGGGCAGATTCAGGGCGCGCTGGTGGGCATTGCGATGGTGCTGTCGGCGGTGTTTGTCCCGATGGCCTTCTTTGGCGGGACCACCGGTGCGATTTATCGCCAGTTCTCGATTACCATTGTGTCAGCGATGGTGCTGTCGGTGCTGGTGGCGATGATCCTCACGCCGGCCTTGTGCGCCACGCTACTCAAGCCGCTGCATAAAGGCGAGCTGCACGGGCAGAAAGGCTTTTTTGGCGCGTTCAATCGCATTTTCGACCGTAATGCCGAACGCTATAAAACCGCCGTCGGCAAGCTTTTAAACCGCAGCCTGCGCTGGATTGTGCTGTATGTCCTGCTGCTTGGCGGCATGGTTATCCTGTTTATGCAGCTGCCCACTTCGTTTCTGCCCCTTGAAGATCGCGGCATGTTCGCCACCTCCGTTCAGCTGCCGAGCGGCGCTACGCAGCAGCAGACGCTGAAAGTGGTGCAAAAAGTGGAAGACTATTTCTTTACCCATGAAAAAGCCAATGTCGAATCGGTCTTCGCCACCGTCGGCTCCGGCCCTGGCGGCAATGGGCAGAACGTGGCGCGTCTGTTTGTGCGCCTCAAAGACTGGAAAGACCGCGACACGGAGAGCGGCAGCGCGTTTGCTATTATCGAGCGTGCGACGAAAGCGTTTCGCCATATTAATGAAGCCCGCGTGTTCGCCAGTAGCCCGCCCGCCATTAGCGGCCTGGGCAGCTCGGCCGGTTTCGATATGGAACTGCAGGATCATGGCGGCGCAGGCCATGACGCGCTGATGGCCGCGCGCGATCGTCTGCTTGAACTGGCAGCGAAAGATCCCGCCATGACCCGCGTTCGCCACAATGGCCTTGATGACAGCGCGCAGCTGCAAATCGATATTGATCAGCGCAAAGCACAAGCATTAGGTGTGTCGATCGATGATATTAACGACACGCTGAAAACCGCCTGGGGCTCCAGCTACGTCAATGACTTTATGGATCGCGGGCGCGTCAAAAAGGTGTATGTGCAGGCGGCGGCGAAATACCGCATGCTGCCGGACGATATCAACCTCTGGTACGTGCGCAACAGCAGAGGCAGAATGGTGCCCTTCTCGGCTTTTGCCACCTCGCGCTGGGAAACCGGCTCGCCGCGCCTCGAACGCTACAACGGTTATGCGGCGTTAGAGATTGTCGGAGAATCTGCTCCCGGCGTCAGCACCGGTACCGCGATGGATGCGATGGAGAAACTGGTGAGGCAGTTGCCCGGCGGCTTCGGCCTGGAGTGGACGGCGATGTCTTACCAGGAACGCCTCTCCGGCGCGCAGGCTCCGGCCCTGTACGCGGTTTCTCTGCTGGTGGTGTTCTTATGCCTGGCGGCGCTGTATGAAAGCTGGTCGGTGCCGTTCTCGGTGATGCTGGTGGTGCCTCTTGGGGTGATTGGCGCACTGCTGGCAACGTGGATGCGCGGGCTGGAAAACGACGTCTATTTCCAGGTCGGGCTGCTGACGGTAATCGGCCTGTCGGCGAAGAACGCCATTCTTATCGTTGAGTTTGCTAATGATATGAATGCGAAAGGCGAAGATCTGCTGGCTTCCACCCTGCATGCCTGTCGCCAGCGGTTACGGCCAATCCTGATGACCTCGCTGGCGTTTGTATTTGGCGTGCTGCCGATGGCCACCAGCACCGGCGCAGGCTCCGGCAGCCAGCATGCGGTGGGCACCGGGGTTATCGGCGGCATGATTGCCGCTACCGTGCTGGCCATTTTCTTTGTGCCGCTGTTCTTTGTGCTGGTGCGTCGCCGCTTCCCGTTAAAGGAGCGAGGGCAATAATGCGGGCGTAACAAAAAGGCGACCGTCAAGTCGCCTTTTTCATGTGTAGATTAAAAATACAATTTATAAGCCATCACTGCTTAATCATTCGTCAGGAAATTATTTACGAAGCATGCCTTCGATAAAGTCTTTCCAGTTCCCCACTTCGTGTTCAATCATAACAACCTCTCTTATTATTCTCGCAATTCTACTCAACGTTTAGACGACTTTAAAGAAATTTTAATCAATTGCTCTCATCGTTGTTAACGGGGTATTTTTAATTCTTGCGATAACTATGAACCGATGCTGCGCCATTAACTGTGAATAACGGCAATATTCCATTAAAACTTTAGGGCTAAATGAAATGACGATCACATTGTTTGATAAATCTGCCATTGAAGCGGTGAACTGGCAGGCGTTAACGGCGCTACTTGCCGCAGGCGGGCTTAACCAGCGCGAGCCGCAGCAGGTCGAGCAGGCGTGGCGCAACAGTACCTTTTGCTGGTTTGGTTATCACGATGGTGAACTGGTCGCTACCGCGCGCGCTATCAGCGATCTGACCTGGGCAAGCTACGTCGCCGATATTGTTATCGCGCCCGCGATGCAGGGACGCAGTTATGGAAAACAGCTGATGTCTGACATTGTCAAAACATTATTACCGTGCGGTAAAATATTTATTTATTCGGTGCCGGAAAAGACAGGTTTTTATCAACAATGTGGTTTCCGTTTTTTAACCACCGGAATGGTATGCGCAACATCTGAGAGTTTATTCAAACTTGAACAACAGGGTTATATCCGTTAAAAATTAGTTAACAGGCAAACGAATGACTTATTAAAATCCGTTATTCTAATTTCTTGTACAAATAATCTAAAATGAGACAAAAGGATTCACCATGATCGTCATGTACGGTATCAAAAACTGCGACACTATCAAAAAAGCGCGCCGCTGGCTGGAGGCGCAGCAGGTGGAGTACCGCTTCCATGATTACCGCGTCGACGGTATTCATGCAGATTTACTGCGTACATTTGTTAATGCGCTTGGGCGCGAAGCGCTGTTAAACACCCGGGGAACGACCTGGCGCAAACTGGATGAAGCCCGTCGCGCCAGCATTACTAACGATGACGCCGCCGTCGCGCTGATGGTTGAAATGCCAGCAATCATCAAACGCCCATTGCTCTGCGCGCCGGGTAAGCCTATGCTGCTGGGTTTCGATGAATCCAGTTATGAGAAGTTTATCAACGAGGTGTAGTTTATGTCGTGCCCGGTTATTGAGCTGACACAGCAGCTTATTCGTCGTCCTTCTCAGAGCCCCAATGATGCAGGTTGTCAGGCGCTGTTGATTGAGCGTCTGCGCGCTATCGGCTTTACCGTTGAACCGATGGATTTTGGTGACACGCAAAACTTCTGGGCATGGCGCGGTGAGGGCGAAACCCTGGCCTTTGCCGGCCATACGGATGTGGTGCCAGCGGGGGATGCAGATCGCTGGATCAATCCGCCTTTTGAACCGACCATTCGCGACGGCATGCTGTTTGGCCGCGGCGCGGCGGATATGAAAGGGTCGCTGGCGGCAATGGTGGTCGCCGCCGAGCGCTTTGTCGCCCAGCATCCGCAGCATAAAGGTCGTCTGGCGTTTTTGATTACCTCTGATGAGGAAGCCAGCGCCACCAACGGCACCGTCAAAGTCGTTGAAGCCCTGATGGCCCGTCACGAACGCCTGGATTACTGTCTGGTCGGTGAACCGTCGAGTACCGCAGTGGTTGGTGACGTCGTAAAAAACGGCCGTCGCGGTTCGATGACCTGCAACCTGACCATTCATGGCGTTCAGGGCCACGTCGCTTATCCACATCTGGCGGATAACCCGGTGCACCGTGCCGCCCCTATGCTTAATGAACTGGTGGCGATTCAGTGGGATCATGGCAATGACTATTTCCCGCCGACCAGCATGCAGATTGCCAATATCAAAGCCGGTACCGGCAGCAACAACGTCATCCCCGGCGATCTGTTTGTACAGTTTAACTTTCGCTTTAGCACCGAACTGACGGACGAGATGATCAAAGCGCAGGTGGAGACGCTGCTGGAGAAGCATCAGCTGCGCTACAGCGTGGAGTGGTGGGTTTCCGGCCAGCCGTTCCTCACCGGGCGCGGCAAGCTGGTGGATGCGGTGGTCAATGCGATTGAGCACTATAATGAGATCAAACCGCAGTTGTTAACGACGGGCGGTACTTCTGATGGCCGTTTTATCGCGCGTATGGGCGCACAAGTGGTTGAACTCGGGCCGGTGAACGCTACCATTCATAAAATTAATGAATGTGTAAACGCAGCAGACTTACAGCTGCTGGCCCGGATGTATCAACGCATTATGGAACAACTCATCGCCTGATGGCCTGGAGGATGACATGGATTGGCTGGCAAAATATTGGTGGATTCTGGTACTGGTGTTTTTAGTGGGTGTACTGATTAATGTGATCAAAGATCTGAGCCGGGTCGATCATAAAAAGTTCCTCGCCAACAAACCCGATCTGCCGCCGCATCGTGATTTCAACGATAAGTGGGATGACGATGACAATTGGCCAAAGCAGGATGGGCCGAAAAAGTAAGCTTCACGATCCACCCCCTTGCGGGGGTGAATTTTTTCATTTAAAGAAACTCAACAATATCATCATCATTGGGCTTCCCGCCGCTTAACGCTTCGTCAAAATAGTGCTTCGGTACGGTATAGCGCAGATGATTGAGCGCAAGGCTCATGCTCCGGTCATCAATGGCATGCCCCAAATCATCGACAATATCCAGCGTAATATCGCCGCCCAGCAGCTGTATCGCTTCCTGCGCCTGCACCGCCCAGGCCAGATCGATAACCGGGTCGTCGCCGCCATGAATCAGGTGAATGGTCTGCCCGCTTGAAACCGACAGCGGCAGCGTGGCGTAACGGCCGTTGAAGGCAATCACCCGCGAGGCCAGATCCGGCTGCGCTTTTAACCCTTCCAGCGCCATAATAGCGCCCTGCGAGAAACCAATCAGCGCCGTCGCCAGCCCGTTGACGCCGCTTTGCTGCTGCCAGTAACGCACAATATCGACAAACTGCGGCATCACCGCATCAATGCGCTGCTGGCGATTCTCTTCCGTCACACCGGCCACGGAAAACCACTGACGGCCCTGTGCGGCTGAACTGGCTTCTATTCCTCCGACGCTGACAATCAGCGCATCAGGAAACTGCGGTGCAAACCAGCGGCCAATCTGGCCCATATTTACCGCGTTATCGCCAACGCCATGAAACAACAGCAGCAGTTGTTTGGCCGGCATTTGCGGGCTTTGCACAACAAAATGGTCATGTTTCATGGTTGTCTCCTTCATTTGATGAGTGCAGTTTACGCCGGGGAGCAATAATGACCATGCCATTTAACTGAATGAGATAGTTAAAAAAATTGCAGTTTCTGCACCCTGTCTTTTAGGTTTGCCCCACGCGACTCATCCAGCGTTTGTAGCGCCTGCGCACACTCCTGCCGCTGATGCGCCAGCAGCGCTTTACGCCCGCTGAGGGATAAACGCTCACACAATGCCTGTTCGCTTACGCCCTCATGCAGCTGACCGCGCAGCGCGGGCAGCGGCAAATCACTATGGGCCAGCAAACGGCATAATGCGCCGAACGCCGCTGAAAGGGGCCGGTGCGCAAAAGCAAAACCGGCCAGCTCCAGCCAGTCCTCTTCATTAAGCGTAGTCGTCCCCATCACCGGCAGCGCCAGCTTTTCCTCACGCCAGTGACGAAGATAGGGCAGATCGCGCCCCAGCCGTGCCTGTTCGCGCGCTAACAGCGCCTCGCCCGCCGGCGTAAGGGGAATTATCGCCATCGCGGTAAAACAGCCGCTGCTGGCTTCCCGGTGGCTGCCCAGGCGCACCAGCGAAAAGCCGCAGCGCTGCCAGAAGCGCCAGAGTTGCGGCGTGTAGCCAAAGCTTACCGAGAGATAATCACATTCAGTAAGCTGCGCCCGCGCATGGATAAGTAAGGCGCTGCCGATACCGGCGCGCTGGCAAAAAGGGTGTACCGCAATGCGGCTGACGCGCCGCCCGCGAAGCGTTGCCGCAAGTGGGCTTCCGCCGTGCGCGGCGAGAGATTGAGCGACCAGGTTACCGCGCGGACGACGAAAGCCCGCCCACACCGCCTGGCTCAATCCGGCGCTTAAGCCACCCTCGTCCACCAGCCACAATGCCGCCACCAGCGTGCCAGCCCGCATTGCCTGCCAGAAATGTTGCCCGGGGGCATCCATCATGCGGCGCAGATCGAGGGGCGAGGTTCGATAGTGGGCGCTCGCCAGCAGGCGATAAATAGCCGTCGGCTGCGCAGGGGCTTGTTGCCAGGCATCAGCAGGCAAAGGCTGGATAACGACTTCTCCGCCGGGGGGCGAGTTTATCGGTGTCGAATCCAGCAGTAACAGTGCGTTAAGGGCCTGCTCCAGCGGACAGCCCGCTGCCCAGCGCAGCGGCGTATCAAGGGTGAAATGGCGTAACCCAGGAAACCCGGCGCAAAATTTAAGCAAAAACCCCTGCCCGGTGCCTTCATATCCCTGCACGGTGGTGAGTAACAGTACGCGAGGAAAAGCACTAACCATTTCATGCAGCAGCGGACCAGGAAGAGCGGCGGCTTCATCCACCACCAGCCAGCCCGCTTGCCTGCCCTGCTCTTTAATCTGCTGCAACAGCGCATCCGGGGCGATAAAGTTGAAATGCTCTGCGGCGTAGTGCGCCAGCACATCGGTGGCGGCGCGTGCGGGAGCCGTAACGATAGTGGGTTGCTCCAGGCTGGCAATATGCATCCCCGCCAGCGCCGATTTCCCGCGCCCGCGCGGGGCTGTCACCACGGCAACGCCCGGCGGCATATCACGCAGCTGTTCGAGGATCTGCGCCTGCTCGTGCGCTGGCTGGCCGGTCGCTGCGTGCCACGCAGGACGTGGAGGAAAGTCGGGAAGGGTTAAAGCGCACGCTTCGCGCCATATGAGGGTTTGTGGATCGCTAAGCAGCGTGCGGCAAAAATGGTCGACAAACGCCGGGCTGGCGATGGGCTCGGCGCTATCGCTCCAGCGCAGGCTGTCGGCATCCGGCAGCCCTCGCCAGCGGGAAAAATCAGGCGTGAGCAACACTAGCCAGCTTCCGGCCGTTAGCGTGCCGCCGAGGGCGGCAAATGCCGCCACATCAAACCCTGCGCGGGCATCAAACACGGCATGGAGAAATTCCCGCCCCAGCAGCGTCGTTAACGCGCGCGGGCTGCAGTGCTGCGGCCAGTCGCTTTTTTCACCGACCCACAGCCAGTCGCCGGGAAGCGCGTCGCGCAGGGCTGTCGCCTGTGCTTCACACCATGCGGGCGCGCCGGTAATGACCAGCAAGCGGCGAATGCCTTCCCGCGCCATACGCACGCTTAGTTCCGTTAGCGTTTGCATCAGAGAGGTTAAAGCGCTCCGCTAAAGGTATCGCACTGCGCCGGGTCGCCGTTGTCCATCCCGCGTTTAAACCAGGTATAGCGCTGCGTCGAAGTGCCATGGGTAAAGGTATCCGGGAATGCCACGCCCTGGCTGCGCTTTTGTAAGCGGTCATCGCCAATCGCCTGCGCGGCGTTCAGCGCCTCTTCTACATCACCGGGATCCAGCACGCCCTGCTGCTGCATGCTGTGGCCCCAGACGCCAGCGTAGCAGTCTGCCTGCAGTTCCAGACGTACTGACAACGCGTTTACTTGTTGCTTGCTGGCGTTTTGTTGCAGGTTACGTACTTTCGCTTCGGTGCCGAGGAGTTTCTGCACGTGATGCCCAACTTCATGGGCAATCACATAGCCCTGGGCAAAATCGCCGCCGGCACCGAGTTTGTTTTTCATCTCGTCATAAAAGGCGAGATCGATATAGATTTTGCTGTCCGCCGGGCAATAAAACGGCCCCATAATCGACTGCCCGGTACCGCAGGCGGTACGGGTTTGATTGCGGTACATCACCAGCGTAGGCTGCGTGTAATGTTGGCCCATTTTTTCAAACAGTTGCCCCCACGTCTCTTCGGTGGTGGCGAAAATAACCCGGGTAAAGTGTGCAGCCTCATCTTCATTCGGGTTGGCGACGCGCTGTTGCTGTGTTGGCGAGCTAACGGGCTGTCCGGTCAGTAACCCCGTCAGATCGACGCCGTAATAACTTGCCACAATGACCACGCACAACAGAATGATTCCGCCTTTGCCTCCGGGCAAACGGAATCCAGGCCCGCGCATCATCGGCCTGCCCGACTCATTACGTCGGTCTTCAACATTGTCACTCTCTCGACGGCCTTGCCAGCGCATAACTACCTCACTATCCCAATAATGGCCTCAGTGTATATATGATCGTAGGCGTAGAGGGAAGGATTAGCACAGGAAAAAGGGGGTGGAAATCCAGAGGATGCGAAGATCCCCTGGGATTATGCGGCAAAAAAGTTAGTCCAGCTTGACGCCAAGACGGTGTGCCACCGCTTCATAGGCTTCGATCAGGCCGCCCAGGCTCTGGCGGAAGCGGTCTTTATCCATCTTATCCAGCGTCTCTTTGTCCCACAGGCGGCTGCCGTCCGGGGAGAATTCGTCGCCGAGCACCACTTCGCCTTTAAACAGACCAAACTCCAGTTTGAAATCGACGAGAATAAGCCCGGCGTCATCAAACAATTTGCTCAGCACTTCGTTGGCTTTGTAAGTCAGCTCTTTCATCCGTGCCAGGTTCTCTTTGTTCACCCAGCCAAAGGTTTCACAATAAGATTCGTTGACCATCGGGTCATGCATCGCATCGTTTTTCAGGAACATATCAAACAGCGGCGGATTCAGCTCAATGCCCTCTTCAATGCCCAGACGCTTCACCAGCGAGCCTGCCGCACGGTTACGGATCACGCACTCGACCGGCACCATATCCAGTTTTTTCACCAGACATTCGGTATCAGACAGCAGCGCTTCCATCTGCGTCGGGATGCCCGCTTCCTGCAGCTTGCTCATAATGAAATGGTTGAACTTATTATTCACCATGCCTTTACGATCGAACTGTTCAATGCGCGCGCCATCACCTGCTGACGTATCGTTACGGAATTCGAGCACCAACAGATCCGGGTTTTCCGTACTGTAGACGGTCTTCGCTTTGCCGCGATACAACTCAGCTTGCTTTTGCATCTTTATTACTCCAGGTGTGATTACAAGGCTAATTTGACTATTTTACGCCGACGCACACGTTTGCGTCACCATAATAAAAAAAGGCCGGAATATCCGGCCCTGAGGATTACTGGTTAAACGCCGCCTGGAAAGCAGCGACTAACGCGTCGTTCTGCGATTGTGTCAGCGTATGACCTTTCGGATCGATGAACTGCAGGCTGCTGCGGTTATCGAGATCGCCGACCTGCAGTTTATAGTCACCGGAGGCCAGACCCGGATCGCGCGCGCCCAGTTCCTGCCAGCTGCTGTCAGACAGCGGCTTGTAGGTCACCGCAATGCTGCCGGTGGAGCGGGTGCTATCGGTCACTTTCATGCCCACTTTCTGCAGGACGGTTGGCAGACGCTGCCACACCACGTTAAACGGCCCACGCACGACGAGCATCGGCAGACCGGTATCATCGGCGGCGCTCTGGACGTTCAGCGTTGAAACGCTGTGGTTCTCCGCTGCGTTTTGCGCAGCGGTCGCGGTTTTATCCAGACCGGAGGAGATAGCGTTCAACATTTCGGTGCTGTAGCGCTGCAGCGATGCGGTATCGGCAACCGGTTTGCCCGCCTGTTCCAGATTCACCAGCTTAACAATAACCGCCTGCTGATAGCCCTGCGGTTTCACCGAGATTTGATAACGCCCGCGGTACTGCTGATCTTCATCCAGACGGTTCCAGTCAACCCAACCGGTGGTCAGCGACTGCGCGGCATCGTCACGTTTGTCGATACTGTAGTTTTTCGCCTGCAGTATGCTTACCACCTGCGGCCACAGGTTACTGCTGCGGCCGTTTTCGACCATCAGCGTTGCGGTATCACCGGTAAACTGGGTGCGCGCACCGCTTACCAGCGCCAGCGGCTGAGCAGGCGGACGAATGTCCAGCGCTTTGCCTACGGCACCGCTGCCGTTACCGACAGGGACAGTGTAATCACCGTTCTGCACCGGCAGGATCATTCCCGCGGGAGCGTGAAGTTCAGCAAGCGGCGCCGCATCCAGATAGGATTCGTCTCCGCTAACCTGACGCTTATAACGTGAATCGGAACTACAGGCGGCGAGCAACATCACTAGTGAAACACCCGCAACCTTCGCCAGGCGCGACTTCTGTACTGAGTAAGCCATCAAATCTCCCTAAACTTTACAGCAGGCCGGCATGCTTAAGCGCAGTGCGGACAACATCACGACCGTGGTCGGTGATAGGCGTCATCGGCAAACGCAGCGTGTCGGTTGCTACAAGCCCCAACTCCTGACATGCCCATTTGACCGGGATCGGATTGGGTTCGACAAATAGTTTGTTGTGTAACGGCATCAGACGCTGATTGATGACGCGCGCTTCGGCAAAGTTTCCTTCGGCCGCCAGTTTACACATATCGGCCATATCGCGCGCCGCCACGTTGCTGGTCACTGAAATCACGCCGCTGCCGCCGAGCTGCATAAAGTCCAGCGCGGTGGCATCGTCGCCGCTCAGCAGGATAAAGTCGTCTGAAACCAGCTCTTTGATCTGGTGAACACGGCTTAAGTTCCCGGTCGCTTCTTTAATACCGATAATATTTTTAATTTCAGCCAGACGGCCCACGGTTTCCGGCAGCATATCGCAGCCGGTACGCGACGGCACATTATACAGAATTTGCGGCAGGTCAGTATGTTCGGCAATAGCTTTAAAGTGCTGGAACAGTCCTTCCTGAGTCGGACGATTGTAGTAAGGCGTCACCGTCAGACAGCCCACCACACCGCTACCGTTGAAGCATTGGGTCAGGCTAATGCCTTCCGCCGTCGCGTTCGCCCCGGTTCCGGCAATCACAGGAATGCGCCCGTCGGCCAGCTCTACCGTCAACTTCACCACGTCGGCATGCTCGTCATGGCTCAGGGTGGCGGACTCACCGGTAGTTCCTACCGAGACAATCGCCGTGGTTCCGTTGGCGACATGGTAATCAATCAGTTTTTTCAGGCTTGACCGGCAGACTTTACCTTGCGAATCCATCGGCGTGATAAGCGCGACAATACTTCCCGTGAACATGGGCCATCCTCTGTGCAAACAAGATTCTCAATGGTACGTGCGGTGCCGTCAGAAAAGCAAGAGACCTTAAGCCCTGCGGCGGTTGTATGCCGGTTTTTTTTATGCTTTCCTTATGATTACCTCATGTTTGACAGGAAGCTCAGGTTTGACAACCTCATCACAACACTTTTTGGTTATCACTGCGCTGGGGGCCGACAGGCCAGGCATTGTGAACACGATCACACGCCACGTCAGCAGCTGCGGCTGTAATATCGAAGACAGCCGTCTGGCGATGCTGGGGGAAGAGTTCACGTTTATAATGCTACTTTCGGGTTCGTGGAACGCCATCACCCTTATCGAATCTACGCTGCCGCTAAAAGGTGCCGAGCTGGATTTGCTGATAGTGATGAAACGCACCGATGCTCGTCTGCGTCCCGATATGCCAGCGACCGTGTGGGTGCAGGTTGAAGTCCCTGATTCGCCCCATCTGATTGAACGTTTTACCGCGCTTTTCGACGCGCACAAGATGAATATCGCGGAGTTAGTCTCCCGCACGCAGCCCGGCAATCTCGACGTTGCGCCGACGTTATTTATCCAGATAACCGCTCACAGCCCCGCGTCGCAAGACGCGTCAAATATTGAGCAGGCGTTCAAAGCACTATGTACAGAACTGAACGCGCAGGGCAGTATAAACATCGTCAACTATTCTCAGCATGATGAACAGGATGGAGTTAAGTAATGAATCCACTGAAAGCCGGTGATATTGCACCGAAATTTAGCTTGCCCGATCAAGACGGTGAACAAGTAAATTTGGCCGACTTCCAGGGACAGCGTGTTCTGGTCTATTTCTACCCGAAAGCCATGACACCAGGCTGTACTGTCCAGGCCTGTGGCCTGCGCGATAACATGGAAGAGTTAAAGAAAGCGGGCGTTGAAGTGCTGGGTATCAGCACCGATAAACCAGAAAAACTTTCCCGCTTTGCCGAAAAAGAGCTGCTTAACTTCACGCTGCTCTCCGATGAAGATCATCAGGTTTGCCAGCAGTTTGGCGTCTGGGGTGAAAAATCCTTTATGGGTAAAACCTACGACGGCATTCACCGTATTAGCTTCCTTATTGATACGGACGGCAAAGTCGAACATGTGTTTGACGACTTCAAAACCAGCAACCACCACGACATTGTGGTTAACTGGCTAAAAGAAAACGCCTGATTACGCTCCCGTCTTCCTCAGGGCGGCCGTTTGGATTCGCCCTGTGTTTTACCGATCCCGCCCTGCTTTTTGACGCCCATCACATTTCATTTAACGATGTCGACACTTGTGCCGACAGGTTATTTTTTGCTCTACGCTGACCATCACTTTTGTTCATCCTTGCCGGACCAAAATCTATTAACCATTTGATTTAGCTAATTTTATAACTTTGGCACAGCTTATGCTAAAGCAGGCTCAATGTATTTACCTCTATTCAGGGAGCCTAAATGAACCGCTTTGTGATTGCCGATCCCGAGTGGTGTATAGGATGCAATACCTGCCTTGCCGCCTGCTCGGATGTGCATAAAAGCCAGGGACTGCAGCAGCATCCGCGGCTGACGCTGGTGCGCACCGAAAACAAAACTGCGCCGATACTTTGCCGCCACTGTGATGACGCGCCGTGCCAGCAGGTGTGTCCGGTTAATGCCATTTCGTTACAGGGCGATGCCGTCTATCTCAACGAAACTCTGTGTATTGGCTGCAAACTATGCGGGCTGGTCTGCCCGTTTGGTGCGATTACTCCCGCCGGCAGCCGTCCGCTTGATACGCCAGCCCGCTACCAACATCACCTCCCCGAAGAGCAGCTGCGCGATGTCCCCGGCAGCGCCCCCGGCGAGCACCCTTTTTTACGCTGGAACGCGGGCGTACAGGCCATCGCGGTGAAATGCGATCTCTGCTATTTCCTGGCGGAAGGCCCCGCCTGCGTACGTGCGTGCCCGACCAACGCGCTGCATCTCGAGACGGAAAGCGCGCTGCAGAAACAGCTTAAAGCCCGTCGCGAGCTCGCCGCGCTGAGTTCGACAGAGATGACCTTCCCTCCTCTACCTTCTACGCCGGAGCAACGCTAATGGATGCCCTGCAATTATTGATGTGGTCAATCGTGGTGTATGTTGTCGGCGGCTTCTGCTCGTTGTTGCTGGCCCGCCGCGAGGCGTTGGCGATCAACGTCGCGGGCATGTCGGCGATGATCGGCGGGATACTGGGGATTGCCAGCGCCATAAGCGCCTTACGCGGCGGTATTCCTCTCAGCTTTGCCGCAGTCGGTCCCTTCGATTTCGCCCACTTTGTGGTGCGTATGGATAGCCTGAGCGCGTTTATGCTGCTGGTGATCTCGCTGCTGGTCACGCTGTGCGGGCTCTACTCCCTGGCCTATGTGCGGGAGTATATCGGCAAAGGCGTCGGCGCAATGGGCTTCTTTATGAACCTGTTTATCGCCTCGATGGTCGGCCTGGTGGTGATGGATAACGCCTTCTGGTTTATCGTGCTGTTTGAAATGATGTCTCTCGCCTCATGGTTTTTGGTGATTACCGACCAGGATGAAGAGTCGATTCACGCCGGGATGCTCTACTTCTTTATCGCCCACGCCGGATCGGTGCTGATCATGATCGCCTTCTTCCTGCTGTGGCGACAGAGCGGCAGCCTGGATTTTGCCAGTTTCCGCGAACTCTCGCTCTCGCCGGGCATCGCGTCGGCGGTGTTCTTGCTGGCCTTCTTCGGTTTCGGTGCCAAAGCCGGGATGCTGCCGCTACACAGCTGGCTTCCCCGTGCCCACCCGGCGGCACCTTCACACGCCTCAGCGTTAATGTCCGGCGTGATGGTGAAAATCGGTATCTTCGGCATCATCAAGGTCGGCATCGACCTGCTCGGCCATAGCGGCATCCCCTTGTGGTGGGGCGTGCTGGTGCTGGCGTTTGGCGCTGTCTCCTCGGTGCTTGGCGTGCTGTACGCCCTCGCCGAGCATGACATCAAACGCTTGCTGGCCTGGCACACGGTGGAGAACATCGGCATTATTTTGCTGGGCGTCGGCGTCGGTATGGCGGGCATTGCGTTACAGCAGCCGGTGATTGCCGCCGTCGGTCTGCTCGGCGCGCTGTTCCATCTGCTCAATCATGCCCTGTTTAAAGGCCTGCTGTTTCTCGGTGCCGGGGCGATTATCTTTCGTCTGCATACCCGCGATATGGAAAAAATGGGCGCGCTGGCAAAACGGATGCCGTGGACCGCAGGCGCGTTTCTTGTGGGCTGCCTCGCCATTTCCGCCATGCCGCCGCTGAACGGTTTTGTCAGCGAGTGGTACACCTATCAGTCCCTGTTCTCTCTGACGCGTATCGACGCCATTGTGCCGCGCCTTGCCGGGCCTATCGCCATTGTGATGCTGGCCATTACCGGGGCGCTGGCGGCGATGTGCTTCGTCAAAGTCTACGGCATCAGTTTTTGCGGCAACGCGCGCAGCGAAAAGGCTGACCAGGCGCGTGAAGTACCGTGGCCGATGGTCGCCGCGATGGCGGTTTTGGCGCTGTTGTGCGTGGTGCTCGGCGTAGGCGCAAGCTGGGTCGCACCGCATTTGATGCAGATTGCCCTGAGCTTAACGCCGTCGGCAATCTTCGCTGCGGCCAATGGCGCAACCCTTATCCCCGGCGATGCGCAACAGGCGATGCTCACTCCCTCCGCCGTTTTCATGCTGCTCCTGCTGCTGCCGCTGCTGCCCGCCGCGCTGTGGTTTATCAACCGTCAGACGCGCGGTAGATTTCGCCGCAGCGGCGATGCCTGGGCCTGCGGCTACGCATGGGAAAAAGGCATGGCGCCTTCGGCAGGCAGTTTTACCCAGCCGCTGCGGGTGATGTTTGGTCCGCTGTATCAGCTGCGAAAAACCCTCGATCCGGCCCAGCCGCTGCAACGCAGCCTTACCGGTATAACCCATGCCGCCACGCGTACGGAACCGTTCTGGGACGAGAAGATTATTCGCCCGCTGGTCAGCGCGACACAGCGCACGGCGCGCGTCGTGCAATACCTGCAAAGCGGCGACTTTCGCCTCTATTGCCTGTATGTCATCGCCGCGCTGGTGGTCCTGTTATTGACGATTGCGCTGTGAGGAGAGAAGAACAATGTTAGAACAGACTTCTGCGTGGTCACTGGGGCTTTTCGCCCTCTGCCAGTCAGCCCTGCTGCTGGCACTGACGCCGCTGTTTACCGGTATTTCCCGGCAAATCCGCGCCCGTATGCACTCCCGCCAGGGGCCGGGAATTTGGCAGGATTACCGTGATATACAAAAACTGCTTAAACGTCAGGCGGTGGCACCGGCATCATCCGGGTTGATGTTTCGCGCGATGCCGTGGGTGCTGCTTAGTAGCATGCTGCTGATAGCGATGACGCTACCGCTGTTTATCCGCACCTCGCCCTTTGCCGGGGCGGGCGATTTAATCACCCTGATTTACCTCTTTGCCCTGTTCCGCTTCTTTTTTGCCCTTTCTGGTCTCGATACCGGCAGCCCCTTCGCCGGTCTCGGCGCGAGCCGCGAGATGACGCTGGGGATTCTGGTCGAACCAATGCTAATCCTCTCTCTGCTGGTGCTGGCATTACTGGCAGGCTCCACGCAAATCAGCACCATCAGCAACACGCTTGCTGCCGGCTGGCTGTCACCGGTGGCGACGTTGCTCGCGATGCTGGCGGCCGGTTTCGCCTGTTTTATTGAGATGGGCAAAATTCCTTTTGACGTGGCGGAAGCCGAACAGGAGTTACAGGAAGGGCCGCTGACGGAGTACTCCGGCGCGGATCTGGCGCTGGTGAAATGGGGTATTGGCCTGAAACAGGTGGTGATGGCCTCGCTGTTTGTGGCGCTGTTTTTCCCCTTCGGTAATGCCGCCACGCTGACGGCGGGCGCGATGGCGTTTTCGCTGGTGATAACGCTACTGAAACTGCTGGTGGTGTTTGTGCTGGCGTCGATTGTTGAGAACTCGCTGGCGCGCGGACGCTTCCTGCTGACGCACCACCTTACCTGGCTCGGCTTCAGTCTGGCTGCGCTGTCCTACGTTTTCTGGTTAACCGGTCTGTAAGGAGCGCGGAAACATAATGGAAACTCTTGCTCTGACGACGCTGCTGTTGCCCTTTATTGGCGCGCTTGTCGTCTCGCTTTGCCCGCGAAACACCGCGCCGCGGATGGCGGTGATCTTCGCCCTGCTCTCGACCCTTGCTACCGTGCTACTGGCCTGGCGTTTTTACCAGGCGGGGAGCGAAACGGCGGATCTGCCGCTGCTGGCGGTAGGCCAGGTGGTGCTGTTCGGCCTGTTAGTCGACCGAATCAGCACGCTGATCCTGTTTGTGGTGGTGTTTCTTGGGCTGCTGGTGGCGGTTTATTCAACGGGCTACCTGACACGCGGCAACCGCGAACATCCCCACGATGGTAGCAATCGCTACTACGCCTTTCTGCTAGTGTTTATCGGCGCGATGAGCGGCTTAGTGCTCTCCTCGACGCTGCTCGGTCAACTGCTGTTTTTCGAAATTACCGGCGGCTGTTCATGGGCATTAATCAGCTACTACCAGAGTGAAAAATCCCAGCGCGCGGCAATGAAGGCGCTGCTGATAACCCATGTTGGCTCGCTGGGGCTTTACCTGGCGGCGGCGACGCTGTTTCTCAATACTCACACCTTTTCCCTTAGCGCCATCAGCCAGCTGCAGGGCCCGGCGGCATATCTGGTCTATGGCGGCATTCTGTTTGCCGCCTGGGGTAAATCGGCCCAGTTGCCTTTACAGGCCTGGCTGCCGGATGCGATGGAAGCGCCTACCCCGGTGAGCGCTTACTTACACGCTGCGTCAATGGTGAAGGTGGGGGTGTACATTTTTGCCCGCGCTATCGCAGAAGGCGGCCAGGTCCCGCACCTCATTAGCTGGATTGGCGTCGGTATGGCAACGCTGACGCTGGTGTACGGCTTTTTGATGTACCTGCCGCAAAAAGATATGAAGCGGCTGCTGGCCTGGTCGACCATTTCCCAACTGGCGTGGATTTTTCTGGCGCTCTCTATTTCCACCCTCGGCTCGCCGCTGGCCTTCAAAGCGGGGATTGTTTACATCTTCAACCACGCTTTTGCTAAGAGCCTGTTCTTCCTGGTGGCCGGAGCCGTTAGCTACAGCTGCGGTACGCGTCTGATGCCGCGCCTGAGAGGCGTAATGCGCACGTTACCGCTGGCCGGTATCGGCTTTTGCATCGCCGCGCTGGCGATTACCGGCGTGCCGCCGTTTAACGGTTTTTTTAGCAAATTCCCCCTCTTCGCCGCCGGGTTTTCCCTCTCCAGTGACTATCCGCTGCTGCTGCCGGTGATGATTCTGGCGCTGGTGGAGTCGGTGGCCAGCTTTGGCTGGTTTATTTACTGGTTCGGGCGCGTGGTACCGGGCGAACCGAGTGAAGAGGTGGCACAGGCGGCACCGCTGCCTTACGCCATGAAACTGGTGCTGGTGATATTGATGGTGATGTCGCTGTGCTCAAGCGTGATCGCTGCGGCGTGGCTTGGATAAGGGAGTCGAGAATGACAGGAACACTGCTTGTTAATAACCTGGCGGGGCTAATGATGTTTACCTCGCTGCTGGTGATCTGCGCCAGACGCTACTCCGTCTCCTGCTGGTTGTATGCCCTGCAATCACTGGTGCTGGTTTCAATATTTTTCACCCTCTCGCAATTGCTGGACGCCAGCCAACTGCTGATGTGGTCGTTCAGCGCCTTGATTACCAAAGTGCTGCTGGTGCCGCTGATTATGGGCTACATGTTTCGCAAGATGGCCGCCACCGATGTTGGCGAGCGTCTGTTTGGCCCGGCGACGCTGATGCTAATGGCGGCGGCAATTGTGCTGCTGTGCTGGTTTGTGGTGCGCCCGGTGCAGTTACCAATGCTCGCGCCGTTAAAACCGGCGCTGGCGGTGGCCCTCGGCCACTTCCTGCTCGGGCTGCTGTGCATTATCAGCCAGCGCAATATCCTGCGGCAAATTTTTGGCTACTGCCTGATGGAGAACGGCTCGCATTTGGTGCTGGCGCTGCTCGCCTGGCGCGCGCCGGAGCTGGTGGAGATCGGTATCGCTACCGACGCTATCTTTGCGGTGATTGTGATGGTGCTGCTGGCGCGAAAAATCTGGCGCACCCACGGTACGCTGGATGTGAACACACTCACGGCGCTGAAGGGGTAATACCATGAGCCATACCTTGATGTTCACCCTGTTAATATTGACGCCGCTTTTGGTTTCCGCCCTCTGTTTTAGCTGTCGTCTGCGGGGCAATGGGGCGCACAGTCTGGTCACGCTGGTGCACGCTGTGGGGATCACCCTGCTGATGATTATCGCCCTGTGGACCGTGGTTGAAGCGGTGCGCGAAGGAGAAATTTTCGCCGCGCACCGCTGGTTGCATATCGACAGCCTGAGCGGGTTGTTCCTGTCGCTGCTGGGAATTATCGGCTTTATCACCGGCATCTATTCGATTGGCTATATGCGCCACGAAGTCGATCACGGTGAAATCAGCGTACCGACGCTGTGCAACTACTACGGTTTTTTCCATCTGTTTTTGTTCACCATGCTGCTGGTGGTCACCAGTAATAACCTGATTGTGATGTGGGCGGCGATTGAAGCCACTACCCTCAGTTCGGCGTTTCTGGTGGGCATTTACGGCCAGCGCTCGTCGCTGGAAGCGGCGTGGAAATACATCATTATCTGTACCGTCGGCGTGGCGTTTGGCCTGTTCGGCACGGTGCTGGTGTATGCCAACGCCGCCAGTTTTATGGCGCAACCGGAGAACGCCATTTTCTGGACCGAGGTGCTAAAAGAGAGCAGCCTGCTCGACCCGACGCTGATGGTGTTGGCATTTGTGTTTGTGCTGATTGGCTTTGGTACCAAAACCGGGCTGTTCCCGATGCACGCCTGGCTGCCGGATGCCCACAGCGAAGCGCCAAGCCCGGTGAGCGCGCTGCTTTCGGCGGTGCTACTCAACTGTGCGCTGCTGGTGCTGATTCGCTACTACATCATTATTTGCCGCGCCATTGGCGACAGCTTCCCCAATACGCTGCTGCTGATTTTCGGCATGTTGTCGGTGGGCGTTGCGGCGTTTTTCATCCTCGTGCAGCAGGATATGAAACGCCTGCTGGCCTACTCCAGCGTCGAAAACATGGGGCTGGTGGCGGTGGCGCTGGGCATCGGCGGCCCGCTCGGCATTCTGGCGGCGCTGCTGCATACCCTTAATCACAGCTTGGTGAAAACGCTGCTGTTTTGCGGCTCCGGCAATGTGCTGCTGAAATATGGCACCCGCAATATCAATGTGGTGTGCGGCATGTTGAAAGTGATGCCGTTTACCGCCGTGCTGCTTGCAGGCGGCGCACTGGCGCTGGGCGGCATGCCGCCGTTCAATATTTTCCTCAGCGAATTTATGACTATCACCGCCGGGCTGGCGGCAGAACATCTCGCTCTCACTATTCTGCTGCTTGTCCTGCTGACGCTGGTGCTCGCCGGGCTGGTGCGCATGGTGGCAAAAGTGCTGTTTGCCACGCCGCCACAGCAGGTCGCCAGCGGCGAACTGGGCTGGCTTACTACCGCGCCAATGGCAGTTTTACTGGTGATGATGCTGGTGATGGGTACACATATTCCACAGCCCGTCAGCCGCTTACTGGTCAATGCCGCAAGCATTGTACAGCCCGATAACGATCAACATCCCACCCAGCTCGGCTGGCTATGGGCCAGTTTCGATACCACCGCTACTTCGGCAACACCGCCGCATCGTCAGGGAGAGTGAAAGTGAGTTATTTAGCAAGCGTCAACCTTCAGCAACCGCGCGGCAACGCCTGTCTTGCCGCACTGAAGGCGCAGTTTCCCGGCGCGGTGCTGGACGAGGAGCGCCAGACTTTTGAACAAGTCACGATTACGGTGAAACTCAACCTGCTGCCGGAAATTGTGCACTATCTCTATTACCAGCATGACGGCTGGCTGCCGGTGCTGTTTGGCAACGATGAACGCGCCCTGAATGGTCATTACGCGGTCTATTACGCCCTGTCGATGGAGGGCGCAGAGAAGTGCTGGATCGTGGTTAAAGCACTGGTCGATGCCAACACGCGCGAATTCCCCTCGGTAACGCCGCGTGTTCCTGCCGCCGTGTGGGGCGAGCGCGAAATCCGCGATATGTACGGCCTGATCCCGGTCGGTTTACCGGATCAGCGCCGCCTTGTGTTGCCGGATGACTGGCCGGACGATCTGCACCCGCTGCGTAAAGACACCATGGATTACCGCCTGCGCCCGGAACCCACCAGCGACACGGAAAACTACTCGTTTATTAACGATGGCGGCAGTTCCGCGCGCATCGTACCGATTGGCCCGCTGCATATTACCTCCGATGAACCAGGACACTTTCGTCTGTTTGTCGATGGCGAACGCATTGTCGATGCCGATTACCGTCTGTTCTATGTCCATCGCGGCATGGAAAAGCTGGCAGAAACCCGCATGGGCTATAACGAAGTAACCTTTCTCTCCGACCGGGTTTGCGGCATCTGCGGCTTTGCTCACAGCGTGGCCTATACCACCTCGGTGGAGAATGCGCTGGGCATTATCGTCCCCCAGCGGGCACACACCATCCGTTCGGTTTTGCTGGAAGTTGAGCGCCTGCATAGCCATCTGCTGAATATTGGCCTCTCCTGCCACTTTGTCGGTTTCGACACCGGTTTTATGCAGTTTTTCCGCATCCGCGAAAAATCGATGACCATGGCGGAGCTGCTGACCGGCTCGCGCAAAACCTACGGTCTGAATCTGATTGGCGGCATCCGTCGTGACATTCTGAAAGAGCAGCGGGTGAAAACCATTCAACTGGTAAAAGAGATGCGGGCGGAAGTAACGCAACTGGTCGATATGCTGCTGTCGACGCCGAATATGGCGCAGCGCACCCAGGGCGTCGGCATCCTCGATCGCAAGATAGCGCGGGATTTCAGCCCGGTTGGGCCGCTTATCCGCGGCAGCGGTTTCGCCCGCGATCTGCGCTTCGATCATCCTTATGCCGATTACGGCAACCTGCCGAAAACCCTCTTCAGCTTCGCCGATGGCGACGTCTTTTCGCGCCTGATGGTGCGGGTCAAAGAGGTGTTCGATTCCCTGTCGATGATTGAATTTGCCCTCGATAACCTGCCGGATACGCCGCTGCTGACGGAAGGCTTTAGCTATCAGCCGCACAAATTCGCCCTCGGCTATGTGGAAGCGCCGCGCGGGGAAGATGTGCACTGGAGCATGCTCGGCGACAACCAGAAGCTTTACCGCTGGCGCTGTCGCGCAGCGACCTACGCTAACTGGCCGGTGCTGCGCTATATGCTGCGCGGCAACACCGTGTCCGATGCGCCGCTGATTATCGGCAGCCTCGATCCCTGCTATTCGTGTACTGACCGCGTAACGCTGGTGGATGTGCGCAAGCGTAAATCCACCACCGTGCCCTATAAAGAGATCGAACGTTACGCCATAGACAGGCGCCACTCGCCGCTGAAGTAAGGAAAGAGACGATGCTGAAATTGTTGAAAACCATTCTCCACGCGGGCGAGCCGACGGTGAAATACCCCTTCGCGCCGCTGGAGGTCTGTCCGGGATTTCGCGGCAAACCGGAGCTGGATCCGCTGCAGTGTATCGCCTGTGGGGCGTGCACATCCGCCTGCCCGGCAAACGCGCTGACCATGGAGACAGTGAGCGAAGAGAACCGCCGCGTCTGGCAGCTGTTTATTGGCCGCTGCATCTATTGCGGACGCTGCGAGGAGGTCTGCCCGACGCGGGCAATTCGTCTGTCGGAAGAGTTCGAGCTGGCGGTGACCCATAAAGCCGATCTCTACGTTCGCGCCACGCTCCGTCTGCAGCACTGTCGCGAGTGCGGCGTGCCCTTCGCGCCGGAGAAATCCGTGGCGCTGGCGGTTGAGCTGCTGGCGCTGAATCAAAACGCGCCGCAGCAGGTCGAGCACTTACGTGCGCAGGCTTCGCTGTGCCCGGCCTGTCGCCGTCGCGCCGCGCTGGAGCATCGCGGCAGCGTTAATGTTCATTACTATCTTAAGGAGCAAGCATGAGCAGCGAGGTGAAGGTGTCCAGGCAGCATGTTAGCCAGCCGGTGCAGCTTGATGAATCCGCGCAGAAAATGAAACAGCTGCTGCTGCGTGATATCCAGCGCTCCGCCTACGTTTATCGCGTGGACTGCGGCGGCTGTAACGGCTGCGAAATCGAAATTTTTGCCGCCATTACGCCGCTGTTCGATGCCGAACGCTTTGGTATCAAAGTGGTGGCTTCTCCGCGCCATGCCGATATTTTGCTGTTTACCGGTGCGGTCACCCGCGCCATGCGCATGCCTGCCCTGCGCGCGTGGGAAGCCGCGCCGGATCATAAAATTGCTATCTCTTACGGCGCCTGCGGCGTCGGCGGCGGCATCTTTCACGATCTCTACTGCGTATGGGGCGGCAGCGACACCATTGTGCCCATTGATGTGTGGATCCCCGGTTGCCCACCCACGCCTGCGGCGACTATTCACGGGTTTGCCGTTGCCCTCGGCTTGCTGAAACAAAAACTGCACGCCGTCGATCATCAACAGGCGGTGGACGAAACCGCCAGCGTGCGCTGGCCTGATCTGCCGCTGGCCTTACGCGTAACGATTGAACGACTGGCGCGCCAGTTAGCGGGCTATCGTCAGGGAAGAGAGATTGCCGACCACTTGTTTAGTCTGGTGGTCGCCGGGGATCCGGCGCAGGCCACGCAGCGGGTAAATGCGTGGCTGCAACAGGCGGAGGATCCGCGCCTGACGGCGATCGTTTCACAATTGATGAACGAGCTGGAGCGCGCCCATGTCTGAACACGACGGCAAAGTGATGTTCTGGCTGCTGCGGCAAAAGTTTGTCGATAACAGCGTCGAGCTTGAGGAGAAGAGCCGCCAGGTGATGTACTACTCGCTGGCGATTGGCCATCACGTTGGGGTGATCGACTGCCTAAACGTGACCCTCGAATGCCCGGCCGCCGACTATCAGCAGTGGCTCACGTTGTTCGATGATGCCGACGCCAGGCGCAAAATGCAGGGGCTATTAACCTTTGGCGAAATCGTCATTGATGCCAGCCACATTAACACCCTGGCACCAACCTTTGCGCAGCTTGCCGAAACCGCCCAATCGCCGTGGCGCGAATGGAGTCGCCAGTTGCTGCAACACTTACAGGATATGGCGCAGGAGCCTGCGCTCTATCTGATGGTGCGTAAGATTGATTGAACCTACGGCAGATAAAAGTCAGCCCGGTGAGTTATCCGTGAAGCTTGTAACACTACAAAAAACAGGGGTATTGTACTATTCACGCTCACCAATAAGGGCGATGTATCCATGATCTTACGGCAGTTGCTGGAACAGAGTAATCTCACTTCCCTGCTCGGGGCGTTTATCCCCTTACCGCCCCCTTTCAGCCCCGCCCAGTTTATTGAATTACGTCTGAATAACGCCTGGTTCTGGCGCTGCTTTGACGATGGCAGCCATGAGAGTGGCGGCTGCGAATACGGCGGAAAAATCAGCGACAGCGTGCTGCATCTCATCCGGCTTGCGCAAAACGATATGCTGGAGCTGCGGTTTGTCCGCACCGATAACGGTCACTTCAACGAGCAGGACAGCGCAATGTTCGGCTGGCTGGCACGGCTGGCTGGCCAGGCGCTGGAAGAGGAACTTTCCCGTGCGAGGCTCAGCCAGGCGATGGACGCGCTACGCGAAGAGCGCGATCACCATCGTGTGCTGGTGGATATCACCAACTCGGTGCTCTCCCATCTGGATTTGGATGAACTGGTTGCCGATGTATCGCAGGAGATTCATCGCTTTTTCGGCATCGACAATATCCGCGTGATCCTGCGCGATTCGCTGCACTCCCGCGAGCTGATTTGCCATGCCACCCATTTTCCCCACTGCCCGCCGGAAACTGAACGCTTTACCCTGCGCAGCGATAGCGAGGTGGTGCTGGCGGCGCTTAATGACAACCGCAGCGCACTGCTACAGCAGGATCGGGACGAAGGGTTATGGCAGCGCGATCCGGCTCTGCAGCAGTTGGCGATGCAGAGCTTAAACGTGGTTTATATTTTGCCGCTGATCTTTAGCCACCATTCGCCGGGGGTGCTGGTATTGGCGCACCGTGACGCTACGATTTTCACTGAGCAAAACTGTCGATTATTGCAGCAGATCGCCGACAGAATTGGCATTGCCGTCGATAATGCCGACGCTTACCGGCAGGTGATCCACTTAAAAGAGAATCTCAACAGCGAAAACCGCAAGCTGAATGAGCAAATTGCCTCCGGTCAAAGTTTTGGCGACATCATTTACCAGAGCGACGCCATGCACGACGTGCTTTCGCAGGTCAATATTGTCGCCCTCAGCGATAGCACGGTACTGATCCTTGGCGAAACCGGCACGGGGAAAGAGATTATCGCCCGCGCCCTGCATCAGATGAGCCCGCGTAAAGATAAACCGCTGGTGAAAATCAACTGCGCCGCCATTCCCGCCAGCCTGCTGGAAAGTGAACTGTTTGGTCATGATAAAGGGGCCTTTACCGGGGCCATTAATGCGCATCGCGGGCGTTTTGAGATGGCGGATGAAGGCACGCTGTTTCTCGACGAGATTGGCGATATGCCGCTGGAGCTGCAGCCAAAGCTGCTGCGCGTGCTGCAGGAGCGTGAGATTGAGCGTATCGGCGGCACGAAAACTATTCCGGTCAATGTGCGGGTGATCGCCGCCACTAACCGCGATCTGCGCCAGATGGTGATTGACCGCGAGTTTCGCAACGATCTCTTTTATCGCCTCAACGTCTTCCCGCTGATGCTACCGCCGTTGCGCGAGCGCCCGGAGGATATCCCGTTACTGGCGCGCTACTTTACGCAAAAGCTGGCGCGCCGCCTTAACCGCACTATCGATACCATTCCCGCCGACACCATTAACCAGCTGCTGCGCTATGAGTGGCCGGGCAACGTACGCGAGCTGGAAAACGTGATTGAACGCGCCGTGCTGCTGGCGCGGGATAACACCCTTAATCTGCATCTGCATACGCAAACCGTTAGCATGGTGCAGCCGGTGAGCCATGATCCTTTCCCCTTTACGTTGCCTAAAGTCGCCGAAATGATGCGCCCGGAGCCGCCGGAAAATGACGAAGCGGAACGCCAGCAGATTATTCAGGTTCTGCGCGAAACCAACGGCATTGTTGCCGGGCCGCGCGGCGCGGCGGCGAAACTCGGTATGAAACGCACCACGCTTCTCTCCCGCATGCAGCGCCTCGGTATTGCCGTGCGCGAAGTGCTGTAACTCCCGATTCTGTGAACCCGTTAACGCTCGACGCCAGGACGCTGGTATGCGCTATGCATAGGCTGACGGGCATCTCGCGTATGTACATTGGATCAGGAGAATCATATGGAAACCGGCAACGCATTTGACCTGCGCCTTCCTGCGGAAATGGCAAAAGTCGCCGAGCAGTCTGGATTATATAAAGTCAGCAAGCGGAAAGAGCAGTCATTCTTCCTCGCAATAACCGCAGGGGTATTTATTTCCATTGCTTTCGTGTTCTACATTACCGTCACCGCTGGCCCTGCGCCGGCTACGGCACTGGCGAAACTGGCGGGCGGGGTCTGTTTTTCCCTCGGGTTGATTCTGGTGGTGGTCTGCGGTGCGGACCTCTTCACCTCGACGGTACTGACGGTCATGGCGAAAGCCAGCGGGCTTATTAGCTGGCGGCAGCTCATTGTTAACTGGGTGATTGTCTATTTCGGTAACCTGGTGGGAGCGCTGTTTTTTGTGGCGCTGATCTGGTTTGCCGGGCAGACGATGAATAGCAACGGCCTGTGGGGGCTGAATGTTCTGCAAACCGCCGATCACAAAATGCATCACACTTTTATTGAAGCAGTTTGTCTCGGCACGCTGTGCAATTTAATGGTCTGTCTGGCGGTGTGGATAAGTTATTCGGGACATACACTGACGGACAAAATCATGGCGATGCTGCTGCCGATCGGCATGTTTGTCGCCAGCGGTTTTGAGCACAGTATCGCCAATATGTTTCTGCTGCCGCTGGCGGTGATTATCCGTTACTTTGCGCCGGAGAGTTTCTGGAGCGCGGTGCACAGCTCGCCGGATAACTTCCCGGCGCTGACCTTTAGCAACGTGATTACCGATAATCTCTTCCCCGTGACGATTGGCAATATTATCGGCGGCGGCCTACTGGTGGGCATTACTTACTGGATTATTTATCTGCGCCATCAGAAAGAGGCGCATTAAGGCTAACGGCGGGCGACAGCGTATTGTCGCCCGCGCGCGTTACTCTTGTGTTATTACCGGCGAATCGGGCCAGGCGTGAATCACCGCCTGAATCAGCGTCGCCAGCGGAATGGCAAAAAAGACGCCCCAGAATCCCCACAGCCCGCCGAAGATAATCACCGATAAAATAATTACCAGCGGGTGTAAATTCACCGCTTCGGAGAACAGCACCGGCACCAGCAGGTTGCCATCCAGCGCCTGGATAATCAGATAGACGGCAAAACAGCTCCAGAATTCAGTACCGAGGCCGAACTGGAACAGCGCCACGCCGACCACCGGGATGGTCACCACAAAGGCACCGATATACGGAATTAATACCGAGAAACCGACCAGCACCGCCAGCAGCAGCGAATAGTTAAGGCCAAACAGGATAAAACCAATCCAGGTGGCGATACCGACAACAACCATCTCCAGCACTTTGCCACGGATATAGTTGGTGATTTGCTGGTTCATCTCTTTCCACACCTGGCCCGCCAGCCCGCGATTGCGCGGCAGTACGCGGCGCACGGCATTTAGCATCTGCTCTTTATCTTTCACCAGGAAGAAGACCATCAGCGGCACCAGCACCAGATAGACCGCCAGCGTCAGCAGACCGACCAATGATGCCAGGGAGTATTTCACCACTGAATCGCCCATGCCGAGCATCCGCGCGCGCATATTTTCCGCCATCGCATCGATAATCCCGGCGTCCATTAATGCCGGGTAACGGCGCGGCAGGGTGGCGGCATAATCAGACAGCGTGCTTAACATACCGGGCAGATCGCGAATCAGGTAAATGCCCTGCTGCCAGGCTACCGGCATCACCACAAACGCCATCACCAGCAGGATGCCGACGAACAGCACCATGACAATTGTCGCCGCCCAGGTACGCGAACAACCGATGCGCTGCAAACGCGCGGTGGGCCACTCAAGGAGATAGGCGATGACAACCGCCACCAACAGCGGCGCGAGAAGACCGCTAAAGAAGAAGAGAATACAAAAACCCGCGAGCAGAATGACCAGTAGCGCAATCGCCTCCGGATCGCTGAAGCGGCGGCGGTACCACTGCGTTAACATTTCGAGCATAACGTTCCTTTCAAATCTTCTGAGCGCGGTTAAGGAGTGGAATTGTATCTAAATGTCACAAAAAAGACTTCGCTTTTTGTCTCCTTTACGGGAAACATAACGATCGATTACAGAGGGTGTTTTTCATTGCTGAAGGCGGCTACACTCGAAGGCCGATAAACCGGAACCAGGCCGCCGAAAGCAGGTCTTTAGTGAGTCACTCCCAATACAGGAAAGAGGTTATGTTCAGGCAGTTGAAACGAACGCTGGTCGCAACCCTGATTGCCGCACTCAGTGCGGGCGCTATCGCCCCGACATGGGCAGATTCCATTGATAGCACGCTGCCGGATATGGGCACCTCGGCCGGCAGCACGCTCTCCATTGGTCAGGAGCTGGAGATGGGCGACTATTACGTCCGCCAGCTTCGCGGCAGCGCGCCGCTGATCAACGATCCCCTGCTGGTGCAGTACATTAATGGCCTCGGCATGCGGCTGGTGGCCCACGCGGATTCGGTTAAAACCCCTTTTCACTTTTATCTGATCAATAACGATGAGCTCAACGCTTTCGCCTTTTTTGGCGGTAATGTCGTGCTGCACGCCGCACTCTTTCGCTATACGGATAATGAAAGCCAGCTCGCCTCGGTGATGGCCCATGAAATTTCCCACGTCACCCAGCGTCACCTGGCGCGGGCGATGGAAGATCAAAAACGCAACGCACCGCTGACCTGGGCGGGCGTGCTGGGTTCAATTTTACTGGCGATGGCGAGCCCGCAAGCGGGAATGGGTGCGCTGACGGGCACGCTGGCCGGCACCCAACAGGGGCTGATCAGTTTTACCCAACAGAATGAACAGGAAGCGGATCGTATTGGCATTCAGGTTTTGCAACGTGCCGGTTTTGATCCGCAGGCGATGCCGACTTTCCTGGAAAAATTGCTCGATCAGTCGCGCTACTCCTCGCGTCCACCGGAAATTTTGCTGACGCACCCGCTGCCGGAAAGCCGTCTGTCGGATGCACGTAACCGCGCCAACCAAATGCGCCCGGTGGTAGCGCAATCCTCCGCAGATTTTTATATGGCGAAGGCCCGCACCCTGGGCATGTACAACGCGGGGCGTAATCAGCTGAGCAGCGATCTGCTGGATAGTTGGTCGAAAGGCAATGTGCGTGAGCAGCGCGCGGCGCAATATGGCCGGGCGTTACAGGCGATGGAAGCGAAAAACTATAGCGAGGCGGCAAAAATCCTCCAGCCCCTATTGAGTGAAAATCCCAACAACGCCTGGTATCTCGATCTGGCGACGGATATCGACCTTGGGCAGGGCAAAAGCGCCGAGGCCATTAAACGTCTTAATGCCGCCAGCGAACTGAAAACCAATCCGGTGCTGCAACTGAATCTGGCGAATGCTTACCTGGAAGGCGGTCAGCCAGCAGAAGCGGCGCGTATTCTTAACCGTTACACCTTTACCAATAAAGATGATGTTAACGGCTGGGATTTACTCGCCCAGACGCAAGCAGCGCTGCATAACCGCGATCAGGAACTGGCGGCCCGCGCTGAAGGTTTAGCGCTGGCGGGGAGACTGGATCAGGCAATTACCTTGCTGAGCAGCGCCAGTTCGCAGGTCAAACTCGGCAGCCTGCAGCAGGCACGTTACGATGCGCGCATCGACCAGCTACGCCAGCTGCAGCTGCGGTTCAAGCCGTACCAGAAGATGTAATAAGGAGAAGAGATGTCAGAGACGGTGACGATTTATCATAACCCACGCTGCTCCAAGAGCCGCGAAACCCTCGCGCTGCTGAAAGAGCATGGCGTGGAGCCAGAAATCGTGCTTTATCTCGAGACGCCGCCGGACGCCGCAACGATTGAAAAGCTGCTGCAGATGCTCGGCATGTCCAGCGCGCGCGAACTGATGCGCAGCAAAGAAGATCTCTATAAGGCGCTGAACCTTGACGACAGCACCCTTACGCAAGAGCAGCTGGTGCAGGCGCTGGTTGAAAACCCGAAGCTTATCGAGCGCCCGATTGTGGTCAATAAAGGGAAAGCGCGTATCGGCCGCCCGCCGGAGCAGGTGCTGGAAATTTTAGCGTGATAATACCCTCGCCGGACGGCGAGGGTTCAGAGTTTGAGGATCTCTTTAACGAAGGGAATGGTCAGCTTGCGCTGGGCGGTGATCGACGCGCGATCCAGTTCGTCCAGCGTATCAAACAGCGTGCGCATCTCGCGATCCAGCCGCTTTAACAGAAACCGTCCGACATCTTCCGGCAGTTCAAAACCGCGGATCCGCGCTCGCAGCTGCAAGGCCTGCAGTTTGTCCTCATCGGACAGGGGCTGCAGTTTATAGATTTGCCCCCAGTCCAGCCGTGATGCCAAATCCGGCAGCCCCAAATTAAGCTGGCGCGGCGGACGATCGCCGGTAATTAACAAGCGCGTTTTGCCCTGCTCGAGAATGCGGTTGTAGAGATTGAATATTGCCATCTCCCAGAGTTCATCCCCGGCAATGCATTCAATATTATCAATACACACCAGCGAGAGATGCTCCATCCCTTCCAGCACTTCTGGCACAAACCAGGTGCGCTTATCCAGCGGCACATAGCCGACCGCATCGCCGCGCTGGGAGAGTTCGGCGCAGGCGGCGTGCAGCAAATGGCTGCGCCCGGCGCCTTCACGGGACCAGAAATAGATATAACCGCTATGGGCCTGGCGCAAGACGTTTTGCAGCGCCGCCAGTAAAGAGGGGTTATCACCCGGCCAGAAACTCGCGAAGGTTTCGTCATCGGGTAAATATAATGGCAGGGAGAGCTGTGCCGGCGTGTTCAGAGATACCTCTTCAGGGCTTACAAAAAACGCAGTGAGTCTATCACATAATGTTGCGCGGTTTGAACCGGGCACTGCGCCCGGTTCAATTCAGCACATAGTTATGACTGCGCACTGTCGTTGTCTGGCGAATCGAGCACCACTTCTTCCGGGCGCAGGACGCTAATCAGCTTAAAGATAAGGCTTAAGCCGACGCCAACGATCGTTGCCAGCGCCATCCCTTTCAGCTCGGCGGCACCAATATGCACTTTCGCGCCGCTGACGCCGATAATCAGGATAACCGAGGTGAGGATCAGGTTTTGCGCCTTACTGTAATCGACTTTCGACTCGATCAGCACGCGAATACCGGACGCGCCGATCACGCCGTACAGCAGCAGCGACACGCCGCCCATTACCGGAACCGGGATAATCTGGATCGCCGCCGCTAGTTTGCCGACGCAGGAGAGCAGAATGGCGATAATCGCCGCGCCGCCAATCACCCAGGTACTGTAAACGCGGGTGATCGCCATAACGCCGATATTTTCACCGTAGGTGGTGTTCGGCGTGGAGCCGAAGAAGCCGGAGATCATGGTGGAAAGGCCGTTGGCGAACATCGAACGATGCAGGCCCGGATCGCGAATCAGATCTTTTTTGACGATATTCGCCGTCACCACCAGGTGACCGACGTGCTCGGCAATTACCACCAGCGCAGCAGGCAGAATGGTGAAAATGGCAAACCACTCAAAGCGCGGCGTATAGAAGGTTGGCAGGGCAAACCAGTGCGCCTGCGCAATCGGCGTGGTATCAACAACACCCATGACAAAAGAGAGCGCATAGCCCGCCAGCACGCCGATAAGGATCGGGATAATCGCCATAAAGCCACGGAACAGTACCGAACCAAACACCGTTACGCCCAGCGTCACCAGCGAGATAATCACGGTTTTCGAATCCGCGCTCTGCCCTTCCGCCGGCAGCAGTCCGGCCATATTCGCCGCCACGCCCGCCAGTTCCAGACCGATGACGGCAACGATTGCGCCCATCGCCGCAGGCGGGAACATCACATCCAGCCAGCCGGTACCCGCTTTTTTAACGATTAACGCGACGAGGCAGAACAGTACGCCGCACATAATGAATCCACCGAGCGCCACTTCATAACCCAGCGGCAACAGCAGCAGCACCGGCGAGATAAAGGCAAAGCTTGAGCCGAGATAGGCCGGGATTTTCCCTTTACAAATAAAGATATATAGCAGCGTTCCGACACCATTGAACAACAGCACGGTGGCCGGGTTAATGTGGAACAGGATTGGCACCAGCACGGTTGCGCCGAACATGGCGAACAGATGCTGTAAACTAAGCGGGATCGTCTGCAAAAGCGGCGGTCTTTCACTCACCCCGATAGCACGGCGCGTCATAGTGTTTTCCTCAGTGTGTTGTCGTTAATCCGCCCGTCCAAAACGGCGAGCAGTGTTATGAATTCCAAAAAAAAGCCGACTATCAAAGTCGGCTTTCGCATTGTTATCGTTTATTTCGTACCAAAGATTTTGTCACCGGCGTCGCCGAGGCCCGGAATAATGTACCCGTGCTCATTCAACCCCTGGTCAATCGACGCGGTATAGAGTTCAACGTCCGGGTGCGCTTTTTCCAGCGCCGCCAGACCTTCCGGTGCGGCAACCAGCACCAGTACTTTAATGCTGTGACAACCGGCGTTTTTCAGCAGGTCAATGGTGGCGATCATCGAACCGCCGGTCGCCAGCATCGGGTCAACAACCAGCGCCATACGCTCGTCAATGTTGGAGACCAGCTTCTGGAAGTACGGAACCGGCTCCAGCGTCTCTTCATTACGGTAGATACCAACCACGCTGATGCGCGCGCTCGGAACGTGCTCAAGCACGCCTTCCATCATGCCCAGGCCTGCGCGCAGGATCGGCACAACGGTGATTTTCTTACCTTTAATCTGCTCAACCTGAACCGGGCCGTTCCATCCTTCGATGGTCACTTTCTCGGTTTCCAGATCCGCCGTTGCTTCATAGGTCAGCAGGCTGCCCACTTCTGAGGCGAGTTCACGAAAGCGTTTGGTGCTGATGTCGTTCTCTCGCATCAGGCCCAGCTTGTGTTTGACGAGTGGGTGTTTTACTTCCACGACCTTCATACTCTTCTCCTTTCCCCAGACAGGTGGCAGCCACAAAAAAAATCGCCGGATTATACCGCTTTTTTTCCGTTGCGCTACAGGAAGGCGCTTGATCACGATCAATCAGAATGGAAATGAGTATATCGCAAGATTCCGTCGCACCCTGAAATAATGGACTCGCAAACGTTTGCCTTGGCTGCTAGAATTGCGCCGAAATTTATTTCTACCGCAAGTCAAAGCGTGGGGACTGAAGCAGTGACCGATAAAACCTCTCTCAGCTATAAAGATGCCGGTGTTGATATCGACGCGGGCAATGCTCTGGTGGACCGAATCAAAGGCGTGGTGAAGAAAACCCGCCGTCCGGAAGTGATGGGCGGACTGGGCGGCTTCGGCGCGCTGTGCGCATTGCCGCAAAAATATCGTGAACCCGTACTGGTTTCCGGCACTGACGGCGTTGGGACAAAACTGCGTCTGGCGATGGATCTGCAACGTCACGACACCATCGGTATCGATCTGGTGGCGATGTGCGTCAACGACCTGGTGGTACAGGGCGCTGAGCCGCTGTTCTTCCTCGACTATTACGCCACCGGCAAGCTGGATGTCGATACCGCCGCCAGCGTGATTAACGGCATCGCCGAAGGCTGTCTGCAATCCGGCTGCGCGCTGGTGGGCGGCGAAACGGCGGAGATGCCGGGCATGTATCACGGGGAAGATTACGACGTCGCCGGTTTCTGCGTCGGCGTGGTAGAAAAATCAGAAATTATTGACGGTTCAAAAGTCGCCGACGGCGATGTGCTGTTGGCGCTGGCCTCCAGCGGCCCGCACTCCAACGGGTATTCACTGGTGCGTAAAGTGCTGGAAGTCAGCGCTGCCGATCCGTTAACCACGCAGCTTGAAGGCAAACCGCTGGCGGATCATCTGCTGGAACCGACCCGTATCTACGTTAAATCGGTGCTTGAGCTGATTGAGAATGTCGATGTCCACGCCATTGCGCACCTGACGGGCGGCGGTTTCTGGGAAAATATTCCGCGCGTACTGCCGGATAATACTCAGGCGGTGATCGACGAATCCTCCTGGCAGTGGCCAGCGGTGTTTAACTGGCTGCAAAGTGCCGGTAACGTTAGCCGTCACGAAATGTACCGCACCTTTAACTGCGGCGTTGGGATGGTGATTGCGCTGCCGGCCGCTGAAGCGGACAAAGCCATCACCCTGCTGACGGCGAAAGGTGAAAAGGCCTGGAAAATTGGTACTATCAACGCTTCCGATTCCAGCGAGCGTGTGGTTATTGAATGAAAAACATTGTGGTGCTGATTTCCGGTAACGGGAGCAATTTGCAGGCGATTATCGATGCCTGCAAACAGAAAAAAATCAACGGCACCCTGCGGGCAGTCTTCAGTAACAAGGCCGATGCGTTCGGCCTTGAGCGTGCGCGGGAAGCCGCCATTCCCGCCCACGCGCTGAGCGCCACACAGTTTGCCAGCCGCGATGCCTTTGACCGCGAGCTGATGCAGGAGATAGATGCCTACGCGCCGGATCTGGTGGTGCTGGCGGGTTATATGCGTATTCTTAGCCCGGCGTTTGTCGCCCACTACGCCGGACGTCTGCTGAATATTCACCCTTCCCTGCTGCCCAAGTATCCTGGCCTGCATACGCATCGCCAGGTGCTGGAAAACGGGGACGAAGAGCACGGCACCAGCGTGCACTTTGTCACCGATGAGCTGGACGGCGGCCCGGTTATCTTGCAGGCCAAAGTACCGGTATTCGATGGCGATACGGAAGAAGAGATAACCGAGCGCGTACAGTCCCAGGAGCATGCTATTTACCCGCTGGTGGTGAGCTGGTTTGTTGACGGTCGTCTGAAAATGGACGGTAATAGCGCCTGGCTGGATGGCGTGCGCTTACCCCCTGAAGGCTATGCGGCTGATGAATAATTCCCGCGCTTAATTGCTGTTCTCCCTGCCCGCTGCGGCAGGGTTACTTTCCTCTTCCCTACAAAAAGTCACTTTATTTCCATTGTCTTAGCGCTAATCGACGGATTACTGTCATACTTTTTTGCCACAGTTGGACATCTGATGGTAAAGCTCGCCATAATAAGTTGTGCCATATGCAGGGATGCCAGCTACGTTCACCTGGAAGGTCAGGGCACCGCGAGAGCGAGAAAGATTTGCCATGTCCCGAGTAAGAACCGGAGTGTAAACAGGAATGGGTCAGGAAAAGTTATATCTCGAAAAAGAACTAAGCTGGTTGTGCTTCAATGAACGCGTTCTCCAGGAAGCGGCAGATAAAAGTAACCCTCTTATCGAACGCATGCGTTTTTTGGGTATCTATTCCAATAATCTCGATGAATTTTATAAAGTTCGCTTTGCTGAACTGAAACGCCGCTTAATCATTAGCGAAGAGCAAGGCGTGATTACCAATTCGCGTCATCTGCTGGGCAAGATCCAGTCCCGCGTACTAAAAGCCGATCAGGAGTTCGACGGTCTTTACAACGACCTGCTGCTGGAAATGGCACGCAATGAAATTTTCCTGATTAACGAACGCCAGCTGTCGCAAAAACAGCAGGAGTGGCTGCGCAGTTACTTTAAACAGTTTCTGCGCCAGCACATTACGCCGACGATTATCAACCGCGAAACCAACCTGGTGAAGTTCCTGAAGGATGATTACACCTATCTGGCGGTGGAGATCATTCGCGGGGAAGAGATACGTTACGCGCTGCTGGAGATCCCATCAGATAAAGTGCCGCGCTTTGTTAATCTGCCGCCGGAAGCGCCCCGTCGTCGCAAACCGATGATCCTGCTGGATAACATTTTGCGTTACTGCCTGGATGATATTTTCAGCGGTTTCTTCGATTATGACGCCCTCAATGCCTATTCGATGAAAATGACCCGTGACGCCGAATATGACCTGGTGCACGAGATGGAATCGAGCCTGATGGAGCTGATGTCCTCGAGCCTGAAACAGCGCCTGACCGCCGAGCCGGTGCGTTTTGTCTATCAGCGCGACATGCCGGAAGCGATGGTGGAAATGCTGCGCGACAAGCTCAGCATCTCCCGCTACGACTCGATTATTCCCGGCGGGCGTTACCACAACTTTAAAGACTTTATTGGTTTTCCGAACGTCGGCAAAGCCACGCTGGTTAATAAACCGATGCCGCGCCTGCGCCATATCTGGTTCGACAAATTCCGCAACGGTTTCGACGCTATTCGCGAACGCGATGTGCTGCTCTACTACCCTTATCACACCTTTGAACACGTGCTGGAACTGCTGCGCCAGGCCTCTTTCGACCCGAGCGTAGTGGCAATTAAAATTAATATTTATCGCGTGGCGAAAGATTCACGCATTATTGATGCCATGATCCACGCGGCGCACAACGGTAAAAAAGTCACCGTAGTGGTGGAACTACAGGCGCGCTTCGATGAAGAGGCGAATATCCATTGGGCGAGACAGCTGACGGATGCCGGTGCGCAGGTTATTTTCTCGGCACCGGGTTTGAAAATCCATGCCAAACTGTTCCTTATTTCCCGTCTGGAAGGGGAAGAAGTGGTGCGCTATGCGCATATTGGCACCGGTAACTTTAACGAGAAAACCGCCCGGCTCTATACGGACTATTCACTGCTTACCGCCGATCCGCGCATCACCAATGAAGTGCGTCGGGTGTTCAATTTTATTGAAAACCCCTATCGTCCGGTCAATTTCGACTATTTGCTGGTCTCGCCGCAGAATTCGCGCACCCTGCTGTACAAAATGATCGATACGGAAATTGCCAACGCGCAGGAAGGGAACCCGTCGGGCATCACGCTGAAGCTGAATAATCTTGTCGATAAAGGGCTGATAGACAGGCTCTATACCGCGTCCAGTTCTGGCGTGCCGGTGAACCTGCTGGTACGCGGTATGTGCTCGCTGATTCCGCAACTGGAAGGCATCAGCGAAAATATTCGTGTCATCAGTATCGTTGATCGTTATCTTGAGCACGATCGCATCTATATTTTTGAGAACGGCGGTGATAAACGCGTTTATCTCTCCTCCGCAGACTGGATGACACGTAATATCGATTACCGTATCGAAGTGGCCGCGCCGCTCCTCGATCCGCGCCTGAAACAGCGCGTTCTGGATATCATTGAATTGCTGTTAAGTGATACCGTGAAGGCCAGGTATATCGATAAAGAACTGAGTAATCGCTATGTGCCGCGGGGCAACCGCCGTAAAGTGCGCGCACAGCAGGCGATTTACGACTACATCAAATCACTCGAACAGCCCAATTAATCTATGCCGATAAATGAGAATACGCCACGACCGGAAGAGTTTGCTGCGGTCGATCTGGGTTCCAATAGTTTCCACATGGTAATCGCGCGCGTGGTCGATGGGGCGATGCAAATCATCGGTCGTCTGAAACAGCGCGTGCACCTGGCAGATGGTCTGGACAGCAATAACATGCTGAGCGAAGAGGCAATGGAGCGCGGGCTGGCTTGCCTGGCGCTGTTCGCCGAGCGTCTGCAGGGCTTTGATCCGGCAAGCGTATGCATTGTCGGTACCCATACTCTGCGCCAGGCACTGAATGCCTCTGAATTTCTTAAACGCGCTGAAAAAGTGATCCCCTACCCTATTGAGATCATTCCGGGCAATGAAGAAGCGCGTCTGATTTTTATGGGCGTGGAGCATACGCAGCCGGAAAAAGGCCGCAAGCTGGTGATCGATATCGGCGGCGGCTCGACGGAACTAGTTATTGGTGAAGATTTTCAACCGAAGCTGGTCGAAAGCCGTCGTATGGGCTGCGTGAGCTTTGCGCAGATGTATTTTGCGGGCGGCATCATCAACGGTGAGAATTTCCGCCGTGCACGTATGGCGGCAACGCAGAAGCTGGAGTCGCTGGCATGGCAGTACCGTATTCAGGGCTGGAATGTGGCGCTGGGCGCATCGGGTAGCATTAAAGCCGCCCATGAAGTGCTGATCGCCTCGGGCGAAAAAGATGGCTTTATCACCCCGGAGCGGCTGGAAAAATTGGTCGCCGAGGTGCTGAAGTATAAAAATTTCGCTGAGCTGAGCCTGCCGGGCCTTTCCGAAGAGCGCAAACAGGTGTTTGTGCCGGGGCTGGCTATCCTCTGCGGCGTGTTCGATGCGCTGGCGATCCGCGAGCTGCGCCTTTCCGACGGCGCGCTGCGTGAAGGTGTGCTGTATGAGATGGAAGGCCGTTTCCGCCATCAGGATATTCGCAGCCGCACCGCCCAAAGCCTCGCCAGCCAGTACAATATCGACCGCGAACAGGCGCGACGCGTGCTGGAAACCACCACCTTGATTTACGAACAGTGGCTGGAGCAAAACGCGAAGCTCGCTAATCCACAGCTGGCCGCCCTGCTGAAATGGGCCGCGATGCTGCATGAAGTGGGATTAAATATTAACCACAGCGGAATGCATCGCCATTCGGCCTATATTCTGCAAAACAGCGATCTGCCCGGTTTTAACCAGGAGCAGCAGCTAATGATGGCCACGCTGGTGCGCTGTCATCGCAAGGCGATCAAAATTGATGAACTGCCGCGCTTTACGTTGTTTAAAAAGAAACAGTATCTACCGCTGGTGCAGATTTTACGCCTCGGTGTGCTGCTAAATAACCAGCGCCAGGCCACGACCACCCCGCCGACGCTGCGTCTGACCACCGATGCGAATCACTGGACGCTTAGTTTCCCGCACGACTGGTTTAGCCAGAACGCGCTGGTGCTGCTGGATCTGGAGAAAGAGCAGGAGTATTGGGAAGGCGTGACCGGCTGGCGTTTAAAAATCGAAGAAGAGCAATCTCCGGAAGCGGCGGCCTGAGCCGCCCGTTTGTTACCTTTTGATCAGCGTTTGTAGCCGCACCGGCCGACCAATCAAATACCCTTGTAGATAATCGATACCCAGCGCGATAGCCGCGCTGCGTATCTCTTCGCTTTCAACATACTCCGCCACCACCAGCATTTTCTTCATGCGCGCCAGATGGCAAATCGATGCCACAATCTGATAATCCAGGCTGTTTGATACAATATTGCGGATAAAACTGCCGTCGATTTTCAGGATATCGGCATTGACGTTTTTCAGCCGCGCATAGCTGGCATAGCCGGTGCCAAAATCATCAATCGCCACGCGACAGCCCATCTGCTGCAGCTGCCCCAGCGTCTGATTAGCCTGCTTAAGATTGGTCATTGAGTGGCTTTCGGTGATCTCAAAAATCAGCTGCCAGGCTTCAATATGGTATTTCTGTAATAACTGCCGCACTTGCTGGGTGAACTGCGTACGGCAAATTGAAGCCGGAGAGAGGTTAATGGAGAAGCGCTGCGCGGGGAGCTGCGCACGATGCTGGTCCATAAACATTAAAACATGCTCGATCACCCACAGATCGATGCGCGATGAGAGGCCGAACTCATAGGCTACCGGCAAAAACGCATCCGGGCTGATAATGTCGCCATTCTCTTCACTCATGCGCAGCAGGATTTCGTAATAATCATCGCCGCGGACGCCGCATATTGGCTGCGCCATCAGGATAAAACGATTCTCTTCCAGCGCCAGCTGCAGGCGGTTCATCATATCCACTTTGTTTTTCAGGCCGCGTTGCAGATTCGCCGCGCCGCGGTTTTGCAGATTTTCCGGGTGATTGGTCGCCAGCGACAGATCGGCGATGGTGCTCATTTCCCCCAGCAGCAAATAGAGGTGTTTGACCGGCGATCGCACGTAGCAGTAGCTGAGCCCGACCTGCGGTTGCAGCGGCATGTTATCCCATAAAAAGCGGAACTGCTTGATACGGGCATCGAGCTCCTCAATGCGTGTCTGGTGGGATTGGGTCGTCAGGCGAATGACCAGATCGTAGCCGGAGAGCTGGTACACGCACTCCTGCGCCGACAGCAGCGGTTTAAGCCAGTTCGCCATCTGTTGTTTGTACTGAATACGCAGCAGCACGCCATAGTTGCGCCCCAGCAGTTCAAGTTCAGGAATGCGTAGAAAACAGAGCACCGACCAGGGCGTATCTGCCAGCGCGCGGCTTAGGGCTCGCAGATTGGGCATATTGGCAACGGGATCGATAAACGCCAGACGCCGGGCGCGTTCATTTACCACTCTCTGGCGTGTCGCCATCATGGCCATGGCGAGAATAATGAATGAAAAGACCAGGTAACTTGACGAAGCAATCGCTAACTGGACGTCGTAAGCCGGGACCCGTGGCAAATAACGGTAAAAAAAGTGGATGGAGATAATCAGCAGCGGCGTCCACACCAGTGAGATAAACCGATAGCCGTAGCGCATCGATCCCCACAGCATCACCGGCAACAGCAGCGACAGGGTGTAATTGGTGCTGAAAATCGAACTGTTTTTATTCATCGGCATCAGCAACAGCAGCAGAATACCGCACACCACGCTGAACCAGACCACAATCTCAGGCCACGTTACTTTACGGTCGAATTCGTGGCGCATCTGCGATAACCACGAAATAGCGTAACGGGGATGGCGAATAACGCGGATCAGTACATAGCTAAAAGGCACCCCGGTCATGGTGCCCACCAGCAAGGCCTGATAATTAATCAGCGTCGGCACATTCATTAATAGCGCCCCGCCATCGCCTGTCGACCGATCGTAAAAATTCAGCCACGCGCCAAGTTCAAGAATAAACAGGTAGATCGACGCCGGACAGAGGACTTGCCAGAAAAAACGTTGCGAGACTTGCGTGGCGGTGCTGTAAGCCACCCGGTGCCGTCGGGTAGCAAAAATACGGTAGCCCGCCCAGCTTATTAGCACCGGTAACAATAAATGCGCGCCTCTGGACAGCATATCCTGCGGTAGCGCCGGCCAGTAGTGCCAACCGAGCGCCAGCATAATGCCCGGCAGCGCCGCCCAGCCATAAAACATCATCAGGGCTATCAGCAACGCCATCGGCAAATAATAGAGAATCACCACCTGCCCGGAAACTGCGGTAAATGTATTAGCCAGACTAAAGAGTGGATATAACACAATTGGCGTAACGAGCGGCAAAGCCCACCACTGATCCTTCAGACGATGATATTTTTTTATAAGTGTCATAGATGCTCGATAGCTCTGCCCGGATCCCGGAGAGTGTTTCAGGCAGGTATCCGACCTGAAAATGCGCTGCACCCGTGGGGTGCCGGTTTGCAAACAAAGGGAAATTCTAATTGCGGAAAATATCTATTAATTGATCTAAATCAAAAAATTACACCTGACTATGTTTATTCCCACTTTTATCGGCAACGATTGTCCAGATTATATTCTCCACGTAAATATTTAATTTATCTTATGTTATTTCTGGTGATGTTTTAATCATCTTATTTTTACGCCAGGCTGAATTGACCTGATGAAAAGAGTGTGCATTAATGTCGCAGTCGCCCGTGGATCGGGCATTCCTAAAGGAACCATTGTGAGTCAGGCAACCAGTATGCGAAAACGACATCGATTTGACAGTCGCATGACCCGTATCGTACTTCTTATCAGCTTTCTCTTTTTCTTCGGCCGTTTCGTCTATTCTTCTGTTGGCGCCTGGTATCACCTCCAGGACAAAGCCCAGTTGCCACAAGTCAGCCAGACTATCGACCCTTCCGCACAACGCTAGTTTTTTCCCTTCTTGTTGAACACGCCTTCTCGCGTGGGCTTATGCATGTCTGAATTTTACTGCTCAAACTCATCATGCACCTTTTGCAGTACGTTAAAGATCCCTCGCCCGGCTTGATGGGGAATGTTCAGCCTGTAGAATACTGCCTGCCAATGGGCTAATGCCGCCAGGGTTTGTTCAATATACGCTTCTGCATCGAGATATTTATAGTCGCGACAGATTTCAAGAATGCGCTTGCGAGTAGGCGTTCCCGGATGACGGCCACCAAAACCCGTCGTATGCTCGCCCCCCGCCGTCGAGAAAGTTACGTCATAGGCCGGCGCTAATACCCATTTCTCTTTTTCACCAGCGGTCGTCGGCTCATGGCAAAGGAAGGCAAAGTTTTTTGCATGATCGTCATGGTTATGCGCTAGCGCGTTAAAAATCATTAAACGCGCCATCTTTTCCACCTCAGCCGCACTATTGGTCATCACATATGTCAGTTTTAGCAGACTGGAATAGTCGAGAGTCGGCATGCGGAAATCCGCATAGAGTAGTGCAGAGACGGTCATCATATGCAGCTTGCGATCCCCTACCCGGTCAAAGCGTTTGGTGGCAAAAAAATATTCGTGTCTCCCATCCGGCATTTGCCTATGTAACAGGCTGGATTCCGCCATATTTACACCCGCGGCGCGGGCCATTTCTGCATAGGCAAACTCAATGGCCCCCGTTTCAACCGGTTCCTTTTTAGCACGGAATTTCACAATCCAGTGCGCGTAGCCCTTCGGCAAGGGACCAAAGGCGGAGGTGGCTTCGTCACCTTCCGGAGATAGAGCAACAATAGCTTTTGGCCTGGCCCCGCCCGGAGAGCCACCTGCAAGGCGCAGTTTGTTCAATACCGCCGATGTTTCGCCTTGTTGAACCTCGATTGACTCTTCATAAAGCTGGCAGAGACTCAATGGGCCAACCAGAACGGTTTTATCCGCTTTGGGTTGATATTCAAACGTTCCCATCCCCCGATCGCCCATATACGCCAGGCGGTCGAGTGCGGTAATGGTTAAATGTGTCCCCTCGCCAAAGGTGCTATCAAAGAAGCGATCCATCAGCAATGTCCCCCAGCCATCGGGCAGGGAGTCAGCAAAAGGCCCATGCAGCCCCTCAAAGAGCCTTGAGTCGCTGGCCAACTGAGGTTTAGCGTCCCATGCCATCGTTAATGGCGAGAGATTAAAACCACGCGCAAGCCAGCCCTCATCATAGGTAAAGTAAATCCCTCTACCCGGCGCCTTGTTAAGTTCACCAATTTTAACGCCCTCTTTAAGCACAACGAGAGCTTCAGTGTGCTGGAAGCGTTTAGCCACTATCTCATCCCCCGTTTACGCCTGCTGTTTTTAAGCTCATCAAGTGAAGCCGGATGCTCTGGATTAAAAAGCCGTGTCACGGGTGAGAGATCATCCAGCGCGGTTGCCAGCAGAATAACGACCTCGAGCGTGGCAATGCCGGTGGTTTCAAAACGTTTGATGGTTGATTCTGAGACGCCTGATTTTTCAGCCAGCGTTTTACGCGAAAGGTTTTTCGCCAGGCGGAGCTTTTTCGCGTGACTTCCCACTTGCTGTGCGATATCGGCAGGCGAGTAGAGGAGATGCATAAACGACATGATTCAGGCCTATCTCATTAATGTTCATATATAAACCATTATACCGCTTTATTAGCCTTTAAGGTTTATAAATAACCATTATTAAATAAATTTATAAGATCTTCTTAAAGGCCATATAAGAACCATTAAAGGCCTATATCTCAGGTAAAAGTTTAAATATAAGCCTTTATATGCCTGCTTTATGCATTAGTTACAGGAACTTTGCTGGCCAAACCGTCCAGCCAATTTCGGTAAACCTCATTGGCATCGGCAGGTAAAGTCTGGCGATGCGTCTCGAATTCACTATTCATAGCAAAGATTTTCCACACCAGAGGCGCAAGGCGGGCAACCGGGCTGTGTATACTGGCTTCGCGCAGCAGTTCGCGCGTGCGTTGTTGGTACTCCATCAATACGGAGGATTGATAATCAAACGCTTTACCCAGCCCGGAGAGATACATCAGTTTCAACACTTCATTCTCCGGCCACTGCAGCGCCATTTGCAGCGGCCAGTCGAGCATCGCGCGCTCTCCCCACATGGCATCGCGCGGGGTTATTTTGTTCGCCACCAGCGTTAGGGTGAATGCCTGCGCCAGTTCGCCGAGATAAATCGCCATCGCTTCTACCGACGGGCGCTGATAGAAGGCATCAAGCGGTTGCTCGCGCCGTTGGCCGATGTGCGCCAGTAGACGTTGTTCGAGATCCAGCACCAGCACACCCAGCCCGGCATGTTCTACGCGTCTACTTTCCGTGGCGATTTTCTGTCGCGCTTTGCAATCCCACAGGCTTAACGAAAGCTGCCATTCGCAGCGATCGCCCTCCCCGCTGCAACCCATTTCGCCGGTAACAAAATAGTGCATCGTCGGTGGAACAATTTCGAACAGCGCATTGCCATCGGTTTCGCCGCCCATTAGCACCGGTCCGCCGCCTTCTACCACCTGCACATAGAACCGGCTGGCGTAGTCGGTCCAGTAGTGCGCCGCTTCGGCAAAATAGAGCGAGATAGCTCGCGTCATGCGCCCGATCTCATCTTCACGCTGCGATTCACTGCGCACAGCACCCTCAACGCGTTTGGAGAGAGCAAAAAAGCCTACCGACGGCAACTCTTCCGCTTTTTGGGCAAACAGCCAGTCGGCTTTATTTAACCCGTAATGCCAGATCGGTTGCGTGAGGGAAAGCGTAGTTATCTTCAGCGCTGCGGGATCGGCTGGCGTCGAAACGGCCGCCTGCTTTTGCATCGCCTGAAAGGCGCTGGCAAATTCGTCGAGGTGCTGTTTAAGCGGCGCATAGCCCAGCGCGTACATGCGCGCCAGCAGCTTCTCGCCCTCCTCGACGTTACCCAACGCCTGCCAGGCACGCAGTAAATTCAGTCCCGCCATCGGATCGTGACGGTGTTCGTCATACACCGGCGCCACCAGCTCGGCGATCAGCGGGATCTGCCCGTTATTACCGAGATCGCCGGAAATCATCATCAGCGCACCGCTGTCGTAGCGTTCGCCCGCCAGTACCTCTTGATAGTACGCGCGAGCGGTGGCTATTTCGTTGTGTTCCAGATAATGACGCGCCAGCCACAGCTGCGCGCGCCAGCTTTCGGGTAAAGCGGCAACGGTTTTCAGCGCCGCGACATACGCCGCTTCACCGCCGCGCTCTTGCTGAATACTCACCCACCACAGCAGGCCGTTATCCTGATTCGGATCGGCCTGAATCGCCTGCCACAACGTATCGTCTGCGCGATCCTCTTCGCCACGCTCGGCAAACACTTTCGCTAAGTTGGTCAACAGCGTGCCGGTCGCCCCCGCTTTTTCGATGCCTACCCGCAACGTACGTTCCGCCGCCGTCAGCTCGCCATTTTTCATCAGCACGATGGCCTGAATGGTGTGGCTGCGCTCGGGAATATCATCAATTTCCACCAGACGTTCCGCCGCCGGTAGCAGATCGGCGGCAAAGCCATCATTCAGCCCGCTGACGATCGCCTGATAGAGTTCAGCCGCGTCGTTACGTTTCTCTTCCAGCGATGGCAGGAACACTTTCTCGCGCCATTCACTGCGCAGGATCTGCATCTCGCGACCATAAGCATCATAGGCCACTATCAGTTCATCTTTGGCGGTGGATTCGCCTGAGGGGGCGATGGCTGCCGGAGCCGCTTCAGCCGTTTTTTTGCCGCTAAGGGCGGTGATAAGACGTTTAAACATGGCGCGTGCCTTGTCGGTTAAGAGGGTTTACCTGTAATAACCCAGACCTTATCCGCCGACAAGTTTAAAAAAAAGCCACTAAATGCGGGGGGTTAGTGCAAAGAACGAATACCTGCAGCGCCAGGATATCTGCCGTGAGGCAAAAGCACCGCCTGCATAGCCGAAACCTTCACTATCTGCAGTCCAGTCACCTAACGCCGTGCCCAGGGTTTGGGAAAACATAATCGTCACCCAGTAAAACCTCTCGGTGACACCGTTGTTCACAGAACTCAAGGCAATGGTACCGCAGGTGATGCGCCAGATTATCAGCGAGAGGATCAGCAACGAACTCAGCAGCAGGTGTACTTGTTAAAACTTACGCGTAGCGTTAATAGAGACGCTGGCAGACAATCCCGCCACCAATTCCACTCCCGCCGGTAAGGCGTCGATATGAATGCGAACCGGAATGCGCTGTGCAAGGCGTACCCAGCTAAAGGTCGGTTCGACTTCCGGCAGGCCCAGCCCGCCCGTCTCGTCATTATTATCACCAATACCGTGGCCGATACTCTCTACATGCCCGCTTATCATGGGATCAACGCCCATCAGCGCGATTTGTGCGGCATCGCCCACATGGATATGGCGCAGTTTGGTCTCTTCAAAATAACCTACCACCCAAAAACTGTGGGCATCGATGATGGCGACTGTCGTCTCCCCTGCCGTTGCATAGTTGCCGGGGCGTAACCGCAGATGGGTGACATATCCGGCAACGGGTGAGCGCACCACGGCGTGAGATAAATTAAGCTGCGCCAGTTCCAGCGCGGCCAGCGCACCATGATAATTCGCCACCGCAACGTTTGCTGCACTGCCTGTTTGCTGTAAGTCTTCGCCGGAAATGACACCTTTGATTTGTGCGCGACGCCGGGCCGCATCCTGACGCATCAGCATTTCATGACGTTTGGCTTCCACGTCGGCCTGCGCGCTCACCACCGCCAGCGTTAACCAGTGCGGATCGATGGAATAGAGAATATCGCCGCGATTAACCCACTGATTATCCACCACCGCTACGCTGCTCACCGGCCCGGAAACCTCCGGGGCAATCTGCACAACATCAGCCCGAACCCGGCCATCGCGCGTCCAGGGCGTCTGCGCATAATGTTTCCACAGCATAAAAGCGACCAGGGTTGCCAGCGCGACTGCGCTGAGCGTCAGCGCGTAACGACCCAACAGAGAGAGTAAAGATTTCATGCAAAAAACCCCAGTGCGGTTAGACCCTGCAACAGCAGGAAACAGGTGACGATAAAGGTAGAAAAATCGATCAGCGGACGAAAAGGCAAACGCCGATAAAGCCTGCTGAAGGTGAAAAGGGGCACCAGCAGTAGCGTGCAGATCAGGGCGGCAAGGGCAATGACCAGCAGCCCGGGAATCAATACGCCGCCAATATTGAGATCATTTATCATCCAGGCTCTCCCTTATTTGCTCGCGAAGCGCACAATGCAGATCAACCAGTCTGTCGACCAACAGACGCGAGGAGTCATCGACTGCTGGCAAAGAGAGGCGCGCCATGGCGGCAATACGCTGGCGCAAGGCCTCGCTGTCTGTGGTGCGGTTAAGCAGAGTAAGCACCTCGGTGAGCTCGTTGCCCGCTTGCGCATCAGTTTGGCGTAAGTGCATCACGCACAGGCCAATGCGCACATAATGCAGGAGGCGGTTGAGCGCCAGCTCTGACGACTGACTGCTGCGCTGTAAGCGCGGCAACAGCAGCGCCGCGCGGTCGATCATCAAATTGGTCCAGTGCGTTTCATCGCTTTTAAACCCGCCATTTATGCTGCGGCGAATGTCGCGCTGGCACAGCTTTAGCAGACGGTTGATGGCCGCATCGGCCTGCACGGTTTGCAGCAGGCTCATGCTGAGAACAGCAAAGCCGGTCGCGGCAAATAAGGCGATAGCGGTGTTAAGCGCCACGGCAAAGTCTCCGCTGTAGCGCGCACCGAGCTCGCATAATATCGGTAGCGTCAGGGTGATCCCCATCGCCATAAATGTTGTAGGCGGGCGAGCCTGTAGAGAGCCCGCAAGGAGATATGCCGGAGCAAGCACCGCAACCAGCACGCTAAAATCACTCACCTGGGGTAGCAGAACAAAGCTATACAGCAGGCTTATCACCACGCCCCAGGCGGAACCCATAATGTATTTCACAATATGCGGAACGGGAGAGTCGAAGCTGCCAAACAGGGTGCAACAGACGCCAAGAATCGACACTGCCGTGCCGCCCTCGGACCAGGCTGAGTAAATCCACAGCAGGCAACCGCTGAGAATAATGGCAAATGCGCCCAGCGCAGTGCGTACAGCGGTCAGGGGATCGCGGTGAAAAACATACCCTTTCACCGCGCGGCCTTCTGGCAACGCTGGGTCGGGCCGCGCATGGTGGATAGCTGCAGAAAGGCGTTCGCACTGTTGCAGCAGCGTTATCGCCTCGCTCAGGTAGCGCACGAAATTTCCGAGAAGCGCCTCTTCAAAGGTCAACGCATGCACAGCACGCGACTGCATTAACAGCGCACTGCGTTGTATTAACGCTGTCACCCTGCTTTTCCGTTCTCCTTCATCCTCACAAACCAGCCAGCAGTGGAGTTCCTCCAGCAGGTTTTGCACATCGACAGGCACCGCTTCGATAATCTGTAAGCGATCGCGTAATTCACAGTTCACCACCACTAATCGCGCCAGTCGATCATGAATCGCTTTTCTGGCATGCCGCACCGGAACCGAGAGCGCAAAATCATAGGGGATGTGATGGCTTATGCCCTGGAGAAACTGCAGCGCCAGCGCCAGATGCAGAGGCGCTGAAACCGCAGCAGGTTTGCCTGCTAACGTGTCGGCAATTTGCTGGCGCGCCGAGCGTAATGTCTGCGATAACTTGCTGTTAAACAGCCCGGATATCCGCACGGGGACAACATACCGGTGGATCAGCGCGGCGCAGAAGATACCAATCATTATTTCCTGTACGCGGATAATGGCGATGTTAAAAATCGCCGCGGGATCGGCGACCGCCGGAAAACCAATCAGGCTTGCGGTGTACCCGGCTAATACGAAGGCGTAGGCGCGCGGAGTGCGTTCAAGCAGAGATAAACCGAGGCAAAACGTGATCCAGCCCGTTAGCATCACGCTGCAAAAAATCGGCATGTTCACAAAAGCCGGTACGATCAAAACCGTTGCCCCGGCACCAACCAGGGTTCCGGCCAGACGATAGAGACTTCTGCTCAATGACGCGCCGACCGAGGTTTGCGAAACGATATAAACGGTAATAATTGCCCAAGAGGGACGTTCAAGCCCTATCGACAAGGCAATGTAATAAGCGAGCATCGCTGCCGCAAAACTGCGTGCAGAATAGAGTAAGGCATTGGCATCGTTCAGCAGAGCCGTTACGGAGTGAACGGTGCTCATGGAACGTAGCGCGTGACCGATTCGCGGTAACAAAGGCGAGCGGTTAAAAAAGATATTTTTCATGCCGGGGATTATTACCGGCTTGCTTACCCGCTTAAATACTCTATTCTGTCAAAAAATACCTAAATCCTGCCAATCTTATGACATCACGGTTTGCCACCACGCTGTTTGATCCGGATGCAACGCCCTGCCCGGCAGTTGCGCGTCATCTTGATTTTGTTGATTACACAGCTGAAGTACCGGTACATAGCCATCGTAAAGGCCAACTGATCATTGCGCTGTATGGCGCGGTTATCTGTCGGGCGGAAAATGATATTTGGATCGTGCCGCCAGATTGTGCCGTCTGGATCCCCGGCGGGATCGCCCATAGCGCCAGCGCAACGTGGAACGCGCATCTAAATTACTTATTTATCGAGCCAGGCGCCGCAGCGCTGCCGGAGAGATGTTGCACCCTTGCCATTTCCCCGCTGATTAAAGAGTTAGTTGAGCGTTTAACTCAGCAGGAGATTGATTACCCGCCGGATAGCCATGCCGCAAGGCTGACCAGGGTGACGCTTGATGAATTAGCCAGCATGCCGCAGCAAAAATTGAGCCTGCCGGTTTCATCTGATGCCAAAATCCGCGCCATGGCTGATGCACTGGTGAATCGTCCTGACGATCGGAGCACGCTGAAAGCGTGGGCAAAACGACTGGCCCTTAGCGAGCGCTCATTAGCGCGGCTAATGCAGCGCGAAACGGGGCTCTCCTTCGGGCGCTGGCGCCAGCAGCTGCATTTGGTTATTGCGCTTCAGGAGCTGGCAAGCGGCGTATCGGTGCAAAACGTAGCGGCGAAGCTGGGGTATGAATCCGTGAATGCTTTTATCACCATGTTCCGGAAAACGATGGGCAGCACGCCCGCGCACTATTTTGCCGAACGTAAGATAAGCGCGCGTTAAAGAGCCTGGCAACGAAGATGCTACTGACTTTCAGCCATATATCGATCGGTGGCAGATAAACCTCAATAGCAATCATGCTAATGAACTCATGACGATGGGTTTGCCGCCAGCCGACGAGTAAACCGGCAGGTGTAACATCCGCTGCCTGTTCTTTGGCTGTGTGGATGATGAAGTACCAGCTATTTGAAGGCAGGATGATAAAGCAAGGTATTCATTAAACAGAGCGCTTGACCCGATTTCATCGAATAATGACCTGTGAGCCACTCACCTTCTCCCGGTCTCTTTTTTATACTGCACTCTTACTGTACAGGCCGCACACCTGTGGCTTTTCTACTGGAGTGAAGAATGAAACTGACTCAAATACGTAACGCCACGCTGAAACTGGAATATGCCGGTACTCGCTTCCTTATCGATCCGATGCTCTCTGCTAAGGATACCTGGCCCGGTTTTCCCGGTACTGCACGTTCCCACCTGCGCAACCCTATGGTTGAACTGCCGGTGCCTGTCGAAGAACTGTTGGATGTGGACGTTGTTATCGTCACCCACACCCATGAAGATCATTGGGATGAAGCGGCCCAGCGGCTGATCCCCAAAGACCAGGTGATCTACACGCAGAACGACAGCGATGCCACGCTGCTCCGTTCCCAGGGCTTCAGCGCGGTCAAGGTACTCTCTGACACCACGATGATTGACGGTATTACGTTGGTGAAAACCGACGGACAGCACGGTAGCGATGAAGCGTACGCCATTCCTGACCTTGCCGCATTACTGGGAGAGGCGTGCGGGCTGGTTTTTTCTCATGAAAGTGAAAAAACCCTGTACGTGGCCGGGGATACTATTTGGGTACCGCCGTATGTTGAAATCCTGAAAAAATATACGCCAGAGATCGTCGTGCTAAACATAGGTTTCGCCAACGTCGATGGCATTGGGGCTATTATCATGGGTAAGGAAGATGCTCTGCGTACCCATGAGGTGCTGCCGTCCGCCAAAATTGTGGCGACCCATATGGAAGCGGTTAACCACTGCTTGTTGAGCCGCGCCGAGTTGCGGGAGTTTGCAGCGCAGAAGGGCATTAAAGAAAATGTACTGGTGCCGGAAGATGGCGAAACGCTGATTTTCTAACGCGCCGCGCTCGGACAGGCAGCCTGAAACTCTGCTGCCTGTTCGCCCCCATGCCGGACGGGAAATTTACCGGTTTTACACATCGTGGATTCTTTCAGCAAGGATTAGAATTATGTCCGCTCTGCACGTTGTCATTATCGCAACGCCGGGATTCAGCCCGTTTCATTTTTCCGTTCCTGCGATAATTTTTGATAAGGCGATGCCGGAGCCAGGACTGTTCAGCGTGGATATTTGTGCGGAGCAGCCCGGAACGGTGGAATCTGATATCGGTATCTCCCTTAACGTGAAGCATGGGCTGGAGCGGCTTGATAGCGCAGACATTATTATTGTGCCTTTCTGGGAGCATCCTGAAACACGCCCTTCGCCGATGCTGCTTGATGCGCTACGTAGCGCCTGGCAAGGTGGGGCCGAAGTTGTAGGCCTGTGCCTCGGTGCGTATGTACTCGCCTATGCCGGGCTGCTGAATAACCGCAGGGCCTCCACGCACTGGGAGTTTGAGCGGGATTTTGCCGCTCGCTTTCCCGAGGTCCGGCTTGACAGCAATGCGCTTTATACCTGTGACGAACGTCTTATTACCTCAGCCGGTACGGCGGCGGGCATAGACTGCTGCCTGAATATTGTCCGTGAACATCACGGTGCTGCACTGGCAAACCGCGTCGCCCGCAGAATGGTTATTCCCCCTTACCGTGAAGGCGGCCAGGCGCAGTTTATTGAACATGTGATTCCAGAAACAACGCGAGACACGCAGATCAACGACCTGCTCGGCTACCTGCGGCGCAATTTGGATAAACAGCATGATATTGATTCTCTCGCCGGGTTTTGCAGCATGAGCAGGCGTACGCTTACGCGGCACTTTATTAAAGCAACAGGTATGACCGTGGGGGACTGGCTCAGCGCCCAGCGCTTGCAGCGCAGCCAGGAGCTGCTGGAAACAACGGATCACAGCATTGAAACCGTATCAGCTCTGGCAGGCTATAAGTCACCTGTTTCCTTCCGCCAACGTTTCAGAGCGCGCTTTAATGTCAGCCCGAGCGAGTGGCGCCGCACCTTTCGCGGGCCAAACCTGCTGAGCTAAGCATCCTGCTCCATTCTTATTACCGTTCAGCCGTTGAATACAGGCTAAATCTGCTCGTGCGCGTTATCAGCGAAGTGAACAAAATGATTACGCTAAAGTTTGGCACGACGTTTTGCTGACTTTTGATTTTACTCGTAGATCAATACGCCCAAAACAATGAGGCGAACTGCCACCCGCCCGTACAGTTTGGGGAGAGAGCAACTTTGTCAGTAAAGGCAGTGGCCTATTAATTAAGCACAGCCAATAGATACTCTTTTTTAATCCAATGCGATAGCATCATTATTAGATAATTGGAATGTAAACAATATAGTCTGAGCAGCTACGCGACGACATAGCCCTCCAAAATATCAATCCGCACTAATACTGAATCAGCACTGAAAATCCCACAAAGAAAATACCAAATCTACATCACAATTTTTACGCAATAAGAATTTTCAGTCCTTTACCCTTTGAAAATAATAATAACATCGGCGCTGGATAACTCTTTTCAACTACTAAAAGGTTAAATAATGACGATTTCAGCGCACTTAAAATTTTCAAAAATAATTTGATACAGCAAGCCCATACATCTACAAAATGGACTTTACATCATCCTTAACTGCGTTTGGGACAGTACAGGTATACTAAATGAAATATGTTCTACTTTGGATCGGTGAATACCTATTATTTGTGATTTTTGTTGTACTGTTATATGCAATCCTGCCAGAAGCACAAATGTATAAAATGCTAACATCTATTACAGGTATGTTTCCCGATTATACATGGGATAAGTATTACTTCTTAGCATTAACAATTGCATCAGTACTTTTAGTAGCGCTAATCATATACATTGCTCATAGATTCAAAAAAATCAATTAAAAATTAAAGTGTACCGCTACCTTTCTAATAGATTTGTATGGTGAAAGGTAGCGGTGCTATCAAGGACAATACATTAACATCAAAACTATTTATACAATATTTATAACAACCCGGTTGAACTTAAATCCATTTCAAAAAAGATACAATATTACTTTTTTGGATGTATTCAGAGAGTTATATTTTGAAGGCAATAATAACAACTGTCCAGTGCCGGCAAATTTTTTATGCGCAATCAGAATTTCTCTAACCTGGCGAGAAAAAAATACTAAATGCGGGTTACGTCGTGTCATTCGCTTTTACGAACCAAAGAAAGATATGACATTTTATGCCATGCCCATCAAAAACACTCTGCATGGCATCGGGCGTAATCCATGGCATTACCATGAATCATACCCATCAAAATACCCCGGTCAAACCGTGCCTGGCGTTGCCAGACATTGCCAAAAATGACTAAGTTAAAAATAAAAAAAGCCCGCTATTACGCGGACTTAAGTTTGATTTAGTGCCTGTTAGTGCAAGACATTTCCTGTTGGGAAATCATTCCCACTCAATCGTCGCTGGCGGCTTGCCGCTGATGTCATACACCACGCGGGAGATACCGTTAACCTCATTGATAATGCGGTTAGAAACGCGGCCCAGGAAGTCGTACGGCAGGTGCGCCCAGTGTGCGGTCATAAAGTCGATGGTTTCAACTGCGCGCAGAGAGACAACCCAGTCGTATTTACGACCGTCGCCCATGACGCCGACGGAACGTACCGGCAGGAAGACGGTGAATGCCTGGCTCACTTTGTTGTAGAGATCGGCTTTATGCAGCTCTTCAATAAAGATCGCATCGGCACGGCGCAGCAGATCGCAGTACTCTTTCTTCACTTCGCCCAGCACGCGAACGCCGAGGCCCGGACCCGGGAACGGGTGGCGGTAAAGCATGGCGTACGGCAGGCCCAGCTCGAGGCCAATTTTGCGTACTTCATCTTTGAACAGCTCACGCAGCGGCTCAACCAGGCCCATCTTCATCTCTTTCGGCAGGCCGCCCACGTTGTGGTGAGACTTGATAACGTGCGCTTTACCGGTCGCGGAGGCGGCAGATTCGATGACATCCGGGTAAATAGTGCCCTGCGCCAGCCATTTTACATCTTCCAGCTTCAGGGCTTCTTCGTCGAACACTTCAACAAATACGCGGCCGATGATCTTACGTTTGGCTTCCGGATCGTTCTCGCCAGCTAGCGCCGACAGGAAACGGGCTTCGCCTTCAACATGAACGATATTCAGACCGAAGTGGTCGCCGAACATGTCCATTACCTGCTGGGCTTCGTTCAGACGCAACAGACCGTTGTCGACAAATACACAGGTCAGGTTTTTGCCGATCGCGCGGTGCAGCAGCATGGCGGTTACGGAGGAGTCAACGCCGCCGGAGAGGCCGAGAATGACTTTATCGTTGCCAACCTGCTGGCGGATGCGCTCAACGGCATCATCGATAATTTTTGCCGGGGTCCACAGCGCTTCACACTGGCAGATATCGCGAACAAAACGCTCCAGCAGACGCAGGCCCTGGCGGGTATGAGTCACTTCCGGGTGGAACTGCACACCGTAAAAGCGTTTCTCTTCGTTCGCCATAATCGCGAACGGGCAGGTTTCGGTGCTGGCGACGGTCACAAAGTCAGACGGGATCGCCGTCACTTTGTCGCCGTGGCTCATCCACACATCGAGCAGCGCTTTGCCATCGGCAGTAAGGGAATCTTCAATACCGCGGATCAGCGCGCTGTCGGTCTGTACTTCAACCTGCGCATAACCGAATTCACGCTCGTTTGACCCTTCAACGTGGCCGCCCAGCTGCATCGCCATAGTCTGCATGCCGTAGCACACGCCGAGCACCGGCACACCGGCTTCAAACACATACTGCGGCGCGCGCGGGCTGTTATCTTCCGTGGTGCTTTCCGGGCCGCCGGAAAGGATAATGCCGCTTGGATTGAAGTCGCGGATCTGCGCTTCGGTGACATCCCAGGCCCACAGTTCGCAATACACGCCCAGTTCACGCACGCGGCGCGCAACCAGCTGGGTGTACTGAGAGCCGAAATCGAGGATAAGAATACGATGTTTATGAATGTTGTCCGTCATTGACAAGCTTCCGAGGCAAGTGGCGATAAAAAAACGTCAGCGCCCGGTGCAAGCACCGGGCGCAAAAATCATTAAGAACCCATACGGTAGTTCGGGGATTCCTTGGTGATAGTCACGTCGTGAACGTGGCTTTCCTGAATGCCCGCACCGCTGATGCGGACAAATTCCGCTTTGGTGCGCAGGTCGTCGATAGTACCACAGCCGGTCAGACCCATACAGGAACGCAGGCCGCCCATCTGCTGGTGAATAATCTCTTTCAGGCGGCCTTTATAGGCAACGCGGCCTTCGATACCTTCCGGCACCAGTTTGTCGGCGGCGTTGTCGCTCTGGAAATAACGATCTGAAGAGCCTTTCGACATTGCGCCCAGCGAACCCATACCGCGATAAGATTTGTAAGAACGGCCCTGATAGAGTTCGATTTCGCCCGGTGATTCTTCGGTACCCGCCAGCATAGAACCCACCATCACGGCGGCGGCGCCTGCGGCGATCGCTTTAGCGATATCACCGGAGAAACGAATCCCGCCGTCAGCAATAACCGGAATACCGGTACCTTCCAGCGCTTCTACCGCGTCGGATACAGCGGTAATCTGCGGAACGCCCACGCCGGTGACGATACGGGTGGTACAGATGGAGCCAGGACCGATACCGACTTTCACCGCGCTCACGCCCGCTTCTGCCAGCGCACGTGCGCCTGCACCGGTCGCTACGTTACCGCCGATAATTTGCAGGTTCGGGTATTTCGCACGAGTTTCGCGAATGCGCTGCAGCACACCTTCAGAGTGACCATGAGAGGAGTCGATCAGCAGTACGTCTACGCCTGCAGCTACCAGCGCATCAACGCGCTCTTCGTTGCCCGCGCCCGCGCCAACGGCCGCGCCAACGCGCAGCTGGCCCTGCTCATCTTTACAGGCGTTCGGTTTACGTTCTGCTTTCTGGAAATCTTTAACGGTGATCATGCCGAGCAGATGGAAGCTGTCGTCGACAACCAGCGCTTTCTCAACACGTTTCTCGTGCATTTTAGCGAAAACGACGTCGCGGGCTTCACCTTCGCGAACAGTAACCAGACGCTCTTTCGGCGTCATGTAGACGCTAACTGGCTGGTTCAGGTCAGTAACGAAACGCACATCGCGACCGGTGATGATACCGACCAGTTCGTTGTCGCCATTCACTACCGGGTAACCGGCAAAGCCGTTACGTTCCGTCAGCGCTTTCACTTCGCGTAGCGTGGTGGTTGGCAGCACGGTTTGCGGATCTTTAACCACGCCGGATTCATGTTTTTTCACGCGGCGAACTTCTTCCGCCTGGCGCTCGATAGACATGTTTTTGTGAATAAAGCCAATGCCGCCTTCCTGTGCCAGGGCAATCGCCAGGCGCGCTTCCGTCACGGTATCCATCGCCGCAGAGAGCATAGGAATGTTCAGGCGAATGGTTTTAGTGAGCTGCGTGCTCAAGTCGGCGGTATTCGGCAGAACGGTGGAATGGGCGGGAACGAGGAGGACGTCGTCAAACGTCAGGGCTTCTTTAGCAATACGTAGCATGGGCAATATCTCTGACCTGGGGGGTTAAATATTGCCGTGGCATTATACAGAGCGTAACCGATTGCATCTACATTTTTTTCTGAAAAAAACTTGCCATCCCTTCGTTTCGGGTTACTATCGACTGAATAACTTGCTGATTTAGAATTTGATCTGGCTCACATGTCTTCCTTCCAGTCCCCTTCAATTTATACGGTTAGCCGCCTTAATCAGTCGGTGCGCTTACTGCTGGAACGCGAACTTGGCCAGGTGTGGATCAGCGGTGAAATTTCCAACTTTACCCAGCCCGCTTCCGGTCACTGGTACTTCACCTTAAAAGACGATACCGCGCAGGTGCGCTGTGCGATGTTCCGCAACAGCAACCGTCGGGTGACGTTTCGCCCGCAGCACGGGCAACAAGTGCTTGTGCGCGCCAATATCACGATGTACGAACCGCGCGGCGAATACCAAATTATTGTCGAAAGTATGCAACCGGCCGGTGAAGGGCTGCTGCAACAGAAATACGAGCAGCTCAAAGCCAAACTTGCCGCCGAAGGGCTGTTCGACCAGCAGTTTAAAAAACCGCTCCCCTCACCCGCCCATTGCGTTGGAGTTATCACTTCAAAAACCGGGGCCGCACTGCACGATATCCTGCATGTACTTAAACGCCGCGATCCGTCGCTGCCGGTGGTGATTTACCCCACCGCCGTACAGGGTGAAGATGCGCCCGCGCAGATTGTGCGCGCCATTGAATTGGCCAACGCCCGTGAGGAGTGCGACGTGCTGATTGTCGGGCGCGGCGGCGGTTCGCTGGAAGATTTGTGGAGCTTTAACGATGAGCGCGTGGCGCGGGCCATTTTTGCCAGCCGCATTCCGGTAGTTAGCGCCGTCGGCCATGAAACCGACGTCACCATTGCTGATTTTGTTGCCGATCTGCGTGCGCCAACCCCCTCGGCGGCGGCGGAAGTGGTCAGCCGCAATCAGCTGGAACTGCTGCGCCAGGTGCAGACGCTGCAACAGCGCTTAGAGATGTCGATGGATTATTATCTGGCAGGCCGCAACCGCCGCTTCGCCCAGCTCAATCATCGTCTGCAACAGCAGCATCCGCAGTTACGCCTGGCGCGTCAGCAAACGGTGCTCGAACGCCTGCAGCAGCGTATGCATAACGCGCTGGATACGCAGATGAAACGCGCTTCTCTCAAACAGCAGCGTATTATTCAGCGTTTAAACCAGCAAAACCCTCAGCCGCGCATCCACCGGGCGCAAACCCGCATTCAGCAGCTGGAGTTTCGCCTCAGTCAGAGCATCCGCTCGCGCTTAAGCAGCACCCGTGAGCGCTTTGGGTCCGCTATTACGCATCTGGAAGCCGTCAGCCCTCTGGCGACGCTGGCGCGCGGTTACAGCGTGACCACCGCCACCGACGGCAAAGTGCTCAAACAAACTAAACAGGTTCAAGCGGGCGATACGCTAACCACGCGGCTGAACGATGGCTGGGTGGAGAGTGAAGTGAAAGCCGTCACAGCGCTCAAAAAAACGCGCCAACGCAAATCTCAATAATTCACGCGCTCAATAAATAAGACGTACCTATACTTTTTGTTGTTCTTTGTTGTTTTATCAAGGAGATCAACATGCAGGCACGTCACTCGTTTAGCGTTATCCCGCCCTATATTCTGCGCCGCATTATCGATAACGGTTCCGAAGTGCAGCAGCGCTGTGCTCGTCAGACCTTAACCCATGTCCAAACATTGATGGCTCACGGCCACGGCAAAGTCGATGCGCCGCTGGTCACTTCTCCCGGGGAACTGGTACGTGATATTTACGACGCCCAGCAAAAAGAGAGCCTGCCCGGCGAACAGGTGCGCTATGAAGGCCAGCCGTCAAATGGCGATATCGCCGTCGACGAAGCGTATGACTATCTTGGCGTCACCCACGATTTTTTCTGGCAGGTTTATCAGCGTAATTCACTGGATGATAAGGGGATGATCCTTAGCGGCACCGTGCATTATGGCAAGGAGTATCAGAACGCCTTCTGGAACGGTCAGCAGATGGTTTTTGGCGATGGCGACGGTGAAATTTTCAACCGCTTTACTATTGCTATTGATGTTGTGGGACATGAACTCAGCCACGGTGTCACAGAAACGGAAGCAGGATTGATCTATTTTGAACAGTCCGGCGCGTTAAATGAGTCGTTATCTGATGTATTCGGCTCGCTGGTCAAACAGTATCACCTGCAGCAAACAGCGGACCAGGCCGACTGGATTATCGGCGAAGGGCTGCTGGCAAAAGGTATTCAGGGCAAGGGGCTACGTTCCATGTCAGAGCCGGGTACCGCCTATAATGATAAGTTGCTCGGTAAAGATCCGCAGCCGGCGCATATGAAAGCGTTTATTAAAACCCGCGAAGATAACGGCGGCGTGCACCTGAATTCAGGTATCCCAAACCGGGCGTTTTATCTGGCGGCAACGGCTATTGGCGGCTATGCGTGGGAAAAAGCGGGTTATGCCTGGTACGATACCGTCTGCGATAAGCAGCTTGCGCAAAATGCCGATTTCGCCACTTTTGCTAAATTCACTATCAAACATGGCGAAAAACGTTCCGGCAAGAACGTCGCCGCCGCTATCGAAAAGGCGTGGAAAGATGTCGGAGTATTATAATGAACGAACCCGAATTGACCGACGATGCGGTGGTCGAGTTAGCACGCGAAGGCGGGCTGGCTTATATCCCCAAACTGAGCGGCAAGCGCACGTTTATCGTTGCTGAACTCAGTGAGGAGCAGCGCCAGCGGCTGGTGGATATTTTGCACCAGACGCTACCGCTCGCCGAGCAACCGGGCCAGCCCGACTCGCCTGGCCGCGGCGATCAACGTTTCTACCGCTTGCAAATCACCTGGTCATCCCGGCAAACCGATGTGCTGTTGCTGATCCCGGAAAGCAAAGCGCCCCCCTCATTTGTTGAGCTGTGGCGCGACGGCGATGCCTGTATCTGCAAGAATTAGCGCAGCGTGAATTCGACGCGTTTTTTTGAAATAAGCCCGTGGCCGTGCTGGCAGAAAAAGTCCACCGCGCCACAGGCTTTCAATACCTCCAGCGGCTGATGGCATTCCGGGCAATTGGCCTGCACATCCATATCTTTATCACAGACTGCGCAGTGCGCCTGGGCTCCCGCCAGCTCCAGCGGGTTGTGGCAGGTTGGGCAGTTAAGATCCATAACGCGCTCCTAAATTATTGGCTGTGGTTATTATACACCGCAGAAAACAAAAACCCGCCAGGCCTGGCGGGTTTTGATGTAAGGATTACTTCCCTTTCTTAATATGCTTAATCAGGCGCTTACGCTTACGCATCTGGTTCGGCGTCAGGGTGTTGCGCTTATCCGCAAACGGGTTTTCGCCCTCTTTGAACTGAATACGGATTGGCGTACCCATCACTTCCAGCGATTTGCGGAAGTAGTTCATCAGGTAACGTTTGTAGGAGTCCGGCAGGTCTTTCACCTGGTTACCGTGAATCACCACAATCGGCGGGTTGTAACCGCCGGCGTGGGCGTATTTCAGCTTCACGCGGCGGCCACGCACCAGCGGCGGCTGATGATCTTCTGCCGCCATGGTCATAATACGGGTCAGCAGCGCGGTGCTCACGCGGCGGGTGGAGCTGTCGTAGGCTTCGCGAACGGACTCGAACAGGTTGCCGACGCCACTGCCGTGCAGGGCAGAGATAAAATGCACGCGGGCAAAATCGATAAAGCCCAGACGGTAGTCCAGCGTCTCTTTAACCTGCTCTCTCACTTCCTGGCTCAGGCCGTCCCACTTATTGACGACAATCACCAGCGAACGGCCGCTGTTTAGAATAAAGCCCAGCAGCGACAGATCCTGATCGGAGATCCCTTCACGCGCGTCAATCACCAGCAGGACCACGTTGGCATCTTCAATCGCCTGCAGGGTTTTAATCACCGAGAACTTCTCAACCACATCGGTGATTTTGCCGCGCTTACGCACGCCCGCGGTGTCAATCAGTACATACTCGCGCTCATCACGCTGCATCGGAATATAGATGCTGTCGCGTGTGGTGCCCGGCATATCGTATACGACTACGCGCTCTTCACCGAGAATACGGTTAGTTAGCGTTGACTTACCGACGTTCGGACGGCCCACAATCGCCAGTTTGATCGGCAGATCCTGCGGGTTGAAGTCGTCTTCCGGCTCGGCTTCTTCACCGTTCTGCTCGGCTTCGAACTGCGCCCAGTATTCCGCCTCTTCATCCACCTCTTCCGGCGGATTCAGCTCATCCATCCACGGCATTAACACGTGTTCCAGCAGGCTGGTAACACCGCGCCCGTGGGACGCCGCGATGGCGTAGATTTCACCGAGACCAAGGGAGTAAAAATCGGCCGTTGCCTGATCCGGATCCAGACCATCGGTTTTATTCGCCACCAGGAAAGTCGGTTTTTCACGCGCGCGCAGATGTTTGGCAATGGCCGAGTCGGCAGGCATCAGGCCCGCGCGCGCATCGACCATAAACAGCACCACATCGGCTTCTTCAATCGCCAGCAGCGACTGTTCAGCCATGCGCGTTTCGACGCCATCTTCATTGCCATCAATACCACCGGTATCAATGCAGATAAATTCGCGGCCTTCCACTTCAGCACGACCGTACTTACGGTCACGAGTCAGACCCGGGAAATCCGCTACCAGCGCATCACGGGTGCGTGTTAAACGGTTAAATAGCGTGGATTTTCCAACGTTAGGGCGCCCGACAAGCGCGACCACAGGTACCATGTTTAAAGCCTCATTACAGAAAATTCATTAGCAAAACGCCGCCTTTTACGCGCCGTTTTAAAAACAGGAAAACGGCTCCTGCAACAGGAGCCGTCTTGATAAACGACAAACCCGACGCGCTTAGCGCGACAGGGCGTACAGCGTGCCGTCTTTCGCCTGAATAAGCACCTTACCGCCCGCAACCACCGGCTCGGTCAGGAAACCAGAGCTGTCGACTTTTTGCTGGGCGACAAAGCGACCATCTTCAACGTTAATCCAGTGGACATAGCCTTCGCTATCGCCTGTCACAATATAACCATTATACAACGCCGGAGCGGTAAGGTTACGGTGCAGCAGATCGCTTTGCGTCCACAGAGTTACGCCGCCATCGGTAGTCAGCGCCAGCACCCGATCGTTCTGATCGATCATATAGATGCGGTTGCCATCAACCACGAAATTGCTTACGGAACCCAGCTCGCGCTTCCACATAATCTGGCCGCTGCGCAGATCCAGCGCCGTCAGGTTGCCGTTATAGGCCAGCGCGTAAACCACGTTGCCGACAATAACCGGCGTGGTATCCACATCGCTCAGACGATCGATCTCGGTCGGCCCGTTAGCCTGGGAGATACGCTGCTGCCAAATCAGCTGCCCTTGCTGTAGCAGAACCGCGCTTACGCGACCGTTATCACCGCCAACAATGGCAGCGCCAAAGGCGGACGTCGGCGCAGATTCACCGCGCAGGGAAAGCGCAGGCATATCAAGGTTTACGGTCCATTTGGACGCACCGTCGGCTTCGTTCAGCGCCTGCAGCTGACCGTTGCTGGTATGAATTAACACCAGACCGTCGCTGACAACCGGGCGGGAAAGCGCTTCGCCAGCTACTTTTGATTTCCACGCCAGCGAACCGTCGCTAGTGTTCAGCGCATAAACCTGCGCTTTTTCGCTGCCGACATACACATGGCCGCCGGAAACGGTCACGCCGCCGGACAGCAGCGCAGCACGCGTTGAGAACCAGCCATCTTTTTCAGCCAGATTGATTGACCAGATTTCATGCCCATCATCGATGCTGACCGCTTTCACTACCCCGTGGCGATCGGCGGCGTAAACCACGCCGTCAACAAACGCCGGGTGCAGGTGCGAGTAGAAGTCACCGATACCGTTGCCAACGGATGTGCTCCACGAAGTGGTCGGATTGAACTGGTTTTCAACCACCGGCAGCGGGGACATTTTGACAACATCTTCTTCGCTGTTAAACAGGGAACAGCCGCTCAAAAGCGTGACGGAAAGCAGCGCTGGCAGAAGTAATTTACGCAATTGCATCGGGTCCCTCTTAGATGGACAAATTATTAATTTTCATTTGCATCATTTCACTCAGCGCAGGAGAAGCATTGTTTTTGATGCCGTTTTCCCATGCGGTGCGCGCGCCTTGTTTATCGCCCTTGCTCAGCAGCGCTTCGCCGCGAAGATCGGCGACAATCGCTGACCAGCTTTCCGCTTTCACAGCATCAAGCGTTTTCAGCGCAGCATCGTGTTGTTTCTGCTGTACCTGAATACGTGCCAGACGCACGTTGATCATCGACTTCAGATTTTCATCCTTGGTCGCGGCGAGCCCTTGCTGCAGCTGAGCGGCGGCTTTATCGAGTTCACCCTTCTCAACATACTGCTGCGCCAGTTCCAGCGACGCCAGCGCACCGTAAGTGTTTTTGTTGTCCGCGGCGAACTTCTCTGCGGCAGTGAGCGATTCGGGTTTGCCAGCGGAAAGCCCGGCAACGGCGTTTTCGTACGCCTGTGAAATCGTTCTCGCTGAATCTGCCTGATGGCTGGTCCAGTAGCGCCAGCCAATCAGCGCGCCAATACCCAAAACAACCCCAACGGCCAGCGCTTTGCCATTCTCAGCAAAGAAGCGCTTAATTGCGTCTACCTGGTCGTTTTCGTTTTCGTAAATTTCCACGCAGTCCTTCTCCTAAACGATAAATCACCGGCGAGATTAGCCCAGTAGTGTGCGCAAATGCGCCGCAACGCTCTCCTGCGTTACCGTACTCTGCTCACCAGAGCGTAAATCCTTCACCACAACATTACCGTCGGCAATTTCAGTTTCGCCGAGCACCAGTGCAACGCGAGCGCCCCACTTGTCCGCACGGGCAAACTGCTTTTTAAAATTGCCGCCGCCGTGGTTCATCATCAACCGTACGCCAGGTAACGCATCGCGCACCTTTTCGCCCAACTGCATCGCAGCGGACTGCGTATCGGTGCCAGAGGCCACCAGGTAAATATCGACAACGGATTCTGCTTTAAATTCCGGATTAACTGCCTGAACTAACAAAACAAGTCGTTCAAGGCCCATCGCGAAGCCCACAGCCGGGGTCGCACGACCGCCAAGCTGCTCCACCAGACCATCATAACGCCCGCCGGCACAGACGGTACCCTGCGCGCCGAGGCTTGTGGTCACCCATTCGAAAACGGTGCGGTTGTAGTAATCCAGACCGCGCACCAGACGCTGGTTAACGGTATAAGCAATACCGGCGGCGTCAAGGAACGCACAAAGACCGGCGAAGTGCTCACGGGACTCGTCATCAAGGTAATCGCCCAGCTTCGGCGCATCGTTGAGCAGCGCCTGAATATCCTGGTTTTTAGTATCCAGCACGCGCAGCGGGTTGGTATACATACGACGCAGGCAATCTTCGTCGAGCTTATCTTTGTGCTGCTCCAGGAACGCAACCAGCGCATCGCGGTAGGTCGCGCGCGCTTCGAGCGAGCCGATAGAGTTGAGTTCAAGGGCAACGTGAGACGCAATACCCAGCTCGCGCCACCAGCGGGCGGTAAGCATAATCAGTTCGGCATCAATATCCGGGCCCTGCAGGCCAAACACTTCGACACCCAACTGGTGAAACTGACGGTAGCGCCCTTTCTGCGGACGCTCGTAGCGGAACATCGGCCCGACGTACCACAAGCGCTGTTCCTGATTGTACAGAAGACCATGCTCGATGCCGGCGCGTACACAGCCCGCCGTCCCTTCGGGTCGCAGAGTCAGGCTGTCGCCGTTGCGATCGTCAAAGGTGTACATCTCTTTTTCAACCACGTCGGTGACTTCACCGATCGCGCGTTTGAACAACGGGGTCTGCTCTACAATCGGCAAACGGATTTCACTGTAACCGTAGCTGCCGAGCACGTTTTTTAAAGTGCCTTCAATGCGCTGCCAGATGGCGGTTTCGCCAGGCAGATAATCGTTCATGCCGCGAATGGCTTGAATATTTTTTGCCACGTTTATTCTCTTTATTAATACAAAAAATGAACCCTCAGGGCTGCGACGAACAGCGGGTCGCGCCGGGCGGGTTCATCATACACGGGAAGCCTGCGGCTTCCCAGCAACCTTATTTTTCTACCTGTTGCACATCGATACGACGCGCTTCGTCCAGCATCGACGCCTTCGCACGGATACGGGCTTCAAGCTGGGCGATCATATCGCTGTTATCCAGGCGATCTTTACGCACGCCGTCTTCATACAGGCCGCTCTTCTTGTTGCCGCCGGTCACGCCAAGGGTCGACACCAGCGCTTCGCCAGGACCGTTGACCACACAGCCGATAATCGAGACATCCATCGGAGTGATGATATCTTCCAGCCGCTGTTCAAGGGCGTTAACCGTGCCAATCACGTCAAACTCCTGACGCGAACAGGTCGGACAGGCGATAAAGTTGATGCCGCGCGAACGGATGCGCAGTGACTTAAGGATATCAAAACCGACTTTGATCTCTTCTACCGGATCGGCAGCCAGCGAAACACGCAGCGTATCGCCAATGCCTTCCGAGAGCAGCAAACCCAGGCCAATAGCCGATTTCACTGCGCCTGCGCGCGCGCCACCGGCTTCGGTAATGCCAAGATGCAGCGGCTGATCGATCTGTTTCGCCAGCAGACGATAGGACTCCACGGCGAGGAAGACATCCGAGGCTTTGACGCTGACTTTAAACTGATCGAAGTTGAGACGATCGAGGTGATCGACATGGCGCATGGCGGATTCGAGCAGCGCTTGCGGCGTCGGTTCACCATATTTTTCCTGCAGATCTTTTTCCAGCGAACCGGCGTTTACGCCGATACGAATGGGGATGTTTTTATCGCGCGCGCAGTCGACAACGGTACGAATACGCTGTTCGTTACCAATGTTGCCGGGGTTGATACGCAGGCAGTCAACGCCATACTCGGCGACTTTCAGCGCAATGCGATAGTCAAAATGGATGTCCGCCACCAGCGGAACATTCACCTGCTGCTTGATTAACCGGAATGCTTCCGCCGCATCCATCGTCGGGATGGAGACGCGAACAATATCAGCGCCGACGCGCTCAAGAGCTTTAATTTGGTTGACCGTGGCTTCAACATCCGTAGTACGGGTGTTTGTCATGGACTGCACGGCGATAGGTGCGCCATCGCCAATGGGCACATTACCAACGTAAATCCGTTTCGATTTCCGACGCTGAATCGGAGCCTGGTTATGCATGAAAAATCTCCCGCGTTGCCCGTCTGTTACTGTGCTGCTGATTGTTCGGCATTGAGGGTCAGACGCGCAACCTGGTTAGTTCTGATAAAACGACTCAGATCGACAGGTTTACCCTGATATTGGATCTGGACTGCTGAGGGTGCACCAATTTTCAGCTTATACGGCGCCTGACCGGTTAAATTTAGCGTCGCATCTTTGCGTTGCAGACCGCTGAATAATTTCTTACCGGTCGCATCGCTCACTTCCAGCCAGCAGTCGGCGGTAAAGTTCATGACCAGCGCGTTAGCATTGCCTTGCGCACCTGATACACCGGCCTGATCCGTTGGTAACTGTGCGGTATTGGCCGTAGCGGCAGGCTGCTGCGCCATAGAATCGACATTGGCCTGGGACGGTGCCACAACGGTGTTATTCTGGGGAGTTGTATTCGCCGTCGCCTGCGGGGCGCTGGCGGCTGGCGTTTGTGCGCTCTCGGCTGGGGCAGGTGCCTCAACCGGCGTATTAGCTTCTTCTGCCGGATCTTTGGCCGTATCGTCAGTCAGCGGAACGTTTTGTGCGTTGCTGTTACCGGCGTTCAGCTCAGCCGAGGATTGATCGGCCATGGTGGTTATCTCTTCCTGCTGCGCTTTGTGGTTATCCCACCACCATGCGCCCGTCAAACCAATCGCGACGAGGAAAACCAGCCAGGTGATAAAGCTCATCATCCAGTTGCCGCGTTTTTTGCGCGGTTTACCGAGGGCAAAACTCTGCATCGGCGAGACTTTCGCGGCTCTCACCGGCGCTTGTTTTTCAAGAATCGGCAGCAGCTCTTCTTCAGGAATATGCACCAGGCGGGCATAGGAGCGGATATAACCGCGGACAAATGTCGAAGCCAGATCGGCGGGCGATCGGTCCTCTTCAATATCGCGTACCGTGGAGACCTTCAGGCATAAGCGTTCCGCAACCGCTTGTTGGCTGAGTCCAAGTTGTTCACGGGCGCTGCGCAGACGAACGCCAGGAGTTTGTGCTTCGTTTTGATCGTGAGTGGCTTCAGTATTCATTCGCTACAACTACTGGTACGTGAAAATTAAACATTCAGGCGCGTATAACCGCAATGCCTACACGCGCCGCGAAAAAACCGGGTCGGTTAAACCTGGACCCACAGTATAGGACTGTCAGGCTTGTCATAACAGAACAGCTTTAAGCATTTTTTGCTAAGCCTTTGTTCCATCACTACATACTGCCTTAAAGTCAGGAGAAACGCACCGTAATTATTCTTGGCCCGTATCGCTACAGGCCAAATAGGCAACATTTACACAAATGCAGCACATTCTTCGTGCCACAACTTATGATTATAGCGCCTTGATCTCAATGGGCTCGCCCTGCATGCGCTTACGCAGAGCACGTTTTGTGCGATCAATGACATCGCCGGCAAGCTGGCCGCACGCCGCATCGATATCATCGCCGCGGGTTTTACGCACAATCGTGGTAAAACCATAGCTCATCAAGACCTTGCAGAAACGATCGATACGGCTGTTTGAGCTGCGACCATACGGCGCGCCGGGGAACGGGTTCCACGGGATCAGGTTGATCTTACACGGCGTATCTTTCAGCAACTCTGCCAACTGATGCGCATGCTCGGTACCGTCGTTAACGTGATCGAGCATGACATACTCGATGGTTACGCGGCCCTGGTTGGCGTTGGATTTTTCCAGGTAACGGCGCACGGAGGCGAGGAAAGTCTCGATATTGTACTTTCTGTTGATCGGGACAATTTCATCGCGGATTTCATCGTTTGGCGCGTGCAGCGAAATGGCGAGGGCAACGTCAATCATATCGCCGAGTTTATCCAGCGCCGGAACCACACCGGAGGTGGAGAGCGTGACGCGACGTTTGGAAAGCCCAAAGCCGAAATCATCCAGCATGATTTCCATCGCCGGAACGACGTTCGTCAGGTTCAACAGCGGCTCGCCCATGCCCATCATTACTACGTTGGTGATCGGACGGTTACCGGTGACTTTCGCCGCACCGATAATTTTCGCCGCGCGCCATACCTGACCAATAATTTCCGAAACCCGTAGATTACGGTTAAAACCTTGCTGAGCGGTCGAGCAGAATTTACATTCCAGCGCACAACCGACCTGAGACGAGACGCACAGAGTGGCGCGGTCATCTTCGGGAATATAGACGGTTTCAACGCGCTGATCGCCGACGGCAATCGCCCATTTAATCGTACCGTCGGAGGAGCGCTGCTCTTCCACAACTTCCGGTGCGCGGATCTCGGCGACTTCTTTAAGTTTATTGCGCAGCACTTTGTTGATGTCAGTCATCTCATCAAAGTCGTCGCTGCAATAGTGATACATCCACTTCATCACCTGATCGGCGCGGAAGGGTTTTTCGCCTAAGTTTTTGAAGAATTCGCGCAGCTGCTGACGGTTTAAATCCAGCAGGTTAATTTTTGCATCTTTGTTTGGCAAAGTGAGAGCGTCGTTCTCAGGCATGGCAATCTGTTCAGACATAATTTTTTCCGGCCTCGTTATTACACGTTGTGGCCCGTGGAGGGTTAAAAAGAAGCGCCCCAGGTAAGCATTGGCTCATCCTGGGGCGCAGCATTGTACAAATTCTGGCGCACAGATACCACGTTTGCACGCGGCTTTTCACAAATTAAAGTGTAAACCTCGTTACACGTTTAACGGGTGATTAACGGGTGCGCGGGCAAACTTCGCCTTCAGCGAAGAAATAGGCGATTTCACGAGCAGCGGACTCAACGGAGTCGGAACCGTGGGTGCCGTTCTCGGTGAAGCTGTCTGCATAGTCAGCACGCAGCGTACCCGCCAGGGCGTTAGCCGGGTTGGTTGCGCCCAGCAGATCGCGGTGACGCTGTACTGCGTTTTCGCCTTCCAGCACGGATACGACGATCGGGCCAGAAGTCATAAATTCAACCAGACCGTCAAAGAACGGGCGGCCTTCGTGCTCAGCGTAAAAACCGCGCGCCTGCTCAACGGTCAGATGCAGCATTTTTGTGCCAACAATTTTGAAACCCGCCGCTTCAAAGCGAGAGAAGATGTTGCCAATAACGTTTTTTGCCACCGCGTTCGGCTTGATGATGGAAAAAGTACGTTCAATAGCCATGATTACCTCTGTAAGTCGTTCTGTTGTCCGGAATAGGTGTGGCGCGGATTATAAAGAGCTATCCGGGCGTTGCCTATGGATGAAGATAACATTTTTTTAAAATGAGATTATTTTCAGCAACACATTGCTCTCATTACACCATTTTACCGCTTACAGCACGGAAAACTGCACCGTTGCAACCTGCCCTGCTTCATCCATCACCACTAACTGATACTCCCCGGATTTATCAAGGGTCAGACTGAGGGAATTGCTGCGGGAAGCTAACGGCTCACCATTTAAAAACCACCAGCGCCCGCCTTCACCGCCGCTACTTTGTAATGGCAGCAAAGCCGACGCCTGACCGGGCACGCGCCTGATAACGGCACCTTCGCGTACGCCATTCACTAACAGCGGCGGCGGTGCGTTATCGTCACGCGGCGGACAACGCTTATCCGCCACCGGTAAACGGGTCGCCCGACGCTCGCCTGCGGGCAGCCAGGGTTCCAGCGGTAAAGGCCAGCTAATCCAGGTTTTCTGCTGCACATCCGGGCAATCTGCCGCCACTCGATGACCTTCCCGGTTAAGCCAAAGGGGGAAATTAATACCGTGCCCGCCTTCCTGCTCCGGCATTAACAGCGTTGGCGGCTGACTGCCGTCAAGTAACCAGGTCGAAAGGCGACGGCGGCAGTTGCTGTCATCAGCGGGTAAACTCTGCCCGCCCGGCCAGCAAATCACCCCGCTGCTGACGCTTTGCGGACGCGGATCGCGCGGCAGTCTCGCCTGTTCCAGAGCCGAGCGCGGCTGAAGGATATTATTGACCTGGTTAAGTAACGGTATGGCGCTGGCGAAACCAAACTGTCCGGCCACCGGCGTACCGTCGGGCCGTCCTGTCCAGATACCAATCACGTAGCGAGCATTTATCCCTATCGCCCACGCGTCGCGATAGCCATAGCTGGTACCGGTTTTCCATGCCAGCGGCACCACCTGCGGCAACGCTTCATCGGGCACAGGCTGCGCTTCTGAGGCCAGGATACGGCGAATAATCCACGCCGCGCCCGGTGACATCAGCCGTCGCTCCATCAGCGGCTCTTCAGGCCGCAGGCGCAGGCTTGCTGCGTTACCGTGGCGGGCGAACGCGCTATAGGCGGCGGCAATATCTTCCAGCCGCGCGCCAGCGCCACCGAGGATCAGCGAGAGGTTCGGCTCCGCACCAGCAGGCAGGATCAGCGGCAGTCCGGCGTTACGCAGGTTTCCGGCAAATTTTTTCGGCCCGTAGGCTTCCAGCACCTGCACCGCCGGTAAATTAAGGGAGCGCACCAGCGCTTCACTCATGCTTACCGGGCCGTGGAATCCGCTGTCGAAATTGCCGGGCCGATAATCCCCGACCCGGCGCGGCACATCCTGTAACAGCGATGCCGGATGAATCAGCCCTTCATCCATCGCCAGGCCATAGATAAACGGTTTCAGCACCGAGCCGGGCGAACGCACGGCGCTGACCATATCGACATGGCTGAAACGGCTGTCGTCATTGATATCGACTGAACCAACCCAGCCGCGCACTTTCATATCCGTATGATCGACGACGATCATGGCCAGGGAGCTGCGCGCCGGCAGGCGGTTTTTGACATTGAGCGCCAGCTCTTCGAGCTGCCGTTGCAGGCTGGCGTCGAGCGTGGTGGTGATTTTCAGCGCCTTGCTTTCGCCAAGCATGCGGCGCGAAAAGAGCGGTGCCAGCTGCGGCATCTGCCGCGGGGCCAGCCAGACCGGTTCTTCTTGTGACTCAGCCACCTGCGCGGCGGACCACACTTGCTGCGAAACCATGCGCTTAAGCACTTTATCGCGCGCGGCCTGCGCCCGTTGCGGCCAGCGATCCGGGCGTAAACGGCTGGGGGCCTGCGGCAGCACCGCTAACAGCGCCGCTTCGGAATAGCTCAGCTTCGCCGGAGATTTACCTAAGTAAGCCCAGCTGGCCGCACCCACGCCCTGCAGCGTGCCGCCAAACGGCGCACGGTTAAGATAGAGGGTGAGAATGTCGCGTTTGGAAAGATGCCACTCCAGCTGCAGCGCCCGCCATAGCTGGCGAACTTTGCCGCCGAAGGTGCGCGGATGCGGATCGAGCAGGCGAGCCACCTGCATGGTCAGGGTGCTGCCGCCGGAAACCACGTGCCCCGAGCGCAGATCCTGCCAGGCCGCGCGCGCAATAGACAGAGGATTAACCCCGGGATGTGCCCAGAACCAGCGATCTTCATACTGAATAAGCGCTTGCAGATAGTGAGGCGATACCTCTTCGATGGTTACCGGGTAGCGCCAGATACCATCAGCATCGGCAAAACGCCACAGCGGTGTACCGTCTTCGGCGACCACCACCCGCGCCGGATCGACTTCCGACAGCGGAAGCGGCCAAATTTTATCGGCCGCAATAATGACCAGCACTAATAGCAGCGGTACACCCGCCAGCCAGCACCAGCGGGTGCGTATCAGACGAACTATCTTCACGTTACGGTACGATAATCATCGGACCGCTGGCCGCGCCGGTCGCCCGCCACTGCGGGACATACATCGACTCAACTTGTGGAGCAGGGATTTGATAAGTCCCCGGTGTGACCGCGCGCGCCAGATAGACCAGCGTGACCCAGTCACCGGCGTTTACCGGCACCGCCGCTACAAAGCGATCGTCGCGGAATTCCATATGCTGAATATCCGCCTGCTGCATGCGGTTGAGCAAATCCTGCACTTCACTGCCGCTATCGGCAAGGCTGGCGCTGCTGTCGGCGAGGTTCTGGTTTTCCAGCTCCAGACCGGCAGGCAGCAAATCAACGACCAGCGCGTCCGGCACGTTCTGGCTGGCATTCACATCAAGACGCACCAGCACCAACTCACCGCTTTTTAGGGACGAGAGGGATTTACTGCGGCCATCGGTGCCGAGGAAGGTACGTTCAATGTTCAACACACTGCCCGACGGTGCCGGGGCCTGCTCCGGGTAGCCTGTCGTATCAAGACGCAACCACAGTGGCGTTGCGCCGCTGTTGGTGACCTGCAAGGCTGCAAGCTGGTCTGCAGTCAGGTTACGGTTTTGCGCATGATCGCCGCCCAATGCTGCAGCATCAAGGGAGGTTTGCGCCTGCCATGCGCCAGAGACATTTTGCAGATTACGACCGGCCAAAAACAGCGCATTGCTCTCCTGCGTTGACAGCCAACGCTTGCCGTAAGCCTGTTCTGAAAGCGTCGCCAGCAGTCGCGGCTGCTCCTGCGCCAGCAGCTTGTTATCCACCAGCAGCGCCAGCATCAGCGCGTTATCACGCAGTTCGCTACCGTAATCCGCCAGCCAGCGTTCGGCCTGCGGGCGAGAGGTTTTCAACGCCAGCGCCAGCGCCTGGTCACTGCGCTGCGCATCGCCCATCAGTTTCAGGGCGACGCCAAGCTGCATCAGCGGCAGACCTGCTTTTGCCTGCCCGCGACGGTTCCAGACTTCACGCAATGCACCGAGAGGCGCTTTTTGCTGACGTGCCAGCACCAGCGCGGCATAACTTTGCACGGCAAACTTGGTGGCGGGCGCATCGTCGGTGTAGCGGATCGACAGCGTTGCCGGATCCTGTAAATAACGCAGCAGACGGTTATTGGCGTTGTTCAGCGCCTCCATCGGCACGCTGTAACCTTGCGCCGAGGCGCTGACCAGGAAGTCAGAGACGTACGCCGTCAGCCAGTACTCTTCCGGCCCATTCTTATCCCACAGGGAGAATCCGCCATCTTCGCGCTGCATTTGCAGCAGACGGGAGATACCAATATCCACCGCCGCACGGCGCTGCTCATCGCTGTCGCCTTTAATACCCAGCGCTTTTAACTGCGCCGCATTGGTATACAGCGACGGGAACAATCCGCTGGCGGTCTGCTCGAGGCAGCCGTACGGATAGGCGCGCAATTCTTCGATATAGCGAGCAAGATTCAGCGGCGGTTTGCCGCTCAGCAATAAACGCCCCTGCAGCGTTGCCGGTGAGATATTGGCAAGGTGTTGCCCCGGCGTATGCCAGCTTTCACCCGGATTAAGCATCACACCGCTGTTGACGGTTTGCGCAGCGAACGGCGGACGCACGCCAATTTTCCACTGCTTATGCTCCGGCGCGAAGGTCTCACCCGGCAGCGTCAGGCCACTGATTTGTGCGGTAATTTCGCCATCACCATAGCCTTCCAGCGCGCGCACCGGAATAAACAGCGTGGTCCGTTCCCCGGCGGGCAGTTTCACCGGCTCCGGCTGGGCGCTTTCCAGCGCCACCAGGCCGTGAGCTTCCAGCGCAACGCTAAGGGTTTGCGGTTGATCCGTCAGGTTGGTGAGATCCAGCGTCAGACGCGAGGTATCGCCACTGCCGAGGAAGCGCGGCGTATTCAATTCGGCAATCACCGGCGCGGCTACGGTAACTTTACTCTCGCTGCTGCCAAAGTCCTCCGCCGTCCACGCCTGCGCCATCACGCGCAGTTCACCGTTGAAATCACCAATCGGCATACTGACGGTACCTTCGCCGTTTTCATCAAGGGTAACCGGCTGCGCCTGTTGCGCGATGATAGTCACATGGTTGACCGGCGGTTTGCCACCACGGTTAAGCTCGTCGCCATCGCCACCAAAGCGTAAGGCCGCCAGACGGCCCTGGCCTTCAATCACCTGACCGTAAATATCGTAAATATCCGCACCGTAGCGTTTCTGACCGAAAAAGCCCTGCCACGGATCGGGGGTGACGTAGTCGGTAATGTTGAGTACGCCGCTATCCACTGCCGAGAGCAGAACATTGATCTGTTTCGGCGTCGCACCGTTTTTCACCGCCGCTTTGACTTTGACCGTCAGCGGTTGGTTCGGACGCATTTTTTGCGGCGCGTTAAGAGTTACGTCGAGACGACGGCTCTCGTCGCCCATGGGCAGATGCAGGATCCCGACCGCACGTTTTGGCGTTGCGGACTTCGACTTATCGCCAGGACGCACCACCAGCGTAGTGATATACAGATCGTGGCGCTGCCATTTCTGATCGACAGGAATGCTCAGATCCGTGCCCTCTGCCGATACGTCTATCTCTTTCCACCACAGCGGGCCTTCAGCCGATTCGATCATCGCATAGCCTTTGCCTGCGGCTGGGGCGGTGACGTGCAGCTTGATGGTATCGCCCGGCTTGTAGGCGGGTTTATCGAGTTTCATGGTAACGCGGTCGGGCCGTGCGGCACCCGCACCATCGGTATTGTCCTGCCAGCTGTAGCCTGCCCAGAAGCGCACGCTGCTGACGGTATCATCCGGCCCTTTCACCTCCAGGCGGTAGGAACCCCAGTCCACCGGGAAACTGACCTTACCCGTCTCATCGGCCGCAAGCGTCAGGCTCTGCTCCCCTTCGACCAGATCTTTTTGATCGTACTGGGAACGCCAGCCTTCGTTTTCTGACCAGTTCCAGAAGTAGTCACGGCGCTCGCGAATCAAACGCACCTGGAGATCGCTGACCGCTTTTTTCGTCCCGCTGGCGTCGGCATAAACAATGTCAAACGCGGCGTTGCTGCCTTCGTCGACAATCGGCTGATTCACGGTGGTGTCGGTGCGATAGTCATACACCGCTTTCGCAGCAAACTGAGGGCGAATCCCCGGCAGCGTCTGTGCAGGCCAGATGGTCTGTTCGGCACGGCGCGTCACCGGACGACCGCCGGATTCCAGCAGGCTGGCCTGGAGGATAACCTGCAGCGGCGAATGCGCATCTTGCCACTGGCTCGGGGTAGAGATTTCGCCAAGCCCCTGCTTATCCAGCGTCAGATGCACTTCATCCAGACTACGGCTGAGGTTCTCTTCAGTGATATCACCAAACTGGAAACCCGGTAGCGCAGGTACGGCTTCGCGCAGCGGACGCAAAAACAGCTGGCCTTGTAGGCTGTTGCCGCTGGCGGGCGCGCCGTAGAGATAACGACCGTTAACGTTAAACACCACATCTGCGGCAGGCTCCAGAGGCTCCTCCTGCGGCGTGATATTCAGCGCCATGCGCTCCGGCATAAAATCTTCAACGTGGAATGCCCACTCGCGGGAGAGATTGTCGCCGGTATTGGCGCGAATATGCCACATACCCGTTTGCGCGCTCGCTTCCAGCGGATAAGTAAACTGATACAGCCCGTTTTGCGGCTGGCTGACTGCGGTGCGGATCACCTGGCCGTCCGGCTTTACCACTTCCAGTTTCACCGCCTGGTCGGCCAGCGGTTTGCCGTCGCTGTCGCGCATCAGTGCATTAAGGATCACCGTTTCGCCGGGACGATAGAGATCGCGCGGGCCAAACATAAAGAACTGTTTGCTGTAGCCCGGATCGCCGGCAATAGCGAACTCAGCCAGATCCAGCGCCGGTAATTTCAGATCCAGCAGCGTGGTTTCACCGTCTTTACGCGCGAGGATCAGCGCCCCCTCTTTATCGGTGTTGAGGGTGGCATGGCCGTCGCTGTCGCTGGTCGCCTGCGCGAGGGTTTGTCCTTTCTCGTTTAACAGCGCGACCTCGATACCAGAGAGCGCCGCGCCGTTTTCCAGCCCCTGGGTAAAGATATCCAGCCGGTTATGGTAACGGTGCGCGGAAAGACCAAGATTGGTCAGCGTGAACAGCGTCGCGGCATTGCTGTAGTTGTAATGCCCGGCCTGATTCATCACCGCGATATAGACGCCGGTTTGCTGTAACGGTTTGATATCCGCGAGGGGGAGCAGCAGTTTTTCACGGGTATTGCGGGTTGGGTTGAGGTCGAAACGGCCGGTATAGACCAGATCCGCCATCGGCAATAAGGTATCCGATTCCCAGTTCGACAGCGAACTGCGGTACTCCCACTGGCTGATAAACGATGCCAGCGATTCCGGTTTAATGCGGTAGAAGTTGACGTCGACGTTATTGACGTTCAGCGCCATCACCGGCAGCCCATCAACCACTTTTCCCGGCAGCAGCGAACCGCGGCTGGCAAAGCCAACGCTCGGTTGTACATCGCGGGTGGTAATGGTTTTTTCGACATCGCTGCCAAAAGTGGTTTTGTTCAGCGCTACCAGCCCTTTATCCACCGACACCAGCAATTCGCGATTCGGCTCGAGATGGCGCAGGCGCAGCTCTTTCAGGTTCGGTGCCAGCTCCCAGGCACCGTCCACTTTACCGCTCTTTTTATCGACCAGATGCACGCTGGTGGCGAAGTTCTGCGCCGGATCCAGCGGTATCGAAAAAGTCAGCACCAGCGTCGATGCGCCGTCGAGCTGCACTTCGGAAGCATCCAGCAGCGTTAACGCCTTGCCTTCACTACGGGCGGCAAGCTCGGCAAGCTTTGCTTTATCCGGCATCGCCGACTGGTTTTTTTGCTCCGTAGCGGACGCAGCCTGTGATGCAGACGCGCCAGAGGCTGCGGGTTTATCGTTATTGTCGCAGCCAGCGAGCGTAAAGGCAGTGACGAGCGCAAGCGTGAGCGCCGCAAGACGTAGCGGTTTCATTCGTAATCCCTGGTTAATTAACCTGCTGAAAGTGGCAACATTATTATTCACAACTGTGACAATTACAAAATCCGTGCAACATCCTGGAAAGCGCCTCGCAAAATAAAAATGACGCCGCGGTTGCCTTGTTACGTGGATCACACTGCGTAATGTAACATGTTACGTTAAGCGTCATTTGTTTTTAAAACAATAAGATAGCTGGATGACTCTCGCTGACGACTGCTAACGTTAAGCGGTCTGTGCACCTTTGTGCGCGGTTCTAATAAGAGAGAACATTATGTCCAGAGCCGTGAATGCCCTACAAAATTTTGGTAAGTCCCTTTTTGGTCCGGTGCTTATTTTACCGATCGTCGGTCTATTTATTGCCTTTGGTAATATCTTTGGTAACGGCAACCTTGCCGAATATTTACCCTTTCTCGGCCATCCCTTTATTCAACATACCGGGCAACTGATTGCGAAATCTGCCGTCTCGGTATTGGCGAACCTGGCGCTGGTGTTTGCCGTCGGTATTCCCGTTGGGCTCGCCTCCCGTGATAAAGGCTTTGCCGCGCTGATTGGCCTGGTGACCTTTATTGTTTTTATTAACGCCATGAACGTTACCCTGCAGATGCAGGGTGCACTCGCGCCCGTTGCAGAGATGAAAGCGGCGGGTCAAGGGATGGTATTAGGCGTACAGGTGCTGGAGATGGGTGTTTTTGCCGGCATCCTTACCGGTGCGCTGTCGGGCTATCTATACGACAAATATTCCGGCGTGCAGTTTTCCGGCGCGATGGCTATTTACTCAGGGCACTGCTTTGTCGCCATTATTATGCTGCCGGTTTCAATGGTACTGGGCGTGGTGATGAGCGAGCTGTGGCCGTTTGCCCAGCACGGTATTAGTACGCTGGCGCTGGCGATTAAAGGCGCGGGGTCGTTTGGCGTGGCGATATACGGTTTCCTGGAGCGCATTCTGGTGCCGACAGGGCTGCATCATCTGGTTTACACCCCGTTCCTCTACACCGAGCTGGGCGGTACGGCGGAGGTTTGCGGGAGCACTTATCAGGGCGCACGCAATATCTATTTTGCCGAAATGGCCTGCCCTGGCGTGACCCAGCTAAGCAGCACCGTGGTATGGGACGCGCGCGGGATCAGTAAAATGTTCGGCCTGCCCGCCGCCGCGCTGGCGATGTATGTGACAGCGAAACCGGAGCGTAAAGCCGCCGCAAAAGCCATTTTGATCCCTGCGGCGCTGACCTCTTTACTGGTGGGCGTGACCGAACCGATTGAGTTCTCTTTTCTCTTTGTCGCGCCGCTGCTGTTCGTCGTGCACGCCGTCTTGACGGGCATTGGCATGATGCTGTTTTCACTGTTTGGCGTTCATGCTATCGGCGCCAACGGCATTATCGATTTCATTCTCTACAACCTGCCGCTCGGTACGACGAAATCCAACTGGCCAATGTACATCCTGGTCGGGCTGATCATGTTCGTCCTCTACTTCGTTATCTTCCGCTTCCTGATTACGCGTTTCGATATGAAAACGCCGGGGCGTGAAGAGGAGAGCGAAGAGACGCGCCTGTACAGCAAGCAGGATTATCAGGCTAAAGGTAACAACGACGCAGTGGGTGAAGCGATTATCGAAGGATTAGGCGGGCGCGCCAATATTGAAGTGGTTGATAACTGTTACACCCGTTTGCGCGTCACGGTGAAAGACGTGGCGGTGATTAACGAGCCGCAGCTGAAAGCGACGGGTGCGAAAGGCGTTATCAAACAAGGCAATAACGTTCAGGTGGTCTACGGGCTGCATGTCAAAAAAATGCGAGAAGCCGTTGAGATGTTTCTCTGAAGGAGTCCAGAAATGGTTAAATCCCCGTTTATTTTATCCATCGCCGGCGGTGGCAGCACCTATACGCCGGGCATCGTCAAAAGCTTGATGGTTCGGCTGGACGATTTTCCGCTGGCGGAGATTCGTCTCTATGACATTGATGAAGCGCGCCAAAGCACCATTGCGCCGGTGGTGGAGAAAGTCATTCGCGATCACAGCCAGAGCATCAAATTTACTGTCACCAGCGATGCGGAAACCGCCTTTCGCGGCGCGCACTTTGTTTTTGCACAGATGCGCGTCGGCCAGTACAAGATGCGCGAGCAGGATGAAAAGATCCCGCTGCGCCACGGCGTTGTCGGCCAGGAGACCTGCGGACCCGGCGGGCTGGCTTACGGGCTGCGTACCATTCTGCCGATGGTAGAACTTATCGATCTGGTGGAGCGTTACGCCGATAAGAAAGCGTGGATCGTTAACTATTCGAACCCGGCGGCGATAGTTGCTGAAGGTGTGCGCCGCCTGCGTCCGAACGCGCGCGTGCTGAATATCTGTGATATGCCGGTGGCGGCGATGCGCAATATCGGCGCGATCCTCGGCGTGGATCGTCACAAACTGGACGTTGATTACTTTGGTTTGAACCATTTTGGCTGGTTTACGAAAGTGCGTGTCGATGGCGAAGATCGCATGGCGGAACTGCGCGAACACGTTGCCCGTTTTGGCTTGCTGACGGAAGACGCTGCGCAAACGGATCCGCAGCACGCAGATCCGTCATGGGTGAAAACCTGGCGCAATATTAAGCCAATTATGGATCACTTCCCGGAGTTTTTGCCGAACCCCTATTTGCAATATTACCTGATGCCAAACGACATCGTGGCGCATCAAAATCCCGATTACACCCGCGCCAATGAAGTGATGGACGGGCGCGAGAAGAAACTGTTCGCCGCCGCCGCAGAATATCAGCGCACCGGTATTCTGCCCGATGCCTTCCACGTAGGCGTTCATGGTGCGTTTATTGTGGATGTTGCCTGCTCGCTGGCCTTCGATCTGCGCCAGCGTCACCTGGTGATTGTGGAAAACCGAGGCGCCATCGCCAACCTACCGTACGACGCGATGGTAGAAGTACCGGCTTATATTACCTGCGAAGGGCCTGAACCGGTGCGCATGGGCGCGGTGCCGCTGTTCCACCAGACCCTGTTGATGCAACAGCTGGCTTCCGAGCAGCTTCTGGTGGAAGCCACCATTGAAGGCAGTTATGAGAAGGCGCTGCAGGCATTTACGCTTAATCGCACCGTACCGACCATGCAGCACGCGAAAGCGATTCTCGATGAGATGATCGAGGCCAACCGTGACTACTGGCCAGCACTGCAAAAAGCATGGGAAAGTGGTCAGCCGAGATAAAAATAACGAGCTTGCTCGCAACCTGGTAATGGCGGCTTGTCGGGTCATGAAAAAACGTTAACAATTCAGGTTACTGTTGATGACACGGAGAGACCCATGTCCACCTCGTTTTTTGTCGCCGCCGACTGGCTAATAGAGCACAGCGATGATCCTGAAATTCAGTTGATTGACGCCCGGATGGCGCCGGTTGGTCAGGAACATCGCGATATGAGAGCAGAATACCGCGCCGGGCATCTTCCCGGTGCGGTCTATTTTGATATTGAAGCCCTTTCCGATCACACCACACCGTTGCCCCATATGCTGACCCGCCCGGAAGCGTTCGCCGTGGCGATGCGTGAACTCGGTATCAGCCAGGACAAACATCTGGTGGTGTACGACGAAGGCAATCTCTTCTCCGCTCCACGCGCCTGGTGGATGCTGCGCAATCATGGCGTGGAAAAGGTCTCGATTCTGGCGGGCGGGCTGGCGGGCTGGCAGCGCGATGCCTTGCCGCTGCAAAAAGGTGATGTCCCGCTGCCGGAGTCTGATTTCAACGCCAATTTCGACCCGTCGGTAGTTAAAAAAGTCACCGACGTGCTGTTGGCAAGCCACGAAGGCAGCGCGCAAATTGTCGATGCCCGCCCTGCTCCACGTTTTAATGGCGAAGTGGATGAGCCGCGCCCCGGCCTGAAACGCGGGCATATTCCCGGCGCGCTGAATGTACCGTGGGTAGATTTAGTCGTGGACGGTGAGCTGAAAACCACAGATCAGCTGGCGGCCATTTTCCGTCGTCAGGGGGTGGATCTGCATAAGCCAATTATTGCCAGCTGCGGTTCGGGCGTCACGGCATCGGTGGTGATCCTCGCCCTGGCCTCCCTTGGCGCAGATAACGTGACCCTGTACGACGGCTCGTGGAGCGAATGGGGCGCGCGCGACGATTTACCCGTCGAAACGGCATAAATGGACAACCGACTGGCACCTCTGTTGACGCGCGGGGAGTCGTTAACCCGCGCGGAATACCGTGTGCTTGCACATCTGACGGAGCACCCGTTGCTGGTGGGGAAAATTACCGTCCGCGCGCTGGCGCAGGCGACGTTCGTTTCCACCGCCACCATTATTCGGTTGTGTCAGAAGCTCGGTTTTAGCGGCTTTAGTGAATTTATCTGGCACTGCAAGCAGCGGCTGGCGGATATCCCGCAGATTAGCGCGCCGCAAAGCGAAACGGCCGAACTCCCTGCCGCTTTCGCACAGTTTATGGAAAACTACCAGCGCACCTTTCAGTGGGTCAGTGCAGAAAAAAGGCGGCACTTTACCGCGCTTCTGCGTGAGAAAGAGAGCTTTTTTCTCTACGGGGCGGGGTTTTCCTATCTCTTCGCCGAGTACCTGACCAAGAAGCTGCAGGTGCTGGGCAAAACGGCGTTTATTTCCGGGCCGGGCGACAGTAGAAATATTTTTCTCAGTAACGCGGCGCGCTACCAGGTGTTTATTGCCGTCTCGCGCAGCGGTGAAACGGAGCAGGTACTGGATAAAGCGCGCATTGCGCATACCGTTGGTATGACGGTGGTCGCTTTCACCCGCGCTTCGGTCAATCCGCTGGCGGAGATGGCAGATATCCATTTCGCGCTGTATGACGAAGCGGTGCATTTTGCCGCCGAGGCGGCCGGGATCACCTCGTTTGAATCCAATCTGGTGCTGCTGATGGATCTGTTGCTGCTGGAGGCGACACAGTAAGCGGGCGGTACGTTGCGTACCGCGCGCGGATTAAATAATGCGGTTGTTTTTAAAATCGCGCAGGAAACTACCCCAGCGGCGTTCGTAGAACGGGGTAATATGCGCCAGCATAAAATGGCTAATGCCTTTTTCCCCTTCCGCCACCTGGCAAATATCTATCGGCTCATCGCCAGGCAACGTATCGGTCGCCACGCTTCCCGCCGCCTGAATGATCTCTTCAACATCGCCTTCCGCCTCGATACCAATCAATAGATTGGCCTGGTCATCGGCTTGCTCTTTAATTGAGCAGAGAAAAGCACGCTTAACGGTTTTCATGTTTTTAAACAGTGTTGTTAGCGAATCGACCATCTGCGCGGGCGGTTCCGCCACTTCCGAGAGCAGCAGCGCCATGCCGCCTTCCAGCACTTGCTGCTGGCTTAACGGGCTCTCTTCAGCGCCGATAAGATGGCTTATCTCACGCGGGGTGAACTCTTTTCCCGTCGGCAGTTTAGCGTTGAGGAACAGCGTTTCGCCCGTCGTCATTTCAAACAGCGTGCGCGCGGGCATCACCACAAACGCTTGTTGCTCTTGAACTGCGTGCTGGAGTGCTTCCAGCGAGGTGAAGAAGGGGATTACGGAGCTGCCGTCATCTTTTTCCCAATGCTGTAAATCGAGGGCGCTGTCTTCGACAACGGCTTCACCTTCCGCCGCCGTACCCGGTACCCAGACGGTGGATTGCAGCAGGGTGCGGAAAAATGCCGGACGGTAAGCCGGCTCGGTCGCCGCCTGTTCCAGCAGGGTTTCTAATTCGTTTTTAGTTTCTGACATAGTGGTTCCAGAAAGTTCCTCTCCCTTACGGGAGAGGAAAAAGGTTACTTCGCGGTTAACAGATTCGCCAGGGTACGCACGCCCAGGCCCGTTGCGCCCGCCGCCCATTGATCAACCGCCGCTTTGCGGTAGGTTGCAGAGCAGTCGATGTGCAGCCAGCCCTGCTGGTAGTTTTCAACAAAGTGCGACAGGAAACCGGCCGCCGTGCTGGCGCCCGCCGGGAATGAACCGCTGGCGGTGTTATTCAGTTCGGCAAAGTTAGACGGCAGTTGGCTGCGATGGAATTCCGCCAGCGGCAGACGCCAGAATGGCTCGTTTTCCGCTGCCGCACTGCTGAGCAGGCGACCGGCCAGCGCATCATCAAAACTGAACAGCGCATGATAATCGTTGCCGAGGGCCGTTTTTGCCGCCCCCGTCAGGGTTGCCGCATCGATAATCATCTGCGGTTTCTGCGCCGAAGCGTCGATCAGGCCATCGGCCAGCACCAGACGCCCTTCCGCGTCGGTGTTCATCACTTCCACCGTTTTACCGTTGCGGTAGCGAATGATATCGCCCAGCTTAAAGGCGTTACCGCTGACCATGTTATCGGCGCAGCAGAGGTAGAGTTTGATGCGCTTATCAAGACCACGGTTGATAGCAAACGCCAGCGCGCCGGTCACCAGCGCCGCGCCACCCATATCGGACTTCATGGAATCCATCGATGAAGTTGGCTTAATGCTATAACCGCCGGAATCGAAGGTAATGCCTTTGCCAACAAGCGCTGCGTACACCGGCGCTTCCGGGTTACCGGTCGGGTTGTAGTCCAGCGCCAGCAGTACCGGCGGGCGTTCAGAACCGCGACCAACCGTATGAATGCCGAGGTAGTTCTGCTCGCGCAGATCTTCCCCTTTGGTAATGCGGTAAGAGACATGTTCGCCGCCGACGCTGTGCAGCAGATCCACCGCGCGCTGCGCCAGCTGTTCCGGTCCCAGCTCTTCCGCCGATGCGTTAATGGTATCGCGCACCCAGTCGATTACCTTCAGGCGATTATCCAGCTCTTTTTGCTCGCTCTCGTTAAGCTGCGCCCACTCGACTTTACGCGTGCCTTTCGGCCCTTTAAACCCGGCCCAGAAGGCCCAGCTGCGCTCTGCGTTCCAGCCTTCGCCGCTGAGGGCAACATGTTTAATGCCCATCCCGTCGATCTTACGTGCCGCGCGCTGAATAAGACCTAACTCGTCTTTCTCGCTCAAATGCAGCGCGATACCGTCGTTATTGATGCTCCATGCGGCTTTTTCACCCCAGCGCGCATCAGCAGGTTGTGTGGTTAAGGTAATCTTCATAGCTTCTGTCATTATTTTTATCCCTTTTAGCAGGCGCCGAGCGGCGTCATCGGCTGCTGCGGCCTGAATGTACTCATGAAAACGGGCCACCCGAAGGCAGCCCGTTAGATGATTACGATGCTTCGTCTAACCAGACTAGCAGAATCGCTTCGAGAATTTTCTCATTCGATGCGTCCGGTGAGTCGTCAAACTCTTCCAGCTCGCATATCCACTGGTGTAGATCGGTGAAACGCACCGTTTTGGGATCCACATCCGGACGGCTGTCATACAGCGCTTCGCCGATTTCACGGCTATCGGTCCATTTCAATCCCATATTAGTGCTCCCGCGCATGGTTGATGGTGTAACGCGGAATTTCGACCACCAGATCTTCGTCGGTGACGCGCGCCTGGCAGCCTAAACGGCTCTCCGGCTCCAGTCCCCATGCTTTATCCAGCATGTCATCTTCGTCTTCGGTGCTCTCCGGCAACGAGTCAAAACCTTCACGCACGACGCAGTGGCAGGTGGTGCAGGCACAGGATTTTTCGCAGGCATGTTCAATCTCAATGCCGCCACGCAGGGCAACATCAAGGATCGTTTCACCGCTCTTCGCTTCCAGAACTGCGCCATCCGGACAGAGATCCTGATGAGGCAGAAAAACAATTTTAGGCATATTAAACCTCGTCGACGGAATGGCCTTTCAGCGCGGTACGAACAGAATGGTCCATACGGCGCGCGGCAAATTCCTGGGTTTGTTTATCTACATTTTTAATGGCTTGTTCTATCGCGTCGGTATCATCGCCTTCAGCAACCGCACGCAATTGCGCAGCCGCTTCGTCGATATCCGCACGCTCTGCGGCGCTTAACAGCGCGGCGTCAGCGGCAAGCGCGCTGGCAAGGCTTTCCAGCACGCGCGCGGCTTCCACTTTCTGCTCCGCCAGCATGCGCGCTTTCACGTCCTGCTCGGCGAAACTCATGGAGTCTTTAATCATGTTGGCGATCTCGCCATCCGTCAGGCCATACGAGGGTTTCACCTGAATAGAGGCTTCCACGCCGGTGGATTTTTCCATCGCGGTGACGCTCAGCAAGCCGTCGGCATCCACCTGGAAGGTAACGCGAATATGCGCCCCGCCCGCCGGCATCGCCGGGATACCGCGCAGCGCAAAGCGCGCCAGTGAACGGCAATCCGTCACCAGTTCACGTTCGCCCTGCATAACGTGAATGGACATTGCGGTTTGGCCATCTTTAAAGGTGGTGAACTCCTGAGCGCGCGCCACCGGAATAGTGGTATTGCGTGGGATCACTTTCTCCACCAGACCGCCCATGGTTTCCAGCCCCAGCGACAGCGGAATGACATCCAACAGCAGCATTTCGCTGTCCGGCTTGTTGCCGACCAGGATATCCGCCTGGATTGCCGCGCCAATCGCCACCACTTTATCCGGGTCAATGGAGGTCAGCGGCGTGCGGCCAAAGAACTCGCCGACGCGCTCGCGCACCAGCGGAACGCGGGTTGAACCGCCAACCATCACCACTTCCAGCACGTCCTGGGCTTCAACGCCAGCATCTTTCAGCGCGCGACGACAAGAGAGTAAGGTGCGTTTCACCAGCGTGGCGATCAGCTCTTCAAACTGGGCACGGGTGATAGTGCCCTGCCAGCCCGCTACGTCAACGTTTACGCTGTCGGCATCGCTGAGGGCAATCTTGGCGGCAATCGCCGCATCGAGCAGTTCGCGCTGCTGGCGCGGATCGCTGCGATCGGACATTCCCGCCTGAGCGGCAATGTGATCCGCCAGCAGATGATCGAAGTCGTCGCCGCCAAGGGCTGAGTCACCGCCCGTTGCCAGCACTTCGAACACGCCACGGCTAAGGCGCAGAATGGAAATATCAAAGGTGCCCCCGCCGAGATCGTAAACGGCAATTACGCCCTCTTTGCCGGAATCCAGACCGTAAGCGATAGCCGCGGCGGTCGGTTCATTCAGCAGACGCAGCACATGCAGGCCCGCAAGACGCGCCGCGTCTTTAGTGCCCTGGCGCTGCGCATCATCAAAGTAGGCCGGAACGGTGATCACCACGCCGTCGAGCTCACCGGAAAGGGTTGCTTGCGCGCGCGCGGCCAGGTTTTTGAGAATATCCGCCGACACGCGGATTGGGTTTACCAGGCCACCGGCAGTGACGATCATCGGCAGACCATTTTCGCTCGGCTGGAACTGCCACGGCAGATGCGGGTAGCGCGCCTGAATATCCGCCAGGCTGCGGCCCATCAGGCGTTTAACGGAGCTGATAGTGTTGACGGAGTCCAGCGCGGCGTTAGCACGGGCGTCATAACCTACGCTATGACCGTCGGCCTGGTAGTGAACCACCGACGGCAGCAGGTGGCGACCGTCGCTGTCGGCCAGGGTTTCAGCCTGCCCGCTACGTACGGTGGCAACTAATGAATTGGTGGTGCCAAGATCGATGCCCACCGCCAGACGACGCTGGTGTGGTGCGGCGCTCAGACCGGGCTCACTGATTTGTAATAAGGCCATAAGGAGCTTCCAAAAATTTAAAAACCGAGCAGTTTTTCTTCGAGTTGTTCTGTTGTGCTGCGCAGTTTATCGAGAAAACGTAGTTTACGCACGGTATCCGCCGCCGCGTCCCACGTCTGGCGCTCTAATTGTTCAACCATTTGCAGATGGCGCGCGTCGTACATCCCTTTTACACGCTGCTGAAAGGCTGCCAGCCGGGTTGCGTCTTCAGCCTTCTCGATGTCGTCCAGCTCTTCACGCAGCTCAAGTTGCTCCATCAAAAAGGCGGTATCGCGCACCGTATGCTGCTCAGAGGCTAAATCGAAGCCGTGCAGCGACAGCAGATATTCCGCACGGGTGAGCGGATTGCGCAGGGTTTGCCATGCCTGATTAATGGTAGCGGATTGCTGGACAGCGGCCAGTTGTTCCGCCTGCGGGCGGCTTGCGAAGCGATCGGGGTGGAACTGACGTTGCAGATCCTGGAAACGTGTCGCCAGCGCCTGAACATCGAGGGAATAGTGGGCCGGCAACCCAAAAAGGGTGAAGTAATCCATAACAATTCCGGGTAGGCAATCGAAACAAACCCCACGCGCAGGACGCTGCGGTGGGGTCATCGGGAAAAGGCGATTAAACGTTGAAGCTTTCGCCGCAACCGCACTCGTCTTTTACGTTCGGGTTGGTAAACTTAAACCCTTCGTTCAGGCCTTCTTTGACGAAGTCCAGCTGAGTGCCGTCAAGGAATTGCAGGCTTTTGCCGTCAACCACTACCTTTACGCCTTTGTCTTCAAACACCGTATCTTCGTCATTCGGCGCGTCGACAAATTCGAGCACGTAGGCCATACCCGAACAGCCGGAGGTTCTTACCCCCAGGCGCAGGCCAAACCCTTTACCGCGGTTGGCCAGAAAGGTATTAACGCGTGCGGCAGCACTGTCGCTCAGGCTAATGGACATGACAACAACCTCCTGCCTTATTTCGCTTCTTGTTTACTTTTGTAATCCGCAATCGCGGCTTTAATCGCATCTTCCGCCAGGATAGAGCAGTGAATTTTCACCGGCGGCAGTTCCAGCTCTTCGGCAATATCGGTGTTTTTGATCGCCTGCGCTTCGTCCAGTGATTTACCTTTTACCCACTCGGTGACCAGTGAGCTGGAGGCGATCGCAGAGCCACAACCGTAGGTTTTGAAACGCGCGTCTTCGATAATGCCTTTATCGTTAACTTTGATCTGCAGTTTCATCACGTCGCCGCACGCCGGTGCGCCAACCATGCCGCTGCCCACGGTATCGTCGTTGTCAAAGGAGCCAACGTTGCGCGGGTTTTCGTAGTGATCGATTACTTTTTCGCTATATGCCATTTTCTATTCTCCTGCTTGCGCAACGATTAATGATGAGCCCATTCGATGGTGGTCAGATCCACGCCCTGTTTGAACATTTCCCACAGCGGAGAGAGTTCACGCAGACGGCCGATGGATTTACGTACCAGAGCGATGGTGTAGTCAATTTCTTCTTCGGTGGTAAAACGACCTAAGGAGAAACGGATGGAGCTGTGCGCCAGCTCATCATTCATACCCAGTGCACGCAGCACGTAGGACGGCTCCAGGCTTGCCGAGGTACAGGCAGAACCGGAGGAGACGGCCAGATCTTTAAGCGCCATGATCAGCGACTCGCCTTCAACGTAGTTAAAGCTAACGTTAAGGATGTTTGGCGCGCCGTGTTCAAGATCGCCATTCAGGTAAACTTCTTCGATATCGTTGATGCCATTCCACAGACGGCTACGCAGACCGCGCAGACGTTCCATTTCGCTTGCCATCTCTTCTTTGGCAATGCGGTAGGCTTCACCCATACCAACGATCTGGTGAACAGGCAGCGTACCGGAACGCATGCCGCGCTCGTGACCGCCGCCATGCATCTGCGCTTCGATACGTACGCGCGGTTTACGCTGTACGTAGAGGGCACCAATACCTTTCGGGCCATAAATTTTATGGGCGGAGAAGGACATCAGATCCACTTTCAGCTGGCTCAGATCGATAGGCAGTTTGCCCACGCTCTGGGTAGCATCAACGTGATAGATAATGCCGCGCGCACGGCACATTTCGCCGATGGCCGCGATATCCTGCACCACGCCGATTTCGTTGTTCACGTGCATAATGGAGACGATGATGGTGTCGTCACGCATCGCCGCTTCCAGCTCTTGCAGAGAGATAATACCGTTGCTCTGCGGGGCGAGATAGGTCACTTCAAACCCTTCGCGCTCCAGCTGACGGCAGGTATCGAGCACGGCTTTGTGTTCGGTTTTGCTGGTGATGATGTGCTTGCCTTTTTTCTGATAAAAGTTGGCAGCACCTTTGATCGCCAGGTTATCGGATTCGGTTGCACCGGACGTGAAGACGATTTCGCGCGGATCCGCACCAACCAGTTCAGCAATTTGGTTGCGGGCGATATCTACCGCCTCTTCAGCCTGCCAGCCAAAACGGTGGGAACGGGAAGCCGGGTTACCAAAGGTCCCGTCCAGGGTCAGAAACTGCATCATTTTCTCGGCAACACGCGGATCCACCGGCGTGGTTGCGGAGTAATCGAGATAAATCGGTAATTTCATTGCTCTTTAAACTCCGTACATCGCTCTAATGCAAGGAATCGGGCAACCGGCTGGATGTACGACCGTGTTAACAGAGCACCTGTTGTATGCTCTGGCCCGATTCTGAATACTGTTTTGTTATTATGCGCGCAGCTTTACGTCGATCGCGTCTTGAGCGCGGGTACTGCGATGGGATTCGTTACTGTGCTGACGATCGGACACATCAAGAATTTCCTGGTTGTTCACCAGTTCGCCCAGCGTAATGTTGTTCAAAAAGCCCGTCAGACGGTCGCTCAGATCGCGCCACAGCGCATGGGTCAGGCACTTATCGCCGCCCTGGCAGCCGCTTTTACCCTGACAGCGGGTCGCGTCTACGGATTCGTCAACGGCGCTAATCACTTCGCCAACGGCAATGGTGTTTGCGTCTTTACCCAGCAGGTAACCGCCGCCCGGACCACGCACGCTGGCCACCAGGCCATTTTTACGCAGACGGGAGAAAAGCTGCTCCAGATAAGAGAGGGAGATCCCCTGACGCTCGGAAATATCAGCCAACGGCACCGGGCCCGACTCAGAGTTGAGTGCAACGTCCAGCATTGCGGTCACAGCGTAACGCCCTTTAGATGTCAGTCTCATGTCTTACAAGCCTCAAACTCGCCCCTGCCCGGGGTGTATTATTTATATGTTAATGTTGCATAGCAGACGCAAGTCTGACATTCCCGACTAAATTGGTCAACTATTTAGTTGACTGTTTTAGTCAGGTATTTGTCATTTAATGCTTTCATAGGCTTAGGTCGAAAAAGGGCGTTTTTCCCGCCCTTATCACACTACTGTTTATGCTTCTGTTCAATCGACGCCAGGATACCGCGCAGGATATTAAGCTCCTGGCTTTCCGGGCGTGCGCGGGTAAATAAACGGCGTAGTTTGTTCATCACCTGGCCGGGATGGTTTTCACGGATAAAACCCGTCGCCAGCAAGGTTTGTTCCAGATGACCGTAGAACCGCTCGAGATCGTCCACCAGCGGATACGGCGTCTGTTCAGGTTCAGTCGGCGTGCCGCTCTCCTGGGTTGCCAGCCAGGCCATACGCGCTTCATAGGCAATAACCTGTACCGCCATCGCCAGATTCAGCGAGCTATATTCCGGGTTGGCGGCAATCGCAACGTGGTAATGGCACTTTTGCAGCTCTTCGTTGGTCAGGCCCACACGTTCGCGACCAAATACCAGCGCGACCGGCGCATGTTGCGCTTCGGCAACGCTTTTAATACCGCACTCGCGCGGATCGAGCATTGGCCATGGCAACGTGCGGGAGCGCGCGCTGGTGCCCACCACCAGGCTACAGCCAGCTAAGGCTTCATCCAGCGTATCGACGATATTGGCGCTGCCAATCACATCGCTGGCACCTGCGGCCAAGGCGATCGCCTGCGAATCCGGTTTTACCAACGGATTCACCAGCCAGAGATTGGTCAAGCCCATGGTTTTCATAGCACGGGCAACGGAGCCCATGTTGCCGGTGTGGGAGGTTTCTACCAGTACGATTCGAATATTTTGCAGCATAGATTTTCAACGGCTAAAGAATATTCGCGCATACTATCATAAACCAAAGACAGATTCCGAATTCGCTGCTATGATGTGCGCCGTTTTCCGTTCTTTAACATCCAGTGAGAGAGACCGATGCATCCGATGCTGAACATCGCCGTGCGTGCTGCGCGCAAGGCGGGTAATTTAATTGCCAAAAACTACGAAACGCCTGATAACGTAGAAACCAGCCAGAAAGGCAGCAATGATTTCGTGACCAATGTCGATAAGGCCGCCGAAGCGCTGATTATCGAAACAATCCGCAAATCTTACCCGCAACACACCATCATCACCGAAGAGAGTGGTGAGCTTGAAGGCACAGACCAGGATGTTCAATGGGTTATCGATCCACTGGATGGCACCACCAACTTTATTAAACGCTTGCCGCACTTCGCGGTATCCATCGCCGTACGTATTAAAGGCCGCACCGAAGTCGCTGTGGTTTACGATCCTATGCGTAACGAACTCTTCACCGCGACTCGCGGTCAGGGCGCACAGCTGAACGGCTACCGTCTGCGCGGCGGCACCGCTCGCGACCTGGACGGTACGATTCTGGCGACCGGTTTCCCCTTCAAAGCAAAACAACACGCTGCCACCTATATCAATATCGTCGGTAAACTGTTTAGCGAATGCGCGGACTTCCGCCGTACCGGTTCCGCTGCGCTGGATCTGGCCTACGTTGCCGCTGGCCGCGTAGACGGTTTCTTTGAAATTGGCCTCAAGCCGTGGGATTTTGCCGGCGGTGAGCTGCTGGTACGTGAAGCGGGCGGTCTGGTATGCGATTTCACCGGTGGTCATAACTACATGCTGAGCGGCAATATCGTTGCCGGTAACCCGCGCGTAGTGAAATCAATGCTGGCGAATATGCGTGACGAACTGAGCGACGCGCTGAAACGCTAAGCCTGTGAGTGCCCGGCAGCCATTCGCCGCCGGGTACTGTCAAAAAGGCCGCAGTCCGCCACCCGGCGGTAATGCACTTATCCACATCACCACTGCCGCAGCAATAAGTATCACGCCGCCCGCCAGCGCCAGCGTGGTCCAGCCGACCTGTCGCCACAATACCGGCGCGCGATGCCCGCTTAATTTCACCGCCAGTTGACGAAAACCGTGCACCAGTAACGCCAGCGAACTGATGGTCAGAGATGTGCCTGCCGCCATTACCAGCGCCGACGCCACACCCCATGCAAATACACCGATCACCTTACTGAACAGCAGCACCATAATCGCCCCGGAACAGGGACGCATGCCCATTGATAAGATAATCATCAACCGCGCGCGCCACTCTTCGCCGCTCTGCAGTTGCGCTGGATTGGGCAGATGTTGATGCCCACAACCGCAGCCTTCATGATGCTCGTGCTGCACCGTAAAGGCGCGAAATTTCGGCGCACTCAGCAGGGCGCGAAGCTTTCTTAGCGCTCTGACACACAGCAGCAGCCCAAGCATGCCCACCAGCAGGTAACTGCCCTTTTCCAGCCAGTAACTGCTGAGATGGAGCTGGCGCGCGGGAAGCGCCAATAGCGTTAAGACGACCGTGACCAGCACAATCGCCACTACGCCCTGTAATAAAGAAGAGGCAAGGGTTAAGCCAATGGCCGGTTTCAGTTTTGAAGGATGGGTGGCAAGCCAGGTGGTGATAACCACTTTACCATGACCCGGCCCGAGGGCATGCAGCACGCCATAAACAAAGCTGAACAGCAGCAGCGCACCGCCCGCCTGCTGGGGATTTTCCGCTACCGCCTGCAATAAGCCGCTCATTTGTCTATTCACTTCGCGCTGCCAGATGATGCTTTTGAGCATCACCTGCGGCCAGGCCTGCCACAGCCACAGTGCGGCAATCAGCGCGCAAAGCGCAAACAGCGCCAGCGGCCACCAGGGGATTACGCGTCGTTTTCGCGCGCTCACGCGATGGGTCACGGGCATGTAAGGGTTACCGTTTGCGCAAATTGTTTGCCGAGTTCCCGGTCTTCCTCCGGCGCATCGGCTTTATCCAGCGACTGGGCATAATTCAGCACCTCTTCGCCGGGCTGAGGGGTATGCAGCGCCAGCGTGCAATTTTGTGGCGCGGTGGCAGAAAGCGTCACATCGCTCTCTTTTTCGTAGCTCATGTCGACATAGTAAGTGGGATCGAAAGTGGAAAAGCGATACTGTTGACCCGAAAGCGGCTGCGGCTCGGCGAGGGGTAAAATAAAGGTCAGCACCGCCTGGTGCCCTACCCGCTCCATACCGTACTCGGTGGGGCGATTGAGAAATTTTATCTTCTGCCCGTTATGCCACACTTCGGTAAAGTAGTGCTGCCCCAGTACATTGGCCATCACTTCTGCCGCCAGCTTTTTCCATATTTCATCACCGGGTTTTGCCGCGCCCGCATCATACAGCAGATCCGCTGAAGTAATTTCATCCATCGTCCAGCGCATTTTCAAACCAGTGAAAAAATGGTTGTCGGTTAATACCTGCGTTTTCAAGCGGATAAAACTGTGTGGATGCGCAGCCGCCGTAAACGATAAAAATGCGAGAACGAAACCCGTGGCGCATTGTTTAACTCCTTGCATGAATTCCTCACGTGAAAAATTCTGTGATGTTCTCCGGCAATCCTGACGGAAAGAGTCGCCGCTACACTATCGCTGTGTAAAGCTTTAGCTACGCTTATCAAAACCCCTACTGGATTTTGACAGATGACTATTGTGATGACGCCGCCATCTGTGCTCTCCAGTCCGCAGCGCCGCTGCCAGGTGCTTTTGATGCTCGCCGTGCCGGGGCAACAAGTTACCATGGAACATATCAGCACGATAAATGGAGTGGACGAGGCCCTGGCCCGTCAGGATATCGCAGAAATGGAAAGCGAAATCCAGCGTTACCACCGGCTCTCTATCATCGTGCATCCTAATGGCAGCCTACGGATTGAGGGCGCTTCGCTCGATCAGCGCTTATGCCTGCTCCACTGGCTCAGGCGCGCGCTGCGTCTGTGCCCGCAATTTATCACCCATCATTTTACCCCGACGCTTAAAACCGCCCTTAAACAGCAGGGCATTGCCAGAACGTTATATGATGACACAAATCTGCTGGCATTAATCAACCTCTGCTCACGCCGCCTGCAGCGCGTGTTTGAATGTCGTGACACGCAGTTTCTGCGCCTCTACTTGCAATACTGCTTATTGCAGCATCATCACGGGCCGGCACCAGAATTTACCCCGGTGCAGCAAGCGTGGGCGCAGGTTCATGCCGAGTATCAGGCGGCGCAAGAGATAGTGCGTCACTGGCAACGGCGGGTGGTTAACTCTCCGGCGGAAAACGAACACCTCTTTTTATCGCTGCTGTTTATGCTGGTGCGCACGCCGGATCCGCTACGTGACGAACATCCCCAGGACAGGCGGTTACAGCGGGCTATTAAAAGCATGATTAGCCGCTTTCATCAGTTGGCGGGGCTGCGCTTTAGTGACGAGCATGGCCTGAGTAACCAACTCTATATCCATCTGGCGCAGGCGCTCGATCGCAGCTTGTTCGGTATTGGTATTGATAACAGCCTGCCGGAAGAGATCCATTTGCTTTACCCGCGCTTGATGCGCACCACCCGCGCGGCACTGGAAGAGTTTGAGCAAGAGTACGCGCTGCGCTTTAGTGATGAAGAAGCAGGCCTGGTAGCGGTGATTTTTGGCGCGTGGCTAATGCAGGAGTGCGATCTGCAAGAAAAGCAGGTGGTTCTCATCACCGGGGAAGACAGCGCGCGCGAGCAGCAGATCGAACAGCAGCTGCGCGAATTAACGCTGCTGCCCCTGAGTATTAAATATCTGCCGCTGGCGGAATTTCGCGATGCAGGCGCGCCAAAAGATGTGACATTAATTATTACCCCCTACACCACGCCGCTGCCGCTGTTCTCACCGCCGTTGATTCACACCGACGGGCCGTTGAGCGGGCAGCAGCAGCAACATATCCGCGATATGCTCGAAGGTTAACCGGCCTGCGCCGCCACTTTCGGGCGCAGGAACATCGCCGGAATAGCCAGCACCGCCATCACGAAAAACAGCCCCTGGTGCAGATGTTCAAACAGGAAGCCTGCGATCATGGTCATTAATGCAATACTTCCTCCCATCGCTACTGCCGAGTAGACCGCCTGCAGGCGGATCACTTCGCTGCCCTGACGCGCCGAGATATAGCGCATCGCGGCGAGATGGCACACGGTGAAGGTGCCGCAGTGCAGGATCTGCGCGACAATCAACCACGGAAGTTCGGTGGTCCAGCCCATCAGGCTCCAGCGTATCAGCCCGGAGACGGCAGAGAGCAACAGCAAATCGCGCGCGCTAAAGCGACGAAACAGCCGGTGACTTAAAGCAAAAATCACCACTTCCGCGACCACGCCCAACGACCATAAATACCCGACGGTAGACGCAGAATAGCCCGCCGACTGCCAGTAAATGGCGCTGAAACCGTAATAGGCCGCATGCGCCCCCTGCAGCAGCGACACGCAGGCCAGAAAACGCCAGTTCTGCACCACTAACAAACGCCATGCCTGCCAGCCTGCGCCGTCCTGGTGGCGGTTTTCGCCCTGCGGCAAGATTGCAGGGCGCAGCAGCATCCCCAGCAGCATCGATGCCGTCCCCAACGTCAGCAGCAGCAGAATGGCGTGATAATCAAACAGACTTACCAGCTTACCGGTGAGCGCCGAGCCAATTACAAAGGCAATAGAACCCCACAGCCGCACGCGGCCATAATCCATCGGAAACTGTTTTTGCCAGGTGCCCGCCAGCGCATCCGTCAGCGGCACCAGCGGCGAGAAAAAGAGGTTAAAACCGATAATTATTGCCGCCAGCCACGCCACATGGGTTCCGGCATAAAAAGCCAGCGCGAAGATGAGCGTCAATAGCGCCAGAATGCGCAGGGCGGAGATCAAACGGGAAGGATCGCTGACGCGCGGGGCAATAAGCAGGCTACCAAGAAAACGGGCAATAAGGCCTGCGCCAAGCAGCATGCCGATGATTTCCGGCGTAAGCCCAACGCCTTTGAGCCAGACGCTCCAGAAAGGTAAGAAGATTCCGTAGCTAAAAAAGTAGGTGAAATAAGCGAGCGCCAGCCAGCGCGTGGACTGCAAGACCATGATTTCCTCCTGAATGGAGGCGATAGTCTGGCGATAAATAGCGGAGCTGGCAAGAAACAATCTGGTAACAAGCATCAACTAACAAATGCCTGTAAACGCCGCTGACTAACGAATATAAGAGTCCAGCACGCTCAGGACCACATCCAGATCCTCTTCCCGTTTTATTTCGTCATTCTCATGCACGATATGGTCGGTCAAATGGCCTTTGATCACCTCACGCATCAAACCATTTACCGCCCCGCGGATGGCGGCTATTTGCTGCAAAACCTGGGCGCATTCATGAGGTTCATCGAGCATTTTTTTTAACGCGCCAACCTGCCCCTCTATTTTGCTCGCCCGCGCTTTAAGCTTTTTCTTGTCCCGGATGGTGTGCGACATACAGACCTCAATCGACAGTGCGTAAACGGCGTAAGCATACCATGCATCAACCTGAGCGCGTTTATTTCTACTGGGGGGTAGTATTTTTTACTGGGGGGGAGTAGATTCTCGCGCACAATTATTAACAGAGAATTATTCTCATGCATGACTTCACCACGCTGTTTCAGCAAGGGAACGCCTGGTTTTTTATTCCGAGCGCCATCCTGCTCGGCGCGCTGCACGGCCTCGAACCGGGGCACTCCAAAACCATGATGGCGGCGTTTATCATTGCCATTAAAGGTACGGTTAAACAGGCCGTTATGCTCGGGCTTGCCGCCACGCTGTCCCATACGCTGGTGGTGTGGATGATTGCCCTCGGTGGGATGTACCTCAGCCAAAAATTCACCGCCCAGGCCGTTGAACCCTGGCTGCAAATGGTATCAGCAGCGATCATCTTTGCGACGGCGATATGGATGTTTTTGCGTACCTGGCAAGGCGAACGCGGCTGGCTGGCGGGGCATCATCATGCCGATCGTGGGCATACGCATTCCGCTCCCCGTTTGGTGCTTCAACCAGCGCAACCGGCCAGAATGAGCGCCCAGCCAACAATTCTCTCCCTGCGAAAAGTGACGCCACAAGAGGAGTATCAGGATGCCCATGAGCGGGCGCACGCGCGGGATATTGAGCGACGCTTTACCGGGGGAGAGGTGACTAACGCGCAGATCCTGCTGTTTGGCTTGACCGGCGGCCTGATCCCCTGCCCGGCAGCGATTACTATTTTGCTGATCTGTATCCAGCTTAAAGCCATTACCTTAGGCGCTACGCTGGTGGTGAGTTTTAGTGTTGGTCTGGCGCTGACTCTCGTCGCGGTCGGGGTTGGCGCAGCTATCAGCGTACAGCAAGCGGCAAAGCGCTGGTCAGGTTTTAACCGGCTGGCACGTAAAGCGCCCTACTTTTCCAGCGCGCTGATTGCGCTGGTCGGCGTCTATATGGCGATTCACGGCTACCACGGGCTGCAATAGGATGTAAAACAGCCCGCATTAAAAAATGCGGGCTGTTTTGAGAGAGGATTAACTTACGCGTAAACCGGGAAGCGGGCGCAGATATCCAGCACTTTCTGTTTGGTGCGCTCAATAACGGCTTCGTCATTGATGCTATCCAGCACGTCACACATCCAGCCAGCCAGCTCTTTCACTTCCGCTTCTTTAAAACCACGGCGCGTAACGGCCGGGCTGCCGATACGGATACCAGAGGTGACAAACGGGCTTTTCGGATCGTTCGGCACGCTGTTTTTGTTAACGGTGATGTTAGCGCGGCCCAGTGCGGCGTCAGCTTCTTTACCGGTGAGGTTTTTATCCACCAGATCCAGCAGGAACAGGTGGTTGTCCGTGCCGCCGGAAACCACTTTGTAACCGCGGTTCAGGAACACTTCTACCATCGCTTTGGCGTTTTTCGCTACCTGCTGCTGGTAGGTTTTAAACTCAGGCTCCATCGCTTCTTTCAGCGCAACCGCTTTACCGGCGATCACGTGCATCAGCGGGCCGCCCTGGCCGCCAGGGAAGACGGCGGAGTTGAATTTTTTGTACAGCTCTTCGCTGCCGCCTTTCGCCAGAATCAAACCACCGCGCGGGCCTGCCAGGGTTTTATGCGTCGTTGTAGTCACTACGTGGGCATGGGGAACCGGGTTCGGATAGACGCCAGCGGCGACCAGACCGGCAACGTGCGCCATATCAACAAATAGATACGCACCGATGCTGTCGGCGATTTCGCGCATTTTCGCCCAGTCAACCACGCCGGAATAGGCGGAGAAGCCGCCGATAATCATTTTCGGTTTATGTTTCTGCGCCTGCTCATTCAGATCGTTGTAATCGATATGGCCGGTCTCATCGATGCCGTAAGGTACGATGTTGTACAGCTTGCCGGAGAAGTTCACCGGAGAACCGTGCGTCAGGTGGCCGCCGTGGGCCAGGTTCATGCCGAGCACGGTATCGCCCGGCTGCAGCAAAGAGGTGTATACCGCGAAGTTAGCCTGAGAACCGGAGTGCGGCTGCACGTTGGCGTAATCGGCGCCAAACAGCTCTTTCGCGCGGTCAAGCGCCAGTTGCTCAACGATATCGACATACTCGCAACCGCCGTAGTAGCGTTTGCCCGGGTAGCCTTCGGCGTATTTGTTGGTCAGCTGAGAACCCTGCGCCTGCATTACACGCGGGCTGGTGTAGTTTTCGGAGGCGATCAGTTCAATGTGTTCTTCCTGACGTACTTTTTCCTGCTCCATAGCCTGCCACAGTTCGGCATCATAATCGGCAATGTTCATTTCACGCTTTAACATCCGCATCTCCTGACTCAGCTAACAAAACGACTCTTAACGAGGGCCCAATGTGGGGAACGGCTCACAGTATAACTGATTAATAACCTGATAACAGGTCTTGACAAAGGTTTTTACGCAAACGATTGGCTTCAAGCCAGGTAAGGGTTTCAGCGATGATGCCGTGAACGGTGAAAGCGGATTTCTTTTCAGGTTTGTGATGCAACTTATTCATGATATGAATCCCTTTACATTGTACGCTCTTTACAACCCCGCTTATTGCGCTATAAGATGCATTTAAAATACAACTTTAAATGTTCTGAAAAAAAGGAAGCTCTATGCTCGACGCTCAAACCATCGCTACGGTCAAGTCCACTCTCCCTTTATTAGCGGCGACCGGCCCTAAACTCACCGCACATTTTTATGACCGGATGTTTAGTCATAACCCGGAATTAAAAGAGATCTTCAATATGAGCAACCAGCGCAACGGCGATCAGCGTGAAGCGCTGTTTAACGCCATTGCCGCCTACGCCAGTAATATCGATAACCTGGCCGCGCTGCTGCCAGCAGTGGAGAAGATCGCGCAGAAGCACACCAGCTTCCAGATCCAGCCGGAGCAGTACAACATTGTCGGCGCGCACCTGCTGGCGACGCTGGATGAGATGTTCAGCCCGGGCCAGGAGGTACTCGATGCCTGGGGCAAAGCTTACGGCGTGCTGGCGGGGGTATTTATCAATCGTGAAGCACAAATTTATAGCGAACATGCCGAAAAAACCGGCGGCTGGCAAGGTACTCGCCCCTTCCGCCTGGTAGCGAAAACGCCGCAGAGCGCGTTGATTACCAGTTTTGAATTCGAACCCGTCGACGGCCAACCTGTCGCTGACTACCGACCAGGACAGTATCTTGGTATCTGGTTGAAACCGGACGATTTCGCCAATCAGGAGATCCGCCAATATTCGCTGACCCGTCAGCCTAACGGCAAAAGCTACCGCATTGCCGTGAAACGCGAAGCGGGCGGCCAGGTTTCAAACTGGCTGCATAATAGCGCGCAGCCAGGCGACATTGTGCATCTGGCCGTTCCCGCCGGGGATTTCTTTATGGATGTGGCAAGCGACACGCCGATCACCCTGATTTCCGCCGGTGTCGGCCAAACGCCGATGCTGGCAATGCTCGATAGCCTGGCAGCAGCGCAGCATGCCGCGCAGGTCAATTGGTTCCATGCCGCGATGAATGGCGAAGTGCACGCGTTTGTCGATGAAGTCAGCAAACTGGGTGCCTCCCTGAGCCATTTTAACCAGCATGTCTGGTATCAACAGCCGTTAGCAACGGACATCAATTCTGGCCGCTATCAGAGCGAAGGGTTGATGGATTTAAAAGCGCTGGAGGGGTCATTCAGCGACCCGGCGATGCAGTTTTATCTCTGCGGCCCGGTCGGTTTTATGCAGTTTGCCGCACAACAGCTGGTGGAGCTTGGCGTCAATAAAGAGCAGATTCACTACGAATGCTTTGGCCCGCATAAGGTGCTGTAAAGGCGTTTCCCTCACCCTGCGGGGTGAGGGAGAAAAATCAGATTGCGGCGTCGTCTTCTTCGCCGGTACGAATACGCACCACGCGCGCGACGTCAAAGACGAAAATCTTGCCGTCGCCGATTTTACCGGTCTGGGCGGTGCGAATAATGGTGTCCACGCAGGTATCCACGATGTCGTCGGTGACGACGATTTCAATCTTCACCTTCGGCAGAAAATCCACCATATACTCAGCGCCACGGTACAGTTCCGTGTGGCCTTTCTGACGACCAAAACCTTTGACTTCTGTTACCGTCATCCCGGTGATGCCGACTTCAGCCAGTGCTTCACGTACGTCATCCAGTTTGAAAGGTTTAATAATCGCATCAATCTTTTTCATCGTCGTTCCTTACACACTTTTGCCAGTCGGCTGCATCGTAATCGGTTGCTCACAGTACCATAATCATTTTGCCATTACTCTTTAAAGTCGTTGGCGTCCAGTTCATGGCGGGAGAGCAATTTATAAAATTCGGTGCGGTTGCGTCCGGCCATCCGCGCGGCATGCGTGACATTGCCTTTAGTGATTTGCAATAGCTTACGCAGGTAGTTCAGTTCGAACTGGTTGCGCGCCTCGACAAAGGTCGGCAGCGCCGTATTCTCCCCTTCCAGCGCCTGGTCAACCAGCGCATCGCTGATCACCGGCGACGAGGTTAGCGCCACGCACTGCTCAATAACGTTCACCAACTGGCGCACATTGCCGGGCCAGCTGGCGGTCATCAACCGTTTCATCGCATCGGTAGAGAAGGCGCGGACAAAAGGTTTATGCCTTTCCGCCGACTGGCGCAGCAGATGCGTTGCCAGCAGGGGAATATCTTCTGCCCGTTCCGCCAGCGCCGGGATCTTCAGGCTCACCACGTTTAAGCGGTAGTAGAGATCTTCACGAAACTCCCCGCGCGCCATCGCTTTTGGCAGATCGCGATGGGTGGCCGAGATAATGCGCACATCAATGTCGATATCGCGGTTACTGCCCAGCGGGCGAACTTTGCGCTCCTGCAGCACGCGCAGCAGTTTAACCTGCAACGGGATCGGCATATCGCCAATCTCATCCAGGAACAGCGTACCGCCTTCCGCCGCCTGAAACAGCCCTTCGCGGCTGCTGACCGCGCCGGTAAAGGCACCGCGCGCATGGCCGAACAATTCGGATTCGAGCAACTGCTCCGGTAAAGCGCCGCAGTTGATGGCGATAAAGGCGTTTTTACTGCGCGGGCTGGCGTTATGAATCGCCTGGGCGAGCACTTCTTTCCCGGTGCCGCTTTGGCCATTGATCAGCACGCTGACGTCCGATTGCGCCACCATTCGCGCCTGCTCCAGTAAACGCAGCATGATTGGGCTGCGGGTAACGATAGTTTCGCGCCAACCATCGTCCACGCCAGATCCGCTGTGCTCCAGCGCTTCGTCAATCGCTTTGTACAGCGCCTCTTTCTCCACCGGTTTGGTCAGAAAGCTGAATACGCCCTGCTGGGTAGCCGCTACCGCGTCGGGAATGGAGCCGTGCGCCGTCAGAATAATTACCGGCATGCCCGGCTGTACCCGCTGGATCTCGGCGAACAGCTGCATGCCGTCCATCTCATCCATCCGCAGATCGCTTATCACCAGATCGACCTTTTCCCGCCCGAGAATACGCAACCCTTCCTGGCCGCTTTCAGCAGTCACGATGCTATAACCTTCGCTGGTCAGGCGCAGCCCCAGCAGTTTCAGCAGACCCGGATCGTCATCCACCAGCAACAGATGGGCAGGTTTACGACTGATCATGGTTTCACATCCTCCTGAGTCCCGTCGCTTTTCGCCGGGTGGGCGCTGTCCGGCAGATCGGTGGCGGCAGGTTTATTGCGTGTTGAAAGACGGCGCTCGATATCGGTGAGGTTTTCCAGCTTACGCGTGGTGGTTTCCAGCTGTTCGCGCAGGAACTGTTTCTGCTGGCGCAGGTTGTCCAGCTCGCTGTCGGAGGATTGCTGCAACTTCGCGTAGCGTGAACGCTCTTCCGCCAGCTGCAGTTGCGCTTTCTCGCCATCGCGCCACAGTTGAAACAATGGACGAACCTGCGGCGAAATAGCCGGGCTTAACACGTCCAGCCGCTCGATGTAATCACGGCGCTCAAGGGGCGAAATTTTCGCATTCGACAGCAAAATCCCGCGGCGGAAAGTTGCCTGCCAGCTTTCGTCAGACCATGAACGCGCTTCGGCGCGCGCCACAGCGGGCGATAAGCGCTGAGCGCAATCCATACCGCGCAGCCAGTAAAGCGGGTTATTGTCGACGTTGTGCCCGGACAGCGACCAGATATCATCGCAATCTGTGGAGAGGAAATCAGCCAGTTGATGTACAGGAAGTTGTTCTTCCCGTGCGTCGTGAATCTCGCTGGTCGGCTTTTGCGCTGCGCACGCTGCCAGCAGCAGGCAGGGAAGCACGCGAAGCCAGGCGCGTTGCTGTGTAACCGCGTTAATCACGCGAGAAGAAACATGCGACATACTTATCAGATTTAGATTCATTAAATGGATTTTTCCGGCGCATTAAGGGGTAACTCAATACGGAAACAGACATCGGCTTTGCTGCTTGCCACCAGATGAAGCTCGCCCTGCATACGGCGAATGCAGTCTCTGGCAATGCTCAGCCCTAACCCGCTACCTTTTACCGCCCCTTTCCGCTGATGGCTGCCCTGAAAAAATGGCTCAAAGATCATTTCACGCTCCGGTTCAGGTATTGGCGTACCGGTATTTGCCACTTCAATACAGAGTCGTGCGTCGGCAATAAAGCTGTGCAGCGAAATGTTACCGGATTCAGCGCCATAGTGCACCGCGTTGGAGTAAAGATTATCCAACACGCTCATCAGTAACAGGGGTTCGGCCTGGCAGGTCGCCACATCAAGGGCGACATCGGTATGCATCATTTTAGCTCGTGCAGGCAAACTGTGGGCTGAGATCACCATTTCGACCAGCGGCGCGAGTTCCACGGTTTCCAGCTTCACCGCGCTCTCGGCAAGCTTGCGGTTGTAATCGAGCAGCTGTTCAATCAATTTTTGCAGATTGCGGCTGCTGTCATCGAGGATCTCCACCACCTCTTTTTGTTCCGGCGTCAGCGGCCCGACAACCTGATCGGCTAACAGCTCCGTCCCCTCGCGCATACTGGCAAGGGGAGTTTTAAGTTCGTGGGAAAGATGACGCAGGAACTGATGGCGCTGGGATTCGAGCCACGCCAGCCTTTCGCTCAGCCAGATGATCCGCTCGCCGACGTAACGCAATTCGCGCGGTCCTTTAAACACCACGCTACGGCCCAGGGTGCGCCCTTCGCCTAAGCGGTTAATCATCCGTTCAATACTCTTCACCGGACCGATGATCATGCGGGTAAACAGCAGTACCAGCGCCAGGCTTAGCAGGAACAGCACCAGCGCCTGCCAGCCGAAGAACTGGCCGCGTTCGGCAATCTCCAGCTGTAGCTGCTGCCCGCGGGAAAAGACCACCGCGCGCGTTGACTGCACCATGTCGGTATTGGCTGCGGCAAAAGCTTCCAGCTGCGCGGAAGCCTCAGCGGAGGGCCCGCTATTTTTACACTGTAACTGGGCAAGGGCGTTTAAATGCTGGCGCAGGGACTGGTAGAGTTTCTCATCGGGAAGGACGCCCGCATGGGCATCCAGCATTTCGCTATAGCGCTTGCGCTGGTTTTGGTAAACGCGCGCAAGGGTAGCGTCATCCAGAACACAGTATTGCCGGTAGCTGCGCTCCATTTCCAGCGCGGCGTTGGTCATGGCTTCACTGCGACGCGCATCAACCAGCGTGGTTCGGTTAGTCTGCAACGCCTGCGCGCTCAGTGCGTTCAGGCTTTGCCATGCCTGCCAGGCGAGCACCAGCAACGGCAGCAGAATTAATAAAAACGCCATCATAACCAGTTGGCGAAGCGAGCGGGGGAAAACTGACCAGCGTTTCAATACAGTACTCTCGCAAGTGTCGATTCAGAGATGCTAACTGATTTGCTAAAAGCCAGAAACAACAAAGCCGGGTATTAACCCGGCTTTGTGATGAAATTAGGCGGTGCCTTACTCGACGTTGCGCCCGGACCTGATAAAGCAGAGCAATAATCAGTAGTTGGACGGCAGGCACCTTTATGTGCGTCATTCGAAGTTTATGTAGCGCGTCCCGAAGGGGCTGACATAAGAGGGTGAATGAGCCACTGGGCAGTATTATGCAGGGTTTGTGCCAACATTTCACTTATAATTTAAATTATTGATTTTTAATAATTTTAAATATAAAAAATAAAAGTGTGATGTGCTTATCATTTCGCCAGACTGTCGCTGTTTAGCAACACAGTCGCGCCATAAAAAATAAATACATTATATTCAATAGGTTAAATGTCTCCATTTGGAGACGCCTGATAACCGCGATTGTCGTGAAATGAATACACTTTTATACGGGCAAAAAAAACCCTCTTGCGAAGAAGAGGGCTTATGCTGAGCGCGACTATTAGCCCAGTTGCTTACGGGCGTTGCGGAAGATGCGCATCCACGGGCCATCCTCGCCCCAGTTTTCCGGGTGCCAGGAGTTCGAGACGGTGCGGAATACGCGTTCCGGGTGCGGCATCATGATAGTCACGCGGCCGCTTTCGCTGGTTACGGCGGTAATACCATTCGGTGAGCCGTTCGGGTTTGCCGGGTAGGTTTGCGTCACCGCGCCGGTGTTATCAACGTAGCGCAGCGCCACCAGCCCTTTACTCTCCAGCTGCGCCAGATGCGCGCCATCGCGCACTTCCACGCGGCCTTCACCGTGAGAAACGGCAATCGGCATCCGTGAACCGACCATTCCGCTCAGCAGCAGCGATGGGCTTTGCGTCACTTCCACCAGGCTGAAGCGTGCTTCGAAGCGATCGGAATGGTTACGCACAAAGCGCGGCCACAGCTCGCTTCCGGGGATCAGTTCGCGCAGGTTCGACATCATCTGGCAACCGTTGCACACCCCTAAAGCCAGCGTTTGCGGGCGATGGAAGAAGGTTTCGAACTCATCACGAACGCGGTCGTTGAAGAGAATCGATTTCGCCCATCCCTCACCAGCGCCCAGCACATCGCCGTAGGAGAAGCCGCCGCATGCAACCAGCGCATTGAAGTGCTCAAGCCCGGTACGGCCTGCCAGCAGATCGCTCATATGCACATCAATGGCATCAAAACCGGCACGGTGAAATGCCGCAGCCATTTCAACATGTGAGTTAACGCCCTGTTCGCGCAGTACCGCCACTTTCGGGCGTGCGCCGCGGGCAATGTACGGCGCGGCGATATCTTCGTTAATATCAAACGAGAGTTTCACATTGAGGCCCGGATCGTTGTCATTGGCTTTCGCCTGATGTTCTTGATCCGCGCACTCCGGGTTATCGCGCAGGCGCTGCATCTGCCAGGTCGTTTCCGCCCACCACATGCGCAGCTGGGTACGGCTTTCGCTAAACACGGCCTGGCCTGCGGCCTCAATCACAAAGCGATCGCCGGCAACGGCGCGCCCCAGATAATGGACGCACTCTTTCAGACCATAGGCCGCCAGCACGCTCTCAACCGCTTCACGGTCGGCGGCACGTACCTGAATTACCGCGCCCAGCTCTTCATTAAATAGCGCCGCCAGACAATCCTCTCCCAGCGATGCGATATCGACATTGATACCGCAATGGCCGGTGAAGGCCATTTCTGCCAGCGTCACCAGCAGGCCGCCATCGGAACGATCGTGATAGGCCAGCAGTTTACGTTCCGCTACCAGCGCCTGCATGGCGTCAAAGAAGCCTTTCAGTTGCTCAACGTTACGCACATCCGCCGGTTTATCCCCCAACTGGCGGTAAACCTGCGCCAGCGCAGTCGCGCCCAGTGCGTTGTTACCGTTACCCAGGTCAATCAGTAACAGGGCATTCTCTTCCGTGGAGAGCTGCGGGGTAACCGTGCGGCGCACATCTTCGACGCGGGCAAAGGCGGTGATCACCAGCGACAGCGGCGAGGTCATCTCACGCTGCTCGCTGCCTTCCTGCCAGCGGGTTTTCATCGACATCGAGTCTTTACCCACCGGGATGGTTAACCCCAGCGCCGGGCAAAGCTCTTCGCCTACCGCTTTCACCGCCGCGTACAGGCCGGCGTCTTCGCCAGGGTGCCCGGCCGCCGCCATCCAGTTCGCCGAAAGCTTGATACGTTTGATATCGCCAATCTGCGTCGCCGCAATGTTAGTGAGCGCTTCCCCCACCGCCAGACGGGCCGAGGCGGCAAAGTCCAGCAGCGCCACCGGCGCGCGTTCGCCAAGGGCCATCGCTTCACCGTAGTAGCTATCGAGGCTGGCGGTGGTCACCGCGCAGTTTGCTACCGGTATCTGCCACGGACCGACCATCTGATCGCGAGCGACCATACCGGTTACCGTACGGTCACCAATGGTGACGAGGAAGGTTTTTTCCGCCACCGTCGGCAGGTGCAGAACGCGACTGACCGCATCGGCAATGGTGATTCCCTGCAGATTCAGCGCGTCGCCCGTCGCCTGACGAGACTCAACATCGCGGGTCATCTTCGGCGTTTTGCCCAGCAGCACATCCAGCGGCATATCAATCGGCTGATCGTTAAAGTGCCGGTCGTTTAGCGTCAGGTGCTGTGCCTCGGTGGCTTCACCTATCACCGCGTACGGCGCACGCTCGCGGCGGCACATTTCGTCGAACAGCGCCAGCCTGTCGGCCTCTACTGCCAGCACATAACGCTCCTGGGATTCGTTACACCAGATCTCCAGCGGGCTCATGCCTGGCTCATCGCTGAGGATATCGCGCAGCTCAAAACGGCCGCCGCGACCCCCGTCGCTGACCAGTTCCGGCATGGCATTCGACAGACCGCCCGCACCGACATCATGAATAAAGAGGATTGGGTTGGCATCGCCAAGCTGCCAGCAGCGGTCGATAACTTCCTGGCAACGGCGCTCCATTTCCGGGTTGTCGCGCTGTACAGAGGCGAAATCAAGATCCGCATCGGACTGGCCCGAAGCCATTGACGAGGCCGCGCCGCCGCCGAGACCGATATTCATTGCCGGACCGCCGAGCACGATCAGTTTCGCGCCCACGGTAATTTCGCCTTTCTGCACGTGATCGGCGCGAATATTGCCGATGCCGCCCGCCAGCATGATTGGTTTGTGATAGCCGCGCAGCTCTTCGCCGTTGTGGCTGTTCACTTTCTCTTCATAGGTGCGGAAATACCCATTCAGCGCCGGTCGACCAAATTCGTTATTAAACGCCGCGCCGCCCAGCGGGCCGTCGGTCATAATATCCAGCGCCGTAACAATGCGATCCGGTTTGCCAAAATCCTCTTCCCACGGCTGTTCAAAGCCTGGAATACGCAGGTTAGAGACCGAGAAGCCGACCAGTCCCGCTTTTGGCTTCGCCCCACGTCCGGTCGCCCCTTCGTCACGAATTTCGCCGCCGGAGCCTGTCGCCGCTCCCGGCCACGGAGAGATCGCCGTCGGGTGGTTATGGGTTTCCACCTTCATCAGAATATGCGTCGCTTCCTGATGGTAGTCGTAACGCCCTTCGCCACGGTCGGCGAAGAAGCGGCCTACTTCCGAGCCTTCCATCACCGCAGCGTTATCTTTATAAGCTGACAGCACGAAATCCGGGGTTTGCTCGAAGGTGTTTTTGATCATTTTGAACAGCGACTTCGGCTGTTGCTCACCGTCAATCACCCAGTCGGCATTGAAAATTTTATGCCGGCAGTGTTCAGAGTTCGCCTGCGCGAACATATAGAGTTCGATGTCATTCGGGTTGCGCCCAAGACGGGTAAACGCCTGCTGCAGATAGTCGATTTCATCATCCGCCAGCGCCAGACCAAGCCGCAGGTTGGCGTCAATCAGCGCCTGACGGCCTTTACCGAGCAGATCAACGCTCTGCACCGGCGCAGGCTGATGATGTTCAAACAGGCGCTCCGCGTCGCTTTGCGCGGTAAAGACGCTCTCCATCATGCGGTCATGCAGTTCGGCCGCAACGTCCTGCCACTGCGCACCGGTCAGCCCGGTCGCGTCGATGTAATACGCGACGCCGCGTTCAAGACGGTTAATCTTATTGAGGCCGCAGTTGTGGGCGATATCGGTAGCTTTAGAAGACCAGGGAGAGATGGTGCCGGGACGTGGCGTGACGAGCAGTAATTTTCCGCTCGGCGTATGGCTGCTAAGGCTTGGGCCATATTCCAGCAGGCGCTGGAGCCGTGCATACTCCTCTTCCGTCAGCCCGTCATTCAGGTCGGCAAAGTGGGCGTATTCGGCGTAAATGTTGCTTACCGGGAGGTTGGCGGCCTGAAAGCGTGCCAGCAGTTTGTTGATACGGAAAGCGGACAATGCAGGCGAACCACGCAGAATTTCCATCATAAGTCTCTCGTCTTCGATTACGAAGCGTCGGGGACGCTCAAAGTGTGCAGGGGAAAACGGGCGCCATTATAGAGAATCCTGCGCGGCGACGAAACCGTTTGCGTCGAAATAAAATCACGGTAAATTTTTCCTAATCGCTGTCGCCGAATACTGTAATTAGTTGCCAACTGGCGTTTTGTTACGCAGAATGCCGCTCATTCACCGATATATATTACCGTTATCAGCACGAAAACCTTCCGAGGCAAAGCACGGCGCAGAGAATTAACTCCTTGAAAAGATTTAAGATTAATTATCTGCTCATCGGCATTGTTACCCTGCTGCTGGCAGCGGCGCTGTGGCCTTCTGTGCCATGGGGTGGCATAGCTGACAACCGTATCGCGGCGATCAAAGCCCGCGGAGAATTGCGCGTCAGTACTATTGCCACGCCCCTCACCTATTCCACTATTGATGGCAAAACCACCGGCCTGGATTACGAGCTCGCCAAACAATTTGCCGATTATCTCGGCGTGAAATTAAAAGTGACGGTGCGGCAGAATATTAGCCAACTGTTTGACGATCTGGACAATGACGACGCCGATATGCTCGCCGCCGGACTGGTCTATAACAGCGAGCGCGTCAAAACCTACCAAACCGGCCCGGTTTACTACTCCGTATCCCAGCAGCTCGTTTATCGCGTGGGCAGCTACCGACCGCGCACGCTGGAATCCGTCAATGCCAGTCAATTGACCATTGCGCCTGGCCATGTCGCACTGGACGATCTGCGGGTGATTAAAGAGACTAAGTATCCGCAACTCAGCTGGACGGTTGAAGAGAAACTCGGTACCAACGCCCTGCTGCAGCAGGTGGTCGAAGGCAAGCTGAGTTACACCATTGCCGATTCTGTAGCGATCAGTCTTTTTCAACGCGTACATCCTGAACTGGCGGTGGCGCTGGATATTACCGATGAGCAGCCGGTGACCTGGTTTAGTAAACGCGATGACGATAATACCCTGTCGGCGGCGATGCTCGATTTTTTCAACAATATTAATGAGGACGGCACGCTCGCCAGACTTGAGGAAAAATATCTCGGTCACGGCGACGATTTTGATTATGTCGACACGCGTGCCTTTTTACGCGCTATCGATAGCGTGCTGCCGGATCTGCAACCGCTGTTTGAAAAATACGCCCAGCAGATCGACTGGCGGTTACTGGCGGCTATCTCTTATCAGGAGTCGCACTGGGATGCGCAGGCAACCTCACCCACCGGCGTTCGCGGGCTGATGATGCTCACCCGCAATACGGCGCAAAGCTTAGGTTTAAACGATCGCACCGATGCAGAGCAGAGTATCAGCGGCGGCGCGCGCTACCTGGTCGATATGATGAGCAAGGTGCCGGACAGCGTACCGCAGGATGAAAAAATCTGGTTCGCACTGGCGGCTTACAATATGGGTTATGCCCATATGCTCGATGCCCGCGCGCTGACGGCAAAGACCAAAGGCAACCCGGACAGCTGGGCGGACGTCAAACAGCGCCTGCCGCTGCTCAGCCAGAAGCCCTATTACAGTAAGCTAACTTACGGTTATGCCCGCGGCCATGAGGCCTATGCCTATGTGGAAAATATCCGTAAGTATGAAATCAGTCTGGTGGGCTATTTGCTGGAAAAAGAGAAGAATGCTGCCAGAACACTGAAGATGGCACAAAACTATCCGGCGGTGTCGACCGAGGAGCTTAATCGCCCGAACTATGGCGTGCTGCCCTTTAGCGCCTTAACTGCTAATGACGCTTTCCCGCGTAATCCTTTACTGCAACCGGACACGCTGGTTCAACAGCCGGTAAAGGTTAAACATTAATGCCAGAATTTTACTGCGTCGGTGATGTGCCAGCGTTTTTTTTCAGCGCTTTTTTCTCCAGCCGACGGTGGCGGAAAAAGTCACTGAGCATGGCGGCGCACTCATCGCGTAATACCCCTTCGATTATCTCTACCCGGTGATTCATTCCCGGATGGTGCAACACATCAATCAGGGATCCCGCCGCGCCGGTTTTTGCATCCCGCGCGCCAAACACCAGTTGGCCGATTCGGCTGTGCACCATTGCGCCTGCGCACATCACGCAGGGCTCCAGCGTGACATAGAGAACCGTATCAATCAGACGGTAGTTTTGCAGCACCAGCCCGCCCTGACGCAGCGCCATAATCTCCGCATGGGCGGTGGGATCGTGGCGACCAATCGGCCGGTTCCAGCCCTCGCCTATGACCTGGCCGTTATGCACCAGCACCGCGCCAACGGGCACTTCCCCCTCGTTCCAGGCGCGCTGAGCTAGCGTCAGCGCATGGCGCATCCAGTGATCATGGGTCAGTTCAGGATTGGACACAGGGTGTTACTCCATTGATTCAGGCGGGGCGCATTATACACAGCCGTCATCGGTTCGACACTACTCCAGTTGCTGCAGGTCGCCACGCGGCGTGACGCGCCAGCGATGCTGGCAAAAATAGAGCAGCGGGTTGTCCTGTTTGCTGTCGCTGTAACCGCTGTAAAGGCGCAGCGGAGTGCCGATTTTGCGCTCAAGCTGGGCCACTTTTTCATGCCCGAGGCAGCGCATGGTGAGCACCCAGCCGCCGTAACGGCGGCTGATTTGGCTGGCAATCAAGTTGACGCGCGGCAGCCATGGGGTATCAAAATAGACCTGCTCCACCAGCGGCTGCGGCGAACCGGTAATCAGCCAGATATCGGCGTCGGACGCCGCAAGGTAGTTGGTGAGCCGCGTTTGCACCACCGGAAAGGCGGTGACGTGGCTGCGAAACCAGCTGACGAATTTTTCCTGCAAGGCATACAGATGGCGTTCGCTATGACCGAAGGTGCAGCCCCACAGCAGCAAACTCATCGGCCAGCGCGCGGCGCGGCCTTTGATTAATAACCCGCCGCCAATTACCGGCAGCAAAGGCAGCACCAGCAATGCGTTTAATGGCTGATGACGCAGAACAAAGCGTAGAAACGTGCCAAACATATCCTGCTGATGCAGGGTTCCATCAAGGTCAAAAAAAACGACGCGGCGCTCGCTGTTAGCCAAATGGTAATCCTCCGTTGGTTAACCTTCGACCGCCGACTCTCTCCTTCTGGCGATCCCTCATTTAATAGCCTAACAGATAGAACCTCACTTTTCCGGTAACAATCAGACATCGATACCTGCAATAATAAGCGCCTGGGTTAACCAGACAAATATCCTCGACTTCGGCCTGAACCTTTATTAATTGCGATCCTAATGACATCACACACCACGCGCGCCTTTCATTTTGCCCCCTTTCGCCGACTCTTTTTTGCCCGCCTGCTAACGGTGTTGGGCAACGGCATTGCGCCTATTGCACTGGCGTTTGCCGTGCTGGATATAGGCGGATCCGCCGCCGAACTGGGGATCGTGGTGGCCGCACGTTCGCTGTTTAACGTGGCGTTTTTGCTGCTGGGCGGCGTGCTGGCCGATCGCTATTCGCGCAGCCGGGTGCTGGTTGTTTCCTCGCTGGTGGCCGCCTGTTCGCAAGGGATGGTTGCCTGGCTGGTGCTGGACGGGTCGGCAACGGTGATGCTTCTGGCGTTACTCGGCACGATTAACGGCGCGGCGGCGGGCATCGCGCTACCGGCCTCCTCCGCGTTGGTGCCGCAAACGGTACCGGCCCATAACCTGCGCGAAGCCAATGCGTTTATTCAGCTCGGTATTTATAGCGGAACGGTGATTGGCGCATCCCTTGGCGGCATCCTCACCAGCGCCGTCGGTCCTGGTTGGGGGCTGACGATTGACGCACTCGGATTTGCCGCCTCGGCACCGCTCTATCTGCTGATTCGCAGTGGTGCCATTCAGGCAACGGCTGCGCAAACCCATATCCTCCACGATCTGCGCGACGGCTGGAAAGAGTTTATCAGCCGCGCCTGGGTGTGGGTGATTGTGGTGCAGTTCACCATTATTAATGCCGCCTTTAGCGGCGTGGTGATGGTGCTGGGACCGGTGATTGCCGATGCCTCCTTTGGCCGTGCCAGTTGGGGGATCATCGTCGCCGCGCAGAGCGTTGGCCTGATTGTCGGCTCGTTCCTTGCGCTGCGCTGGCGTCCGCGGCGGGATTTATTTATCGGTGTGATATTAGTGGGCATCTGCGCCCTTCCGACCGGGCTGCTTAGCCAGAGCGTGCCAGCCCCATGGTTGATGGGCGTTTTTTTCCTCGCGGGCGTCAGCTTTGGTCTGTTTGGCGTAGCGTGGGCGCAATCACTGCAAACCCATATTCCCCCCGAGAAGCTGGCGCGCGTTTATGCCTATGATGCGATGGGGTCATTTATCGCTATTCCGGTCGGTGAGCTGGCGGCCGGGCCGCTGGCAATGCACTATGGCACCAGCAAGGTTTTGATCGCCTCGGCGACGGCGGTGGTGATCGCCTCCCTTGTTGCCAGCCTGACCCCGGCTATTCGTCGGCTCGATAATTCTGTGCAGCTCAAACAGCATGATTTGCGTGACGCCTCATAAAAGCCATTAACCTTTGCTGGGATGCTTTGTACTGAAAGAATTTTTAATTCATAATTACTATCAATTATTGGAATATTAAATTCGTTCATCGACAGCCTGTCGCGGATGGGTTTTGCTCCCGGAGATCTTATGAATTGCTTAATTCGCATTCGCCAGCGCTATCCCAGCCTTGCGCAAAGCGATAGAAAACTGGCGGAGTTTCTGCTGGAAAATCCCGATCGCGCCCGCCATCTGAGTTCGCAACAGCTGGCGGCTGAAGCGGGCGTTAGCCAGTCTAGCGTGGTGAAATTCGCGCAGAAAATGGATTTTAAAGGTTTCCCGGCGATGAAACTGGCGATCAGCGAAGCGCTGGCCAGCAACAGCAACCCCTGGTCAGTCCCGGTGCATAACCAAATTCGCGGCGACGATGCCCTAAGGGTTGTCGGTGAGAAGCTAATTAAAGAGTACCAGAGCGCGATGCATGCTTCGCTGGATGTGAACAGTGAAGAGAAACTGATCCACAGCGTGCGTATGCTACGCGAGGCGAAACGTGTTGTCCTGACGGGCATTGGCGCTTCCGGGCTGGTGGCGCGTAACTTTGGCTGGAAACTGATGAAGATCGGTCTGAATGCGGTGGTTGAGCAGGATATGCACGCGCTGCTGGCAACCGTCCAGGCGATGGCGCCGGGGGATTTGCTGCTGCCGGTCTCTTATAGCGGCGAGCGCCGTGAGATTAATATGGCGGCGGATGAGACGCTGCGCGTCGGCGGCAAAATTCTGGCGATAACCGGCTTTACCCCTAATGCGCTGCAGCAGCGCGCCACCCACTGTCTGTACACTATTGCGGAAGAGCAGGCGACACGCAGCGCGGCGATCTCTTCCACCAGCGCGCAAATGATGCTGACGGACTTACTGTTTATGGCGCTGGTGCAGCAGGATCTGGAACATGCGCCGGAACGTATTCGCCACAGCGAAGAGCTGGTGAAAAAACTGGTTTGAGCAGGATTTGATCGTATAATGCCCGCCCTGTTGGTGTTGTTTCTGAGAATTTCCTGATGGCGCTGTTAATTACCAAAAAATGTATCAACTGCGATATGTGCGAGCCGGAATGTCCGAACGAAGCCATTTCGATGGGCGACAGCATTTATGAGATTAACAGCGATCGCTGTACCGAGTGCGTCGGCCACTACGAAACGCCTACCTGCCAGAAAGTGTGCCCGATCCCGAACACTATTTTGAAAGATACCGCACGCGTGGAAACAGAAGAACAGCTGTGGGATAAATTTGTTCTGCTGCACCACGCCGATAAGATTTAACTCTCGATAATCACCGTCGCGCAGGCGTAATGGCGCTCGTCCGCCAGCGTCACGTGCATGGTTCGCACGCCCAGCCGTTCTGCCATCAGTAGCGCTTCATCCCACAGACGCAGGCTCGGTTTACCTAAAGCATCGTTAAACACTTCGAACTGATTAAACGCAAGACCGTTGCGGATACCGGTGCCAAAGGCTTTCGCCGCCGCCTCTTTAACGGCAAAGCGCTTCGCCAGAAAGCGTACCGGTTGCTGATGCGCCTGGTAGAGCGCCCATTCGTTATCGCTGAGCACCCGTTTCGCCAGGCGATCGCCACTGCGGGCGATCACCGCTTCGATGCGGGCTATCTCAACGATATCGGTTCCCAGCCCAAGAATTGCCATTATGCACGCGCTTCCAGCATCAGACGTTTCATCTCTGCCACCGCCTCTTGCAGACCGCTCATCACCGCGCGGCCAATAATGGCGTGGCCGATATTCAACTCATGCATTTCCGGCAGCGCAGCAATGGCTTTGACGTTGTGATAAGTCAGGCCATGCCCGGCATTGACCTTCAGACCCAGGCTAGCTGCATACGTTGCGGCGCTGGCAATGCGCGCCAGCTCTTTGGCCTGCTCAGCGTCGTTTTCGGCATCGGCGTAACAGCCGGTATGGATTTCGATATAGGGTGCGCCAACCTCGGCGGCGGCTTTGATCTGCTCAACGTCTGCATCGATAAACAGCGAGACCAGAATCCCCGACTGGACGAGGCGCTGGCAGGCATTACGCATTTTCTCACGCTGTCCGGCGACATCCAGCCCGCCTTCAGTAGTCACTTCCTGACGTTTTTCCGGCACCAGGCAGCAGAAATGGGGCTGAGTTTCGCAGGCAATGGCCAGCATCTCTTCGGTGACCGCCATTTCGAGGTTCATGCGCGTATGCAGAGTCTGGCGCAAAATGCGCACATCGCGATCGGTAATATGGCGGCGGTCTTCACGCAAATGCACCGTGATCCCATCGGCACCCGCCTGTTCAGCGATAAAGGCCGCCTGCACCGGATCCGGATACGCCGTACCGCGCGCGTTACGCAAAGTGGCAATATGATCGATGTTGACGCCCAACAGTAATTCAGCCATGACAATCCTCAATGTTCTCAAAGGTTGTGGCGCGACCCTCGCCGCGCCCGCCCGGTTAATTTTTACCTTTTCGGCATAAACTGCCGAAACAGCTCCCTGCTTTTAAGCGGTTTGCCGCCAAGATACGGCTTTAACGCGATGCGGGTAAAGCGTTTTGCGGCGCGTAACGTGTCGATGTCGGGAAATTCCCGCTCCGCCAGGGCGCGTAAATGCCGCCCGGTAAAGCTGCTGTTGTCCAGCACTACGCTGGCGATAAAGCCCTTCTCTTCCCGGTAACGATAGGTCATTACATCATCGACCGGCTCGCCGCTGCCCGCACAGTGAAGGAAATCGACGCCATAGCCCAGGTGCCCCAGCAGCGCCAGCTCAAAGCGACGCAGCACCGCTTCCGGCGAGCCGGTTACGCCTGCCAGCGCCTGAATACAGTGCAGATAATCGAAAAACAGATCGGAGAAGCGCGTTTCATGTTCGAGGACGCGGGAGATAAGTTCGTTAACGTAGAGACCGCTGTATAGCGTGATGCCGCTCAACGGTAGCGCAAGGGAGACGGCTTCTGCGCTGCGCAGCGTTTTGACTTCGCCACGCCCGCTAAAGCGAACCAGCAAGGGGGTAAAAGGCTGCAATGCGCCTTTTAGATTAGAACGTTTGGAACGCGCGCCTTTAGCCACAAGGCGCACGCGGCCTGACTCTTCCGTGAAAACATCCAGCATCAGGCTGGTTTCGCTCCACGGGCGACTATGCAGAACAAAGGCGCGCTGCCAGCCTTCCATATTATTCTCGTCGTTCAGATTGCAGGAGCCTGCGCACAAGGCGCGCGCAGATAAACGTCAGCGCCAAAAATTTCATCTTCTTGCCGCCCGCCTGCAACCCACAAACTATCGAGAGCAGGCGCTTAAAGATCGTCTACATAACCGAGACTACGCAGCGCGCGCTCGTCGTCGGCCCAGCCGGATTTCACCTTCACCCACAGTTCAAGGTGAACTTTGGCTTCGAACATCTCTTCCATATCTTTACGGGCTTCAATACCGATGGTTTTAATTTTGGCGCCTTTATTGCCAATCACCATTTTCTTCTGCCCTTCGCGCTCAACGAGGATCAGCCCGTTGATGTCATACCCACCGCGCTCGTTAGTGATAAAGCGTTCGATCTCTACCGTTACCGAGTACGGCAGCTCTGCGCCGAGGAAACGCATCAGTTTTTCACGGATGATTTCCGAGGCCATAAAGCGCTGTGAGCGGTCGGTGACGTAATCTTCCGGGAAGTGGTGAACCGCTTCCGGCAGGTGCTTACGCACGACGCTGGCGATGGTATCAACGTTAGTACCGGTTTCCGCCGAGAGCGGCACGATATCGAGGAAGTTCATTTGGCTGGCTAAAAACTGCAGGTGCGGCAGCAGGTCCGCTTTTTCCTGCACGTTGTCGACCTTGTTAACCGCGAGGATCACCGGCGCTTTGCCGTCGCGCAGCTTGTTAAGCACCATTTCGTCATCCGCCGTCCAGCGCGTGCCTTCAACGACGAAAATTACCAGCTCAACGTCACCGATAGAGCTACTGGCCGCTTTGTTCATCAGACGGTTGATGGCCCGCTTCTCTTCCATATGCAGACCGGGGGTATCGACGTAAACCGCCTGATATTCCCCTTCGGTATGGATACCGAGAATGCGGTGGCGCGTGGTCTGCGCTTTGCGGGAAGTGATCGAAATCTTCTGCCCGAGCAGTTTATTCAAAAGCGTTGATTTACCGACGTTGGGACGTCCAACGATGGCGATAAACCCGCAGTAACTCTTTTCAGTTTCAGTGGTCATTCCAGCTCCAGTTTTTTCAGCGCCTGTTCGGCGGCAGCCTGCTCCGCCTTACGACGGCTGGAACCCGTGCCTACCACCGGTTCACTCAGGCCGCTGACCTGGCAGTGGATAGTAAATTCTTGATCGTGCGCTTCGCCCCGCACCTGCACCACCAGATAGGAGGGCAGCGGCAGATGGCGACCCTGCAAAAACTCCTGCAGGCGCGTTTTCGGATCTTTTTGTTTATCGCCGGGGCTAATTTCATCGAGGCGGGTTTGATACCAGCTCAGGATGAGTTGTTCGACGGTCTGAATATCGCTGTCGAGGAAGACCCCGCCGATTAATGCCTCAACGGTATCCGCCAGGATCGATTCACGGCGGAAACCACCGCTTTTCAATTCGCCCGGCCCTAAGCGCAGACATTCACCCAGTTCGAATTCACGGGCGATTTCTGCCAGCGTGTTTCCACGTACCAGCGTCGCGCGCATCCGGCTCATATCCCCTTCATCCACACGCGGGAAACGGTGATAGAGCGCATTAGCAATCACATAGCTTAAAATGGAGTCGCCGAGAAATTCGAGGCGTTCATTATGTTTGCTACTGGCGCTGCGATGCGTTAACGCCTGCTGCAACAGATCATGATGTTGGAAAGTGTAGCCCAGCTTCCGCTGAAGCCGATTAATTACGATGGGGTTCATGCGATACCAAATAAATAAATGCGTCAACAATGCAGCACACGAAACCGACCTGAGAAAACCAACGCGGTTTCGTGTGCTGTGGTGCCCGTGGGAACCAGCCTAAACTTAGGGGGAATATTCTATACGCAACGACCGGGGTTGTCGTTAGCCTGGTGGGAATAATCTTGCAAATAATTCGGGGCGCAAGCGCAATGCGTGCGCCCCGGTGAATTAATGAATGCCGCCGATACGACTTAAGCGGACGCCTGTTGGCCATTCACCTTCTTGTTTTTCGAAACTCATCCAGATTGCCGTGGCGCGGCCGACCAGATTCGCTTCCGGCACAAAGCCCCAGTAGCGGCTGTCTGCGCTGTTATCACGGTTGTCGCCCATCATAAAGTAATGACCCGGCGGCACAATCCAGCTGGCCAGCGGCTGGTTGGGCTGGCGATAGTAGATGCCGACCTGATCCTGCGCGATAGGCACCGTCAGAATGCGGTGCGTGACCTCGCCCAGCGTCTCTTTACGTTCAGCTAAGCGTACGCCATCGGACAGCCTCTGGCCTTTGGGTAACGAGAAGAAGCCGCTGCTGGCTTCGCCGCCGGAACGACGACCGAAGGTCTGCACAAAATCGCTCTCTTCCACGTTGCTGTAGGTCACCGGCAACGCGCTGCCGCACGCCTGCCCGGAGCTGCAGTTCGGCTGCACGGTAACTTGTTTAGCCACCGGATCGTAGGAGACTCTATCGCCCGGCAGGCCGACAACACGCTTGATATAATCCAGACGCGGATCGTCAGGGTATTTAAATACCGCAATATCACCGCGTTTCGGATGCCCGGTTTCGATCAGCGTTTTCTGATAAATCGGATCTTTAATGCCGTAGGCAAACTTCTCCACCACAATAAAGTCGCCGATCAGCAAGGTTGGCATCATCGAACCCGACGGGATCTGGAACGGTTCGTAGATAAACGAACGCACCACCAGCACAATCGCCAGCACCGGGAAAACGGAGGCACCGGTCTCCAGCCAGCCTGGCTTCGGACCGATCTTTTTCAACGTTTTCTCATCGAGCGCATCGCCTGTCGCAACCTGCGCAGCGGCCTGACGTTCCCGGCGTTTTGGTGCAAAAATAAACTTATCCATGCACCATAAAACACCCGTCACCAGCGTCGCGATCACCAGGATCAGGGCAAACATGTTCGCCATGCCAACTCCTTAAGATTATTTACTGTCTTTGCCTACATGCAGAATGGCCAGGAACGCTTCCTGCGGCAGCTCGACGTTACCGACCTGCTTCATGCGTTTCTTACCCTCTTTCTGTTTCTGCAGCAGCTTTTTCTTACGGCTTACGTCACCGCCGTAGCATTTCGCCAGAACGTTTTTACGCAGCTGTTTGACCGTTGAGCGGGCAATGATGTGGTTGCCAATCGCCGCCTGGATCGCGATATCAAACTGCTGACGCGGGATCAGATCTTTCATCTTCTCCACCAGTTCGCGGCCACGGTAAGGCGCATTCTCGTTATGGGTGATCAGCGCCAGCGCATCGACTCGCTCGCCGTTGATCAGCACATCAACGCGCACCATGTTAGAAGCCTGGAAACGTTTGAAGTTGTAATCCAGCGAAGCATAGCCGCGCGAGGTTGACTTCAGACGATCGAAGAAGTCCAGAACCACTTCCGCCATCGGAATTTCGTAAGTCAGCGCAACCTGATTGCCGTGGTAAACCATATTGGTTTGCACACCGCGTTTTTCCACACACAGCGTAATAACGTTGCCCAGATACTCCTGCGGCAGCAGCATATGACATTCGGCAATAGGTTCGCGCAGCTCTTCAATATTGTTCAGCGGCGGCAGCTTCGACGGGCTGTCGACGTAGATAATTTCTTTGTTAGTGGTCTGCACTTCGTATACAACCGTCGGTGCGGTAGTGATCAGATCCAGATCGTATTCACGCTCAAGACGTTCCTGAATGATCTCCATGTGCAGCAGACCGAGGAAGCCACAGCGGAAACCGAAGCCCAGCGCGGTAGAACTTTCCGGCTCATAGAACAGCGAGGCATCATTAAGGCTCAGTTTGCCCAGCGCATCGCGGAAGTTTTCATAATCGTCAGAGCTGACGGGGAACAGACCGGCGTAAACCTGCGGTTTCACCTTCTTAAAGCCCGGCAACGCTTTATCCGCCGGATTACGGGCAGACGTCAGGGTATCACCCACCGGCGCGCCAAGGATGTCTTTAATTGCACAAACCAGCCAGCCCACTTCGCCACACTTGAGCTCGGTGCGATCAACCTGTTTTGGCGTGAAGATCCCCAGACGGTCAGCGTTATAAACCTGCCCGGTGCTCATCACCTTAATTTTGTCGCCTTTGCGCATGGTGCCGTTTTTAATACGCACCAGAGAAACCACGCCCAGGTAGTTATCGAACCAGGAGTCGATGATCAGCGCCTGCAGCGGCCCGTCCGCATCGCCTACCGGCGGCGGAATATCGCGGACCAGGCGTTCCAGCACATCGGGTACGCCAACGCCGGTTTTCGCCGAGCAACGCACGGCATCGGTGGCGTCGATACCAACGATATCTTCAATCTCTTCTGCAACACGCTCAGGGTCGGCGGCAGGCAGATCGATTTTATTCAGTACCGGCACCACTTCGAGATCCATTTCGATGGCCGTATAGCAGTTTGCCAGCGTCTGCGCTTCCACGCCCTGCCCTGCATCGACCACCAGCAGCGCGCCTTCACAGGCGGCGAGCGAACGGGAAACCTCGTAGGAGAAGTCAACGTGACCGGGGGTATCGATAAAGTTCAGTCGGTAAGTTTCACCATCGTTGGCTTTATAATCCAGCGTAACGCTTTGTGCCTTAATGGTAATGCCGCGTTCACGTTCAAGATCCATGGAATCAAGAACCTGAGCTTCCATTTCGCGATCGGAAAGACCCCCGCAAATCTGGATGATACGGTCAGACAGCGTCGACTTACCGTGGTCGATGTGAGCGATGATCGAAAAGTTACGAATATTCTTCATAGAGTGAGTTTTTATGCCTTACGAGTAACTAAGAGGCCTGTTCGCGCCTGACGTCGATGTACTGAAACGCCGCATTCTACACTACAACAACAATGCGGGGAAATGGTGATACCAGGCAGAAAAACCGCGCGGTTATCGTAAGACTTAACGAGGATATTACGGTCGGCTTTCAGCAGATGCGCTGTCGACACGGATAAGATCCGGCGGCAGGCCGACGCTAAGGATAACCGGCTGCCATTCGCTGCGGGTGGCAAGCTTGGGCGATAAACCGCGCGCAAGTAAGAAACCGCCGACGCCGCCAAGCACCGCGCCGCAAAACGCCGCGAGATCCTCGCCAAACAGCGTCTGGAAAATAGCGCCCATCGCAAACAGCCCGACCAGCGGCGACATATAAACCAGCACCGCTGAACCCAACAGGCTGCTCTCGGCGATACCCAATTCCACTTTCTGCCCGACAACTAACGGCTCGGCGCAGGGTACTGCAATGGTATGGGTGGTTTGCGGGCCGAGTTTATTCAGCACCCGACTGCCGCAGCCTGCGCGCGAAGCGCAACTGCTGCAGGAGGCTTTGACATCACACTCAACCAGCGCGCTGCCATTTTGCCATGAGACGACGGTCGCCCACTCTTTAATCATTGCGCGGCCCTAAATTTGAGGCTGTCCGCAATACGTTTTGCGGTTTGCGGTGGCAGTTCGCCGACAATGGTAATTTCGGCATTTTCACGCACCGATGTACTCACGGTACGGCGACCGGTGCGCAGCATTTGATCGCTACTGTTTTGATTGGCGCGATTGACGTTCACGGAAAAGCTGAACAAGCCGTCGGAATAGAGGCGGGATTCAACGGGAACATCCATCGTCGGCAACTGGCGGCGGCTGCTTGAGACTTCACTAAACCCCTGCGGCAGCCAGGTGGGTTCCCAGTTAAAGACAACTTGATCCCCCGAAGGCAGGGAAAGCAGCGGCGGCAGAGTCGCTTTCGCCAGCGTTTGCATGCTGCTGGTCACCTGGTCGTTCACGGTGAAAGCGATGACGCGGAACTGCTCAAGGGTTTCGCCATCACGATCGAGCAAATCAACGCGCATCGGCAGACGCGTCTCCTCATCCATCCACACGATGTAACTATAGCGGGTGCCGTCACGGGCCACGACGCGAATTACTTCGCAAAGCCGGTCGGCAATACGCGTGCGTCCTACGGAGATAAAATCGTAGTAAGGAGAAAGACGTTTAAAGTCGGTATAAACCAGCGAAGGCAGTGAATCGACAATAAAATTGCCGTTCAGCGTGAAAGGTTCAAGCCCCGGTTCGAAATAGCTGATCTCATTACCACGCTGCACAACTTCGCGGCGCGGCCCGTCCATTTGCAACAGCTGCGCGAGAGGCCGATCGTTAAGACGGACATGCCGGTAGCGTAACGATTCAACACCCTGCTTGTTGATGCTGACGAAAGAGAGTTCGTAGTTGAGCGACTGGCTTGCCACGTTCATTTGCTGCAACAACGCCCCGGAGGATGTATCAGCCGAGGCGTTTGCAGATAACAACAGGCCAGCAGCCACAAAAGACATGGCACACCAAAGTTGCTTCATTACTGCGATTGCGTTCCTAAAGTTTGATTTCCTGGCACTTGTACAGCAGCCTGCTGGGTTTGCGCCTGCTCAAACTGAAGCTGCTCGGAGTGCAAACGGCGTTGCAGTTCGTAATCCTGCAGCATGGCATTAATGCGGCGGCGCTGTTCCTGCACCTGCTGCTGCTGACCGGCATTCGCCGTGGTATCAGCCGGAACACCTAAACTGACCGGGCTGGCTTTGCCCATCATCGGCAGCGTGTTAAATACCGGCGCTTCGGGTTGTTGGGTTGCTTCAGTCTGACCATTATAGTGCTGAACTCCGACAATAACGGCAAGGGATACGCAGGCGGCAACGCCCATTTGAGTCAGTTGGCTGGCCCACGGACGAACCTTGTGCCAGAACGGCATTTTCTTCCACTGATGCGGGGCGGGCTGCGCTTCCGGGATTAACGGCGCCGGTGCTTGAGCATCATTTTCGATAGCGGCCATAACGCGGGCGGAGATATCGAAATGGAGGAGTTCGGCCGTATCACCACGCATGGAATCGCGGATGAGGTGATAGCTCTCCCAGGTTTTCTGCATTTCTGGATCCTGAGACAGCTCAACGAGCAGCTCGCTATCCAGCGTTTCACCATCCATTAAGGCGGAAAGTTGTTCTTTCTGCATGCCTAATACCTTTTCAGTATCCCGCTATATTCAGCGCGTGATAAGCGGTTGAACTTTATTATCAATAGCTTCCCGCGCACGGAAGATACGCGAACGCACGGTACCTACCGGACAATCCATGATGGCCGCAATCTCTTCATAACTCAGGCCATCCAGCTCCCGCAACGTTATAGCCATGCGTAAATCTTCCGGGAGCGACTCAATGGTGCGGAAAACGATTTGTCGCAGTTCTTCTGACAACATTAAGTTCTCAGGGTTCGAAATTTCTTTCAGTGCACCGCCACTTTCCAAGTTTTCTGCTTCAATCGCGTCAACATCACTGGCTGGCGGCCTGCGCCCTTGAGCGACCAGATAATTTTTCGCTGTATTAACCGCAATTCGGTATAGCCAGGTATAAAAAGCACTATCCCCCCTGAATGAATCAAGCGCGCGATAAGCTTTTATAAATGACTCTTGTACGACATCAGGCACGTCGCCCGAAGGGACATACCGGGAAACCAGACTCGCCACTTTGTGCTGGTAGCGTACCACCAGCAAGTTAAAGGCTTTCTGATCTCCTTTCTGGACCCGTTCGACAAGGACCTGATCCGTTAACTGCTCGCTCATCCGAGGTAAAGTCTCCCCAAAACCAATTTCCACGCGTATCCAGAAACGCCACTCCCAAACTGCACTATATGAGCAAGCAGCGAGTTAGAGGGCCGGTCCGGAATAAAGTTCCGTTACGCCTTTGTTTTTGTGCATCGTTGTCAGACTTTTCATTCTCACTCATTATAAGTCCGCAAACTTTGACCAATGTGTTTTCTTAAGAAAAGCGCTCAAGATCGCCAGAGAGTAACGCAATACCGCTTTTTTTTCACCTCTAATACATCTTCCCTAACAAACTGCTTCGCAAACCCTTTTTTCCTGCGTGCCCTACCCTTATCCGCTTCCCTTGTTTAGTCGTTCATACAAACCACGCAAAAAATAGTGATCCCTGGCGAAGTGTGGTGCTATGCTGCGCCAACACTGTTTAGTAAATTAAACACGCTATGAAAACGACTCCTGAATACTCCTGTGATGTGCTGGTTATTGGCAGCGGCGCGGCCGGGCTTTCCGTAGCTTTGCGGCTTGCCGCCCTGCATAAAGTCATTGTTTTAAGCAAGGGACCGATTAGCGAAGGATCGACGTTTTATGCCCAGGGCGGCATTGCTGCGGTATTTGATGAAACCGATAGCATCGAATCTCATGTAGAAGATACGTTGATTGCGGGTGCCGGCATCGTTGAGCGTCACGCAGCGGAGTTTGTCGCCAGCAACGCGCGCCAGTGTGTGCAGTGGCTTATCGATCAGGGCGTTTCCTTCGATACTGAAGTGGCTACCAACGGCGAAACCAGCTACCACCTGACGCGTGAAGGCGGGCACAGCCATCGGCGTATTCTGCATAGCGCTGATGCCACCGGCAAAGCGGTAGAAAATACCCTCGTCAGCCAGGCCCTTAGCCATCCTAATATTCGCGTCCTTGAGCGCTGTAATGCCGTCGATTTGATTGTTTCCGACAAAATCGGCCTGCCGGGCATGCGCCGCGTTGTAGGCGCCTGGGTGTGGAATCGTAATAAAGAGCACGTTGAAACCTGCCAGGCGAAAGCCGTGGTGCTGGCGACTGGCGGCGCATCGAAGGTCTATCAGTACACTACCAACCCCGATATTGCTTCCGGCGACGGCATTGCGATGGCCTGGCGTGCGGGTTGCCGGGTAGCGAATCTGGAGTTTAACCAATTCCACCCGACCGCTCTGTTCCATCCGCAGGCGCGTAATTTTCTGCTTACTGAGGCGTTACGTGGCGAAGGCGCGCATTTAAAACGCCCGGACGGCAGCCGTTTTATGCCCGATTTTGACCCGCGAGGAGAGTTAGCGCCACGGGATGTAGTTGCCCGCGCTATCGATCATGAGATGAAGCGCCTCGGCGTGGAGTGCATGTATCTCGATATTAGCCATAAGCCCGCGGAATTTATTCGTCACCATTTCCCGATGATTTATGAAAAGCTGCTTGGGCTGGGCATTGATTTAACCAAAGAACCGGTGCCCATTGTACCGGCTGCGCATTACACCTGCGGCGGGGTAATGATTGACGAGCGGGGGCAAACGGATGTGAACGGGCTCTACGCCGTCGGGGAAGTGAGCTATAGCGGTTTGCATGGCGCGAACCGCATGGCCTCAAATTCGCTGCTGGAGTGCCTGGTGTATGGCTGGTCAGCGGCAGAAGATATCGCTCGCCGGATACCGCAGGCAGAAGCGGAGATGACGCTGCCTGCGTGGGATGAAAGCCGCGTCGATGATGCCGATGAACGCGTCATTCTTCAGCATAACTGGCATGAATTACGGCTGTTTATGTGGGATTACGTGGGTATTGTGCGCACCAGCAAACGCCTCGAACGCGCACTGCGCCGTATTACGCTGCTGCAACAGGAAATCGATGAGTATTACGCTCATTTCCGCGTTTCGAATAACCTGTTGGAGTTGCGCAACCTGGTGCAGGTCGCCGAGCTTATTGTCCGTTGTGCGATGGCGCGTAAAGAGAGTCGCGGGCTGCATTACACCCTTGATTACCCCGATTTACTGCCGGAATCCGGCCCGACAGTGCTGGCCCCGCAAACTTACATAAACAGGTAAAACGCCTGGGTCAGCGCGGTATAACTCTCCGAGTAGCGCTGATCCGGCCCGCGGATCGCCAGCCGATCGGCAAACAGTTCGCCGTCTCGCGGTGAAAACGCCAGCAGGACACGATGCGGCAGGCGGCTCTCCGTTTCGCTGACATCGGTGCGCAAACGCAGATGCCAGCCAAGCTTTAGCGCCTTAGCGGTAAATACTTCGCAGCCTTCAATCGGCAACACAACGCAGAAAAAGCCCTCTTCCGTTATCAGCGCGGCGGCAATCTCCAGTAATGCCTGGTGATCAAGGGTGGTGGTATAACGGGCTTTGTCGCGCTCCGGCGTGGCGCATTGTACCCCTTCGTCAAAATAGGGCGGGTTGCTGACAATCAAATCATAGCGCGCGGTATTTTCCGTACTCCACTGGCGGATATCCGCCTGATGGACCGTAATGCGTTGGTTCCACGGCGAAGCCTGGACATTTGTCCGCGCCTGTTCAGCCGCCTGCTGATCCAGTTCTACGGCGGTGATGGCGACGTCCTGGGAAGTACGTTGCGCCAACATTAATGCTAACAGCCCGCTGCCGGTGCCAATATCCAGCACATGTCTTGCTTTGGAAACCGGTGACCAGGCCCCTAACATCACACCATCGGTGCCGACTTTCATGGCGCAGCGATCGTGTGCAACAAAGAACTCTTTAAAGGTGAAGCCATCACGACGCAATTGCGGCTTGGGCTGGAGCATTTTTTTACAACCTCGATTCAGAAACGGGTTTAGCATAGGGGAAAGCGAAGCGCCGGAAAAGCGATAAGCAGACAACAGATGAAGATTGCAGCCGTAACGTCTATAATCAGCGCCCCACACAGAGGTAGAACATGACTGTAACGACTTTTTCCGAACTCGAACTTGACGAGAGCCTGCTGGATGCGCTCCAGAACAAAGGCTTCACACGCCCGACCGCCATCCAGGCCGCCGCCATTCCGCCTGCGCTTGAAGGCCGTGATGTTCTTGGCTCCGCGCCAACCGGCACCGGTAAAACGGCGGCATATCTGCTGCCCGCGTTGCAGCATCTTCTGGACTTCCCGCGTAAGAAATCCGGCCCGCCGCGCATCCTGATCCTGACGCCAACCCGCGAGCTGGCAATGCAGGTTGCCGATCATGCGCGTGAACTGGCTGCGAACACGCATCTGGATATCGCTACCATTACCGGTGGTGTTGCCTATATGAACCACGCTGAAGTGTTCAGCGAGAACCAGGATATCGTTGTCGCTACTACCGGACGGCTACTGCAATATATAAAAGAAGAGAATTTTGACTGCCGCGCGGTAGAAACCCTGATCCTTGATGAAGCGGACCGCATGCTGGATCTGGGCTTTGCGCAGGATATCGAGCATATTGCCGGTGAAACCCGCTGGCGCAAGCAGACCATGCTCTTCTCCGCGACGCTGGAAGGCGACGCGATTAAAAATTTCGCCGAGCGTCTGCTGGAAGATCCGGTGGAAGTTTCCGCGACACCTTCGACGCGCGAACGTAAGAAGATCCATCAGTGGTACTACCGCGCCGATGACCTGGCGCACAAAACCGCGCTGCTGGTTCATCTGCTCAAACAGCCTGAAATGAGCCGCTCTATCGTCTTTGTGCGCAAGCGCGAGCGCGTGCATGAGCTGGCAAACTGGCTGCGTGAAGCGGGAATCAATAACTGCTATCTCGAAGGCGAAATGGTGCAGGCCAAGCGTACCGAAGCGATTAGCCGCCTGACGGATGGCCGCGTAAATGTCCTGATCGCCACCGATGTTGCCGCTCGCGGTATTGATATTCCCGATGTTAGCCACGTCATCAACTTTGATATGCCGCGTAGCGGGGATACCTATTTGCACCGTATTGGCCGTACCGGCCGCGCGGGCCGTAAGGGTATCGCCATTTCGCTGGTTGAAGCGCACGACCATTTACTGTTGGGGAAAGTGGGCCGTTACGTTGAAGAACCGCTGAAGCCGCGCGTAATCGATGAGTTACGCCCGCAAACGCGCGCGCCGAGTGAAAAGCTGACCGGTAAACCATCGAAGAAAGTGCTGGCGAAACGCGAAGAGAAGAAAAAAGAGGCCAAAGAGAAGCCGCGCGTCAAACAGCGCCATCGCGATACCAAAAACGTCGGTAAAAGACGTAAACCGAGCGCCGCAAATAGCGCGCCGCAAGAGAAAGAAGAGTAAAAAAACGCCGGGATTTCCCGGCGTTTTTGTTTTTACGCAAGCCTATTACAGGCTTTCAGTAAAGGTACGCGCAATAACGTCGCGCTGTTGTTCTGGCGTCAGTGAGTTAAAACGCACTGCGTAACCTGATACACGAATGGTCAGCTGCGGATATTTTTCCGGATGTTCAACCGCATCCATCAGCGTTTCGCGACGCAGTACGTTAACGTTCAGATGCTGACCGCCTTCTACGCGCACTTCAGGTTTAACTTCCATCGGCACTTCGCGGTATTCGATTTCACCGAGTTTGCTGACGGCAACCACTTCATCTTCTGCAAAACCCCCTTTGGCGCATACGCAACGTGCTTCGCCTTTTTCGCTATCAAGCAGCCAGAATGAGTTCAACAGGTCGTCATTGGCAGCTTTAGTAATCTGGATACCCGTAATCATGAATAGCCTCCCTTAGGCACATTATTTGATTTGCCGGACGCCTTCCGGCCAATTGGTAAAACCATTGTTGTCTGGTTGTTTATATACCAGTCTGGCACTGGTCAAACCTTGATTTAAATCAAGAAAAACCACACACAGAAAAAGGGCATAAGGGAATATTATTGTTTTATATCAAGTTACGCCCGTAGCACGCTCTTAAAATTTTTGTAAATCTTTAAAATTTTTTTAGCAAAACACGGCTGCCTTGACGGTTGATTTTGTTCCAGAGAAAGAAGCAGTTAAGCTAAAGGGAACCAACTTCGCAGGAGAGCGGAATGACCACTTCATTAACCTGGCACGATGTGCTGGCAGACGAAAAACAGCAGCCCTACTTTATCAATACGCTCAGCACCGTAGCCGATGAGCGCCAGGCGGGCGTCACTATTTATCCGCCGCAAAAAGATGTGTTTAATGCTTTTCGTTTCACGGAGCTGGGTGACGTGAAAGTGGTGATACTTGGCCAGGATCCCTATCATGGGCCAGGCCAGGCGCACGGGTTGGCGTTTTCTGTGCGTCCGGGAATCGCTATCCCGCCTTCTCTGCTGAATATGTATAAGGAACTGGAAGCCAGCGTGCCGGGTTTTGTCCGCCCGCAACATGGTTATCTGGAAAGCTGGGCGCGCCAGGGCGTGCTGTTACTGAATACGGTGCTTACCGTGCGCGCCGGACAGGCGCATTCCCACGCCAGCCTTGGCTGGGAAACCTTTACCGACAAAGTGATTAGCTTAATTAACGAACATCGCGAAGGCGTGGTATTCCTGCTATGGGGTTCACACGCGCAGAAGAAGGGCGCGATTATCGACGGCAAGCGTCATCATGTGCTGAAAGCGCCGCATCCCTCGCCCCTCTCCGCCCATCGCGGTTTCTTTGGCTGTAATCATTTTGTGCTGGCGAATCAGTGGCTGGAACAGCACGGTGAAAAACCCATCGACTGGATGCCAGAACTTCCGGCGGAAAGCGAGTAAAAAAAGCCAGCTATTATGCTGGCTTCTTTATGACGACGCTGATTTCCATCAGGCCTTATTCTGACGCCACCACTCTGCCAGCAACACGCCGGTCGCGACAGAGACGTTGAGGCTTTCAACGTTGCCGGTGCCATTAATCGAGACGCTCAGATCGGCGCGGGACAGCGCTACGTCAGACAAGCCATCGCGTTCCTGACCCAGCACCAGCACCATCTTCTTCGGCAACTCTGCTTTAAACAGCGGCGTACCGTTATGACTCGATGTGGTCACCAGGGCATAGCCTGCTGCGCGGAAAGCTTCCAGCGCGTCGATAAAGCTATCGCCGGTAATCGCCTGAACGTGCTCCGCACCGCCTTCGGCCGTACGCACCGCAGCACCTGATTCAATCACGCCCGCGTCCTGCAACACGACGCCTTTCACACCGAAGTGCGCACAGCTACGCATAATGGCACCGAGATTATGTGGGTTACCCACATCTTCCAGCGCCAGTACGCAATCTTCTTCTGCCGCGTTCGCTACCCATTTCTCAACGCTTAAACCGTTACGTTTTTTGATCAGGAAGCAGACGCCGCCGTGGTGTTCCGTACCGGACGCTTTCGCCAGTTCGTCTTCATCAACCACATGGTAGGCTTTACGGTTCGCGGCCATCCAGCGCAGAGCTTCTTTGAAACGCGGCGTTACGCTCTGGACGAACCAGGCGCGAACAATCGAATCTGGACGGCTGGTGAAAAGTGCCTGGCAGGCATTTTCGCCATACACGCGCGTCTCTTCCGCACGCTGGCGGCGCAGCACTTCCGGATCGATAAAGCTTTTACCACTGATACCGCCGTGATCCGGTTTATCCGAGGTTTCGTCGCCCGGCGCGCGGGAAACGGTGCGCCACGGTGAATCCTCACGGCTGCTGAAATTGTCTCGCTGAGGGCGGCTTCTGTCGTCACGCGCAGGGCGGCCCCGATCGTCGCGGGAAGAACGGCTTTTATCGTCACGGCCAGCGCGACTTCTGTCATCGCGGGAAGTACGACGGTCATCGCCGCTGCGAGAAGATGTTCCGCTACGTGCCGGACCCTTGCCAGTGCGCGGGTTGTAGCCACGTTTATCGGAATCATCATCACTGCGGACATACATCACTTTGACCTTGCCGCTTTTATTCTTTAATTCATCGTTCATGCTTTTCTCCACCAGCGCTGCGCGAAGCGCGCAGATTACCCGATGTGCTGTCGCTTAGCCATTAATTCGTTCAAAAGTTATCGGCTATTGTACTCATTGAATAAATCGCATTGTCGTTTAAAACCTTCTTATTAATAATATGCAACATAGAAGAAACATATCGGCGAAATGCCGCTTTGTACCATCGCTTCCCTGAGGTTAGTTATGAATACCGTATGTGCAAGCTGTCAGGCGCTGAACCGCATTCCGCAAGAAAGGATGAATGACGGCGCAAAATGTGGGCGCTGTGGACATGAGCTGTTCGATGGAGATGTGATTAACGCAACCGGCGAAACGCTGGATAAATTGTTGAAAGATGATTTACCGGTGGTGGTCGATTTTTGGGCCCCCTGGTGCGGCCCGTGCCGCAACTTTGCGCCGATCTTTGAGGACGTTGCAGAAGAGCGCAGCGGCAAAGTACGCTTTGTTAAAGTGAACACCGAAGCGGAGCGCGAACTCAGCGCACGGTTTCGTATTCGCAGTATCCCCACCATTATGTTGTTCAAAAATGGTGAAGTCGTTGACATGCTGAGCGGCGCGGTACCAAAAGCGCCCTTTGATAGCTGGCTTAACGAATCATTGTGATCAAGACGGGGCGCATCTTGTGCCCCGTTTTCACCTCTGCGACAATGGCGTTTTACTTACGCGATCTTCATGACCAATAACGCCGTTCTTCAACTCCGCGCTGAGCGCCTTGCCCGTTCCACGCGTCCCTTTCTTGCGCGCGGCAACCGTATTCGCCGCTGCCAGCGCTGCTTACTACCGCTGAAACAGTGTCTGTGCGAGAGCCTGAAACCCTCTTGCGCCACCAGCCGCTTTTGCCTGGTGATGTTTGACACCGAGCCGATGAAGCCCAGCAATACCGGCCGCTTAATTGCCGATATCCTGCCTGAAACGCAGGCCTTTCAATGGTCACGGACCGAACCGCCGCAGGCGTTAATCGATCTCTGCGCCAGTGAGGAGTACCAGCCGATGGTTGTTTTTCCGGCCTCTTATGCCGGGAGTGAGCGCCAGGTGCTGAGTAAGCCGACCGGTGAAAAGCCGCCGTTGTTTATCATGCTGGACGGGACCTGGACCGAAGCGCGTAAAATGTTCCGTAAAAGCCCCTATCTCGATGCTTTGCCGGTGATCTCAGTCGATCTTTCACGCGTTTCCGCTTATCGTTTACGCGAAGCCCATGCAGAGGATCAATACTGCACCGCAGAAGTGGCGATTGCGCTTTTGGATTTGGCAGGCGATAACGCGGCAGCGCTTGCGCTGAGCGATCACTTTTCCCTGTTTCGCGAACGTTACCTTGCGGGGAAACCACACCATCCGTCCGCCATCACAGCAAACGCAGCAGAAAACGTTTAGAATCATCGGATCACACTTTTGTGGAGGCCGGTATGAGCCAACGAGGGCTGGAAGCGTTATTGCGTCCCCGATCGATTGCGGTGGTGGGTGCATCGATGAAGCCGGAGCGCGCGGGTTATTTAATGATGCGCAATTTACTGGCTGGCGGTTTCGCCGGACCGGTTCTACCGGTGACGCCCGCCTATAAAGCGGTACAGGGCGTGCTGGCATGGCCAGACGTTGCCAGCCTGCCCTTCACGCCCGATCTTGCCGTACTCTGCACCCATGCTAAACGTAACCTGGCGCTGCTTGAGGCGCTGGGGCAAAAGGGGTGTAAAACCTGCATTATCCTCTCTGCGCCACCCGATCAGCATGCTGATTTGCTGGCCTGTGCAGGCCGCTACCAAATGCGCTTGCTCGGCCCGAACAGCCTTGGCTTGCTGGCTCCCTGGCAGGGGCTGAATGCCAGTTTTTCACCGGTACCGATTACGCGCGGCAAGCTGGCGTTTATTTCCCAGTCTGCCGCCGTCTCTAATACCATTCTTGACTGGGCGCAGCAGCGGGAAATGGGCTTTTCCTACTTCATCGCCCTCGGCGACAGTCTCGATATTGATGTCGATGAACTGCTTGATTTCCTCGCCCGTGACAGCAAAACCAGCGCCATCTTGCTTTATCTTGAGCACTTAAGTGATGCCCGCCGCTTTGTTTCCGCAGCCAGGAGCGCATCGCGCAATAAACCGATTTTGGTGATTAAAAGCGGACGCAGCCCGGAGGCACAGCGTCTGTTGCACGTCAATGCGGGGCTTGACCCGGCCTGGGATGCGGCTATTCAGCGCGCCGGTTTACTGCGGGTGCAGGATACCCATGAGCTTTTTTCCGCCGTCGAAACCCTCAGCCATATGCGCCCGCTGCGCGGCGAGCGGCTGATGATCATCAGTAATGGCGCGGCACCCGCCGCACTGGCGCTCGATGAACTGTGGTTAAGTAATGGCAAGCTGGCGACGCTCGGTGAAGAGACGATAACGCAGTTGCGTTCCACGCTGCCAGAATATGTTACCCCCGCCAATCCACTCGATCTGCGCGATGATGCCAGCAGCGAGCGTTATATTACGGCGCTGAATATTCTCCTCGACAGCCAGGATTACGATGCGCTGATGATTATCCATGCGCCGAGCGCCGCAGCACCAGGCAGTGAAAGCGCCGTGGCGCTGATTGAGGCGCTGAAAAAACATCCGCGCGGAAAATATATCACCGTCTTGACCAACTGGTGCGGCGAGTTTTCTTCTCAGGAAGCGAGGCGATTATTCAGTGAAGCCGGGTTGCCAACCTACCGAACCCCGGAAGGCACGATTACCGCCTTTATGCATATGGTCGAGTATCGGCGTAACCAGAAACAGCTGCGTGAAACGCCGGCCCTTTCCATTAGCCTGACGGCAGATACCGCTGAAGCACGCCATCTGCTGCAACGGGCGCTGGCCGAAGGCGCTTCAACTCTTGATACCCATGAAGTGCAGCCCATCTTACGCGCCTGGGGGCTACAAACCCTGCCAACGTGGATCGCCAACGACAGTGCGGAAGCGGTGCATATCGCGGAACAGATTGGCTACCCGGTTGCGCTGAAGCTGCGTTCTCCGGATATCCCACACAAGTCGGAAGTTCAGGGTGTGATGCTGTATCTGCGTACCGCGAAAGAGGTGCAGCAGGCCGCAGAGGCGATTATCGATCGCGTGAAAATGAACTGGCCGCAGGCGCGTATTCACGGTCTACAGGTGCAGAGCATGGCGAACCGCGCCGGTGCGCAGGAGCTGCGGGTCGTGGTTGAACACGATCCGGTGTTCGGCCCGCTGATCATGCTGGGCGAAGGCGGCGTCGAATGGCGCGCCGAGGATCAGGCAGCGGTCGCCCTACCACCGCTGAATATGAATCTGGCGCGTTACCTGGTCATCCAGGCGATCAAAAGTAAAAAGATCCGTGGACGGAGCGCATTACGCTCCCTTGATATTGCCGGTCTAAGCCAGTTTTTAGTTCAGGTATCAAATTTGATTGTCGATTGCCCGGAAATCGAACGCCTTGATATTCACCCGTTGCTCGCGTCTGGCACTGAATTCACCGCGCTGGATGTCACTATGTCCATCGCTCCTTTTGCCGGTAATGGCGAAACCCGCCTTGCGATTCGCCCCTACCCGCAGCATCTCGAAGAGCAGGTAGAGATGAGAAATGGCGAGCGGTGCCTGTTCCGTCCGATTCTTCCCGAAGACGAACCTCAGCTACGAGCGTTTATTTCCAGGGTGACGAAAGAGGATCTTTACTACCGTTACTTTAGCGAGATCAACGAATTTACCCATGATGATTTAGCGAATATGACGCAGATCGACTACGATCGGGAAATGGCTTTCGTGGCGGTACGCAGCACGGATCGCGGCGAGGAAATTTTAGGCGTCACCCGCGCTATCTCCGATCCCGATAATATCGACGCCGAGTTTGCCGTGCTGGTGCGTTCTGATTTAAAAGGGCTTGGGCTCGGACGCCGTTTACTTGAAAAGCTCATCAGTTATACCCGAGATCACGGACTTAAACGTTTGAATGGTATTACTATGCCAAATAATCGCGGCATGATAACGCTGGCGCGCAAACTGGGATTTGATGTCGATATTCAGCTTGAGGATGGAATTGTCAGTTTATCCCTCCCTCTTACGCAGAGTGAGTAATCCCGAGTAAGGTACTGGAAATGTTGACCACTTTAGCAGGCTCGGTGTTATTATTGTCCGCTTATGTCGTCTGCATGCTACAGAAGACCCTTCAATAAACAGAGAAGAAACGCACTGTGATGTTGTCCAAATTTAAGCGTAATAAACATCAACAACACCTTGCCCAATTACCCAAGATTTCTCAGTCAGCTGATGATATAGCGTTTTTCTATGCGCCTGCTGATTTCAGGGAGACGCTGCTTGCGAAGATAGCTAACGCGACGCGCCGGATCTATATCATCGCCCTGTATCTTGAACAGGATGATGGCGGGAAAGGAATTCTGAACGCGCTGTATGAAGCGAAACGCCAGCGCCCGGAACTGGATGTACGCGTCCTTGTTGACTGGCATCGTGCTCAGCGCGGGCGTATCGGCGCGGCGGCGGCTAATACCAATGCGGATTGGTACTGCCGCCTCGCCGAAGAAAACCCAGGCATTGTGATTCCCGTTTACGGGGTGCCGGTGAATACCCGTGAAGCGCTTGGCGTGCTTCATTACAAAGGTTTTATTATTGATGACTGCGTGCTGTATAGCGGTGCGAGCCTGAATGATGTGTACCTGCATCAGCATGATAAGTATCGCTATGACCGATATCAGCTGATCCGCAACCCGCAAATGGCGGACATTATGCAGCGCTGGGTTGAACAGAATCTGATTCAGGGCCGCGGCGTGAATCGGCTGGATGATGCGCAGCGTCCAAAAAGCCCGGAAATCAAAAATGATATTCGCCTGTTCCGCCAGGAGTTACGCGATGCGACGTATCATTTCCAGGGGGATGCGGATAACGAACAGCTGGCAGTTACGCCGCTGGTCGGCCTGGGGAAATCCAGCCTGCTGAATAAAACCATATTCCATCTTATGCCCTGCGCGGAACATAAGCTGACGATTTGTACCCCTTATTTCAACCTGCCTGCGGTGCTGGTGCGTAATATTATTCAGCTGCTGCGCGACGGGAAAAAAGTGGAAATTATCGTTGGCGATAAGACGGCGAATGACTTTTTCATCCCTGAAGATCAGCCGTTTAAGATTATTGGTGCATTGCCCTATCTGTATGAGATCAATCTGCGTCGCTTCTTAAGCCGCCTGCAATATTATGTGAACACCGATCAGTTGGTAGTGCGTCTGTGGAAAGATGACGATAACAGTTATCATCTGAAAGGTATGTGGGTTGACGATGAGTGGATCCTGCTTACAGGTAATAACCTCAATCCGCGCGCCTGGCGTCTGGATTTGGAAAATGCAGTGCTGATCCACGATCCGAAGCATGAACTGGCTGCACAGCGTAATAAAGAGCTGGAGCTTATCCGCACGCATACTACGGTAGTAAATCATTATCGTGATTTACAGAGCATCGCTGATTATCCGGTGAAGGTGCGTAAGCTGATACGCCGCCTGCGTCGAATCCGTATTGATAAACTGATTAGCCGTATTCTTTAAAACTGAGCCCCTTCCTTGTGACGGGGCTTTTTTTCAGGTTCTGCAATGAAATACACTTTGCTGGCATTGAGTATGCTGCTGACAGGCTGTAGCCATATGGCAAATGATAGCTGGAGCGGTCAGGATAAAGCGCAACATTTTCTTGCCTCGGCGATGCTCTCCGCCGCCGGAAATGAGTACGCGCAGCATCAGGGTATCAGCCGTGACCGCAGCGCCGCGTATGGACTGATGTTTTCCGTTAGTCTGGGTGCCTCAAAAGAGTTGTGGGACAGCCGCCCGGCAGGGAGCGGCTGGAGCTGGAAAGATTTTGTCTGGGATATTGCCGGTGCCACCACCGGTTTCGCCGTATGGCAGCTGGCAAGATAGCGTCTACAGGCGGATGCCTTTTCCTTTGCGATGCAGCATTAACGAAACCAGAAATGCCAGTGCCCCCATCGCGGTAACGTACCAGAAGAAAGTGCTTTCGAATCCGAGAGATTTTAGCGACAGCGCAACATACTCCGCAGAACCGCCAAACAGGGCATTTGCCACGGCATACGATAAGCCAACCCCCAGCGCGCGTACCTGTGCCGGAAACATTTCCGCTTTCAGGATCCCGCTGATCGAGGTATAAAAACTGACGATCACCAGCGCCGCCATTACTAAGGCAAACGCTGCGTAGGGAGAGTTCACGCTGTGCAGTGCACTGAGAATCGGCACCGTACAGAGGGTGGAAAGTCCGCCAAACAGCAGCATCGAATTTCGACGACCTATCTTATCCGACAGCGCGCCAATGATCGGTTGAATCAGCATAAAGACGAACAGGGCTGCTGTCATAATGATGCTGGCGACGTTGGCATGCATTCCTGCCGTATTCACCAGATATTTTTGCATGTAGGTCGTGAAGGTGTAGAAGGCCAGCGATCCGCCCGCGGTAAAGCCAAGCACCATAATGAAGGCTTTGCGATTACGCCACAGACCTTTTAACGATCCCGCTTCTTTTAGCGCACGCACTTCCTGCTGGGAGGTTTCATCCAGCTGTCGACGTAGCCAAAGCGCAACAATCGCCAGCACCGCGCCGAGAGCAAATGGAATGCGCCAGCCCCATGCACGTAAATCTTCATTACTCAGTACCTGTTGCAATACGACAACAACCAGCAGCGCCAGTAATTGGCCGCCAATCAACGTGACATACTGGAATGATGCATAGAATCCTTTACGCCCTTCAACGGCAACTTCACTCATATAGGTCGCGCTTGTGCCATATTCACCGCCCACGGAAAGCCCCTGAAATAGTCGTGCCAGCAGTAAGAGCGCCGGGGCCCAGGTGCCAATGGACTCGTAACCCGGTAAGCAGGCGATAACCAGCGATCCAAAACACATCATGCATACCGAGATGAGCATGGATTTTTTACGCCCCTGGCGGTCGGCGATACGGCCAAATAACCAACCACCGATGGGGCGCATCAGAAAGCCTGCGGCAAATACGCCTGCCGTTTGTAATAGCTGAGTCGTTGTATTGCCGGCAGGGAAAAAGATATGCGCGAAATAGAGGGAGCAAAAGGAATAGACGTAGAAATCAAACCATTCAACTAAATTACCTGAAGATGCACCAACGATAGCCCATACCCTGCGTCGGGTGTCGCTACCGGTGAGCGGTGCACGTGTTGTCATACTGCTTTCAGCCATTCTGTGAATACTCCAGCCAAAGATATTGGTGAGCCGAGCATGGTGAATGTCCCTGTCCACTCTGCGCAAAGACCAAAAAGTTACATATTTGTTATATTTATAGCGTGACGTACATCACACTTTAACGGGGCAGGACAGTGATTCAGAATATCGGCAAAGCGCTATAGAGCCTGGAAGCCCGGTTTCCTTTAGGCGTCTGGAGCATTTAGGAAAGTAAAATATCAGGGGAATCGGTACTTGATTTGAATAATGTGGAACAGATAGCCGCGTTTATTATGAATAAGGCTGGGTTAACGGCTTGATTTAGAAAACAGAAAAGGCGAAAACCCGGCTTTATGGTCGGGTTATTTACGTAGCGGGCATTTTTTGCTGCGGAAGAAACGCAAAAAGGCCATCCGTCAGGATGGCCTTCTGCTTGTTTGATG
>NZ_JXAG01000032.1 GCF_000814905.1 Enterobacter sp. Bisph1
CGCGGCACCCGCCGCTAAAGCGGTGGAAGAAAAACCGCCAGAGAAAGGCCCGGTGGTTATCGCGTCGATCCCGAAAGATGCGCTGGTGATGGATGCGCTGGCGGTTAAGATCGGCTCGACCAAATTCCTTAACGGCAACTGGCGCGTGGCGATGGATGTGAAAGATCCCGTTAGCGGAAAAGCGCCGGTGGTGCGCTATCAGCTGCAGAACAACAAAGGGACGGCAAAAATCGTGCTCGGTAAAAATATTACCTGCCGCGCCGATCTCTTCTCCGGTCTGCATGAAACCGGCGAACTGCTGATCAAGAGCCGCAGCACCGCCCGTTGCAGCGACGGCACGCGCTATCCGATGCCGGAAATTTCCTGTAAAGCAGGCAGCAACGACGTCGCGGAGTGCAGCGCGCGTTTTGACGCCCATACCACCGTTCCGGTGACGTTCAGAAAGACAGGTGACTGAGTTTATGCTGGTTAATCTTTGCGACTACAAACAGAGCGTGACGCTGATTGCCAACAGCGGCGTGCAGTTTCTTGATTTTGGCCTGACGCCGCAGGACTCCGCTAACAATGGCCGGTTTGTACGTAAAACCGCCAACGGCCCGCTGCTGCGTCTCGATTTCGATGTGGTTAACGAACGCTACACTCTGCCGAACCGCGATGGCGGTTTGCCGGAAGTGGTCAAACCTGAAAGTACCCATTCGCTGCACTATTCGCTGGCGATCCTTGATGGCGTATGGCTGCCGATTCCGTTTTTGCGTTTCAACCCACCGCGCACCTTTGTGGAAGGCCCGGATAACTGGGCGCGGGTGCAGATCCGCAAGTTGAGCGAACCGGACAGCGCCGGGAATACTCACCGCGTGACGCTGGCTCTCGATAGCCAGATCAACGGTCAATCCCCGGCTGCGCTGGCTCCCCAGCAGAATGACATACTCAACGGCACGCGCTTTTCGCTGGCCTGGCGCGATGACGAAGTGGCGGATTTTCTCGACCAAACCTGGGTCGATGGCTGGCTGCGCGAAGCCTTTATGCACTATATTGCGCAGCACGAAACCCGCAGTGAACGCGATCTTAATCAGGCCCTGCGCGGCTTTGAGTACCAGGCACACTGGCTCAATATCATGAGCCTGCTCGGTATGCAGCTGCAGGTGCCGGAAGTCAAAATCGTCACCCACACCTTAAGCACGCCGGCGATCCCGGTCGATCTGATTCTCGACGTCGGTAATACCCATACCTGTGGGGTGATCATTGAAGATCATGGTGATGCCAACGATGGGCTACGCCAGACGGCGGAGCTGCAGGTACGTTCTCTAAGCGAACCGCAGTTTCTCAATGAACCGCTGTTTACAAGCCGCCTGGAGTTTTCTGAGGCGCGTTTTGGTAAACAACACTTTTCCGTTGAGAGCGGTCGCGAAGACGCCTTTGTCTGGCCGTCGATTGTGCGTGTCGGCGATGAAGCCCGCAAGCTGGCGATGCAGCGCGTCGGCACCGAAGGCAACAGCGGTATCTCCAGCCCGCGCCGTTATCTGTGGGATGAAACCCCGGTATTGCAGGACTGGCGCTTTAGCCAGATGAACAGTAAAACCCAGCGCGAGCCGCTGGCGACCGCCTTCCCGCTGATGAATCTGATGAACGATGAAGGCCAACCGCTCTACAGCCTGCCGCTGGATGAGCGTTTACCGGTCTTCTCGCCGCAGTACAGCCGCAGTACGCTGATGACCCATATGCTGTGCGAACTGCTGTCGCAGGCCCTTGGGCAGATCAACAGCGTGGCGACGCGTCTGCGCCTGGGGTTCCCGGCTTCGCCGCGTCAGCTGCGCACCATCATTCTGACCCTGCCCTCGGCGATGCCGAAACAGGAGCGTGAAATTTTCCGCCGCCGTATGTTTGAAGCTATTGCGCTGGTGTGGAAAGCGATGGGCTGGCATCCGCAGGATGAAGATTTTGCCAACCGCAAGCAGCAGGAAAAAAGCGTGGTGCCGGTTCCGCTGATTCACATGGAGTGGGATGAAGCCAGCTGCGGTCAGCTGGTGTGGCTCTATAACGAAGCTATCTCGCGCTTTGCCGGGCAAACGGAAACCTTCTTTGCTTCGCTGGCGCGCCCGGATCGCGCCGAAGCGCCGGGAGCGGTACAAGGCCGCTCGCTGCGCGTGGCCTCCCTCGATATTGGCGGCGGCACGACGGATATGGCGATCACCCATTATCAGCTTGATGATGGCACCGGCAGTAACGTCAAAATCACCCCGCAGCTGCTGTTCCGTGAAGGGTTTAAAATCGCCGGCGATGATATTTTACTGGATGTGATTCAGCGCTGCGTGCTGCCCGCGTTACAAACGCAGATGCAGAAAGCGGGCATTACCGATGCCGCTGCTATTATGGCAACGCTGTTTGGCGATTCCGGGCGCATTGACACCCAGGCGGTGCTGCGCCAGCAGACCACGCTGCAGCTGTTTATGCCGATCGGTCACGCCATCCTCGCCGCGTGGGAAGAGAGCGACATTAACGATCCTCTCGCCGGACTGCACGCCACTTTTGGCGAATTGCTGACCCAGCAGCCGACGCGCAACGTGATGAACTACCTTAAGCAGGCGATCGATCATGCGCTGCCGTCGGGTTCAGCGGAATTTGATGTGCTGGCGGTACCGTTGCAGGTCAACTTCCGCGAGCTGCAGGATGCGATGCTGGCCGGGCAATTTACCATGACCGCCCCGCTGCATGCGGTGTGCGAAGCTATCAGCCACTACTGCTGTGATGTGCTGTTGATTACCGGCCGTCCCGGCTGCCTGCCCGGCGTGCAGGCATTGATTCGCCATCTGCAGCCGGTTCCGGTAAACCGCATGATCTGGCTGGATAAATACCGCGTCCATGAGTGGTATCCCTTTAGCCAACAGGGCAAAATCGGTAACCCGAAATCAACGGCGGCGGTTGGCGCGATGCTCTGCAGCCTCGCCCTGGATTTACGCCTGCCGCGCTTTAACTTTAAAGCGGCGGATATCGGCGCTTATTCCACCGTGCGCTACCTCGGTGTGCTGGATAACGTAGTGAATACTCTGCGCGATGAGAATATCTGGTATCACGATATCGATCTGGATAAACCGGGTGCCAAACTCGATGCGCGCCTGCACTTTCCGCTGCGCGGAAATGTCACCCTGGGCTTTCGTCAGCTCGCTAACGCCCGCTGGCCTGCCACCCCGCTCTATACCCTGAGTATCAACTCGCAGGAGCTGGCAAAAACCATCGCCGGTGACGGCGTGCTGAATGTGCGTTTGCAATTTAGCGGCGGCAATAAGCAGCACGGCCCGGAAGCTTTTACCCTCAGCGAAGCCTGGCTGCAGGACGGCACGCCGGTGGCCGCTGATGCGTTAACGTTTAAACTGAATACGCTGGCCGATCGCCGCCACAGCGGCAGCCATTACTGGATTGACAGCGGGAGTGTGTATCTGAAATGAGTGCGAGCGCAAAAACCACCCAGGCACTGACGACCTGGATCAACGAAAACCGCCAACACGCACCTTTGCTGGATGATGATGCCGATGCGCTGCTGTCGCGCCTGACCACTGCTAGTGCGGAAGAGACCGCGCTGCAGCAGGCGGCGAACGTGCCCTGCACCGTCGGTCTGTATGGCCATTCACAGGCTGCCAAAGCCCATCTGCTAAACGCTCTGTGCGGCAGCGGTAACGGGCGGCTCAGTGTCCGTCCCGGCGAAAAAACCCTGGATTATTTCACCCATATCAATCCCGGTCATGGCGTGACCAGCATGGCGCTGCGTTTTACCCAGCATCTCGCACCAATGGATGAGGGTTTCCCGCTGTGCCTGCGGATTATCAGCGAGGCGGAGCTGGTGCAGATTTTTATCGCCCATGCCCTTTCCCAGCCGGATCTGCGCGCGGTGGATAAATCGGTGATTGAAGATCGCGTAGCGAAATGGCGCTCCCTGCGTCAACCCAATGCGGTACCGGGAATAACGGCGGAGGATATCGGTGCGATTGCCCGTTTCTGGCGCGCGGCGGTGCCCTCGTCGTCGCAGCAGATGGACGATGCTTTGTGGTACCAGTTTGCCTGCCTGCTGCCGTCCCTCGATCTCAGCGCCCGCGCCAGTGCGTGGTCGCTATTGTGGGGCGAGCAGCAAGAGCTGACGCAGCAGTGGCTGACGCTGGCGCATACTCTGCACCAGACCGGTAATGCTCAGGAACTGGCCGCGCCGCTCAGTCTGCTGGTTGATACCTTTGCCCTGCCAACGGACGGATTCTTAACGCCCTCTGAATCTGCGGGCGGTGAAATCCATGATGAAGTGGTGGTGCATCCGTGGTCGAACGATCGGTTGCACAATGCGGTGAGTATTCCGCTGACCACCCTGACCCTTATCACCCGCGAGCTGGTGCTGCCGGTTGAAAATACGGTGTTAGCGGCGGTGGATATTGTCGATATTCCGGCACCGGGTCCGCAGGATGGTCAACCGTTGTGGCGTAGCAAATGCCGCTGGCTGCTGGAGAGCTACCGCCAGCGCCTGCAGCCGGATGTGTTGATGATCTGTAATGCGACCCTTGAGCGTGCAGCGACCGCCTCGACGGCCCGCGCGTTGCTTAACTGGGTGAAAGAGACCCAGTCGGGCCAGGAAACGGCACTGCCGGGGCTGGTATGGGCGATTACCCCCCATGATGCGCGTTTTACCCACGCGCAGAATCTCGACGAGGCCGTTCAGCAGTTAATTGGCAAACCCGGTCAGCACTGGGGCACCTTGCAGGCGCTGGATGCCAGCAGCCTGCAGCGCTTGCTGGAGTGGCTGGGGCAGGCAACGTCGCCTGCGCTGCGCCAACAGCGTTTAAAAGCCCTCAACGAGCGTCATCAGCGCGCCCTGCGCGATTTACTGCAACCCTGGTGCGCCAGCGGCGCGAAAGATGCGGTAGCGCAGCGTGCCAGCGCGGAATCCGTGGTACGCGAGTTACAAGTCCAGGCGTCGCGCCACGGCGAATTGCTGGAAGGTTTGCAGCCGGATATGCAGCAGTTCGACACGCTATGGAAAGTTCAGCAGCCGCGCGAAGAGAAAGTCAGCGGCCTGTTTAATGAATCCATCGATCTGTTTGCTGAAACGGTGGAACGCAGCGAGACGCAAGGGCTGGCAAAAGATGTCGGGCAACAGGCGCACGCATTATGGGTAAATCATGTTCGCCAGTGGAGCCGCAATGATGATAACGCCGCGCGTTTAGGCTTAAGCCCCGCCGCGCTGCGCCAGATGGCAGAAATTGTGATTGTCAGCAGCTATCGGCTGAATTTACCGGACCGGCTGCAGAAAATTATGCAGCGCGATACCGCCTGTGCCGCACAGCTGTACGCCGAGATTGGTAACTTTGTTGCCTGGCTGGGCTATGCCGATGTCGCGCCAGCGGATCGCCCGGAAAGCCGGGTCAACAAAGGTAAAACAATTTTCTCCAGCGATGCGGCAGGCGCACCGCAAACGCGTTTAACCCGCCTGAGCGAACAGCCGGTGCATGCAGCAACCCGCTACGTTTACGACTGGCTGGTCGCGCTGTACCACCGGGCGACGGAGAACATCGGTTACAGCCACCCGCTGGATATCAGCCCGGCGGCGCGTAAGAAGCTGAAAACGCTGCTGCCATAAAAAATCACCCGGCCACCTGCGTGCGCCGGGTTTTTTCTTTCAATCGGGCCGCTTATTCATGCTCGGTAATAAAGTCGTTCAGCGCCTGCGCCAGCAATCCAGGCCGTTCTTCCGACATGGCATGGCCGGCGTCAGGAATGATGCGCAGGGAAATACCCTGCCGTTGAACGCATTCTGCGTCTTTATCCGGCAGCGATAGCGCGCCGAAAATCAGCGTTTTTGGTGGGGTAAAATTGGCGAAAAGCTCCATCCAGCTGGGTTCAATGCCGTCAACGAGGCTTTTCGCCCCGCGCCAGAGCGCCCACGGTGCACTGCTCTGCAGACTTCCGGCCCACGCGCTTTTCTCCTGCGCCAGCAGGCTGGCGTAGCCGCAGGTGATAAAATCGGCTTCATCCTGGGCGGCAATCTCGCGGCTGTAAACCCCGCCGCCGGGGTAAAAATTGGGTTCTGACACTGCCAGCCCCTTGACGCGCTGGGCGAGGCGCGCAGCGACTTCGATAGCAATGCTGCCGCCCATACTGTGGCCGTATAACCAGAAGGCATCGAGACCCAGATTATCCAGCAGCTCAATCACCACCTGCGCCTGATCGCCGGTGCGATACGAAAAACTGGCCGGTCGTTCGCTGTAGCCGTAACCCGGCAGGTCGATCAGAATTGCCTGTCTGCCGCCAAACGCCGCATCGGCGACGATACGCGGATAATCAAAGGACGAGGCGCAGCCCAGACCGTGAATAAACACCACCGGATCGCCTTTGCCCGGCAACCAGTGCCAGCGCACCCGGCCCCGCGCGTGCAATGAATAGAAACTTTGCATTACCATCCCTCCAACATAATACTGTAATTATATACAGCAAGACGCTGTCGTGGCGAGAACAGGCTCACAGTAGTGAAAAGAGTAATGCAACAGGGAAGCTGATGGGCCAGGTCGCACCAACTAATACGGCGCTCAGCAGGCGGATTTTGCGGCTATCTTTGGCGAGAAACCAGGTTGCCACGGCGCTTAATAACGCCATCACAACGTAGAAAATAAGCAGTTTGCTATAGAGATCCAACGTCTGTCTCCTGTCCTTAGGGAATACATCCGCTTACCATAATGCCCTAATTCTCAGCGCGTTATTCCTGGTGCCGTCACGCTTTGTCGCCGCTGATCAAAATATGGAAAATAATAGCGCGACGGGAAAGCTCATCGGCCATGTCGAGCCGACTAAAAAAGCGCTCAACAGGCGAATACGTTTACGATCGTGTGACAGGAACCATGTGATCAACGCGCTAATCAGCGCCATAACGCAATAGAAAACCAACATTTTTTGGTATAGCGACATAACAAACTTTAACCCGTAAATAACAACCCGCGCGCAATATGCTCTTTTTATTGATTTATATCAAGTTTAAATCGTTTTGCAAGCCGGGGTTGGTCAGGCATTTTTGTTTTAAGCCGCTAAAAAATATAATGAAGCCTAAGCGTTGCGACCGTTTATTCGACGGCGCTTTTTATTAACGGTGGTTATCACGCCACTGTTCAATATCCTGTTTCGTTATCTCGTCGGCATAGCATATGGGCGCATAACCCCCCGCCCGGCTCCATGCGCTGCGCTTGCCGCAGGCGCTGCCGTTTCGCGCGCGGTTATAGGGGCAGGCACAGGAACGTGGGTAGCTGGCAATGGATTCGGCAATTATCGCCTGTTTGATTTGTGCATCTGATAACGGCCCGGTTTTAGCGACGCCCGTTGTCGCCATACTTCCCGCTGCGGCGATAATCGCCCACATCAGTAAACCCTTCTTCATTTGTCTGTTCCGCTGAATTATCTGATACCGCCAGGCTTATTAAGCTGGCAAACAGAAAATCATTAAACACAAACGAAGCCGTTGATGGAACGATATATTCACAAATTTCGCTTAAGGCTTATTTTATTCGGTTCAGACATTAACATTAACACTGTGGAATTTGGTGGCCTTGCCTGCTGTCTGTTATTGTTTTCGGGTAACAGCGACATTAGATGAAACAAGGTAGGGTTATGCAGAAATATGACGACCTGTGGCAAGCCATAGAAGTTCGGGTGCGGGAAAATAATGATATCACGCACGTCGATATGACGACGGATAGTGCACGTGGCAATGCCGCCCGGCAGCGCGTCGCACAGATATTCGTCCTCGAAGTATTACTTTCTCGCCATCGGGAAAAGTATGCCAGCAGTTTTGTGCCGCTTGCCGGTGAAGAGGCGCTGTATCATTTGATATTTAAACGCACCGGCTGGAAACCTTTTGAAGTGAAACAGCTGTCGTTTATTGACGCCATGTTTGTGCTGGCGGAGCTCTTCCGTGAAGAAACCCTGCCGGCGGAAGTGCGCGCCGTGCTGCGCTCGCAGGGTGTGAAGGACGAGCCGTTCTCGACCTACGATTTTTCAGAGAAGGATTGGGCACCCCGAGAAAACGAGGTATTCCTTAAAAGGTAAGCCTGTGAATTAATTACATTGTTAAATAAATAAGGGCTCGACAGAGCCCTTATTTTTAATTCAACAGCGCCGGTGCGCTATCCCCACGCGCAAGATTTTCTACCCGGGCGAAATAAAACTCTTCACCTTCGCAAAAGTAGGTTTCGATAGGCATGGTGCCGCTTGCCGCGCCGCCGTCAAGCCCTGCTATCTCCCACTTCACCGAGGTTTCTCCATCCTCAACGGTCAAAAACTCCGATGCGCCCCCTGGTACGAGCACAACCACTATTTTACTCATTTTATTAATTACCTTTGCCTGATATTTCAAAAGCCAGACATTGTGAAGGGCAGCAATGAATGCCGTTTTTCGCGTTAATGACAATTTCGTGACAACGCTCAGTACAATGTCGGGATGCGGTTTTATTTACGTTTTTATTTCGCCACGCCGCTGATGGCTAGTCGTTATTAAACCAGTTTTTCATTAATAACAACACCGATAATTTATTTTGAGATATCTCTCATGTTATATGGGGGAGTTATGGTCATTCACGCCATCCCTGGCGCTGAATAATGCATTAGTGTTTGATCATCACATGTCGCACTACGGTGTAATCTTCCAGCCCATAAAGGGACATATCTTTGCCATAGCCGGAGAATTTCTGTCCGCCGTGGGGCATTTCGCTGACCAGCATAAAATGGGTATTCACCCAGGTGCAGCCATATTGCAGGCGCGCGCTAAGACGATGGGCGCGGCCCACGTTTTGTGTCCATACTGAGGACGCCAGCCCATATTGCGAATCGTTGGCCCAGCCCAGTACCTGCTCCTCATCATCAAACACCGTGACGCTCACCACCGGACCAAACACTTCCCGCTGCACAATGGCATCTTCCTGCTTCGCCCCCGCCAGCAGGGTTGGCGGGTAATAATACCCTGCGCCTTCCTGCTTTTTACCGCCGGTGACGACGCGAATATGACTCAGGGCTTTTGCCTCATCGACGGCCTGACTCACCCGCGCCAGATGGGCGGCGGAGCTGAGCGGCCCCAATTCCGTTGCTTCGTCGTCCGGCGCACCCATTTTCAGGCTGGCAACCGCCGCGCCGAGCTTTTCCACCAGCGCGTCATAAATGCCTTTTTGCGCGTAAATACGACAGGCGGCGGTACAGTCCTGACCGGCATTGTAGAAACCGAAGGTGCGCACCCCTTCTACCACCGCATCAAGATCCGCATCATCAAAGACGATCACCGGCGCTTTGCCGCCCAGCTCCATATGAGTACGCTTAATTGACGAAGCGGTATGCCCAATAATGTGCTCGCCGGTGGCAATCGAGCCGGTCAGAGAAACCATCCGTACCTTTTCGTGACCGGTCAACGGATCGCCAACGGTGCTGCCGCGACCGAACAGCACATTAAGTACACCAGCCGGGAAAATATCTTTCGCCAGTTCCGCCAGCTTCAATGCCGTAAGCGGGGTAATTTCCGAGGGTTTCAGCACCACACAATTGCCTGCAGCCAGCGCTGGCGCAAGCTTCCAGGCCGCCATCATCAGCGGGTAGTTCCAGGGCGCAATCGAGGCGATAACCCCCAGCGGATCGCGGCGGATCATCGAAGTGTGCCCTTCCAGATACTCACCCGCCGCCAGCCCGTTAAGGCAGCGTGCGGCCCCGGCGAAGAAGCGAAACACATCCACCACCGCCGGGATCTCATCATTGAGCACGCAGTGGAAAGGTTTGCCGCAGTTAAGGGACTCCAGCCGGGCAAAGGTTTCGCCATTGTCCTCAATCACCTGCGCCAGCTGCAGCAGGCATTCGGCGCGCGCTTTCGGCGTGGTTTGCCCCCAACTGGCAAAGGCGCGATCGGCGGCCTGTACGGCGGCATCGACCTGCCCGGCGGACGCTTCGGCAATCTCCAGCAACACGTCACCGGTGGCGGGGTTGTAAACGGCCTGCTTCTCGCCTGCGCCGTTAACCAATTCTCCATTGATAAACAGTTGATGTTGCATAGTTATTTCCTTTCAGCTTGGTCAGTTATTTTCGGTATCACGGGTCAGCCACCAGGCGCCCAGAATCGGGATGGTTGTCAGTAGCATCACCAGCAGCGCCACTACGTTGGTGACCGGCACGTCACGCGGACGGCCCAGCTGGTTTAGCAGCCATAACGGCAACGTCCGCTCGTGGCCTGCGGTAAAGGTAGTGACGATAATTTCGTCAAAGGACAAGGCAAACGCCAGCATGCCGCCGGCGAGTAGCGCCGAGCTAAGATTAGGCAGTACCACATAGCGAAAGGTCTGCCAGCCCGTGGCACCTAAATCCATCGACGCTTCCACCAGGCTCCATGACGTTCGCCGGAACCGGGCAATGACGTTGTTAAACACCACCACGACGCAAAACGTGGCGTGACCGATGACGATAGTGAAAAAGCCCGGCTCCAGATTGACCGCTTTAAAGGCAGTTAACAGTGCCAGACCGGTAATAATTCCCGGTAGCGCAATCGGCAGCAGCAACAAGAGTGAGATGGCATTTTTGCCAAAAAAGGTGCTGCGCCATAAGGCCATTGCAGCAAGTGTGCCAAGAATCAAGGCGATAGCCGTTGCCAGCGCGGCAATTTTAAGTGACAACGTCACTGAATCAAGAATGTCGCCGCGCGCAGCCGCAACGCTAAACCAGCGCAGCGTAAAGCCCTGCGGTGGAAAGCTGAACGCAGCCTCCTCGGTATTGAAAGCATAGATAACGATGATTAAAAGCGGGAAGTGGAGAAAGATAACGCCGCCCCATGAGGCGACTTTGAGCAGCCACGGTGCGCGTTCAAAGTGCATCAAAGGCTCCCAGGCGCTTCACGAACGCCAGATAGACGGCAATCAACACAATCGGCACGAGAGTAAATGCCGCGGCCATCGGCATATTGCCAATCGCCCCCTGCTGGGCATACACCATATTGCCAATAAAATAGCCCGGTGGGCCGACGAGCTGGGGCACGATAAAATCACCCAGCGTCAGCGAAAAGGTAAATATTGAACCCGCCGCGATACCCGGAACCGCCAGCGGCAGCACGACATAGCGGAAAGTTTGTCGGGGATGCGCGCCTAAATCGGCGGAGGCTTGCAAAAGCGACGCGGGCAAACGTTCCAGCGCCGCCTGAATCGGCAGGATCATAAACGGCAGCCAGATATAGACGAACACCAGAAAACGTCCCAGCCCGGAGGTGGAAAGCGTATTCCCCCCAACGGCGGGCAAGGTTAAAAATGCCGTGAGCAGCGGTTCAATCCCCATATGCGTGAGAAACCATTGCGCGACGCCATCTTTCGCCAGCAGCAGTGTCCAGGCGTAGGCTTTAACGATATAGCTGGCCCACATTGGCAACATCACGGCGATATAAAAGAACGCCTTCCATTTGCCCTGCGCATAGCGCGCCATATACCAGGCCATCGGAAACGCCAAAATCGCGCTGGCGATGGTCACTGACACCGCCATCATCAGGGTGCGAATAATGATGTCGTAGTTCGCCGGGTTGAACAGCGCCAGCAGGTTGCCGAAGGTGAGATCCGGCGTCACCGACATGGTGAAATCGTCAAAGGTGTAGAACCCCTGCCATAACAACGTAAGCAGCGAGCCCAGATAGACGATGCCAAACCACATCAGCGGCGCGAGTAATAACAGGATCAGCCCGTAAACCGGCTTACGCCAGAAGAGCGCGCTTGGTTTGCCTTTCATGGCGGTTGGCAGCGTGCTCATGGGCCACCCTCCAGCGGCACCATCGCCGCACGCGGCCAGGAAACTTGTACTTGCTGACCCGGCGCAAGAGTGAGCGAGGGGGTCGCATCCGAAAGATTCGCCTGGCTAACCAGCAGCTTTTCTCCCTGCCCAAGACGCAGCTCAAACCGCGTCAATGCGCCCTGATACTGCACCGCCTGCACAATGGCACTGGTTTCAATTTCCCCCGGCGTATTGAGGCGAATATGCTCCGGGCGCAGGGAGAAAACCCCATTCATGCCACACAGCCGTTGCGCTAAAGGCGCATCAAAGACATTTGCCGTGCCGACGAAACCGGCAACAAAGGGCGTGCGCGGGCGCAGATAGAGATCCCGCGGCGTATCGATCTGTTCAATACGGCCATTGTTGAACACCGCAACGCGATCGGACATCGACAGTGCTTCGCCCTGATCGTGGGTGACAAAAATAAAGGTGATGCCCAGATCCTGCTGCAGCTTTTTTAATTCGAACTGCATCTGTTCGCGCAATTTTAAATCCAGCGCCCCCAACGGCTCGTCCAGCAACAGCACCCGGGGTGCGTTAACCAGCGCACGGGCAATCGCCACGCGCTGTCGCTGGCCGCCGGAAAGCTGCGACGGTTTGCGGGCGTGAACAAAACCCAGCGCCACTTTCTCCAGCGCGTCGCGGGCGCGGGTATGGCGCTGCTTTTTATCCACCCCTTTTACCATCAGGCCATAGGCGACGTTATCCAGCACCGACATATGGGGAAACAGTGCGTAGTCCTGAAAGACGGTGTTGACGTCCCGCTGCCAGGGCGGTAGCTCGCTGGCTTCACGGCCAAAAATGCGTATAGCGCCCCCGCTGAGCTGTTCAAAGCCAGCGATCAGCCGCAGGCAGGTGGTTTTGCCGGAGCCGGAAGGGCCCAGCATTGAGAAAAACTCCCCGTCGTTAACGGCGAGCGTTACGCCGTCAACCGCCCGGACATCGCCATAGACTCTGGCGACATCCTCAAACTCCACGGCAAAAGTCATAGCACGCTCCCGGCAGATTAACGGCCGCCCATAATGGCGATGTAATCCTGCGTCCAGCGGCTGTAGGGAACATATTTGCCCCCTTCGGCGACCGGCGTTTTCCAGAAGGCGATTTTGTCAAAGAAGCTATAGCCATTGGTTTCGCAGCCTTTTTCACCTAGCAAGGTGCTGGCTTTGCACCCTTCCGGTACCACCGGCAGGGAACCAAACCAGGCTGCTACATCACCCTGCACTTTTGGCGTGAGCGACCAGTTCATCCATTTATAAGCACAGTTTGGATGTTTGGCGTCGGCGTGGAGCATGGTGGTATCGGACCAGCCGGTGACGCCCTCTTTCGGAAATACGGTGGCAATCGGCTGGTTTTCCCCTTTCAGGCCGTTGGCCTGAAAGGGCCAGGCACTGGAGGCGACGACTCCTTCGTTTTTGAAATCACTCATCTGTACCGTGGTGTCATGCCAGTAGCGATGGATAAGCAAATGCTGATCGCGCAGGGTTTTTAGCACCGCCTGATATTGCGCTTCGGTAAGCTGGTAGGGATCGTTAATGCCGAGCTGCGGCTGGGTGGCTTTGAGAAACAGTGCCGCATCGGCGATATAGATCGGCCCGTCATAGGCCTGTACCCGCCCTTTGTTGCTTTTGCCGTCCGGCAGGTTTTGTTCAACAAACACCACCGCCCAGCTGTCCGGCGGCGTTGGGAAAGTTTTGCTGTTATACATCAACAGGTTTGGCCCCCACTGGTACGGCGTGCCCCAGGTTTTTCCTGCGACGTTAAACCACTCGCCTTTCACCAGTTTTGGATCGAGGTTTTTCCAGTTTGGAATCAGCGCCGTGTTAATCGGCTGGACGCGTTTACCCATGATCAGACGCAGGGAGGCATCGCCGGAGGCGGTGACCAGATCGTATCCCCCCTTCGCCATCAGGCTGACCATCTCATCGGAAGTGGCGGCGGTTTTCACATTCACCGCACAGCCGCTCTCCTTTTCAAAGGCGGTCACCCAGTCATACTGTTTATCGGTCTGGCCGCGCTCGATATACCCCGGCCAGGCGATGATATCCAGCCGACCTTCTCCTTTTCCCACCTCTGTGGGTTCGGTGGCGTGTGCCGTCATTACGGTCAGGCCCAGCGCGCACAGGCTGCTGCAGGCAAATTGCTTGCTCATTATTTTCTACTCCTGTCGAAAAGAAAAAAGTGCGGCAGCCTTGCCGTAAATATATCTCCCTTAATAAAAATAGACGGCGCGCTGAAGGCATGAATGAGGCCCGTCGGAATTTTCGTAAGGATGTGACAGATGACGCATTACGTTAGCAATGAAACGGCTGGCTTGCGCTCTTTTGGAGTATAGACAAGGGGTTAGCGAAATGACTTTTATCTCTGTTGCTATTCACATTTCCTATGAATAGCCCATGGCGGAGCAGAGAAAATAATGACGGCGCAGGCGTGCTCAAGGTGAATAATATTTTCTTAATGAGAATAAGTTATGCAGCAAATAAGAAAGGTCGGCGCGGTTAATTCATCATTTGACGAATTAACTGACCTAAACACTGGGCCGCCCGCTCCTCTTTATCACCCCATGCCCACGCACAGTTAAAGCGGAAAAAGGCGCGCCAGTTGTCGGAAGTCGAGAACATTTTCCCCGGCGCGATACTTATCTGGTTAGCCAGTGCCAGCTGGCTTAGCTCACCGGCATCCAGTCCAACCGGCAGTTCCAGCCATAAGAAGTAACCGCTTTCGTTACGGTAAATTTTCACTTCCGGCGGTAAATGGCGCAGCAGCGCTTGCCAGGCCTGGTGTTTACGCTCGGCAAGCTGTCGGCGCAGGCGGCGCAAATGAGCATCATAATGATGGGTCGATAAGTAATCGACCAGCGCCAGCTGCAGGGGTGAACTGGTGGACAAAGTGCTCATCAGTTGCAGCTGTTGAATACGCCGGGCATGACGTCCCGCGGCGACCCAACCGACGCGAAACCCGGCGACCAGGCATTTTGAAAAGGAGGAACAGTGCAGGGTCATATCCTGCTTATCCCAGGCTTTTGCCGGTAGCGGCTGTTCGCGTCCGTAATAGAGTTCGCTATACACGTCATCTTCAATCAGCGTGACGTTGTGCTGCGCCAGCAGCGCTACCAGCTGCGCTTTCTTACCGGCGCTTAAGGTAAAACCGAGGGGGTTCTGGCTATTGGTCATCAACCAGCAGGCTTTAACCGGATAGTCTTCTAATGCCTGCGCCAGCGCGTTGAGATCGATCCCCTCTTTAACATCTGTTGGCACCGACAACGCTTTTAGTTTTAGCCGTTCCAGCGCCTGTAACGCGCCGTAAAAACAGGGGCTTTCAACGATTACCCAGTCACCAGGCTCGGTGACGGCCTGCAGGCTCAGATTCAGTGCTTCAAGCGCCCCGGCGGTAATAACGATTTCATCCGGCGAGATATTCATCCCCTGACGGGCATAACGTTGGGCGATGGCGTGACGCAGCTGGCTGTTACCCGGCGGCAGGTTTTCAATCACGCTCATGGCGGTGGCGCTTTTACTCACTTTCGCCAGCGAACGATTAAGCTGCGGCATGGGGAACAATTTCGGATCGGGAAAGGCGGAGCCAAACGGCAGCACCGAAGCATCGCAACTGGCCTGTAAAACATCAAAAATGTAGGTATTGATATCCACCGCTTCGTCACGCGTGACCATCGCCGTCGTGCTGCGCGCGACACCTGGAGCAGGCGCGACAAAATAGCCGGACTGCGGACGGGCAATCACCCTTCCCTGGCTCTCCAGCAGCTGATAGGCGTGTCCGACGGTCATAAAACTCAGCCCGCTGCTCGCCACCTGCTCACGCAAGGAAGGCAGCTTCTCGCCGGGGCGCCAGACGCCAAGCTCTATTTGATCGCTGATTTGCTGCGCCAGTCGCTGATATTTTTTCATCTTTTTTCACGTGTTAACAAAACGTCTTTATCATGGCACGCGCTACGTCATCCTGCTATATCAGTTTGTGCATAACAGCCCTTTTTACACGCTGTTATGCGTGCGTTTTGCCGCTTCGTCTGGACTAATCCTCAACCTGCCATAACCTTTGTAAGGAACTGTTATACGTAAATTCCCGTTATCTGTTTCTGCAAGTTCTGCCTTGCGCTGATTAACATTGAAGCCGAAGCAATGACATTGAGGTTGTGCATGTTTGGTTTAGACGCGTTTTACCTGGCAAGAATACAGTTTGCCTTCACGGTTTCTTTTCACATTATCTTTCCGGCGATCACCATCGGTCTTGCCAGCTATCTGGCGGTGCTCGAAGGATTGTGGCTGAAAACCCGTAACCCGGACTGGCGAACGCTGTACCATTTCTGGTCGAAGATCTTCGCCGTTAACTTTGGTATGGGCGTGGTGTCCGGTCTGGTGATGGCCTACCAGTTCGGTACTAACTGGAGCGGTTTTTCCCAGTTTGCCGGCAGTATTACCGGGCCACTGTTAACCTATGAAGTATTGACCGCCTTCTTCCTTGAAGCGGGCTTTCTCGGCGTAATGCTGTTTGGCTGGAATAAAGTCGGGCCGGGCCTGCACTTTTTCGCCACCTGTATGGTCGCCCTCGGCACCATCATGTCGACCTTCTGGATCCTCGCCTCCAACAGTTGGATGCATACGCCGCAGGGCTTTGCCATTGAGAATGGCCAGGTTATTCCGCTGGACTGGGTCAAAGTGATTTTTAACCCCTCTTTCCCCTATCGCCTGATGCATATGACCATTGCGGCATTTCTCAGCAGCGCCCTGTTTGTTGGCGCATCTGCCGCCTGGCATCTGCTGCGCGGCAATAATACTCCTGCTATTCGCAAAATGTTCTCCATGGCGATGTGGATGGCGCTGGTAGTTGCGCCGATTCAGGCGATGGTCGGCGATATGCACGGGCTGAATACGCTGGAGCATCAACCGGCGAAAATCGCCGCCATTGAAGGCCACTGGGAGAACCGACCCGGCGAAGCCACGCCGCTATTGCTGTTTGGCCTGCCGGATATGGAAGAGGAGCGCACGCGCTATGCCGTGGAGATCCCGGCGCTGGGCAGCCTGATCCTCACTCACAGCCTGGATAAACAGGTTCCGGCGCTGAAAGAGTTCCCTGCCGATGAGCGTCCTTACTCGCCGCTGGTCTTCTGGTCGTTTCGCATTATGGTCGGGCTGGGCGTGTTAATGATTGGCCTGGGCGTCGCGGCGCTGTGGCTGCGTTTCCGTGACCGGCTCTATCAGTCGCGACCGTTTTTACACTTCGCACTGTGGATGGGACCGGCAGGCTTAATAGCGATTCTTGCCGGTTGGGTAACCACCGAAGTGGGTCGTCAACCGTGGGTGGTTTATGGCCTGCTGCGTACCGCCGATGCGGTTTCCGCCCATGGCGATTTGCAAATGAGCCTCAGCCTGCTGGCGTTCTTCGTGGTTTATTGCTCCGTCTTTGGTGTCGGTTACAGCTATATGGTGCGGCTGATTACCAAAGGACCCGATGAGCGTGACGAGCACGCGACACAAGGGACCCCGGCGCGACCGCTGTCGGCGGCGGGCGAACATCTCGACGCGGATGAGGATAAATAATGGGTATCGATCTTTCGTTAATCTGGTTTGTCATTATCGTCTTCGCCACCTTGATGTATATCGTGATGGATGGTTTTGACCTCGGTATCGGCATTCTGTTTCCGGTAACCCGTGACGCTCATGACCGTGATGTGATGGTCAATACTGTCGCGCCAGTGTGGGATGGGAATGAAACCTGGCTGGTGCTCGGCGGTGCGGGCTTGTTTGGCGCTTTCCCGCTGGCCTACGCGGTAATTATCGACGCGCTGACTATCCCGCTGACCTTAATGCTAATTGGACTTATCTTTCGCGGCGTGGCTTTCGAGTTTCGCTTCAAAGCAACCCAGAGTCACCGTGCGTTCTGGGACAAAGCGTTTCTCTCCGGCTCCCTGCTCGCCACCTTTACACAAGGTATTGTGGTAGGCGCAGTACTGAACGGCTTTAAGGTGACCGGACGCCAGTTTAGCGGCGGCGCTCTCGACTGGCTGACGCCGTTTAACCTGTTCTGCGGCGTTGGACTGGTGATCACCTATGGCCTGCTCGGCGCGAGCTGGCTGGTGATGAAAAGCGAAGAGCCGCTGCAGGGGAAAATGCGCAAAGCGGCGAGAAAACTGTTGCTGGCGATGATCGTGGTGATTGCGGTTATCAGCCTGTGGACGCCGCTGACCCACGCCGGGATCGCCGAGCGCTGGTTCAGCCTGCCTAATCTCTATTTTTTCTCGCCGGTACCGATTCTGGTTATCGCATTAAGCATCTGGCTGTGGCGCAGCCTGGGTAATCCGGACTACCACGCGCTGCCGTTTGTGCAGACGCTGGGGCTGATTTTTCTCGGCTTTAGCGGTCTTGGCATCAGTATCTGGCCGCATATTATCCCGCCGGATATCACCCTCTGGGAAGCCGCCGCGCCGCCGCAAAGCCAGGGCTTTATGCTGGTTGGCGCCCTGCTAATTATCCCGATTATTCTGGTCTATACCTTGTGGAGCTACTATGTGTTCCGCGGCAAGGTGCAGCATGGCGCGGGGTATCACTGATGAAACACTCTTTTTTACACCGCCTGATGTGGATGGTCTTAATCTGGGGCGGCAGCGTGATGGCGCTGTTTGCCGTCAGTATGGTGTTCCGTTTGTTAATGTCGGCGGCGGGCTTTAAATCCCATTAATCCCTCGCAATGCAAAATCCCGGCGATCCCTCACCGGGATTTTTTTCACTGGCTTACGCATTATCTCTGTCTAATCGTGCATTACCACGCTTTGCTCGACGGACAGGCGCGGCATACGGGTTTGCGCCGACGGGGCAGACATGTCGGGATAGCCAAAGGAGATGCCGAATAACAGACGATATTGATCGTCGACACCGAGTTCCTTGCGGATCAGATCGGCATGAAAACCGAGTAAGGTTTGCGGGATACCGGCGAAACCGCGCGCCGTTAGTGACAACAAAAAGCTCTGGCCATACATGCCGATATCAGACGCGACGCGGATATTGTCGCCAAATGTGGGCATAAACAAAAATGCCGCGTGAGGCGCGTTAAAGAAGTGGTAATTGCGCAAATAGGCTTCTTTGCGACGTTCGCTGTCTTCACGGGCAATACCCAGCGACGCGTAATAGAGCCGCGCTTGTTCATGGGCGCGCTCAAAATAGTCGCCATAAAAATCATCGTAGGAGAAGCTGAAATCTGGCGTCTGCTGGCCGGCCAAATCGTGTTCGATCATCAAATTGCCAAGTCGATTTTTCGTTTCGCCGGATACCACATGCACATGCCACGGTTGGGTATTGCAATTAGACGGTGAGTATTGCGCATCCTGCAATACCGCCTGAATCTGCTCCGGCGTTAATGGCTCAGGTAAAAATGCGCGCGCGGAAAAACGCTGGCGCACGGTTTCATCAAAGGTTTTCACTATATTGCTCATTCTCTGCTCCGCTGTCGATTTTGCCGTAGCTTAGCGATGAAAAGGCGAGGCTTAAACAGTACAATGCGCCACGGACCTTTGCGGATTACGCACAGATGAAAAAGCTCAGTCAGATCAGCACCCGCTCAATGCAGCTCTTTCTCGCCATTGTGCGCGAGGGAAATTTATCGGAAGTCGCCCGCAATGAAGGGCTGGCGGCCTCATCCCTTTCCCGCATTGTGCAGCAGCTCGAGCAGGCGCTGGAAACGCAGCTGTTGTACCGCAATACACGCGCCGTGATCGCCACCGAGGCGGGCCATCTTTATGCCGAGACGTTTCGCACTATGTTACAGCAGCTTACGGAGGCGCAAACCCAGGTGGATGAACGGCGCGAAGAGCCAGGCGGGCGTATTCGCATCAACGCCCCGACCTCTTTTGGTCTGCGCCATATTGGCCCGCGAATAAGCGCCTTCAGCGAACGCTATCCGCGCCTGCACATTGAGTTGAATCTCAATGATGATTACATCGATCCGTTTGCCGATGGCACCGATCTGCTGTTACGTATCGCCGCGCTGCAGGATTCCGAGTTACATGGACGTTTGATTGCGCCACAGCACTGTCATCTGGTAGCGACCCCTGCCTATTTGCGTCGTTATGGGCTGCCACAAACGCCGGAAGATTTACTTTCCCACCGGCTGCTGGCCTACCGCGGCAAGAGCGGTTTACAGCGCTGGCGCTTTCAGCAGGGTGAAAAAGCCTCTCAGTTTTCCCCGCAGGCAAAAATTGTCTCTGATAATGCGGAGTTGCTGCTGCAGGCGGCCCTCAGCGATGGTGGGATCCTGCTCTTTCCCGACTGGCAGGTGGGCGAGATGCTCAACCGCAATGAACTGGTCGCTCTGCTTCCCGATTATACCGCCAGCTATTCGGCCACCGCGCAGTCACTGTGGCTGCTTTATCCCGGTGGGAAATATCCCTCGCTTAATACGCGAACGGTGATCGACTTTTTAGTCGATAGCTTCGGTTCACCGCCTTACTGGCGCTATTTTGCGAAGCCTGCCCAGGAATAATCCCGTAGGCGGCAGGCTCCATAATCGCTTCACTTTTATATCGTCAAATCGTCGGCATGCACTAGATGCGATGTAATGATGAAAACGCAACATCGCGCCCGGATAATAACGACTAAGTCTTGCTATAAAAAAGACCCTGAACGATTAACGACAGGGTCTTTTTTAGCTCTGAATAACACGCCCTTAAAGGCGAAATAAAAAGTAGCCTGGCGGCACCCTATTTATTTACGTTTTGGCAATGTTTTTACCAGGTCGTCGGGGCTTATTGACGCGACGACGCTGCCCGGCAGCGGCATTTTCAGAATATGATTTTTAATCTTGCCCACTATATGCATTTCGCACGGACGGCAGTCAAAACGCAGGGTCAGCACTTCATCGCCGTGTACCAGCTGCATTGGTGTTGCGCGCCAGCTTTTAATATTACCTTTCGCCTGTTTCGGGCACAGATTAAAGGCGAAGCGCAGGCAGTGTTTGGTGATCATCACCGGCACATCGCCCTTCTCTTCATGGGCTTCAAAGGCGGCATCAATCAGCTGGACGCCATAACGGTGATAAAATTCGCGCGCTTTATGGTTATAGACGTTGGCGAGAAACGACAAATGCGTCTCCGGGTAAACTGGCGCAGGGTTGGCCACCGGTTTACGGCTGCCGCGCTGGTAGTTAGCCAACCGCGCCTCTTCCAGCATCTCCACGGTTTCGCGACGTAGCTGGTTTAGCAGGCTGTTGGGTACAAACAGCGCCCCCGGCAGGCTGATGCTGATCTCCTGGGCGTAATAGCGCGTCTGCCCGAGCTTCGCCAGCCCCTCTTTCAGGCTTTCCAGCGCCTTTTGTGCATTATTCGCTTCATCAAACTGCCCATCCAGCGTATGGGTTACGCTAACGCCGTCTTCACTGGTCAGGGTTAGCACCAGCTGTTCCTGCCAGCCGCCGAGTTCGATATCGACGGCGATTCGACGCTCGCTGGAGGTTTTCAGCAGCGCCTGCTGCCAGTTGTGATCGAGGTTGCGATTCAGCGCGTGGTGCGGGCGCAGCGAGCGCAGCGCGTCGGGCATCTCATTGGGGAAGACGCGGTAGCGATTGTCGGCGGTTTTTTCCGCGACGTTGACGCGAAAGCCCACCACTTCACGCTTAATCAGCACGTTGAGGCCGTCGCCGTTCGCCAGCGGTTCGGTTACTTCCACATCAAGATGATCTTTCCCAACCTTCAGCACTTCACCCACCGGCAGGCCAACGAATTTCGGTGAATCAAAAGCGCCGATATCAATTTTGCGCGCATTGACAAAATAGTCCGTGCTGCCGCGATGGAACGTTTTGTCCGTTGATGGAATAAAGAAGTGTTCGGTACGCCCGGCGGAGGCGCGCGCCAGATCGCCGCGATCTTCAATAATCGCATCCAGCATCTGGCGATAATGGGCGGTGATGTTTTTCACGTAGCTCATATCTTTATAGCGCCCTTCTATTTTGAAGGAGCGTACGCCCGCGTCGATCAGCGCCGCCAGGTTAGCGGACTGATCGTTATCTTTCATCGACAGCAGATGCTTTTCATAGGCCACTACGCGCCCCTGATCGTCTTTCAGGGTGTAGGGCAAACGGCACGCCTGCGAGCAGTCGCCACGGTTGGCGCTGCGCCCGGTTTGCGCATGAGAGATATTGCACTGCCCGGAGTAGGCCACACACAGCGCGCCGTGAATAAAGAACTCAATGGTGGCGTCCGTTGCGCTATGAATGGCGCGGATCTGCTCAAGGTTTAACTCGCGCGCCAGTACGATTTGGCTGAAACCGACATCGGAGAGAAATTTGGCTTTTTCGACGGTGCGAATATCGCACTGCGTGCTGGCATGCAGCTCTATTGGTGGGATATCCAGCTCCAGCACGCCCATATCCTGCACAATAAGCGCATCGACACCGGCCTGGTACAAATCGTGAATTAACCCGCGCGCGGGCTCCAGCTCATCATCATGAAGAATGGTATTAAGCGTAATAAAGACTTTCGCGCCGTAGCGATGAGCGAAAGGCACCAGTTCAGCGATATCGCGCAGGCTATTGCCCGCATTATGACGCGCGCCAAAACCGGGGCCGCCAATATAGACCGCGTCGGCACCGTGCAGGATAGCCTCACGGGCAATGGCGGTATCGCGAGCCGGGCTCAACAGTTCAAGATGATGGGGGTGCAGGCGCATACAATTGTCGTTATCCATTATGTGCAAAATGGCGGCTATTGTAGTCACATCGGGCAGGTTTCTCCACCTGCCGCAGGGGGAATTTGCGCCCGCTGGCAATGCAATATTGAAATTGTTATTTCCGCGCGGTTTTCGCCCGCGCTAGAGTGATGACTCTGACATTCCCCATCAAGTATCTCGCGTGTTTTGGTTGCAGGTGGGCAAGCAGGCAGTATGCATGTGGCTTGTTGGCCGCCCTGCAGCGCAAAGCATGGGGGTAAACGTGGTTAGTCGTGTGATTTGTCGTCGTTTTTTGCCGCAGGGGTGCCTGCGGCTTTTTCTTTTGGATAGTGAATCAAGGAGTGGAAATGCACCGTATGCGGCGAACTGTTGCGGTACGCGTGCGCTTCGTCACCGGCAAAACGTACTCCCATCCCGGAAGTGTAAACCTTCCAGTCGCCCTTCAGGCAGAGATCCAGCGCGCCGTTAATCACAATCACATGCTCAATCACCCCGCTTTCATGAGGCGTTGATTCACTAACCGCGCCCGGCGCGAGAGTAATGGAGAAGAGATCAAAGTGCAGTTTTTCGTCCCACGGAAACAGCGGCGTGATCACCATTGCCTGCTGGTCGGGATCGTAGGCGTACGGCGTATCGCTTTCGGGCGGCGCAATAAAGGTCGAAAAGGGAACGTTCAGGCCGGTGGCGATTTTCCACAGGGTCGCCACCGTCGGGCTCGATTCATTACGTTCGATCTGCCCGAGCATCGCTTTCGAGACGCCGGTCTCCTCCGCCAGCCGGGAAAGGCTCCAGCCACGGCCCTGACGCAGAAGCTTTAAGGTGCTTGCCAGGTAATCTGCGATGTTCATTGCGCCTCCGCGAAGAAAAATCCGGGGCAGTATAGCGCAGCGTAAATGTTTTCGAGAGCGAAACTGTTGGGCTATGCGTGCGGTAATATATCCCCGCCTTGTGCGTTATAGCGTCCGATGATAATTTATCTGGATGCTATAACGCACAAGGAGTTTCCATGCCCGTTGACACCCTTTCTCACCCTGCACGGCTCCCGTTTAGTAGCGTACTGGCAGGTTTTGTCGCCGTACTGGTGGGCTACGCCAGTTCGGCAGCGATTATCTGGCAGGCGGCCTCTGCCGCAGGCGCGACGGCCGACCAGATCGGCGGCTGGCTGACGGCGCTCGGTCTGGCAATGGGTATCAGTACCCTGGCGCTGAGTGTGTGGTATCGCATGCCGGTACTTACCGCGTGGTCAACGCCCGGTGCGGCACTGCTGGCAACCAGCCTGCAAGGCGTTTCGTTGAACGAAGCCGTGGGTGTGTTTATTTTTGCCAATGGGTTGATTGTGCTGTGTGGGTTAAGTGGGCTGTTTGCCCGCCTGATGAAAATTATTCCGTCGGCGCTATCGGCGGCCATGCTGGCCGGGATTCTGCTGCGCTTTGGCCTACAGGCGTTTAGTAATATCGAAGCACACTTCCTGCTGTGCGGCAGCATGCTGCTAGCCTGGTTAATCTGTAAGACGCTGGTGCCGCGTTACGCCATAATTGCCGCGCTTATCGTCGGCGCGTTGGCCGCAGTGATTCATGGTGACGTTGTCACAAATAATCTGCACTTTACCGTTGCAACACCGCAATATACCGCGCCGGAATTTCACTGGTCGTCCCTGGTCAGCATCGGTATCCCCTTCTTTCTGGTTACCATGGCCTCGCAAAATGCGCCCGGCTTCGTCACGCTGCAAGCGGCGGGCTACTCGCTTCCGGTCTCGCCGTTAATTGCCTTTACCGGCGCGCTGGCGCTGCTGCTTTCGCCGTTCGGTGTCTTTTCGATTTGTATTGCCGCGATCTCGGCCGCGATTTGTCAAAGCCCGGATGCCCACCCGTTGCGAGAAAAGCGCTGGCTGGCGGCGGTATGCGCCGGTGTATTCTATCTGCTGGCGGGTCTGTTCGGCGGTTCGATAACCTCGCTGCTGGCCGCATTGCCGATGAGCGGTATCCAAACGCTGGCGGGACTGGTGCTGTTAAGCACTCTCAGCGGTAGCCTGCATCAGGCGTTAACCAGCGAGCACGTTCGCGATGCCGCAGTAGTGACCTTTCTGGTGACCGCCAGCGGCGTCACGCTGCTGGGGATAGGCTCGGCATTCTGGGGATTAGCGATAGGAGGCGCGAGTTACGCCATTTTGCCGTTAGCGCGTCGCCCGTAGCTGCGAGGGGGTAACGCCTGTGGCCGCTTTGAAGCGGTTGCTGAAGTGGCTGGCAGAATTAAACCCGCAGGCCAGCGCGATACGGATCAGCGCCTGGTCGCTATGTAACAGCAACTCTTTTGCCCGCGTTATGCGGCGCTGCATAACAAACTGATGCGGCGCGATGCCCATCGACTGGCGGAACATACGCGCGAAATGGTATTCGCTCAGCGAAGCCTGTTGTGCCAGATCCGACAGCAGCAACGGTTCAGACAGATGCGCGTCAATGTACTCCAGCACCGTGCGTAACGACGCTGGCGCTAACCCGCCGGTAATCGTCGGCAATTGCCACTGTACGTTGCTGTAGTGCTGGATTAAGTGCGTTAGCAACAGCGTCGAAGCGGTACTAAGGGTTAACTGGTTGGCATTTTGCTGCCAGTCGCAATCGAGCAAAAACTGGCGATAGAGGGCGGTAATAGCCTCATCCTGTGAGAAGGTTTTCTCGTTCAGGGTGAACGATGCCGGGCTGCGATCCCACACCTTTTCCCCGACGTCGCGCAGATGTTCGTCCGTGCAGTACAGGTGAACAAAAGAGAGATCGGCGCGCAAATCCCATACGGATTCGCTCTCTTTGGGCATCAGGCAAAAGCGATCCGGCCCACCGCCATTTCTCCAGCCATAAGGGGTTTTGTGGTAGCTCTCATAGCCATCGGCCACGTACAGACTCAGGGTATGATGATTGCAATACTGGGTAATATAGTCGTGTGTATTCGACCATGCGGCAAGTTGGATGCCCGAGTGCAGCGCCACCGCATTGTGTAAAACGGCGTGATGTTTACATAAGTTTACAAATGCTTCATAGTAACCAGACATGCGCAAAAATCATCCTTAATTCACCCTTACTCAGTCTAGGAATAGCTGACGTCTGAAACCAGCGCTGTATCAATAAAAGCGCAAGAATACGCAAGTGCAGCGCAAGCCGGTGCAATCGTAAGGATGCGGGCTTTGTCACACTGGGTATATCTATACCCATCGGAATTTATTATGAACGCATTACTCTACGGCCTGGTGGTATTTATCTGGGGAACGACCTGGATAGCGATCTATTTGCAACAGGGGCCGGTTGCTGCGCCAGTATCTATTTTCTGGCGTTTTGCTCTGGCAACGGCGGTGATGATGCTGTTGCTAATCGTGCGGCGTAAAGTACATGCTTTGTCGCTGCGCGATCATCTGTTTTGTCTTTTGCAGGGTTGCTGCGTGTTCTGTTTCAACTTCTGGGCGTTTTATACTGCCGCAGCCTGGATAAATACCGGTCTGGAATCGGTGATTTTCTCGATGGCGGTATTGTTTAACGCCGTCAACAGTTACCTCTTTTTTGGCCAAAAACCCCCTGCGCGCTTTTTTGTCGCTGCCCTGTTGGGACTGTCAGGAATTTTGACGCTGTTCTGGCAAGATCTGGTTAGCAGCGGCTGGAGCGCAACGGTATTAATGGGGATGGGACTTTCGGCGCTGGCGACGCTGGGTTTTTCGTTTGGCAATATGATTAGCCTGCGCCATCAGCGCCAGGGTCTGACGACGCTGACCACCAACAGCTGGGCGATGCTTTACGGCACGCTACTTATTGCGACGATTGGCCTGTTACGCGGGGATGATTTTACCCCGCAGTGGACCGTCACCTATCTTGCCGCACTGGCCTATTTGTCGCTATTCGGCACGGTGATTGCCTTTGGCGCCTACTTTACGCTGATTGGTAGAATCGGTCCCAGCCGAGCGGCCTACAGCGCCCTGCTGTTTCCGCTGGTCGCCTTGACCATGTCGTCCCTTTTTGAAGGCTATCGTTGGCATGTAGAGGGAGTCATCGGGCTGGTGTTGATCCTTATCGGTAATCTGGTGATGTTCGTCCACCCGGAAAAATGGGTTTGGCGAGCGCGGCATGTCGCGAAACAGTAACGCTTCATATCGCGACGTCACAGGATGAAAAACGCCGCCTGCTGACAACAGGCGGCTTCGACTCATTCCTGTCTGTCCACCTGCCAGAAAATATGTTTGCCAAACGGGTCGATTTCGTAGCCCTGCACCTCTTTGCGCACCGGTTCGAAAATGGTCGAGTGGGCAATCATTACCGCTGGCATTTGATCGTGCATCATCTGCTGCGCCTGTTTGTAAAGTGCGACACGTTTTTCCCGATCGTTAATCGTCTTCGCATCGGCGATAATTTTGTCGAACGGCGGATAACACCATTTTGCCGAATTGGAGCCGCCCTGTGCCGAGGTGCAGGTAAACAGCGGACCAAAGAAGTTGTCCGGATCGCCCGTCGCCGTCGTCCAGCCCATTAACGCCGCCTGGTGCTCGCCGCCCTTCACTCTTTTTAAATATTCGCCCCACTCATAGGTGACAATTTTTGTCTGGATCCCCACTTTCGCCCAGTCCGCCTGAATCATCTCGGCCATGCGTTTCGCGTTGGGGTTATAAGGGCGCTGCACCGGCATTGCCCATAAATCGATAGTCGTTCCCGGCGCAATTCCCGCTTCTTTCAGCAACGCTTTCGCTTTTTCGGGATCGTAGTCGTAATCCTTCAGATTACTGTCCGCACTCCAGACGCCCGGCGGTAGCAGGTTTTTTGCCGCCGTCCCGGTGCCCTGGAACACGGCTTCAATAATCGCCGGTTTGTTGATTGCCATTGCCAGCGCCTGGCGCACGTTGACATTGTCCAGCGGCGCTTTTTGCGTATTGAAGGCGAGGAAACCGGTATTGAGCCCGGCTTTGCTCATCAGGGTGATATCTTTGTTCTCTTTCAGCCGCGGCAGATCGGCCGGATTGGGGAACGGCATCACCTGACATTCGTTTTTCTCGAGTTTCGCTACGCGCACCGAGGCATCCGGCGTGATGCTAAAGACCAGCCGATCGATTTTGGCTTTGCCCTGCCAGTAGTGGTCGAAAGCGGTGAACAGAATGCGTGAATCTTTCTGGTACTGTGCGAGGCGGAACGGCCCGGTGCCAATCGGGTCCCGGTCGACACGCTCGGGCGTTCCGGCTTTCAGCATCGCATCGGCATATTCAGCCGACAGGATCGAGGCAAAATACCAGCCCAAATCGGCGACAAACGGCGCTTCGGGATGGGCCAGCGTAAAGCGCACGGTGCGATCGTCGACTTTGTCGATAGCGGTGATTAGCGTACCGAACTGCAGGCTTTCAAAGTTGGAATAGGTGCCGTTAGAGACGTTGTGATACGGGTTGTTGGCATCTTTTTGCCGCATAAACGAGAAGATCACATCATCGGCATTAAAGTCGCGGGTCGGCGTGAAGTATTTATTGCTGTGGAATTTCACCCCCTTGCGCAGATGGAAGGTATAGATCTTGCCATCATCACTGACCTCCCAGCTTTCGGCGAGGCTCGGTTGCAGCTCCGTTGTGCCGACTTTGAAATCCACCAGCCGGTTATAAACCGGTACTGCGCTGGCATCGACGCTGGTGCCGGAAGTATAGAGTTGTGGGTTGAAGTTTTCCGGCGAGCCTTCCGAGCAGTAGACCAGCGTTTTCGCCGCCACAGAAGAACTCACTATCAGCGCGGCCAACGCCAAAGCAAGTGTTGTCGGTTTGCCAATCATAGTTTTTCCTGTTGTTTTATTGTTAATGCTTGTGGTTTGCCCTCTCATAAATAACATTAAAGTGAATTTGCAAACACCTGATAATACGAATAAAGAAGGAATCACTATGTCGTCATCCCTTGCCAGTCAATTAACGCATCGCTTCTTTCGCTACCTCAGCATTACCAGCCAGAGCGACGCCGCCGCCAGCACGTTACCGACCACCGCCGGGCAATTTGAGATGGCGCGAGAGCTGGCGCTTGAGCTGAAAACCCTTGGTCTTGACGAGATTGTGATTGATGAGCATGCCACCGTTACGGCCGTGAAAAAGGGCAATGTTCCCGGCGCGCCGCGCATCGGTTTTATCACTCATATCGATACCGTTGACGTCGGTTTATCGCCACATATTCATCCACAGATCCTGCGCTTTACCGGTGAAGATCTCTGTTTGAATCGTGAGCGGGATATCTGGCTGCGCGTTGACGAGCATCCGGAGATCCTCGCTTACCCGAATGAAGAGATTATTTTTAGCGACGGTACCAGCGTGCTCGGTGCGGATAATAAAGCCGCCGTTACCGTGGTGATGACGCTACTGGAAAACCTGACGGCGGAGCACCGCCACGGCGATATTGTGGTGGCCTTTGTACCGGATGAGGAAGTAGGATTGCGCGGGGCAAAAGCGCTGGATTTGCAGCGTTTTGCCGTCGATTTCGCCTGGACTATCGATTGCTGTGAACTGGGTGAAATTGTTTATGAGAACTTTAACGCCGCCAGCGCGCAAATAGAATTCACCGGCGTCACCGCACATCCGATGTCGGCCAAAGGGGTGCTGGTAAATCCCCTGCTGATGGCGATGGATTACATCAGCCATTTCGATCGTCAGCAGACGCCGGAGCATACCGAAGGCCGTGAAGGCTATATCTGGTTTAACGGTATTAATGCGGTTCAGGGCCACGCCACGCTGAGCGCCAGCATTCGTGATTTCGACAGCGCCAGCTTTGCCCAACGTAAACAGCAGATTGCGGATGTCGCAGCCCACATCGCCGCCCAGTACCCAACGGCAAAGGTGGAGTACACCATCAGCGACACCTATAGCAATATCAGTAACGCCATTGGCGAGGATCGCCGGGCCATTGAACTGATGTTTAGCGCGATGGAATCCTTAGGCATTACGCCAAAGCCAACGCCGATGCGCGGCGGCACCGACGGCGCGGCGCTGTCGGCAATGGGTTTGCTGACGCCGAATTTCTTTACCGGCGCGCATAATTTCCATTCGCGCTTTGAGTTTCTGCCGCTGCGCGCGTTTGAAGCCTCTTATAACGTGGCGCTGCAGCTGTGCCTGATGGCGGCGCGGTAAAAGCCGATTTAAAGGCGGGCATCTCGCCCGCCATCACCGTTATCAGGCAGCCTTGCGCGCCAGCATGGTGGCGAAGCGCAGTTTGATGCGGTTGCCGTTAGCATCGGTGCGGTGCAGTTCACCCAGCTCTTCGTTATATTTCAGCAGCTCCCAGCCGGTGTAGTAATCGCGCAATTCACCCTCTTTAAAGGCGAACGGGAACCCGACATTGCACGGGTAATCTGCCGTATCCATCGCTGCAACAATCAGGTTATAGCCGCCGGGTTTGGTGCAGCGCTGCATATTAGCAATCAGGCCAGGGATGGTTTGTGCTTCGAGGAACATCATCACCACGGTGGAGAGAATAAAATCATACTCGCCGTCGAAATGCAGAGTATTGAGATCCACCGCGTCAATATGCAGGTTCTCCAGCCCTTCCGCCGCGCGGATATTTTGCAGGTTGCTCAGGCTGTTCGGATTTTTATCCCACGCGGTTACGTCAAAGCCGCGGTTGGCGAGAAACAGGCTGTTGCGGCCATTGCCGCAGCCGAGATCCAGCGCTTTGCCAGGCTGAATATAGTTCATTGCGTTCAGCACTTCCGAATGTGTCGGGGTCATGCTGTATTTCTCAGTAAAGTAGTTATCGGTGCGGGTGGTCATGCTGTTCCTCAAATATCGCCGTTTTTAAAGTTGCATTTTACATGCATTTTATTGCTTTCGTTCGCGGATAGCCAGCAGCGAAAAATTTGCTACGTTTAACTCTGGCGGACGGGAGAAATGTAGCATGAATAAGTATCGACTCAGTGATGAGGCGCGCACCTTTCATTATCTATTGAGCGGTGAAAAGCACGCTGTTGCGCTGCGACAGATTATCGCCCTGCGCGATTTCCATGATGTCACCGCAGGCAGCGCTGGCGGCTGGGTTGACGACGACGATGTGCTGGATCAGCAGGGAAATTGCTGGATTTATGATGAAAACAGCATGGTGTTTCTGGGGAGCCGGGTGCGTAATGACGCGAGGATCACCCAGCCCTGCGTGATTTGTCATGATGTCATTGTTGAAGATAACGCGTGGGTGGACGGCAGCGAATTAAGCCACGGCGCACGGTTAAGTGCCAACGTCACTGTGCAATCTTCTACCGTACGCGGAATATGCCACTTGCGCGATAACGCCCGCATATTAAGCGGCTGCGACATTATCGCCACCCTTGGACTGACGCAGGAGAGCGGTCAGGTGTTGCAGATTTACGATCGCGCCACCGTTAGCCATTCACGCGTTGTCCACCAGGCACAGATTTATGGTGATGCCATCGTTAATTATGCGTTTATTGAACATCGCGCCGAAGTGTTTGATTTCGCCCTGCTCGAAGGCAACGAAGTGAATGATGTCTGGGTTTGTGACTGCGCCAAAGTCTATGGCCATGCGCGGGTGGTTGCAGGCGTTGAGGAAGATGAGATCCCGACCCTTCGCTACAGTTCGCAGGTGGCGGAAAACGCGGTCGTCGAAGGCAACTGCATTTTAAAACATCACATTCTGGTGGGCGGCTATGCCTGGCTACGCGGCGGGCCGTTGCAGCTCGATGAAAATGTGGTGATTCAGGGCAACGCTCGCGTGCACGGCAATGTGCTGATCGCACATCAGATTGAAATCACCGATGACGCGGTGGTCGATGCGCAAGAAGGTGAAAGCATCCTGCTGCGCGGACCTAAAGTGATCAACGGCGCGCAGCATATTACCCGCACACCGCTGGTGGGCTCGTTATGAGTAATCGACGATCTTTGCCCAGATATTCTGGTCGTCATAGCTGCCATTGAGGAATTCCGCCTGCTTTAGACAGCCTTCAAGGGTAAAGCCGTTACGCCTGGCCACCTGATTGCTGGCGAGATTGGCGACGCGGCATTTGATAACAAAGCGGCGGATTTCGCCCCGGCGGGCATAGAAGTCGATCATCGCGGCCATCGCTTGCGATAAAATCCCCTGCCGCTGGACATCCTCATCCAGCCAGTAGCCGACATAGGCCGTTTTATTAGACGGCTCAATGGCATTAAAGGTCAGCACCCCAATCACAGCTTTATCCCGCACAATCATAAACATTTTGGCGTAGCCGCGCTGGTGCAGCAGGACATTGCTCTGCGCGGTTTTACGCGTGCCCTCTACCGACGAGACATATTGCGGCCAGTTAAGAAACTGCTGTAGCCAGGCGCGATTTTTCACAATCAGCTGATGCAGTTCTTCGACATAATGCTCGGTGATGGCATGTAGTTTCAGGCGCTCATCTACTGAAATCAGGGTATCGTCCATTGCAGCTCCATAAAATATTTGCCCCCATATGGGGGCAAAAAACTAGCGCATTACGCGTTCATTAACATAACACACACTGGTAAAGATTTAGACAAAATCTCCGTTAAGGGATATTCGGGTTCGCCGGTAAAATGATTATCGACGCGTCATAGCTGAGCCCAGTGCTTATTGAATGTCCGCGATATCGATAATGAATACACCATAGCAAAAGTTCGGATCCCAATATAGTGGGATATCATCTCCTTCTGCATTTACTTTTAAAAATCGTTCAAAACAATAATTTCTCCCCAGCTTTTCTTTTTGTATAAAGTTAAATTTCGTCCGGTAACGTTTATTTTTTCTGCTGGGGTATTTGTTTTTTAATGCATAATAGGTTTGCCGACTTCCTATCACTATCGCCATTTTAATCAATTTCCAGCCTATAAAATCATGGCGAACCGTAATTTCATTTTTATCAAACTTTATAAAATCCTCACTAATATTTCTGATGAAATCCGCTACTGATGATTTATTGGATTCGGTTTTTATTTCAACGGCGAGAATGATATTATTCAGGTATAACATAAAATCCATTCTCTTTAGGGAATTATCGCTGTAACGCTGTTCCCTGTCGAATTCATAAGGTTTTTTAGATCTAAACAAATGGCACAACTCAATCTGCAACCACCCCTCCCATCCTCCATACCCCATAGAAGTAGCTATTTTTTCCCGATTGAGGCGTACCCATTTATACACAGTATCCGCCACATCACAGATGGCACTATTTTCTGCATCGGTAAGCGTTGGAAGCTTGTCACTTCGGTAAGGTGCATTTGGGCCGGGGGAAGATTTAATTTCGCCAACTGCTTCTTGTGAACTGTCAGAACTGCAAATGCTATCGGCTCTTAGCATTGCCGAATCATTCCTTTCCATTATATTCCTCTACGACTTTTATAAATGAGATGTTATTTTTCATTCTCTAATGCTAAAAAGGCAATACAGTCATTTTTAATTATGTGGATAACATCTATTTTTTCATAAATTCAGTAGTTTCATTTACCTATATTATATATTTTTAGGGTAGGTAATATTCTGCATGAATCTAATGATTGATCAGTTTCTCAACTTTATATTTATGGGGGATGCTAAATAATGCCGGCCAGATCAGAAAAGCATTCGCCCCCATACGGGGGCGAAAAATTAGCGCATTACGCGGTCATCGATATAGTTACGCTTATCCGCCGCGGGTGGGAAATATTGGTAGAGCCAGGTTTCGCTGATGGCGTCCCCTCTGCAGCGCAGGAACATACGCATCTCGACGGGGTCGGTGGAATCGTTAGTCGGATACCAGTCGAACAGGATACGGTAACCGTCAAACGGCTCGACATAGAGGATCTCAACCTGTTTTGCCTCGCCGTTCGATAAGGTAATCACCGGCTCGATGCCTTTCGGCGCGGCGGCTTTCAGATCGCCGCCGACAAAATCGATGGCGAAGCGGCGCGCCCATTTTTCCGGGTAGTGTTCGCCCGGTGCCCAGCCTTCCGGGAAACCGCCCATACCGGTACGGGTCGCGTAGACGCGTGCCAGCGGTGAACGCACCGGCGGCATTGCGCTCCAGTAAAGCCGATACTGGAAGGCAAAATCATCCCCCGCTTTCACCGGTTTTTCCGGCTGCCAGAAGCAGACAATGTTATCCAGCGTTTCCCCGGTGGTCGGGATCTCCATCAGGCTGACCGCCCCTTTGCCCCACTTGTTGCGTGGTTCAACCCACAGGCTTGGGCGCTTGTTATACCAGCCCATCACATCCTGATAGTGAGCAAAATCGCGGTCGAGTTGCAACAGACCAAAGCCCTTCGGGTTTTCATCCTGGAAGGCATTAAACTGCAGTTTTTGCGGGTTGTTCAGCGGGCGGCAGATCCACTCGCCGTTGCCCCGCCACATTGCCAGGCGGTCGGAGTCATGAATTTGCGGGTGGATCGTATCGCAGACGCGGCGCTCATTATTACCGCAGCTGAACATACTGGTCATCGGCGCAATACCCAGCTGTTTAATGTCTTTACGCGCGTAGAGGCGGTTGTCGACATCCATGATCACCTGGCTCTCTTCGCAGTGGATCACGAACTTATAGGCACCGGTAAGGCTCGGGCTATCGAGCAGTGCATACACCGTAAAGGTGGTATCGGACGCTTTCGCTGTTTCAAACCAGAAAGCGGTGAAGTCCGGGAACTCTTCCGGGGTATCGGTAAAGGTGTCAATTGCAACGCCGCGTGCGGAAAGACCGTACTGGAAGGTGCTGTCCACCGCGCGGAAATAGCTTGCGCCGAGGAACGAGACGATATCGCGGCGCGCAAGCTCCGGCGCTTGAAAAGCGCGGAAACCTGCGAAACCGAGATCGCTTTGCCCTTCCAGCTGTTTGGTATCGACACCTGCGTCGTGGTAGTTAAACAGCTCCGGGCGAAAGTGAATTTCACGCGCCTGATGGCTGTTCTGATCGAGGGAGAACATGCGTACCCGGCGGCGAAAACCCATGCCGACGTGGAAGAACTGCACGTCAAGCTGGCGGCCTTCAACGGAATTCCACAGCGAGTGCTGCGCGTCATACTGAATACTGTTGTAAGCCTGCGGCGTTAGATTCGCCAGCGTGTTGGGCAACGCCTTCGGCGCGCCGCCCCACGGCTGTTGTGCCAGGTCGTGCGCCATGGACTGCAGCACGGAGAAATCAAAACTGCGGCTCTGGCCATCGGCGATGTCGTTTTCCGCAGCAAACGCCGCACGGGAAAAGAGCGATGCTACGCCGGTGGTGCCGTAAGTTGCGGCAAGGGCCATGGATGCCTGAATAAATCGTCTGCGGTTCATGCCTGGTAACACGTCCTTCTGGTCGTCAAATGGCATTTCGCGATGCGCGAAACAGCGGCAAAAACGTTTTTTAATGAACGCATCACTCTAGACAAAATTCATTGAGAATCCAATTGTTGGCCGGCGATTATCTGCACGAAATGTAAAATATTTTCTGTTGATAAGCACCGCCCGAAAGCGGTGAAAAGGTCTGTTTGTTGGATAAGCATTGCCCCGCCATGCGTGCGAAAAGCAACGCAGGGGCTACAAAAGTGAGCTTTTAATCCAGCTTCACGTGCTGGTGCATCACCCGGCGAAAGAGGCTTAGGCGGGCGCGCATAAAGCGGTTCGCCATGCGAAATCCTGCATGTTTATTCAAGCCGATACGTAACAACCGATCGCGGCCGCGAACGCAGGCCTTCCAGTTGACCGGGCCGGGCAGCGCGTCGCTATGGCGTGTGGCGTGGGCAGCAAAGGCGACCCAGTAATCGGCAATGTGGGCGGCAAAGGCGAGATCCCGCGCGTTAACATAGCGGTTTGACGGCTCGGCAAGCAGCAGATTATCAAACACATAAGGTACTTCATTACCGTGCCACGCGCCGTTGACGTAAACGTCGTGCGCCGCTTCCGCCACATAATCAAACCAGTAACGCCAGCAGGGTTGCCCCACCCGCTGTTGCGCCTGCATAACGACCAGCCCAAGGGTGGTAAAGGCCATATCGCGGCAGACCTGACGGCCAAGCTCCGCATCGCCCTTTACCCCAGGATAGAGCAGCCGGATTAGCCCGAGGCCCAACCGCTGCTCGCGGCGCAGCTTTTCAATTTGCCCGGCCAGATCGACACCAAATTCTGCCATTACGCTGGCTTCGTCGCTGTTAGAACCGACAATCACCGGCATTGAATGCTGTCGCCCGGCAAAAAAAGTGTCGAGCATCGGTTCCGGTGATACGCTATCCCCGGCGATCGGTGTCGGGGCGATTTTTAGCGCGCCGTCCAGTGACCAAAAGGCGTCGGCCGGCAGCGCACGAAGTTGATCGGCGGTAGCATTTTGCAGACCAAAATGGGCGGCGACCGCCTTCCCTTTTGCCAGTGCGGTGGCGCGCGGGGTATCCGGTAAGGTATAGCTACTTTGGATAATGCCTTTGTGGAACAGCCCTGTTGCCAGCGGTGAGGCCATTAATGCCATAACGCTGCGTCCTCCGGCGGATTCACCGAACAGCGTGACGTTTGCCGCATCGCCGCCAAAGGCGGCGATATTCTCCTGTACCCAGCGCAACGCCGCGATTTGATCGAGCAGGCCGAAGTTATACAGGCGCTCGCCCGCCTGTGCTTCAAGAGCCGGATGGGCGAAGAAGCCAAGATGCCCAAGGCGATAATTGACGGTGACCAGCACAACGCCGCGGGCGGCCAACGCTTTTCCGTCATAGGGTGCCAGCCCGCCGGAGCCAATGGTAAACCCGCCGCCGTGCAGCCAGACCATTACCGGCAGCGGTTTTTTCCGCGTTGCCGGTGACCAGATATTTAAATAGAGACAGTCTTCAGAGAATTGGCCCGGATCGCCGCCGCCTACCTGCTGACAATACTCGCTGTTTTGCCAACTGGCGGCGGAGAAAGAATCCGCCATGCGCACGCCCTGCCAGGACTGCGGCGGCTGCGGCGCGCGCCAGCGCAATTCTCCGGTGGGCGGAGCGGCAAAGGGAATACCGCGCCAGATATGAAAACCCTCTTCACTGCAGCCAAGTAAGCTGCCCTGGCGGGTATGCACCAACGCGGTTGATGGATTTTCCATAACATCATCCAGAAAAAACAGATGTGCGGATGATTACCTTTTTCACAAAAGACCGCAACGCCGTTTGCTGCGGGCTTCGGCTTCCTCATAGAGTGTGAACTCGTCTAACACCGGACACCCGAGGGCGGCTTCGAACTGCTGCTGGCTGGCGTTGCCGTGACTGCGCGCCTGGGTTTCATTGCCGAGGTTAGACTGAAAAATCCCGGCGGCGCTGACGGGCAGGAAATCTTCATAGGTGATCGGCTGCGCCACCACCCAGCCGCGCTCGATCAGCGGCTGCGGATCGTCGCCGGGACGAATCGCCTGGCGGTGCGCTTCACCGGTGGGCGTCAAGCGATAACGGAACCACGCGAGACCTTGCTTGCGCAACAGCATCTCGCTGTCGGGGAAGGCTTTAAACACCTCCATTAAATGCATCTGGTGTGTCAGGTTATCTTTGCCGGTTCCGGCGCTGGTCAGCAGTTGATCATAAAGCGCACGCCCTTTCGGCGTTAACGCCACGCCGCGCTGTTCAATCTCACCAAAACGCGCGGTGTGCATTCCCTTGTGCTTGCCGTTAAACAATACCGGTTCATTCAGCGCTTTGAAGCTGGTCTGGCGCAGCAAAATCGGCACTTCGCGCCGCGGCGGCCCTTCAATGAGAATTTTCGGCTCAATGCCGTATTCCGGCATTAACGCCTGCACCCGGTCAATATCCAGCGTACGCGGTGTTAAGTGGTTGATATGGCAGCCGGGGAAACAGACCACATCGGCAATCAGGCGATGCTCATTATGCAGCGCCTGATAGGTTTGCTCATCGACGGTGGCGTGACCATGCCAGCGGAAGGTTTCCAGCGCTTCGGCAACAAAGGCATCGGCCTGCTGCGGGGTAAAACCCCCGTTCAGCTCGTGCACCTCAATTAACTGGCGGCAGGCTGGCGTAAAAATGTCTCGCTTCGCCAGAATCGCGGCGGCTTTGTTGCGCAAGGCTTCGTTCTCAATCAGTTCCAGGCGCAGCAGCGAGGTAAAAATACGAAACGGATTGCGGGCCAGCGCCCCATCGTCAATCGGGCGAAAGGCGGTAGAATGGACCGGCACGCCTGCCTGTGAGAGATCGTAATAGCTGACCGGAAACATCCCCATAATGGCGAACATGCGCCGCAGGGTGGAGAGCTCATCGGCGGTCCCTACCCGAATAGCGCCATGGCGCTCAACGTTAAGCCGCGCTAATTCATCGGCGTTCGCCAGTTGCTCGTGTAGCCGCGCGTTGTTTTCAAGCACCGCCAGATTGACGTCTGCAACCAGCTCCAGCAGCGTGCCGTACTGCGGAACTTCCTGCTGGTACATGGCCGACATGGCCTGTGAAAATTGTTCCCGAATCTCATCAGCCGTGATGCTGTACGCCATAGTGTAATCCCTCCAGTGTGTTCTCTCTGGAGTGTAGAGAAGGCTTTTTACGTGTGTACCAGGAAATTTACAAAGTGTGATCGTGGCTGAAAACGCGCATCGCGCGCCGGGTAACGAACATAACGAAAGATTATGAATAAGCGCCTGGCAAAACCCTATCAACATGCTGGTTACGTCACATTGCGGGCAGAAGAGGTTTGTAACTTAAAGAGATTAAATGTTAATAATATTTTGCTTTCTGGTTATCAATATTAAACAACTTAACTTACCGGCGATTGCGTACACCTTTAACATCATCTTATGGAAAAACACGGTATGTTCTCTCAGCGCATTCGACTGCGCCATTTGCACACATTCGTTGCCGTCGCTCAACAAGGGACGTTGGGGCGCGCGGCAGAAACCCTTAACTTAAGTCAACCTGCGCTGTCGAAAACCCTCAATGAGCTGGAACAGCTCACCGGTAAGCGCCTGTTCGATCGTGGACGTATGGGCGCACAGCTTACGCTGGTTGGCGAGCAGTTTCTCACCCATGCGGTACGCGTGCTCGATGCGGTCAATATTGCAGGACAGTCCCTTAATCACACTACTGAACAGAAAAACGATCTGATCCGCATCGGCGCGCTGCCTACCGCCGCGCTGGGGATTTTACCGGCGGTGATTGGTCAACTACACAAACAGCAGCCGGATATTACGATCCAGGTCGCCACCGCCAATAACCCGATGATCCTCGCCGGGCTAAAGTCTGGTGAACTCGATTTGGGTATTGGGCGAATGTCCGATCCGGACTTGATGAGCGGGTTGAGCTATGAACTGCTGTTTCTCGAGTCGCTAAAACTGGTGGTGCGCCCCGGCCATCCCCTATTGCAAAGCACTGTCACCCTGAGCCGGGTGCTGGAATGGCCGGTGGTGGTGCTACCCCAAGGGACGGTGCCGCGACAAAATACCGAGGAGCTGCTCGCCAGCCAGAGCTGTAAGTTGCCCTCAGGTTGTCTGGAAACCCTTTCCGCCTCGCTATCGCGACAGCTCACCGTCGAGTACGACTATGTCTGGTTTGTGCCGTCTGGGGCGGTGAAAGATGATTTGCGCCTCGGTTCGCTGGTGGCGCTACCCATTCCTGCCTCGGGGATTGGCGATCCGATTGGCATTATCACCCGCGTTGATCATCCCCTGCCGCCCGCGGCTCATGCCCTTATCGCGGCGATCCGCAAAACGATGCCGGGGTGATCCCGGCTCGCTTACTCTCTTCCGGTTGCGCAACAGGTAAACAACTGGTTAAAAATGTGATAAAAAAGGCCGTTGATTAAGGGCCGTTACGCAACGACCTTAACGCAGTAGCCATCCGTAGCCGGAATAAGAGATGAAATTTAAAACCGCAGTCAAACCCTACCGCGCAGCTGCCGGTGGTTTGGGTTCCCTTGAAGCGACCACGCGCTTCGTTATTGACAGCAAAAACGCCTTAAAAAACATGCGCAATCTGCTGCGTATGAATAAAGCCCGGGGATTTGATTGCCCCGGCTGCGCATGGGGCGATGATAATAAAAGTACCTTTAGTTTCTGCGAAAACGGTGCCAAAGCCGTCACCTGGGAGGCAACGCGCCGCCAGATAGACGCTGCTTTTTTTGCGCAACACAGCGTGAGCGCCCTGACTCGCCAGAGCGACTATTTTCTTGAATACCAGGGACGTTTAACCGAACCGCTGCGTTACAACCCGCAAACGGATCGCTATGAGCCGATTTCATGGGCTGACGCCTTTGCAATGATCGGTGAACATATCCGTGCGATGGATCACCCCAATCAGCTGGAGCTGTATACCTCAGGTCGCGCCAGCAACGAAGCGTCCTACCTTTATCAACTGTTTGGCCGCATGGTCGGGACCAATAATTTCCCGGACTGTTCCAATATGTGCCATGAAGCGAGCGGTGCTGGGCTTAAACGCAGCATTGGCGTGGGAAAAGGCACTATTCATCTGGCGGATTTTGAACAAGCGGACGCCATTTTTGTCTTCGGGCAGAATCCCGGCACAAACCATCCGCGCATGCTGCATAGCCTGCGTCACGCCGCAGATCGCGGTGCGCGAATTGTCACCTTTAATACCCTGCGCGAGCGCGGCCTTGAGCGTTTTGCCGATCCGCAAAAACCGCTGGAAGTGGTCACTTCAAAGGCGGGCGCAATCAGCTCATCCTATTATCAGCCACGCCTCGGCGGCGATATGGCGGCGGTGCGCGGCATTGCCAAAGCGCTGCTGGAAACCCAGCGCCAGCGTCTGGCAAAAGGTGAAGAGAGCTTGTTTGACGATGCCTTTATTGCCGAACATACCAATGGGATTGACCAATGGTTTGCGCAAATCGACGCCACATCCTGGCAGAGCATTGAGCAACAGTCCGGCCTGAGCCAGCAGCAGCTGCGCGATGCCGCCGTGGTTTGGCAACAGGCGAAACGGGTTATCTGCACCTGGGCGATGGGCATTACCCAACATAAACACTCGCTGGATACGGTGCGTGAAATCACTAATCTGCAGCTGCTTGGCGGCCATTTAGGTAAACCCGGCGCCGGGCTTTGCCCCGTTCGCGGTCATAGCAATGTGCAGGGCAATCGCACTATGGGGATCGACGAAAAACCGTCGACCGCCCTGCTCGACAGTCTTGGCCGTCATTTTAATTTCAACCCGCCGCGCGAACCCGGCCACAATACCGTGGAAGCAATTTCGGCGATGCTGCGGGACGACGTAAAAGTACTGATCGCCCTTGGCGGCAACCTGGCCGCCGCTGCGCCCGATACGCCGCGCACCTGCGAAGCGCTGCGCCGCTGTGGGCTGACGGTGTATATCAGTACCAAACTTAACCGCAGCCATCTGATGCCGGGTAAAGCGTCATTAATTCTGCCGACGCTGGGGCGCACAGAAGAGGATGTGCAGGCTAGCGGCCGCCAGTTCGTGACGGTAGAAGACTCCTTTAGTATGGTGCATGCCTCTGAGGGTATCGGCAAACCGCTGGCAACGACGCAGCGTTCAGAAACGGCGATTGTCGCCGGTATCGCTGATGCCACTCTTGGCAAGGAGAAGCTGGACTGGCGGGCGTTGGCCGGGGATTACAACCTGATCCGCGAGCATATCGCCGCGACAATACCAGGCTTTGACAACTTCAACGCGCGTTGTGAAGAGCCGGGTGGTTTCTGGCTGGGTAATGCCGCCGCCGACCTGCGTTTTGCTACGCCGTCCGGCAAGGCGGAATTCAGTGCCGCTGTGCTGCCGCAGTCGGTCTGTCCGGAAACGGACGCGCCGTTTGTATTGCAAACCCTGCGCTCCCACGATCAGTACAACACCACGATTTACGGCCTCGATGACCGTTATCGCGGCGTTTATGGCCAGCGGGACGTGCTGTTTATGCACCCGGATGATATCGACGCCCTCGGCCTGAAGGATGGCGATCGCGTCGATATTGAAACCCGCTCAACGGACGGTATCGAGCGACGGGTGGAAGATTTCCGCCTGGTGGCGTATGACATTCCGCGCGGCAATCTGGCGGCCTACTACCCGGAAACCAACCCGCTGGTACCGCTGACCCGTTTTGGCGATGGCACCGGTACGCCCACCTCGAAATCTATCCCCGTTAGCGTCACGGCGGCGCACGCTCGTCAGACCTTGCGGATTGCCTGAAAACGGCGCTCGCACTGTGCGGGCGCCTGAGGATTATTTATAGGATCGGCACAGCACCCTTGCCTGTCACTGGCGGGCATAGGGTATTTGACAAAAGGCCCGCATCTGCGGGCCTTTGTCATGTTAAGAGGCGCAATCAGGGTTTAACACGCGCGCCGTTCCGATCGACCACCTGCTCGCCATCTTCCTTGCTGAATGCCCCTTGCTGGGCATCGGGCAATATCTCCAGCACTACTTCCGACGGGCGGCACAGGCGCGTGCCCAGCGGCGTCACCACGATTGGGCGGTTAATCAAAATCGGATGTTCAAGCATAAAATCGATCAGCTGTTGCTCGCTAAAGCTATCTTCTGCCAGCCCGAGTTGTTCATAAGGCTCAACATTTTTGCGCAGCAGTTCACGCGCCGTGATCCCCATTGCGCCAAGCAAAGAGACCAATTCATCGCGCGTCGGCGGCGTTTCAAGATAGTGGATAACCGTGGGCTCTGCCCCGCTGTTGCGAATTAGCGCCAGCGTATTGCGCGAGGTGCCGCAGGCCGGATTGTGATAAATGGTAATGTTGCTCATAAATTATCTCACTACGAAGTAAAAGAGAGGCGCAGTGCCAGCGCCGCCAGCGTCACAAAGAGTACCGGCAGGGTCATCACAATACCGGTACGGAAGTAATAGCCCCAGCCAATAGTAATGTTCTTCTGCGCCAGCACATGCAGCCAAAGCAGCGTTGCCAGGCTACCAATAGGGGTGATTTTCGGCCCCAAATCGCAGCCAATGACATTGGCATAAATCATTGCCTCTTTAATCATGCCCGTGGCGTTGCTGCCATCAATGGAGAGCGCGCCAATTAGCACCGTCGGCATATTGTTCATTATTGAGGAGAGAAAGGCAGTGATAAACCCTGTGCCGAGTGTCGTCGCCCACAAACCTTTATCCGCCAGCAGGTTCAAAACTCCGGAGAGATAATCCGTTAATCCGGCATTTCTCAGGCCATATACCACCAGATACATACCCAGCGAAAAGATAACGATTTGCCACGGCGCACCGCGCAAGACTTTCCCGGTATCTATCGCCTTACCCTTTTTCGCCACGGTAAATAGGATCAACGCGCCGACGGCAGCAATGGCGCTAACGGGAATGCCCAGCGGCTCCAGCACAAAAAAGCCCGTCAGCAACAACAGCAGTACCACCCAGCCGGTACGGAATGTCGCCGGATCTTTAATCGCACTGGCGGGCGCGGCCAGTTTCTCCACCGCATAAGTGGGCGGGATCTCTTTGCGAAAAAAGAGGTGCAGCATCAGTAATGTCGCCGCGATTGCTGCGATATCCACCGGCACCATCACCGCGGCATAGCCGCTAAAGCTGAGATGGAAAAAGTCGGCCGAAACGATATTCACCAGATTGGAAACAATCAGCGGCAGGCTGGCAGTGTCGGCGATAAAGCCCGCGGCCATAACAAAAGCCAGCGTCGCGCGGGGGCTAAAGCCAAGCGCCAGCAGCATGGCTATCACGATGGGCGTCAGAATCAGCGCCGCGCCATCATTGGCAAACAGCGCAGCGACCGCCGCGCCTAACAGCACAATCCAGGTAAACAGCAAGCGGCCGCGGCCGTTGCCCCAACGCGCGACGTGCAGCGCGGCCCATTCGAAAAATCCCGACTCATCGAGCAACAGGCTGATAATGATCACCGCGATAAAGGTCGCCGTCGCATTCCAGACGATATTCCATACCACCGGAATATCGCTTAGATGGATAACCCCGCAGGCCAGCGCCAGAATAGCGCCGAGGGTGGCGCTCCAGCCAATACTCAACCCTTTGGGCTGCCAGATAACCAGTACCAGCGTAAAAACAAAAATCGTTGCGGCCAGTAACATCGTAGCCTTCCTTATATACGTATGAATGAATATGTGTAAGCGTTAGCATAAACCTTGAGGGGCGGATTTTAATTTGGCGCCAACTTCTGCGCGCAGGCAGTTCCATGAGGTATCAATTGTTGCCGCAGCCCAGGCAGGCATGTGGGGCGATAAGCGATAGTAGATCCACTTTCCCTCACGGCGGTCAATCACGAGACCATTTTCACGTAACAGGGCAATATGCCGTGAAATCTTGGGCTGCGATTCTCCTGCCGCCGCGCAGATATCACATACGCAAAGCTCTCCAGCCTGCCTGAGCAACATAACGATGGTAAGCCGGGTTTCGTCAGAAAGGATTTTGAAAAGCTGAACGGGATGCAGCATGCGGATACCTGTAACCTGGCGGAAAACAGGTATGCTAATCCATATGTATAAGCTTTTAAAGCGACGCCCGGTGATTTGCTAAGAAAAGGGCCAGCGCGTTGATTTTTTTGCCCAGCTGCAACCAATCTTAAACAAACATTTCACCCAGCGGACAGCCTGTGCCGGCGCTGATAAACTTAGCGTTAACTCTCACCATGACCGGAAGGTTATCGCCATGCAATACGAAGAACAGCAGCTTATCAACGGCCTTTTCCAGCGCCTGAAACAGACCGAGCAGCAGAATAGCCAGCGCGATGCCGAGGCTGAGCGTCAGATAGCCGAGTTTGTTCGACAGCAGCCTGCGTCGCCCTACTATATGGCGCAATCGATCCTTATTCAGGAAGCGGCGCTCAAACAGCTACAAAGCAAAGTTCAGCAACTGGAAAGCGAACTGGCGGCGCAGAAGAGTAAACCCCAGGGCGGCGGCAGTTTCCTCGGCGGTCTGTTCGGCGGCGCAAAACCGCAAAACCCACAGCCGGAAAGCAACTGGAATAACAGCCAACCGCCGCCGCAACAGGATTACTCCCGCCCGGCGCAAGCCGCAGCTGGCGCATCACGCGCCGGGGGTTTTATGGCGGGCGCGCTGCAAACCGCAGCGGGCGTGGCGGGCGGCGTGGTACTGGCCGATATGTTGACCAGCATGTTCCATCACTCGCGCCCGGAAGAGATTGTTAATATTATTGAAGAGCCTGCGGCACCTGTGCAAAACAGCGGCTTTGACGCAGCTCAGAATACGGATTTCAATAATGTTTCCGATACCCGTTTCCAGAATAACGACGATCCTTTCGCTAACGACCCGTATCAGAATGATGATCTTGATGACGGCGACTATAGCAACGACGACGACAGCTTTATCTAAGCAGCAATTTGCCCGGTGGAACTGACCGCCGGGTTATTTCTTATGCACTCCTGACACAACACCCGGCGCTTTTTCATCATTCTCGCTCTGTATATCTTTACCCGGGACCAGGAAGCTGGTCACAAAAGTTCTTTCGTGAACGACTTCCTCACCGATGCCGGAAAGATAGTGTTTTGCTGGTTTCGGTTTTTTATCCCACAGAGCAAGAAATGGAGTTTCAATGTATCAGATTGATTTTAATAGTTACCGCTCGGTAAAAGGTTTCAATCGTCGCGTCCGTTTTCTGGTGATGCACTATACCGCCCTTGATTTTAAGGAGTCGGTTGCCGCATTAACCGGATCCTCGGTAAGCGCGCACTATCTTGTGCCCGATCCTACGGATGAGAGCTATATTGCCGCTGGTTTTACGGATATGCGTATTTTCAATCTCGTCGATGAGAATGAACGGTCCTGGCATGCCGGCGTCAGTTCATGGGCAGGTCGGACTAACCTGAACGATACGGCGATTGGTATTGAGAACGTGAATCTGGCATCGGATAGCGGCGGCGAGTTCGTCTTTCCGCCTTATAATCCGGTACAAATTGACGCTATTAAACAGCTGGCCGCCAATATTCTTCAGCGCTATCCGGACATTACGCCGACCAATGTTGTCGCCCATAGCGATATTGCGCCGGGCAGAAAGAGCGATCCTGGCGCTGCGTTTCCCTGGAAAGCGCTTTATGACGCGGGCATCGGCGCCTGGTATGATGACGCGACCATGCAGCAATATCTGGCGCAGTTCTGCCAGTCTCTGCCTGCTGAAGCGGATATTGTGGCCCGGTTAAAGACCTATGGCTATGACACATCGAATGCTGAAACGGAAAGCGGCTATCAAGCGCTGATCCGCGCATTTCAACTCCATTTCCGCCAGCAGAAGTATGACGGCGTTGTGGATGCTGAAACGGCGGCAATTATCTACGCACTGGTAGATAAGTACTTCCCGGCGAAATAACTATCATGGGATGTAAATACAACAGGGGGATAAAAGCGATTTTATCCCCCTGCTACTTGCTTATTGGTTACGTCATTAACGGTACTTTACCGCTCTATTGCCTCAAAACGTTTCCCAGTTTTCCCCGTTCGCCAGCGCCGGACGCTGCGGTTTGAGCGGTTTTGCTGTGGGCGTAGTGGAGCTTTGGCGCTGCGGTGCGGCACCGGTTAAGCGGAACGCGCCCACCGCTTCCGTCAGGCGTGCAGCCTGCTCTTCCAGCGAAGTCGCTGCCGCCGAAGCCTCTTCTACCAGCGAGGCGTTCTGCTGCGTCACGTTATCCATCTCCGTAATCGCCTGGCTCACCTGAGTGATGCCTTTGCTCTGCTCGTCAGAAGCGGCGGCGATCTCCAGCATAATGTCGGTAACGCGCTTAACGGCCGTGACGATCTCACCCATGGTTTCGCCGGCGGAGACCACTTCACCGGAGCCTTGCTCGATAAGGCTGACGGATTCGCTGATCAACGCTTCAATCTCTTTCGCCGCCTGCGCACTGCGGCTTGCCAGCGTACGCACTTCACTCGCCACAACCGCAAAACCACGACCCTGCTCCCCGGCACGCGCTGCTTCTACTGCGGCGTTAAGGGCCAGAATATTGGTCTGGAAGGCGATGCTATTAATGACTGCGGTGATCTCGGAAATTTTGTGCGAACTGGTGGTGATATTGCCCATCGTTTGCACTACGCCGGAAACAATCTGCCCGCCTTTCGTCGCTTTGCCAGAAGCATCGCGCGCCAGCCCGCTGGCATGATGCGCGTTGTCGGCGTTCTGTTTCACGGTGGCGGTCAGCTGTTCCATGCTGGCTGCGGTTTCTTCAATGGCCGCAGCCTGCTGCTCAGTACGGGACGAGAGATCGGTGTTGCCGGCAGAAATTTCGCTGGTGCCGCGATAGATCTCTTCCGCGCCCTGACGCACGGTGGTCACGGTAGTGACCAGTGAATGTTGCATCGCTTGCAGATCCTGGCTCAGGCGACCAATTTCACTGCGCCCGGTCGGCTCATCGGCGAGGGTTAAATCGCCGGTCGCGATACGGGAGATACGCTGAGCGGCACGTTGCAGCGGATTAATCACTACGCGACGCAGTACGGTAAAGGTAATCACCGTTAGCGCCAGCGCCAGCGCAAAAGCGGCGGCCATAAACATCAGCCCCAGTTGCGTCCGGTTGTGTGCATCTTCGGTCAGATGCTCCGCGCGATCGGTACGAATTTGAATGGCTTTTAATAATACTTCGTTATACACCGCGTCGAACTGGCGAGCCTGTTCGCTTTCATGGTTGATGATAGCTTCAAACATACCGTTTTTGGCATATTTCAGCATCGGTTGCATGCCTGCAAGATAAGCATTGAAACGGGTAGTGAGATCGGCATCCAGCGCCAGGTCCGCCGGGGTTTTCACCGGACGGTCCATATATTGCTGAAAAGCATCCTGCGACTGTTTGATACGCTTTTCAGCTTCCGTTACGTTGTTTTTTACATCTTCCATTTCAGCGATACGGCTGGCCGCACCTGCGTGGATCAGGCTAATACGTGCGATGCGTAAGTTATTCGAACTGTTGGATAATCCCATACGTACCTGGATTTCCTGGGTTACATCCTGCTGGTCGCGATCCGCTTGCATCAGGAAATAGCCCGCAAGGCCGGAACTTAATGCAAATAGCACTAAAATGCCGCCAAGGATCGAAGAAAACAGGGGAACCAATCGAATGTTGTGCATAAAACCAATGCCTTGTGTTGTTCGCATTGCTGCTTTGTTATCCATGGCTATCGACTCTCATATTTGTCTAAAAGGTACAAAAAGGATCATATATAGGCATCGGCAATAATTGGATTATTCTTATAGCGAAAAGCGAGTTGGCGGTCACAGATTTGACCTTTGATAACGCCAGCGGTGACACCGCTGGCGTGAGGCAGGATTATTTATCGCCGAAATGGATAACGGTGCGGATGGATTTTCCCTGATGCATCAGGTCAAAGGCGTCATTGATCTGATCGAGCGGCATACGGTGGGTAATAAACGGGTCGAGGCGAATTTTACCCGCCATCGCGTCTTCCACCATGCCCGGCAACTGGGTGCGCCCTTTTACGCCGCCAAAAGCAGAACCGCGCCACACACGGCCGGTCACCAACTGGAACGGACGGGTGCTGATCTCCTGACCCGCACCGGCTACGCCGATGATCACGCTTTCGCCCCAGCCTTTGTGGCAGCACTCAAGAGCCGCGCGCATTACGTTGACATTGCCGATGCACTCAAAACTGAAGTCCACGCCGCCGTCGGTCATCTCAACAATCACTTCCTGAATCGGACGGTCGTGATCCTTCGGGTTGATAAAGTCCGTCGCGCCCATCTCTTTCGCCAGTGCGAATTTATCCGGGTTGGTATCGATAGCCAGAATGCGGCCCGCTTTTGCCTGTACCGCGCCCTGAATCGCCGCCAGCCCAATGCCGCCGAGGCCGAAGATGGCAACCGTATCGCCCTCTTTCACTTTCGCCGTGTTATGCACCGCACCGATGCCGGTCGTCACGCCGCAGCCCAGCAGGCACACTTTATCCAGCGGCGCTTGCTCATTCACTTTCGCCAGCGAGATTTCCGCACAGACGGTGTACTCGCTAAACGTGCTGGTACCCATGTAGTGATAAATCGGCTCGCCGTTATAGGAGAAACGGGTGGTGCCGTCCGGCATTAACCCTTTGCCCTGCGTAGCGCGAACTGCCTGGCAAAGGTTGGTTTTACCGGATTTACAGAACTTGCACTCACCGCACTCCGCCGTGTACAGCGGAATAACGTGATCGCCGGGTTTCAGGCTGGTAACGCCCTCGCCCACTTCTACAACGATGCCGCCGCCTTCATGACCGAGTACTGCCGGGAAAACGCCTTCCGGATCGTCGCCCGACAGGGTGAATGCGTCGGTATGGCAGACGCCGGTATGGGTGATGCGTACTAATACTTCGCCTTTTTTCGGCGGCGCTACGTCGATTTCGACAATTTTAAGCGGTTGACCCGGGCCAAGGGCCACAGCTGCACGTGATTTCATAAGTCGCTTCCTTTTTGTGAATGTCTTGATGTTATTTTAGATAAGCGCGTAAAAGATGGCCGACTTCCGCCATGCGTACCGCACGTTGATCGCTTGTGGTATCTCCGGCAACCAGCTCATCTTTGAGGTGAATCTCAACCATTTCGCCCATCAGGCCATTGGCCGCGCCGCGCACGGCGGCGATCTGCTGCAATATTGCGATACAGGGTTCGCCGCTTTCCAGCGCCCGTTCCAGGGCTTCAACCTGGCCGCGGATGCGCCTTACCCGCGTCAGAACGCGTTTTTTATCTTCGGGTGAATGGGGCATATAACCTCCTGGATACTATAGGGGGGTATGCTATCTGGTTTGCATGCCTCTTGTAAACGTGACATTTATTGGGGTTAATCAAGCAGAGGTAAGTTCACATTTAGTGAGTAGCTGGGCAGAATCATTTTGTAAGCCTTCACTTAAAGAAATGAATTATTTCTTAACCCTTTTTTAATGCTGTTGTAAGATTTCCTCACAGATTTTTCTTACTTCATCACTAATGCGTTATGAACCCTCTGGACGCAGAATTAGGTATTTACAATGAGAAAAATATTTTTGGCCGCAATTATAATGGTAATTATTCCTGCAGCTTATGGTGCTGGCAGAGATGATATTATTGCGGGACCTGAAATAGAGAGTTGTTTCAATAGTAACGCTGACAGAGGAAAGGCTTCTGAGTGTCTGCATGCCTTAAGTGACAAAAGCAATAAAAACCTGGATGAATTAATCACCAACACAGTTAAGCAAATAAAGGAAAATAACACCGGCCCGGTATATAATAACGCCAACCCTGAACTGACCATTGGCGATGTTTTTAGCAAATTTTTTATTCAATCTCAGGATTCATGGAAGCAGTATCGCAAAAATTTATGTTTAGGTGTCGGTTCTCAGATCGGGGAAGATACATATGATTACTGGCCCTATATCTATCAATGTAAAATCAATCTTAATAAACGACATCCCGAAGAGATAAAAATGCTTCATACAGATCAACAGTAACTGAAATCCTTATAATCAACCACACTGGCGACCTGGTTTTCCGAAGATTCGATCTTCGCAAGAAGCAAGGTCTGCCAGTATTGAGAAGCTGACTCCGTTGATGTCTACTCATTGCAGCGGTAAGCGACCGAGCCTGCTATCATCAATCGAATCGGTAAAATTATGCGTCAGATGGCAGCGAAATGACCCTATTTCGGTTTGGTTGCGGGAGCGCTTATTCATTATTTTCATTATCCAAATAGGCAAGATAGTCTTCCCATACATTTTCCGCGGAAAAATCTTCATATCCTCTTTTTTCGGCCATACTGCGAGAGCTGCCAGCAGGAAGTGCTATACATACACCTGCGTCCCGGATTGATTCCACTTCTTCACGGGTGAGCGAGCTACCTTTCTGGTTATGGGCATTGACTATCAGAAGGATCAACGGTGGCATAAAGCACAGATCGAGCGATTCACTCATTATATTATCCAGCATTACTAAACTTGAAGTATTTGATATTAAAAATACCGACATAAAATATAAAAATCAAATCTATAGCTAACGAACTTCGATGAGAATAACAGTTCTGGCGTAAGCAAAGACCGTTTTTGTAATCAAGCGCACATTTCAGCGCCAGAACAGACCCTATTTCGCCTTCCACTAACAGTAATAAATGTGAAAATATCGCTATATATTTTGGCGACAATTCTTGCTGCTTCACCTGGCTATGAAGTTGAATTCACTGACCGGTAAAATATACATCCTTGACTTATGAGCATTAATAAAGACCGGGGAAAATGACGATATTCAATACTTTTTTATTATGATCGACTAAGTTTGCACAACCGGGCGCAGCACCCTTCCCTTTTTTCAGCGGGGTCAGATCGTCTGCTGCTTCGCTTCCATCATTTCCTGCCGCATTCCATTAATGCCCCTAATGTAAATCCGGTAGCAAATCATTCATCCACTATACTGACCATGGCAGCTGTAATTTTCCTACTAAGCTGCATAAGGTTAATGACCCTACACTAACTCTATTCATCACCAGCAGGAGAACAACATGCAAAAGAATAAAACCCTGAAAGGACTGCTCGCCGTATCAGCGGTAGTCGCTATGTTCAGCACTGTTGGCGTGCAGGCGCAGACAACGACGAGCGCCGCGCAGAGTGGCGCTGCAGCGGGCGGCAAGTTGAACTCCGGGGACGAAAAAGCGTTGAAAGATATGGCGCAGGCCAACATCAATGAAGTCGCCGCAGGCAAGCTCGCGCTGGAGAAAGCGCAGAGCAGCGAAGTCAAAGCCTACGCCCAGAAGATGGTTGACGATCATGGCGCTGCGTTGAGCAAAGTACAGGCCGTTGCCGAGCAAAAAGGGGTGAAACTGCCGACGGAGCCGGATGCCAAGCACAAAGCCATGGCTGCCAAACTGGAAAAGGAGAGCGGCGACAAATTTGACAAGATGTATATGGAAAACGCCGGTACCAAAGACCACAAAATGGTGCTGTCGACGCTACAAAGTGACGCCAAAAAGATCAAGGATGCGGATGTGAAGACGCTGGCCGACGCGCATACGCCGGTTGTTGAGGAGCACCTGAAATCTGCCGAGCAGATGTCAATGAAAGCAGGTAAGTAATCCACTCGTTCGGTCGGCACACTCTTGTGTGACGTTTAGAAGATGTGCCGACCGCTAAGCGCCCTTCGAGAAATTCCCGCATTCATATACCCGCCTCAGCAGAGTCGATTCTCCGCAGCAAAAATGGAAGTTGACATAGTCGGCGCGGCAATATTATAAGTGCACATACTATATGTTCACTTACTTGATGTGTGAGGAAATTTTATGAACAACGATAACGTCTGGAGTAAAACCTATACCCTCAGTATAAACAGTACGCCGCACGCTATATGGCAGGCATTTGTCGATACCGATAACTGGAAACGGTGGAACCCAGGTGTAAAGTCGATCGCTATCGAGGGGCCCTTTCAAACGGGAACATGGTTCACGATGGTGTTGCCTGAAGGTGATGTTGTTCGTAGTCGGCTTACGGATGTTTGTGAGGAAAAACATTTCATTGATGAGACCTGGGTGGATGAAACGCTGATCAAGGTTGAACATCGTATTGAAGCATCAGGTTCGGATCGGTGCCAGGTGATGTATGTTATCACTACGCAAGGTCCTGATGCGCAGGCCTATGGCGAGGGAATAAGCGCAGACTTCCCGGAAGTGATGGCGGGACTGGCGAAATACCTTGGCGAAACAGGTTCAATGTAAATGACATCTGCAAGCAATAAGCCTTTGCCCAGCGCCTTCGAAGGGCCGGACGATAGCCCGGGCTACTTACTGTGGCGAGTATCAAACAACTGGCAACGCGAACAACGAAACGCCCTGCAACACTTAGGCCTGACACATACGCAGTTTGTCGTGCTGGCGGTAGCCAGTTGGTTTGCAGGCAAGGAGGCGCTGACCCAAATACGGTTATCCCAGCTAACCGGAAGCGATACCATGACCATTTCTCAAGTCGTGCGTGTACTTGAAAAAGAAGGTTATCTCGCGCGTATTCCCCATCCAAAAGACACGCGTTCCAAAGTAATTAAGGTAACAAAAGCGGGTCAGGCGCTGGCTAAAATAGCCGTGCAGGTTGTCGAAGCAACCGATAACAAATTTTTTATGCCGCTTGGCGATAATGGACAAGCCTTGATGACTTTATTTCAAAAACTTCTCAAATAGCCCCGACAGTTAGTAAACAGGTATCTGCTAAAGCATCAGGCTTATGAAAAATGGGAACGGGCATTTTCCTGCTCATTCCCTTACCGGACGTTCGAGCGAATGTTCTTATACACCCGGCGGCGCGTATATTGTCATGGGTTATGCGAAGCCCGATCTTTTCATTGGCTGTAAAAACCTACGGTTCCCCTTCAGATACCCAATCAGCGGTCAGCAGCGCAAGCATATCGCCGACAAGCGCACAGTGGCTATAAAGCGATAAGTGCTAAACCGCCGCCCCTTCAAGCAATACAAACGTCCCGGTTGCGGCACCTGCACGCAAGGATCTCGCTGCCTGATATTCGGGGCTGGTATAAAAACGTTTAGCTTCCTCAAAAGAATCGAACTCCAGCACAACATGCCTTTCGTGCGCCTCTCCCTCCAGATTTTCGTACTGCCCGGACCAGGCAACGATCTTCGGGTTGAAAATTTTCATTGCCTCTCCGGCGGCTTTGGCATATTCCGCGTACGCAACGGGGTCTGTTACGGTGACATGGGCGATTAAATAACCTTTATTCATTTCTTTTTATCCTTCCTAAGCGATGGCGCATTTCAGCTAATGGCGCCGCCAGGCCAGAGAAGAAACTTAAGCTGCCAGTTTCATTCCGTGCTTGAGCGGGTTTTAAGCTGATGCCTGGTGATCCATCCCGTCGCCTTCAAAAGGCGTTATGCGAGACAGCGGTGTGAAAGCAGTCTATTAACTATTAGTATTGGTATAAATAAGGTAAAAAAAATCGCACTGTTACCCAAAAGGTGAACAATGAAAAATCTTGAGGCGCTGAGCATTTTTGCCCGCGTCGCGGAAATGAAGAGTTTTACGCAGGCGGCCGAAAGTCTGGGGATTCAGAAAGGACGCGCATCCATGGTAGTGCGCGAACTTGAACTTGAGGTTGGCGCTACGCTTTTGCACCGCACAACGCGGAGTGTCCAATTGACGGAAGATGGGCGGGCTTTCTATACGCGCGCCCGCGATCTCTTGTCTGAAGCCGAAGAACTAAAGTCAATGTTCTCTCATGAGGGTATGTCGCTGCGGGGGCGAATACGTGTTGATATGCCGACGGTCGTGGCACAAAGCGTGGTGATCCCTGCTCTGCCCCAGTTGCTGGAAGCCCACCCTGAACTGGAACTCGAGCTTTCAAGTTCTGACCGCCGTGTCGATCTGGTACGGGAAGGATTTGACTGCGTTATTCGCCTCGGTCCGGTGATTGATGAAACGCTGATTGCCCGGCCACTGGGGCATCTGCGCATGATCAATGCGGCAAGCCCGCGTTATCTGGAACGATTCGGTGTTCCACAGACCCTTGATGATCTGCAACGCCAGGGACATCGGATGGTGCACTATATGCGCAATTTTGCGTCGAAACCTGACGGCTGGGAGTATCCCACTGGCGATGGCTACGCGTCGCTGATGCTACCCGGAACGATGAGCGTCAACAGCGTATCGGCTTATCATGAGGCCGCGCTGGCGGGTTTAGGTTTAATCCAGGGCGGCTATTCCTCGCTTTTACCCCATATCAAACGCGGCTCTTTGGTTGAAGTCCTGCCCCATTTGCGCCCCAGGCCACTTAGTGCTTTTTTTGTTGTCGCGCATCGGCGTAATTTGTCGCAGCGTGTCCGAGCCTTTATGCACTGGACTGAAGAGACGTTAAAACCTTATTTTGACTGACGTCAGGCAGCAAGCCCGCGGCTGAACAGCAGCGGGCTGATAGCCGCATTGCTGGCGCTGATGAAAGGTGAATTTGCGATAAAAGGCGATGCGAAAAAATGGTTGCTGTTAATCATATTCAGCACATGAATAATTTGAGAGAAAATGAAAACGTCCCTCTGCTGCTTAAGTCAACAGAGGGTTCACTCTAAACCAAAGTATGAATACCCGTTTATGAATAATACAAACGGCTGAGTGCTTATTTTGCAGGCAGAATACATTATGTATTCCTCAAGAAACATCCTGGAGCCTCAAAAAAAGATGTTTGAAATTTAAGCCTTTTTGTTTAATGGAAAACGATGCGCCAAAAATTATTAATCCCTCACACGTAGCTTACCCGCCAATAAAATAAAAATTTAACTTAGATTCTGCCTGAAATATTTGTTAAGATTTTTTCCCGGTGAAAAATGAGCTATCAGAGAGGAGAATTTATGCGCTGGGATATTACTGATATGTTACTTTCTCCCACTACCGGAACCGCGTTTGCCGTCGCCAGAAATTCCGACCAGTTTTCTGTGATTGTATGGTATCGTGGAAACTATTTCCTAAGAACAAACAATCACTTAGAAATCGAAGGCTCGCTTATTTTTATTGATGGAAAGGTGCAGGATTTACGTGTGATACACACTATGCCTTTTATCCCTTCTATCTGGCGGACTTTGAAAAATAGCTGCCATTGTCCGGGCAATGAAAATATATCATTAAGAACTTGTGAAAGGCAGAATGAGTGTTTATTTGAACTTTGCCCGTATGGAATAAAAATGTTTCCATCGTTAAAGTAACGGTCTGAAATGTTAAATTCTCTATAAAATTAAATTCAAATCTGTAAATTTGTCGCCAATAATACCTGGCCTCCACCATACTAGCCCGGTGAGTATACTCACCGGGCTTAATATTAGCGTTTTAAAGGTTGGCCTGCGGTTTCTCGCGCACGTAATACGGTAAGGAAAGTTATCAGCGCCGCGCCCATGATATAAAAGGCCGGCGAAAATTTATCGCCAGTGTTGGTGATAAGCCATGCGGAAAACCACGGTGTGATACCGCCAAAGAAGGCGACGGCGAAGTTATAGGCGATGGACAAGCCGCCATACCGTATGCTGGTGGGGAAAAGCTCTGCCATTGCGGCGGTACATGCACCGTCAAAGGCGGCGATAAACGCGCCCAGCATTACCATTGCCAGCACCGCCGAAAGCACATTACCGTGGGCCATCACCATCATTGCCGGATAACTGAGCAGGATAAAACCGGCGCAACCCGCCAGCATTAATGGTTTACGGCCATATTTATCTGAAAGGTAGCCCATAAACGGCACCAGCAGGGCCACGGAAAAGAGACCGAGAGTGGTAATAGCGTAAGCGTTGAGTTTAGAAAAATGCAGCTCCGTCGCGAGGTAGCTCGGCATAAACGTTTGTAGCGTCCAGTGCCCTACCGCTTTGATCACCACAAAACCGACGCAGAATAGTAGCGCGCGCCAGGCGGTAGTTACCGCTTTGCGCAGCGGCGCGGCTTCGGTTTGCCCGTTCTTCATAGCCTCAATAAATTCTGGCGAATCTTCCAGGTGCCTTCGTAAGTACAGTCCGACCCAGCCCAGCGGCCCGGCAATCAAAAACGGGATGCGCCAGCCCCAGTCGCTCATGGTGCTTTCGCCAAGGGTTGCGGTCAGCAGAAATACCAGCCCGGAACCGACCACGAAGGCCATAAAACCAAAGTTATCGATCCAACAGGTAAAATAGCCGCGGCGTTCCGTCGGCGCGTATTCCGCAAGGTAGGTTGTCGCGCCCGAACTTTCGCCCCCGGCGGCGAAGCCCTGAATCAAGCGCGTAATCACCAGCAGCACCGTTGCGGTGATCCCAATCTGGTGATAAGTGGGTAATAGCCCCATCACAAACGTCGCACCGGAGGTGAGCAGGATCACCGTCGCCAGCACTTTTTGCCGCCCTTTTCGATCGCCCATCGAGCCGAAAAACAGCCCGCCGAGCGGGCGCATAATAAAGCCCGCGCCGAAAACGGCGAAAGAGGAGAGCAACGCCACGCTGGGATCGCCGGCATGGAAAAATTGCAGGCCGATAATGGCGGCCAGCGTGCCATACAGGCCAAAGTCGAACCACTCGACAAAGTGGCCAATACCGGTGGCGAGCAGCACTTTGCGTAATTTACGCGATCCAGCGGTCTGTTCTTGTGATGCCATGCGATCAAAAGCGTCCTGTACTGGCTGTGTCATATCCCCTCCACTCGATAGTGTTTCTATAATAGATATACTATCTACCGCGCTTGTACGAATTACGCACAGCACTGTTAGCGGAAAATGTGATTGCTGCCCTGCTTTTCGCCACGGAAAAACAAGCAGGATCACATTTTAGACCTGCAGAAAAGAAAAAGCCCCGCACTAAGCGGGGCCGGTCGACACGCTTTTTTAATGACGTTTTTTCGGCATCATGCGCAACAGCGTGTTGTCTTTAAAATAATAGTGATGCGCCAGCGCCGCCGCCGCATGAAGCCCAATGACAAAATAACCGCTATTCGCCAGCAGCTCATGGTACTCCTTAAGCGTATCGACCAAATCGAAATTCGCTTCAGGCGCATACGGCATCACTATACCGAACGCAATCCACGGTCCGCCACGGTTATACATCATCAGCAGGCCCAGAATCGGTAAGGCAATAAACAGCAGGTAAATAACCAAATGCCCCAGGTGCGCAAGCCCGGTCAGCATCGTCGAAGGCTTGGGCACGATCGCAGGCGTTGGGCTTTTCAGACGCACCAGTAAGCGCGTCACCATCAGCACCAGAACCAAAATGCCACAAGAAACATGGACGATATTGAAATAAGGACGATAGCTGCGCGGGAAGAAACCGCGTAGCTCCATGGCGCAATAGGCGCCCACGACCAGCAGAAACACCAGCCAGTGAATGGCGATTTGTAAAGGGGAATATTTGCTTTGCATAAGAGAGCCCACAACGAACGAACCGGAAATCAACATAACTGTCTTTTATTAAAAATTCATTAACTTTTCTAATTAACTATTCAGCGACTTATCGTCCTTTATGGGTGATTTATTTGCCCAATTACGCCTGCCAGGTTATCTCTTACTGAGTGTAAAAAAAATAATCTCACTTTCATAACCGGGTCTGCCCACCGCACCCGGCCAACTCAACCAGGCAGCGCATGAGAAATATCAGCCCGCAAGATTTACTCACTTTGATGAACGTAGCGGTACAACACGCCACCACGTTCCCCGTCTGGCCCAACGGTGAAGCCCCCGGCGCTGGCCTCAGCCCGGTGCAGTTTCAGCTTGAAGAGCATCATACCGGCCCCTCACCTTTTGATCGTTCCGTCACCGGCGTTCGCGCACCGCACATTACTGTCTATGCGCCGCAAAATCCCAACGGCGTCGGTATTCTGGTCACCCCTGGCGGCTCTTATCGGCGCGTGGTGCTGGATAAAGAAGGCAGTGCGCTGGCGCCGTGTTTCAACGCCAAAGGCTACACCCTGTTTGTGATGACCTACCGTTTGCCGGGCGACGGACATGCGGAAGGCGCAGACGCGCCGCTGGCGGATGTGCAACGCGCGATGCGCGTGATCCGTGCACGCGCCGCCGAGTGGCGACTGGATCCTGAACGTATCGGTGTGATGGGGTTTTCTGCCGGTGGCCATGCCGCAGCAAGTCTTGGTACGCGCTACAATGCGTCGGTCTATCCTGCCCTTGATGAGATGGATAACCAGAACGCCCGTCCGGCCTTTATGGCGCTGGTCTATCCGGTCATTACCATGCAGGACGAGATTGACCATCCGATGTCGCGCCAGCAGTTAATTGGTGAAACGCCGGATGAGGAGCAAATCCGCCGCTATTCAGCGGAACAGAATGTTGATGCCAACACGCCGCCAACCTTTTTACTGCATGCGGTCGACGATCCGGCGGTGAAAGTTGAAAATAGCGTGGTGATGTTCAGCGCCCTGCGCCGTCTTGGCGTGCCCGTTGAAATGCACCTGTTCGAACAGGGCAAACACGGGTTTGGTATTCGCGATGCGCTGGGCTTGCCGGTTGCGGTATGGCCGGAGCTGATGATGGCGTGGATCGCCACCAAAGTGTGAAATGCGCCCCCGCTTGTTACGGGGGCGCACCGATCAGGACTGTAAATAGACCATTTGCGTTTGCAGATACTCATTCAGGCCGTGGCGGCCATCCGCGCCGCCGATACCCGATTTACGCCAGCCAGCATGGAATCCCTGCATCGCTTCAAAGTTCTCACGGTTGATATAGGTTTCACCGAACTTCAGCCCGCGCACGGCTTTCATGGCCGTGTTCAGATCCCGTGTGTAGACGGATGACGTTAACCCGTAATCGCTGTCGTTTGCCATCGCCAGCGCCTCTTCCAGCGTGTCGAACGCAACCACCGGCAATACCGGGCCAAACGTCTCTTCATGGATAATCGACATCTGCTGGTTAACATCCAGCAGCAGCGTCGGCGGGTAGAAATAGCCTTTGCCTGCGACCGCTTTACCACCGAGCACCACCCGCGCGCCTTCGGATACCGCGCGCGCCACTTTTTCTTCTACCCGTTTTAGCGCCGCCGCATTAATCAGCGGCCCCATGGCAATGTCGTCGCGCCGGGCCGGATCGCCAAACTGTACCGCTTTCATCGCTTCGCCGAGGCGGTTGACAAAGCGATCGTAAATCCCTTGTTGCACATACACGCGTTCGGCGCAGTTGCACACCTGGCCGCTATTGATGACGCGGGAATCCACGATCGCTTTCACCGCCAGTTCAAGATCGGCGTCATCAAAAACAATCGCTGGCGCTTTACCGCCGAGTTCCAGACACACTTTGGTGATATTTTTCGCCGCCGCCGCCATGATTTTTTCGCCCGCGCCAACGCTGCCGGTCATACTGACCATTGCCACTTTCGCATTCCCAGCCAGCTCCTGACCGACGGTTTCCCCCCGACCCAGTACCAGGTTAAATACCCCTTTGGGTAAGCCGATATCATGAACAATTTGCGCAAAAGCGATGGCGTTATTCGGCGTAAATTCGCTGGGTTTAATCACAATGGTGTTACCGGTTATCAGCGCCGGTGCCATTTTGCGGGCGATCAGGAAGAAGGGAAAATTCCACGGCAAAATACCGGTGGTGACGCCGAGGGGACGTTTAAACACAAAGATATTTTCGCCGGGACGATCGCTTTGCAGAATTTCACCTTCGTAGCGGCGCGCCCATTCGGCCATATAATCGATATAATCGGCGGTAAACGAGACTTCAACCTCGGCCAGCGGTTTGATCTTCCCCCCTTCGGCAACAATCAGCGCGCTGATTTCACTGGCGCGCTCACGAATACCCGCGGCAATTTTACGTAACCAGCCCGCACGCTCAATGGCGGGCAGCGCTTCCCAGTCGGGCTGCGCACGCTCGGCGGCATCAATGGCTTTACGCGCATCTTCGGCGCTGCCATCGGGAATGCGCGCCAGGATCTCTTCCGTGGCCGGGTTAACGACATCCAGCCAGTTATCGCCTTGCCAGCTAACAAACTGACCATCGATATACATCGGGTGCTGTACGGGTGCTGTCATGCCTCGCTCCTGTAATGACATTGTTTTTAACAAGTGAATTCATTGTTAAAAATCTATCGGCACAGGGCATTTTTCTCACTCAGGGAGCGGGATTTTGTGAAGGGACGCATAAAATAGCAACATAACAGCAACAAATGATTGACCGGCAGGCAGCCGAAAATGCCCGTTTGCGGCAGGCAGAGCGCAAACGGGCATCCGTTATAATGCGCGGTTGGCTAACGCGGCAGTCAGGGTTGTATCGGTCCTTAAAATCTGCCACGCCGCTTCCACCGAGGGTGGAAAATCAACGTGCACGATGAAATCATGTCCGTTGGGGCCATAGCCATTGGCATCATCGCGCAGGCGCGGCACCTCGCCCATCAGCAGCGACAGATAGCGTTCTACCGACCACAGACCGCGCTGCTGGGGCACAAAGGTGGTGCCATTCGCCGTATTCACCAGTTGGGGGGTAAAGCCCGGCCAGCTTAACCAATGCGGCGCATCGGCACACTGCTGGCTGAGGCGGGCGAAAGTCGCCATTGTGCGGCGCTGCATGGTCGGATCCTGCACCACCAGCGCCGTTTTGGCTTTTATTCCCTGCGCGGCCAATATATCCATACTGAAGCGCACGTTTTCACCACAGTTAGTGGACTTATCCTCAATGAGGATCTGTTTGTTATCAATGGACCAGAATTTGTGCGCTATATCGGCAAGGATCGCCGCCTCACCGCGCCCGGTAGTGCGTACCACATTGTAACGAGGATGGCGGGCGATGGCCGAATAGAGAAAGGTGGTGGAGTGGCCTACGCCGCCGCTGATCAGTAGCGGCGTCTGCTGGGCGGCCGCCAGCTGACAGGCGGCGTCGATAGTCGGGATCACGGCATTGCCCGCCAGAATCACCACATCCGCACGTACCGGCGCTGGTTTATCGCTAAAATCATTGCGCGCCAGCCACGCGCCAAGCGTGTTCGCCGCCGCCAGCGAGTTTTGGGCTAACACAGGAAAGGTTGTCATCAGCATAGAACCTCCTTCGTGTTCTGGCTTCCAGCCTAACGCAGTGATGATACGAAAACAGGGGATCTCTCTGAATTGCGGCTATTCGTCAGTACGCAACTTTTTTTCGAAGCACATCGCGCCCGGCCTGCCGATATAGTTGCCGTAGTTTTCACGTACCTGATAGCCGTTACGTAAATAGAAGGCTACCGCGCGCTGGTTGGTTTTACGCGTCTCAAGCCACAGCTGTTGAAAGCCGCGCGCCCGCGCATGGTGTTCGAGAGTCTGCAGCAGTTGCTTGCCCACCAGGCGAGTGCCGGGGCGCGCATACAGCCGTTTAACTTCGCCCGTCTCCGCTGACAAGGTGCGCAACGCAACGCACCCCACCGCGACGCCGTTTTCCCGCGCCAGCAAAAAGAAACCGCGCTCGCCCAGCGCATTGCCATCGAACGGGGTTCTGCCGGTGCTGCCGGTCAAGTGTAAAAGGTAGTCAGAAAGCGCGTCCTGCATTGCCAGACAGTCCGGATCGTTGGCGTCGGTAAAAGAGATAGTAAGAATACCCATTGTGACGTTGTCACCTTTGTTGCGTTTATTTTTATGAGTAAATTAGATTACTTAGCATCAATAACCTATATTTTTTTAGTCTCCTTGCATTGCTGTACGGGGCGCACGTAGAATCATTAGCCCACTAACTATTTACACTGGCAACCTTCATTCCTTTATGAATAACCGCTGTCTCCGAAATTTTTCTTCGCGCACATCCCTCTGTCGCGCGCGTTCTCGATTACCTCAGGCTGGGAAAAAGTAAATGCGTCTGCCAAAAAGCGATCCTTATGCCCCGCGCGAATGGCAGCCCCATGAAAAACCGATGCTGCTGGGTTCACCTTCCACGCCGTACCACAGTACGCCACGGCGAATCGCCTATGGGATTGTCGGCCTGTTGGTGTGCATGACCGGCGCGCTGGGTAATGCGATGGTGGCGGCCAATCTGCAAAATCTGCAGGGCACCTTTGCCGCCTGGTCGACGGAAATTGCCTGGCTGCCCGCGGTGTACGTGATGACCAACGTATCGATAAACCTGCTGCTGGTGAAGTTTCGCCAGCAATATGGCCTGCGTGCCTTTACCGAAGGGTTTCTGGTGCTGTATGTGCTGGTGACCTTCTTTCATCTGTTTATTAACGATCTCAGTTCGGCAATCCTGGTGCGTGCCGCCCACGGTATGGTAGCGGCGGCCCTCAGTTCCCTTGGGATCTATTACCAGATACAGGCCTGGCCCGCGAAACACCGCTTAAAAGCGCTCACTATTGGCATCACCGGATCGTCGCTGGCCATTCCCATCGCCCGCCTCTTCTCTTCGGAGCTGTTGCAACTCGACGAATGGCGCGGGCTTTACTTGTTCGAACTGGGTCTGGCGCTGGTCTCGCTGGCGTGCGTGATGGCGTTAAAGCTGCCGCCGGGGGATCGCAAAAAGGTCTTTGAGAAGAAAGATTTTATTACCTTTTTCCTCCTCGCGCCCGGTATGGCGCTGCTGTGCGCGGTGCTCTCGCTGGGGCGGCTCGACTGGTGGTTTGAAGCGCCATGGATCGGCTGGTCGCTGGCGGGCGCGGTGGTGCTGATCGTTGCCGCAATTACCTTTGAACACAACCGCAGCAATCCATTGCTTAATACGCGCTGGCTCTCCAGCGGCAGTATTGTGCGCCTTGGGCTGATTATGCTGCTGATCCGTATTGTGCTCGCCGAGCAGAACACCGGTGCGATTGGCTGGCTGCAATATGTCGGGCTGCAAAACGAACAGATGACTAATCTGGCCTGGTCGATTCTGGCGGGCATTATCTGCGGGATCATCGCCAGCTGCCTGACCATTAAGCCCCAGCGGCTGGCATGGCCGATTATCGCCTCGCTGGTGTTGATGATTGTTGCTTCACTGCTTGATAGCCAGTCCACCAGTTTGACGCGGCCCAATCAATTAATGCTGAGCCAGTTTTTACTCGGCTTCGCCAGCGCCTTTTTTATCGCTCCGGCGATGCTGGCAGGCATTGGCGGCGTAGTAGCGGAGCCGCGCAACCTGGTTAGTTTCTCGGTGCTGTTTGGTATGAGCCAGAATATTGGCGGGCTGCTGGGATCGGCGATCCTCGGCACGTTTCAGACCTGGCGCGAGAAATATCACTCGAGCCTGCTGGCAGATCAACTCACCACGTTAAATCCGCTGGTCAATGAGCGTTTGCAGTATTACAGCCAGATGTTCCAAAGCCAGCTTGGCGACAGCGCGCTGTTGGGCACCCAGGCGGTGACGCAGCTGCAAACGGTGTCGACGCTGGAAGCCAATATTCTGGCCTATAACGATACCTATCTGCTGACGGCGAGCATTGCCGCCGCTACGCTGGTATGGATTTTATGGCGCTTGTTGCGCCTGCGCATTACTGCCCGGGTGAGTTTGAAACGCGCCACCGGCAGCAAATAATAATGTTACTGGAGTATCTATGAGCCAGCAGGATGCCGCTAAAGAGCGCGCCAACACCCGCAGCAATTTGCGCGTGCTTTCTCTGTTTTCCGCCGCCGCGATTGGCCTGGTGGGCGTACTGGTGATTCTGTATGCCTGGAAACTACCGCCTTTTACCCGGCATACACAATTTACCGATAATGCCTATGTGCGTGGGCAAACGACTTTTATTAGCCCGCAGGTCAACGGCTATATCACCGAGGTGCCGGTACAGGATTTTGCCATGGTGAAAAAAGGCGATCTGATTATGCAGATTGATGACCGTATTTATCGCCAGCGCGTCGATCAGGCGAAAGCGACGCTGGCGATGAAACGGGCGGCGCTGGATAACAATCTCCAGCAGCGTAAAAGCGCGCAGGCGGTGATCGCGCGTAACGAAGCGGCCCTTGCCAGTGCGAAAGCGTTGGATTTAAAAGCGCAGGCCGACCTAAAACGGGTAAAAGCCTTGACCGCCGACGGTTCGCTCTCGATTCGCGAGCGGGATGCGGCGCTCGCCACCGCCGCGCAGAACAGCGCCAGCATAGCCCAGGCGCAGGCAACCCTTGAGATGTCGCGCCAGGATCTGCAAACCACGATAGTTAATCGGGCGTCGTTACAGGCGGATGTCGAAAATGCCCAGGCCGCCCTCCAGCTGGCGCAAATCGACCTGCAAAATACCCGCATTGTCGCCCCGCGCGACGGACAGCTAGGGCAAATCAGCGTCCGCCTTGGCGCGTACGTGACGGCGGGCACGCGTCTTACGTCGCTGGTGCCTTCCCAGCGCTGGGTTATCGCCAATCTCAAAGAGACCCAACTGGCGAATGTGCTGGTCGGTCAGCCGGTGCATTTCACCGTCGATGCGCTGAACGGGCGCAGTTTTAACGGCCGCGTGGAGAGTATTTCCCCCGCTACCGGCGTGGAATTTAGCGCCATCAGCCCCGATAACGCCACCGGTAACTTTGTCAAAATCGCCCAGCGCATTCCCGTGCGCATCCGCGTCGATGCCAAACCCGACGAGATTGCCACATTGCGCCCCGGCATGTCGGTGCAGGTCTCTATTGATACGCGGGAGGCGGATCAATGAAGCTGCGTTTACCGGCCATTCTGTTCACTTTCGCCCTTGCCGGTTGCCAGTCTGCCGATGTGCAACAGGCCAGCCCGTCGTTGCAAATTCCGCAGGCATGGCGCAGCAGCAGCGGCCCTCTGAGCAAAACCGACAGCGTCTGGTGGCGCAATTTTCATGACAGCCAGCTCAACCACTATGTCGATCGGGCCCTGCGCTATAACAGCGATGTGCTGATTGCCCGCGAGCGCATCAAAGAATATCAGGCCCGGGTCTACGCCGCCGATAGCGCCCTGTTCCCCGAGCTGGATGCGGGATTGTCCGGCACCCGCGCCCGTTCTCAGTCGTCGGTTACCGGTCAGCCGATTTACGGCACGTTGTATAAAGGCAATTTGACCGCCAGTTATAACGTCGATATCTGGGGCGCGAGCCGCAGCGCCTCGCGCGCAGCGGATGCTTCGCTTGAGGCGCAAAAGGCCGCTGCTGCCGCCGCTGATTTGACGGTCGCTACCAACGTCGCCACCGGCTATCTGACGCTGTTATCCCTCGATGAGCAGTTGCGGGTAACCCAGGCCACGCTGCAGGCGCGGGAGGACGCGTTGCGGCTGGCCCGCCGTCAGTACGAAACAGGCTATACTTCACGGCTGGAGCTGATGCAGTCCGACAGCGAGCTACGCGCGACCCGTGCGCAGATACCGGTACTGCAACATCAAATCGCCCAGCAGGAAAATGCGCTGAGCCTGCTGCTTGGTGACAATCCCGGTGCAGTGAAGCGCGGAGAATTTAACGCCCTAACGCCGCTTCAGTTGCCGTCACAGCTGCCCTCCACCTTGCTGAACCGCCGACCGGATATTGTACAGGCGCAGCGCCAGCTCGTGGCCGCCGACGCCACCCTTGCGACGTCACAGGCGAAATTGCTGCCGTCAATTAACCTGACGGCAACCAGCAGTATCCAGGATAACACCCTGCCCGGTTTGCTGGATAACCCGCTACGGTTGTGGAGTATTGGCGGCAGTATTCTTGCGCCGTTGCTGAATCGTCAGGCGCTTAACGCCCAGGTTGATATCTCGCAATCCCAGCGTAACCAGGCGCTTTACAGTTATGAAAAGACCGTGCGCAACGCGTTTAAAGAGGTGAACGACAGCCTTGATGCGATGCAACGCCTGGGTGAGCAACTCGGCGAACTGACAGGGCAAGTGGATGTCGCGCAGGAGACGTTACGTCTTGCGCAAAACCGTTACCACAATGGTTATTCCTCCTATTTGGAGGTGCTGGACGCCCAGCGCACGCTGTTTTCCGCCCAACTGAGCGCGGTGCAGGTTAAAAACAATCTGCTGCTGGCGCAGGTGGATCTCTATCGCGCCCTCGGCGGCGGCTGGTCCGGTCTGAACTAAATTTCCATAAACCAGGAGTAATGCTATGCAGCAGAAATGGTCCATGGTTGATGAGTATTTTGAAAAGCAGTTAATTGAACAGGACGAAATCCTGCAGCGGGTGCTGGCGAACAACCAGCGCGCCGGACTACTGGCAATTGATGTTTTGCCCACCCAGGGGCAGTTACTGGACTCCGTTTGGGAAACGGGAAATATTGTCCGTTAAGCCCGATTTTTGACCACCGACGACAAGCGGTGTAATCACACTCATCATTCCTCAAATGCGAACATTGAAATCAAACTCCGTCCATATACAACACCAGGTTATCTGATCAGAATTAAGGCTGTTTTATTGACAGAGGAATAACTGATGACCCGTGTACTGATCCTTGGTGCTGCAGGTTCACTGGCGCGAGTAGTTACCCGCTACCTGCTGGCACATACTGATACTCATCTCACCCTTTATTTACGCAATGCTGAAAGACTGAGTTTTCCAGACATGTCTCGCGTCACCATCGTTGAAGGAGATGTGATGGACAGCCATCGGCTGGAAGCCGCTATGGAAGGCCAGGATGTGGTCTGTGCCAGCCTCTCCGGTAATATTGCGTCACAGGCAGAAAATATTATTCGGGCGATGAAAGCCCGGCACCTCAACCGGCTGATTTTCATCAGTTCAATGGGCATTTATGATGAAGTTCCGGGTGAGAATTACGGCAACGAGCTGGCAACTTACCGGGAGGCCGCCACCGTCGTGGAGGCATCGGGGCTGGAGTACACGCTACTCCGTCCGGGATGGTTCACTAACGGTGATGAGGTAAATTACACCCTGACGCATAAATGTGAGCCCTTTCTTGGGCAGAGCGTGTCTCGGCTCAGTATTGCAGATCTGATTACACGTCTGGTCACAACACCCGAATTATACGTGCGGGAGAGTCTGGGGATCGCCCGGGTCTGATAAACATGCTCCACTATTCATGGAACAGTTCACGCAGAATATTCGTAAGTGCATCGAATACCACACGAATGCGCATTGGGATGAGCGGCTGATGCGGGCGGAAAATATATAACTGGTAAGGTGAAAAATTCTGCTCTGGAAAGAGATTAACCAGTTCCCCGCGTTGCAGATAAGGGCGCACTGTAATATCCGGCAACTGGCTGAAGGTCCTGGCTGCCAGCGCAGCAGCCAGTTCACTACCGATATCATTAGCAATAAACGCAGGTTTTACCGGAAAGAATGAACTACCGTCTGCGAACTGCCATGGCCAGACCCGCCCGGAATTTCTATTGTTCAGCGCGCTCAGTGGATAATCGTATTGCAAGGATCGTAAGGACTCGGGTTCGCCCAGGCGGTTAATCAGCTCCGGCGCAGCGACAATACAGGAGCCTACGGAGCGGACCGTTTTAACAATAAAACGGTTATCAGGCACTGAACCGACACGAATGCCGATATCAATCTGCTCATCGATGATGTTCAGATGCGCATCGGTGGGAAGCCACTCAATGGTTAAATCGGGATAAGGTGACAACGTGCGTAGCAGATGGTGCACGATATCCTGGTTTTCAAATAACGGCGGCAGTGTCACCCGGACCCGACCAGTCATATCCCGGCTGTTCTGCGTTCTGTCAGCATTGAATAACGTCTCGCTTTCAGCCAGCAACTTTTCCGCTTTCGGCCACAGTTGTTGCCCGAAAGGGGTCAGTGTCATCTGCCGGGTATTGCGCAGAAATAGCATCTCTCCCAGTTGTTTTTCCAGCTCCGCAATGGCGCGGGTGACTATCTGCGGAGCCAGACCCAGTCGGTTCGCGGTTTCCCGGAATTTCAGTGTTTCTGCCGCCGTACAAAATATCTTTAATGCGTCGAGTTTATCCAGCACTACCCGGTTCCTGTTTTGCGTCTTTGAATGCCCCTATTATATCAAAATCAGGAATACTGAAAGCAAAAACAATTCATGGTTTTGTAGTTATCCCCTGGGGATAATTTCTCTTATCGAAACGAGGGCACCCTTCGGTGTAACAGGAAATACCATGTCAAATACTACGTTATATCATCGACTGTCCGGCGGTGAGCCAGTCAGTATGTTATCACCTGAATACCATGAAGCCATTCATGACATGGGAGCGTCATGGGCAATCAACACCGCGATTAACCGTGCGGAATACACTTTTCTGGATGGCTCGCTCCATCCGTTATTTGACCAATTGTTTGGTCGGGAACTGGACAGTTCCAGCCAGATTTTGCCACCGGTCTATGTCGATTTTGGTCCGCAGGTTCGGGTAGGTAAAAAAGTGTTTATCAACCACAACTGCACCATGATGGCCGCAGGCGGTATTGTTATTGACGATGATGTGCAGATTGGGCCGCAGGTCACGCTGACAACCACTAATCATGACTTTGATGACCGTTTTACGCTGTTGTGTAAACCCATTCACATCAAACGCAATGTCTGGATCGGGGCCCGCGCGCTCATCCTGCCGGGTGTGACAGTAGGTGAAAATGCGGTGATTGCCGGGGGCGCTGTTGTCACCAAAGACGTGGAGCCTGATGTTGTTGTGGGTGGCTCTCCGGCACGGGTGCTGAAGCGCCTGGATTAAAATTTAACAAACGATATGAGGATAAAATCGTGACTGAACATGAAATCGCGCAGCGTCTGGCGCTAAAAGAACTGGTTGATACCTTTTCAAACCTGGCAGATGAAAAAGACGTGGCTGCGCAGATGCCCCTCTTTACCCCGGATGCGTATGTCAACGTCGTAATGGATGGCAAGGTGGTTTTCGAACTGTATGGCCGTGAACAGATCAATGAAGCTTTCAGCGGTTATCTTTCTCAGTTCAGTATTGTCTACCATCAAAACGGTCAGCAAACGGTCAGCATTGATGGTAACACTGCGCAGGGGATCGCTTACTGTCAGGTCACCCTGATTAAAGAAGAGGACGGCCAGCGCCTTAAGCAGACCAGTGGCGTGCGTTATCGCGATCGATACGTTTACCAGGACAGCCAATGGCTGATTGCCGAGCGGCTATCGGACTTTATGTGGACAGATATTCATCCAATATCGTAAGTATTGTGCTGACCGTGTATTGATGAACACCATTCATTAGTGCTATCAGATTTTGCACGCTAAACGTTAATGCCAGCCTGGATTATGCTTTGGGTCTGCCACGCATTTAAGGAGACCATGATGCAGACTGCCACACTGAATAACGGTGTCAAAATACCCCTGATGGGTTTCGGCGTTTATCAGATGACGGATGCTGCCGAATGTGAGCATGCTGTACTTGATGCCATCGAAACAGGCTATCGCCTGATTGATACGGCAGCATCCTACCAGAATGAAACGCAGGTCGGAAATGCGCTTAAGCAAAGCGGTATTGTACGTAACGAACTCTTTATTACTACCAAACTCTGGCTTCAGGGTGCCAGTTATGACGGTGCTAAAGCACAGTTCGAACGTTCCCTGAACCGCCTGCAACTGGATTATGTTGATTTATATCTGATTCATCAGCCATACGGTGATGTCCATGGTGCCTGGCGCGCAATGGAAGAGTTGTATCGTGCCGGAAAAATTCGTGCGATCGGCGTCAGCAACTTTCACCCGGACCGGCTGGCCGATCTTATCGCCTTCAGTCAGGCCATTCCGGCAGTCAACCAGGTTGAAGTCAATCCGTTCAACCAGCAACTGCATGCCGTGCCGTGGATGCGGAGTCGGGGTATTCAGCCTGAAGCCTGGGCTCCTTTCGCCGAGGGACGAAATGGGCTGTTCCAGCACCCGGAACTGACAGCCGTGGGCGAAAAATATGGCAAAAGTGTGGGACAGGTTGTTCTGCGCTGGCTATATCAGCGCGGTATTGTGTCGCTGGCGAAAACAGTACGTAAAGCACGAATGGCAGAGAATATCCATATCCTCGACTTCGAACTGAGTACTGATGACATGCAGCGAATTACCGCGCTGGATACTGCAACCAGCGCTTTCTTCTCGCATCGCGACCCCGCCATCGTAGAGTGGCTGGCAGATCGAAAACTCGACGTTTAACGCCGACTCAACAGAGGTAGTTTTTATGCTAAAGCGTTATCTTGGGCAATCCGGGCTTGAAGTCTCCGCGCTGGGGCTGGGATGCATGGGGCTGAGCCACGGCTATGGCCCGGCGACCGATACCCGTCAGGCAATCGAACTCATCCGCGCCGCCGTTGAACGTGGCGTGACCTTCTTCGACACCGCCGAAGTCTATGGCCCCTATCTGAATGAAGAAGTCGTCGGTGAGGCGCTGAAGCCGTTTCGCGACCGGGTGGTGATTGCCACCAAATTTGGTTTTACCTTCGGTGATGACAACAAACAGCAGATTTTAAACAGTCGCCCGGAGCATATCCGTAAAGCCGTCGAAGGATCGCTTAAGCGCCTCAAAACGGATGTCATTGATCTGTTGTATCAGCACCGTGTCGATCCCGACGTGCCGATTGAAGACGTGGCTGGCACGGTGAAAGATTTGATTGCGGAAGGTAAAGTGAAACACTTTGGTCTCTCTGAAGCGGGAGTAGAGACTATTCGCCGCGCTCATGCGGTACAGCCCGTTGCTGCTCTACAGAGTGAATACTCCATGTGGTGGCGCGAGCCTGAGCAGGACATTCTTCCGCTGCTGGAAGAGCTGGGTATTGGTTTTGTGCCGTTCAGTCCGTTAGGTAAAGGTTTTCTGACCGGGGCGATTAAAACCGGAACCACCTTTGGGCAGGATGATTTCCGCAGCAAAGTACCGCGCTTTGCGGCAGAGGCGCTTGAAGCCAATGAAAAACTGGTTACCCTACTGGGCGAGCTTGCGAGTGAAAAAGGGGTGACCTCCGCGCAAATCGCGCTGGCCTGGCTACTGGCGCAAAAACCGTGGATTGTGCCGATCCCTGGAACCACGAAACAATATCGACTGGAAGAAAACCTCGCAGCAGCAGAACTCACGCTGGCGACGGAAGATTTGCGCAAAATAACCCAGGCGCTTGATGCAATAGACATCGTGGGCGAGCGTTATCCTGCGGCGCTTCAGGCCCGGGTGGGTCGTTAGTATTGCGAGACTGGCTGGCGGGTTTTCCGCCAGCGACTTTCACCGGAGAGGAGCTGGCGCCCTGCAGGCGAAGATACCGCTATCCGGTATAACGCAACGCTTCTATCAGTAGCGTAAAGGCCAGTGGGTGCTGTCTGCGGCTGGGATAATAGAGATAGTAACCGGCAAAGGACGGGCTCCACTCATCCAGCACCTTAACCAGCGCGCCGGTGCGGATATGCTCCGCGACCGAATCCTCCGGCACACAGGTAATGCCAAAACCTTCCCGCGCCGCATCAATGCGCTCTGTCAGCCGGTTGAGGGTTAACTGTCCCTCCACTTTTACGCGTAGCGGTTTTCCCTCTTTCTCAAACTCCCAGTGGTAAACGCCGCCTGCCGTGGGCAGACGCATATTGATACAGCAGTGATCCTGCAAATCATGGGGCGTCTGCGGTGCGCCATGCTGGCTTAAATAGCCCGGTGACGCCACCGTCACCAGGCGCATATCCGGGCCAATTTTCACGGCGATCATGTCTTTATCCACGCTTTCCCCCAGCCGGACGCCTGCATCAAAACCGCCCTGGACAATATCGACAAAACCATTATCCACCACCAGTTCAACGTGAATTTCCGGGTATTCGCGCAGAAACGGTTTCAGTTTCGGCCACAGCAGACTGCCCATGGCGTGTTCACCGACAGAAAGCCGGATGTTGCCTGATGCAATGCCGTTCATCTGGACAATATTTTCCAGGTCCTGCTCCAGTACCGCCAGCCCGGGCTCCAGGCAGGCGAGAATGCGCTCTCCGGCTTCCGTCGGCGCCACGCTCCGGGTTGTGCGGGTCAGCAGCCGCAAATTCAGCCGCGTTTCCAGCGCCTTGACGGCATGGCTCAGCGCCGATTGTGATACGCCGAGTTTCCCCGCCGCTTTAGTAAAACTGCGCTCTTTCGCCACGACCAGAAAAAATTGCAGCTCATTAAAATTCTCTTTCAGCAAGACACTTCCTCAACGGCCAGATTCATGAGATTCATTCATAGACGCAATCATTGTAGCCCCGTTACTCAGAATAATGACCACTGGTATCCTTTTTTCATCGCAGAAATTCTGCCAGATGAACGGGGCCAGATAATGAAAGTATTAATTGCAGGGGCCACAGGCAGTATCGGACGCCTTGTCGTCAATACCATGCTGGCGCAGGGATATCAGGCCCGGGCCATCGTGAGAACCCCGCAAAAAGCCGCGCTGCTGCCCGCTCCTTTGAACTGGTGGCTGAGCGCGGCAATGCTCAGCACGACCTGAAACCGCTGTTTGCCGCGCTTCGCGCGGATCCCCCCGGAAAGCCGGATGCCATTGGCGATATCAATAATATGCCGCTTGCCGATGAGCCTGAGTGTGTACTGAAAGAACTGAACGCCATGGTCTCTCGCTTTCGCTAGTACTTCAGGCAAAGGATAAAAATCATGAACGATATCATTGTTGTCATCGGTGCTGGCTCTATTGGCCAGGCGATTGCCCGCCGGGTCAGCGCCGGTAAACATATTCTGCTGGCGGATCTTCGCCAGCAGAATGCTGAAGCCGCAGCGACGGTACTGATAAATGCTGGTTTTACTGTCAGTACGGCCATCGCCAATGTGGCTGAACGTGCTTCGGTTGAAGCATTGGCCAGACAGGCTCAGTCGCTGGGTAATGTCACCGGATTGGTTCACTCAGCGGGTGTTTCTCCGTCACAGGCCTCGCCGGAAACCATTCTGAAGGTGGATCTTTACGGTACTGCGCTGGTACTTGACACGTTTGGGCAGATTATCGCCCCGGGCGGCAGCGGCATCGTTATTGCTTCCCAATCAGGCCATCGTCTGGGGCCGCTCACAACAGAACAGAGCGAGGCACTGGCCACCACGCCTGTTGAAGCATTGCTGACGCTGCCTATGTTACAGCCGGAGCAAATAACCGATCCGCTTCTGGCCTATCAGTATTCAAAGCGGGGCAATGCCCTGCGCGTTATGGCTGAAGCGGTTAAATGGGGTAAACGCGGCGCCCGGGTGAACACCATCAGCCCCGGTATTATTTTCACCCCGCTGGCCAATGATGAACTCAGTGGCCCCCGGGGGGCCGGTTACCGTCAGATGCTGAAGAAATCTCCGGCTGGACGAGGGGGTACACCGGATGAAGTCGGCGCGTTGGCCGCATTACTGATGGGGCCTGAAGGCACCTTTATTACCGGCAGTGATTTTCTGATGGATGGTGGTGTCACAGCCTCATACTGGTACGGTGATTTAAAACCCCGTAGCTGATACCGAAAGCGGCAGGCAGGTCGTCTGCTGCTTTCAACTCGCATGCCATTCCGTTGCTGTTTGACTCTACTTTTGTGGTTCTCACTATGTCTGAAAATACCGCTATGCTTTCCCGTTCCCGGATCGCGGTGGGCGCAGGTTTTATTATCCTGCTCAGCGCGCTGATGGCGCTAACTTCGCTCTCCACCGATATTTATCTGCCCGCGATGCCGGTTATGGCAAGGGCGCTTCACGGCGATGCCGAACTGACCATTACCGGTTTCTTAATCGGTTTTACCCTTGCTCAACTGATCTGGGGTCCGGTGAGCGATCATCTGGGCCGGAAAATCCCGCTGTTTATCGGGATGGTCCTGTTTGTCGTGGGCTCTGTCGGTTGCGCCACATCCACCACCATGATGCAGATGGTGTTCTGGCGGGTCTTTCAGGCTATGGGAGCCTGCACGGGGCCGATGCTGGCCCGGGCTATGATAAGAGATTTATTCAATCGTTCTCGCGCCGCCCAGATGCTTTCCACGCTGATGATCGTGATGGCGATAGCCCCGATTGGCGGCCCGCTGCTGGGTGGTTTGATCATAAAGTTCAGCACATGGCCGATGATTTTCTGGCTGCTATCAGCGACAGGCGTGGTGATGTTCCTGGCGTTGCTGACGTTACCGGAGACGCTGCCTGAAGAGCGTCGTATACGCGCCACGCTGAAAGGTGCTTTCGGTAACTATGTCTTTTTGCTAAAAAACCGACGCTTTATGCGCTATACGCTGAGCCTGACGTCCTATTACATGGCGGTTTACGCTTTTATCGCCGGGTCTCCGCTGGTTTACATCAGCTATTACGGCGTCTCGCCGCAGCATTACGGCTGGTTATTCGCTATCAATATCGTCGGCGTCATGTTGCTCAGCACAGTCAACCGGAAGTTGGTACAGCGGTACTCGCTGGATACGTTGCTGAGAACATCTCTGAGCATTGCCGCTATCGCCGCCATTCTGCTGACATTGGCTGCCGGACTGAAAACAGGGGGAATTGCCTTTCTGGCGGTGATGATGTTTATCACGTTCTCGATGAATGGGGTAATTGCCGCGACCTCAACAGCCGCCGCCCTGGATGAGGTCCCGGAAATTGCCGGATCCGCCTCAGCACTCATTGGCGCGCTACAGTATGGCAGCGGCATTGTTTCTACCGGATTACTGGCGTTGTTCAGCGATAACACCCCCTGGACCATGAGCTGGGTTATCGGTTTGTTTACGACTGTCGGGGCGTTACTGGCACTGACGGCAAAGCGGGAGTGCTGACCCAGAGCGGACTTTATCGGCGCAGGCGACCGATGCCAGACGGATTCTTAATACAATGTGAAATATCAGGAGACGGTAATGAACGGAAAATTTGATGGTAATGGTATTTTCCCGAAGGGGCCGAAAAATGAGGCATATGCACAATACTTCCAGGGGACAAGTTATCTGAATATGCTCTCCACGACAGGCGTCGCTATCGGCAATGTGGTGTTTGAGCCGGGGTGTCGTAATAACTGGCATATTCACCACAAAGGTGGACAAATTTTGCTGGTAACCGGTGGCTACGGCTGGTATCAGGAGTGGGGTCAGCCCGCCCGACAGTTGGTTGCCGGTGATGTGGTCAATATTCCCCCTGACACCAAACACTGGCATGGCGCAGCTAAAGACAGCTGGTTTGCCCATATTGCGGTGGAGGTTCCTGCAGAAGGGGCTTCAAATGAGTGGCTGGAGCCCGTGGATGAGGAACAATATAACCTGCTGAAATAAGGTGATGCCATGACTATCCTTCTGTCAGAAATAGTGGTCATGGCATTGTATTATCCTGCTGTCGGTATATTGCCTGGGTACGGCATATCCGGGGCTATATCCTGTCGCATCCGCTGTTTCCCGAATACTCAATTTCTTCACCTTACGGTAGTACAGCACCTTCTGGTGTTGTTCCTTGTCAGCCTGCTTACCCCGGTATTTACCCAACGTATGCGCCCGTTCAATCCCTTATTTTATTGAGATGATCGGGGCCGATCCGCGCCTGACGGCCACCGCGATGCAAACGGTGGGCGTCAAAGGCTGGGATGGGTTTACGCTGGCATGGGTGAACGCCTGACTGACATCAGGCGCTAATTTGCTCCATTGCCTGCAGAATGCGTTTATCGGAGATGGGATAAGGCGTGCCTAACTGCTGGGCAAAGTAGCTGACGCGCAGCTCTTCGATCATCCAGCGGATCGCTTTCACCTCTTCATCTTCCCGGCGCGCGGGCGGCAGTTTATTCAGCCACTGCTGCCACGCCTGCTGGGTGTGCTCGATTTTCAGCATCATTGCCCGGTCACGATGGGGATCGACCGCCAGTTTCTCCAGCCGTTTTTCAATCGCCTGCAAATATCGCAGCGTATCGCCAAGACGGCGGAAACCGTTGCCGGTGACAAAGCCGCGATACACCAGCCCGCTCATTTGCGCTTTGATATCCGACAGCCCCAGCGCCATGGTCATATCCACGCGCCCTTTCAGCCGCTTATTGATATTGAACACTGCGGTGAGGATCTGTTCGACCTGTTTGGCAATTTCCACCACCGTTTCGTTCAGCTCTGCACGCACTTTTTCGTGCAGCGCGGCGAAGGCCTCCTCTGTCCACACCGGGCCGCCCGCTTCGGCAATCAGCTTATCGACGCCGCAGGAAATACAGTCATCAATCAGATCCAGCACTTTGCCGTAGGGGTTGAAATAGAGCCCCAGCTTAGCTTTATTGGGCAGCTTTTCATGCAGATACTTAATCGGTGACGGAATATTTAACAGCAGCAGACGGCGCAGGCCGCCCCACATCGCCTGTTGCTGATCCAGCGGGTTATCAAACAACTTGATCGCCACGCTGTCACGCTCGTCTACCAGCGCCGGCCAGGCTTTCACTTGGTAATTGCCGCGTTTCTGCTCGTAATTTTCCGGTAGCTGACCAAAACTCCACAGATGCAGCCCGCTCTGCTCGATACCGTCGTCGGCCACCGCCGACAAGGTTTCCTGAACTTTGCCTTTCAGGCTATCTTTCAGCGCCTGCAGGGAACGCCCTTCGCGCAGTTTTTTGTTCTTATCATCCACGACACGGAAGCTGATTTTCAGGTGATCCGGCACCTGATCCCAGTGCCAGTCATCGCGATCGACGGTCACACCGGTCATCCGGCGCAGCTCGCGCTCCAGGGCATCCAGCAGCGGCAGTTCAAGCGGCGTAACGCGACCGAGGAATGCTTCGGCGTAGTTCGGCGCGGGAACGAAATTGCGGCGCGTCGGCTTCGGCAGCGATTTAATCAGCGCAATCACCAGTTCGCGGCGCAGGCCGGGAATTTGCCACTCGAAACCGCTCTCTTCCACCTGGTTTAATAGCGGCAGCGGAATATGTACCGTTACGCCGTCGGCATCCGCGCCCGGTTCAAACTGATAGCTCAGGCGTAGCTTCAGGTTGCCCTGGTGCCAGAAGTTCGGGTAGTCGAGTTTGCTGACCCCTTCGGCACCCTCTTTGATCAACATGCTCTTTTCGAAATTGAGCAGATCGGGCATTTCGCGGCTGGCCTTTTTCCACCAGCTATCGAAATGGCGCGCCGAGACAACTTCGTGGCTGATGCGCTGGTCGTAGAACTCAAACAGGGTTTCGTCATCCACCAGAATGTCGCGGCGGCGGGATTTATGTTCCAGCTCTTCCACTTCCGAGCGCAGCTTCAGGTTGTCGCGAAAGAACGCGTGGCGGGTTTGCCAGTCGCCTTCCACCAGCGCATGACGAATAAACAACTCACGGGACAGGGCCGGATCGATTTGGCTGTAGTTCACCTTGCGCGCGGCGACGATTGGCAGACCGTAAACCGTCACTTTTTCCATCGCCATTACCGCGCCCTGCGCCCGCTCCCAGTGCGGTTCGCTCCAGGAACGTTTAAGCAGATGCTGCGCCACCGGCTCAACCCACTCCGGATCGATGCGCGCGGCGATGCGCCCCCACAGGCGGCTGGTTTCCACCAGTTCGGCGACCATCGTCCACTTCGGCGGCTTTTTAAATAAGCCGGAACCCGGGAAGATGGCGAAACGGGCATTACGCGCACCGGTGTACTCCTGCTTCTCGGCATCTTTCATACCGATATGGGACAACAGACCGGTTAACAAGGCGATATGAATTTCGCGGTATTCCGCCGGTTCACTGTTTACCGGGATCCCCAGCTCTTTCACCACCTGGCGCAGCTGGGTGTAGATATCCTGCCATTCACGCACGCGTAAATAGTTGAGGTAATCGACCCGGCACTGACGGCGGAACTGATTAGAAGAGAGTGCTTTTTGCTGCTCGCCGATGTAGTTCCACAAGTTCACAAAGGCGAGGAAATCAGACTCTTTATCGTGGAAGCGCTGGTGCTTTTCGTCCGAGGCCTGTTTTTTATCCAGCGGCCGCTCGCGCGGATCCTGAATCGACAGCGCCGAGGTGATGATCATCGCTTCGCGTACGCAACCATGTTTTTGTGCTTCCAGCACCATGCGTGCCAGACGCGGATCGACGGGCAGCTGTGACAGCTGGCGACCTAGGGTTGTCAGTTTATAAGCCGTTTGCTGCTCATCGCTGGCAATCGCGCCAAGCTCTTCCAGCAGCCGTACGCCGTCCTGAATATTGCGCTTATCCGGTGCTTCAACAAACGGGAAGGCCGCGATATCGCCGAGTCCCAACGCCGTCATCTGCAAAATGACCGATGCGAGGTTGGTACGCAGGATCTCCGGGTCGGTAAATTCCGGGCGCGAGAGAAAATCATCTTCCGAATAGAGACGAATACAGATCCCTTCAGAGACGCGTCCGCAGCGCCCTTTACGCTGGTTAGCAGAAGCCTGCGAAACCGGCTCAATCGGCAGACGCTGCACTTTGGTGCGATAGCTGTAGCGGCTGATACGCGCCGTACCGGGATCTATCACATATTTAATCCCCGGCACCGTCAGCGAGGTTTCCGCCACGTTGGTCGCCAGCACGATGCGCCGCCCGCCGTGGGGCTGGAACACGCGGTTCTGCTCGCTATTCGATAGACGAGCGTAGAGCGGCAAAATTTCTGTATGGCGCAGATCGCGCTTACTCAGAGCATCGGCGGTATCGCGGATTTCGCGCTCGCCGCTCATAAAGATCAGGATATCGCCGGGGCTTTCGCGCCCCAGCTCGTCTACGGCGTCGAAAATCGCCTGTAGCTGATCGCGCTCGGTATCATCAGCTTCTTCGACAATCGGGCGATAACGCACTTCTACCGGATAGGTTCGCCCGGAGACTTCGATAATCGGCGCATTGTTAAAATGGCGCGAGAAGCGTTGCGGATCGATGGTCGCTGAGGTAATGATGACTTTCAGGTCCGGGCGACGCGGCAATAACTCGCGCAGATAGCCCAGCAAAAAGTCGATATTCAGGCTGCGTTCGTGCGCCTCATCGATAATCAGCGTGTCGTACTGCATCAGCATCCGATCCTGCTGGATTTCCGCCAGCAGAATACCGTCGGTCATCAGTTTGACCATCGTGTTGTCGCTGACGTGATCGCTAAAGCGTACCTTGTAGCCGATACAGCCGCCCGGCTCGGTTTTCAACTCTTCGGCGATACGGTTAGCGACGGTGCGCGCCGCCAGACGACGCGGTTGAGTATGGCCGATCAGCCCTTTGATTCCGCGCCCTAACTCCATGCAGATTTTCGGTAGCTGGGTGGTTTTACCGGAACCGGTTTCCCCCGCCACTATCACCACCTGGTTATCGCGGATGGCTTCGAGGATCGCCTGTTTTTTCTGGCTGACCGGCAGGTTATCCGGGTAATCAATAGCCGGCCGCGCGGCCTCGCGCTGCGTCACTTTAGCGGCGGATTCGCCTATCTCTTGCGCCAACTGCTGCAATAGCGCCTGTTGAGATTCAGGGTTTTTGATTTTCTTGCTGCCATGAAGGCGGCGGGAAAAGCGCTGTTGATCGCGCAGCATTAGCGCGCCGAGCTGTTTTTGAAGATCGGTAATGGTCAATTTCTGTTGTTCTGTCATCGCGTTATTGGGCAGAGCGCTGCCGGAATACATCTAAAGTTTCCAATCGCAACAGGATAGCACATCGCCGTAATCCTTTTCTTGTTCAAGAAATTCGAACATAGGATTCGATATATTGCGCTATTCATGTTGTTAAATAGTGAATAGAGTGTCATGACGTCACGGGGCAACCCACAGCAATAACAACAAAGGAAACAGCCAATGAGCAAAGTTTTGGTTCTTAAATCCAGTATTCTGGCAGGGTATTCACAGTCTGGTCAGTTAGCCGATTATTTCGTTGAGCAATGGCGTGAAAAACACCCGGGCGACGAGGTCACCGTGCGCGATCTGGCGGCGAACCCGATTCCGGTACTGGATGGCGAACTGGTTGGCGCGCTGCGCCCGAGCGATGCACCGCTGACGCCGCGTCAGCAGGACGCGCTGAATCTCTCCGACGAGCTGATTGCAGAACTGCAGGCTCACGATGTGATCGTGATTAATGCCCCGATGTACAACTTCAATATTCCGACCCAGTTGAAAAACTATTTTGACCTGGTCGCCCGTGCGGGCGTGACCTTCCGTTACACCGAAGCGGGCCCGGAAGGCCTGGTGAAAGGTAAACGTGTGGTGGTGGTTTCCAGCCGTGGCGGCATCCATAAAGATACCCCTTCTGACCTGATTGCGCCGTACCTGACACTGTTCCTCGGCTTTATCGGCATTACCGATGTGAACTTTGTCTTCGCTGAAGGCATCGCTTACGGACCGGAAGTGGCGAGTAAAGCGCAGACCGACGCGAAAGCCGCGATCGATAGCCTGGTAGCCGCTTAAGATCTGCCCCTCTCACCGCCCGGTGGGAGGGTTTTTATGCCCCACTGTGTAAACCCTTCCGACCGCTTCTAAGATAAACGCGACAAGATTCACACCACGCTGGTGTCTGATTACGCGTTGTCCTCAGCACGCCGCTTAGGGTTTCTTCAGCCATTTACCGTTGATGCCCTGCACATAATCGCCGGGCCTGGCGCGCTCCACCAGTTTCTGCCCGGCCATTTTTGCCACATCATCAATGGCGATATTATTGCGCTCGGCTAACTGCTGATAACTCTCGGTGCGCGCTTTATTGATGCGATCTACCAGCATGAGGGTCTCTTTATCCTGGCTTATCGGCGCAAGGTAGCCGTTGAGGGTTTCCCCGACGCGCCCCTGGGAACGCGCCTCGTCGAGGGTCAGCGCCAGCGCGCTTAGGCTATACAGGTTCAGCACCAGCAATGCGGTTACGATACATTTTTTCATGATCGCCTCAGAACAGATCGCTGCGGGTTTTCAGTAAGGTTTCCACGTCTTTATCCACTTTAATATGAATTTCATGTTCAATCTTCACATTCATATTGATGGTGATCGGCTCTTTCGGTGCCGCCACTTCGATGCGCGGCGTACAGGCGGCCAGCATTATGGTGGTTATCATAACGGGCACGGCTTTCAGGGTTTTCATTGTTTATCCTCACACTCTTCGCCCTTCGCACAGCGGGCTTTTGGCAGCGCCGCGTGTTGCTCAAGCCATGACTGCAAATTGTCGCCAAAACGTAGACTGCGCCATAAGGTGAATACGTTCTCCTCATGGGTATAGTTCAAATTTACGGTACTGCTTTTGCCGTCGACAAAACTGGTGCCGCTCAGCACGGCCTGCAGGGTTAATACTCCCAGATTATCCAGGTTGATTTTTGTCCATGAACGGGCGATTTCCATATAGCGCAGCCAGTTAATCGCCGCGCCTGCTGTCATATGATCTTTGACTATCGCATCGGCGGTATCTTTATCCATTCGCAGCGTCATTGGGCCGGGGTTATGCAGCCAGCCATCTTTAATAATCCATTGCGGGTTATCCAGCCACAGCGGCAGCGCACCGTCAAACGGCCCGGAAAGGGCGAACTGTTTGGGATTGACAGCGCTGATGACCTCGCTGGCAGAGATATGTTTGAGGCGCAGCAATGCCGGATCGTGCTGCGGCATACGCAGTTGCTGCATCGTCACTTTGCCGCCCAGCACATCGACGCTGACATCGCTCAGCACCAGCGGGTTTTCTTCGCTCCATGGCCAGGCGCCTTGCAAATCGGCGGTAATGTTTTTTGCCGTCACCTGATTGGTAATCTCGCCGATGCGCAGTGACACCGGTCTGTGGGTTCCCAGCAGCCAGCTCCCTTCGCGGTAGCGGAATGGCAGCACAAAATCGACGCCGCTGATTTTGTTATCGGGCGTCCAGACGCCGCCGTTTTTTAGCACCCCATGTCCGCCCGCTTCAAAGCCCTGATCCTGGGCCGCGGAAAAGGCCACCTGGGCGTACAAATTGCCGTCCAGCAGCTTCATTTTCCACTCTGGCGGTAGCAGCGGCTGGAAAACAAACAGCGCCTGCTGCGGCCACCACGCCTGGCCGCGCAGACGCTCGCCGTCCCAGCGGCCATTGACCTGCACCGGGCCAATATTGTCGGCCTGCAGCGAGCCTTTAAACTGGAAAAATGTCGGCTCGCTACCGGAAACGCTAAATTTCAGCGTCGAAGGTGGCAATACGCTGCCTGCGCTAAAGGTGGTTTGCCCGGCATCCAGCGTCAGCGCGCCGGTAAACTGCGGGTTGTCTTTATCACGTACCCATTGTACCGGCGACTCCAGCACTAATCTGGGTGTCGCCATATGCATCGCGCCATATTGCAGCTGGTCGAAGCCCGTCGACAGATCCGTAAGGGTAATGGTGTTATCGCGCCACTCGCCGCGCCCGGCGACATCCCAGCGCGCATTCATCGGGGTGAAATGCCCCTCGCCCCAGTAGCGCCAGCGCCACAGACCGTTGTCGGGTAAAAAATCGTCCGCCTGGCCGTCAAGATGCAGACGAAAATCCCCCAGCGCGTTCTCATGGGCACGCAGGATGGCTTGTAAACGCCCGTCAATACCGCGCTGGGTCAGTTTGACGCCCGCCAGCGGCCAGCGCACCTCATCAATATTAAGGGAATCAATTATCCGCCCGCGCGAGCGCAGCAGCGCGCTCGGCGCAAAAATCAGTTCTGGCTCGCTAAGGGTGCCCTTCAGCTGCGCCGGCAGCACCGCATACAGCACCAGATCGCCCCGCTTTGCTTCCCCGGTCAGCTGCAGCGGCAGCTCATTACGCTCAGTACCAAGACGGCCCGGTCCCAGCGTTAATACCGCATTGCCTTTCCCGGCATCGCCCTGGGTTAAGACGTTTAAGCGCCCGGAGAACTGCGCTTTGTCCAGTCCCTGTTGCCAGTTGTCGACTTTTAAGCCCACGCGGCCACTAAGGGGAAAACCCTGATAAGGCCAGTTCCAGCGCCCATCGCTGATGGTCAGTTGCTGAGGGGTGAGTTGCCACGGCAGATCGAGCAGCGGATCGCCGCCGTCACGCGCCATGACGACCAGTTGCCCGGCGTTTTCACGCCAGTCGAGATCGACATCGACGACGCCCGGCTGCTGCGCCAGGGTGACGGTGCTTTCCATATGCCCGTTAACCGGCACGCCGTTGGGAACCATCGGCAGGGTAAATTCACCGCCCAGCGTCAGCGGTGGCTGCGCGTCAAACAGCTGCAGCGTCAGACCGTTAACGCTAAGAGCCTGCCCGCGCAAGCGCGCATTGAGTTCAATGCGATCGCCTGTGTAGCTGAGCTGCTGAGTGTCCGGCGTGAGCGCGAGGGATAATTTCCCTCCCCAGGCTTGCCACGGCGAAAGGGTAAACTTCTCTACCGTCAGCCAGCTTTTGGGCAACATCGCCTGCCATTCGGCCAGCGTGCGCGGCGCGGTAGAATCAGTTTCATTTTGTGGCAGTTTATTAATACAGGCAGTGTTAATATCCAGCGCGCTAATTCGCAGCTGCCAGCGGCTGGGATGGGTAAGCTCAGCGTTATGTAACGTCGCCAGCGCGCAGTCATCCGCAAAATAACGCAGTTCAGGAATCAGTAATGCGTGGCGTGTGATGCGTGGATTCTCTTCCAGGGCGATGCGCGTGCCGACCGGCAGCCAGATGCCAACCAGCGTCGGCACCCATTGCGCAAGGGTCATCAGCAGCGTAAGCGGCAGCAAAATAAGCAGTAACACCAGGGCGATGGCGGCTTTGTATTTACCCTTCATGGGCAGCTAATATCCTGATTTTTCATATGATTAAGCCGGTTCGGGCGATTATTGTGTCATGTTTTGCCGCCCCTTTGAAGGCGCGAGCCGTTTTAATCATAGTCCGACGGTTGCCCTTTCAGTAGTGGCAGAAAATAATTCTTTACTATCATTAATTTATGGATTTTGCGTATGTTCACTAAAGGCTCTTTGATTCGCGGCTGGTTTATCGGTGCCACCATTTTCACCTGCTTTACCTTCAGCGATTATCTCAGCGCTCACTATTTTCACGACTCCAAAATCCCGTGGCTCATCGGTGTGATTGCCGCTTTCGCCATTAGTTTTGGCGCAGGCAGTGCATTAAAGCAATTACGCTAACACTCGTCCAATAGGGGATATACTGGATCCATACGCCTGCGCTGGTCTGGCACCATCAATTAAAGTTGAACGTTTACATCATATTTTTGATGCGTGATAATGTGGGCAGAAAACCATTGGAGAAAGTCTTATGAAACTCGCGATATACAGCACAAAGCAATACGATAAAAAGTATTTGCAGCAGGTAAACGAGAAATATGGCTACGATCTTGAATTTTTCGACTTTCTGTTAACGGAAAAAACGGCCAAAACCGCCAACGGCTGCGAAGGCGTCTGTATTTTTGTTAACGACGATGGCAGCCGCCCGGTGCTGGAAGAGTTAAAAAAGCACGGGGTGAAATGGATCGCGCTGCGCTGCGCCGGGTTTAATAACGTCGATCTCGAGGCGGCAAAAGAGTTAGGTTTGCAGGTTGTGCGCGTCCCTGCCTACTCGCCTGAAGCGGTAGCAGAGCATGCCATTGGTATGATGATGACCCTTAACCGCCGTATCCACCGCGCTTATCAGCGTACCCGCGATGCAAACTTTTCGCTGGAAGGACTAACGGGTTTTACCATGTACGGTAAAACGGCGGGCGTTATCGGTACCGGCAAAATCGGTATTGCCGCCCTGCGTATTCTAAAAGGTTTTGGTATGCGCCTGCTGGCGTTCGATCCCTATCCGTCAGCGGCGGCCCTTGAACTGGGCGTCGAGTATGTCGATTTAGCGACGCTGTTTTCTCAGGCGGATGTTATCTCTCTCCACTGCCCGTTGACGCCGGAAAACTTCCATCTGCTGGATCGTAACGCTTTTTTGCAAATGAAAGATGGCGTGATGATCATTAACACCAGCCGCGGCGGATTAGTCGATTCGCAAGCCGCAATCGAGGCGCTAAAGACCCAAAAAATCGGCGCGCTCGGGATGGATGTTTATGAGAATGAGCGTGATTTGTTCTTTGAAGATAAATCTAACGATGTTATTCAGGACGATGTGTTCCGTCGTTTATCGGCCTGCCACAACGTGCTGTTTACCGGTCACCAGGCGTTTCTGACGGCCGAAGCGTTGATCAGTATTTCTGAAACGACGCTGGAAAATCTGCGTCAATTACGCGACGGCGAGAACTGCCCGAACGTGCTGGCCTGACGCGAAAGGTTCCTCAGGGGAATGAGGAACCCTTTCGGATTCACTCCGATGACGCCCGGGCGCAGTATGTTAATATTCCCCAACTTATGGATAAGCCCTTAGAGGATGAGATGAAAAAACTAATGACTTTGCTTGCCTTGAGCGTAGCGTTATCTGGCTGCGTCAGTTCACGCACCGATACCCTTAAACCACAGCAGCTTGTGGATCAGCGTTTTGTGCTGACCACCGTTAATGGCCAGGCCGTTCATACGACAACCGGCGCGCCAGAGATAAGTTTTGATAAAGACCTGCGCGTTGCGGGCAAAATGTGTAACCGCTTTATGGGCCAGGGAAAACTCTCTGATGGCACATTAACCGTGAAACACATGGGTATGACGATGATGATGTGCGTTGAGCCGCAGCTTAACGAACTGGATCACACCATCAATACCATGCTCACTGATGGCGCGCAGATCGATCTCACTGGCGATCAGCTGACGCTGGCGACTTCATCGCAGACCCTGATTTATACGCGCGCAGCGAAAGCTCAGTAACTGCCGCAGCTGCCGGTGGCAAGGGACTGCTCTGTGCAGCGCTTGCCATTGGGCAGCGCACACATTCCTGTCATCGACCCATCCAGCTGTCGCGCTACCGATAACGAACCACCAATCATTGCGCAGTTCGCCTGCCCGCCGCTAGACATGGCGGCTTTTAGTCCCGGCGCTACGTGCGCGGCGGTCGCCTGCTGTACGGGTTCATTGCTGCATGCCGATAAAAATAACGCGGCACACCCGATAAAAAATGCTGAGCGCATTGCTCTCCCCCTGCCCTGTGTCCTCAGGATAATATTGCGAAACCCAAGCATCATAGGCAGACCAGCACAATCCGTCGAGAGCTGAAAAGCAACTTTATCGCCCTCTGAAACAATTTTTTGCGCTTTTGTTGAGCGGTGCTCTGGTTTGTGTCCCGTATCTTATCTTTACACCGCTTCGCTGAGCTCTAAATCGCCATTCATTGATTCCCGTTATACCGCAGGACACAAAAGCGAAAATTGGCCGCGCGGCGGTTTGCTAAAATAGAAAGATAACGATAGGGCTTGTCGCCGTTTACCAGGCCTCTACTTTTGAGTAATGAGAGCACCCATATGATTACTATTGACGGTAATGGCGCGGTCGCGTCAGTCGCTTTCCGCACCAGTGAAGTTATCGCCATCTACCCAATAACGCCCAGTTCAACCATGGCTGAACAGGCTGACGCGTGGGCCGGAAACGGGCTGAAAAACGTCTGGGGTGATACGCCCCGCGTTGTTGAGATGCAGTCGGAAGCCGGCGCGATTGCCGCCGTGCACGGTGCATTACAGACCGGTGCGCTTTCCACCTCTTTTACGTCATCGCAGGGCTTGCTGCTGATGATCCCAACGCTTTACAAACTGGCCGGGCAACTGACGCCGTTTGTTCTGCACGTTGCCGCACGCACCGTGGCAACCCACGCGCTCTCTATTTTTGGCGATCACTCCGATGTGATGGCCGTTCGCCAGACCGGCTGCGCAATGCTGGCGGCGGGAAGCGTGCAGGAAGCGCAGGATTTCGCCCTTATCTCGCATATCGCGACCCTGAAAAGCCGCGTGCCGTTTATTCATTTCTTTGATGGTTTTCGCACCTCCCATGAAATTAACAAAATCATGCCGCTGTCGGACGACACTATCCGAAACCTGCTGCCGCAGCATGAAATTGACGAGCACCGCGCCCGCGCATTGAACCCGGAACATCCTGTTATCCGTGGCACTTCGGCAAATCCCGATACCTATTTCCAGTCCCGTGAAGCCACCAACCCATGGTACAACGCGGTATATGCGCACGTTGAGCAGGCGATGAAGGATTTCGCCGACGCCACCGGTCGCAGTTACCAGCCGTTTGAATATTACGGACATCCGCAGGCCGAACGCGTAATCATCCTGATGGGTTCGGCGATCGGCACCTGTGAAGAAGTGGTAGATGAGTTGCTCACGCGCGGTGAAAAAGTCGGCGTGCTGAAGGTGCGCCTCTATCGTCCGTTCAGCGCTGCGCATCTGTTGTCGGCGCTGCCACAAAGCGCGAAAACCGTGGCGGTGTTGGATCGTACCAAAGAGCCCGGTGCCCATGCCGAACCTCTTTATCTGGATGTGATGACGGCGCTGGCGGAAGCGTTTAACCAGGGCGAGCGCGATAGATTACCGCGCGTAATAGGCGGTCGCTACGGTCTCTCTTCAAAAGAGTTTGGTCCTGAATGTGTACTGGCCATCTTTAACGAATTGCGCGAGGCGAAACCGAAACCGCGCTTTACCGTCGGCATTTATGATGATGTGACCAATCTTTCTCTGCCGCTGCCGGAAAATACCCTGCCGTCCCATGCGAAACTGGAAGCCCTGTTCTATGGGCTGGGCAGCGACGGCAGCGTGTCGGCCACCAAAAACAATATTAAAATTATCGGTAACTCGACGCCGTGGTATGCGCAGGGTTATTTCGTCTATGACTCGAAAAAAGCCGGGGGTTTGACGGTTTCGCATCTGCGGGTGAGCGAAAAACCAATCAACTCCGCTTATCTGGTGTCACAGGCGGATTTTGTTGGCTGCCACCAACTGCAATTTATCGACAAATACCAAATGGCTGAACGCCTGAAACCGGGCGGTATCTTCCTGCTTAACACCCCTTATGGCGCGGAGGAAGTCTGGTCACGTCTGCCGCAGGAAGTGCAGGCGGTACTGAATCAGAAAAAAGCGCGTTTCTATGTTATCAACGCGGCAAAAATCGCTCGCGAATGCGGGCTGGCGGCGCGTATTAATACCGTTATGCAGATGGCGTTCTTCCATCTGACCAGTGTCCTGCCGGGCGACAGCGCGCTGATTGAACTGCAGGGCGCTATCGCCAAAAGCTACAGCAGTAAAGGCCAGGAACTGGTGGAACGTAACTGGCAGGCGCTGGCAATGGCCCGCGAATCGCTGTTTAACGTGCCGCTGGAAGCGGTCGACCCGCACAGCGCCCACCGGCCGCCGGTGGTGTCCGATTCCGCACCGGATTTTGTCAAAACCGTTACCGCAGCCATGCTGGCCGGGCTGGGCGATGCATTACCTGTTTCTGCGCTACCGCCGGACGGCACATGGCCCGTTGGTACAACGCGCTGGGAGAAGCGCAATATCGCTGAAGAGATCCCGATCTGGAAAGAGGAACTCTGTACCCAGTGTAACCACTGCGTCGCCGCCTGCCCGCACTCGGCTATTCGCGCGAAAGTGGTTTCGCCAGAAGCCCTGGCAAACGCCCCCGCCGGCCTGCATTCGCTGGATGTCAAATCCCGCGATATGCGCGGGCAGAAGTATGTGCTGCAGGTCGCGCCGGAGGATTGCACCGGCTGCAATCTGTGCGTAGAAGTATGTCCGGCGAAAGACAGGCAGAATCCGGATATCAAGGCGATCAATATGAAGTCGCGCCTCGAACACGTTGAAGAGGAGAAAGTGAATTACGACTTCTTCCTCGATCTACCGGAGATTGACCGCAGCAGCCTTGAGCGCATTGATATTCGCACCTCGCAGCTGATTTCCCCGCTGTTTGAATACTCTGGTGCCTGTTCCGGCTGCGGTGAAACGCCCTATATCAAACTGCTGACGCAACTGTATGGTGACCGGATGATGATCGCCAATGCCACCGGTTGTTCATCCATCTATGGCGGCAACCTGCCTTCAACGCCCTACACCACCGATGCCGCCGGGCGCGGCCCGGCATGGGCGAACTCGCTGTTTGAAGATAACGCCGAGTTCGGCCTTGGCTTCCGCTTAAGCGTCGATCAGCACCGCACGCGCGTGATGCGGCTGGTTGCTCAGTTTGCTGAACATATTCCGGCGGAATTAAACGCTGCATTACACGCTGAAGCGACGCCCGAAGCGCGTCGGGCCCAGGTTGCTGAATTACGCACAGCGCTGGCCGACGTCGCTGACGCGCAACAATTGCTAACGGATGCCGATGCGCTGGTGGAAAAATCGATCTGGCTGATTGGTGGCGACGGCTGGGCTTATGACATCGGCTTTGGTGGCCTCGATCATGTCCTGAGCCTGACAGAGAACGTCAATATTCTGGTGCTTGACACCCAGTGTTATTCCAATACCGGCGGCCAGGCTTCAAAAGCGACGCCGCTGGGCGCGGTGACCAAGTTTGGCGAGCACGGTAAACGCAAAGCGCGTAAAGATCTCGGCGTCAGTATGATGATGTACGGGCATGTTTATGTGGCGCAGATTTCCCTCGGCGCGCAGCTTAATCAGACGGTGAAAGCCATTCAGGAAGCGGAAGCTTATCCCGGTCCTTCGTTGATTATTGCTTACAGCCCCTGCGAAGAGCACGGCTACGATCTGGCTCTGAGCCACGATCAGATGCGTCAGCTCACCGCCACCGGTTTCTGGCCGCTGTACCGCTACGATCCCCGTCGTGAAGCGGAAGGTAAAATCCCGCTGGCGCTGGATTCCCGCCCGCCGTCAGATGCGCTGGCGGAAACCTTGCTCAATGAGCAGCGCTTCCGTCGCCTGAACGCTCAGCAGCCGGAGGTCGCCGAACAGTTATGGAAAGACGCCGCGGCCGACCTGCAAAAACGCTACGATTTTCTGGCGCAGCTGGCCGGTAAAACCGATAAAAGCGCAGCGGAGTAAATTCTCTACGATAAAAGCCACCGATAACTGTCGGTGGCTTTTTTATTGGCTGCATTTAACTGCCTGTACGCGCGACAGCCACAGCGGTGAATTTATCGTATTGAAGGTGTTTATTGCTGAGGAGCAACTTGAGGCGGCCCGGTTGGCGTGATAAAAGCCTGCCTCCAACGCAAAGCATTGCGACAATCCAGCCCTGATAGCGTATGTCTGTCAGCGTTGCCGTAACAGCTGGCGCTAAAAAAACTGAATTGAGCCTTTTTCTTGCCACCATTTTCAGCAGTTGTGGCTTTGATTTTCAGGCAAAAACGCTCGGGTGGTTCGTTTTTTTAAAAGTTGTAATATTCACCATTTACGGTTGAGAGCAGTCAATTTCCCAAAAAAGATGCTGAATCTATTAATGTGCATTCTGGTATACGGACCGCCTCAATGTGTTTGGAAAAACTTTTTAATGAACACATCCCCTGCATATTTTTCTCTTCACATGCCCTCATCTCAACATCAACTTTTGCTGGATGATTATTTAGAGTAATATCCTTCATATCCTTAAGCGTTTGATAAACAAAAGAAGCACGAACCCAATAAGTATTATCGCTAGCCCTTTTCCATCTTTCAAAAACAAGTTCCCCGCCAGGAGGGGTATTATCTGGTTGGCCCGGGAGAGACCAGTTAAGATCTAATGCCCCACTGATATTGGCAAGATTAGTATCATGGCCCACTATAAACAATAGAGATACGGGTAACTTCAGGTCGTATTTTTTTAATGTCGTACCCTCTGTCGCTAATGCATTATTAATTAAATCGAGTAGTGGCGTTGCCCTGATACGTGCAACTTCCGGAGTTCGTTGTAAAAGGTCAAACTGTGCGTTATGTAAACTTAATAACTCTTTCCATTGTTTTTCTCGGCTAATACGCCCCCAACCTACCAGTGGCATTCCCTGAGCCTCTTGCAAAAGAAAGATCTCAGTCAGCATTGATGAAAGACTCCAGTAACCAGGCAAAGATACGCTATAAGGCGTTACCTTCAGGTCAGAGTGTAAGACATTTTGTAATGTGCACCTCTCTGGGTTCCCTGCCTCCTTACATAACTTAGACTGTGAGAAATTTAACACATTTTCTAAAGCCTCAAACCCGGATTGAAAACGCTGGCTATACTGCTCAATACTTCCTCCGGCCTTTTCCAGAATAGCTTTTTTAACCGTCAATGTATTGAACGAACACTCCCCCATCCGAACTGGATTAAACAGAGGGTCTTTTTTTGCTGCATCCTTTTGATAACGTATTTGTATTTGACATTCTGGTGCGAACCCGGCTACAAATGATTCTCCAGTTTTACGTGTTCTTTGATCTGTGTCAGCAATAATGGCAATCTGGTCTGCAGATGGACAAGTTTGGTTAGCTAGCAGACCTTTCTCCACCAGGCGAAAACGTTGAAACGCTCCCAATTTAGAAGTAAGCTCTCCACCTCGTGGGGTCAACCATCCGAGAGGAACATCCCATTTCGGCCACTGATAAGGCGTTATTTCCTGCATTAAAGGGGGGAGCTTTGTAGGTGCTCTTACTCCATGGCGACTTACTATCACTACCCGCTCAAGCTTCATTTCGTTTGATTCTTCAGCATATAATGAATTAGATCCAAATATAAGAACAGGAAATAACAACCGAATAAACAACCCTTTCATTATCAGCACTCCTTTCTCATGAATGAAAAAATTAGTATCCCAAATAAAATATTGTTTAGACATTACTGCCAGATAGAATTTATCTTACCCCTGTAATCACAACTATCCAACAGTTTAAATTATCATTAAGTTATAGTTTACCTGTGTCTCAAACTGTAACTTCTCATTTTCCCGGGACTAATTAGCGCTCAATTCCGAATTGAGTTATCGCGCACAAAAGTCCAGAATCGAGTGCTAATCACTGATGATGGCAAACTTTTTCATTGAGCTTAAATCATCGCATCTATCCAGCTCATCCTTCATCTCCCGCTGACGCTTATATATCTCATCATTTCTCGCCACCTGTGCCTGCGCCATTGCCGCTGCCAGTTCCTGTAGCTGTGCCATTGTCATCGATACGGCGTCATTTGACGCGTCACTCCAGCCTGATCCTGCCCCCCATAAAGTTGGATAGTTCATATTAAGCGGCCTTCAGTGCCTGGGTTCGGTACTCTACCGGACTCAGGCCTTTTAGCCTTAAGCTGATACATCCATGATTGTAATAGTGGATGTACTCGCATACCGCCTGTTTCAGCTCACCGGGAATACGGATCGATGGAACTACAAAAAGTACATTTTGTGTTCATGCCTAGCCCACGGAAAGGAGTCCAAAAGCCCATTACTCTGTATCATGTATCGGTGACAAGATTAACGCTGCTGTAAAACGTGCTGGTATTCGCCGCCGTAATCCGTACCATACGCGCCATACCTTTGCCTGATTGCTTTTACTGCCGGTGCAATCCGTCTTTCATAGCCCGCCCAAGAGGCATGAAAACGCACAGATGGTTTATGAAATTTACGGTGCATAGATAGAGGAAATGAACCAGGATCAGATCGGCATGCCGAATGACCGCCTGGTCCTGTGAAGATGGTTTGCCTCTATGGTGCCACTAAAGCTTCCTGAGATACTAAATAATGCTTGAAAATCAAAAAAATACGAAGAAAGAACAATACAACCTCAACAAGCTGCAGAAGCGTCTGCGTCGCAACGTGGGCGAAGCCATTGCCGACTTCAATATGATTGAAGAAGGCGATCGCATTATGGTCTGCCTTTCCGGCGGCAAAGACAGCTACACCATGCTGGAGATCCTGCGCAATCTGCAACAGAGCGCGCCGGTTAACTTTTCGCTGGTGGCCGTTAATCTCGATCAGAAACAGCCGGGCTTCCCGGAGCATATTCTGCCGCAGTATCTCGATTCTCTCGGCGTTGAATACAAGATTGTCGAAGAAAATACCTACGGCATTGTGAAAGAGAAGATCCCGGAAGGCAAAACCACCTGTTCGCTCTGCTCTCGTCTGCGCCGTGGCATTCTTTACCGCACCGCCACAGAACTGGGTGCTACCAAAATTGCCCTTGGTCACCATCGGGATGACATTCTGCAAACGCTGTTTTTGAATATGTTCTACGGCGGGAAAATGAAAGGTATGCCGCCGAAACTGATGAGCGACGACGGCAAACATATCGTCATTCGTCCGCTGGCGTACTGCCGCGAGAAGGATATCGAGCGTTTTTCCGAAGCGAAAGGCTTCCCGATTATTCCGTGTAACCTGTGCGGTTCCCAGCCGAATCTTCAACGTCAGGTGATTGGCGATATGCTGCGTGACTGGGATAAACGCTATCCGGGGCGCATCGAAACCATGTTTAGCGCGATGCAGAATGTGGTGCCGTCGCACCTGAGCGATACCAGCCTGTTTGACTTTAAAGGGATCACCCACGGTTCAGAAGTGGTGAACGGCGGCGATCTGGCATTCGATCGTGAAGAGATCCCAATGCAGCCTGCGGGCTGGCAACCGGAAGAGGACGATGCGCAGCTCGACGAACTGCGCCTTAACGTGATTGAAGTGAAGTGATGCTTTGCCTCTCTGATACGCCAGAGAGGCTTGAGTTTATTTCAGCAAACGCACGCGGCAAGCCTTGCCTTTAATTTTGCCGCTTTGCAGCTGTTTCCACACCTGACGCGCCACGCTTTGACGTACGGCCACATATACGTGCGCAGGATGGATAGTAATTTTGCCGATATCCGCGCCATCAAATCCCATCTCACCCGTTAACGCACCGAGAACATCCCCGGCGCGCATCTTGGCTTTCTTACCGCCGTCAATGCACAAGGTCGCCATTTCAGCTTCCAGCGGCATGACTTTGCCATTTGCCGGCGGATTCAGCCAGTTCAGCTTAAGCTGCAGCATTTCTGCCAGAATATTCGCCCGCTGCGCCTCTTCCGGCGCACAAAGACTAATAGCCAGCCCGCTGTTACCGGCGCGCGCGGTGCGCCCAATACGGTGAACGTGAACTTCCGGATCCCATGCCAGTTCGTAGTTCACCACCAGCTCAAGGGATTTGATATCCAGCCCGCGTGCGGCAACGTCGGTAGCAACCAGTACACGAGCGCTGCCGTTGGCGAAACGCACCAGCGTTTGATCGCGATCGCGCTGCTCCAGATCGCCATGCAGCGCCAGCGCATCCTGACCGGCCGCATTCAGCGCATCGCAGACTTCCTGGCAATCTTTTTTGGTATTACAGAACACCACGCAGGATGCCGGGCGATGTTCGCTGAGCAGCTTTTGCAGCAGGCTAGCTTTACCGCCGCGGGAGACTTCAAAGAACTGCTGTTCAACGGCGGGCAGCGCATCAACGGTGTCAATCTCGATAGTTTCCGGGTTGCGCTGTACGCGACCGCTAATCGCGGCGATGGCTTCCGGCCAGGTCGCGGAAAACAGCAGCGTCTGGCGTGATGCTGGCGCGAAGGCGATTATCTCATTAATCGCGTCGCTAAAGCCCATATCGAGCATGCGATCCGCTTCATCCATCACCAGCGTCTGCAGATTATCCAGCGAAACGGTGCTTTTTTGCAGGTGGTCAAGCAAGCGTCCGGGGGTGGCGACAATAATATGCGGCGCATGTTGTAAAGAGTCACGCTGTGCGCCAAACGGCTGTCCGCCGCACAAGGTCAGGATTTTGATATTAGGTTTATAACGCGCTAAACGGCGCAGTTCATTCGCTACCTGGTCCGCCAGCTCGCGCGTCGGGCATAAGATCAATGATTGGGTATGAAAGCGGCTGGCATCGATATGCTGTAATAGCCCTAAGCCAAACGCCGCTGTTTTACCGCTGCCGGTTTTCGCCTGCACCCGCACATCTTTACCCGCAAGAATGGCAGGCAGCGCCGCCGCCTGGACAGGCGTCATAGAGAGATAGCCCAGCTCGGTCAGGTTGTCGATCTGGGCTTGAGGCAAAGTATTGAGGGTTGAAAAAGCGGTCACTGTGTTTTCTCGCGATAAAATGGCTTACGTTTAGCAGGCGCGTATCCTCTCAGATCTGCCCTGGTAACGCGACATTTTAATCGGTACTTCATCCGGTGGCGGATCGGGCATCGGCTGCGGACGGGGAATCGGGTCGGGAATCGGTACCGGATCCGTCGGAATCGGATCGCTCATCTGTGGAGAGGCGAAATAGCGTACGTTCATCATTACCTCCTGTGGTGGTCTACTCGTTAAGCGTAGACGTCAGCAGGTCAGAGGCAAAAAAAAGCCGACTATTAAAGTCGGCGTCGTACGAATCAATTGTGCTATGCAGTAATTCAAAAAAGGAAGTAAGACAATATGGAGCGCAACGCCCATCGCTTGACGTTGCATTCACCTGCGAGATGAATATTGCCCTGAATGGGTATTGCATTTATTGACCTCGCTCAATGAATAAAGCGTTTTTATGTTCATATTTTGTTAAAAAAGTGAAATTTTACAGCCATTTACTGCGATGCAACCACCAGGTAACCCCGCCGATCAGCACCACTAACATTAAGCAAAAAAAGGCGAAACCCAGATGCCAGCCGCCGCCGGGAATGCCGCCAAGATTGACGCCAAACAGGCCGGTTAGAAAAGTACTGGGCAAAAAAACCATCGCCATCAGCGACATGGTGTAGGTGCGCCGCGCCAGCGACTCCTGCATCACCTGGGTTATCTCATCGGTCATCACGCCGGTACGTGCAATGCAGGAATCAATTTCATCCAGTCCGCGTCCCAGCCGATCGGCAATATCCTGCATACGCCGGCGCTGATCATCGTTCATCCACGGCAGACGTTCGCTTGAGAGGCGCGCAAACACATCCCGCTGCGGTGCCATATAGCGACGCATCACGATAAGTTGTTTGCGCAGCAGCGCCAGCATGCCGCGCGGCGGGATTTGCATATCAAGCAAATCATCTTCAAGGTCGATAATCCGGTCATGCAGTGATTCAATAAATTCGCTGGCGTGATCGGTTAACGCATCGCACACATCCACCAGCCAGCCGCCACAATCTGTCGGGCCGGAGCCCTCTTCGAGTTCGCTGACCACGTCATCCAGCGCCAGCACTTTACGCTGGCGAGTGGTGACAATCATCCGCTCGTCCATATAAACGCGCACCGCCACCAGCTGATCCGGCCTTTCGTCCGTACTGCCATTGATGCAGCGCAGCGTGAGTAAAGTTCCCTCACCCATCCGGCTTACCCGCGGGCGCGTACTTTCGCCCGCGAGCGCCGTACGTACGCTGTTTGGCAATACCGGTGTGGTCTCCAGCCATTGGGCACTTTCCCGGTTGGTATAGTTTAAATGTACCCAACACGGGGTACCCGTGGTGATGACGTCGCTGTTTTCCAGCGGTTTTACCCCGCCTTTGCCGTCAAAAAGCCAGGCAAATACGGCATCCGGAACATTCATATCTGTTCCTTTAATTGCTTCCACACAGCCTCCCCAATACGCATGGTATTTTGCAAGTCTAGCTATATGGCAAGGTTAAGCAATCATCACGCTGAATTTGTTAACAAATTAAATACGATTGCAATGAAAATGGCCCGCATTATCGGGCCATTCATTTGATGCGCTGAGGGGTGAGGATTAAAAAGAGTGCCAGTAATTTTCCTGTTTGGCTAACAGCGGTTCGGCTATCGCACGTACAGACGTTCTTTCCGGCTGCGTCGTTTTTTGGCCGATTACCGGTTTTCTCCCCTCGTCGAGGCGGAATTTACCGACACGTTGCAGCAGCCCTTCAACCTGGTGCTGCAAGACATCGGACGAACCCGCCAGTTCATCCACCATCGTGACGTTACTTTGCGTCACTTTTTCCAGCTCCGCTAACGCAAGGGTAATCTGCGAAATCCCCTTCTCCTGCTGCAACGTGGTCACGGCAATCTCATCCATTAACTTACTCACCACACTCGCACCGGAGAGAATATCGTGCATATTCTGTTCTGCTTCGCTAACCACCGTTGCACCCTGATTAACGTTATCGGTGGTGACGGCAATCAGGGATTTAATGTTTTTCGCCGCCTGCGCGCTGCGCTGAGCCAGATGACGCACTTCCGCCGCCACCACGGAGAAACCTTTCCCGTGATCGCCAGCGCGCGCGGCTTCTACCGCCGCATTCAACGCCAGAATATTGGTCTGGAAAGCAATCCCATCGATCAGAGAGATAATTTCGCTCATCTGCTCGGTGCAATCGGTAATCGAGTGCATATTTTTCGCTACCTGACTCATTAAATGGCCCCCTTTCTGCGCGCAGTCGGTGGCGTCCTTAGCCCGGGTACTGGCGAGTCGGGTATTGTCGGCGTTGTTTTTGGTGCTCGAAGCCATCTGCTCCATACTGGATGCCGTTTGCACCAGCGCGGCGGACTGCTCTTCGGTTTTGACAGAAAGATCGGCGCTACGTGAAGCCAGCTGCGCGGAAAGCTCAAGGGCCGTATCCGATGATGAGCGGATCTCTTTGACAAGGCATGCAATACTGGCTGACAGGCTATTAATACCTGGAATTAATCGACCGGCGCAATTATTACCAAACTCAGGAATAACAATAGAAAGATCCCCTGATGTCACGTTTTCAATACTTTTTTTAACGGTATTTATCGGCGTGACTAAATATTGCGTCATATAAACCCAGAGTAATACCAGGGATATTATCGATACAGCGCAGGCTGCGATAAAAAGTGAAATATTTTTTGAGACAACGATCACTAATGCATCTAAAATAATTAAAGAAATTAAAAAATATAAAATGATAAATGTTCTGACACTAATATTTCTAAACATAGCGAAACCTGCATAAACACCGGGGAAGTAGAATTCTTATAACATTGAGAATTCGCTTTTTCACGGCGAAATTGATACCGATGGATGTTTGCATTTTTATAATGAAAGTTTTGCTTAAGTCGTCATTTTACTGCTTTCACAACCTGAATACGACTCTGAATAAGTAAAATCTATCGAATTTATGATGTTCATAGAAATATATCATATAAAAAATAGCAAAATTTAATACCCTGGCAAATAATATATTCATCACTCAATGAAATTAACCCTTGATAAACCGTTCACTTTATTTAAGTTATTGCCTGCGCTGCCGATGAATAAAGCAAAATTTATTTGTGATGTATTCGCCCCTGACAAAAAATAAAACTGCGTAGCCATTAAATTCATCAGGTTAGCTGCGCAATTTAATGCCAGGATTAGATATTACTTATTACCTGTGTGGATTGTCTGATGCTCAATGTGTCGTGGGACCCGGTGTTGATCGGCATCTCTTTTATGGTGGCCTTCATTGCTTCCTTTGTGGCATTGGACAGTGCAGGTAAAGTGGCGACGTCAGGACCGCGTAGTGCGTTATTCTGGCGTTTCGCCGGTGGGGCGACGCTCGGCATGGGCATCTGGTCAATGCATTATGTCGGCATGCTGGCGATGAAAATGCCGGTGATGATGCATTACGACTTACAACTTACGCTGCTGTCATTTATTGCCGCGATGCTGACCTCTATTATGGCCATCAATATAGCCGTGGCGGGCAAAACATTGCCCATCAAACGCCTGCTGTTGGCCACCCTGCTACTTAGCGCCGGGGTCGTGTCGATGCACTACCTGGGCATGGCGGCGATGATGGGGTTTATCACCATTTACTGGAATATCGGGCTAATTGCGCTTTCTGTCGCTGTTGCTCTGATCAGCGCCTGGGTTGCTCTGTGGCTGGCATTCAGCCTGCGGCAAAATACCCACGGCGTGTTTATTAATCGTCTTTTGGCGGCGCTGGCAATGGGTGTGGCGATAAGTGCAATGCATTACACCGCCATGAGCGCCGCGACATTTAATCATAACGGCTCAACCAGCGTGCTCCATGAGGCACCGACGCTTATCCATAATGGTGTTGGTGAACTGGGGCTTTCATTATGGGTGGCGACCACCACGCTGGTCATTTTCGGCATCATGTTGTTTATTTCAATGATTGATTCTCAACTGCGCACCGCGCGTCTGACGGACAGCCTGCGCCAGCTTAATCAGCAGCTTGAAAAACAGGCCTGGTTTGATCCCCTCACCGGCCTGCCCAACCGCACCCAATTTGAGAATACGCTCGAGAGCGCCCTTCGCGAACGGTTAGAAAAAGAGACAGCCTTAGCGCTAATCTATATGGATTTGGATCGCTTTAAGCTGGTGAATGATGCCTGGGGGCATCATATCGGCGACCGCCTGTTAATTGCCGTCGCCGGGCGTTTGTCCGCCTGTTTGAGTGAAAAGATGGTACTGGCACGCCTTGGCGGCGATGAATTTACCCTGCTCGTGCCGGACACTTGCGAAGAGGAGATTGAGACGCTGGTAAAAAAAATGGTGGCAACGATTCAACAGCCGTTTTACGAATTGAACCATGTCCTGAACGTCTCGCTTAGCGTTGGCATCTGTTACTCCCCACTACATGGCGACTGCGCGCACGAGCTGAAATTAAAAGCCGATACCGCGATGTACAGCGTTAAACAGGAAGGCCGCAACGGCTGGGCCGTTTTCCAGCCGGGAATGGCACAAAAAACCGTCGACGATCCGCTGTTTTTGCAAGATCTGTCGCAGGCTTTAGCCCGCGATCAATTTGAGCTGTGGTATCAACCGCAATATAGCGCGCCGGAACAAATGCTCACGGGCTTCGAAGCCCTGTTGCGATGGCATCATCCCACTCAGGGAATTCTGCCGCCGGCGGCCTTTTTATCGATGCTGGAAAAAACCGGGTTAATTATTTCTGTCGGGCACTGGGTGATCGAGGAAGCATGCAGACAGTTACATGAATGGAATAACCAGGGCTTTAGCCATCTGACGCTGGCAATTAATCTCTCACCCAGCCAGTTTGAACAGCATGACATTTACGATCAAATCACCGACGCGTTGCTGCGATACCGGCTCAACCCGCTCCAGTTGACCCTGGAAATTACCGAAAATACCGCGCTTAAAAATCTTGATCGTAGCGTGCAGCTTCTTCACCAGTTCGCTCAGTTGGGCATTACGGTGGCGATTGATGATTTTGGTACCGGTTATTCCAATATGCTGATGCTCAAGCGGCTACCGGCGACCGAATTAAAAATTGACCGCAGTTTTGTTAAGGATATTCGCGACAACAGCCGTAACGTGAAGATTGTGTCGACAATCATTGATATTGCCCACTCGATGAATATGCATGTGGTTGCAGAAGGAATTGAAACTGTCGAACAGCAGGCGCTGCTGACCAATATGGGCTGTGCTTATCTGCAGGGTTTTCTTTATGCGCGCCCTATGCCGGTGGAGAAGGTTTCCGCATTGCTGGAGCAAAATAACTTCCACTATTCGCAGGAAAGCTCAGAGACGTTGCAAAAAAAAGCCTGCCCGGGACGCTAATCTTAAACAATTAGCCAGCGGAAAAGCCGCATCCGAGTGAACGATTAATATTATGCCTTATGATGGATAAAGATTAACACTGAGGTTCGCTTTGAAAGTCCATCATGCCGCTGATGTGCCGGGACGACCCAGCGGCGTTTAATGTCCTCACGAAGGTAAAAATAGTCCTCGCCAGGGGTTTACCTTTCTTTCCATGTATCACCTTTATAGAACACGCTGATAATAGCTGGCTGGCTAGGGTTGCAGCGCGTTAAAATTTACGCTTAACCTATTCACTTCAAGGAGATAGTCCTTTTCAGATGGAATGGTTCTGGTTTCAGGACGCAGTGTCGCGTAACCTTTTTCACTACACTCTTCTTTTGTCCACCAGTCCAGCTCTCCGCGTATACCGGTAAAATAAAGGGTCACGCTTTCGCCGATCTGGTATTTTTCATCGCCCTTCGCGCCGAGTTGCATGAGCTTATACCAAAGCGCCATCTCCTTTTGTAAAGGATCGGAATCCGGGTAATCTGATAAAATAGTGTCAATCCTTTCTTTTAATTGTGCCGTATCCAATAAAATGAAGTGTTTTACTTTTCGCTTCATCATCATTTTATAACTGTTCATGGTTAGAGTAGATTTATTGGTATCAAATTCTCTGGCGATATACTCGCTGACTATCTGCTTAAAAGCCGTTAAATTCTCACTTCTAAATAGCCCTATAGTACGCATTCGCTCCATCGCATCATTAATAGCGTGGTTTTTTTGTTGTTTCGCCTTCACCTCTGCCCTGAGAATAAAGTCCTCGATCTGCCTGCGATTTGGATCGCTCTGCAAATATGGGCTGTTAGCTAATATGGTTTTCGCTTTTTCGAGTTCGCTGACAAAAAGACATTTAGAAAACATCTTTTTTATCAATAAGTGACAGGACTCATATCCATCCATCATGCACGTGGTGTCGGTATAAAAATGCCAGTTTTGGAAATAGCGCCAATCTTCAGGCACCAGCATTCCTCGCTCATCTCTTTCCCCGGCCTCGATAATAAACCGCCGCGCAAGGTTTGCCGTCACGATAGAGCCGGGGAGAGTATAATTAACCTCTGAGCGCGCCGCGTAAACAACATTAATAATATCTCGCAGATCATCGTAAATAATTTGCAGCAATTTATTGACTGTTTTCGCGGATAAAAGCTCTGTATCGCGCTTAAGATGCAAAGCAACTGAAACTCCATGTTTTTTGGCATCAATTCTTGGCTTAAGAACCATAGGTCCTCCATTGCGTATACGCTTGTCATATATAAGCACAAATTACGAAAAATCGTTCAAAAGTGCGCTCACTAAAATCAATAGTATTTCATCCGGTCAGGCCAGTTAATGATATATATAATTTAGGCATCATTATTTAATGAGTATTGTGTGCTTAATCTGCGTCATAATCTTCAGTGAATATAAGATCATTTAGCCACAGCCGTTATGGCGATAATAATGAACAATTCTTACTTTATATGATATTTTTGAAATAAGACGCGATATCGAATAGAAGATATTCACTGCGTTTAGCGTTTGCTTCACCTGCCGGTGCAGCAGACAAAAAAATAGCGCCCATCTTACGGGCGCCTTGTAGCGATATTGCTGAGTTAGTGAATCCCCAGTCGCCAGGCAAAATCAATCTCTTCTTTTAGTTCGCTGTGGGACAGCGTCAGCAAATCCTCAAATTCAAGGCGCAACAGTTTCAGTTTCTTAAGATATTCCGCTGGAGTGAGTGCTGTTTTATCACGGCGCAGATATTCAATGGCCAGTTGGGTTGGGTCCAATTCAGTTTCCATAGTATCCTCTTGGTTGGTGAAAACCTGACCACTATAGCACAATTCAGTGGTTCTTTTTTGACCAAAATCGTAAAAGAGGCGGCATTCTTTCTGCCAACGAAGCGGTTTTTTAATGAAAAATTCCCTACGGGCGTCTCCTTATTTTCTCCATCCTCCCCTCACATTACCTAAGTAAAATTTTTACCACTCCTGCTAAAGACAGGAAGCATCCCGTAATCGATGAGTTTCCCCTTACTTCCCGTGACGTAAGGGGATTTTTTTATCAGTGCTGAAGGATATACAGCGTCCGGCTATAAGCGACATCTTCCGGGTTATTAATCGGATAACCCTTCAGCCACGGCTTGATCAACCGTGCGTTGGTGTACTGATAAATCGGCGCAATAGGCGCTTTTTCTGCGAGAATATGTTCCGCCTGGTTATAGTCCGCGTTGCGTGCTTTGATGTCGGTTTCCTGCGTCGCCTGCGCCAGTACCTTGTCATATGCCGCATCGTTAAAGCGCGAGATATTACCGCTGTTACTCGAGCTTAGCAGGGTCAGGAAAGTAGAGGGTTCATTATAATCGCCAACCCAAGACGCACGGATCACATCGAAGTTGCCGCTGTTACGGCTGTCAATATAGGTTTTCCACTCCTGGTTTTGCAGCTGAACATCCACACCCAAATTCTTTTTCCACATCGACGCGACGGCAATGGCAATTTTTTGATGGTTTTCCGAAGTGTTATACAGCAGCTTCAGTTTCAATGGACGTTGCGCGCTATAACCCGCCGCCTGCAGCAGTGTTTTCGCCTGCGCGTTGAGTTCCGCCTGGCTCATCGTTTCAATCTGTGACGGCTGCGGCGTGAAGCCGGCAGTCACATCCGGGGTGAAGCGCCATGCTGGTTTTTCCCCGGCACCCAACACTTTCTCGGCGATCACCCTTCTGTCGATAGTCATACTTAACGCAAGGCGCACACGGGGATCGGCCGTTGGCCCTTTCTGGGTATTAAATGCGTAGTAATAGGTACCCAGCTGCAGGGGCGTAAAGACCTGGCCGGGAATATCTTTCAGCAGCTTCTGATAGAGGTTTTTGGGGAACGATTCGGTGATGTCGATATCGTTGGCCAGATAGCGTTTAGTCGTTGCGGATTCCTGATTGATAGGCACGAAAGTGACTTTCTGAATAACCGTTTTCCCGTTATCCCAGTAGTTTTTATTGCGTTCCAGCACCAGCTTTTCGTTGACCACACGATCGGCCAGCACATAGGCGCCATTGCCGACCAGCCGACCAGGACGCGTCCAGTCTGCGCCGCTCTGCACATTGTTTTTTTGTACCGGGTAAAAGGCAACGCTGGCGGCTAAACTGGGAAACCACGGCACAGGGCGATCGAGCTGCACCCGCAACGTGCGCGCATCGATGGCGCTGACGCCGAGTTTATCCACCGCGCCTTTGCCATCGGCAATATTTTTGGCGTTGCTAATACCGGCAAGCGCAGCAAACCCGGCAAAAGGCGATGTAGTTTTAGGATCAACCAACCGCTGCCAGCTATAGACAAAATCCGCCGCCGTTACCGGCGAGCCATCGGACCAGCGGGCGTTATCACGCAGGGTAAAAACCCAGGTCCGGTTATCGCTGCTCTGCCATTTACTGGCAACGCCCGGAATAATTTCGCCCTTCTCATTCTGGTTCACCAGCCCTTCAAACAGATCGCGGAGAACCTGGATCTCTGGTAATCCCACCGCTTTAGCCGGATCTACCGATGCGGGCTCATCTTTAAGATGGCGCACAACCTCTTGTTTCGCCGCCAGTTTAGTACCCGGCGGCACATCGGCAGCATGTACAAGCGTTGAAAACCCACACAGCCATAGCGCACAGCTGAGGGCTGAAATTCGATGCTTCATGGGATCCCCTTATTGGTCTGTTTTCCCGGCGAAAGATGAGGTAATTATTTGTTTTAACTTGGGAGAATGCAAACCTGCTGTGCGGGAAAATTGACGCTGGACGCCTGTTTCTCCCCCGTGGCATGATTTGCGCGGCATCGCTTTATGCTTAACACTTGCTGTAAGCCAACAATAATAAAAGGACCTTTATGCCAGCCACCCGCCCGCGCGCTCAACGAGGCGCATTTTCCATTGGTCGTGAAGAATTTGGCCGCTCGCTGTTAGGCGCGCCGCTGCTGTGGTTTCCCGCGCCGATTGCCACCCGAGAAAGTGGGCTTATCATCGCCGGGACGCATGGGGATGAAAATTCTTCCGTTGTTACCCTCTCCTGTGCGCTACGCACATTGAAGGCGGATTTACGCCACCATCATGTTGTGCTGGCGGTTAACCCGGACGGCTGTCAGCTCGGTTTGCGCGCTAATGCGAACGGCGTGGATCTTAACCGCAACTTTCCGGCCGCGAACTGGAAATCCGGTGAAACTGTCTATCGCTGGAACAGCGCCGCAGAAGCGCGTGATGTGGTGCTACAAACGGGCGACGCACCCGGCTCGGAGCCGGAAACCCAGGCACTGTGCAAGCTTATTCACGCGATTCGCCCGGCGTGGGTGGTATCGTTCCACGATCCGCTGGCCTGCGTTGAAGATCCGCATAAAAGTGCGCTAGGACAATGGTTGTCGGCGCGCTTTTCCCTGCCGTTAGTCAGCAGCGTTGGGTATGAAACGCCGGGATCCTTTGGCAGCTGGTGCGCCGATATTAATTTGCACTGCATCACCGTGGAGTTCCCGCCGGTTTCCGCGGATCAGGCCAGCGAGCAATACCTGGAAGCCATGACGGCGCTGCTGCACTGGGATCCTCAAAGGTGAAGTTTACCGGTGCTGAAGCTCAGCGCCGGTTCAACATCCACCGCCAGCCATGTTGGGCCGTCGAGATCGGCAAAGCGCACGCGGTTGGCCAGCGGCAGCGCCGCCGCGATGGCGCGCGAGGTGCAGATCATACAGCCAAGCATTAAAGAGAAGCCCTGCGCGGAAGCGTCCTGCGCCAGCGCCAGCGCCTCGGTTAATCCGCCGGTTTTATCGAGCTTAATATTGATCATCTCATAGCGGCCATGCAGGCTCGCCAGATTTTCCCGCGTGTGACAGCTTTCGTCAGCACAGATCGGTAAAGGATGAATAAAATTGCTCAGCGCCTCGTCATCACCCGCCGGCAAAGGTTGTTCAAGCATCACGACGCCCAAATCCGCCAGCAACTGGCAGCGGGCGGCGAGGCCTTCACTGTGCCAGGCCTCATTGGCATCGACAATCAGCGTGGCCTCAGGCGCAGCGGCCCGGATTGCCACCAGCCTTTCACTGATCAAATGATCGTCGAGTTTGATTTTTAACAGCCGGGCCCCTTTTTCACACAGCGCGGCCGCGCTGGCCGCCATCTGATCCGGCGTGCCAATCACCACCGTTTGTGCGGTGATAATGGTTTCCGGCAGGCTGACGTTAACGGCCTGGGCAAGGGTGAGCGCCGCCTTGCGCGCCTGCAGATCCCAGAGTGCGCTATCCACGGCGTTGCGCGCCGCGCCGGGCGGCAGCAAGGTTTGCAGCGCTTCGCGCGTAAGACGGTTTTCCAGCTGCGGCATAATAGTCATGATTTGCGCCACTACCGAGGCTTCGCTCTCGCCATAGCGCGGGTACGGCGTGCATTCGCCAACGGCCTTGATACCGTCCTCTTCCAGTTCCACCACCACCACGCGCGCTTCATTGCGTGCACCGCGCGAAATCACAAACGGCGTGTGTAGCGGCCAGGTCTCTTCATATACTTTGACGCTTCTCATTACTCGCTCCTTTGCCGCTGATGTAAACCAGTATAGATATGAAATTTGGTTTGCCGTGATCTCCGCGGATGGCATACACTAGCGCCGACGTTAACTATATGTAAACAGGAAGATAATATGTCACAACTCGTTCATTTTCAGGGCAATCCGGTTCCCGTTGCAGGCGCAATTCCGCAGGCTGGCGCAAAAGCGCAGCCCTTCACGCTGGTGGCGAAAGATCTGTCTGACGTTGCGCTGAGCCAGTTTGCTGGTAAACGTAAAGTGCTGAACATTTTCCCGAGTATCGATACCGGTGTTTGCGCAGCCTCTGTGCGTAAATTTAACCAGCTGGCGACCGAAATGAACAACACCGTGGTGCTGTGCATTTCCGCTGACCTGCCGTTTGCGCAGTCCCGTTTTTGCGGTGCGGAAGGTTTGAGCAATGTGATCACACTGTCTACGCTGCGCAGCGCTGACTTCCTCGAAAATTACGGCGTTGGCATCGCTGATGGCGCGCTGAAAGGCCTGGCCGCGCGCGCTGTGGTAGTGATTGATGAAAACGACACGGTAGTATTCAGCCAGTTGGTCAATGAAATCACCAACGAGCCGGATTACGCGGCCGCGCTGGACGTGCTGAAAGGCTAACTTTCGCTAAAGTCTTTAAAGCCTCCGCAAGGAGGCTTTTGCTTTTTACTCGTCTTACTCTTCGCCCTTCTTCTGGCTAAGGCCATATTCCCGCAGTTTATTGGCAATGGCGGTATGGGAAACCCCTAACCGTTTCGCCAGCTTACGCGTACTTGGGTAGCTGCGATAAAGCTGAATCAGCACCGAACGTTCAAAACGGCCGGTAATCTCATCCAGCGATCCTTCCATGGCATCCTCACCGACCGGCACCGATGTAGCCTCATAATCCGGCAGTTGAATATCCTGGGCGCGCAGTTCATATCCGTCGAGCTGAGTTAAGGCCCGGTAAATGGCATTTTTCAGCTGACGGACGTTGCCCGGCCAGCCATAACGGGTGAGCAACTGATGCAAATCATGGGACAGTTTCGGCCGCGGCACGCCCTGCTCATCGGCAAAACGAGCCACAAACAGTTCGGCGAGCGGCATGATATCCTGCGGACGATCGCGCAGCGGCGGTAAAGAGAGCGTTAACACATTGAGACGATAGTAGAGATCCTCGCGAAAGAGCCCCTTCTGCACCAACTCTACCAGGTTGCGCTGTGTAGCGCAGATCACCCGGACATCCACATGCACTTCATGATCTTCCCCGACGCGGCGGAAAGTGCCATCGTTAAGAAAGCGCAACAGTTTCACCTGCATGCGCGGCGACATTTCGCCGATCTCATCCAGCAGCACCGAACCGCCGTTCGCCTGCTCAAAAAAGCCTTTCTTGCCTTCCGGCGCGTGACCAAACAGCTCGCTTTCAACGGACTCTTCCGGAATCGAGGCGCAGTTCAGTGCCAGGTAAGGTTTCGCCGCCCGTGGGCTGGCGAGATGACAGGCGTGAGCAAGTAAATCTTTACCGGTCCCGGTATCGCCGGTGATCAGCAACGGTGCGGTGAGCATCGCCAGTTTGCGAGCCTGCTCCACCAACTGACGCATTTTTGGGCTCACTGCAACAATCTGGCTGAACGCGCTAAGGTCCTGCTGGCTGATATTTTGTAATTGCCGTCCCATCCGAATGGTCGATCGCAACATCACCACCGCCCCCGTCAGCACCGGTTCGCCGGTCTCGCCTTCCAGATGCACCGGCGTTATTTCCATCAGAAAATTTTGCCCGGCAATAGCCACATGCTCGTTATGGGAGGTTTGCGGGTTGCCTTCGAGCCAGCGCTGAAAGTTAAAGCCAGCTATCAGCTGCACGGCGTTTTGGCTGAGCAGCTTGTCCGCGTCAAGGCCGAAAAGCTGGCAGCTCGCCGGGTTCGCCAGTTCGATTTTGCTTTTCATATCCAGCGACAATACCGGTTCCGGCAACGCTTCCAGCAGCGCGCTCATTGCGCGGTGTTCCCGCTCGGACGGCATCCACTGCACGGTACGCACATCCGTTACGCCCGGGATCCGGCGGATTTCGGCCATCAGGCTGCTGAAAGTGGTAAATTCAAGCGCGGCGAAATTGAGGTAGATTCGCCCGACGGGATCGATTTCAATCCCGCGCAGATCGATGCCGCGAAGCACCAGTAAGTCCAGCAATTCGCGGGTCAGACCAAGCCGGTCTTCACAAAAAACTTCAAGACGCATGGGAATATCACCCCTGTTCATACACATATTTAATGGATGATAAGCCACTTCAGCGAAAGCAGGAAGATTTCTGTCAACAAATATTGACAGCATGGCGCAAAAAGCGGCGCGGCGCTGTAACGTTAAGCGCGCAGCGCCGCTTTTTTATGCAGCCGGTCGTTTTTGCAGCGTCTCTTTAAGCTGGCTAATTAACTGGCGGCGAAAATCGCCGAGGCGCGGTTTATCATCAGCCAGCCACGGCAGCGGTCGACACAGCTCCATCGCTTTGATGCCAAGGCGCGCGGTTAACAACCCGGCACCAATGCCCTGCGCGGCTCTGGCGGAAAGCCGGGCGGCTAAATCTTGCGATACCCAATCCATGCCGACTTCCCGTACCAGTTCAGAGGCACCAGCAAAGGCGATATTGAGTAACACCAGGCGGAACAAACGCAGGCGGCTGTAATAGCCAAGCTCAATACCATACAGCGTGGCGATACGATTGATTAACCGCAGATTACGCCAGGCGATAAACGCCATATCCACCATCGCCAGCGGGCTGACGGCAATCATTAAGGTCGATTCCGCCGCGGAACGGCTAATTTCCCGCCGCGCCTGCGCGTCCAGCACCGGCTGCACCAGATGGGCATACAGGCTGACGATTTCACGATCGCTGTGGGTTTCATGTATGGCGGCATACCAGCGCTGCAGCGCCGGGTGCGCCTGATCGATGCCCGCCTGCTGCGCCAGCTTTTCACAGAACGCGCGCCCTTTGCCCACGCCGTGGCTGTGCAGTAAATCACGGGCTTCATCACGCTCGTGCGCCCGCTGGCGTAAGCGCCACAGCCGCCGCCACTCGCTGGCAAGCGAACCCACGCCCGCGCCAATGATCAATGCGCCAGCAGCACACCCGCCGAGGGCAACCCAGTCCTGGGTGTGCCAGGCGTTAATTGCCCACTGGACGCCTTGCCCCACCACGCTGACGCCGAACAGGGCTAAGCCTGCGGTGACCATTTTTCGCCACAGGCTACGTTTCGGGCGTAGCGCGGCCTCAACAACGGCTTCCGCTTGCCCCTCCTCGGGAAGATCGTCTATCGCGGCAGGGGCAAAATTTTCCGCCTGCTGGTCATCAAAGGTCTGCGCGCGCTTAAACACGACGCTGTTTTCCGTTTCCAGCGGTCCGGCGAAATCGATTCGCGGTTTTAGCGGCTCGGTCATCGCAATTTATCTCCAATCAAAAACTCCAGCGCCGCATCGAGACGGATATGGGGCAACGGCGTATCCACGTCCAGCGTCTGCGGGCGAAAAGCTTCAAAATTAAACCCTTGCCGATCCCAGAACGCCTGGCCCGGCAGTCGCGCCGGCACTTCGCCCGGATAGACGGTTAGCGGCGCGCCATCACTCAAACGGTGGCCACGCAGCGCCGGAATTTTTTCGCCATTCACTTCAATCAAACCGCTTTGCGTCGCCTGCACCGAGGCCAGCCCAAGGCAATCCATACTGATGCCTTCAAACGCCGCATTTTGCCAGGCGTCCTGAATCAGTTGTTGCAACAGCGACACCATATTGGCGTGTTGATCAATCGTAATGTGATCGGCTTTGGTCGCGGCGAAGAGCAGCTTGTCGATAACCGGCGCAAACAGGCGGCGAAACAGCGTGCGCTGCCCGTAGTGAAAACTCTGCATCAGTTGGGTGAGCGCCAGGCGCATATCGTTGAAAGCTTGCGGCCCGTTATTGAGGGGTTGCAGGCAGTCGACCAGCACAATCTGGCGATCGAATTTCAGGAAGTGGTTTTTATAGAAGCCTTTAACGACATGCTCGCAATAGTAGTTGTAACGCTCGCGCAGCATCCCGGCGTTGGTATGCTTATCCGCCTGCGCCAGTTTTGCCTCACCGGTGGCGTCAACGTCCGGCCACGGGAAAAACTGCAGCGCCGGCGCGCCCGCCATATCGCCCGGCAGCACAAAACGGCCTGGCTGGATAAAATGCAATCCTTCCTGTTTGCATTGATATAAATAGTCGGTCCACGCCGCAGCGATATCTGCCAGGCGGTTTTCATCCGCCGGAGCCAGCGGATCCAGCCCGGCGCATAGATTGCGCCATTTCTGCGACCAGCCGAGCCGCTGCCCCTGCAGCAACCCGTTCATTTGCCGCGACCAGCTCAGATAATCCTGCGCCAGCATGGGTAAATCCAGTAGCCATTCGCCGGGGTAATCGACAATTTCCAGATACAGCGTGGAGGTTTCTTTGAAATGGCGCAGCAGCGAGTCATTGGAGCGAAAACGCAGCGCCAGGCGGATTTCACTGACGCCGCGCGTGGGCGTAGGCCAGACCGGCGGCGATCCGTAAAGCTGCGCCAGCCCTTCGTCATAGGTAAAACGGGGAATCCCAAAATCGCGCTGCGGAACGCGTTTCACACCCAACAGCCGCTCTTCACGCACCGCGCTAAGCAGCGGCAAACGCGCACCGGCATGGAGATTGAGCAGTTGATTGACCAGCGCAGTGATAAAGGCGGTTTTGCCGCTGCGGCTCAGGCCGGTTACCGCCAGGCGCAGATGCCGATCCATGCCACGGTTAACCAGCGCGTTAAATTCTGTACGAAGTCGATCCATCGCCATTGCGTTTTGCCTTAAAGCTGTAGCCGTAAAGCTTTATTTTAAATGGTTTTCACTGATAAAGCGGCGGGAAAATTTATCCGCGGCGCGTTTTAACAAAGGCTCCAGCGCAAACGCCAGCGCCATTTTTAACGGGCGGCGCGCGACGGATTTTATCGCCCATCCCGCAACGCCAGCCGGACCGAAACGCAGGGCCGCCAGCAGTGCGAGCTTGCCGACAATCTGCAAACCGGGTTTAACGCTGCGACGCGCGGGTTGCCAACGTTGATTCATCTTTCTCTCCTAAAGCTTGCGGAAACGGCTGCGCAGCGAGAACGTGTCTGAGGTGACATAACGTTCCATTTGACGCAAACGGGTTTCACCGGCAGAAAGCTCGGCGTCAACGGTTTCAAGCAATGCACGGTAGTCTGGCGCATCGGCGTTTTCGGCGTAGTTTTCCGGCTGCGGATCGAGCACAAAGAACAGCACGATATAGGCCGCAACCACAAAGAAAAACAGGCCAAAACACATCGCCAGAATGGCGAGAATACGCACCACTTTAACGCGAATATCCAGATACTCGGCGATACCGGCACAGACGCCGCCGATTTTGCCGCGCTGAGGGATTCGCCAGAGTTTTTTATTCAGATCCAGTGTCGCCATTAGCGGTCTCTCCAGTTCGGATGCTCAGCATCAAGAATATCTTCCAGCGCCTGAATACGTTCGCGCATGCGGGTTGCCTCTTGTGCGAGCTCCACCAGCCGCTGCTGCTCGTTTTGATGCAGTTCGCTGCGCGATGTGCGGTTGTTGTAATGCAGCCATAACCAGACCGGCAACACGAACAAAATGAACAGTGTCAGGGGAATAGCCAGAAAAAGCGTGCTCATGTGTACTCCTTACAGCGAATGATGCGCGGCATCTTCTGATGCCGCCGTTTTATTATTGATTATCCTGCTTCATTTTGGCTTTCAACTGCGCCAGCTGCTCGCTGATTTCATCATCGGTACGCAGCTCGGCAAACTGCTGATCCAGCGTTTTCTGTTTACCAAAACCGTGGCTTTCCGCTTCGGCTTCCATCTGATCGATACGACGTTCAAAGGACTCAAAACGTGCCATCGCTTCATCGATTTTACCGCTGTCGAGCTGACGGCGAACATCACGGGAAGAGCTGGCCGCCTGGTGACGTAAGGTTAACGCCTGCTGACGGGCGCGGGTTTCGCTGAGTTTATTTTCCAGCTCGCCAATCTCTTTTTTCATCCGCGTGAGGCTTTCGTCCACCAGCGTCACTTCCTCTTCGAGGGAAGCGATAAGCGTCGTCAGTTTTTGCTTCTCAATCAGCGCCGCACGCGCCAGGTCGTCTTTCTCTTTACGCAGCGCCAGCTCAGCTTTCTCCTGCCATTCGGTCTGCTGCGCGCTGGCCTGCTCAATGCGACGCGACAGCTGCTTTTTCTCTGCCAGCGCGCGAGCGGACGTCGAACGCACTTCAACCAGCGTGTCTTCCATCTCCTGAATCATCAGGCGCACCAGTTTTTGCGGATCTTCGGCTTTTTCCAGCAGCGAATTGATGTTGGCGTTCACGATGTCGGCAAAACGAGAAAAAATACCCATAATCTGTTCCTCTTGATTTATGTAATCGGGCAAGGCCCTGCTGCTGTGTTATTACAATCTTCGTGCCAACTTTTTATGTTATTGAAATTAAAGCTTATCAATCGTTTTACCCCAACGCTAACCTGGGCTACAGTAGTTAATCTCACTAACATGTGGCGAATTTCATCATGACGGAACCTAAAGATAATCTGCTCGGCGAAGCCAACAGCTTTATTGAGGTGCTGGAACAAGTCTCACGCCTTGCCCCCCTTGATAAGCCGGTGCTGGTGATCGGCGAGCGCGGCACCGGTAAAGAGCTGATTGCCAACCGCCTGCACTTCCTCTCGCCCCGCTGGCAAGGGCCATTTATCTCCCTTAACTGCGCGGCGTTAAATGAAAATCTGCTGGATTCCGAACTCTTCGGTCATGAAGCCGGGGCGTTTACCGGCGCGCAAAAACGCCATCCTGGCCGTTTTGAACGCGCCGATGGCGGAACGCTGTTTCTTGACGAACTGGCCACCGCACCGATGTTAGTGCAGGAGAAACTGTTGCGGGTGATTGAGTATGGCGAGCTGGAACGCGTGGGCGGCAGCCAGCCGTTGCAGGTCAACGTACGGCTTATCTGCGCCACCAACGCCGATCTACCACAAATGGTGGCGGACGGTTTATTCCGCGCCGATCTGCTCGACCGGCTGGCCTTTGATGTCGTGCAGCTTCCCCCGCTGCGGCGGCGTCAGAGTGACATCATGTTAATGGCGGATCATTTTGCCATTCAAATGTGCCGTGAACTGAAGTTACCCCTCTTCCCGGGCTTTACGGATCATGCCCGCGATGTGCTGCTTAATTACGCCTGGCCGGGTAATATTCGCGAGCTTAAAAATGTTGTCGAGCGCTCCGTTTACCGCCACGGCAGCAGCGATACCCCACTGGATTCCATCATCCTCGATCCCTTTAACCGTGAAAGCCTCAGTGAAACACCCGTTGCGACGGCAAACGCGATGCAGCCGACGCTGCCGCTGGATTTACGTCAGTTTCAGCTCCAGCAAGAGCGGGAATTGCTGCAAGCCAGCCTGCAGCAGGCAAAATTCAACCAAAAACGCGCCGCCGAATTGCTCGGCCTCACCTATCATCAGCTGCGGGCGCTGTTGAAAAAACATCAAATTAATTGAAATCGTCGACAATAGCAGCAGTCGTTAGCAGACATTTGTACGAAGCCATAGCAAGTGCGATACACTTTGCACATGAATCTAAATACGTTGAAAAAAGCATGCGTCTGGTTTTCTCTTCTCTGCTATTGACCGCAAGCCTGGCGACAGGATTTGCGCAGGCAGCGCCACCGCTTCCTCAGCAAGCGGATATTCGCGACAGCGGCTTTGTCTACTGCGTTAATGGCCAGGTTGACACCTTCAATCCGCAAAAAGTGAGCAGCGGTCTGATTGTCGATACGCTGGCGGCACAGCTTTATGACCGCTTACTGGATGTCGATCCCTATACCTACCGACTGGTGCCAGAGCTGGCGGAAAGCTGGGAAGTGCTGGATAACGGCGCAACGTATCGTTTTCGTCTGCGCGAGGGTGTGCCTTTCCAGAAAACCGCATGGTTTACGCCGCACCGCTCGCTGAATGCCGATGATGTGGTGTTCACCTTTCAACGCATCTTTTCGCGTAACCATCCGTGGCATAACGTTAACGGCGATGATTTCCCCTATTTCGACAGTTTGCAGTTTGCCGACTCTGTCGACAGCGTACGCAAGCTGGATAACCGTACCGTCGAGTTTCGCCTGAAAAAACCGGACGCCTCCTTTTTATGGCATCTGGCAACTCATTATGCTTCGATCATGTCCGCGGAATATGCCAGCCAGCTGGAAAAGAGCGATCGTCAGGAACAGTTAGATCGACAACCGGTCGGAACCGGACCTTATAAACTGGATGAATACCGCGCGGGGCAATATATTCGGTTACAACGTCACGAGAAGTTCTGGCGCGGTAAGCCTTTGATGCAACAGGTGGTGGTCGATCTTGGCTCCGGCGGCACCGGCCGTTTATCGAAGCTGCTCACCGGCGAGTGCGATGTGCTGGCCTGGCCTGCCGCCAGCCAGTTAACGATTCTGCGCGACGACCCGCGTTTACGTTTGACGCTGCGCCCGGGGATGAACATTGCCTATCTGGCGTTTAACACCAATAAACCGCCGCTGGATAACCCGGATGTTCGTCATGCGCTGGCCCTGTCGATCAATAACCAGCGTCTGATGCAGTCGATTTACTACGGCACCGCAGAAACCGCCGCCTCAATTTTACCCCGCGCCTCCTGGGCCTACGATAACGATGCCCGCGTAACGGAGTACGATCCGGCAAAATCCCGCGAGCGTTTAAAAGCGCTGGGGGTGGAGAATCTGACGCTGCAGCTGTGGGTGCCGACCAGTTCGCAGCCCTGGAACCCGAGTCCGCTGAAAACCGCCGAGCTTATCCAGGCGGATTTGGCTCAGGTGGGCGTGAAAGTGGTGATTGTCCCGGTCGAAGGTCGCTTCCAGGAAGCGCGTTTGATGGATATGAATCATGATTTAACCCTCGCCGGTTGGGCGACGGACAGTAACGACCCGGACAGTTTCTTCCGCCCGCTGCTGAGCTGTGCGGCAATCAACTCGCAGACCAATTTTGCCCACTGGTGCAATCGCGAATTTGACGAGGTGTTGCAAAAAGCGCTCGCTTCCCAGCAGCTTGCCGCCCGAATTGATGATTATGATGAAGCGCAACAGATTCTGGCGCGCGAACTACCGGTGCTGCCGCTGGCCTCTTCCCTGCGCTTGCAGGCCTATCGTTATGATATTAAAGGGCTGGTGCTGAGCCCGTTCGGCAGCGCCTCTTTTGCCGGTGTATCGCGGGAAAAACAAGAGGTATCACCGCCATGATTATCTTCACTCTGCGCCGCCTGCTATTACTGCTGGTCACGCTATTTTTACTCACCTTTGTCGGCTTTAGCCTCAGCTATTTCACCCCGCATGCCCCGCTACAGGGCGCTTCGTTGTGGAATGCCTGGGTGTTCTGGTTTAACGGCCTGCTGCAGTGGGATTTTGGCGTTTCCAGTATTAACGGTCAGTTGATTTCGGAGCAGCTCAAAGAGGTCTTTCCCGCCACCATGGAGCTGTGTCTGCTGTCGTTTGGCGCGGCGCTCATTATCGGCATTCCCCTTGGGATGTACGCCGGGGTGATGCGCGGCAAGTGGCAGGATAAAGCAATCAGCGCCTTTGCCCTGCTGGGTTTCTCGATTCCGGTTTTTTGGCTGGCGCTGCTGCTGACGCTCTTTTTCTCCCTTAATCTCGGCTGGCTGCCGGTTTCCGGCCGTTTCGACCTGCTGTATGAAGTGAAAACGGTCACCGGCTTTTCGTTAGTGGATGCGTGGCTGTCCGATTCGCCCTGGCGCGACGAAATGATGATAAGCGCCTTGCGCCACCTCGTATTGCCGGTGTTAACCCTGGCGGTGGTGCCCACGACAGAAGTGATTCGCCTGATGCGTATCAGCACTACCGAGGTGTTCGATAAGAACTACATCAAAGCGGCGGCTACGCGCGGTCTTTCGCGTTTTACCATTCTGCGCCGCCATGTGTTACATAACGCGTTGCCACCGGTTATCCCCCGTCTGGGGCTGCAGTTTTCCACCATGCTGACGCTGGCGATGATCACCGAAATGGTCTTTAGCTGGCCTGGGCTTGGGCGCTGGATGATTAACGCGATTCGCCAGCAGGATTATGCGGCGATTTCCGCCGGTGTGATGGTGATAGGCTCGCTGGTTATTATTGTTAATGTGCTTTCCGATATTCTCGGCGCACTGGCCAATCCGTTGAAACATAAGGAATGGTATGCCTTACGATAACGTCTACAGCGAAAAGCGCCCGCCCGGCACGCTGCGTACCGCGTGGCGCAATTTTTATGCCGATACTGCGGCGATGATCGGCCTGTATGGCTGCGGCGCGCTGGCGCTGTTGTGTCTGTTCGGTCACTGGTTTGCCCCTTACGGCATTGACCAGCAGTTCCTCGGTTATCAGCTGCTGCCGCCCTCCTGGTCGCGCTATGGCGATGTCTCCTTTTTCCTCGGCACCGATGATTTAGGGCGCGATGTATTAAGCCGTATACTGAGCGGCGCGGCGCCCACCGTGGGCGGCGCATTTATCGTAACGCTCGCGGCAACCCTTTGTGGGCTGGGCCTTGGCGTTTTTGCCGGTGCGACCCATGGCCTGCGTTCTGCGGTGCTAAACCATATTCTTGATACCCTGCTGTCGATTCCCTCGCTGCTGCTGGCGATTATTGTGGTGGCATTTTTCGGCCCGCATCTTTCCCACGCCATGTTTGCCGTCTGGCTGGCGCTGCTGCCGCGCATGGTGCGTTCGGTCTATAGCCTGGTGCATGATGAACTGGAAAAAGAGTATGTGGTTGCAGCCCGCCTGGATGGCGCGTCGACGTTGAATATTTTGTGGTTTGCCGTGCTGCCGAACATTACCGCCGGGATGGTGACAGAAGTTACCCGCGCGCTGTCGATGGCTATACTTGATATTGCGGCTCTCGGTTTTCTCGACCTCGGTGCACAGCTGCCGTCGCCGGAATGGGGCGCAATGCTTGGCGATGCGCTGGAGCTTATTTACGTTGCGCCCTGGACCGTGATGTTGCCGGGTGCGGCGATTATGGTGAGCGTGCTGCTGATTAATATTTTGGGCGACGGGATCCGCCGTGCGATTGTGGCGGAGGTGGAATAATGCCGCTTCTTGATATTCGTAATCTGACCATCGAAGTCAAAACCGGTGATGACTGGGTAAAAGCCGTTGATCGCATCAGCCTGACGCTGGCGGAAGGTGAAATCCGCGGTCTGGTGGGTGAATCCGGCTCGGGGAAAAGTTTAATCGCCAAAGCCATTTGCGGCGTGACCAAAGATAACTGGCGCGTTACCGCAGACCGTATGCGCTTTGACGATATCGATCTGCTGCGCCTCTCCGCCCGCGAGCGGCGTAAGCTGCTCGGCCACAACGTGTCGATGATCTTCCAGGAACCGCAATCGTGTCTCGATCCCTCCGAACGCGTGGGCAAACAGCTGATGCAGAATATCCCCGGCTGGACGTGGAAAGGCCGCTGGTGGCAACGGATCGGCTGGCGTAAGCGCCGCGCCATTGAGCTGCTGCACCGCGTGGGGATTAAAGATCATAAAGATGCCATGCGCAGCTTCCCTTACGAGCTGACGGAAGGTGAATGTCAGAAAGTGATGATTGCCATCGCGCTGGCTAACCAGCCGCGTTTGTTGATTGCCGATGAACCCACCAACGCGATGGAGCCAACCACGCAGGCGCAGATTTTCCGTCTGCTCGACAGGCTTAATCAGAATAACAACACCACCATTATGTTGATTAGCCACGATCTGCAAATGCTCAGCAAATGGGCCGACCGCATCAATGTAATGTATTGCGGCCAGACCGTCGAAACTGCCCCCAGCGAAGAGCTGATTGCGACGCCGCATCATCCCTATACCCAGGCGCTGATCCGCGCCATTCCAGACTTCGGCAGCGCAATGCCACATAAAAGTCGCCTGAATACGATGCCCGGCGCGATCCCCTTGCTGGAGCACTTGCCCATTGGCTGCCGTTTGGGGCCTCGCTGCCCTTACGCTCAGCGTAAATGTGTGGAAACACCGCGGTTAGCCGGAGCAAGAAACCATCTCTTCGCCTGCCATTTCCCGCTGAATATGGAGAGTGAATAAGATGGTCGAAACATTACTTGAAGTGCGCAACCTGAGTAAGACCTTCCGCTACCGCACCGGCTGGTTTCGCCGCCAGACGGTGGAAGCGGTTAAACCGCTGAGTTTTACCCTGCGTGAGCGCCAAACGCTGGCGATTATCGGCGAGAACGGTTCCGGCAAATCGACGCTGGCGAAAATGCTGGCCGGGATGATCGAGCCCTCAGCGGGTGAACTGGTTATTGACGACCAGCCGCTGCGTTACGGCGATTACACCTTTCGTAGCCAGCATATTCGCATGATTTTTCAGGACCCGACTACCTCCCTTAATCCGCGCCAGCGCCTGTCACAAATTCTCGATTTCCCGCTGCGGCTGAATACGGAACTTGAGCCGGAAGCGCGACGCAAGCGCATTCTTGAAACCCTGCGCATGGTCGGTCTGCTACCGGATCATGTTAGTTATTACCCGCATATGCTGGCACCGGGGCAAAAACAGCGTCTCGGGCTGGCACGGGCGCTGATCCTGCGCCCCAAAGTCATTATTGCTGATGAAGCGCTGGCGTCGCTGGATATGTCGATGCGTTCACAATTAATTAATTTGATGCTGGAGTTACAGGAAAAACAGGGTATTTCATATATTTATGTCACTCAGCATATCGGTATGATGAAACATATCAGCGATCAACTGCTGGTGATGCATCAAGGGGAAGTGGTTGAGCGCGGCAGTACCGCCGATGTGCTCGCGTCGCCGCTGCATGATTTAACAAAACGCCTTATCGCTGGCCATTTTGGCGAGGCGTTAACCGCCGATGCATGGCGAAAAGACCGCTGATGTCACTGCATTAACTCACCCGGCAGCGCACAATCTGAGCGCCGGGTGTTAATCTTCAATGCGGGAAATAATACTTTCATGGCACAATGCTTTGAAGGGTTAATTATTCACTAAATAATCATCCTGTTTTCACCAGGTGAATATTTTTCTTGCAATAAAAGATTATTTTTTGCGCCAAATTTTTGTCGTCTGCTGCTTATAAAATAATGCCTGGCGGTTCATAACGCGCGCCTGAACCTCGCGTTATGCGCGTAAAAGAAACCCCAAAGTTGCAAGAGTGTTGAACATCATGCAGATTTGAGGAGTAAGGCATTGTTAATGCGTAAGATTAAATTGAGTATTATCGTTCCTTATTATAATTCACGTGATTACATTGCTGAATGCCTTAACTCTATCTTTCCGCATTTAACGGGCGATATTGAACTTATTATTGTTAATGACGGCTCCATGGATGACAGCCCAGCGATTATCGATCGTTTAACCCAGAATCATGACAACATCATGGTTATTCATCAGAAAAATGCCGGACTCTCAGTAGCAAGAAATAAAGGAATAGCCGCTGCCACAGGGGAATATATTGCCTTATTAGATTCTGATGATTTCTTTTATCCTGATTTCTGGGATGAAATTTTACCGATAATTAATGACTCGACCATTGATATCGTCGAATTCAACGCCAATCAATTCGAAGGTACGGTTTCAAATATTGTCGAACATATTGATAGCTCAGTATTTTCGGGTAGAATAGAGATTACATCCGTTCAACAACTGACGCCAGCATTTAAACGCTGCAAGTGGTATCCCTGGGCGCGAGTATATAAGACTTCTTTTTCCCGTGATTTTAATATTGCGTTCCCTGTCGGTAGATTGTACGAGGATATGAGCACCATTCCGGCTATTTATTTGCAGAGTAAAGTCATTTATGGCATTAATAAATCGCTGATAGGCTATCGCTATCATAAAAAAAGTATCACGCAAACCTTCAGACAAAAGGATTTAATTGATTTAGTTTATGCTGCTCAATCTCTTGCACAGCTGGCGGAAGGCAAAGAAGAGATAAAAAAAACGCTCTTTCCGACCATGCAAAGAATTTTCAACTTCATCAAATATACGCTGGTGAGAAACGAAGGCGCAGAACTCCTTTTATCCGAACAGAAATCGTTACGTGCAGCGCTGCTGCCTTTTATTTATTACTTTAAAGCGTCCCGTAAAGTACAAATTGTGATGTTGCCTTTATATCTCAATACCGTTGTCCGGCTGAAGAAAAAATAACCCCTGTGCTGGTCGGGTGACAGAATTCGCGTACGGGTAAAGGGTGGTAATAACAGATTCATACCCAGCCGTGAGCTGAAATAAAAACGGCTGTAAAAGTAGCGATCCTTTCTCTCTGGTTGGATGAGGCGAACCTGTTAGCCGGTGATATACTGGAGCAGTGCTGGCAGAGATGAAAAGGTAAAAGTGTATTTTTATCCGCTATACGTATTCGGCATCTCTGCTGCAACTTTAGCCACTCCCTTTGCCGGGGCGCTCCCGTGGCAGCTTTCGGGACCTCAGCCGCGAGAAACGCCTGAGAAATAGCGTGACACAAAGGGTCGTGAGTGGGATATAATTTCGCACTATTTTGAAATGCTGCCTGTAACGCTATGATTTACAAGGCGCATAATAAGCAATGAATATAAGGATTAAAGCTATGGGTTTTCTTTCCGGTAAGCGCATTCTGGTGACTGGCGTTGCCAGCAAACTCTCCATCGCATACGGTATCGCGCAGGCAATGCATCGCGAAGGCGCGGAGCTGGCCTTCACCTACCAGAATGACAAGCTGAAAGGCCGCGTTGAAGAGTTTGCCGCCCAGCTGGGTTCCAGCATCGTTCTGGAATGTGATGTCGCAAAAGATGAAAGCATCGATGCCCTGTTCACCGACCTGGCAAAAAGCTGGCCGAAATTCGATGGCTTCGTTCACTCCATCGGTTTCGCACCGGGCGATCAGCTGGATGGCGATTACGTTAACGCGGTAACCCGCGAAGGCTTCAAAATCGCTCACGACATCAGCTCTTACAGCTTTGTTGCGATGGCCAAAGCCTGCCGCGAAATGCTCAACCCAGGTTCCGCGCTGCTGACCCTCTCCTACCTCGGCGCTGAACGTGCGATCCCGAACTATAACGTGATGGGCCTGGCGAAAGCCTCTCTGGAAGCCAACGTGCGCTATATGGCGAACGCGATGGGCCCGGAAGGCATCCGTGTTAACGGTATCTCCGCCGGTCCGATCCGTACGCTGGCCGCCTCCGGTATTAAAGATTTCCGTAAAATGCTGGCGCATTGTGAAGCGGTTACGCCGATTCGCCGTACCGTCACCATCGAAGACGTGGGCAACTCTGCCGCGTTCCTGTGCTCCGATCTCTCCGCCGGTATCTCCGGTGAAGTGGTTCATGTCGACGGCGGTTTCAACATCGCGGCGATGAACGAGCTGGAAATTAAATAATCCCCAACGCCCCTTCTGATGAAGGGGCGTTTTTCGATATGCCTTTCTGATATTTATTATCACCTAACATTCTTTTATCCCTCATCGCCATTACGCCAGGATTAAGCAGCAAAACAGATCCGGCGCCCAGACATGCCGTCGTATCCGGATCGCCACTTTCAGACCAAGGAACGACCATGGAACAACGCCGGATTGCAGGCAAAAGCCACTGGTATCATGAGACCCAGTCAAGCGCCAGCCGGACGAACGCGCTACCGTTGGTTCCCGAAGCGGCCACCGTCAGCGATCCTTTTCTGCTTGACCTCGACCTGGCAGATAAACCCAAACTCGCCCTTGAGGGCATCGCTTCGCCAGCGCGAAAAATATATGCCCTGCTCTTTCCGCCGCGTGTTTCCCTCAGCCGTTTACGCACCTTCAGCGCCTACGATCGTCTCAGCACCGCGCTGACGGCGGCGCAAGTCTTTGGCGTGCAACGTCTGTGCAATCACTACGCCGCGCGCCTTGCACCCTTATCAGGCCCGGATTCTACCCGCGAGAGTAACTATCGGTTAGCGCAAATTACCCAACACGCCCGTCAGCTTGCCGCGTCACCTTCGGTGATCGATTCGCGTGCGCGTCAGCAGTTAGAAGATGTAGGTCTGACGTTTTATGATCTGGTGGTGATTAATCAGATAATTGGTTTTGTGGCTTTCCAGGCACGCGTCATTGCCGTGCTGCAGGCGATGAGCGGGCAGCCGGTGCGCATTATCCCCGGCATGGAGAGACAGCAAGAAGCCGATGCTGCGCTATTCAGCCCTGGCGAGACGAAATGGCTGCCGGGCATCGATGTTGCCGATTTACGCCTCGCCAGCACGGCGCAAATGGATACCCTTGCGCGCTGGCAACCGCTGGCAGAATTGCGTCGGCTCGCGCCGCTGCTGGCCCATGAACATTTGCTCCTTAATGAATTCGGCGCGCTTTGTCAGCATATTGCTCAGCGCACGCCAAACAAGCGACTTAGCGGGCTGGTGGCGGCCTACACGGCGCGGATCAACGGCAGCAGCAGCTGTTTTTCCTGGCATCTGCAACAAAACACGTTGGATATGGCACTGGTGGAAGCACTACGCACGGGCAGCCAGGCATTAAATCGTACGCTGGCTGAAATGGGTAAAGAGCGCGCCCTGATGCAAGCAGTGCAGCTGCTTACCTGCGCCCCCGATCGGTTTAGTCCGGCTCACTTTTCACAGCTACTCGAGCAAGGCGTTAGCCGCCAGGCGGCGATCGATTTACTGATCTCCTGTGCGCTGAACGGCTGGCTTAATCGCCTGCATATTGCTCTCGGGAAATGCCCGTCGTGATGGCTTGTAAGGCGCAGCGCTGGCGGTGTAGCCGCCGATCACCCGACACGATTTTACAGAAACAGCGCTTGCCGCAGCAGGAAGAATCGCGTAAAACTGTCAGCCGCTCTTTTAGCCACGAAAATACATAATTATGCTTCAGGATAACCCGCTGCTAGCGCAGCTTAAACAGCAACTTCATTCCCAAACCCCGCGTGCGGAAGGTGTTGTCAAAGGCACTGAAAAAGGTTTTGGATTTCTGGAAGTCGACGCGCAAAAAAGCTACTTCATTCCGCCGCCGCAAATGAAAAAAGTGATGCACGGCGATAAAATTATTGCTGTCATCCACAGCGATAAAGACCGTGAAAGCGCGGAGCCTGAAGAGCTGGTCGAGCCGTTTCTGACCCGTTTTGTTGGCAAAGTACAAAAGAAAGACGACCGTCTGTCGATTGTGCCGGATCATCCGTTGTTAAAAGATGCTATTCCCTGCCGCGCCGCACGTGGCGTTGAGCATGATTTCAAAGAGGGCGACTGGGCCGTAGCCGAGATGCGCCGTCACCCGCTGAAGGGCGATCGCGGTTTTTATGCGGATCTGATGCAGTTCATTACCGTCGGCGACGATCATTTCGCCCCCTGGTGGGTTACCCTCGCCCGTCATAATCTGGAAAAAGAAGCGCCAAACGGTGCGGCAACCGAAATGCTGGATGACGGTTTGCAGCGCGTGGATTTGACCGCGCTGGATTTTGTCACCATCGACAGCGCCAGCACCGAAGATATGGACGATGCGCTGTACGTTACAGAGAGCGCCGAGGGCGAACTGCAGCTGACGGTGGCGATTGCCGATCCCACCGCGTGGATTGCCGAAGGCAGCAAACTCGACAATGCAGCGAAGATCCGCGCTTTCACCAACTATCTGCCGGGGTTCAATATCCCGATGCTGCCGCGCGAATTGTCCGACGATCTATGCTCACTGCGTGCCAATGAGGTGCGCCCTGCGCTGATTTGCCGCATGTCGCTCGATGCGGAAGGCGCGATTAAAGACAATATCGAATTTTTTGTCGCAACAATTGAATCGAAAGCGAAACTGGCCTATGACGATGTTTCCGACTGGCTGGAAAACAAAGGCAGCTGGCAGCCGACCAATGAGGCTATCGCCGCGCAGATCCGTCTGTTGCAGCGTGTGAGCCAGCTGCGCGCCCAGTGGCGTCAAAATCACGCGCTGGTATTTAAAGACCGCCCGGATTATCGCTTCGTGCTTGGCGAGAAAGGCGAAGTGCTGGATATTGTCGCCGAGCCGCGTCGCATCGCGAATCGCATCGTTGAAGAAGCGATGATCGCCGCCAACATCTGTGCCGCACGCGTGCTGCGCGACAAACTCGGCTTTGGTATCTATAACGTGCATCTTGGTTTCGACCCGGCAAACAGTGAACAGCTTGCTGCGATGTTGAAAACTCACGGGATGCATGTGGATGCCGAAGAAGTGCTGACCCTGGAAGGCTTTTGCAAATTACGCCGCGAACTTGACGCACAGCCGTCGGGCTTTTTGGACAGCCGTATTCGCCGCTTCCAGTCTTTTGCGGAAATCAGCGTCGAACCCGGTCCGCACTTCGGCCTCGGGCTGGATGCGTATGCAACCTGGACTTCGCCGATTCGTAAATATGGCGACATGATTAACCATCGCCTGTTGAAAGCGATTATCAAAGGCGAAACGCCGAAACGCCCGCAGGAAGATGCTACCGTGCAGATGTCCGAGCGCCGTCGCCTGAATCGCATGGCGGAACGCGATGTCGGTGACTGGCTGTATGCTCGCTTCCTGCAAAACAAAGCCGGCACCGATACCCGCTTCGCGGCGGAGATTATCGATGTCAGCCGCGGCGGTATGCGCGTGCGGCTGGTGGATAATGGCGCCGTGGCGTTTATTCCGGCTCCGTTTATCCATGCTGTGCGTGATGAACTGGTCTGCAGCCAGGAAAACGGCACGGTGCAAATTAAAGGTGAAACGGTATTTAAAGTGACGGACGTTATAGATGTCACTATTGCCGAAGTCCGGATGGAAACCCGCAGCGTCATCGCCCGCCCGGTGCTGTAACAGTTTGCTTTATGGCGTCTTTCAGCTCTGGAAGACGCCGACTCGCTGTTGAGATATAACACGCATTTTTCCGCTATTCTTTCCCTATTCCCGTAAAAACGACCACAATAAAAACAGAGGCAACCGTTTGTTTACTGCGGATTTATGTCTTTTTTGTCGTTCTGTTTCCGTTACCAGGTCTGGTTTGTAAAAATTCTTCGAAAAAACAATAGCTTTTGACTGTCAGCACTCTTTTACCGGCGGAGATCCGTCTACAAATCATCTATCCGTTGCGCTTTTATGTGGACTGGGAGAGAGCATGAAAGACTTGCAGGAACAGAATCTGCTGTATCGATATTTAGGCTCAACAAGCCCCTTTTGGCGCTTAACCGCCGACAGTAACGCGCTGCATTTTGCCCCCGATGAACATGCCGACGTCAGCCAGGTGGTGGCGCTTAGTGAAGAACAAGCGGCGCAGATCCGCGAAATGACGGTGATTACTTCCAGCCTCTCAATGCATCTCTCTTTATTTGGCGATACTATTGCCGTCCATCTGGTCGGCAGGAAAATTTCCCGTAAGGCGTGGGCGGGCAGCGCGTCAGCCTGGCACGATACTCGCGCCGTCGCGCGCGATCTGGTGCAGGGACTCTCGTTTGCAGAACAGGTTGTCTCGGAAGCGAACTCGGTGATCGTCATCCTCGATAAACACGGTAAGATTCAGCGCTTTAATCGCCTGAGCGAAGAGTATACCGGCATGAAAGAGCAAGAGGTTATCGGGCAAAACGTATTTAAGCTGTTTATGAGCCGTAGTGAAGCCACGGCTTCAAGGCGCAATATCTCCGGTTTTTTTCTTAACGGAACCCCTTACGAAGTCGAGCGCTGGGTGAAAACCCGTAAAGGCCAGCGGCTCTTTTTGTTTCGCAATAAATTTGTCCACAGTGGCAGCGGCAAGAATGAAATTTTTCTTATTTGCTCAGGGACGGATATTACCGAAGAGCGGCGCGCACAGGAGCGGCTGCGGGTTCTTGCCAACACCGACACGGTAACCGGTTTACCCAATCGCAATGCGATCCATGAATTGATTAGCGAGGCGATTGATGCCCGCGGCGATACCCAGGTGGGAATTGTCTACCTCGATCTCGATAATTTCAAAAAAGTGAACGATGCCTACGGCCATATGGTTGGCGACCAGCTTTTACAGGCCGTGGCGCTGGCCATTCTCAGTTGCCTTGAGGAAGGCCAGGTGCTTGCCAGACTGGGCGGTGACGAGTTTATTGTGCTGGCCACCAATACGTCACAAAGTCAGCTGGAAGCGATGTCGTCGCGCATTCTTACCCGCTTACGCCAGCCCTTTCGCATTGGATTAATTGAGATCTACAGCGGCTGTTCGCTGGGCATTTCCCTCGCGCCGCAGCACGGCAACGATCGTGAGAGCGTGATCCGCAATGCGGATACGGCAATGTACAACGCCAAAGAGAATGGCCGCGGCAAATTTTGCGTCTTCTCGCCAGAGATGAATCAACGAGTGTTTGAATATTTATGGCTCGATACCAATTTGCGCAAAGCGCTGGAAAAAGAGCAGTTGATTATCCACTATCAGCCGAAGGTCACCTGGCGCGGCGAGGTACGAAGCCTTGAGGCGCTGGTGCGCTGGCAATCGCCGGAGCGGGGTTTAATCCCGCCGCTGGATTTTATCTCCTACGCCGAAGAGTCCGGGCTGATTGTGCCGCTGGGGCGCTGGGTGATGCTGGATGTAGTACGCCAGGTGGCGAAATGGCGTGATATGGGGATTTGCGTGCGCGTGGCAGTCAATGTTTCTGCGCGGCAACTGGTTGATCAAACTATTTTTAGTGATTTGAAGCAGGCGCTCCAGGATCTCAACTTTGAATATTGCCCCATCGATGTGGAATTAACGGAGAGCTGCCTGATTGAAAACGAAACGCTGGCATTGTCGGTAATTAACCAGTTCAGTGAATTGGGCGCACAGGTGCACCTGGATGATTTCGGCACGGGCTACTCTTCCCTCTCGCAGCTTGCACGCTTTCCCCTTGATGCCATTAAACTCGACCAGTCTTTTGTGCGTGAAGTGCATAAACAACCGGTGTCCCAATCGCTGGTACGGGCGATTGTCGCCGTGGCGCAGGCGCTCAATTTGCAGGTGATTGCCGAAGGTGTGGAGAATGTTAAAGAAGACGCCTTTCTAACGAAGAATGGCGTCAACGAACGGCAGGGTTTCCTCTTTGCTAAACCGATGCCCGCTGCCGTATTCGAGCGCTGGTTTAAACGTTATCAGGCACGAAAAGCGCGTTAGCCCGCTTTCAGGGCAACCGCCGTGTGTCGATTCTGCAGAAGGACCAACCGCTCCATATAGGCGATATCTTTCTGCTCTAAACAGAAGGCTGCTTCGACCCAATCTTCCGTGATGTCCATCAATTCACTGCGCGGCAGCTGTAACACCCGTTGCCGGGCGCGCAGCATAGCACGAACGCCGTTAAGCCGGGGCTGAAGCGTATCGATAAAGGTACGCGTCGCAAGGAATCCCTGTGCGGATTCGAACGTGAGATCCATAAGCCCTTGCTGCTCATACCATTCTGCCGTGTGCGATTCCCCTTTATAGATAAGATCCTCCGCCAGCTTCATCCCCGCCCGTCGCGCTACCAACGAATAACCGCCCATTCCGGGAAACAGGTTAAAGGCGATTTCCGGAAAGCCGAGCCGCGCGTCGCGCTGCGCCAGTACGAAATGGTGCGCCAGCGCGGCTTCAAAACCGCCGCCAAGCGCGCTTCCTTCGACCATCGCCAGCGAGATAGCACCGGTATCAAAGCCTCTCGACGCGGCGTGAACGCAGTCCACGCAGGCGCGGGCATAAGCGCGTAAGGCTTCACGTCGACCGTTCTTGATACAATCTACGAAAAAATGCAGATCGCCGCCGGTATTGAACATGCCGGGTACCAGGGAACCGGTAACCCAGAAATCCACCGCAAATCCCATTTGTCTGACAAGCCATGACATATTCATGATCTCCTCGATCAGCGCGTGGTTGAAGCACGGTCTGGGCCTTGCGCGCAGCATCATCCATACGGTACGTCGTTCCTCTTCGTAATAACCGCAAAGTTGCGTAAAGCGCTGGTCATCGGTAAAGAGTTTGCAGGTGGTCTGGTTGATAACTGTCATCGTTCTATCCTCCACGAATTAAAGCGCATAGCGCGCACAGCAAGCCTAATCCACCAGCGAAGCCGCCCTTGCGTGAGGTTATGAATATATAATTGCGGGATAGACGTTTTTGAGATTTGTTTTTTTTCCTTCTCTTTTTAAACTCTTTTCTGCATCATTGAATTTATTCGTTTTTCGACTTAAAGGTGAAGATATGGCAGACATCGACGTGAAACACCTTGCCGGCAGGATTGATACCGTTCTCGATATTCTGGTCGCGGGGGATTATCAATCCGCCATTCGAAACCTGGAAATTTTGAAGGCGGAATTATTGAAGATCGACAATAACGATAAAATGTCCTCTTCAGGTGCGCCCAAAACGCCCTGGGAAATTTAAACGCGCTTATTTTCGCTAACACGCAGCAGCAAGGAACGTGACGCGCGCGCTGGCAATACCCGCACCCCAAACCATTATTAGAAATTTGTGGCTATGAATTCCCGACAACAATTTATTTTGCAGACGGTCATCGACAAGGGCCAAATGAGTGTTACCGATCTTGCCCGCTTGACCGGGGTGTCTGAAGTGACGATTCGCCAGGATCTGAATACCCTGGAAAAACAGAGCTATCTGCGACGCACTCACGGTTTCGCTGTACCTCTTGATACCGATGACGTCGAAACGCGCATGATGAATAACTACAGCGTGAAGCGTAATTTAGCCGATTTTGCCGCCTCACTGGTGAGCGCTGGCGAGACGGTGTTTATCGAAAATGGCAGCAGCAACGCCCTGCTCGCCCGCAAACTGGGTGAACAGCGGGATATCACGATTATTACCGTCAGTAGCTATATTGCTCATCTGCTCAAAGATGCCTTATGTGAAGTGATCCTGCTCGGCGGTATTTATCAGAAAAAAAGCGAAAGCATGGTCGGCCCGCTGACCCGCCAGTACATTTCGCAGGTGCATTTCAGCAAAGCGTTTATCGGTATTGATGGCTGGCAGCCGGAAACGGGCTTCACCGGGCGCGATATGATGCGTACCGATGTGGTTAACGCCGTGCTTGAGAAAGGCAGCGAAGCGATTGTGCTTACCGATAGCTCTAAATTCGGCATCGTGCATCCTTACATGCTTGGCCCCGATGAGCGCTTTCAGCGGGTGATCACCGACGCGGCCCTCAAACCCGAAGCCCATCTTCAGCTGCAACAGAAAGGGCTGATTGTCGATATCGTCGAAACAAGCATCGTGCGCTGATCCTGCTGGCCCGTTAATGCGGGCTATCTTACTCATTTCTGAGAGTATTCCGACGCTTCGATTAAGACTATTTACCTGTCTTGTTAGTCCCCTGCGCGTAAAATTATTAACAGCGATATAACAGGAAGAAACTATCACCCCCGTGATTGAATGGCGCCTGCGCAGCAAGGTTACACGGAAAACCTTTAGGTACGCTCACAGGCACTATACTTGAAGGGACATTTTTTTCGTGAATCGATTATTCAGGAGAAAGTATGATGATGTTAACAAGTAAAAAAATGGCCGCAGCAGTGCTGGCAGTTACCCTCGCAATGTCTCTGAGTGCTTGTGGTCACTGGTCTAAACGCGATCGTAATACCGCTATTGGTGCGGGTGCGGGCGCGCTTGGCGGTGCTGTACTGACTGATGGAAGCACGCTGGGTACGTTGGGCGGTGCAGCTGTTGGCGGTATCGTTGGCCATCAGGTTGGTAAGTAATTAGTCAAACGGCGATAATAATAAAATATACTTTCTTTTCAGGTCTACGTTTCACAGATTCGCTAATAAGGCCGCAGTAATAACTGCGGCCTTTCTGTTTATCGACTCAACCACCCGCCAGTTTTACTTTCATGCCTTTAGCTTCCAGCAAGGATTTGAGTAAATCACGCTTATCGCCCTGGATTTCAATCACGCCCTCTTTTACTGAACCGCCGCAGCCACATTTTTTCTTCAATTCGGCGGCCAGTTTTACCAGCGTTTCGTCATCCGCATCGATACCGGTAATCAGGCACACGCCTTTGCCTTTACGGCCGCTGGTCTGGCGCTGAATGCGCACAATACCGTCACCCGTCGGGCGGGCGATCTGCTCTTTTGGTTGCTCAATGCGTCCGCTGTCCGTCGAATAAACCAGACGGCTGTTATCGTCTTTCATTACGCCTCCATGCCTAAGGATGCATTGATTGCTTTCAGGGTTTGCGCAGGGTCAGCAGATTGCGTCACGGGACGGCCGATCACCATATAGTCTACCCCGGCGGCAAGCGCCTGCTCTGGCGTCATAATGCGGCGCTGATCGCCGGCTTCGCTGCCTGCCGGACGAATCCCCGGCGTCACCAGTTTAAATTCTTTTCCGAGTGCGGTTTTAAAGCGTACCGCTTCTTGCGCGGAGCACACAACGCCATCAAGGCCACATTGTTGCGTCAGACGCGCCAGCCGCTCTGCATGCTCCGCAGGCGGGATGGTGATACCGAGATCCTGCAAATCACTCCCTTCCATGCTGGTCAGCACGGTGACCGCAATCAGCAACGGCGCATCGTTGCCAAAGGTGGCCAGCGCCTCTTTCGCCGCAGTCATCATACGCGCACCGCCGGAAGCGTGGATATTCACCATCCATACGCCTAAATCCGCTGCCGCTTTTACCGCGTGCGCGGTGGTATTGGGAATGTCATGGAATTTTAGATCAAGGAAAATATCGAAGCCCCGCTGCTGCAAATCGCGCACCAGTTGCGGTCCAAATAGGGTAAACATCTCTTTGCCGATTTTCAGACGGCAATCACGAGGATCGATGCGGTCGACAAAGGCCAGAGCTTTGTCGCGATTATCATAATCAAGAGCCACAACAATCGGGGAAGCAGTAACGGTGCGGGAAGTCGATAAACCAGTAGACGTCATGATCAGACCTTCTGAAATGAGGGCACCCGCTCAGGCGCGAAAAGAATAAACGGCGAGCATTCTACCCGTGCAGGCGCGGAAATAACAGGCTCCATTTTGCCCTGCCCGACACAAGCTGGCAGAGGAGTGGCTATGATTTTAAATTCTTTATTAGTATGTTGTAACTAATGTATCGGTTTTTAAAAATTACTGTCCATCGAGGCCGCGAATCGGTTTAACCGTCGACCAGGCACGACAGGAAGGACAGTGCCAGTACATGGTAAAAGCGGTGAAACCACACTTATGGCAGCGATAACGGGGTTTGCTGCGAACCTGTTCGCCCACCATTTCACGCAGCACCATCAGGCTCTCTTTGGCACGCCCCTCTTCGGCTTCGTTGAGGTGGTAATCCATCAGCTTATGGAAAACCCGCATGGTGGGATGCCGCTGCAGCTGGCGCGTAACATAGTTTTGCGCAGCGTCCGCCCCTTCGCGGCGCTCAATGATCTCCGCCAGCATCAATTCAGCGGTCGCACCGGTATTTTCCTCAACGCAACGCTGGAGAAAAGCGGCCCACTCATCATTTTTACCCAGCTGCAGATAGCAGCTTTGCAGCATCTCCAGGGTTTCACTGACCAGCTCTTTATCCTGATCGATAACGCGCAGCAGATTCTCGACCGCTTTGGCGTAATCGCCGCTCGCCATAAAGACTCGGCCCATCATGATAGAGACGCGCGCGCTGTCTCGATCGGCAGCGGCACCCTTTTTCAGTAGCGCTATCGCTCGATCCATATCTTCATTGCCCATCTGCTGCAGGGCCAGCTCGCAGTAAAAATGCGCGATTTCGCCACGCTGTTTATCTTTACCCAGCTTTACAAGCCGTTCGGCGACATCAATGGCTTTCTGCCATTCGCTGGTGGCCTGATAAATCTGCAGCAGCTGCTGGAGAGCACTGATGCGAAAGTCGGTTTCATCGACCAGTTGATTGAACATATCTTCCGCGCGGTCGTACATACCGGCCGCCATATAATCGCGGCCAAGCTGCTGAACCGCCAGCAGACGCTGGTCATAGGAGAGAGAAGCGCTCTCCATCAGCGTTTGATGGATGCGTATGGCACGGTCAACTTCGCCGCGAGAGCGGAAAAGATTACCCAGAGTGAGATGCGCTTCAACGGTGCCGGTGTCCTCTTTTAACATATCGAGGAACAGATCCACCGCCTTGTCTTGCTGATTGCTCAGTAAAAGGTTAACCCCGGCGACGTATTCACGTGACAGCCGGTTAGCCTCGTCCTGTTTGGTCTGTTGAGCGTTTCTGCGCCCCATATACCAGCCGTAGGCAGCCGCGACAGGTAACAACAGAAACAACAACTCCAGCATAGAATATTATTCCTTCACTGCCGTAGAGCCGGTGGTAGCCGTAACAGTGGTGGCAGGAGTGAGCTGGTGCTCAAGACGTTTGATTTTACGTTCAGCGCGCGCCAGAGAGACGCGAACGCGAAGCCAGAAAAGCCCGCAAATCAGCCAGCCAATAACAAAACCAGCGGCGAAGAGCACGGCCAGCAGCGTTGAGATGCGGTATTCACCCTGAGCAAGCAGATAGTTGAACGTCACTTGCTGATCGTTTTGCGCGCCAAGCGTAATAGAAACGACAAAAATCGCTAACACCAGTAAGAAAATGAGTAGATATTTCACATTACGTCCCGTTATGTGCTGCCGAGCGATTAATTAATAGGCAACGAACTGCAGTCAGCCTTATAAACTACCATTTTAGCGCCCGGCATGAAATGGCAAGGCGCGATGTTATGTTCTGATTTGCGGACAAAATACCGAAAATCAACCCTCCTCGTCGCGAGCGACGATTTCAGGTACTTCTTCCGTCGGTGGCGTTAACGGCCCACAAATGCGCTGGGCAAGCCAGGTGGCAACGGTGACCAGCAGCCAGGAAATCAGCGTTGCCACCACCAAATCCCGCGGCCAGTGCATGCCCAACAGCAGACGACTGACCATTACGCCTGTCGCCCACACCAGTAGAATGGCAATGGTCCATGTGCGCCTGCGCGGCCACAGTAGCCCAACGGCCAGGAGAGCCCAACTGGCGGCAAACATTGTATGGCCAGAAGGAAACGCAAATCCGGTCTCTTTTTGCCAATGGTGACGCAGGAAGCCGGGGATATCATGCTGGTTCGCCAGTTGGCTTTTCACCAGATCGCTGCGCGCTTTGCGTTTTAAAGTGTAGAACTCATCAGGCTGGATATGGTGCGTTTTTTCCAGCCACAAAACGAAAGGCCGCGGCTCTTGTACCCGCTCTTTGACGAAGGACTTTACGCCCTGCCCGGCCACGATAGCGCAACCGAGAATCACAAACAGCATCAGCGCAGCTTTAAGACGAAACCGCAGGCACCAAAGGAACCATGCGCAAAGCACCACATGGGTGATAATTCCCCAGGGCTGAGTGACCGTTTCCGTCATCCAGTACATAACACGCAGCCACCAGCGCGTTTGTCCTGGTTCCCAGCTCCAGCCGGAAAACCATATTATTAACGGCATTATCAATAAAATAGCCGCACCCGCTGTGGTTCTTTTGGCAATTAAAAGCATCTTTCCTCCTTGATAGTAAGCGTCTCAATATAACCGAAAATCAAATTTTGCGCAGAAAGCTGCGGATTTGTGCTTTTAAACCGCAATGGGCCGGTCGGCAGTAGGCGATGCTTGATGCATTGTGGCAAAATGAATGTATACAGAAGGCCAACAGGCTGACGGTGCGCACAGCACTAGCAAAAATTCGGAGATTCACATGCAATTGAAACGTGTGGCAGAAGCCAAACTGCCAACCCCATGGGGCGACTTCCTCATGGTGGGCTTTGAAGAACTGGCAACCGGGCAGGATCATGTCGCCCTTGTTTTTGGTGATATTTCCGGGCAATTGCCCGTGCTCGCACGTGTGCATTCCGAGTGTCTGACCGGCGACGCGCTGTTCAGCTTACGCTGTGACTGCGGCTTCCAGCTTGAAGCAGCGTTGAATCATATTGCAGAAGAAGGCCGTGGCGTGGTGATTTATCACCGTCAGGAAGGGCGCAATATCGGCTTACTGAATAAAATCCGCGCTTACGCTTTACAGGATCAGGGTTACGATACCGTCGAGGCGAACCATCAGCTGGGTTTTGCCGCCGATGAACGCGACTTTACGCTCTGTGCGGATATGTTTAAATTGCTGGCGGTCGACGAAGTGCGCCTGTTGACCAATAATCCTAAAAAAGTCGAGATCCTCACCGAAGCGGGGATCAACATTGTCGAGCGCGTACCGCTGATTGTTGGCCGTAACCCGAAAAACGAGCACTATCTGGATACCAAAGCCGAAAAAATGGGGCACCTGCTGAAATAGCACGCGCCCCGCTGACGTTGAACAGGCCTGCCACTGCAGGCCTTTTTTAATTCAACATATTACGAATAACATAATGCAGGATACCGTCGTTACGGTAATAGGTCAGCTCCGTCGCCGTATCGATACGGCAGCGACACTGCAGCGTCTGCTGACTGCCATCGGCGCGGGTTAATGAGACGGCCATCGTCCCGCCCGGCGTGATATTTTGCAGATCCACAATATCCAGCCTCTCTTCACCGGTTAAGCCCAGCGTTTTTCGCGTTTCACCCTGCGGAAACTCAAGAGGCAGAATGCCCATACCGATCAGGTTGGAGCGATGAATGCGCTCGAAAGACTCCGCAATGACGACGCGAACCCCCAACAAACGCGGCCCTTTCGCTGCCCAGTCGCGGCTGGAGCCGGATCCATACTCTTTCCCGGCGATCACCGCCAGCGGCGTACCCTCTTTCTGATAGCGCATCGCGGCGTCATATATAGAGACCACTTCGCTGCCCGGCAGATGGCGCGTCATTCCGCCCTCCACGCCCGGCACCATTTCGTTACGAATGCGAATGTTGGCAAAGGTACCGCGCATCATTACTTCGTGGTTACCGCGTCGCGAGCCGTAGGAGTTAAAATCGCCGCGCTCAACGCCATGACTTTGCAAATAGCGGCCGGCCGGGCTATCTGCTTTGATACTGCCGGCAGGTGAGATGTGGTCGGTGGTAACGGAATCCCCCAGCATCGCGAGGATCCTTGCGCCGTGAATATCTTCCACCGGCTTCGGTTGCGCCTGCATATCGTCGAAGAAGGGCGATAAACGAATATAGGTCGAGTCGCTCTGCCAGCCATAGGTATCGGAGTGATCAACCTGAATCGATTTCCATTCCGGCGTCCCTTCAAATACTTCGGCATACTCTTTGCGGAACATCTCCGTTGATACTTGTTCAACAGCGCGGGCAATTTCACTGCTGGTGGGCCAGATATCTTTCAAGTAAACCGGATCCCCTTTGCGGTCATGGCCGAGAGGATCGGTGGCGAGGTTGATATTCATGTTACCCGCCAGCGCATAGGCCACCACCAGCGGCGGTGACGCCAGCCAGTTGGTTTTGACCAGCGGATGAATACGGCCCTCAAAATTTCGGTTTCCCGAAAGGACTGCGCCAACGGTAAGATCGCCTTTGCGGATCGCCTGTTCAATGGGTTCCGGCAGCGGTCCGGAGTTACCGATGCAGGTGGTACAGCCGTAACCAACAAGGTTAAAGCCCAGTTCGTCGAGATAAGGGGTTAACCGCGCCTGCGCCAGATAATCAGACACCACTTTTGAACCCGGTGCCAGAGAAGCTTTCACCCACGGCTGGCGTTTTAGCCCGGCGGTGACGGCTTTTTTCGCCAGCAGCCCGGCCGCCATTAAGACGCTGGGGTTTGAAGTGTTGGTACAAGAGGTGATGGCGGAAATCACCACCGCGCCATCAGGCAACTGATAAGTATGCCCGTTGTGGACATATTCAACGGGTTGACGATCTTTTTGCGCAGTATTCAGTTCGAGCTCTGAACTGGCGGCAAACGCTTTCGGCACATCACCGAGGGCAACGCGATCCTGTGGACGCTTCGGGCCTGCAAGGCTCGCTTCTACCGTCCCCATGTCCAGCTCAAGGGTACTGGTAAATACCGGTTCATCGCCCGGATTACGCCACATCCCCTGCGCCTTCGCATAGGTTTCAACCAGCTCCACCTGCTCATCGCTACGACCGCTGAGACGCATATATTCGAGGGTCACGCTGTCGATCGGGAAAAAGCCGCAGGTCGCGCCATATTCCGGTGCCATGTTGGCAATGGTGGCACGGTCAGCAAGGGGCAGCGAATCAAGCCCGTCGCCGTAGAATTCGACAAATTTACCGACAACGCCGTGTTTACGCAGCATCTGGGTGACCGTCAGAACCAGGTCCGTGGCGGTGATCCCTTCGCGCAATTTGCCGCTCAATTTGAAACCGACCACATCCGGGATAAGCATCGAGACCGGTTGCCCCAGCATCGCGGCTTCAGCTTCGATCCCGCCGACGCCCCAACCCAGTACGCCGAGGCCATTGATCATGGTGGTATGGGAATCGGTGCCGACCAGCGTATCAGGATAAGCCACCCACTCTTTATCCTGCAGTTCGCTCCATACGGCTTTGCCGAGATACTCCAGATTGACTTGATGACAGATACCGGTGCCCGGCGGCACAACGCTGAAACGGCTAAACGCCTGTTGGCCCCAGCGCAGGAAAACATACCGCTCATGGTTACGTTCCATTTCGAGGCGGACGTTTTCTTCGAAGGCGTCATCGTCGCCGAAATGATCGACGGTGACCGAGTGGTCAATGACCAAATCGACGGGTGACAGCGGGTTCACTTTGGCGGTATCGCCGCCGAGCCTTTTGACGGCTTCACGCATGGCGGCGAGATCGACGACGGCGGGAACCCCGGTAAAGTCCTGCATTAACACCCTCGCCGGGCGATAAGCGATTTCCCGATCGGCGTGGGCCTTTTCAAGCCAGCCGGCAAGCGCGCGGATATCCTCTTCGGTGACGGACTCCTCATCCTGCCAACGAATAAGATTTTCCAATAATACTTTTAGCGACTTGGGTAACCTGGAGATGTCCCCGAGTTGTTTAGCGGCCAGCGGCAAGCTGTAGTAGTGATAAGTTTTGTTCTCAGCCTGCAATGTGTCCTTACTGGCTTCGCGTAGAGTTGACGACATGTGCTCCTCCTTAATGACAGGGATTGCTTACCCTGATGCTCTTCAGGGTCTGTATTAAAGATAACACAAACATATCGTAACGTTTTGATAACAACCAAAATTGCTACAAAAGGGAAAATCTGTCACAGAAGGGACAATAAAAAACCCCGCAGATGCGAGGTTTTTCAATTCATTACCGCAGGGCGGTCCAGACCACCTGCCCCCAGAAAAGGATGGAAATCGAAAATGCCGCCATCCACGACCAATATTTCATTGCGTAAGCATTGTTCATAAGTTCATTACCCGAAAATCTATTCATCAAAACTGAGTCACAACTCAATTCATTTATGCTGTGTATTAATTAAAGAGTACAAAAGATCGCATCGATGAATAGCGCAGATAATGTTCCACGTTTATTCTGATGATATGTTTATTGTTTTTTAATGTCGTCTTCAGAGAAACTGTCAATAAAAGCTTGCTGCTGCGGCGTTAGCTTCCAGGAAGCCGGAATGCATGTCACAGGCTGCTTTTTCGCTTTAGGCGGCGTGTCATGAAGTTGACATACTCGCTTAACGGGTTCGTATCGACCTGCTGTCGCCATTTTAGCCCCAAAAGTTCCAGATCAATAAACCAACGACTGCCCAAAACAAGGCAGAGCCCAGAAATACCGCCAGCCAGGCTTTACGCTTCAGCTCAGGGTCCCTTTGCGGCTCTTCACTTCCTGATGGCATTGCTAACCTCGTACAATCGACATCACTTATCATTTTGGCTACCAACAATCGGTGTAATTAATCAGACATGAGACAAATCCTAAAAGAACTTTAGCCGAAAATCCAGTGAATTTACTCAGTAGATCTAAAGAAATATTTAATCTTTTGACCCGAAATAAATAATTGGAGTAATAAATTTGCAGAGCGGCAATTTCGTTTCTATTTTTGTCGCTAAAGGGTGACGGTATCAGTCAGAAGATGTGATGTTAATCACTATGATGGGTGATTTAAAAAAAGTTAATAACAATTCTAATTTAGCTTTAGGCAGAGTTAAGGGTATCTTTTCTTTTACAAAGATACCCTCAGTCATTATTTCTGTGGCAACTTAATATCTTTAAACATGGCCTCGATATCATCATTTGAGCGCAACGCGACGGCTGCGTCGACCACATCGCGGGTTAAATGTGGGGCAAAGCGCTGAATAAAATCATACATATAGCTGCGTAAGAAAGTGCTGCGACGAAAGCCAATTTTGGTGGTGCTATGGCTAAAAATCTCATGAGCATCGAGCTTCACCAGGTCCGGATCCGAGTGCGGATCAACGGCCATACTGGCGATAACCCCGACGCCTAACCCGAGTCTGACATAAGTTTTTATGACGTCTGCGTCGGTGGCGGTAAAGACAATGCGCGGCGTTAACCCGGCGCGATTGAAGGCGGTATCCAGTTCCGAACGCCCGGTAAAGCCGAAGGTATAAGTCACCAGCGGATACTGCGCCAGCTCATCGATGGTCACGGAAGACTTTGCCGCCAGCGGATGGTCGGGCGTAACGACAATTGACCGATTCCAGTGATAACAGGGCAACATCACCAGGTCATCATAAAGATGCAGCGCTTCGGTGGCGATAGCGAAATCCGCGTTGCCTTTAGAGACGGCCTCGGCAATCTGCGTCGGCGATCCCTGATGCATATGCAATGAGACGCGGGGATAGCGTTCGATAAACCCTTTAATGACGTTCGGCAGCGCATAGCGCGCCTGCGTATGCGTGGTGGCAACGTAGAGCGAGCCCTTGTCCGGCCAGGTATGTTCACCCGCAACGGATTTAATCGCATCCACTTTTGAAAGCACTTCACGTGCAATACGGATGATTTCCTGTCCGGCCGGCGTCACCTGGGTGAGATGTTTGCCGCTGCGGGCAAAGATTTGTATGCCCAGTTCATCTTCCAGCATGCGGACTTGTTTACTGATGCCCGGCTGAGAGGTATAGAGCCCTTCTGCCGTAGAAGAAACGTTGAGATTGTGGTTGACCACCTCAACGATATAACGAAGCTGCTGTAGTTTCATAACAGACCATCCGGAGTACGCAAACGGGATTTCGCTTAATACGATTTGATAATAAAAAAGCGGCTAGCTATAACAACTATATCACTTATAACTTCCGTGTATAGCAGCTAATAAACAATAATAACGTTGAAAATAAAAAGGGCCGGTTACCCGGCCCTTAACGTTATATCGCTGAAAAATATTATTTTTTCGCTTCAACCCATTTTTTATCTACGTAGAACGCAGACCAGCCCGTCGCTTTCCCCTCTTTCTCGGAAGCAACATATTGCTGTTTGGTTTTGCGGCTAAAACGCACGATGGTTTTATTGCCCTGCGGATCTTCCTGCGGGGCATCGGCCAGGTAGCGCAGCTTCTCCGGCAGACGATCGCGGAAACGGTACAGCTCTTCTACCAAAGGCGCGCGCGTTTCACGTGATTTCGGGAACGTATTGGCTGCGAGGAAAACCCCGGCTGCGCCATCACGCAGGACGAAATATGCGTCAGATTTTTCACACTGCAGTTCAGGCAACGGCACCGGATCTTCTTTCGGCGGCGCGACTTCACCGTTGCGCAGAATTTTACGCGTATTTTTACATTCTTCGTTGGTGCAGGCCATGTACTTACCGAAACGCCCCATTTTCAGGTGCATTTCAGAGCCGCATTTTTCACACTCAACGATCGGGCCGTCATAGCCTTTAATGCGGAATTCGCCCTCTTCGATCTCGTAGCCGTCACAGGTGGGGTTATTGCCGCACACGTGCAGTTTACGTTTCGGATCGATCAAGTAGCTGTCCATCGCCGTTCCGCATTTCACGCAACGGCGTTTGGCGCGCAGCGCGTTGGTTTCCGCGTCGTCGCCTTCCAGCACGTTAAGCACTTCGTTTTCCGGCACCAGGTTAATGGTGGTTTTGCAGCGCTCTTTCGGCGGCAGCGCATAGCCAGAACAACCGAGGAATACCCCTGTGCTGGCGGTACGAATACCCATTTTGCGACCGCAGGTTGGGCAGTCGATACTGGTCAGCACCATCTGATTCGGACGCATCCCGCCCGCTTCAGGATCCTGTTCAGCCTGTTCTAACTGCTGCGTAAAATCACCGAAGAAGCTGTCGAGCACTTTGCGCCATTCTGCTTCGTGATTCGCCACGCGGTCGAGGCTGTCTTCCATCTGGGCGGTAAAATCATAATTCATCAAATCGCGGAAGTTCTCTTCCAGACGATCGGTAACAATTTCACCCATTTTTTCCGCGTAGAATCGGCGGTTTTCAGCGCGTACGTAACCGCGGTCCTGAATGGTCGAGATGATCGACGCATAGGTGGACGGACGGCCGATACCGCGTTTTTCCAGCTCTTTAACCAGCGATGCTTCACTAAAACGGGCCGGTGGTTTGGTAAAGTGCTGCGCAGGTGTCAGTTCAATCAGCGACAGGACATCGCCCTTGTTCACCGCCGGCAAAGTACGATCTTCATCGCCTTTACGCAGGGCCGGCATCACTTTGGTCCAGCCATCGAAACGCAGAATACGCCCACGGGCTTTGAGACGGAAATCACCCGCCGCCACGGTCAGCGTGGTGGAGTCATACTGGGCAGGCGTCATCTGACAGGCGACAAACTGACGCCAGATAAGCTGATACAGCTTCTGGGCATCGGTTTCCATATCTTTTAATGACTCTGCCAGTACCGCGACGTCCGAAGGGCGAATCGCTTCGTGCGCTTCCTGAGAATTCTCTTTGCTGGCATATTGATTAGCGTTTTCCGGCAGATATTTTTTACCGAAGTTGTCGGTAATATAGCTGCGCACCATCGATACGGCGTCCTGGCTCAGGTTGGTTGAGTCGGTACGCATATAGGTGATATAGCCCGCTTCATACAGACGCTGCGCCATCATCATGGTTTTCTTGACGCCAAACCCCAGACGCGTGCTGGCAGCCTGCTGCAACGTAGAGGTAATAAACGGTGCGCCAGGCTTACTGCTGGTCGGCTTATCTTCGCGATCCAGCACCGTGTAGCGACTTTTTTCCAGCAGGCTTACCGCCGCCATCGTCTGTTCACGGTTAACCGGGCGGAAAGGTTTGTCCCCTTCGTGGGTCACCTGCAGCGGCAGCGTGTCGCCGCCCGGCGTTGAGGTGGCGGCATCAATTTCCCAGAACTCTTCCGGCACGAACGCTTTGATTTCGCGTTCGCGTTCGACCACCAGGCGCACGGCCACGGACTGTACACGACCGGCGGAAAGGCCGCGGGCAATTTTCTTCCACAGCAGCGGTGACACCATATAGCCCACAACGCGATCCATAAAGCGGCGCGCTTGTTGGGCATTCACACGGTCGATATTGAGTTCGCCAGGCGTTTCAAAAGCCTGACGAATCGCATTCTTGGTAATTTCGTTAAACACTACGCGGCTGTAGCGTTTTTCATCGCCGCCGATCACTTCCCGCAGGTGCCAGGCAATGGCTTCCCCTTCGCGGTCAAGGTCGGTTGCGAGATAGATATGGTCGGCTTTTTCCGCCAGCGCTTTCAGCTCGGAAACCACCTTCTCTTTACCGGGCAGCACTTCATAGTGCGCATCCCAGTTGTGCCATGGATCGATGCCCATGCGATTGACAAGAGCGCCGCGTTCATCCTTTTTAGGCTTCTTAGCCGTTTTGGTGGAGGCTGAGTCTGCACTCTTTTTGGTTGCTGAGCCACTGGTCGGCAAATCACGGATATGACCGACGCTGGATTTCACCACGTAGTCATTTCCCAGATATTTATTGATCGTTTTGGCTTTTGCCGGGGACTCAACGATAACGAGAGCTTTACCCATATTCACCTTACCTAATTAAATTCTTCCAGAAATTCGTCGCTTGTTGCTTCATACCCACCGGCGACGAGCAGTCAATATTGCGGCGGCGTCAATGGATATCAACCCTTTTTTTTACTTAGCGCGTAAAACGGAACGTTCATGTTACTGATATTACAGGTTTTTTCACGCAAGGGTGATGTAGCACAACGATGTAAAGGTCGAATGTCAAGCAATTCTGTTGCCAGATTGACGAAAGCGTCACACTGTACCTGATAAAATTTGTTACGCAACTTTATTAGCATGCAAAAGCGGATCGCGCCAGAACAATGCCCGGGCAAAACCCTTGCTAAGACAGGGAATATTTGCCCCGCAACGGTCCCGGCGTTAAACTGACGCGATTGTTGAGGAGGGGAAAATGCAACAAATATCACAGCCTATCGACCGCCAGTCTCTGCTTGAACTGGCTAATAAACTGATTCGCGAGCATGAAGACACCCTGGCCGGTATCGAAGCCGCCGACGTCACCCAGCGTAACGGCGTGCTGGTGTTTAGCGGCGAATACTATCTGGATGAACAGGGCTTACCCACGGCAAAAAGCACCGCTGTATTTAATATGTTCAAATATTTAGCCCATGAACTTTCTGAAAAATATCATTTAATTGATTAACAACGAAAAGCGAGGCCGAAGCCTCGCGTTTTTACATCAGCGGTTTTTGCCCACGCTGCCACCAGCGCAGCATTAATTTATCGAGGCTTTCCGCCGCGCTGCCGGTAAAGCGATCCATCATTTTTTTACGCTGCTGATAGCGCACGCCAATCACTTCATGCTCTTCAATCAGCCCCAGCAGCAGATCGTCACTGGTGCCTACCGCATCAACCAGCCCTTTATCAAGGGCCTGTGAACCGTACCAGTGTTCACCGGTCGCCACGCTTTCAATATCCAGCGCCGGGCGCATTTGATGGACAAACTCTTTAAACAGATCGTGGGTTTCGTTGAGACTTTCACGAAACTTCTGCCGTCCCTCTTCCGTGTTTTCCCCCAACAAGGTCAGGGTGCGCTTGAACTGACCCGCCGTGTGCAGCTCAATATCAATCTCTTTCCCTTTCAGGAAGCGGTTAAAGTTAGGGATCTGGGCAACGACACCGATTGAACCAATAATTGCAAATGGCGCAGCGACAATTTTATCCGCCACGCAGGCCATCATATAGCCACCGCTGGCGGCCACTTTATCAACCGCGATGGTTAGCGGGATCTGTTTGTCGCGTAGACGTTGCAGCTGAGAAGCGGCAAGACCGTAGCCATGTACCACGCCGCCGGGGCTTTCCAGCCTAACCACCACCTGATCCTGCGGCGTTGCCACCGCCAGCACGGCGGTAATCTCTTCGCGCAGGGCATTGACTTCGTTGGCGTCCATACTGCCTTTAAAGTCGAGTACATAGACGCGCGATCCGCCCTTTCCTTCTGGTTCTCCGGCCTTCGCTTTGGCTTTGGCCGCTTTCGCTTCCTGCTTCAGTTTCTTCTTCTGCGCTTTATGCCACTGTTTTTGCTGATGAGAATCCAGCAAAGAGACGGACATCTCCTCCTGCATCTCTTTATATTGTTCACTCAAACGGGTGATTTTAAGTTCCCCCCGCTGACGTTTACGCTGGGTCAAATTGACAATCAGGACTGCTACCACGGCAATCGCCACCACCACGGTCGCGATTTTGGCCAGGAACAGACCATACTCAGACAGTAACTCCATGCATACCACCTTGATTACATCTCTCGACAATCGCACCAGTGTACATCAGCGCGACATGCGCGTCTTGCCCAAGCCACCGGTATAAGGTCCCATGTTGCTGAATCTTTTCGTAAAGGTTGCGCAACTCTCCCGCTGGATGATTGAAATAGCCCTCTGTTTAAGGCATAAAGCCAACATATGAAGGCGATAACAGGCTCTGGCCTGAGGAGAAATTGTGTATTATCAGCCACAACGTGATTTGTTAAACGATCGCATCATTCTGGTGACCGGTGCCAGCGACGGAATCGGCAAAGAGGCGGCGCTGACCTATGCGCGCCACGGTGCCAACCTAATTCTGCTTGGCAGAAACGAAGACAAACTACAGCAGGTGGCGCAGCGGGTTAAGCAGGAAGGTCGGTCAGCGAAGTGCTTTACCCTTGATATGAGCCACTGCACACCACAGATGTGCCAGCAACTGGCCCAGTCCATTGCGGCGACCACGCCGCGTCTGGACGGCGTGTTGCATAATGCCGGGTTATTAGGCGATGTTTGCCCGATGGCCGAACAAGATCCGGCCGTCTGGGATGAAGTGATGCAGGTTAATGTGAATGCCACCTTTTATTTAACTCAGGCGCTTCTTCCTTTATTACTCCAGTCCGATTGCGGTTCCCTGGTCTTTACCTCCTCAAGCGTTGGTCGCGAGGGACGCGCTAACTGGGGCGCCTACGCGGTGTCAAAGTTTGCTACCGAAGGGATGATGCAGGTGCTTGCCGAAGAGTATCAAAATCGTCTGCGGGTGAACTGCATTAATCCTGGTGGTACGCGCACCAAAATGCGCGCCAGCGCGTTTCCGACAGAAGATCCGCAAAAACTGAAAACCCCTGCCGATATTATGCCGCTCTATCTGTGGCTGATGGGCAATGACAGCCGGCGTAAAACCGGGATGAGCTTTGACGCTCAGCCGGGGCGCAAACCAGGAATTTCATCATGAGTGAAGAACGTTATCAGCAGCGCCAGCAGCGCGTAAAAGAGCGCGTAGATGCGCGTGTTGCCGCCGCGCAGGATGAGCGAGGGATCATTATTGTCTTCACCGGAAATGGTAAAGGAAAAACTACCGCCGCGTTTGGTACCGCCACCCGTGCGGTAGGCCACGGTAAAAAAGTGGGCGCCATCCAGTTTATTAAAGGTACCTGGCCGAACGGCGAACGTAACTTGCTGGAGCCGCTGGGCGTGGAATTTCAGGTAATGGCGACCGGCTTTACCTGGGACACGCAAAACCGGGAAAGCGATACCGCCGCCTGTCTTGAGGTATGGCAGCATGCCGAACGGATGTTGAAGGACGCTACCCTTGATATGGTGGTGCTTGATGAACTCACGTATATGGTGGCTTACGATTATCTGCCGTTAGAAACGGTGCTGGAAGCGCTGCGCAGCCGTCCGGTAAACCAGACGGTGATTATTACCGGGCGCGGTTGCCACCGCGATATAATTGAACTGGCGGATACCGTTAGCGAGCTACGGCCGGTGAAACACGCTTTCGACGCGGGCGTAAAAGCGCAAATCGGTATTGATTACTGAGGGCGAAAATCCGTTTATCCACTACAGCAAAAAGGGGCTTACGCCCCTTTTCATTTAATCGTTTTTATTACGTGTACTGCCCGGACGGCGGCTGCCGGGTTTCCCGGTCGGTTTTCCCGTCGGTTGGCTGTGACGTTTCACCGCACGGCGAATCTGATTCGCTTTCATGCGGCGACGATCTTTTTCTACCGCCACTTTAGACTGGGTTTCCGCGTCCAGACCCACCAGCTCGCGCAGATAGTTGGTCTGCGCCAGATCCAGTTCGGTCCAGCCGCCACGCGGCAGGCCTTTCGGCAGCGGAATATCGCCGTAACGTACGCGGATCAAGCGGCTAACCTGCACGCCAACGGCTTCCCACAGGCGGCGAACTTCACGGTTACGCCCTTCTGTCAGGGTGACGTTATACCACTGGTTAATGCCTTCGCCGCCGCTGAACTTGATGGTTTTAAACGCCGCCGGACCATCTTCAAGCTGCACGCCGCGCGACAGGTCGCGCAGTTTCGCGTCATCCACTTCCCCAAAGACACGCACCGCGTATTCACGCTCAACTTCACGGCTCGGGTGCATCAGGCGATTAGCCAGTTCGCCATCGGTGGTGAACAGCAGCAGACCGCAGGTATTAACGTCGAGACGACCGACCGCAATCCAGCGCGCGCCGCGCAGCTTTGGCAGACGGTCGAACACCGTCGGGCGGCCTTCCGGATCGCTGCGGGTACAAAGTTCGCCTTCCGGCTTGTAGTACGCCAGCACACGGCAGATCTGCTCAACGGACTCTTTCACCGAAATGAGATGACCATCGATACGGATTTTCAGCGCCGGTGTCACTTCCACACGATCGCCGAGAGTGGCTATTTTGCCGTCCACGCTAACGCGGCCGGCTTCAATAATAGATTCGATTTCACGGCGGGAACCGTGACCAGCTCGCGCCAGCACTTTCTGTAGTTTTTCGCTCATAGAGCATCCTTCAAGTGTCGCCTTCACAGGCGTCGAATAGGGTCATCAGTTCGGCGAAGCCGCTGCTGAAATGGCCGCGTAGTATAGCGGCTTGCGCCACTATAAGAAAGGTTTAACGTCGCCAACCCCTTCGCGGATAACGTTCGGCTCGTCTTCGGTTAAATCAACCACCGTGGTCGGTTGCTGACCGAGATAGCCGCCATGAATGATTAAATCCACCAGTTTTTCCAGCTGATCTTTAATTTCATCGGGATCGGACTCGGTAAAATCACTGCCCGGCAGCATTAACGAGGTGGAAAGCATCGGTTCGTTGAGGGTTTCCAGCAGGGCCAGCGCAATCGGATTCGACGGCACACGCAGACCGATGGTTTTGCGCTTCTCCTGCAACAACCGACGCGGCACCTCTTTCGTCCCTTTGAGAATAAATGTGTAGTTACCCGGCGTGTTATTTTTAATCAGCCGAAACGCCACATTGTCCACGAAGGCGTAGGTCGACAGTTCAGACAAGTCGCGACACATCAGCGTGAAATTGTGCCCGTCCGGCAGATGACGAATACGACAGATACGCTCCATCGCGCCTTTGTCTTCAAGTTTGCATCCCAGCGCGTAGCCGGAATCGGTGGGATACACGATCACGCCGCCCTTACGCACAATTTCAACCGCCTGGTTAATCAACCGCGGCTGGGGGTTGTCCGGATGAATATAAAAAAACTGACTCATACTTCCCTCTCTTTGTTCTGTTGCGGCTGCTCCCATTTGCTCCATACCCCTTCCACACCGGCAGGAAGCCAGAGTTTACGCCCCAGTTCAATCCACGGGCAGGGCTGGTGGAAATCCGAACCTTGCGAGGCCAGTAAAGCAAACTGGCGGGCATAATCGGCGAGCTGAGTTCGCTCATTTGGAGCCTGCTGACACTGGGCGACTTCCATCGCCTCACCGCCGCACTGAGCAAAATACGCCAACAACCTTTTCAACCATTTAGCAGACAGATTATAACGCCCAGGATGGGCCATTACCGCTGTCCCACCAGAATCATGAATCACATCAATAGCTTGTTCTATTGTACACCACTGCGGCGGAACGTAGCCGGTTTTCCCGCGCGCCAGATATTTTTTAAATACATCGGCGATATTATTCGCTTTACCTTGCTCCACTAAAAAGCGCGCAAAATGGCCGCGCGTCACGTTCGCGCCCTGTGCCAGACGCTGCGCCCCTTCCCAGGCACCGGGAATGTGCGCTTTTTCTAAACGCTCAGCGATCAATCGCGCCCGCTCAACGCGACGTTGTGATTGTCCCTGTAAAAAAGTACGCATTGCCTGGTGGTCAATATCAATATTCAGACCAACAATATGTATTTCATGGTTTTCCCACAGGGTGGAAATTTCCACGCCGCTGATGAGCTGTAAATCGAGCCCGGCGCGGGCGATTTCAGCGCGGGCTGCCGGAATCGCATCGGTGGTGTCATGATCGGTTATTGCCAGCGTACCGACGCGCATTTCCACCGCGCGGTGCACCAGTTGTTCGGGAGAGAGCAAACCATCGGAGGCAGTGGTATGGCTATGAAGGTCGTAAATAATGGCGTAATTCGTGTCGCTCAAAGCGGCTCCGCTAATTCATCAGGACGTCTGTTTACTGGCTATCATACAGCCCGAACCCTATTTTCTGAATTGGAGGGTTGACTTTCTTTTCATGAACCAGTTAACTAGTACGCAAGTTCACACAACAAGGTATCGTCAATATGAATGCTTACGTCTCTGTTAAACGCTGGTGGCGCACTCCCGAATAAGGGCTGTGAGATCACGTGCGCATTCAGCATACCGATACCAGGCCCGCTCAGTTAGCGGGCTTTTTTTTGAACACAATAATGAGAGCGACTATGCAAACGCAAAAACCGGCACTCGAACTTCTGGCAAGCAACGCGGCCTACCGGGGCAACCCGACGGCGCTGTTTCATCAACTGTGCGGCAACCGTCCGGCAACCCTGCTGCTGGAATCGGCGGATATCGACAGCAAAAGCGATCTTAAAAGCCTGCTGTTAGTCGACAGTGCGCTGCGCATTACCGCTTTAGGTGACACTGTCACAATTACCGCCCTTAGCCAGAATGGCGCCTCGCTGCTGCCGCTGCTGGATCAGGTACTGCCCGCCGGGGTGGAAAACACCGCGCTGCAAGACGGACGTCAATTACGCTTCCCGCCGGTAAGTAACCTGCTGGATGAGGACGCCCGCCTCTGCTCGCTCTCGGTGTTCGACGCCTTTCGTTTTTTACAAAGTTTAGTGAACGTTCCCGTAGAAGAGCGCGAGGCGATGTTCTTCGGCGGCCTGTTCGCCTATGACCTGGTCGCCGGTTTTGAAGACTTACCCGAGCTTGCCCAGGATCGCCGCTGCCCGGATTACTGCTTCTACCTGGCGGAAACCTTACTGGTGATCGATCATCAGAAACAGCAAACGCGCATCCAGGCGAGTCTCTTTACCCCTTTAGGAGGGGAAAAAGCACGCCTGCTCGAACGTATCGAAACCCTGCGCCAGCAGCTGGATATCCCTGCTCAGCCATTACCGGTTGAAACCGTTGCCCATATGCGGTGTGACACTAACCAGAGCGATGAAGAGTACGGCGCGGTAGTGCGCGAAATGCAAAAAGCGATTCGCGCAGGGGAAATTTTCCAGGTAGTGCCGTCCCGTCGTTTCACCCTGCCTTGCCCGTCCCCGCTGGCCGCCTATGAGGTGCTGAAAAAGAGCAATCCCAGCCCGTATATGTTCTTTATGCAGGATAGCGATTTCGCCCTGTTCGGCGCGTCACCGGAAAGCTCGCTGAAATACGACGCCCGCAGCCGTCAGATTGAGATCTATCCTATCGCCGGCACCCGCCCGCGCGGTCGCCGCCCGGATGGTTCACTGGATCGCGATCTCGATAGCCGCATTGAGCTGGACATGCGTACCGACCATAAAGAGCTGTCGGAGCACTTAATGCTGGTTGATCTTGCACGCAATGACCTGGCGCGCATCTGTACGCCGGGCAGCCGCTACGTTGCGGATTTGACCAAAGTGGATCGTTACTCCTATGTGATGCATCTGGTGTCGCGGGTGGTGGGCGAACTGCGTCAGGATCTTGATGTACTCCATGCTTACCGCGCCTGCATGAACATGGGCACACTGAGCGGCGCGCCTAAAGTTCGCGCGATGCAGTTAATCGCCAACGCCGAGGGCGCACGACGCGGCAGCTACGGTGGCGCAGTGGGTTACTTCACCGCCCATGGCGATCTCGATACCTGCATTGTCATCCGCTCGGCGTGGGTCGAAGACGGTATCGCCACGATTCAGGCGGGCGCAGGCGTGGTGCTGGATTCCGTGCCGCAGTCTGAAGCCGATGAAACGCGTAATAAAGCCCGCGCGGTGTTACGCGCTATCGCCACCGCCCACCACGCACAGGAGACCTTCTGATGGCTGATATTCTGCTGCTCGATAATATCGACTCTTTTACCTATAACCTGGCGGATCAGCTGCGTGCGAGTGGACATAATGTGGTGATCTACCGCAACCATGTGCCAGCGCAAACCTTAATTGAGCGGCTTGCAACGATGCAAAACCCGGTGCTGATGCTCTCGCCAGGCCCTGGCGCGCCGTCAGAAGCGGGCTGTATGCCGGAATTATTAACGCGTATGCGCGGCAAATTACCGATTATTGGTATTTGCCTCGGTCATCAGGCGATTGTTGAAGCCTACGGCGGCTATGTTGGCCAGGCCGGCGAGATCCTGCATGGCAAAGCCTCCAGCATTGAGCACGATGGCCAGGCGATGTTCGCCGGATTAAGCAATCCGCTGCCGGTGGCGCGCTACCACTCGCTGGTCGGCAGCAATATCCCGGCCGGATTAACCATTAACGCCCATTTCAATGGCATGGTCATGGCAGTACGTCATGACACGGATCGGGTATGCGGTTTTCAGTTCCACCCGGAATCGATTCTGACCACCCAGGGCGCGCGTCTGCTTGAACAAACCCTGGCATGGGCGCTGCAAAAACTTGAGCAGACCAACACCCTGCAACCGATTCTGGAGAAACTCTACCAGGCGCAAACCCTGAGTCAGCAGGAGAGCCATCAGCTCTTTACCGCTGTGGTGCGCGGTGAGCTGAAACCGGAACAGCTGGCGGCGGCGCTGGTGAGCATGAAGATTCGCGGTGAACATCCAAACGAGATTGCCGGTGCCGCCACCGCCTTGCTGGAAAATGCGGCCCCCTTCCCGCGCCCGGATTACCCCTTTGCCGATATCGTCGGCACCGGCGGTGACGGCAGCAACAGCATCAATATTTCTACCGCCAGCGCCTTCGTTGCCGCCGCCTGCGGTATGAAAGTGGCTAAGCACGGCAACCGTAGCGTTTCCAGCCGTTCCGGCTCCTCCGATTTGCTGGCGGCGTTTGGTATCAACCTCGATATGAATGCCGATAAGTCGCGCAATGCGTTAGATGAACTGGGCGTCTGTTTTCTCTTCGCGCCGAAGTATCACACCGGCTTTCGCCATGCGATGCCGGTACGCCAGCAGTTAAAAACGCGTACGCTGTTTAATGTCCTCGGCCCGTTGATTAACCCGGCGCATCCGCCGCTGGCGCTCATCGGCGTATATAGCCCGGAACTGGTGCTGCCGATTGCGGAAACCCTGCGCGTGCTCGGTTATCAGCGTGCGGCAGTGGTCCATAGTGGCGGGATGGATGAAGTCTCGTTACATGCGCCTACGCTGGTTGCCGAATTACACGATGGCGAAATCAAAAGCTACCAGCTTAGCGCGGCGGATTTTGGCCTCACGCCATATCATCAGGAAGCGCTGGCCGGGGGAACGCCGGAAGAAAACCGTGACATTCTGACACGCTTACTCCAGGGTAAAGGTGAGGCCGCGCATGAGGCCGCCGTCGCGGCCAATGTCGCCATGCTGATGCGTTTGCACGGCGAAGAGGATTTGCGGGCCAATGCGCAAAAAGTACTGGATGTGCTGCACAGCGGAGCAGCCTATGACAAAGTCACCGCACTTGCGGCAAGAGGGTAAAAAATGCAGACCGTTTTAGCGAAAATCGTTGCCGATAAAGCCGTATGGGTTGCGGCGCGCAAAGAGCAACAGCCGCTGGCCAGTTTTCAGAACGCTATCGAGCCATCCACGCGCCGCTTCTACGATGCCCTGCAAGGTGCGCGCACCGCGTTTATTCTTGAGTGTAAAAAAGCGTCACCCTCGAAAGGGGTGATTCGCGATGATTTCGACCCGGCGCGCATCGCTGAAATTTACAAGCATCACGCCAGCGCCATTTCCGTGCTGACGGATGAAAAATATTTTCACGGCAGTTTTGATTTCCTGCCGATTGTCAGCAGCATCGCGCCGCAGCCGATCCTGTGCAAAGATTTTATTATTGATGCCTATCAGATCTATCTGGCGCGCCATTATCAGGCCGATGCCTGTCTACTGATGCTCTCGGTACTGAATGATGAGCAGTACCGTCAGCTGGCCGCTGTTGCCCACAGCCTGAATATGGGCGTACTGACGGAAGTCAGTAATGAAGAGGAGCTGCAGCGCGCAATCGCCCTGGAAGCGAAAGTTGTCGGTATTAACAACCGCGACCTGCGCGATTTGTCGATTGATCTCAACCGCACCCGGCAGCTTGCGCCGCGCCTGGGCGCTGGGGTGACGGTGATCAGCGAATCGGGCATTAATACCTATGCGCAGGTGCGTGAACTGAGCCATTTTGCCAACGGTTTTCTGATTGGCTCCGCCTTGATGTCCCACGACGATCTCGACGCGGCGGTGAAGCGCGTGCTGTTGGGTGAAAACAAAGTCTGCGGCCTTACCCGTGCGCAGGATGCACAGGCAGCCTTTCAGGCGGGTGCGATTTACGGTGGGCTGATCTTTGTTGCCAGCTCCCCGCGCGTGGTAAGCGAGTCACAAGCTCAGGCGGTGATCGACGCTGCACCGCTGCACTATGTCGGCGTTTTTCGCAATGAAGCGCCAGAAGCAGTAGCGGCAAAAGCCGCGACGCTGGGGCTTTTTGCCGTACAGCTGCACGGCGATGAAGATCAGCCCTATATCGATACGCTGCGCGAACAGCTTGCGGCTAAGACGCAAATCTGGAAAGCCCTGAGCGTCGCCGACCGCCTGCCGTTGCGGGACTTTCAGCACGTCGATAAATATGTCTTTGATAACGGCCAGGGCGGCAGCGGGAAAAGCTTTGACTGGTCGCTGCTGGCGGGCGAGTCCCTCGATAATGTGATCTTAGCTGGCGGCTTAGGCGCGGATAACTGCGTCCAGGCAGCGAAAGCCGGCTGTGCCGGACTCGATTTTAATTCAGGCGTAGAGGCGGAACCGGGAATTAAAGATGCCAGCAAACTGGCTTCGGTGTTCCGTACGCTGCGCGCATATTAAGGAAAAAGAGAATGACAACACTACTGAATCCCTACTTCGGCGAGTTTGGCGGAATGTTCGTCCCGCAGATCCTGATGCCCGCGCTACGCCAGCTTGAAGAAGCCTTTGTCAGCGCACAAAGCGACGCGGATTTCCAACAACAATTTAATGATTTACTAAAAAACTACGCCGGTCGGCCGACGGCATTGACAAAATGCCAGAATATAAGCGCCGGGACACGCACCACCCTCTATCTCAAGCGTGAAGATTTACTGCACGGCGGCGCGCACAAAACCAACCAGGTGCTCGGTCAGGCGCTGCTGGCAAAACGGATGGGCAAAACAGAAATCATCGCCGAGACGGGCGCGGGTCAGCACGGTGTGGCCTCGGCGCTGGCGAGTGCCCTGCTGGGGCTTAAGTGCCGCATCTATATGGGTGCAAAAGATGTTGAGCGCCAGTCGCCGAACGTCTTCCGTATGCGCTTAATGGGCGCGGAAGTGATCCCGGTGCACAGCGGCTCCGCGACGTTGAAAGATGCCTGTAATGAAGCCCTGCGCGACTGGTCCGGCAGTTATGAAACCGCGCACTATATGCTGGGTACCGCCGCCGGTCCGCACCCGTTCCCGACCATTGTGCGCGAGTTCCAGCGGATGATCGGCGAAGAGACCAAAGCGCAGATTCTGGAAAAAGAGGGACGCCTGCCGGATGCGGTGATCGCCTGTGTTGGCGGCGGTTCTAACGCCATCGGCATGTTTGCGGACTTTATCGATGAAACCTCCGTTGGCCTGATTGGTGTTGAACCGGCGGGTCACGGCATCGAAACCGGCGAGCATGGCGCGCCGCTGAAACATGGCCGCGTGGGCATCTACTTCGGTATGAAATCGCCGATGATGCAAACCGAGGAAGGGCAAATTGAAGAGTCTTACTCCCTTTCGGCGGGCCTGGATTTCCCCTCCGTTGGGCCGCAGCATGCTTATCTGAACAGCATCGGTCGCGCGGACTATGTCTCTATTACCGATGACGAAGCGCTGGAAGCATTTAAAACCCTGTGTCGCCATGAAGGTATCATCCCGGCGCTGGAGTCGTCGCACGCCCTTGCCCATGCCCTCAAAATGATGCGCGAGAATCCGGATAAAGAGCAACTGCTGGTGGTTAACCTTTCCGGTCGCGGCGACAAAGATATTTTTACCGTACATGACATTCTGAAAGCGCGAGGGGAAATTTGATGGAACGCTATGACAACCTGTTTAAACAGCTGAACGCGCGCCAGCAAGGTGCCTTTGTTCCCTTTGTTACCCTCGGCGATCCGTCGCCTGAGCAGTCGCTAAAGATTATTGATACATTGATTGATGCGGGCGCGGACGCCCTGGAGCTGGGGATCCCGTTCTCCGATCCGTTGGCGGATGGGCCAACCATTCAGAATGCGACTTTGCGCGCCTTTGCCGCTGGCGTTACGGTGTCACAATGCTTTGAGATGCTGGCCGCTATTCGCCAGAAACACCCCACCATTCCCATTGGCCTGCTGATGTACGCTAATCTGGTATTTAGCCGTGGCGTCGATGAATTTTACGCGCAGTGCGCAAAAGTCGGCGTTGATTCCGTGCTGGTGGCGGATGTACCGATTGAAGAGTCGGCGCCCTTCCGCCAGGCGGCTTTGCGCCATAATATTGCGCCGATCTTTATTTGCCCGCCCAATGCGGATGACGAGCTGCTGCGCCAGATAGCCTCATACGGTCGTGGTTACACCTATCTGCTTTCGCGTGCCGGGGTAACCGGTGCGGAAAACCGCGCCGCTCTGCCGCTGCATCATTTGGTGAAAAAACTGAATGAATATCACGCCGCACCGGCGTTACAAGGGTTTGGTATCTCCTCGCCGGATCAGGTGACCGCTGCCGTCGACGCGGGCGCGGCGGGTGCTATTTCCGGCTCGGCGATTGTCAAAATTATCGAGAAGAACCTCGCCAACCCGGACGCGATGCTCGCTGAACTGAAAGCCTTTGTACAGAGCCTGAAAGCCGCCACGTTGCCGCAGTAACCTTCTGCGCCGTCTGATAACCCAGGCGGCGCAGCGCTTTCTTTTAGCGTTCCCCCCCTCGTTCACGTGCCTGCTTTAAGTGCAGTAAGGGTTTGAACCTAAGCATATTTGTGATAGTGATCACACTAACACGTCCAAAGTGGTATGCCTTGCCACTTAAATTGAGCCAGATCACTAATTTTATTGAAACGTAAGTTCATCATCATAAAAAAGTGTGATGAGCATTCAATAATTCACACCACAAAAAGCGTTAACCCTTTCCCGACGCCCACTACAGCGCCGCTTTAATGCAATTCCTCTGCGTATTTATGTGTCTGCTGCCGTTACGCAGCCAGGCACCCTATATAAAAAAATAAGGGGTAAGTTATGCGCAAAACAGGGCATATGCGCTGGTACATGTTATCGCTGGTAACGCTGGGTACCATTCTTTGCTATTTAACCAGGAACACCATCTCTGCCGCTGCGCCAACGCTGCAAAGCGATCTGCATATTACGACGCAGCAGTATTCCTATATTATCGCCACCTTCTCCGCCTGCTATACCATTGCCCAACCCATCGCAGGCTACGTGCTCGATACGCTGGGAACCAAAGCGGGCTACGCCGTATTTGGTGTGCTATGGGGCGTGTTTTGTATTGGCGCTTCCTTCGCCACCGGCTGGAAAGGGCTGGCGCTGTTTCGTGGGCTGGGCGGTTTTGCGGAAAGCGCGATGATTCCGGCAGGATTAAAATCCGTTACTGAATGGTTTCCGGACAGCGAACGTTCAGTCGCCGTAGGTTATTTCAATGTCGGCTCCTCAATCGGCGCGGTGATTGCGCCGCCGATGGTGGCATGGGCGATCTTTACGCAGAACTGGCGGCTGGCATTTATTATTGTCGGCTGCGCCAGCATTCTGTGGGGGATCGGCTGGCTGCTGGTCTACAAACGCCCTGCTCACTGCAAAACCCTCAGCACAGAAGAGTACCGTTTTATTACCGGTGGTCAGCCCGAAAAAATTCGGGTGGAAAAAGTGCGCATTGGTCAGCTGCTGCGCCAGCGTAAATTCTGGGGGATTGCGCTACCGCGCTTTCTGGCTGAGCCGGCCTGGGGAACTTTTAACGCCTGGATCCCGATGTTTATGGCCCATGCTTATGGTTTCAATCTAAAAGATATTGCCATGTTCGCCTGGATCCCGATGCTCTTCGCCGATATGGGATGCGTCATCGGTGGTTACTTACCGGGCTTGTTCCAGAAACTGTTCGGCGTGAATATCATAGTCTCCCGTAAACTGGTGGTGACCCTTGGCGCAGCGCTGATGATCCTGCCCGGTACTGTGGGATTATTTAATAATCCGATGGTGGCCATTGCCCTGCTATGCGTGGGCGGGTTTGCGCACCAATCTCTTTCAGGTGCTTTAATTACCCTCTCTTCAGATATGTTTGATTCGGGGGAAGTGGCCACCGCCAATGGTTTTACCGGCATGGCGGCATGGAGCGCCAGCACGCTATTTGCGCTGGTGGTTGGGGCGCTGGCGGATACGCTGGGTTTTAGCCCGTTGTTTGCCGTACTCTCGGTGTTTGATGTTGTGGGCGCAATTGTGTTGTGGACGTTGCTGAAAACGCCACAGGAAGCGCCACTCGTCATGCAGGAAAGTCAATAAGCAGGAAAATATGGAAACGGGTGCATCTCAAACCCGTTTCCGCACAACCCTTAGAAGCGATAACCTGCCGAGAACATAAATACCCACGGATCCAAACGCGTACTCACGCTTTGTTGCACGCCGTTCGCTTTAAAACGCACATCGGTATTAATATCCATCCACCATACCGACATGTTAATCAGCCAGTCGCGGTTAATTAAATAATCCACCCCCGCCTGTCCGGCGACGCCCCACGAATCTTTCAGGCTTAAATCCGACAGCCCGGCGGCTTTGCCGTTATCGTTAAATTTCTCATCAAAAAAGGTGGTGTAGTTCACACCCGCGCCAAGATACGGACGCAGTTTGCTTTGGGAATCGCCGAAATACCATTGCGCCATTAACGTTGGCGGCAGGTGGCGCACGGTGGCGATATCGCCGGTCGGCCCGGTACCAACACGATGGCGAAACGGCGTGGCCGCTAACAATTCAATACCTACATTGTCGGTCGCCATCCATGTCATCGTCACACCGAGCTGGGTATTATTGTTGACGTTAAAACTGCCCAGACTCCCCAGAACGTTATCAGAACCTTCCGTTGGACGCACGGTTGCGGAACCGGCGCGAAGGAAAAATTCGCCCGCGTCATGTGCGTAGGTGCCGGCGGAAAAAGTGCTCAGGATCAATGCTGCCACGGCTAACTTATTCATATCCACTCCATGTTTGAGGTTTTTATTGCGCCGTGAATATACTCATTACTGAGTACAAAGTGATCTATCACAGATCACACTCAGCGACGTAATTTAACATTCATTGATCTGAGTTAATTTTCACCCGCACGGATATCTACTAATTTCTGTAATTACATCAATTTTCGGCTTTTTAACGCGTTAAAAAATTTCCGCGTTGCCATCTTGTGCCCCTTTTGCGGCGGAGATAATTTAGTGGCCTGACTATATTTGTTGATGCGTCGTTAAATGCAGGTGCGCTATGAGTTCACTTAACCCGTGCATGTCGTGCGGAGCATGTTGTGCGTATTTTCGAGTCTCTTTCTATTGGGCGGAAGCGGATGACGCTGGCGGCCCTGTCCCGGCCGCGCTTACCGAGCCGTTAACCCCTTTTCTGCGCTGCATGAGCGGCACCAATCAAAAACAGTGCCGCTGCACCGCGCTGCAAGGTACGCCAGGCGAGTCGGCTAGCTGCAGCATTTATGAAAATCGGCCGTCGCCGTGCCGGGAGTTTGCCATGTCGGGGGAATACGGACAGGTGAATGAAGCCTGCGATCGCGCCCGTGCGCGCTACGGATTAGCGCCTCTTTACAAAGATATGCTTTTCCATACAACCGGTGATGCTGCCACTGAGGGCCTATTCGGGGTACAATCGCCCGCAGTTCAACACCGCTAAACTCAAGGAGAGTGCATGTCTATCACGGCGAAGTCCGTTTACCGTGACACGGGAAATTTTTTTCGTAATCAGTTCATGACGTTTTTACTGATCGCACTATTATGCGCATTGATCTCCGTCGCGCTTGGGCATGCGTTTTCGCCCAGCGACGCGCAGCTTTCCATTTTGAGCGAAGGGAATGACCTGACGGGTGAAGTTGGCTTATTCGAGCTGGTGCAGAATATGACGCCGGAGCAGCAGAATGTGCTGTTACATGCCTCTGCGGCATCGACGTTTGCCGGGCTGATTGCCAACGCTCTGCTGGCAGGCGGCGTACTAATGATGATCCAGATGATCTCCGCAGGTCAACGCGTCAGCGCCTTGCGTGCGATTGGTGCCAGCGCGCCGCTGTTGCCAAAGCTGCTGTTACTGATCCTGTTAACCACCTTTATCGTGCAGCTCGGCATTATGTTTATTGTCGTCCCCGGCGTGATTCTGGCCATTCTGCTGGCCTTTGCCCCGGTGATGATGGTGCAGGATAAAATGGGGGTGTTCGGCGCCATGCGGCAAAGTATGCGCGTGAGCCGGGACAATATGCGTTTGGTGGCGCCTGCGGTCATGGCATGGCTGCTGGGCAAGACGCTGCTGTTACTGTTTGCGCATAAACTGATTATGTTTTCCCCGGAAGTGGCAGCGATTATCGCCAATACCCTCAGCAATCTGATGTCGGCGGCGCTGTTGGTGTATCTCTACCGCCTGTATATGTTGATACGTTCGTGATTGTTCCGGTTGCCCGCGTCGGTGGGCAACCCCTTATGATGGAATCGTAGAATGAAGCAGTTTCTTGATTTTCTGCCGCTGGTGGTCTTTTTCGCCTTTTACAAACTGTACGATATCTACGCGGCGACTACCGCGCTGATTATTGCCACCGCCATCGTGCTGATTTACAGCTGGCTGCGCTATCGTAAAGTGGAAAAAATGGCGCTGATCACTTTTGTGCTGGTCGCCGTGTTCGGCGGGCTGACCCTGTTCTTCCATAACGATGAGTTTATTAAATGGAAGGTCACGGTTATTTACGCGCTGTTTGCAGCGGCGCTGCTCTTCAGCCAGTGGGTAATGAAAAAGCCGCTTATCCAGCGCATGCTGGGTAAAGAGATAGCATTGCCGGGCCACGTTTGGGGCCGGCTGAATATTGCCTGGGCGCTGTTTTTTATTTTGTGTGGGCTGGCAAATATCTATATTGCCTTCTGGCTGCCGCAAAATATCTGGGTAAATTTCAAAGTGTTTGGCTTAACTGCCCTGACGCTGCTCTTCACTGTACTGAGCGGCGTCTATATCTACCGCCATATGCCCGCTCAGGACGATAAATCCTGATACTGGAAGCCAGGCCGCAGCGCCTGGCTTTTTTCTTTCCGAACACCCCGCATTCGTAGTAGCATCCCGCCCGAAATCCCGCATAACAGAAGAGATAACAATGACAACCCCTCAAGAGACTCCGCAAGGAGAGCTTGTTTTACGCACCTTAGCAATGCCCGCAGATACCAATGCCAACGGTGATATCTTCGGCGGCTGGTTAATGTCGCAAATGGATATTGGCGGCGCGATTCAGGCTAAAGAGATTGCCCAGGGTCGCGTGGTAACCGTTCGGGTGGATGGGATGACATTTCTGCGCCCGGTCGCGGTCGGTGATGTGGTGTGCTGCTACGCGCGTTGCGTGAAGCGTGGCAATACCTCGGTAACCATCAATATTGAAGTCTGGGTCAAAAAGGTCTCTTCCGAGCCGATTGGCCAGCGCTATAAAGCAACGGAAGCGCTGTTTATTTATGTTGCGGTGGACAGTGAAGGAAAACCGCGCCCGCTACCGCAGGCCTGAAAAACAAAGCCTCCTGGCGGAGGCTGATTTTTATTCCATTGACGCCCCGCCATTAAGACGGAACACCACATTAACGATCAGGCCTGAACCGGGTTTTCCGGGTTCATAGCGCCATTTGCGCATCGCCGCTTTCACTTCGCGTTCAAACATATTCGCCGGTTGTGCGGATAAAATTTCTACGTTCTCCACGCGGCCATCTGCCGTAACGTCAAATTTCACCCTCACCCGCCCTTCAATACGCAGCGCCTGCGCCCGTGCCGGGTACTGCGGTTGGTTGCGGCTCAGGGCGCGCGGACCCGCTGGAACAGACGGTGCCGGCTTCGTTGCCGTCGACGGTGCCGCCTCAGGCGCAGTGCGAGTCGGCGCGTTATTCTGGAACGGCGAAGCAGGCTGCGGCGTGACCGGTTTTACTTCACGCTTCGGCTGCTCAACCTTTTTCTCCGGTTTCGGCTTAGGTTTTGGCTTCGGCTGCGGTTTGGGCTTTTCAATCACCACCGGGGCTTCTTTCGGCGGTTCAGGGACCGGTTCCGGCTCGGGTTCTGGTGCCGCGACCGGCTCCGGCGGCTGTACCACCTGCGGCGGTTCCAGCTCGGCAGGCGCAACCATGGTGACAGAAATGGGCTGCGCGGGTGCGGGCAGTTCAATAACCTGATGTACCGAGGTATAAAGCAGACCCGCCACGACGGCACCGTGAATAGCAACGGACAACAGCGTCGGCCAGGGAAAGCGGCGAGGTAAATCAAGGGTCATTGAAGTCATATTTATGTCAGTTAAAAAGCCAGGGCTAGATTTTAAATGCAAATAGCAATCATATTCAACAAGCCATCGCCTGCGCCGGCTATTTAGTTCGGTAAATGGACAATAAAACCGCACAAATTGCAGGGTGAGTTTTACCTTCACTATCTTTGCGTTGCAGTTGCGTCACCTTTCACATAGGGTATGGCTTTCTTATCTGTTAGGAGCTCTGCCCGTGCTTTACGTTATTTTTGCTGAAGATAATGCTGACTCACTCGAAAAACGTTCGTCAGTGCGCCCGGCCCATCTGGCGCGCCTGCAATTGCTGCGTGATGAAGGCCGCCTGCTGACGGCGGGCCCGATGCCTGCTGTTGACAGCAACGATCCGGGCGCTGCCGGTTTCACCGGATCAACGGTGATTGCTGAATTTGCATCGCTGGAAGCGGCGAAATCCTGGGCAGAAGCCGACCCCTACGTTGCCGCCGGGGTATACCAGAACGTGACGGTGAAACCGTTCAAAAAAGTCTTCTAACACCAGGACCCGCCAGCTGCGGGTCTTAAACTTCCAAAGATTCTGTTTAATCGCCTGGGCAGCGCTTTGTAACAGCAGGCTGTCGCCCATCCACGATGATCAATGCTTACTCAGCGCCAACGATAAAGCGCTAAAACAACACGGGCACCTGTTCGGTGCCCGGCTATCAAAGATCGTAGATGGCGAATAACAGCACATTACGATGGCGGTTGGTGCCGCATTTCCTGATGGTATGGATGCGCATATTGCGGCGGGATTGCGCTTCCAGCCAGCGTGCTTTACGGCGATTTGTCTGCCGCACCATACGCCAGCGTCCTACTTCCGTTCTACTCCGCTTCATTTTTACAACTCGAGACTTAACGAAAGGGCCATTATAGCCGCTGGCCTGCGCCAGACCAGCGGTTTTCGGCGTTTTTATTTGCCAGATGGATGCGGATGCGTACACTCATGAAATACGGTTTTTAAAAGGATTTTTATTTATGTCCGCTTTTTACACGGTAATGAGTTGGCTGATTTTTGTAGGTTACTGGCTACTGATTGCTGGTGTGACATTGCGCATATTAATGAAACGCCGTGCGGTAACCTCCGCAATGGCGTGGCTACTGATTATCTACATCCTGCCGCTGGTGGGCATCATCGCCTATTTATCCCTCGGTGAATTACATCTGGGCAAACGCCGCGCAGAACGTGCCCGCGCCATGTGGCCGTCAACGGCGAAATGGCTAAACGACTTAAAGAGTTTTAAGCGCATTTTCGCGACGGAAAACAGCAACGTCGCCGCGTCGTTATTCAAACTCTGCGAACGTCGCCAGGGCATTGCCGGAGTAAAAGGCAACCAGCTGCAGCTGCTTACCTCGACCGACGATGTTATGCAGGCGCTGATCCGCGATATTCAACTGGCGCGACACAATATTGAGATGGTGTTCTATATCTGGCAGCCTGGCGGGATGGCGGACCAGGTCGCGGAATCGTTAATGTCTGCGGCGCGGCGTGGCGTGCACTGCCGCCTGTTGCTGGACTCCGCAGGCAGCGTAGCTTTTTTCCGCAGCCCGTGGGCGACCATGCTGCGCAATTCCGGTGTGGAAGTCGTCGAGGCTTTAAAAGTGAATATTATGCGTGTTTTTCTGCGACGCATGGATTTACGCCAGCACCGTAAAATAGTGCTGATTGATAACTATATTGCCTACACCGGCAGCATGAATCTGGTCGATCCGCGCTTCTTTAAGCAGGACGCGGGCGTAGGGCAATGGGTCGATTTAATGGCGCGCATGGAGGGCCCGGTCGCGACGGCAATGGGCATTGTTTACTCCTGCGATTGGGAGATAGAGACCGGCAAGCGCATTCTTCCTCCGCCGCCGGATGCCAATATTATGCCTTTTGAAGAGGCCAGTGGGCACACCATTCATACCATTGCGTCCGGGCCGGGATTTCCCGAGGATTTGATTCACCAGGCGTTGCTCACCGCCGTGTATGCCTCACGGGAATATCTGATTATGACTACGCCCTATTTCGTGCCGAGCGACGATCTGCTGCATGCGATCTGTACCGCAGCACAGCGCGGCGTGGATGTCAGTATTATTCTGCCACGTAAAAACGACTCGCTGCTGGTCGGCTGGGCCAGTCGGGCATTTTTTGGTGAACTGTTAGCAGCGGGGGTGAAAATCTACCAGTTTGAAGGCGGATTATTGCATACCAAAAGCGTGCTGGTTGACGGTGAATTAAGCCTCGTGGGGACGGTGAATCTGGATATGCGCAGTTTATGGCTTAATTTTGAAATTACGCTGGCGATTGACGATGCCGGTTTTGGCGGCGATCTTGCGGCAGTGCAGGATGATTATATCTCCCGTTCGCGTTTGCTGGATCCACGTTTGTGGATAAAACGGCCGTTCTGGCACCGCATTGCTGAACGACTGTTTTACTTCTTCAGTCCGTTGCTGTAAAACGTGCCCAACAGACGCTAAGAGGTAATCATGGAAATGGATCTGAATAATCGCCTGACAGAAGACGAAACCCTGGAACAGGCCTACGATATCTTCCTCGAACTGGCGGCGGATAATCTTGACCCTGCGGACATCATTCTGTTCAATTTGCAGTTTGAAGAGCGTGGCGGTGCGGAGTTGTTCGATCCGGGCGAAGACTGGCAGGAACACGTCGATTACGACTTAAACCCGGACTTCTTCGCAGAAGTGGTCATTGGCCTTGCGGATACCGATGGCGGCGAGATTAATGATATTTTTGCCCGCGTATTATTGTGCCGCGAAAAAGATCATAAGCTGTGCCATATTCTCTGGCGCGAATAAGCGACAGAAAAGAGAAAGGGCTGACCCTAAACGGTCAGCCCTTTTTTATTCCGCTGTTACAGCGGATCGACTTTCAGGCAGGAAACCGCATGGCGGAAGCTGCCCTCGAGCACCGGGCGCGTCTGCGCACATTCCGGTCCGGCAATTGGGCAGCGGGTACGGAACACGCAGCCTGACGGCGGATTGATCGGCGACGGGAGATCCCCTTCCAGCAGCTGGATGGTTTTGTTCTTTTCCAAATCCGGATCCGGCACCGGCACCGCTGACATCAGCGCGCGGGTATAAGGATGCAGCGGGTTCTGGTAAACCTCATCGTAGGTGCCCAACTCTACCGCATGGCCCAGATACATCACCAGCACACGGTCAGAGATATGCTTCACGACGGCCAAATCATGGGCGATAAAGATCAGCGACAGCCCCATTTCACGTTGCAGCTGCTGCAGCAGGTTCACCACCTGCGCCTGAATCGATACATCCAGCGCGGAGACCGGTTCGTCACAGATAATCAGCTTCGGTTCCAGAATCAACGCCCGGGCGATACCGATACGCTGACACTGACCGCCGGAAAATTCGTGGGGATAGCGGTTAATCAGGTTCGGCAGCAGACCCACTTTCATCATCATCGCTTTTACACGGTCGCGCACTTCCTGACGCGGCATGCGCGGATGATAAGTGCGTAACGGCTCGGCGATGATTTCGCCGATGGTCATACGCGGGTTCAGTGACGCCAGCGGATCCTGGAAAATCATCTGGATATCGCTGCGCACGTCGCGCCACTCTTCCTGCTTCATCCCCAGCAGATCTTTGCCCAGCCAGGCCACTTTTCCGTCAGTAGCCTTTACCAGGCCAATAATGGCGCGCGCGAAGGTGGATTTACCGCAGCCGGACTCACCTACCACGCCGAGGGTTTCCCCTTCATATAACCGCAGAGTGACGCCATCGACGGCTTTCAGGGTTTTTGGCGGCTGCCAGAACCACTGTTTGCCATCTTTGATATCGAAATGCACCTTCAGGTCGGCGATTTCCAGCAGAACTTTTCTCTCTTCAATTGAGGTATTCATACCAGTTCCTCCACCGGCTTAAAGCAGGCACGCAGGCGGCCCGGGGCAAACTCCTCCAGCGGTGGAGCATTGTTACAGATCTCCATCGCATGCGGGCAGCGCGGCTTAAACGGGCAGCCTTTCGGCAGGCGCAGCAGGTTTGGCGGGTTGCCGGGAATGGTCAACAGCGCTTCGCCTTCGGTATCAAGACGGGGAACCGCATTCAGCAGGCCAATCGAATACGGATGCGACGGCTGATAGAATACATCCCGCGCTTTACCGTATTCCATGGTGCGCCCGGCATACATCACCAGCACTTTATCGCAGATACCTGCCACTACGCCCAGATCGTGGGTAATCATAATAATCGCGGTATTGAATTCACGCTTCAGCTCGTTCAACAGCGTCATGATTTGTGCCTGAACCGTCACGTCCAGCGCGGTGGTGGGTTCATCGGCAATCAGCAGTTTGGGTCGGCACATCAGGGCCATCGCAATCATCACGCGCTGGCGCATCCCACCGGAGAATTCGTGCGGATACATGCGCATGCGCTTACGCGCTTCCGGCATTTTTACCGCGTCGAGCATTTTGACAGACTCTTCGAACGCTTCCGCTTTGTTGAGGCCCTTATGCAGCATCAACACTTCCATCAACTGCTCGCCGACACGCATATAGGGATTCAGCGAGGTCATCGGATCCTGGAAAATCATCGAGATCTGCTCGGCACGCAGCTTGTTCAACGCAGCTTCCGGTAAATTAAGGATCTCTTTACCGTTGAAGGTGGCGGAACCGCCGATTCGCCCGTTTGTCGCCAGCAGCCCCATCAGGGCAAAGGCGGTCTGCGATTTACCGGAGCCGGACTCGCCGACAATACCCAGCGTTTCACCGGCACGCAGCGAGAAGTTCAGGTCGTTGACCGCCGTAACATCGCCATCGGGGGTCTGAAAAGTGACTCGCAGATCTTTCACATCCAGCAGAAGTGAGGATTGCTGCTGCGTCGCCGACGCAAATGAGGTTTCAGTGATACTCATACCCGCACTCCTTAACGGTCTTTCGGATCGAGGGCATCACGCAGGCCATCGCCGATAAAGTTAAAACAGAACAAGGTAACCACGAGGAAACCCGCCGGGAACAGCAGCAGCCACGGTGAGACTTCCATTGAGTTTGCACCGTCGCTCAGCAGAGCGCCCCAGCTGCTAAGCGGCTCCTGGGTACCCAATCCGAGAAAGCTCAGGAAGGATTCAAACAGGATCATGCTCGGCACCAGCAATGAGGCATACACCACCACCACGCCCAGTACGTTCGGCACAATATGGCGTACCACGATATTGGCAGTGGAAACACCGCCAACCTGCGCGGCTTCAATAAACTCTTTACGTTTCAGGCTCAGGGTCTGACCGCGCACAATACGCGCCATATCCAGCCACGACACCATGCCGATGGCGACAAAAATAAGCAGAATATTTTGCCCAAAGAAGGTCACCAGCAGGATAACGAAGAACATAAACGGGAAGGAGTTAAGGATCTCCAGCAGACGCATCATTACCGAGTCCGTTTTGCCCCCCAGGTAGCCGGACAGGGAGCCGTACAGCGTACCGAGCAGCACCGCCACCAGCGCGGCGGCGATGCCGACCATTAACGAGATGCGCCCGCCGATGGCGACGCGCACCAGCAGATCGCGCCCGGATGAGTCGGTCCCGAAATAGTGCCCCGATTCCATATCCGGTTGGCTGGACATCATGCCCCAGTCAGTATCGAAATAGCTGAATTGTGAAAGCATCGGTGCCAGGGTTACAAACAGCGCAATCAGCACCAGTACACACAGGCTTGCCACCGCAGCGCGGTTATGCATAAAACGACGGCGTGCGTCCTGCCAGAGGCTTCGTCCTTCGACTTCCAGTTTTTCACTGAAGTGTTCCAGCGCCTCGCTGTTTTTCTTACTTAACATCATGGCGAACTCCAGTGTTAATAACGGATTTTCGGATCGATAACGGCGTACAGCACATCAACGATCGCGTTAAACATAATGGTCAGCGTACCGACCAGAATGGTCAGGCTCAGCACGAGGGAATAGTCACGGTTCAGCGCGCCGTTAACAAACAGCTGGCCAATACCTGGCAGACCATAAATGGTTTCAATAACCATTGAACCGGTAATAATGCCGACAAACGCCGGCCCCATATAGGACAGTACCGGCAGCAGCGCGGGTTTTAACGCATGGCGTAAAACGATTCGGCGCATCGGCAAACCTTTGGCGCGCGCGGTACGGATAAAGTTTGAGTGCAGCACTTCAATCATCGAACCGCGGGTAATACGCGCGATACTGGCAATATAGGCCAGAGACAGTGCCACCATCGGCAAGATCATGAACTGCGGTGCCCCGCCGTTCCAGCCGCCCGCCGGCAGCCACTTCAGTATGATGGCGAAAATCATCACTAATAACGGCGCAACGACGAAGCTTGGAATAACCACCCCGGTCATTGCCAGCCCCATTACCGCATAGTCCCATTTAGTATTTTGCCTAAGCGCTGCAATAACCCCGGCGGTCACGCCGAAGACAATGGCCAGGATAAAGGCCGCTGCGCCTAATTTTGCGGAAACCGGGAAGCTAGCCGCCACCAGATCATTCACAGTGTAGTCTTTATATTTAAACGACGGTCCGAAATCGAAATGCGCCAGCTGCTTCAGGTAGCTGAAATACTGGGTGGTGATCGGGTCGTTTAAATGATACTTCGCTTCGATATTGGCCATAACTTCTGGCGCCAGCGCACGCTCACCGGTAAAAGGACTTCCCGGGGCGAGACGCATCATAAAGAACGAGATGGTAATAAGAATAAAAAGCGTTGGGATCGCTTCGAGACAGCGACGTAGGATAAATTTCAACATTGCCCGTACCTTCTGGCCTGTGCCTTTTACACATTCTCTTTCAGGAGATTAACCCTGCGATTGATGTGTTCTGGTGCGCTAAAAATAAGACACTGTGGGACAGGTTGCCCTGCCCCACTCATTGCCATTAATGCTTGATAATATACAAGTTTTTAACGTAGATATTATCCATCGGGTCTTTACCGGTGTAGCCACCAACCCAGGTTTTCACCAGACGGGCGTTCACATAGTAATAAACCGGGACGATAGCCGAGTCTTTATCCAGTTGCTGTTCAGCTTTGGAATAGAGATCGGCGCGCTGGGATTCGTCAGTGACTTTCAGCGTATCGCCAATCAGCTTGTCAAACGCCGGGCTCTTATAGTGCGCGGTGTTGTTGGAGCTGTCGGACAGCATGGTATTCAGGAAGGAAGTCGGTTCATTATAGTCCGCACACCAGCCTGCGCGCGCCACGTCAAAGGTGCCCTGATGACGCGTGTCGAGGAAGGTTTTCCACTCCTGGTTTTCCAGCTTAACGTCTACGCCGAGGTTTTTCTTCCAGATTGACGCTACAGCGATCGCCAGTTTCTTATGCAGATCGGAGGTGTTGTACAGCAGGCTGAAGGAGAGCGGTTTGTCCGCAGTATAGCCCGCTTCGGCCAGCAGCTTTTTCGCTTCAGCGTTACGCTGTTCCTGGCTCATTTTGAACCATTCCGGTTCGGTCAGTTTTGCACCATCGGTATACGGCGGGGTGTAGCTATATGCCGGCAGGTCGCCCTGGTTTTTCACTTTATTAACAATAATATCACGATCCAACGCCAGCTTCAGGGCGGTACGCACGCGAACGTCAGTGAACGGGGCTTTCTGGTTGTTGATTTCGTAGTAGTAAGTACACAGGTACGGATCAACATGAACTTCTTTCGGGATCTCTTTTTTCAGCTTCTGGAACAGTTCAATCGGCATGTTGTTATAGGTCATGTCGATTTCACCGCTGCGATAGCGGTTCACGTCAGTCACTTCAGAAGAGATCGGCAGGTAGGTCACCTGATTAATAACGGTTTTATCGTTATCCCAGTAATTGGTGTTGCGCTCAAGAACGATACGTTCGTTGACCACCCAATCTTTCAGTTTATACGCGCCGTTGGTGACGATATTCGCCGGCTGCGTCCATTTGTCGCCGAATTTTTCGATAGCGGCTTTAGGTACAGCGGACACGGACGGGTGAACCAGCAGTTTGTAGAAATAAGGCACCGGCTCGCTAAGGGTTACTTCGAAAGTATTATCATCGATAGCTTTAACACCCAGCTCGCTGGTCGGTTTTTTGCCAGCGATCACATCGTCGATATTGGCGATGTGGCCGTACTGCAGATAGCTCGCATAGGGAGAGGCGGTTTTCGGATCCGCCAGACGCTGCCAGCTATAAACAAAATCATGCGCCGTTACAGGCGTGCCGTCGGACCATTTTGCATTTTTACGCAGATGGAAAGTCCAGACTTTAAAATCTTTGTTATCCCACGATTCGGCAACGCCCGCTGACGGGTGCCCCTGTACGTCAGAAATCAGCAGACCTTCAAACAGATCGCGGTTGACGTTAGATTCCGGAACCCCTTCGATTTTATGCGGGTCGAGAGATTGCACTTCAGAACCGTTGTTACGTACCAGCGTTTGCTTCTCCGCCAGCTGGACGCCTGCCGGTACATCGGCAGCCAACGCCGCGTTTCCGGTAATTAGCGCAGTCAAAATCCCCGCCGCTACCAGACTTTTTTTTGTGATGATGGACATTGTGTTGTTACTCCACTCATTATAATTACTGACGTTTTCGCCAGCCTGTTTTTCATCCCCTGTTGGGGGCCTGTATAGCGCAGGAGCTTTTTGGCGCTACCAGACATCTTTTTTTACTGCTGCTATCACCGACTTTTTTATTACTGATTGCTCAAGCGGCAACCTTGCGTCGATTCGGTAACGCGTCTCCCCTGTCGAGCCGCGTTTTATTTTTTTGAGAATCGTTAATGAAAACGATTCTCATCTATTCTATTTATTCTGCAAATTATAAGGGCGAGAAACATAATGGGCGGAAAATAACAAATGCCTTCCGCGCCCGCCAATACATTTTGCAAATTTGTTAACCATTTCTCTTTTGCTACACAGCAGCAACCTTCAGAAGATAGCTTTTCAGCCTCCCTGTTTGATTTTTATCTATTATTATCAATGAGATAAATGATCATCACCGCCGTGTGATGCTTTTCGTTAGATGCCGCGCCTTTTTGTACATAAAAGCAACAATTGACTACTTTTTAGCACATTCATCTGCGAGAAGATTGAAAGTACTAATATCATTTCAATTATGTCTCGGCAAGCCCAATAGTATTATGTGACAGAAATAACAGGCTCGATTGCGCGAATTCCGCACAGCAGCGATTCGCAACACTTATAATGTACTGATTGAAAACAGATTCTCTGATTAGTGCGATTTGTTATAGTTTCTGCCCATTTGCGAAAGCATCATAACTTTTGCTGATTATACGCGCCGCGTTACCTTACTTTTTAAGCGGCTTCTATGCTCGTTATATAAATAAAGAAATAGCGATTTAAGGGTTATCACTATTTCTCTATATATAAGGAAGAAGTGAATCAGTTCAGCAAACCTGGAAAAAGGGATTTTGCCCCGGCGACGATAAATTCGATCCCTAACGCCATCAGCAGCAAACCCATAATACGGGTGATAACGTTAATGCCGGTTTGCCTCAACATACGCACCAGCCACGGAGCAATGCGGAACAGTCCCCATGAACTGAACGCAAACAGCGCAATCGCCACTGAAAAACCAAACAGGTGCTCAACGGTGTGATAGCGCGTTCCCCAAACGATAGTGGAACTGATGGCGCCTGGTCCGGCCATCAACGGCAGGGCTAATGGCACCACGCCGACGCTTTCACGGATCGCTGTCTCCGACTTTTCCTGTTTATTTTGCTTATCTTCCCCCAGCTTCCCGCTGATCATCGACATGGCGATCGTCACCACGAGGATGCCGCCTGCAATGCGAAACGAATCAATTGAGATACCAAAAATTTGCAGTATCGCATCGCCCAGAAACAGCGAGGTCCAGAGAATAATGGCCACGGATAAATTGGCGGTGAGATTCGTTTTATTCCGCGCATCGGCCATCTGATAGCTGGTCATGCTGATAAAGACCGGGATGATGCCGACCGGGTTAACCAGGGCGAATAAGCCAATAAAAAATTTAAAGTAGAGAGGAAGATCGAACACGGTGTGCTCCACAATGGTTTGCGTAACGTAGTAAACATAGCCTGGCGGCAAATCAGGAAAATCCACGCAGAAGATACGCGTTTTCGTCGCGCAGTTCATCCTCATTTCGCCCGAAATTCTCTTTAATACAATATGTTATTCAGTTGTGGTAATTGTGATAATCTTAGATGGCGCCTGGCCAGATGCCGTTAACAACTGCTACAAATGCCCAAAAACGGGCTGCTGAAAGGTGTCAGCTTCATCGAAATTTGATGTAGATCACGCATTAGTTACTCAGAAGTGAGTAACCTTGATGACACGATAAAGAGCTCAAAAGTGTTAGTAAGTGCATTATTTCCGTGAGGCTCTTTCAGTAAAACAGTGGTGATTGGTTAAAGCGTTAAGTCTTTGTTTTACCAGAATTTACGCAACCTGAAGCCTCTCTGTCTATACTTTCCTATTGGGCAGCTGGTTTACTAAAAGAGTTTAAACATTATCAGGAGAGCATTTATGGCTGTTACTAACGTCGCTGAACTTAACGCACTCGTTGAACGCGTGAAGAAAGCCCAGCGTGAATATGCCAATTTCACTCAAGAGCAAGTTGATAAAATCTTCCGTGCTGCCGCTCTGGCCGCCGCAGATGCTCGTATCCCGCTTGCTAAAATGGCCGTTGCTGAATCCGGCATGGGTATCGTAGAAGACAAAGTTATTAAAAACCACTTTGCTTCTGAATATATCTATAACGCATATAAAGACGAGAAGACCTGCGGCGTGCTGTCTGAAGATGATACCTTCGGCACCATCACAATCGCAGAACCTATCGGTATTATTTGCGGTATCGTTCCGACGACCAACCCAACGTCCACCGCCATCTTTAAATCACTGATCAGTCTTAAAACCCGTAACGCGATCATCTTTTCCCCGCATCCACGTGCTAAAGATGCCACCAACAAAGCGGCTGACATCGTTCTGCAGGCTGCTATTGCCGCCGGTGCGCCGAAAGACCTGATTGGCTGGATTGACCAACCGTCCGTTGAACTGTCCAACGCCCTGATGCATCACCCGGATATCAACCTGATCCTCGCCACTGGCGGGCCGGGCATGGTTAAAGCAGCGTACAGCTCCGGTAAACCTGCGATTGGTGTAGGTGCAGGTAACACGCCGGTTGTTATTGATGAAACGGCAGATATCAAACGCGCAGTCGCTTCTGTGCTGATGTCTAAAACCTTCGATAACGGCGTAATCTGTGCGTCTGAACAGTCTGTTGTCGTGGTTGATTCTGTCTATGATGCCGTTCGCGAACGTTTCGCCAGCCACGGTGGCTATATGCTGCAGGGCAGCGAGCTGAAAGCCGTTCAGGACATCATTCTGAAAAACGGTGCCCTTAACGCCGCTATCGTAGGTCAGCCAGCGTATAAAATCGCTGAACTGGCGGGCTTTACCGTTCCGGCCAGCACTAAGATCCTGATTGGCGAAGTGACTGTCGTTGACGAAAGCGAGCCGTTTGCACATGAAAAACTGTCGCCGACGCTGGCGATGTATCGTGCAAAAGATTTCGAAGACGCCGTTGAGAAAGCAGAAAAACTGGTCGCCATGGGCGGTATCGGTCACACCTCTTGCTTGTACACCGACCAGGATAACCAGCCGGAACGCGTCGCGCACTTCGGTCAGATGATGAAAACCGCGCGTATCCTGATTAACACCCCTGCTTCTCAGGGTGGTATCGGTGACCTGTATAACTTCAAACTCGCGCCTTCCCTGACTCTGGGTTGTGGTTCATGGGGTGGTAACTCCATCTCTGAAAACGTTGGTCCGAAACACCTGATCAACAAGAAAACCGTTGCTAAGCGAGCTGAAAACATGTTGTGGCATAAACTTCCGAAATCAATCTACTTCCGCCGTGGCTCACTGCCTATCGCGCTGGACGAAGTGATTACTGATGGTCACAAACGCGCACTGATCGTGACCGACCGTTTCCTGTTCAACAACGGCTATGCGGACCAGATCACCTCCGTGCTGAAAGCCTCTGGTGTAGAAACTGAAGTTTTCTTTGAAGTTGAAGCAGACCCGACGCTGACTGTTGTACGTAAAGGCGCTGAGCTGGCGAACTCCTTCAAACCGGATGTGATTATCGCCCTGGGTGGTGGTTCCCCGATGGATGCCGCGAAAATCATGTGGGTTATGTACGAACACCCGGAAACCCATTTCGAAGAACTGGCGCTGCGTTTTATGGATATCCGTAAACGTATCTACAAGTTCCCGAAAATGGGCGTGAAAGCAAAAATGATTGCTATCACCACCACCTCCGGTACCGGTTCTGAAGTCACCCCGTTTGCGGTGGTAACTGATGACGCTACCGGTCAGAAATACCCGCTGGCAGACTATGCGCTGACGCCGGATATGGCGGTTGTCGACGCCAACCTGGTTATGGAAATGCCGAAATCACTGTGCGCCTTCGGCGGTCTGGATGCGGTCACTCACGCACTCGAAGCTTACGTTTCCGTACTGGCTTCCGAGTTCTCTGACGGTCAGGCGCTGCAGGCGCTGAAACTGCTGAAAGAGAACCTGCCAGCCTCTTACAACGAAGGGTCGAAAAACCCGGTTGCCCGTGAGCGTGTTCACAGTGCAGCGACCATCGCCGGTATCGCGTTTGCTAACGCCTTCCTCGGCGTGTGTCACTCCATGGCACATAAACTGGGTTCGCAGTTCCACATTCCGCACGGTCTGGCTAACGCCCTGCTTATCAGCAACGTTATCCGCTATAACGCGAACGATAACCCGACCAAACAGACCGCGTTCAGCCAGTATGACCGTCCGCAGGCTCGTCGTCGCTACGCAGAAATTGCCGATCACCTGGGCCTGAGCGCACCTGGCGACCGCACCGCAGCGAAAATCGAGAAACTGCTGGCATGGCTTGAAAGTCTGAAAGCTGAACTGGGTATTCCGAAATCTATCCGTGAAGCAGGCGTGCAGGAAGCCGACTTCCTGGCACACGTTGATAAGCTGTCTGAAGATGCGTTTGATGACCAGTGCACCGGTGCTAACCCGCGCTACCCGCTGATCGCCGAGCTGAAACAGATTCTGCTGGATACGTTCTACGGTCGTGAATACAAAGAGGGTGAAACTGCCGCAGTGAAAACTGAGATTGCCCCGGCTAAAGCTGAGAAAAAAGCGAAGAAAACCGCTTAATTATTAGCACTTAATAAAAACCCGCTTCGGCGGGTTTTTTGTTTTTCAAATGGAGGAGAAAGTCAGCTGCGGATGCGCTGCTGAATCGCCGTTAAAGACCCCTCTTCCAGCGCTTCTTTATAATGTTTGCGACATACGGATACGTAGCGCTCATTTCCGCCAATAACCACCTGTTCCCCTTCGTTATAAGGACGCCCTGCCTGATCGAGACGCAGCACCATGCTGGCTTTACGCCCACAAAAACAGATAGTTTTCAGTTCGACCAGCTTATCCGCCCAGGCCAGTAAATACTGGCTACCAATAAATAACTCGCCGCGAAAATCCGTACGCAGTCCGTAGCACAGCACCGGAATATCCAGCTGATCGACCACTTCCGATAACGCGTAGACCTGCTCGCGGGTTAAGAACTGGCTCTCATCGACCAGCACGCAGTGTATGGCTTGTTGCTCATGTTCAGCTTTAATTTCATTAAACAGTGACGACTGTTGATTAAACAAACGCGCGGGCGAAGATAAGCCGATTCGGGAGCTCACCTTACCTGCACCAAACCGATCGTCTATTTCAGCGGTAAAAACCACAGTGCGCATACCGCGTTCCTGATAATTGTAAGAGGACTGTAGTAACGCCGTTGATTTCCCTGCATTCATTGCTGAATAGTAGAAATAAAGCTGTGCCATTGCGTGCAAAACCCCAATCAAAGTGTGATATTTTCGGTCAGGATTGTAGCATATTTTTTCGGACAATCTCCGGGAAGCCGGACCGCATCAGTAAATGTTTGCGCTATGATTGACTCATAGATATTACTTAAGTTAATCACCTGATTCGTTACTGCCGGACAAACAAAAATCTGAAATTCATGATCTGACGAATGGTTTTTAATCGAAACATTGTAACCGCAGGCTACGGAAAGTATTAATAATTTATCTTTGCTAACACATCAGGAGGCATAATACCTAAGGATGATATTTATCCATAACAACAATAATCAGCATTCGGATTAATCATCTGTTCGTACAGAAACGCATCATTGCAAGTGTAGAGACTCGCCGTTATAAGTAGATTTGTGTCACTTACAATCTGACAAATTTAAGTTAGCGATATTTTAAAAATAGACTTAATAAGGCGCTATTTTGGATTACTTACATCCAAAGCTATTGCACTGCTGAAATGAACGCTCTATTATTAGCCCAACAAACCACCCCAATATAAGTTTGAGATTACTACAATGAGCGAAGCACTTAAAATTCTGAACAACATCCGTACTCTTCGTGCGCAGGCAAGAGAATGCACTCTGGAAACGCTCGAAGAGATGCTGGAGAAATTAGAAGTTGTGGTCAATGAGCGCCGCGAGGAAGAAAGCGCTGCCGCAGCTGAAGTTGAAGAGCGTACGCGTAAACTGCAGCAATATCGTGAAATGCTGATTGCTGACGGTATTGACCCTAATGAATTGCTGAACAGCATGGCTGCAACTAAGTCTGGCGCTAAAGCAAAACGTGCGGCGCGTCCGGCTAAATATAGCTATGTTGATGAAACTGGTGAAACCAAAACCTGGACCGGTCAGGGCCGTACTCCGGCAATCATCAAGAAAGCAATGGATGAAGACGGTAAACAGCTCGACGATTTCCTGATCGCAGAGTAATCGCTCATTCCTGAGAAAAATCCCGCCAGCCGGCGGGATTTTTTTTTGACGTACCAGACATTCTCTTCACAAATAGAGTGTGAACGAAGCAAAATAAATTTTTAACTAAAAGCTAGCACTCTCAGCTCCGCCAGCCTGTGTTGATTATCTCCGCGCGCCTCTTACCTGCATCGTGTTTGCGTTTCGCTTGTCACATTAACAAATAAAAAAAGCCGGAGATAAGCAGTGCGTTGCACTATTGTCTCCGGCCTTATTCAGATGACAGTAAGGGAATTAGGCTTTGCCAATACCTACAGCATCTTCCAGCCAGGTTTTAAATTCCGCACCCAGCGTTTTATGACGAATACCGTATTCTACAAAAGCGCGCATATAACCGAGTTTATTCCCGCAGTCGTGGCTTTTACCTTTCATATGATAGGCTTCTACGGTTTCTTTCTCGATTAGCATATCGATGGCATCGGTGAGCTGGATTTCATCGCCAGCGCCCGGAGGGGTTTTTGACAGCAGCGGCCAAATTTCAGCGCTCAGTACATAGCGGCCCACAACAGCCAGGTTAGATGGCGCGACGTTGGCTTTTGGTTTTTCAACCACGCCCACCATAGGCACGCTATCGCCCGGATTCAGGGTCGCGCCTTTGCAATCTACCACGCCGTAGGCGGTGACATCGTCAACAGGCTCAACCATGATCTGGCTTGCGCCGCTTTCATCGAAACGCTTAATCATCTCAGCCAGGTTGTCCTGGGAAAGATCGGATTCAAATTCATCCAGAATAACGTCAGGGAGAATAACCGCGACAGGTTCATTACCGACAACCGGATGCGCGCACAGCACCGCATGACCCAGACCTTTAGCCAGACCCTGACGCACTTGCATAATGGTGACGTGCGGCGGGCAAATAGACTGCACTTCTTCCAGCAGCTGACGTTTAACGCGTTTTTCCAGCATCGCTTCAAGTTCGAAACTGGTATCGAAATGGTTTTCGATAGAATTCTTAGACGAATGGGTTACCAGAACAATTTCCGTGATACCAGCAGCGATACACTCATTTACAACGTACTGGATTAATGGCTTATCAACCAGCGGAAGCATTTCTTTAGGAATTGCTTTCGTCGCCGGTAACATCCTGGTTCCCAATCCCGCTACCGGGATTACAGCTTTAGTCACTTTCGAATTTATTGCAGCCATTGAAAATCTCCTGGACTGTCCATGTTTGGACATGTTCATGAATTAACTCGCGTCTGAGTATATCAGTACCAACACATCGACCAGGTCTGAAAAGGACGCGCTTACCTCTAATTAGGACTAATACGTATAAGCTGCGGCGATAGTAACACCCCATTTATGCGCTGGGTAAATCTATCTGCATCGCACGAATCGTTCGCTCATTCCGCACTCAACATTAAGCGCAGACGTCCGCCTGCGCCCCAAACTTGACATTGCCAGGCGTCACAACGCTGGCTCAGCTGATTTAAATAAGTATTACCCAGCGTACCGAGGGGCACACCATTGCTGATTTGAATTTGATGGTCGCCGGTATTTAACGTTGCGTTAAGCCCCGCTGAAACCAATATCAGATTCTTCAGTTCACTATGGTAATACCCCACCAGCAGAGGGAACTGCCCGGGTAAATTTGCCTGGTGCAATAATTGATTGACCTGTTTGAGCAACGCGCCCATCTCAGGTAAACGCTGACGCTGGTGGGAAAGTTGTTCCTGCAATAGTCCGTTGAATAATGCGCGCAGCAGCAGTGCCGCTAACACACCGTTATTTCCTGCTCGCGTCACGTCGAGACAATAAAAAGCCAGATCGTGTTCCGATATCGGCGCGATATCGAGTACGAGGCCCGGGCTTTCAACCGAAACCAACTGGCGATAATTCACCCGACAACCGGAAATAACTTGCTGTACTGGCGGCTGCAGCTCCTGTAATAAATTCGCTGCGGCCTGCGGATTATCCACCAGCGCGTCCCAGTCCTGGAACAGCCGTTCCTCTTCTTCAACGCGTGAATTAAACATATTGGGGTAAAGACAGGCGAAGAGGGTCTCTTTCAATCGATTGAGATCTTTCACGGGCTTCAGCACGACATCCTGTACGCCAAGACGCAAAGCCTTAGCGATATCGGCCATATTTTCCGTCGCGGAAATGACCAGCACAGGGGTCTGCAGCCCTCGATTACGCAACGTTTCGATAAGTACCAGACCATTCATGCGTGGCATCGCAAGATCGCAAATCATTAGATCGGGCTTATTCACCGTCAACAGTTCGAGCGCATCGACCCCGTCGCAAGCAAGTAATGTTATCGCGCCTAACGATTGCAACCACGAATCCAGCAGCGAGCGGAAAACGGGCTCGTCTTCAACGATCAGTATCTGTTTTCCGGCCAACGGCTGCGTCATCTCATCTCCCCTGCCTTACGATAGATCAATAGTGGCATGCTTCAGCCATAAACGCCTGTCAGAATTTGCTGAAGTCTATGAAAAATTCTAGTTACGAAAGGGATCGTGCTAACGGAAGCAACTCATCCATCTTTTTCTCCGCCGCCAGGCGCCCCGCTGCAATCGCCGCATCCGCCCGATGAAAATCGAGGGTGGAAATTTGCGGACAAAGGGGCTGGAGCAGAATATCCGGCGGATCGCCGGCCATACGATTTCGTTTCAGCCGGTTTTCGAGCACCTGAATCGAGGTGCTCATAATCTCCATCGCCGTCGGTGCGACGGGACGTTTGGCCGTTAAGCGGCCGAGTTGGTCCCGTAGACGCTGATGCCAGCGCTGCGCGACCGGGCTATCGCTCTCATTGGAAGAAAGATTCATTGACAGCAGATCTTGCTGCGTCAGATGCGCGTCATGCTGTAAATCCACGGCAATCACCACATCCGCCCCTAACGCGCGGGTGAGGGATACGGGTACGGGATTGACAACGGCACCATCCACCAGCCAGTAGCCATTATGAGGAACCGGCGACATTAAGCCGGGCATACTGCATGAGGCGCGAACAGCATGATGCAGATCGCCTTCCGTAAACCAGAGCTCGCGCCCGGTGCTCAGGTTGGTCGCTACCGCGCCAAAACGCCTCTGGCAATGACTAAAATTCGCGAAAGGAAGCACCTCGCGATAGTGATTGAACACGCGTTCACCGCGCAGCAAACCACCCCGTCGCCATGATAGATCCATCAGTCGCAACACATCCCAGTAACGAAAAGAGCGAACCCACTCTTCCAGCGCCGGAAGACGCCCGCACGCATAAGCCGCACCGACCAGAGAGCCAATCGAACATCCAGCCACAATATCAATTTCAATACCGGCGCGTTGCAATGCATTAATGACGCCAATGTGCGACCAACCTCTGGCGGCGCCTGAACCGAGCGCCAGACCAATTTTTATCTTTCTCATTATGCTTCTTTCACTTCCCCTGGCTGACTGTAGCCACAGCGCTACGGCTCAGTTAACATATTGCATCCCTGGCGCCAGCGCGCCGATATATTATCATCCTGGAATGCTATTTTGTCACAGTCTTGTCCTTGCGGTAGCGCTCTGGAGTATAGCCTATGTTGCCAGCCTTATCTGTCTGGTTCCGAGGTTGCGCCAGATCCGTCGCGCCTGATGCGGTCGCGCTATACGGCGTTTGTTTTACATCAGGCAGAGTACCTGGTAAAAACATGGCATCCCTCATGCGACGCCGAGGCGTTTCGCGAGCAAATAACCGCAGGTTTCGCCAATACAAGCTGGCGCGGCCTGACGATATTTGAACATGCTTACGGTGAAAATGATAATGAAGGCTTCGTCAGTTTTGTGGCGCGTTTTAGCGAACAAGGCAAAGACGGCGCGATCATCGAACGCTCACGATTCTTAAAGGAATCGGGCCAGTGGTACTATATTGACGGAACCCGGCCACAGTTCGGCCGCAACGATCCCTGCCCTTGTGGGTCAGGCAAAAAATTCAAAAAATGCTGCGGGCAATAAGCCAGCCAGCAAATTAAAGCAAACACCATCAACAGGATTTACCCGGCAATGCACTCAACACAACGCAAAATTTTACGTACCATTTGCCCTGACCAAAAAGGCCTGATCGCGCGTATCACCAATATTTGTTACAAGCACGAGCTGAACATTGTGCAGAATAATGAGTTTGTCGATCACCGCACCGGTCGTTTCTTTATGCGCACCGAGCTTGAAGGTATTTTTAACGACACGACGTTGCTGGCGGATCTCGACAGCGCGTTGCCGGAAGGATCCGTGCGCGAGCTGAACCCGGCCGGTCGTCGCCGGGTGGTGATTCTGGTGACCAAAGAAGCGCATTGCCTTGGCGATTTGCTGATGAAAGCCAATTACGGCGGGCTGGATGTCGAGATTGCGGCGGTTATCGGCAATCATGATACCCTTCGCTCTTTGGTTGAGCGCTTTGATATTCCGTTTGAGCTGGTAAGCCACGAAGGTTTGACTCGTGAAGCCCATGACTTGCTGATGGCGCAGGCTATTGAGGCGCATCAGCCTGATTACGTGGTGCTGGCGAAATATATGCGCGTTCTGACGCCGGAGTTTGTCTCGCGGTTCCCGAATAAGATCATTAATATTCACCACTCGTTCCTGCCCGCCTTTATTGGCGCGCGTCCTTATCACCAGGCTTACGAGCGCGGCGTGAAGATTGTCGGTGCGACGGCGCACTACGTGAATGACAATCTGGATGAGGGTCCGATTATTATGCAGGATGTGATTCATGTGGATCATACTTATACCGCCGAGGATATGATGCGCGCCGGTCGTGATGTTGAAAAGAACGTGTTAAGCCGTGCGCTGTACCAGGTTCTGGCGCAGCGTGTGTTCGTCTACGGTAACCGGACGATTATTCTTTAAAGGGCAATCGTCTGAATTGACTCGCTTTACTCCGTTGCGGATGAAAAGTACGCAATCAGTTCATCTGCGGCAAAGGAATACTTTACAGCGGCGCGTCATTTGATATGATGCGCCGCGCTTCCCGAGATGGAAGCGGCCAGTAATAAAGCGTTTAACTTTGTGTTGATGTTTCCAAACAATAAATGGGAACACATCATAAAGGCGTTATACCCCGTGGTGGGGTTCCCGAGCGGCCAAAGGGAGCAGACTGTAAATCTGCCGTCATCGACTTCGAAGG
>NZ_JXAG01000033.1 GCF_000814905.1 Enterobacter sp. Bisph1
TGTATGAACCGGCCACATGGGTAACACTTTAAACCGGGCACATGGGTAACAGGTTATAACAGTGCGGTAAGCATCTGATGGAGGTTTACCGTGCCCTGGAATGAGACTGTTACCATGCAACGTTTGCAGTTTGTTGCGGCCTGCCTTGAAGGCAACCTTCCGGTTGCCGAGGTGTGCCGCCGTTTCAATATCAGCCGCAAAACCGGTTATAAATGGCTGGCCCGTTTTTCCCCGAATGATGCCTCCTCTCTTGATGACCGTTCCCGGGCGCGTCATCAACAAAAATGCACACCGGAGTCTATGACTAAACTCCTGCTGGAGACGAAGCAGCAATATCCATTATGGGGGCCTGAAAAAATCAGACAGCTCCTGCTTAACCTGAATGTCAGTAACGTGCCCGCAGCCAGCACGATTGGCGATCTGTTCCGGTTGCACGGTCTGGTTAAAAAACGCAGGCAACCGGCTTTTAAATCCACGCAACGTCCTGAACTGCATACACCTGCCCGACCCAACGATGTCTGGAGCGCTGATTTTAAGGGTAAATACACCCATACCGGTGGGCGCTGGTGTCACCCTTTTACGCTGACCGACAACTGCAGCAGGATTGTACTGGCCTGCGATGCCACCTATATGCCTGATGGCCGGTTTGTTATTCCCTGTCTGGAGCGTGTTTTCCGTGACTGCGGCATGCCTCATGTGCTGCGTACAGATAATGGGCCACCATTTGCTGGCGCAGGTTTGTGGGGGCTGAGCCAGATGTCTGTCTGGCTTATAAAATGCGGCATCCTGCCTGAGCGTATCCGGCCAGGTAAGCCTACGGAGAATGGGCGGCATGAGAGAATGCACCGGACCCTGAAGGATGCACTAAAGGGACATGCAAAGTTCACTTCTCTGGAGGAGCAACAGATCTGGCTGGATGCCTGGCGCGAGGAATTTAATGAAATACGCCCGCACAAGGCGCTGGGCGGAAGAACTCCGCGCTCAGTCTGGTACCCATCAGAACGAATTTACACCGGGCCGCTTAAGACAATGCCTGTGCCGGAGAATGCCCGCGTGCTGCGCGTATCAATTAAAGGTGACTTGTTTTTTAACAGTACCCGAATATTTTTATCGGAGGCGCTCAGAGGAGAATGGGTATGGATGAAGCAGGTGAAAGAAGACCTGGATGAAATTGGTTTTGGTGATCTCATACTGGCCCGGTATGACAGACGAAACCATCGTATAATCCGGGCCGATTAGTTCAAAAATTGTCACCCATGTGACCGGTCAGATCTGTAACCCATGTGGCCGGTTCATACACCGCGCTCCCCTTTTCAATCCCCGCGGCCCCGCAGAGAAATCGGTGCTTCGCACTGCGCTCACCTCCCGCGCATCTGCCTGCGGTCGGCTCGACTCGCGATTACTCGTCCCATCCCTGGGACTCGCCCCTTCGGGGCCAGCGCAAGCGCTGTTCAAAATTGCTCCCGGCAATTTTGTCCCTGGCTCGATTCGCCTCTGGCCGCCATCCGGGCGGCCAGCCCTTGTCATCTGCGCTTCGGTTCGCCGATTTCAGCGGGGAGTTAACCCCCTCGCTGTGATATCAGCGTAATCATAAAGGCATTCATCGCTGGGACATCGGCGGAGAATCTCCCTTCGCTGTGATATCGGTGTAATCATAAAGTCATTCATTGCTGGATAATGAATGGTTTTTATTCTCCCAATATTTCTCTTAGCACTGGTCCGATCCTCTCGAACGCCTGCGGTGAGATTATCTCGACGTGGGCGCAGTCCTGGCGGTAAACATCCAGTTCGCGTACCCACGGTGCCCAGGCACTATGCGGATCGGTGCCGGCGGGCAGCGTGCGTTCGGCGACAAACAGCGTCGCTTTGCCGTCGAAGGGCAGGCTGTGGGCGGTGGTCAGTAAACGCACCGCGTCGGCATAGTTGCCTTCGATAACCGTGAACAGTTCGCCGGGGGCCTGGCCTTGCTGGGCGGCGATAAACGCTTGCCGTTCGCGTTCGATCTCCGCCAGCACTTCGGGATCGAGGCCGTTAGCCTCTTTTTCCGCCCAGTTTTGTGTTTCCGGCGGCCAGGTATCGAGCAGCCCAAGAAACGCCACCTCTTCACCCCGCTCTCGCAAACGCGCGGCGATACCCTGCGCCAGCGTTCCACCAAGCGAGTAGCCCAGCAGGTAATAAGGCCCGTGGGGCTGCTGCGCAATTAGCGTTGCCAGATGCTGTTCACAGGCTTCATCGAGGTTGGCGGCCTGTTGCAGCGGGCCGTTCGGGCGCGGCGACTGGATGCCGGTAATCGACCAGCGCGGCGCAAGATAGCGCGCCAGCACGCTGAACTGCCAGGCAAAGCCGGAAGCCGGATGGAAGCAGAATAGCGTCGGCCCGTCGCTTTCGCGCAGCGGCAGCAGGGTTTCAAAGCCAATCTGCCCGGCCTGTTCTGCTGAGAGGGTTTGCTCCAGCTGCGCGGCCAGTTTCTCCACCGTCGAGGCAACCATAATCTGCCCCGGCGTGACCTGCCGTTGACACTGGCGACTGAGCAGCGCCGCCAGGCGCATCGCTAACAGGGAGTGACCGCCGAGCGCAAAGAAGTCCGCCTGCGCATCGTTGACCTCACAGCGCAATAATTCGGCAAAGGCCTGCGCCACAACCGTTTCCATCCCGGCGTTCAGTGGGCGAGCGCCCTTCTTCACCGTTAGCTCCGGTCGCGGTAGCGCTTTACGATCGAGCTTACCGTTGGCGCTCAGCGGCAGCGCATCAAGTTGCAGCAGCACCACGGGCACCATATGCGGCGGCAGTTGCTCGCGCAGCTGTGCCAGTAGCGCCGTCGTCTCCAGCGGCTGCCCGCTGGCGGAAACCACATACCCCACTAACTGGCGGGCATCACCGCCGCTGGCGGCAGCCTGATTTAAGACGCACGCTACGGCTACCGCCTGGGCGACATCCGGTAAAGCGAGCATCGCGCGGTCAATCTCACCTAATTCGATGCGCTGACCGCGAATTTTTAGCTGATCGTCGCTGCGCCCGAGGTACTCCACCGCGCCGTTTTCCAGCCAGCGCGCCACATCCCCGGTGCGATACATGCGCTCGCCAGCGGCAAAGGGATCGGCGATAAAGCGACTGGCGGTAAGATCCGGACGGCCCAGATACCCCTGCGCCAGCTGAATGCCGGTGAGATAGAGATCGCCCGCTACGCCCGGCGGCACCGGGCGCATCATCGCGTCCAGAATACGCAGCCCGGTATTCCACACCGGGAAACCAATCGGCACGCTATTGCCCTGCACGTCCGCCAGCGCTTCACCATGCGCCGGATACCAGCTGACATCAACGGCGGCTTCCGTCGGGCCATATAAGTTATGCAGCGGTGCGCCGGTCAGTTGCTCCCATTCGCGGCAGAGATCGGCGGGCAGCGCTTCGCCACTGCAGAAAACCTGTTTTAACGTGCGGCAACTCTGCTGGACGCTTTGTGGCGTCAGAGAGGCGACAAAGGCTGCCAGCATCGACGGCACGAAGTGCGTGGTGGTCACGCCGTAATGGGCGAAGAACGCCTGCAGCGCTTGCGGATCGCAGTGCGCTTCCGGCTCCGCCATCACCAGGCTCGCGCCAGCGATAAACGGCCACCAGAACTCCCACACGGACACATCAAAGCTACAGGGGGTTTTCTGCGCCACCACATCACTGGCGGTCAGCGGATAGTGATCCTGCATCCACAGCAAACGGTTAACGATGGCGGTTTGTCCTACCATCACCCCTTTCGGTCTGCCGGTGGAGCCGGAGGTAAAGATGATGTAGGCGGTCTGCTGTGGGTGGGAAAGGTTGAGCGGTGCGCTGCCCAGGGTTTCCAGTAACGACTGATAACAAAACTGGCTCAGCCCTGGGATATCGTTAAAGCGCGCCTGTTGATCCTGTGAAGTGATCAGCAGGCGCGGTTTCGCATCCTCAAGCATCATTTTCAGCCGCTCGTCCGGATAACCGGTATCCAGCGGCAGCCAGGCGGCACCCGCTTCGACAATGGCATGCAGCGCCAGCGTCAGAAAGACCGAGCGCGGCAGCGCCACCGCCACGCTGTCGCCGGGCTGCACGCCACGCTGACGCAATTGCTGGGCCAGCGCCACCACCTGCTCGCGCATTTGACGGTAAGTTAAATGGTATTGCGCATCGGCCAGCGCGGGCGCATCCGGCGTTTTTTCCGCTTGCGCAATGACCAGCGCGCTTAATGTAGTGGCAGGCAGCATCATGGCGGTATCGTTGATTTCTGCCAGCCGCTGCGCTTCCTGCGCCGAGAGAAGATCCGCATCGCCGCAGCGCAGCTGCGGATGGTCGGCAAACTGCGCCAGCAGCTGCGCCAGACGGGCAACGTGGGTTTTCAGTGTCGGCTCATGATAACGGCTGCGATTCGCCAGCACTTCCAGCGACAGCCCGCCCTCTTCATCGGGGAACAGGGCGATTTCCACATCGTTGACCGGCCCGGTCGCCAGGGTATGGGTAATACCGCTAATGCCATCAACATTCAGCTGGTAATCAAACATTTTGACGTTGAAAACCGGGCCAAACAGCGGCTCATCCCCCGCCGCGCGTCCGGCGTCGCGCACGATCTGCTCCGCGTCATAACGCTGATGGCGACGCATCCCTTTCAGGCGGGTAGCCAGCGAACTCGCCAGCGCGCCGAGGGTCTGCGTGCCCTCAAGGTGAATAGCCAGCGGCAGCACATTCAGCACCGGCCCGGTCGCGGTTAACGCCGCCGATCCCATGCGGCGCATAAAGATAAACCCGGCGGCGTAATCGGTGCGCCCGCACAATCTCCCCAGCCACAGCGCCGCCAGCGCCAGCGCTAAATCGGCGGGAGAATTTTGTGTAAAGGCCTGCGTGACGCGACGAAAAGCATGGGCGTCGAGCGTGACGTTGAGGCGTAAAATATCGGTGGTGGCCGCCCGTCCCGGCAGCGGCGTAGCAGACAGGGAGACCGGAGAGGGCAATTCCCTGCGCTGTTGCGCCCAAAATGCGCTATCCCGTTGCCAGGCGTCGCTCTGGCGATAGCGCTGATACTCTTCAACCACTTCCGCAAAGGGGGTAAAGGGCGAGACGGGCGTGGCCTCGCCGCGTCGCCATGCGCTGTAGATAGCGGCAATCTGGCGGGTAATCGCCGGGAAACTAAAACCATCCACCAGCAAGTGGTGATAGCGCTGATACCAGTACCAACGCTGATTACCAACTTTTAGAAGCTGATGGCAGACCAGCGGCTTGCCGCTGTCTATGCGCAGGTTTTGCCCTAAATCGGCCTGCATCAGGGCTAACGCGGCGGCGTGGGGATCGGTGCTATCGCGTAGATCCTTGATATCCGGCACGGCAAATGTCTGCGTCTCATCGACCCATTGCCACACTTCGCCGTTATCTTCCGCAAAGCGCATCCGCAGCGTATCGGCCTGCGACAGGCCGCTGACTATTGCCTGGGCGAGCAGCGCGGCGTCAATGTCGCCATTAAGTTCAACATAGTGCGCCACGCTCCAGGCGTTAGGCAGGGTCGAGAGTTTTTCCGCCATCCAGATCCCCGGCTGCGCGGCGACCAGCGGTAAACGTTGGGTCATATTCCGCTCCTTAACGCGCGTGGTGCGCCGGGGTTAATGTCTGCCAGTTTGCCGTAAGCCAGGCGTTGCAGTCGTTCTGCGCCTGGGGTTCGCAAATAACCCTCCAGCCAGCGGGGAGCGCGCACTCGGCGGGCCACAGGCTGAACTGCCGTTGGTGATTTTGCAGAATATAAAATTGCCCTTGCGGGTTATCGAAAGGGTTGGTGAATTCCATAGCAAACTCCTGTCGTGGAAAGGCGCTAAACACCGGCGCGGGTTAGCGGCTGCCAGAGGGTGATAAGCCCGGCCGTTAGCCCGCCGCGCCAGCAAAGCGCATCATGTCCGCCGTCAACCTGACGCCAGAAAACCGACTGCTCCATGCATTGCAAAAGGGGGAAAAGCGCTTCGTTGGCGCGAAAAATAAGCGGCTCGCGAATCCCGGCTTCCAGCACAATGCGCCGGTTTTGCGGGGTGAACTCGCCGTTTTTGAGTTGTTGGATAAGCAGGCCTTCGCTGTCGCCGCCGCGATGGGGCCACCAGAACGAACCGGACTGACTAAGGACGCAGCCAAAGCGCTGCGGCCAGTGCAGCGCCGCATACAGCGATGACAGACCGCCAAAACTTTGCCCGGCCACCACCGTGCGATCCGCGCGGTCGCTAAAGGGGGCGATGGCCTGCACCTGCGGTAATAACTCTTCCTGCACGGCGAGCCAGAAATCGGCGTTACAGGGCAGTTCTCGCGTGCGATGGCCGTTATCGATCACATCGATCAGCACATACACCGCATCGGGCAATTCCCCGTCGCGGGTCAGAGACGCCAGCGCTGGCCAAACGGGCATACTTTGCGCCCAAAACTGACCATCCAGCAGGATCGCCAGCGGACGTTCAGCGCTGTTGCCGCTGCCGGTGGTATAGATCCAGACGCGGCGGGAGTTGCGCAGACGCTGGCTGCGCCAGTGCAGACGCTGCGGCGCGTTAAACGGCGCATGGCTATCGCGCCAGCCCGGCTGCGGCGGCGCAGCGGGCATCTCCAGCGCCGAGACCGGATGACCGCGCCCGCCGCGCCAGCTCTGTGGATTAAGAGGATCGGCAATCGCCTGCCCCAGCAGTTTGCGCCAGCCTTCACGCAGCGCGGTACGATCCGGCGGCGTCACGGCGAAGACCTCAGCCGCGAAATCATCCTCGTTTTGCGAAGGGATAAAGCAGTAGCTGCCGCGCCAGCTGGCATCAAGGGTGGTTTTCCAGCACCAGATATCGGTTCCGGCAATGCGCTCGAGGGATTGCGGCGTCGATTTTTGATGGTGATCGGTGACGCCGGTAATGTAGATCCACACCCGGCGCAGGCGGGAGGTAGTTTCCGTGCCGTTGGGATCCCGCCACCAGAAGGTGACCGCATAATTTCCCTGTGCCTGTTCTTTCCATTCGGGGCCCTGTTTCGACGCCCACCAGCTATCACTTCCCATCGTTGCCGTCACGTCTTTAACCTCAAATAAGCTGCGAACTTTTGCTGGCAGATCAAAAAATATCGATAATATTATTGATAACTATTTTCATTTGCAATAGCGTATTGCCCGCGCTGTGGGAAGCGCGTCTTTCAACTATAAATGGCCGCCGTAAGCGAATTTTCTCAGGGCTGAGCGCTTCGTTATGTGCAGGCTTCATCATGCCGCCTCATCTCCCGCTGGGAAAGGACTGTCCGGGGAGGCGACAACGAGATGCAGGAAAAAAATGAATAACAACATCAAGTCGCTAACCATTCTGGTCAATCTGGGGATCTACGGTGCTGCGCTGCCCGCGTTTGCGGCGGCAACCGCCGCTTCCGGTGAGGAGACGATTGTCGTCACCGCGGAGCAGCAGAATCTGCAGGCACCGGGCGTCTCCACCATCACCGCAGATCAAATTCGTAAAAACCCGCCTTCCCGTGATGTCGCGGAAATTATCCGCACCATGCCGGGGGTGAACTTGACCGGTAACGCCACCAGCGGCCAGCGCGGCAACAACCGCCAGATCGATATCCGCGGTATGGGCCCGGAGAACACGCTGATCCTTGTGGACGGTAAACCGGTCACCAGCCGTAACTCCGTGCGTCTTGGCTGGCGCGGCGAGCGCGACAGCCGCGGCGATACCAACTGGGTCCCGCCGGAGATGATCGAGCGTATCGAAGTGATTCGCGGCCCGGCGGCCGCGCGTTACGGTAACGGCGCAGCTGGCGGTGTGGTGAATATCATCACCAAAAAAGATAACACCGACGAATGGCATGGTTCCTGGAACGCCTATTTCAACGCCCCTGAGCACAAAGAGGAAGGCGCGACCAAACGCACCAATTTCAGCCTGAGCGGCCCGCTGGGCGATGACGTTAGCTTCCGTCTGTACGGTAATCTGGCGAAAACCCAGGCCGACGCGCAGGATATCAACAAAGATCATCAATCTGAACGCACCGGCACCTACGCTAATACGGTGGTTGCCGGGCGCGAAGGGTCGATCAACAAAGACATTACTGGCGTAGTGCGCTGGGATTTCGCCCCGATGCAGGCGCTGGAGTTGCAGGCCGGTTACAGCCGTCAGGGCAACCTCTACGCAGGCGACACGCAGAACACCAATAACGACAGTTCCGGCAATAACTACGTTAACGACAACTACGGTAAAGAGACTAACCGCCTGTATCGCCAGAACTATTCGGCGACCTGGACCGGCGGCTGGGACAATGGCGTTACCACCAATAACTGGGTGCGCTATGAACATACCCGCAACTCGCGCATCCCGGAAGGTCTGGCAGGCGGTACGGAAGGCCTGTTCAATGCTGAGAAATTTGTCGATATCGACTACAGCGACCTGTTACTGCATAGCGAAGCGAGCGTGCCGTTTGAACTGCTGTTCAAACAGAATCTGACCGTAGGCGCAGAGTGGGATCATCAGAACATGAAGGATTCCACCTCCAATACTCAGACCTTTATGGGCGGTAATATTCCCGGCTACAGCAGCACCGGGCGCAGCCCTTATTCGAATGCCGATATTTTCTCGGTCTTTGCCGAAGATAATATTGAGCTGACCGATACCACGATGTTGACCCCGGCGCTGCGCTTTGATCATCACACCATCGTCGGTAATAACTGGAGTCCGTCGCTGAACCTTTCTCAAGGGCTCGGCGACGACTTTACCCTGAAAATGGGTATCGCGCGTGCCTATAAAGCGCCAAGCCTGTATCAGACCAACCCGAACTACATTCTCTATAGCCGCGGCCAGGGTTGCTACGCAGTGACGGTAGATGCTAAAGGCAAAGATATTGGCTGTTATATGCAGGGTAACGACGATCTGAAAGCAGAAACCAGCATCAATAAAGAGATTGGCCTTGAGTTTAAACACGAAGGCTGGCTGGCGGGCGTCACCTGGTTCCGTAATGACTACCGTAACAAGATTGAGTCTGGCTATGCGCCGGTGGGACAAACTTCCATCCGCAACGGCGGTTCAAACCTGAACACCTATATTTACCAGTGGGATAACGTACCGAAAGCGGTGGTGGAAGGGCTGGAAGGGGCGCTGAACGTGCCGGTCAGCGAGACGGTGAACTGGACCAACAATATTACCTATATGCTGCAAAGCAAAAACAAAACCACCGGCGAACGGCTGTCGATCATTCCTGAATACACCTGGAACTCGACGCTGAGCTGGCAGGTGGCGCAGGATGTTTCGCTGCAAACCACCTTCACCTGGTACGGTAAGCAGCAGCCGAAGAAATATGACTACAAAGGGAATCGCGTGACCGGTTCCGCCACCAACGAAGTGAGCCCTTACAGCATCGTTGGCCTGAGCGGCACCTGGGACGTGACGAAGAATGTTAGTCTGACGGGCGGCGTTAGCAACCTGCTTGATAAACGTCACTGGCGCGAAGGCAATGCCCAGAGCACCGGCGGCGGCACAAGCTGGATGTACGGCGCGGGCGCGGCGACCTATAACGAATCGGGTCGCACCTGGTTTATGGGCGTCAACACCCGCTTCTAATCTCCCCTGCTCTCTCCCCGCCGGGGAGAGAGTTTTTTATCTATCACCTCCCTGACCGCGCACTCTCCCAGGCAGCCTTATCGACACAAACGTGATCGCTTTTTTGCCATCGACCGCGATTAAGCGGGGTTAACGCTGCACGATCTCAACCGTATGGTTTTGCCCGTCATCCACTAACGGGATCCTGTCGTCTGCCAGGGTAATGCCATCAACCATTACCTGATACTCGCGGTCAGCGCGGGACACGCTGATGCGATACTGGCTGTGCCCATGTTGATAAGTCATGTTAATCGCAGGCCAGCCCGCGGGGAGCTGAGTATGAATGATAAGATCGTTAGCATAACGTTTGATGCCCAGCAGCTCTTCTGTCAGCAGGCGGTAGGTCCAGCCAGCAGAACCTGTGTACCAGCTCCATCCGGCGCGCCCGGTATGCGGCGCGACGCTGTAGACATCGGCACTCATCACGTATGGCTCCGCTTTAAAGGTTTCTACGGCGGCTGCGTTAAGGGTGTGATTTATTGGGTTTATCATCGACCACAGTTGCCAGGCACGCTCGGTTTGGCCCATGCGGGCAAACGCCATTACCGCCCAAATCGCACCATGTGTGTACTGCCCGCCGTTTTCGCGCACGCCCGGCACATACCCCTGAATGTAACCAGGGTTGGAGCCGTGACCATCAAACGGTGGCGTTAACAGTTTGATTAGCTTCGCATCGTTATCCACCAGGTGGTTATCCAGCGCCTGCATCGCCTGGGCGCAGCGTGCCGGGTCAGCGGCCCCGGAGAGCACGGACCAGCTTTGGGCAATCGCATCGATGCGACAATCCTGCGAGGTTTTCGATCCCAGCGGCGTGCCGTCATCAAAATAGCCGCGCCGGTACCATTCTCCGTCCCAGGCGGAAGCTTCAAGATTTTTTTGCAGACGTAGCGCGTTGGTATGACACAGCGAGGCGACTCGCTGATCCTGTCGCTGCTCTGCCAGTTCAGCCATCTGCTGTAAAATATCGTACAGGAAAAACCCGAGCCAGACGCTTTCGCCTTTGCCGTCAATACCGACCCGGTTCATCCCATCATTCCAGTCGCCCGCCCCCATCAGCGGCAGGCCGTGCTGTCCGAAGCGCAGCCCATGCTCAACGGCTTTGACGCAGTGCAGCCACAGCGTCTCTTCGAGGTGGCTGATGACCGGTGTATCGTAGACCGACTCTTCGCCGGGCTGCAGCGGATGCCCTTCCAGATAAGGAATACTCTGTTCGAGTATCCCCACGTCGCCGGTGACGGAGACGTAATGACACACCGCGAGCGGCAGCCAGAGATAATCATCGGAACAGAGCGTGCGTACCCCGTTGCCGTGCGGGGGATGCCACCAGTGCTGCACATCCCCTTCAACAAACTGACGCGATGCACATAGCACTATCTGATCGCGCAGGCGCTCCGGCGCGACATGACTGAGTGCCAGGGTATCCTGCAACTGGTCGCGGAAACCAAATGCACCGCCGGACTGGTAATAACCGCTACGCGCCATCAGTCGACAGGCCATTGTCTGATACAGCAGCCAGCCGTTCACTAGCAAATCAACGCTGGTATCGGGCGTGTTGACCACTATTTTATCAAGTACCGAATGCCAGTAGCGGTGCACATTTTGCAACTCTTCACGCGCCGCATCTTCATTCAGATAACGGACCAGCGTCTCATGGGCGCGGCCAGGATTGCCCTCGACGCCGAGGACAAAAATAAAGATCTTCTGGTCGCCATCAATCAGCGTGGTTGATGAGTGGATCGCACCGCACGGATCGAGACCAGCACCGGTTTTACCCGACAGCCGACGCAGTTTCATCGCCGCCGGGGTTTGCAGGGAGCCGTTGCGGCCAATAAATTCGCGCCTGTCGCCCGTTAACGTGCTATGGGGCGTATTGACGGCAAAAAAGGCGGTTCGTTCGCCGCCGCTCGCGCCATAGAAATTATTCGCCATCACGCCGCTGCCGCCGGGAAAGTGGGTGGTATGGGTAACGATATGCGCGGCCGATCGCGTACGTGACTCGCCGAGTGTCCACTCGACATAGCCGGTGACGGATAATTTACGTGTGCGGCCCGAATTATTACTGAGTTTAAGCTGCATAATCTTAACCGGTGCATGTTCGGCCACCAGCACCGTTAGTTCACTGTCGATGCCGCTTTCACGGTGGGCAAACACGCTGTAACCGAAACCGTGACGCGCCAGATAATCGCCCTGTCCGCGTACGGGCAGCGCCGTCGGCGACCAGCACGCCCCGCTCTCTTCATCACGCAGATAAAACGCTTCACCGCTTCTGTCACTCACCGGATCGTTTTCCCACGGCGTTAAGCGGTATTCATGAGCATTTTCAAACCAGCTATAGGCCTGTCCGGCTTCTGAAATGACGCTACCAAACAGGGCGTTAGCCAGCACATTTGACCAGGGCGCTGGCGTCGGCTCGTTTTCCCGCAGGACAATTTGATACTCGCGCCCGTCCTGGGAAAAGCCGCCTAATCCATTGAAATGGCGCAGCGGGTCGGTATCCGGCGTCCAGTCCTGATGGCGATGGGGTCCGGCAAAAACGTCGGGAATAAAGGGCGTGATCGGCCTTTTTGCCGCGTGCAGACGCTGGTTAAGTTGCTCATGCAGCCCACCCGCGCGGCCATCCAGATACAGTGAGGCCACGCTCATCAGCAGCTGCTTATCTTCGGCAGATAAGTGTTCACTGTTGCGGATAAAAATCCCCCCCGATTTATCCAGCAGGCTGGCTTCTGAACCCGCATAGATAAGATCCAGAATCTGCGTCTGCAGCCCCTGCTGGTAGCCGCCGGGGCTGTTATTAAGAATAACCAGGTCTACTTCCAGCCCTTTTAGCCGCCAGTAGCGATGCGCCTGAATCAGCGTCGCCACCAGAGTGATTCGCTCTTCACTGCTGATGCTGAGAAGGACAATTGGCAAATCCCCTGAAATACCCCAGCCCCACAGGCCGGACTGCCCGCGTCGGTTACGGCTGATGATCTGCTCATCGGCACGTAACTCATGGCAGGGATAGAGTATGGCGCTGGCGAGGCGGTTAAATAACGTTGCGTCATCTTCACTGGCGTTCATCTGCCGTAACACGACCAGGCTGTGGGACCAGGCCAGTTCGAATACGCGCTCGGCAATAGGGTGATCGCGATATTTCTCCAGCAATGCCAGGCTCTGCGGACGGTTTTCGCTAATGCCATAAATAATATCAATCGTTAACGGCTGGCCGGGCTGCAGCGTTACCGAATGGCGTATCGCCAGCACCGGATCCAGCACCGCGCCCGCGGTGTTGCTAAGAGGACCGGGTATACGGCTTGCCGCAGCATCGGCTGGGCTTCTTCCCCGGCCAATAAATTTTGCGCGGTCGGTTTCAAACGAGACGCTACCGGGCTTGCTGCCGTGCACCACCATCATATGAAAAAGATACGGGCTCTGTTCATCGGGTGCACGGGAACGGCGGTGACAAAGAATGGCGTCGCGGGTGGGATCTATTTCGGTCTGAATAAACAGATTGCTGAATGCCGGGTGCGCCCGATCGCTGGCTTCCGGGGCCAGCACAACTTCGGCATAGGTGGTTAGTTCCAACGTGCGCGGCGCGCGGCCACGATGCACCAGCGTCACCCGGCGCAGTTCAATATCATCTTCCGGGGAGACCGCAACCTGGGTTTTGACAATCAGCGAGCCGAAGACGCGCCTGAATTCTGCCCCCGCATCGGTAAAGACGATTTCCTCGCTAATATCAGGACTGCCACCGGTAGGTTGCAAGCTATTACTCCACACCTCGCCGGTTTGTGGATCGTGGATGTAACAGAATTTACCCCAATTATCACGGGTGGTATCACTGCGCCAGCGCGTCAGGGCAATGTTATTCCAGCGGCTGTAACACCCGCCGCCGGGCGTGATCATCAGATGGTAATGACCGTTGGACAGCAGCTGTATTTCGGGCGTTGGGCTATCGGCACGGGTGAAGATGCGCGGTTCATAGTGCGCGGGTCTGACACGGCCTTCATGGGATTCAAAGTGGCGACGAGGGCTGTAGAGTTCAACAGCATCCGGCACGCGCTCCTGCAGCAGCAGGCTTGCCGACATAAACTCCCGACTCGACATAAAACGTTGCGCCATCGGAGCGTCAAGCAGCAGATGGGCCAGCGCCTGAAAGCCCATTCCCTGGTGATGCGCCATCCAGGATCGTACTACCACGAACAGCTGCCCGCTGGCCAGCCGCGACGGCGTATAGTCTAGTGCTTCATAAAAGCCGTATTCGCCGCAGGCGCCGTTTTTCTCCAGCCTGAGTAGATTTTCACAGGCCTTCAGCGGTGAAACCATTAACGCCATTAACGTGGCGTACGGGGCGACGACCATATCGTCTGCCAGTCCCCGACGCAGGCCCAGACCGGGTACGCCAAAGGCCTGATACTGATAATTGTGCTGCACATCAAACGCATGATAGCCCGACTCCGATACGCCCCATGGCACGCCGCGCTCTTTGCCCCAGTCTATCTGGCGCATCACCGCTGACTTGCTCATCTCATCAAGCAGGCTGCCGTGCCACACCGGCATCACCAGATTGGGCATCAAATATTCAAACATCGAGCCGCTCCAGGACATCAGCGCGGTTTCGTTATCAATGGTGGTAAAGAGCCGTCCTAGCGCATACCAGTGTTTCAGCGGCAGCTGATTAGTGGCGATAGCGACAAAGCTGGTCAGGCGGATTTCAGACGGCAGCAGATCGTAATGGCTTTTATCCAGCGTATTGCTATCGCAGTTGTAGCCGACGCTGAGCAGGCTGGTGGCTTCATTGAAGAGAAAAGCAAAATCCATATGCGCATGATCGTACAGCCTCTGTTCCAGCTCGCTGATAATGTCCAGCCGCAGGCGAGCCTGAACGATCACCGAGGCCGGCGGCGTTCCTTCACCGGTAAAGGCCGCGCGGGCAAGCCAGTTGAGGGTCGGCAGCGTCGGGCTGCTGAAGCTGGTGGGTAACCAGCCGAGCAGATGCGACCATTCACGGCAAAGCTCTACCAGTTGATGCTCGAGATGTTCCGTCCAGCGTACCACCAGCGGGCTCTCCTGCTGACTTGCGCCCTTCAGATGATTGCACTGGGTACGCATTTTTTTCAGTTCATTGAGCATCTCGCCGAGCGGCAACGACGCCGCGCTGAGGCACTGTTTGCGCAGCAATTTCAAACTGTCGGGCGTCTCTTGCCGCCAGTGATGTTGCAGAATCGCCAGCGTATCGTTCAGCCCGGCAAGAACCTGCTGCGCGTTCAAAATCGGTGCATCGCGCATCGCCGACAGCCCTTTACGCAGCGTCAGTAAATGACCGGCCATATTGCCGCTGTCCACGCTTGAGACATAGCGCGGGTTGAGCGGCGCGAGGGTGCGTGTGTCATACCAGTTATATAAATGGCCGCGAAAGTGCTCCATTTTATCCAGCGTATCGAGGGTCTGGGTGATGCGCTGCAACACCTCGCCGCCCGGCAGGTAACCAAAATCCCAGGCCGTCAGATTAGCCAGTAGAGAGAGCCCAATATTGGTGGGCGAGGTGCGATGGGCAATTGTCGGATGGGGGATTTCCTGATAGTTATCCGGCGGGAGCCAGTTCTCTTTCGCCGTGGCAAAGGTCTCAAAAAAGGCCCAAATTTCACGACTGGTTCTGCGCAGCAGCAGTTTCTGTTGCTGATTCGGTGAAAAGGTTTTGCGCGCAGGCGGTCGGCTCAGCCAGCTCAGCAGCAGCGGAGCCAGGCACCACAAGAGAGTGACGGGCAGCGCGATAGCGAGAAACTGCGGTCTGAACAGCATGGTCAGCGCCGTCAGCGCGACGCCGCACACCACATTTAGCCACATCGCCGCATAAACCCGCATCGCCGAGAGTTTGGCTGCGTTATTCGGGCTATAGCTTGTCCATTGGGTGAGATTACGGTGGCTGACGCCAAGCCGCCACAGCGTCACGACAATCGCGTACAGCGAATAGCCAGCTTCATGGGGCAACAGAATAAAGTTGAGCCCAATGCGCGAAATGCGCTTCAGCGCCCTGCTGGCCACCAGTAACAGATGCTGCCTGAGAGGACGGCGCGCAGGTTTATGCACCAGGTCGTAGGCAATGCAAAATAGCGCGGGCAGCAGCCAGATAAGGAGCAGCACGCCCAGCCAGTACAGCGAATTGGGCACCCAAAGCAGCGTGCTAAACAGTAACAGCAGCAGCGAAGGTGCCACCAGGCTGCGGCGCAGGTTATCAAACAGCTTCCAGCGCGAAAGCAGCGAGAGCGGGTTTTTACCCCGGCTGCCATCCCCTTTGCGCACACGCAATTTAAGCCAGTTAAGCAGTTGCCAGTCGCCTCGGATCCAGCGCGTACGGCGCGCGACATCGGAAAGATAGTTATTTGGATACTGCTCGTAGAGCAGGACTTCGCTCAGTAGCCCGGCGCGGGCATAGCACCCTTCCAGCAAATCATGGCTAAGCACCAGGTTTTCCGGGCAGGTATTGCCGGTGGCCTGGACAAAGATATCGACATCATAAATCCCCTTCCCAACAAAGGATCCCTCTTCGAACAGATCCTGATAGATATCAGAGGACATCATCGAATAGGGGTTATTACCCGGTACGCCACTGCGCAACGCGGCATAGCCTCCCTGGCCGTCACGCGGCATCTCCTCCGCAAGCCCTGGCTGTAAGATTCCATATCCTTTAACCACCCTCTGGCGTAGCGGATCGTACTCTGGCTTGTTCAAAGGGTGCGCCATGGTGGCCACCAGCTTATGCGCGGTATCACGCGGCAGGAGCGTATCGCTGTCCAGCGTAATGACATATTTAATATGCACGGGCAGCAGCGATGCGGGCATGTCAGCCACGGTGGAAAATTGCTTATCAGGATGCCGTAACCAGCTGTTCAACATCGCCAGTTTGCCGCGCTTGCGTTCATACCCCATCCAGATGCCCTGCGCCGGGTTCCATGCGGGCGCACGGTGCAGCAGATAAAAGCGCTGTCGGCTGCAGGGATAACGGCGGTTTAGATTCTCCGTCTCCGCTATCGCTTGTTTTAATAGCAGATGCTGTTCGGCGGTATTTTCCTCTGCCGAGTCAGCAAAATCCGTTAGCAGTGCGAAACAGAGATTGTCGTCCTGATTGCCAATCCAGCACACTTCAAGGCTGGTAAGGAGTTGGCTCAGGCTTTCCCGACTTGTCAGCATGCAGGGAATGACCACCATCGCCGACGAAGCCACCGGAATTCCTTCGGAAAAATCCATTCTCGGCAGCGGCCGGGGCACGCGAAAACGGGTGGTCATTTCACTTAACAGCTCGCTGACCAGCTGGCTTACCGCTACGATCAGGGGCAGCGCCAACAGGATAAGCCACCAGCCGATGGCGTAACGCGCCGTTTCGTACAAGATGGCGGCCGTCGCGGCGGTGGTTAATAAACTCATGCTGCCAAGCCAGGACAACAAAGGGAATTTGTAGAAATGGTGGCGTAAATATTTAAGGCCTGAGGTATCAACCGACAGCTTAAGCTCAAACGACCGACGCCCTTCGCCCATCAGATAATAACCAATATGGTGCTGCGCCTCGTCGGGGGCGGCTTGAGCCGAAAGCGCCAGCGCGCGGCTTGCCACCTCTGGTTCGCTGAGCCGGCTTTCCCGGGCCAGAATCTCAATTACGTGGCGGTAATGATCGCGGGTATCAAAATGCATACGCGCGTAAATCCCGGCGGGATCGCAGCGTAACGTCTGCTCGACGACGCTGATGGTCTCCGCGAATTCAGCCCAGTTGGTTTCATTGAGTAAGCGTAAACCGGCAATGCTGTTGCTTACCGAAAGCTGATTGGCTGCAAGCTGCTGATTGAAGCCATGGATCAGCACTTCGCTGGTGAGGCCCTGTTCGCCCAGACGCTGTTCCACCCAGCTCAGCGGTAGCGCCAGCGCATTGCCATGCCCTTGAAGACGACGCACCAGTTCGGCAACAAAGGCGCTGGTCAAAGGCGGGCGCGAGCGCGCCATATCGGCGATGACCATGATCAGATCCGCAGGGGCGTTTTCCGCGCATTCAATCATCCGTGTTATCCACGTATCGGCAAGACTACGCTCTTGCTGGGCCTGTACCACCTCAATACTGACCCGCCGCAGGTTTTCAATCAGCGCCAGGCGCAGCATACCGGGTAATGCCCAGATTTCCCCTAAGGTGAGCGGCGTGACCTGCTGGTAAGCTTTGATATAACTGGTCAGGCTGGCGGTATCCCAGCGGCCATCGCCATGGGCAACGGCTTCTGAGGCGATATCATAGATGCGTGGACAAGGGTGTGGAGAGGCCAGCGAAGGAAGTTCTTTGCCAAAGCTTTTCGGCAGATGCTGACGGACGTTGCGGATCTGCTCCTCAATCAAATAGTAGTTGTCCAACAACCACTCTGCGGCGGGCATGATGCTGTTTTTTTTACCGTCATTGAGTTCGTAACAGTTTTGGGTAATGACCGCCTCGTTGTCGTTTAGCCGCCTGAGCAAATAGTACGGTATTTTATCCGTCGTTAATTTATGCGTACGCGCCAGCTTTTGGCCGTAACGTTCCAGCTGCGGCGTTGAAAAGAGTTCCGATCGCTGTCTGTGTTCACCCGCCGGATCGTGCGCAGGAAAAGGAACAACGATTGATGATTTCGTCATAATGCGGCGTGGGCGAAGCCAGGCCGATGGATTCATTTTCATAAGATTGCTCAGAAGCGACCGTTAACGCGCAGGAGCAGTTGCGAAATCAGTTCAGAAACGTTCTCTCGAGATGGGCGTAAGGCATCAGGGATTTAACAGCTGCTGGGCTAATTGTTCAGTATAGAACATTGAAATTTTTGAGCCGAAATCAGGAACGAGCGTGAAGAGAAAAGAGTGCAGAGACAGGATGATAGTTTCTCTGCTTGAGGATAATTAGCGTAAAAAGAAAGGACGTAATGCCCAATTTCCATGACATAACATCGCGCTGCATTAAATTTTTTTCATCGCTTTCGCGCGCGGTTATCTCTTTTTAAACGGGGCATAGTGTGCTGCGTTAGCCGGCACGTTGAATCGCGGTCATCCGGTAAATGTCATAAGCGTGAATTCGGTCAAATGTCATCATCGACGATTTACAAAAAATGCATTTTGCGCCGTAGGGGTTGTTTTCTGTTACATCAAAATGGGAAATTCTGTATTGTGAGCCGTGGCAGCACGGACATCTAAAATGAATACTGTCGGTCATAGTGTTAGCCTTTATATACGTTGGATCTCACTGTCGTGAGGTAAAAATGGTAGGTCGTCTTACGCAGGTACATTTAAATAAAATTTACGTTATTTTGACATGCGTAAGATACTTCTGATTTATCCATGCAGGCTTTTGCCCGTAACGCTCGCGTAAATCAGAAGCCGTATACGCGTTATTCTTTGATAATAACATTCGCTGCTGCCGGGCCTTTCGCCCCTGCACCAATCGTAAATTCAACCTTCTGCCCCTCAAAAAGGGTGCGTTCGCTTTCACCTTCAATCGCAGAGAAATGGACAAACACGTCCTTACTGCCATCGTTCGGGGTGATAAAACCAAAGCCTTTATCGGCGTTAAAGTATTTTACTAATCCGTTAATTTTTGCGGACATTCTTCTTTCCTTTGTGGTTAAGGCCCTGAGGCGTAAAGGGTTGGTATGACAGAAATTATCAATACTAAAGAAGAGACTCAAAGGAAGGAGGTATCAGCGATAGCGCCTGGAGATGAGAGGAATGAGTAATTGACTTTCCGATTTTCGAACCCAACGAGCATTAACGCACGCTAAACAAATAATAACAACGTTTATTTTAGCCATCTGGATACCTGCTTAATATAAACGGCAGAAAAATAGCTTAATTTTGAGTTTAATGTATAGTTACCGCTGTTTTTAGCTTAGAAGGTTGTTACTTGTTCCAAAAAATGACAGGCATTGTCAAAATATTTGATAATAAAACCGGCAAGGGTTTAATCATTCCCTCCGATGGACGTAAAGATGTTTCAGTCCATATCTCCGCAGTCTCCGTCTGCGAAACGCAAAAAATAATCCCCGGTATCCGCGTTGAATTTAGACGCGTCAATGGACTTAAAGGCCCGACCGCGGCAAATGTTTATCTCTCCTGATATCCCGGACCTTATTTGTTGAGCGAGCCCGTACGCTGCTTTAGTGGTGTGCGGTAACCTCCAACGCGAGTTGCCCAGAAAGCTGCTTATGTCTGATAAATTCTCAGCAAAAGAGCGTCCGGAAATTGATAACAGCAGACTAAAATGGACTACAAAATTTACAACTCTTTCCTGGTTGTGATGATAGTTCAGCCAAAGCATTGCTATCATACAATTCATCCCCCGGTTATTTCCATGAAGCAAAACGTTTTAGCACCGGTATAGCAACCGTTCAAACATGATATATAATAGGGAAGTCATTACCCATGTTTAAAAATAGACCAACGTGTTCTTTGCATGATGTCATTTGCGAAACTTTTTTTAATAAAGGTAAAGTAAAAGTATTTGATGATTTTATCGGTCATACACATAGCAGGTTTTGGAACCCCCGCGATGAACGCTACGTCGATTTCAATCAACCTTTTAGCATTGAAAAGACCGCGATGTTACCTGAAGAGGATTTCCCGGAATTCAACGGGCCTTTAGGTGAAATATTAAATAGCGAAGATAAAAAAACGGCCTGGATCAATGGCTATGTGCATCGGCAAATAACAGCCATTCTGTATGCTAAACAAGCCGCTATGTTAGGGGCGGTAACTTTAGCCAGGGCGGTTAATAACCCTGAATCAATGTCGTACGCGCTTAATCAAGCCACAGAAGAAGCCCGCCACATGATCGCCTTGTATGATTACATTACCCTTCGCTTTGGGTCGCCCTATCCTAACCCCGCGCAATACCAGGCGTTAATGATCAATATTGTAGAGGCGAGTAAAGTTCATCTACAACTCATTGGCGTACAAATCCTGATTGAGGGATTAGGCATGGGTGCATTATCCTGGTTTATCCGTCGCGTAAAAGATCCACTTTTAAAACGAATCTGCTCGCTGGTGGCTTCAGATGATTCAACCCATCATAAATTCGGTTTAGATTGGCTTAAATATGATTTCCCTCTGTTAAATGAAACCCTCAGAAATGAAGCTGAAGATTGGGCGCTTTATTGCTTTAAAGGATTTGAGGAGGCTATATTTGCTGTTGAAGAATTAGTGCGCTTTTATACAGGATGTGGATTTAGTCAAGAGCAGGCCAGAGACATTACCAATACCTGGCATGTCAATACCTCACCTCAGTACGCGATGATCTTCACTGATTTAGCGCATACATTACAGAACTATGATGTTATATCAGCAAGAACCGAGGCCTGGTATTCATTCTGGCTAAGTAAAGTACCCCATAGCGATAAAGCATTTGCTGATATTATTAAAAGTGGTACTGATATTCTTACGGCTATTAACAGGCCGGTGAATCAAAGGAACACGCTGAACGTCAAAGTGAATTAACAACAGGTTATTAATTCAACAATCCGTTTTGTAAAAACCTTGACGCTCTTATTGCATAAACGCCGTAAAACCAGCGGTTTGTATAGGGTGAAAGCCAGCTTGACGGTGAGAAATTTCCATCTTATGTATTCACCGCCGTTTGATACGACAAACAGGTCTGCGCATTCAGCAATAAACGGGCGTATAAATCACCGATGATCGGCGTGATTCGTTTCACTGATTGCGCAGCCCGCTGGCAAGCAGGGTAAATACCTCAATAACGTGCGGCAGCGTCCGCTGTGGATCGTCGCTGGCGGCTATTAACAGTGCAGCATTTAGCGCAGCGCTATTTAGCAGATGCGCAGCGACTGTGGTATCCATTTTTTTGAGTTCGTTGCGTTCAATCATCTTAGATATCGTCTGTCGGGTCGATTCCAGGCAGCTATTCTGGCTCGGCCATGGGGTGGGATCGCCAAGAAAAGCCGGACCATCCAGGAGAACGATGCGCCGCACTTCCGGATCGAGGGCCATTTTGATATAGGCAACACCTTCCGCCATTAATCTTTCCCAGTCATCGCTGGCCGTCGCGGTGGCGGCTTTAGCGCGCTGAGCCATTTCCCCATCAATCTGGGCCACCACTGCGGCGAGGAGCCCCTTTTTATCGCCAAAGCTATGATACAGCGCGCCACGCGTCAGACCGACGCTTGCGGTTAAGTCATCCATTGATGCCTCGGCAAAACCTTTTTCAGCAAAGGCTTTTCGCGCCGCTGCAATCATCTTTGCACGATTTTCTTCCATCGTCTGGATGCGGCTTTTACCGGCCATACTCTCTCCTTTTTGACATACATCGCGTATCTGATTTGACATACGCAATGTATGTGATATTAATTATACATACGCCACGTATGTTAAATCATTTATACGTCTCGTGCTTCTCCAATCCATGCTGTTTGCAAAAGAGGAATGCCCGTGATCCAACGCGAACCTGTTTTCCCCGCTGACCGCCATGCTCTCTATGAAGAGCACGGCTATTCTGCCGCGATCCGCTCAGGCGATATGCTGTTTGTTTCCGGCCAGGTCGGAAGCCGCGCCGATGGTACGCCAGAGCCAGATTTTACCGCGCAAGTGCGGCTGGCATTCGATAATCTGCAAGCGACGCTTGCGGCCGCAGGGTGCACGTTTGACGATCTGGTCGACGTCACTACCTTTCATACGGATCCAGAAAAGCAGTTTCCAGCCATTATGCAGGTGAAACAGGCGATTTTCCCCCGCCCTCCTTATCCAAACTGGACGGCGGTTGGCGTGACCTGGCTGGCAGGATTCGATTTTGAAATTAAGGTTATTGCCAGAATTCCTGGCGAGCAGAGATAGTGCAGGATAAACCTACGAATCGTCAGGCAAAGTTTCTCAGCTTCGTTTGTTTCTGAACAGAAGGCGCGAAGCCGCAGCGTAAAGAGGGGCGATAAGAGGACGTTACAAAACACGGCTCACTAAAATAAAACGCCCCGGCATAAATGCCAGGGCCTGCTTTTATTCTTTTTTCCTGGGGTTAAACTTGCTTAACTTCTCCCCCGCCCGGCGCTTATCTCCGGCACTCACTCTGAAGGTGGCGTTAGCTCTTTATGGGGTGAAGCAACAATAGTCTATCAGAAAGTTCTTAACAATAGCCTGTAAGTCGCAATTTTATAATTTATGATGTTTGTCATAATTTCCTTGCCTCTGCCCGCTGTATGCGTGACGGTAGTCACTTTCCTGAGTGAGCCGTAGGGGACAAGCACCCGCGAAGCGTGATGCGTAATAGCCAGCAAGGGGTAAACTGAACATTTTTTCATCACGAATGGCGGTAAAAGTAGCGATACGTTATGATTCCGCTATTCGGAATTTGACTTAAATCTTTCAGAAGTTTACAAAAGATACTGCCTTCCCTTAGTGCGACTTGCGTCTTTCCCGTTTTCGTCCAGGCTTCCTTTTTATCGAGGGGGAAAAAAGGCGCGGGTTGACCAGTTCAGATTATCGTTTTACCGACTTTTTAGATTTGCAGACATCTGTAAGTGGAGTTTCGCATGTTCTCTTTTGTCGCCCGGCAGGCGATTTTTGATGCAAATATGAACACGGTCGGTTACGAGTTGTTGTTCAGAGACAGTATGACGAACCGCTTCCCGGACGTAAGCCCGGAGTACGCGACTGCGCAAATTATTGTCGAACAGTTTCTCGGCGCGCCGCTGGGCCGTCTGAAAGAGTACAGCGCGATTTTCGTCAATTTCCCCTATGAACTGCTGGTACAGGGAATGGCAGAAACCCTGCCGAAAGATCGGGTGATTGTCGAGATCCTCGAAACCGCCGAACCCACGCCTTTGCTGCTTGATACGGTAAAAAAACTCTCAGCCCACGGCTTTCGCATCGCGCTGGATGATTTCGGCCTTGGTGACAGCTGGAATGCGTTCCTGCCCTATATCAACATTATTAAATTCGATGTGCGTGTTAATACCCCGGAAGAGATCTCCGCATTTATTAACGGCAAAGCCCATTTATTGAAAGAGACGGTGTTTCTGGCGGAAAAAGTGGAGACCCAGCAAGAGTACGAATGTTTCCGTCAAATGGGCTGTACGCTGTTTCAGGGCCATTTTTTCAGCAAGCCGGTGATCCACTCGGCAAACAAGCTGATCCAGAATCAGGAAATCACCTTAAAACTGATGAAAGAGGTGAATACCGATACGCCTGATTTTGGCAAAATCGAAGCCCTCTTAAAGCAGGATCTGGCGCTGTCCTTTAAGATCATGCGTTATGCGCAAAACATTGTTTTCAACGCACGCGGTATTAAAAATTTCCGTAGCCAGTCGCTAAAAGATATTATTTTTTATCTTGGTACCAACGAACTACGCCGTTTTGTGCTGGTTTCCTGCCTGACCTCGGTTAATAAAGTGAGGACCGGCGACATCTACCACCAGAGCCTGATCCGCGCCAAGTTTTGCGAGCTGGCTTCGGCCCACTCCATTAGCCGTCACTCCGCCGATGACGCTTTTATCGTCGGCCTGTTTTCGCAGCTCGACAGCATTTTTGAAATGCCGATGGCCGATCTCGTTAGCCAGATAGATATTTCCGCCAGCGTAATGATGGCGCTGAAAGAGAAAAAAGGCCCACTCTACCCTTACTTACAGCTGATTGAGCTGTACGAAAACCACAATTGGGAAGAGGTCAGCGCCCTGGGGCACCGGCTGGGCTTTAACCGCAGTATGGTTGCGGAACTGATTAAAGCCGCCACCAAATGGACCGACAGTATTCCCTGCAACACGGCCTGATAATTTCCGCTCGCACACCCGCGCCGTAGTCATTATTCTACTGCGCGTCGGCTGGCGCACAGCAATAAATAAGCGCTCATTGCCACACACAAATCGTTTATTTCACGCGTATTACCGCTTAAACATGGGCGTAATTATCATGCAGAAGTATTAGCGCTCAGCAACAGCCAGTAATAAAGTTAATATTTAAAACTGCGATCCTGGCGGATAAAGAAACGTCTCTTTTTCGGATGAGAGTAAAGACCTCGCGATATAATAAAAATCCATTTCGGATTAATCATCGCACCGTTTTTTTGCTGTGTTTACGGGTATCACCTACTTTTCGTGAGCGTAACAGGCGAAAATGCCGGTAAAAAGCGTATGCGATAACAAGTAACAGCAAGCCGATCAACACCAGGTTCATCATGACCATATTAGTTAACTCGCAATGGGTAGATTTTCATTTAAGCGATAAATAATAGCAGCCGTCAAGGGCAATGCCTGCAAACTAAATTTTAACGAAATGCGTTAATCATTACGTGCTGGCCCGGAGATAAAATCCAGGGCAAAAACCGTAACCGGGCAGTTGATTGCCAGCACGAGTGCGCTGTCGCGCTATTATCTTCGCATTTTTCATCGTTATCGCGTGGCAGATGGCCAGGCTTAACCTCCGCTGCGTAAAGCGCCTTAAGCTAAATCCTTATATTAACTGTAAATTTTCCGCATGGGCTGCCGATAGCAGTAGGGCCATTTTGACATTGACGTTGAGCAGGACGAATTATGAAAAGACATCCCCTAACCTGTCGCGCGCTGCGCGCTGCCGCCTATGATCCTAATTCCAGCGTGCTTGAGCTTGAACACAGCAACGGCCGGGTTGAACAATATCTTGGCGTGCCGCCCAAAACCTGGCAGGCATTTTTGATGAGCCATGAGCAGGAACACTATTTCCGCGAGCACATTGCGCATAGCTATCTGAAAATCACCATTGAGCACGCTCATCACAGCCGTTTTTAACCGCTGAGGCGGTCATTTTTGCGGATGTTTATGCTAACGTTGCCTGCCCGCAGACGATGCGGTTTGGTGCATTCCTATGCTGGCGACAGCGCAACGAGGTGTTATGAGAATTGGTATCGCGTTTCCCATCCTGGTTTTTATTGTCGCAGTCGCCTTTCTGGCCTGGTTTATCGTCGGCGGTTACGCCACGCCAGGCGGCTAATGCCCGCTTTGCCTGCGCGCCAGAAAACGGGTGCCAGCGCCTCCTTTTGTCGGCTAAAAATACCCATGCGGGTTAACCCCGCCGTAACGCGCTGAGAGTATGTCGTGCCCGCAGTCACCCGCAAGACATGCGAAGAAAATACTCTATTCCCCGGAATCCAGCCCACGGATAACGTATCGCAGGGTGTATTATATCGGTGCAAACAGTCACCGGAGTGAGTAATGAATATCATTGAAATCATCATGTCGGCGGGCAGGGTTTCCGTAGATGTCGCGCTGTATACCTTGCTGCCCATCATGGTGGTGATGCTTATCATGATGAAGTATCTCGAAGAGAAAGGCGTTTTAGATTTTATCGTGCGTCTCACCTCCCCCGTTTTGAAACCTTTTGGCATCAGCGGAATGGGCATTTTCGCTCTTATCCAGCTTAACTTTGTCAGTTTTGCCGCCCCGCTGGCGGCGCTGGCGATTATGGAACGACGGGGCACATCCGATCGTCATCTCGCCGCCGCGCTGGCCATGTTGTTCGCCATGGGCCAGGCCAATGTCTTTTACCCGCTGACACCGTTCGGTCTAAACTGGGGCGCGGCGATAATCATTTCGCTGATCGGCGGTCTTGCCGCCTCCTCGATGACCTATTATGTTACGGGACGAAAACTCTCTACCGCTACGCTGCGCAGTGAAGAAGGCGAAGTGCATCAGGACAAACCGCGCGCCGGGTTGATTGCGGTGATCAATGGCGCAGGCGCCGATGCGATACGTTTGTCGCTGGGTTCACTGCCGATGCTGCTGCTGTCGTTAACGGTTGTCGGTTTGTTAAAGGCGGCAGGCGTGGTAGAAGCCCTGACCGCGCTGCTCACCCCGCTGCTGTCGTTTTTCCATATCTCAACGGTGTATGTACTGCTGGCGCTCACTAAATGTCTGGCGGGCGGAACCGCTTATTTCGGCGTGGCCTCGGAAATGGTGCAGCACGGGCAGCTAACGGCACAACAAATTAACGCCTCGGCGGGTTTTCTGGTGCAGACGCTGGATTTACCGGGCATCGGGATTTTTCTCGGCATTGCCAGCCGCTTTGTACGGCTGTTCCGTTTTGCGCTGCCGGGCGCCATTGTCGGAATTCTGCTGCGCACGGTTTTGCATGTGGCCATCTTCTAAAACGCGCCGGTCAACCCGGCGTCAGGAAGGTTATATGCCCATCGCGGTATACAGCGAACAGAGTTCCTGCAAACTTTTAGTACCGGTACGCTTCATTAAAACGGTGCGCTGAACACTTACGGTGGTTGGGCTGACGCCGCGAATGCGGGCGATATCGTCCACCGAATGCCCGCGCAACAGTAAGCGCATGATCTGCTGCTCGGCTCGGGTAAGTTTAAGCGTGCTGTTGGTGTCGCCTGGCTGCCTATTTTGTGCCGACAGCAGGCTCATCACCTCCAGCGCCTGGCGTAACTCATCGACACGCAATCTTTCTGCCAGGCACAATTTGACTAAACCGGGAAAGAGCAGCGACAGCGACTCAAAATGCCGTTCCGAGGAGATAAAAATTGAGTAGTGACGAGGTGGATGGGTGAAAACCAGCGAGTATATTTCCATGATGTCCATCCCCGCAGTAACATAAATCGTCGGTTCGCCATGGCGAAAATGGCTCTCATTTTTTTTGTTAATTTGTTTGAGAATTTCCTCGATACCATAAATGAAAAGGCGATCCTTGCCATAGATAGTCATGTAGGCGCTCCAGGCGGCATGTTTATTATTTCCGTCTCCGCTCACGGAGGCGTAGTCTATTAATGCATATACGGGAAATTTACCGCCAGTAACGCTGGCTCGTTAGACGTTCGTTTAAATTGCACTGACATGAAACCATCCCGCTACGTTGCTGCATCTTATCTGCAGTACGCAGTATATTGTATTTCTTACCTTCGATTCATTCCCTTCCCAGGATTAACTTTATTAAATTATTTAATTATGCGTCTTTTAAATGCTGACCAGACTCAAATAATCTCATCAAGATAGCATCGCAACTCATTGATATATATAGGTTAAATTATTAGGATTTTCTTTAAACCGCATAAATAAATATTTTTTATTTATGGTAAAAATATAAGATCTCAATCTCAAAACATCATTTCAAATTGTGTAAAAGTATATTCCATATCATCAATATCTTACTACAAAGCTTACAATACCGTATTTTGTGTGGTGAATCCCCCTAAGCGGAGGGGTCATGCTGATTCGAGGTTACCCTCAGTAAATTTTCATTTTTATGGACGAATTGTAGATTTCAGCACTGCAATTCACCGGGAGGCACCCGGCACCACACGCCACTTAAGATAAGCGATTACGCTAACAGCAATTATTAATGATAACGGTTATGAAACTATATTTCGCTTAATTGTTTAGATTGCTAATTATATCACTTCATAGTGAGTGTGGATTAGCCGCGCAGTTTTCTATCACAGCTTCTGCAATTTATTGCAGGGAACATCTTTACCTTGGACTAAAAATAATAGGGGATATTATGTTGCGTACTTTGTTATTAGCTAGCGTACCTTTTATCAGCGTAACCGCCCATGCGGTAACGTTTGATTATCGACATGAACTCAACGACAGCGTGGGTAATAGCCACAAAGACCGTTTATTAATGTCGCACCGCTTTGCTAACGGTTTTGGTTTATCGCTGGAGGGCAAATGGAAGGGTTCACAAAATAAAGATAAGGTGTATCACGAAACCGTCAGTAACGGTACCGAAGTGGTTGCCAGTTATGTTTATAAAATTGACCCGACATTTCAGCTAGAGCCGGGTTTTTCTATCGATACCGGCTCCTCTTCCAATAACTATCGTCCGTATCTGCGCGGGAAAATGAACATTAGCAGCGACGTTGGCGCTACGCTACGCTATCGCCCCTATTTTAAGCGTAATTCCACTAATATCGGCACCGCCAAAGATACCAGCGAAAACGGCTACAATCTGACCGCCGCGGTTTCGTGGAAAATTTTTGATGATTATCAACTCGATTACGAACTGGATTACAAACATGCGACTTCTGCTGGCGTGCTGATTGCTGATAATGAAAACTACGACTGGACCCACGATGTCAAACTGACCTGGAAAATGGATAAACACTGGTCGCCTTATGTTGCGGTGGGTAACGTTTCCGGCAGCAAATATACCGATGAGCGTCAGACGCGTTATCGTGTCGGCGTAAAATACAGCTTCTAATCTTCATTTCCAGAGCAGTAAATATAAATAAGGGTTTCGTAAGAAATCCTTATTTTTCTCTAAGGGGCGAATAATGAAACGAGCAAAAATAGCGCTGGCGATCACACTTCTGGGCAGCGTCTCTTTTACTGCGCTCGCGCAGGAGAGCGCACGATTAACGAGCGTTAAAGCCTTTGCCGATACGGTTCTCGACAAAGCGAGCGATAAACAACATAGCAACGTGCCGCTGCTGGCGGACGGCGTTAATCCGCGTACGGGTCAGCAAATGGCGTGGATCTTCCCGGATGGCAAAACGGCGGTGCTGTCGAACTTCTCGGCACAGCAAAACTTCATGCGTGTGCTGGTGGGGTTGAGCAATCTGACGGGCGAGGCGCAGTATAAAAAACGCGCGGAGGAGAATGTCCGCTATTACTTCCAGCATTACCAGGACACCAGCGGGCTATTACTGTGGGGCGGCCACCGGTTTATCGATTTGAAAACATTGCAGCCGCAAGGACCCAGCGAAAAAGAGTTGGTACATGAACTGAAAAACGCCTATCCCTACTATGATCTGATGTTTGCCGTGGATAAACCAGCAACCGCGCGCTTTATTCGTGCCTTCTGGAACGCCCATGTTTATGACTGGAAAATTCTTGAAACCAGTCGCCACGGGGAATATGGCAAAAAGATGGGCAAACTGTGGGCCAGCGACTTTAGCCAACAGCCGCCATTTTTCGCCACCAAAGGCTTAAGTTTTTTAAATGCAGGCAATGACTTAATTTATTCAGCTTCCCTGCTTTATCAATATGAGGGTGAAACCGGCGCGCTGACCTGGGCAAAACGTCTGGCAGAACAGTATGTCCTGCCCCGTGACAAAAAGACCGGGCTCGGGGTTTATCAATTCACCCAGCCGCTGAAACGCGCTGAAACCACCGACGATAGCGATACCCATTCGAAATATGGCGATCGCGCACAGCGCCAGTTTGGGCCGGAGTTTGGTCCCGATGCGCTGGAAGGCAATATGCTGCTGAAAGGACGCACCAGCACGCTCTATTCGGAAAATGCACTGATGCAGCTGGCGCTGGCGAAAACACTCGGCGCGCAGGGCAGCGATATTAAGAAATGGACCCTTGATGGCCTGAAAGCGTTTGCCCATTACGCCTATGATGAGCAAAGCAATACCTTCCGCCCGATGCTGGCAAACGGCACCGATTTATCGAACTACACGCTGCCACGCGACGGTTACTACGGTAAAAAAGGCACCGTACTAACACCTTATCCGGCGGGTAATGAATTTCTGCTTACCTATGCCCGCGCCTGGACGCTGGAGCCGGATGCAGAGATGTGGAAAGTGGCGCGCGGTATTGCCAAAGGTCAGGGGCTGGGAGATATCGGCGAACCGGGCGGTAAAAACAGCCAGCTGGATCTGAACACCAAAAACAGCGAACCCTATGCCATTTTTGCCCTGATTGACCTGTGGCAATCGACCGGCGATAAAGGCTATCTGACGCTGGCCGATAAAGTGGCGGAAAATATTCTGGCGACTAAACGCTTGAACAACTTCTTTATCGACGATCCGCAATACCTGTATGCCAATATCGATCACATTGCGCCTTACGCGCTGCTCGCCCTGGAAGCGGCGATGCGCGGTAAAGCAGATGCCGTCGCCCCCTTCCTTAACGGAGCAGGTTTTACAGAAGGTGCATATTTATTGGCGGACGGCACCGTGCGCTACTCCACGCGTGACGACGAGCTGTTTATGCTTAAAGCCGGTGAGCAGTTGAAACCCAACGGTAAAAAGTAACTTCCTCACCTCTCACGGTGCGCCGTGAGAGATTTTCCTCTTCCCTTTATCCATACCGATACCGGTAATCAGAAGATTGACGCCTTGCGCCTGAGAGCAGAGAACCATCCCGGCGCAGCCGAATAATTTAAACGGCATTCTCCTGCGTATTATTTGCAGCCTACTTTATTTTTAATAACGTTTAATCAGCTAGCCTGCTTATTATGCTGCACCAGACGCATATATATCGGATTGAATTCAATCATCCTTAATGCAAATTAAATTTCCCTTAGTTGATTAAAATAAAATTAGCAAGATTTCATTAAAAATAATTGGACGCATTCTTAAGATTAGGATAGTTTATGTGATCGAAGTCCAGGAATAATATCTCGGACTCTGATTAATTATATTTAAATTGATTACAGTCAATTTTTAAAATTAGAACATATTTTCAAGATTTTATACGTTCGCTTTTTATTATGCCGTTTGCGTTCTGGCCACGATGTCATGGAGAGAGAAATAACCAGAGAGCTGGGCTGCTACCAACCAGAAGGGTAATTTCCACTACCGGGGAAACATTATGAAAATACTTCGCGACATAACCGTCCGCAAAATGCTCATCATCATTTTGTCATTGTTTAGCATTATTTGGGGCATGGCAACCCTGCTGACATTTCACAATTTCTCAAGCATTAATGAATTGCTGGCGCAAAACGCCGGTCAAAAAAGTTCTTACGCCTTGCTGGTGAAAGGGAACGATCAATACTTCCGTACGGTAACCCGTATGCTGCGTGCCATGGATTACCAGCAATCCGGCGACACAGAAAATGCCAACAAAACTTTTGCTTCCGCTGAGAAAGCCCTCGGCATTACCCAGGATATGCTGGCGAAGTTTCGCGCCAGTCAACATCCCGGCGTCAACAGCGAAGAGGTAAGCGCGATGATTCAGGATTGGGACGCGTTGCTCAACACCGGCATTGTGCCGATGCTGAATGCCGCCAAAAATCAGCAAACCGATACCTTTCGCGACTTATTTCGTAAAACCTATCCGCCCCTGAGCGTACAGTTTGGCGCAACGGCAGAAAAATATACCCAGGCGATTCAGTCCAATGATTTGCTCGAGCAAACGCAACAGCGGGTTAATTTTAACAAATCCGTGCTGATTGTCGCATTAGTCGCCGGCATTCTTACCCTGCTCCTGACCGACCGCTATTTGGTGAATTACCTTGTTAAACCGCTGCGCCGGATCCAAACGCATGTTGAAGCGATGGCCGCCGGTAAACTCACCCATGAACTGCAAGAGTTTGGGCGTAACTGTGCCGGACAGTTGATTCCTTACATTCGCACCATGCAGGAGAGCCTGCGCTCCACCGTTGATACCATCCATGAGAGTTCTTCTACTATCTATCGCAGCACCAACCAGATCAGAGAAGGCAATGAGGAACTTTCCGGGCGTACCGACCAGCAGGCCGCCGCGTTGCAACAGACCGCTGCCAGTATGGAAGAGCTCACGTCCACGGTGCGAAACAACGCCGGGAACGTACGTGAAGCCCGCAAACTGACGGAAGATGCGCAGCAGACGGCGCAAAAAGGCGGCGAGATCACCGCAACGGTGGTGAAAACCATGCACGGCATTTCCGAAAGCTCACAGAAAATTGCCGATATCACAAACGTGATTAACAGCATTTCGTTCCAGACTAACCTGCTGGCGCTGAATGCGGCGGTAGAAGCCGCGCGCGCCGGTGAACAGGGCCGTGGATTTGCGGTAGTGGCGAGCGAGGTACGTGCGCTGGCCAGCCGTAGCGCACAGGCCGCGAAAGAGATCGAAACGCTGATTCAGGAATCGGTTACCCGCGTGAGAACCGGGGCCGAACAGGTTCAGGAAGCGGGTGGTGCGATGTCGGTGATTATTACCTCCATCGAACATGTGAATAAATTAATGACCGAGATCTCTGTCGCCTCCGATGAGCAAAGCCGCGGCATTGACCAGATTGGCCAGGCGATGACCGAAATGGATGGCGTAACGCAACAGAACGCCGTACTGGTCCAGGAAGCGAAAGCGAACGCTGTATCGCTGGAAAAAGAGGCCGAACGCCTCAACAAAACTATCGCCCTGTTTGATGTCGGCGTGAAAGAGAATCGCCGCACGGCACAGCCGGGTTCGCGCCTTCTTCGTCCGTCGCCGCAGCTGGCGCTGGCCTCTGCGACAACAGGAGAAAAGCAGGATAACTGGCAATCATTCTGATTAAGCCCCCTTTTCCCCCTTCTCAATGCCCGAAGTTGCAGACTTCGGGCATTTTTTATTGTCATAATAAATATCTATTACGCTGATATTATGTACATTTTGATTAATGGCGAAAATATATCACTGTGCTAAATTTTCTGTAGGCTAATACGGGAGGAAACAGTATGAAGTTCAATGATGAGCACACGGGACTCATTGGATTAGCCATTGGCGCGGCCGTTATCGGGCTGGTGTCAGAACAGAAAACCATTACCCGCGACAGTATTGTGCAAGAAATTGAACGGCAGGGCAGAAGCAGAGGCGATGGCGTTGAAGAGCATGTCTTTCTCAAAGCGGCGGAGCTGGTGCGTAAAGGATTTTAGCCAATTGATAACGGTGAGCTGGCACACTTGCACGCTCACCGTTTGCTTCTATTTAACCGTTCCTTTTATACCGTGCGGTTCGGCACGGCGATATTGCGGCGCGATATCGACCGCACCGTGCAACACGGCGGCGGCATGCCATGGCCAGCGAGGATCGTAGAGCACGCCTCTCGCCAGGGCGATCAGATCCGCCTCCTCCTGTTGCAAAATCTCTTCTGCGTGCTGGGCCTCGGTAATCAAGCCCACGGCAATCACCGGCATACGCGTCTGCTGACGCAGCGCTTTGGCAAACGGCACCTGGTAACCCGCCGTCACTTTAATGCTCTGCAGCGGTGACAGCCCGCCGCTGGAAACATGCACGTAAGCGCCGCCTGCGGCTTCAATACGTTTGGTTAGCGCAATGGATTGTTGTAGATCCCATCCGCCTTCCACCCAGTCCGTTGCCGAGATGCGAATGCCCACGGCTACAGATTGCGGTACCGCGTTGCGTACCGCGCTAAACACTTCCTCGGTAAAACGCAGGCGATTTTCAAGGCTGCCGCCGTACTCATCGCTGCGCTGGTTGGAGAGCGGCGAGAGGAACTGATGCAGCAGATAACCGTGTGCAGCATGAATTTCAATCACTTCAATACCCAGCGCCACTGCACGCAATGCACTGTCGACAAACGCCTTTTTGACACGGACCAGATCCTCTTTGCTCATCGCGTGGGGCGGGCGCTCGGCGGGATCGTGTGCCAGCGCAGAGGCCGAAACGGTTTGCCAGCCGCCCTCTTCCAGCGACAACTGTTTTCCCCCCAGCCAGGGTGCGCTAACGGAGGCTTTACGCCCGGCATGTCCCAGTTGAATGCCGATTTTTATCGGCGAATATTGGCGGATATCGTCCAGCACAACGCGCAGTGCGTCTTCGGTTTCATCATTCCACAGACCCAGATCTTGCGGCGAGATGCGCCCTTGCGGTTCAACGGCGGTGGCTTCGATAATCAACAATCCGGCACCGGAGAGCGCCAGGTTACCTAAGTGGATGCGGTGCCAGGCAGTGGCGCGGCCTTCGTCGGCAGAGTACTGGCACATAGGGGCGATGACGATGCGGTTATCCAGCGCAACATCGCCAATGCGCGCTTCGGTGAAGAGTTTGCTCATCTTTTATCCTTTTCTGACCGCTCAAATAACGCTTTCGAACGGCAACACTGTGAAGGGTTTGCATGACTTTCAGCCAATTCTGTGGCCTTGTCTTTAGCGGGACGTGCCCTTTTTGCGACGTTTACCGTTGATAACATAATGAAATAATTCGCGAATTATAACTGCGTTACGCCGCGAGCCGCCGCCGCTTCCCGCCATTGCAGCAATAAAGAATAGTCCTCACGGGCGACGACGCTAAAGCCGCTAATTAATGCGGCGGCACAAATGTCGCGATATCGTGCATCGCTCACCAGCTGCTGCAATGCATCTCTTAGCTTTGCGATTGTGGCGGCCGACGTCCGTTGCGCCGCGATCAGCGGTAAGCCCGGTGCCAACGGGCTGGGTTCAATAATGCGCAACCCAGACAGCAGGGCAGGTGCGTGACGTTGCAGTAAGGCGTAGGTGACACAATCGATGGCGGCGATATCCGCACGGTCATTCTGTAGCGCTTCCAGCGATTGCCGGTGGCTACCGCTCAATAGCGTGCGCGCGAAAAATTGCCCTTCGCCGGGCAGGCATGAAACCAGATAGCGCAGTATGTTATAGCCGGAGTGCGAATCCGCTGCATTGCACACTGCACGGCGAGCGCGAAAATCCGCCAGCGTTTTGCCGCTATCTTCTTCGCGCGCCACCAGCCAGCTGCGATAGCGAAAACCGTCGCAGCCCGGCGCAAGATAATGAAAGCAGCCAACAACCTGCACCGCCGGTAATTGCGTCATCAGCGGATAGCCGCAGGTCTGGCTAAGCAGCAGATCGTCGCGCTGCCAGTGGCGCAGCAGAGAACCCTCAGGCCAGAGCTGTTGCGCCGCCAGGCCGCGCGCCGCCAGTAATTCTGCCAGCGCAGTGCCAGGGGCTGCCGTGTCGGGAGGCGAGACGTTATACATCGGCAGGGCGATTTTATTCGCGTGCTTTGCTTGCGGGGTGTGCATTCACGTCCACCGGAGTAAAGAAAAAGCGTCGTAACCATTCACTATAGCCGCGCACCAGAAAGCCGCTATTGCGCTGCTGATAAGCTGCTTTGTCACGCAAATAGACCGTGCGTAAACCGTACCACGGCACGGCGGGCAGATCGTGATGCACAGAATGGTAATTGAGATTAAGGAACAGCAGCCGCCACGGCCAGGCCGCTTCGTTGATCGCCGAACGCGCCAGCGGATCGTCTGCCGCGCGGTGTTCAAGAAAAGATCGAACTTTGGTTAGCGACAGCGCCGGGTAACTGACGGCCAGCACATACCAAATCAGCGGGAAATCACAGCGCATAAGCCAGACAAAGATCGCCACCAGCAGTCCGCCATGCACCAGCCATATCCGCATACTTTTGCCCTGACGTAAGCGAAAGGCGCTAACTATCCCCGTCAGTAAGTGAACAATATCCAGTGCGGGAGCCAGCAGAAGACGCCCAAAAAAGGTATTGCGCAGCTGGATCAGTTTGCGCTGGCAGCGCGTCAGGCGACGCCAGTGCTGGGTGGAAAAATAGTAAGACTCGGGATCCTCTTCCGGTAGCGTCAGCAAATGCGTGCGGTGGTGCGCAAGATGCGAATCGCGAAAGATAGCGTACGGGTACCACACTGCCAGCGGCAGTAATCCCAACAGTTGGTTAAACCAGGGCCAACGGGTGGGATGTCCATGAATCAGCTCATGCTGTAGGGAGAGATACCAGCTGGTAAAAAGGATTAATAGTGCGGTTGACGGCAGCAGGCCGAGGGTTTTCCACCCGGCGAGCGTACTGCCCCACCCGCCATAGACGGCAAAAATGACCAGCCAGGTGGGCAACTCACTGCGCCACAGCCAGCTGCGCGATAGTTGCCGGATAGCTGCTCGCTGATGTTGGTTGATATATACCGCACTGCTTTTCGCCATTGATCTCTCTACTCCCCGCGTTCTCTGTTGCCACGATGTGAGAGAACGCAGGGAAAGACAACGTATTAAAATGGCTTAGCAATTGCTGAAAAAGCAGATAGCCGCGCGGGTTAAATCTGCGCCATCCCGCCATCGACAAATAGCTCAGCGGCATTGATAAAGCTGGCGGCATCTGAAGCGAGGAAGGCCACTACTTTGCCAATCTCTTGCGGTTCACCTAAACGGCCCAGCGGAACCTGAGAGGCCAGTTCGTCAAACAGCCCCTGCCGATGTTCATCCGGCACCAGTCCGCCTAAGCCCGGCGTGCGAACGGGGCCGGGGCTGACGACGTTTACGCGGATGCCGCGCCCTTGCAGATCGAGCGCCCATGAGCGCGCAAAGTTACGTATCGCCGCTTTACTGGCGCTGTAAACGCTAAAACTGGCGGTGCCTTTTACCGATGTCGTGGAGCCGGTGAGAATGATCGATGCGCCATTGACCAGCAGCGGTAGCGCTTTTTGCACGGTAAACAGCACGCCGCGCACATTGGTCGCGAAGATGCGATCAAAATGCTCTTCGGTAATCGCCCCCAGCGGCATCATGTCACCGCCGCCAGCGTTAGCAAACAGGATGTCGAGCCGTCCGGCGCTGTTGGCAATCTGCGCATAGACAGCGTCGAGATCCGCCATCAATGATGCATCGGCGCGGATGCCGGTGGCGCTGCTGCCGATACTTTTGACCGCCGCATCAAGTTCTGCCTGTCGACGTCCGGTAATAAAGACGCGCGCGCCCTGCTCTGCCAGCTCCTGTGCGGTGGCCAGTCCAATTCCGCTGGTGCCGCCGGTGACCAGCGCGATTTTGCCATTCAGTGGTGTGCTCATATTGTGTTCCTCTTTTCTGTGAAGGGAGATCCCCGCGGCAGACTCAACCGCCGTCTCAGGTATGGCGCTACTCTATCTCTCGCCCTTTTGTTGAAAAATAGTGAAAAATGAAAATGACTATTCACCAGCATGTATAATTAAATCTGCTAAACGGAGGAAAAATGGATCAATTGCTGGCAATACGCGTGTTTGCCCGCGTAGTGGAGGCGGGAAACTTTACCCGGGCGGCGGATTCACTGGAGATGCCCAACGCCACAGTGAGCAAGCTGGTTCAGGAGCTGGAAGGGCATCTTGGTGTGCGGCTATTGCAGCGCACGACGCGCCGCGTAACGGTGACGCCGGAAGGCCGCGATTATTATGAAAAAACGACCCGCATCCTGCGGGATCTCGACGATGTGGATGGCTCGTTTAATGCCGCGCGCGGTACGCCTGGCGGCCAGCTACGTGTGGATATTGGCGGCTCCACGGCCCGCGATGTACTGATCCCCGCCCTGCCGGATTTCCTGGCGCGTTATCCCGATATTCGTCTCGATTTGGGCGTTGCTGACCGCGCAGTGGATCTCATCAGCGATAATATCGACTGCGTGATCCGTGGCGGCCCGCTGGACAACTCCTCACTGATTGCCCGACATATTGGCTCCGCCACGCTTATTACCTGCGCAACACCGGCCTATCTTAAAACCTTTGGTACGCCGGCCTACCCGGAGGAACTTAAGAACGGCCACCGACTGGTCAATTACCTGTCACCGCAAACCGGACGAGCCTTTCCGCTACGTTTTGAGCGTGATGGCGTAAAAAGCGAGATTAAAGTGGCGCACCGGATAGGTATTAATGAAAGCAATGCGCATCTTGCCGCCGGGCTGGCGGGGCTTGGGATTATTCAGACCTTTAGTTACTCGCTGGGTGAGGCGCTACAAACGGGCGCGCTGGTTGAGATCCTACAAGCGTGGCGTCCTCAGCCTTATCCGTTTCATGTGGTATATCCGCAAAACCGCCATGTGACTCACCGACTGCGGGTATTTATTGACTGGCTGATGGAAATATTCCCCCCGCGCGTCAGTCAATAATCCCCCACCCCGGTGCATTGAACGAAAGGCGTATTTCATTCATCGTGCGGGTTTATATGCAAACAAAGGGGGATTACGCTTTTCTTAACGCCGCAGAGCCCGTAGCGGATGAAAGCGGAGGTTTTCGCCCGGCACTGTTTTTTGCCGCTTGTGCGTTATAACTGCTGAAAAGTTCTTTATCGCTTCTGCATATTCGTTTCACCTGCGAAAGGAATGCTTAAAGACGTTGAAGTTAATGGCAAGGAATTCTGCCCGCACTCAATAGTAATGTACTCCCTCTTCAAGAAGTCTTACCGCCTCTCCCTGCCATTTGCCCCATCGACTTAGGTTTAATAACAGTCAAAATGTAACAGGCGAAAACGCGATGCCTGTCATTTATGTAGCTCATTAAGCGCGTCGCGATGGTGATAACCTGCCGCGATGCCAACATTGCATGTAATAAAAGTTGAGTATGAAAAGGAGCCGCACAGACCGTCTATAAGATGGATTTTTTGATTTCAGCTACAGGCAGGAACGCGCGGTCCTTGCGGCCAATCGAGAATCTTCTCAACAATGTCTGGCTCGGGCCAAACGCTTAGGCTATTTATTATGTCGAAATATTAGCCATCATTATGTGGTTATGTTCCGTGAAACATTTAGCAGCGCTGAAATTGCCGCTTACGCTGGCGCAAATCAAAGAGAAAAAAAATGCCAGTTTCGCGATAACGTTTACCGCTTGAAACAGGTTTTATACCTGGAATGGGCGCGACTTAAGAAAAATCTGCCTTTTTCGGACAAAGTCAACGGCAGGATATAGGTTATTTTGGCATGACTGCGGAGACCAACTAACGAATCCTTTTAAAATAACCCCTGAATTTTGTGGTTTTTTAATGCTGCATCGTGACTAATTTTTCCGTTCACAAGATACTAACGTCGTTATAGGGTTGCACAACCCTATATATATTTGCTAAAACGTGTAATTCCTTATTGATTTTTACGTCGTTATCACTAAAAATTAATTCCGATAGATTATTCATTTTCCCGCACACGGAGTGACGCTATGTCAGAAGCACTTAAATCCCTTAATAACATTCGTACCCTGCGAGTTCAGGCCCGTGAGCTGACCCTTGAAGCTCTTGAAGAGATGCTCGAAAAATTGACCGTTGTTGTTGAAGAACGTCGTGAAGAAGATTCTTCTCTGCGTAAAGAACAAGAAGAGAAAGAAGCCAAGCTGGCCGCGTTTCGTCAAAAGCTGCTGGATGAAGGTATCGATCCAAGCGAACTGCTCTCATCTTTGAAAGGTCAGACCACGAAATCTAAATCCGTTCGTGCGCCGCGCCCTGCCAAATATAAGTATATTGACGAAGACGGCACGGAAAAAAGCTGGACCGGCCAGGGCCGTACGCCGAAGGTGATTGCCAAGGCGCTGGATGACGGTAAGAAACTGGAAGATTTTGCCATCTAAAAAATATTGGGCCTCTCATTATCTTGCCCGCTATTTTTTCCCTTGCTAACGCAACATTCCTCTGCGTTATCGTCCCCGCCACCACGGCGGGGATTTTGTTTTATTACGCCCATCTTTTAAATCTTTCCGCCAAAATGTGTTGTTCAACCCACTATCAACATTGAACGCCGTTTTAATCATTTCGCTTTAACGGCGAAGAAAATTCAGCCCGCATCACCGCGCAGCGGTAAAGTGGGCTCCTCACAATCCTTAAATTTCGTTTCCGCGATAAACGGCAGACATCACTTAACTGTTCTCTGTCGCAGCGGGAGGTTTCTTTACCAGGCAGGAAATCGGTAAGGTCTGTTTCCCTGGGGATGCAGGTGGCAAGGAAAATGGATGTGGGAAACTTTACACAAGCCAACGGGTTTACAATGCCTTATCTTTGTCGGCATTACATTGACTTGATTTGGTATTAACCACGGCTGTTTATAGAAGGTCAGCTTTCTGCAGCACCTGCTACGGATAAGCAAAACGCCCGGACAATATCTTCGCCCGGCGTTTAAATTGATTTCCCTCTGCTCTCCTGCGGCTCAAAGATAGCCTGGTCGCTAAACTGTTATATATGATGAAAAAAACTGGCGTTATTATAGTGCGCTGAACAGGCATTTTTTAATAAACCAGACTGTAATTCCAGCTCAGGTTCAATACACAACCGATAAATATAACGTTCAATTAAAGAAGGCACCAATTGCTCGCCAAAACAGCAGCCAGGTTCGCACCCATCAGTGCAGATATGGCATTTTTCATACGCTTCGATGAGTACCCAACCCTGCACCAGGCTCAACACCGGCGGAGACTGTAATTCCAGCAGACAATCGCTGACATACAGCGAGTAAACATCAATAACGGTGTGGCTTGTCATCTCAGGTCTGGGTATCTTGAGCAGCCGCCATATCTGACCAAAATGGCGGGCGTGAACCCGGTGAATCTGATTCGTGAACCACGCTTTGGTAAACGGGGCGCAGTCATCCGTGGGTTTATCTCCTTGATGATCTGCGAATATATTGCAGACGCCTCTGTTTGCTAAAAATAATGCCAAAGCTACCTTTTGCACTTCTGAGATATAATTTTTATTCATAGTCTCACAAAATATTATAATATTTATATGTTGCACCCACTTTTGATAATACATTTTAACTTAAACATTTCCAGCAAGATTTTATCCATCGCTGGATTAAATTTGTTAGCTGTGTCGCAAAAAAAGAATAATAAAATAATATTTTTCTTAATGTTTTCTTAATAAATATAATTAATTGGCAATGTTAAAAATTCCGCATACACGTTAATCCGCCATGGAACGGCATTTTCAGGCGTCGCTGTGCAATTTACAACCGACGGGTGTCTGCAACATCCGGCGGGTATGAAAGGGTGAATAAAAATGAAGTGAACCACTGAGCTGGCAAGCAACGTTCAGGGTCCACTTTAACGCAGGCCGGATGGTTACAGATCGGATTCTAAGGCGTCCTGGATAGCATCGGCGAGGGTGGCGACTTCTTGCGAGACATTACGCAGATCCATCTGGCTACGAATCCCCGCATTCGCGGTGGTGGCTGACACCGCCGCCTTAGAGATTTCCAGCGCCGCCTGTACCGCTAATAAGCGTTTTCTGTTTTCTACGGCCTCATCGCCCGTCGCGCCATCAAGATCGAAATACCCTTCTAACATTGCTTTCTCCTTCGGGTTTTACCACCAAAGGTCAAGCATACACAGTTAGACTGAGGGATGAAAATGTAAAACGTGTAGCGAGCAGAGCATACCAGACCGCTATCCATTGGCCCCGCAGGGAAAACGGCTTTCCCGGTACGGTTATGGTGGGTGAGTTTCCGCCTCTTTCACCGTCACCCAGGCCACGAATGGTAATTAAATCAATATGTCGACCATGACGGAGAAAACAGGTTACGCATCTCCCGGCGTCTCTTTTAAAAAGAAACAACCACTACTGTAAAACCAGTGCAAAAAAAACCGCTCGGACAGAGCGGTATAAGGACAACACAGGGAAATTAGGGTTAATGATGATAGCGCCGTTAAATATAGCTACTTACTGCGACTCTTCAAGGCCAAAACCATTAATTAAACCAATTACATAGAAAGCCGTACGCTATCAGTAACCGATTACAAATGAGAAAAATCTCATTGCTAATATAGCAACATTATGGGCACAATGGCCTGTAACGAATATGCATTTGCATCCCTCAGGAGTAGCCCGGATTTCCTGCTCCTGAGGGTATTTTCTCACAGCTTTAAATTCTCCCCTGCGTACCAACACTTTTTTCTCTTCATCCCTACATTACGCCTCGCGCAAGCTACCCAATTTATCGCCTTTTAACCCGTAACTTTATCGACTCTCCAACGGCTCGCTAGCTTTACAGATTTGCAAGAAAATTTTTTATTTGTGCCCCTTGAAAAATCGCCGACAGGAATTATTTTTATTGGCGGACAAGCAAGGCTTGCCTTTAAGTTGAGCTTTTGAATGATTTATTCAGGAGGTTAAATTATGGCACTCAGAACCTTGTCAGCACTGCCTGGTTTTAATGATTCTGTATTTGCTGACCGTTTTAATCGTATCGACAGGCTCTTTAGCCAGCTCACCGGCGACTCGCCGGTCGCATCCTTACCTGCTTACGATCTGAGAAAGGTTGATACCAGCAACTATCTGCTAAACGTCAGTGTTCCTGGCTGGCAAGAGGATGAACTGGAAATTGAGACCGTTGGTGGAACGCTCAATGTGACGGGTAAACGTGCTGAAAATGAATCTAAAGACGATCAAGGATGGATATACAAAGGTATTCGCCGCGCGGATTTCCGTCTGAGTTTCTCTTTGCCGGAGCATACCCGAGTCAGTAATGCAAAACTTGAAAATGGGATTTTGCAGGTTGCCATTTATCAGGAAATTCCCGAAAGCGAAAAACCGCGCAAAATTGCCATTGAGAATAGGCAAAAAGCCATTGAACATCAGGCTTGATAGTTTCTTTTGATTTTCCCGAGGGCCCGTTAATGCGGGCCCTGTTTATTCCCGCACCAGGCACGACGCAGCACTTCTGCAAGAGCATTATTTTTTATCATTGCCAGCTGAGATGATTCTTACGAAAGGGTGATACGCGCCAGGCAGGCGTGCCACCGGCCCTGTGCGGCGAGAAATAACGGCAATATGGGTTATCAGGATCATTAATTTTATCAATCTGCAGAAGGTAATTTGCGATTAGTCAACTTAATGCTTTCGGGTTATAACATTCGTAAGGGATATGACTTATGACAAGAACCACCCTCTTTACTGGCAGTGACGATGTCGCGTCTGCCAGTTTTTATTTTTATAGCAGCCGATTTGCCGCCTCCATGATTTCCTCCGATGTTAACTCCCTGTCAGACGCTACGCAGAATTCGCGATGATCGCCGGTAAGAGAGTGCACCCCGGCCAGCATTAACTTCAGATGAGCCTCTTCCCCGTTCGGATATAACCGCAGCACGCTGGTTACGCCGTTGACGACCTTTTGAACCTTCACAGGCTCAGCGTTAAAGAAAACCAGTACATTTTTCATAAGCATCCTGTTTGCGTAAAAAAGGCCACGGAAACGTGGCCTTTGAGTACTATCAGTTGACAGTTCAGAACATGATTCTCAGGAGCCACCCGTGAAAATCATCCTGCCTGTACTACTAATAACCGCTGTCTTTCTGAAGTTGAAGACGGTGGTTATTTGAGTCTACAGATTATTAAAAATTTGGCATGAATTAGGACGAAATGATGTCATTTCGTCTGCTACAGATGATATTTCCCTGTAATATCACTGTCGTTTAAGATTATTCTGCTGAGCCGTTCTCTCGCCCCACCCTGCTGAAATTCAGGCCTTTGTTGGCGAAGTGGGCCGTAGAAAGCATGCCTTAAGGGGCTTTACGCAAAAGCATTACGGGCTATATGCCCCGGGATGGTGTATGGTTGTACCCCATTTATCAGGAAAAACCTTATGCAACAACGCAAAAATTCGAAAAATAATCGCAACTATCTTATCAAATGCACTTGCCCTAACTGCACCCAGCAGTCAGAACATAGCTTCTCCCGAGTCCAGAAAGGCTCAGCATTAATGTGCCCGCACTGCAGTAAAATCTTCAATCAGGATAAAGCCGCCGTCGCTTAAACCTGCCTGCTCGCGGGAAACCGGTCGACTCTTTAACGGCCGGTTGTAAGTCGCCCTATCCTTCCCTCTTTTTAACTATGTTCCGTCTTTATCCGTCGAAAAATCATGTGTAACGGCTTCCACAAGGCATGTAAGAGCCCAGTGAATGGGCTCCTTGCGTTACTCTTTTTTTCCTGTGTGTTCAGGACGATAACCTGCCATCCGGTTCAAACGCATCATAGACGTAACGATAGATATAATGGTATTCAAAATCAGGAGGCCAGTACGCTCTGACTCGCCCTTGTTGTGCTGCGGTTCTTTCCCATAACGCGGTGGCGGCGATCGGATCGGTTAATTGTGGATCATTTTCATCGCAGTTCAAAAATTCAGCCCACAGTCTTTTGCGAAAAAGCGTAACCAGATGCGGATTGTAAATGCCAAGATTTATCTCTATATCATTGGTCATGGCAGCCAGTTCTATTCCTGCCGTCCCAATAATGGCATATTCATCATCAATCATAATGACTTTCCAGTGATTATAAATAATCGTTCTTAGCTCATCAGGCAAAAGTTCTTTGATGGTCTTGTATAAATGGACTTTAGGATGGTCTTTCAACTTGCTTAACGCCTGGTACTGATAATAAGCTTTGGTACTGGATGTTATCGTCAGATCAAACCAAAGAATATAATGATCCATTGAGTTATAGCCGTCGGTTAATAAAATCACCGCCTCAACGTCATCCAGTTTTGCGGAAACTGCATCCATAATCTCTCGATACCATAAAAACTGATCAGATATAAAAATATATTTTTTTGCAGCAGCTATTGCTTTCAAAATCCCCGCAAGCAGGCTCATTTCGCCTTTGGGTGCCCAGTTGGAGTAATACTGATAATTCACTGCTCCTTTTTGTCCGGCCGTCAACTGCGTCTGTATATAACTCTGTTCGCTATAAACACCGACAGGTGGCGGGGCCCATTCGGGAACATATGTGAAAGTAGTACCATTATAAGGTGGAACCGGATCGCTAAAGAGATCATATAAATGTCTTGCAATATCAATCACGGCTGGCCCCTTTATTTTTAGCATTCCTCCCGTCCATCCCCAGTAATCCTGGATGAAAGACGGTTGCATCTGCCACGCCTCGGTATGCTCGTGTTCTTTTGTATCATAGCGGCCTGATGCAACATCCATGGATCCAACATAAGCAACTGTTTCATTTAATCTTTTTATTAACCATGATTTCTGATGTACGCTACCAAAGTAGCTATTGTGTCTTTCATCAGGTAGGCATACCGTATAACCTGCGGCGTCATTCAAAGGCTTAGCGAAGTCCTTTGCAGTAAAAGGGGTATAGATGTTTTTATTTAATAAGATCAACACATCTACACCTCTTTCAATTGCCCTTATTAATACCTTTTGTATTGTTGAATGTTGAGATTTCTCAATATCATTTGGATCAGGTACTAACATGACATTACTGTTTATGTCCCAACCCGTCATCCATATGAAATCACCTTTCTTTGTCGCTTCAAGATCTTCATAAATGGCTAGAAAAAAATCCTTGCCATTAATCAAAAGATCAATCTTATTTCCCTCAAAAGTATGATTACTGATATTTTCGCGTGGCACGCCAAGGCGTGACTCCGTTATTTCAGCATCGGTTAAGAGAAAATCATTAAAACTGTTCATATTCCACCTTTCAATGCGTGTATGAAAAATTCGCTTGCGCGATAGTTATCCAGATGGCTATATAAAATAGGCATCTGCCGGTTACCCATAATTTAATTGGGTTATACCCACTATCGGATAATTCCTTCACACCTCGCATCTCATGGTTGTTGTGCCATGCAGCAGAAATATAAAAACCAGAAAATAGCGAAATAAAAATAAGTGCGAACGCTATTGGCAGTTATTAATCAGCAGGCTGTTAAATCGGAAATAATTATTTTTTTACACGTATACATTTCGGCGGCAATATGATTACCACACTATTTATGAAACCAAATATCGTTAGTATTGTGCGTTTATGGAAAACGATGCTGATTAGGTCGGACAACTCGTCAGAGCGTGGCATTTGAAGTTTGAAAAACCTGGATAGGGTTGATGCCCAGAATACGAAACAAGGAGGAAATCAGGCTGGATAGAAATTCGCTTAACTTTTTGATTCTAAATGGTACGCCCTACAGGGTTCGAACCTGTGACCTACGGCTTAGAAGGCCGTTGCTCTATCCAACTGAGCTAAGGGCGCATTAGGTGGAAACGCGTGGAATTATACGGTCAGCGCCAGGTGAGTCAATGAATTTTCAGCGAGTTGCTTGCTTAGTGAACGACAGCGCACATTTTCGCAGCACTTGCCGCCTTGTTAACGCAAACTGGCAGGCATTTCCATAACCATTAGAGCCTCAACCGCTTTAACCCATCCATACAATGAATGCCTTAAAACGCCTTATCTGGAGAAACGGCAAGCCATCGCAAAGGCGAAATCCACAAACGGTAACTGACAGCGCGTTGCGCTTCTGACAGAATAGCGACCATCCCCTTACGTTGATATGACAGATGGAATCCTCTCTCTGATGGCAGCAAAGATTATTGATGGTAAAACGATTGCGCAGCAGGTGCGCTCTGAGGTTGCTGAAAAAGTTCGGGCGCGTATTGCGGCAGGATTTCGCGCGCCTGGGCTGGCGGTGATTCTGGTTGGTAGCAATCCGGCATCGCAAATTTATGTCGGCAGCAAACGTAAAGCCTGTGAGGAAGTGGGGTTTATCTCCCGCTCTTACGATCTGCCTGCCACCACCAGCGAAGCGGAGCTGCTGGCGCTTATCGACAAACTGAACGCCGATACCGAGATTGACGGAATTCTGGTGCAGCTACCGCTGCCGGCGGGCATCGATAATGTGAAAGTGCTGGAACGTATCGCGCCCGATAAAGATGTTGATGGTTTCCACCCGTACAACGTTGGTCGCCTGTGCCAGCGCGCGCCACGCCTGCGTCCCTGTACGCCACGCGGTATCGTCACGCTGCTTGAGCGTTATAACATTGACACCTTTGGCCTCAACGCCGTGGTGATTGGCGCATCCAATATCGTCGGCCGCCCGATGAGCATGGAGCTACTGCTGGCCGGGTGCACCACTACCGTCACCCACCGTTTCACCAAAAATCTGCGCCAGCATGTGGAAAACGCCGACCTGCTGATTGTCGCCGTGGGTAAACCTGGCTTTATTCCTGGCGAGTGGATCAAAGAGGGAGCGATTGTCATTGATGTGGGTATTAATCGCCTGGAGAGCGGTAAAGTCGTCGGCGATGTGATTTATGAAGAAGCCGCCGCGCGAGCAGCGTATATTACGCCGGTACCGGGCGGCGTTGGCCCAATGACCGTCGCCACCCTGATCCAGAACACGCTGCAGGCGTGTGAAGAATACCATGATGTAAAAGGCGTATAAGATGGCAACATTTTCTCTCGGTAAACATCCGCACGTTGAGCTGTGCGATCTGCTGAAGCTGGAAGGCTGGAGCGAAAGCGGCGCGCAGGCGAAAATCGTCATTGCCGATGGCTTTGTCAAAGTCGACGGCGTAGTCGAAACGCGTAAACGCTGCAAAATTGTCGCCGGTCAAACGGTGAGCTTTGAAGGCCAGAGCGTTACCGTTACCGCATAAATCCCTCTCTTAAACCGGGTCTGGCACCTTTGCCGCCCGGTTTCTTATGGCTATTCCCCTCTATTTATCACGGTTAATTACCGATCGATTTCAAAGAATCATTAATTCCTCTGGCTGAATGTGAAAATTTAGTTGCAGCGCGTTACGGCTTATCTCACGATAGGTAGAACGTTCTACTAAAACGTTCTACTCACAATAACAGCGCCAAAAGAGCGCAATTTCGGGGGAAGTCAGCATGTGTCTGATATCAGGGTTTGTTAAATCATTGTCGAAGCTTTCGATGATTGGCCGCGCGTTAATGCTGCCCATCTCGTTGCTGCCGGCCGCAGGTTTATTACTCGCGTTCGGTGATAAATTCCATTTACCGCTGATGATGAACGCGGGCGGCGTTATTTTTGATAACCTGCCGATGCTGTTTGCGATTGGTTCGGCGGTGGGTCTCGCATCAGAATCAGGGATTGCGGCGCTCTCGGCGGCCGTCTCGGTGTTCGTCACCAATATTACTATCGGCACGATGTTAAGTATTACGCCGGAAATGGCCTCACAGGGCGGAAAATACGCCATGGTGGTCGGCATCCCGACCCTGCAAATGGGCGTGTTTGGCGGTCTGATTTGCGGCATTCTGGCCGCCTGGTGTTACAACCGCTTCCACACCATGCAGCTGCCGGAGTTTCTCGGCTTCTTCTCCGGGAAACGCTTTGTCGCCATCGCCACCGCTTTCTTGTCATTTATACTCGGCCTGCTGCTGCCGTTTATCTGGCAACATATCCAGGCGGGCATTGATGCGCTCTCTCTGATCGTCAACGGCGACAATCAGGCGCTCTCGACATTTATTTTCGGCCTGGTTGAACGCGCGCTGATCCCGCTCGGCCTGCACCATATCTGGTATCCGTCATTCTGGTACTCGTTTGGGGATTACACCACTCAGGCAGGCCAGGTGATTCACGGCGACCAGACTATTTGGTTCAAAATGCTGGAAGAAGGGACGAAATCCTTTAGCAGCGACACTTATCAGAATGCCGGTAAGTTTATGCAGGGTGAGTTCCCGCTGATGCTGTTCGCGCTGCCTGCGGCCTGCCTGGCGATGTACCATGAGGCGCACAGCCGAAATAAGAAAATTGCCTTTGGCATCCTCTTCTCCGCAGCCCTGACCTGCTTTTTGACGGGCATTACCGAGCCGGTTGAATTCACCTTTATTTTCGTCGCGCCGATCCTCTACGTCTTTAATGCCATTATGGCCGGTCTGGCCTATATGACGATGTATCTGCTGCACGCGCATATCGCTAAATCCTTCTCCGCCGGGTTTATCGATTACTTGTCGTTCGGCATTCTGCCTTCGTTCAATGGCTATCAAACCAACTTCCTTAATGCGATTATCGTCGGTATCCCGATGGCGCTGATTTACTACTTCACCTTCCGTTTTGTGATTCGTCGTTTCGACGTCAAAACGCCGGGGCGTACCGAAGTGACCGCCGTGGCAGACGATAAAACCGATAGCGAGCTGGCGACGGAAATTATCGCCATGCTGGGCGGTGCGCAGAATATCGACTCCGTCGGTGCCTGCATCACCCGCTTGCGTCTGGAAGTGGCAAAAAGTGAAATGGTGGACAAAGATGGGCTTAACGGCCTCGGTGCTCGCGGCGTAGTGTTTGTTGGCGATAGCGGCATTCAGGTTATTTTCGGTGCGAGGGCGCAATTTATCGCCCAGACCATGTCCACAATGATCGGCAAATAATAAGATACCGCCCTGGCGCGTCCTGCTCGCGCCAGGCAGGCGGAACAGCGGAAAACTCAGGGAGAAGGTTTGAAGAAAGTCAGCATCATTGATGTCGCGAAACAGGCGGGCGTTTCCGTTTCCACCGTCTCGTTGGTGCTTCGTCAGAAAGGGAAAATTTCCGAAGCGACCATTGGCAAAGTCAACGCGGCTATCGATGCCCTTGGCTATGTGCACAATGTGGCCGCCGCCAATCTGCGCGCCAATACGTCGAATCTGATTGGCTTAATCCTGCGCGATTTTAGCGACAGCTTCTCGATTAAAGTGATGGCCAGCGTCGTACAGGAGCTGGAAAAACATGGCTATATGGTGTTTCTCGGCCAGCCGCTGAACGATAGCGATCATCTTGAGCGCTGCCTGCTTTCATTTAAACAGCAGGGCGTTGCCGGAGTGATTTATCTCGCCTCCGACACGCGGACTTCCGCCCTGCCCGCGCAAATCCGCAACTGCCCGCTGCCGCTGGTGGCCGTATCGCAATCCCTGCTTAATGAAGAGTGCAATCTGGTGATGCGCGATAATCGCCAGGCCGCCATCCTGGCAACGCGCTATTTGATCGAACGTGGTCACCGCAATATTGCCTATATTGGCGGTATCGAAGGGGATTTGATTCGCCAGCAGCGGTTAGCGGGTTTTCGCACCACCATGACCCAGCACGGGCTGGTATTGCGCGAAGAAGCCACGCCGTCCTGCAGTGATGATACCCGCGCCGCCGGGTATGCCGTGCGCCAGCTGCTGGAAAAAAACAGTACCCTCACCGCCCTGCTCTGCCACTCACCGGACGCCTTGATTGGCTCGATTGCCGGGATCCATCAAACCGGGCATACGGTCGGCAAAGATGTCTTTTTGTCCCAGCAGGTGGCGCTGGTTGGCTTTGAAGATATGCTGCACGTTAATCTCACCTCACCTTCCCTGACCTATGTTTCATCCGCCAGCGAGGAGACAGGACGCCAGGCGGCAGCTTTAATGATCCGTAAGCTGAAAGAACCTGATTTACAAACTCAGCGCATCACCCTTTCCGGGCAGCTTATCGTCCGTGAATCAGCCTAGTGCTAAGCGGCTGTTGTTGAAATATAAACGACAGGCGGCAACCTTCACTGGCATCAACAGTGAAAGTGAAATGTTCATACTTTCGCGACGATAACAAATACCGAAAATCGTAGGCTTTCCCTGCGGGTGACTTTCGCTATAATTTCTTTTTTGTTCAGAGACCTGCGTTATGCCAACCATTGTTACCCATGCCGCCGTCCCCCTTTGCCTGGGTTTGGGGCTGGGCAGTAAAGTTATTCCACGCGGTTTATTGCTGGCGGGGATTGGGCTTGCCATGCTGCCCGACGCCGATGTGCTGGCGTTTAAATTCGGCGTCGCCTACGGCAATGCGTTCGGCCATCGCGGGTTTACCCATTCGCTGCTGTTCGCCTTTGTGTTGCCGCTGATCGTTGCCTGGTTTGGCCGCAGACGATTCAACGCCAGCCTGGCGCGCTGCTGGGCTTTTCTCACCGTCTCGCTGCTGTCGCACAGCCTGCTCGATTCCGTCACCACCGGCGGGAAAGGCGTTGGCTGGCTGTGGCCGTGGTCGGAGGAACGTTTCTTTGCGCCGTGGCAGGTCATTAAGGTCGCGCCGTTTGCCCTGTCACGCTATACCACGCCTTACGGGCATCAGGTGATTCTCTCGGAGCTGTTATGGGTGTGGCTGCCGGGGATGATTGTGATGTTGCTGCTGTGGAAAATGCGGCGGGGATAAACGCTCCCCGCGCTTTTAGCGAGCTGAAATGACAAAAAAGCGGCCGAAGCCGCTTTTTTATTACTTACGCCGCCAGGTCGTGCCCTGCGGCCCATCTTCCAGCACGATCCCCATCTCGTTAAGACGATCGCGCGCGGCATCGGCCGCCGCCCAGTCTTTCGCTTTGCGCGCGTCCAGACGCTGCTGAATCAACTGTTCAATTTCAGCCACTTCGCTGTCATCTGCCTGCGCACCGCTTTGCAGGAACTGATCCGCGTCCTGTTCCAGTAGACCTAACACGCCCGCCAGTTCACGCAGGGTTTTCGCCGCTGCATTCGCGCCAGCGGCATTGCCGCTGTTCTTCAGCGTGTTCACCTCGCGGGCGAGATCGAACAGCACGGAATAGGCTTCCGGGGTATTGAAATCGTCATCCATCGCCTCGCAAAAACGCTTCACATACAGTTCGCCCTGCTCGAAATGGCCCCCTTGCGCGCTGTTACTGTCGGTACCGCGCAGGGCGTTGTATAGACGCTCCAGCGCCGAGCGCGCCTGCTTCAAGTTGTCTTCGCTGTAGTTCAGTTGGCTACGATAGTGACCGGACATCAGGAAGTAGCGAACGGTTTCGGCGTCGTAATATTTCAGCACGTCGCGCACGGTAAAGAAGTTGCCAAGGGATTTGGACATCTTCTCGCGATCGACCATCACCATGCCGGAGTGCATCCAGTAATTAACGTACTCGCCGTCATGGGCGCAGGTCGACTGGGCAATTTCGTTTTCGTGGTGCGGGAACATCAGATCCGAACCGCCGCCGTGAATGTCGAAATGCGAGCCCAGCTGTTTGCAGTTCATCGCCGAACATTCTATATGCCAGCCTGGACGCCCTTCGCCCCACGGCGACGGCCAGCTCGGCTCGCCGGGCTTGGACATTTTCCACAGCACGAAATCCATTGGGTTGCGCTTCACTTCCGCCACTTCAACCCGTGCGCCCGCCTGCAGCTGATCCAGATCCTGGCGTGACAGCTGTCCGTAGGTCGGATCCGTTGGCACCGAGAACATCACATCGCCGTTATCGGCCACGTAAGCATGCTCGCGCTCAAGCAGGCGCTGGGTAATCTCAATGATTTCTGAAATATGGTGCGTGGCGCGCGGTTCGCTGTCTGGGCGCAGGATATTGAGGGCGTCAAAATCCTTATGCATCTCAACGATCATCCGATCGACCAGTTCAACAAAGCCTTCGCCATTTTCATTAGCGCGCTTGATGATTTTGTCGTCAATATCGGTAATGTTGCGGACATATTTCAGCGTATAGCCGAGAAATCGTAAATAACGCGCGACCACGTCAAAGGCAACAAATGTACGGCCATGACCGATATGACAGAGATCGTAAACGGTAATACCACACACGTACATGCCGACTTCCCCGGCATGAATAGGTTTAAATTCCTCTTTTTGGCGCGTCAGAGTATTAAATATTTTTAACATCGAAGATTCCATGTGGACGTGTGTGGGACGAAAAGGGCATATATTACCTATAATTCAAACCCGAAGCAGCTCACTTTGCAAGGTGATCCGGCCTTACGGTTATGCTATAACAGGCGACTATCTCTGACCCACTAGCGGGTCTACGCACTACACTATCAGAACAGGATGCAATAATGGTTACTTTCCACACTAATCACGGCGACATCGTAATCAAAACCTTTGATGACAAAGCGCCTGAAACAGTTAAAAACTTCCTGGACTACTGTCGTGAAGGTTTCTACAACAACACGATTTTCCACCGTGTAATTAATGGCTTTATGATTCAGGGCGGCGGTTTCGAACCGGGCATGAACCAGAAAGTCACTAAAGAGCCTATCAAAAACGAAGCCAACAACGGTCTGAAAAACACCCGCGGCACGCTGGCGATGGCGCGTACTCAGGCACCGCACTCCGCAACCGCGCAGTTCTTTATTAACGTTGCGGACAACGACTTCCTGAACTTCAGCGGCGAAAGCATGCAGGGCTGGGGTTACTGCGTGTTTGCCGAAGTGGTTGAAGGTATGGACGTGGTTGATAAGATCAAAGGCGTTTCCACCGGCCGCAGCGGCATGCATCAGGATGTGCCGAAAGAAGACGTTATCATTGAAAGCGTGGACGTCAGCGAGTAATTCGTGGCGACACTCTTTATCGCAGATCTGCACCTGCAAACAGAAGAACCGGCGATCACCGCCGGTTTTCTGCGTTTTTTAGCAGGTACAGCGCGAGAAGCCGACGCGCTCTATATTTTGGGCGATCTGTTTGAAGCCTGGATAGGCGATGACGATCCCAATCCGCTGCACCAGCAAATCGCGCAAGCGATTAAAGCCCTGGTCGATAGCGGCGTACCCTGCTACTTCATCCACGGTAACCGGGACTTTCTACTCGGTAAACGCTTCGCCCGTCTTAGCGGTATGCAGTTATTACCGCAGGAGCAGGTGCTCAATCTGTATGGCCGTAAGGTGCTGATTATGCACGGTGATACGCTGTGTACCGATGATGTGGGTTACCAGGCCTTTCGCGCGAAAGTGCATCAGCCCTGGCTGCAACGCCTGTTCCTCGCCCTGCCGCTATTTATTCGCCGGCGCATCGCCATGCAAATGCGCGCAGGCAGTAAAGCCGCCAACAGCAGTAAATCCATTGCCATTATGGATGTGAATCAGCACGCCGTGGTCAACGCGATGGAAACGCACCAGGTACAGTGGCTGATCCATGGGCATACTCATCGCCCAAAGGTCCATCAGTTGATAGCAAATAATGCTGCCGCGTTTCGCGCCGTATTAGGTGCGTGGCACAGCGAAGGCTCGATGGTGCGCGTCACCGAGAGTGACGTTGAACTGATTACTTTCCCCTTCTGACTTCCCTGCCGTTGCGCCGTCGAAGGCACGAAACATCGGCACGCAACCGTTTTCCTTGCCGCTTTTCCATGCTATTCTCTGTGCCCTCTTACGTAGTCTGAAGCACACCCACAGGAGTTTTGAGACGTATGTCTTTAAGCAACCAACCGGCGCGCATCGCCATTGTGATGGGCTCGAAAAGCGACTGGGCAACCATGCAGTTCGCCGCTGAAATCCTCGATACCCTGCACGTTTCGCACCATGTTGAAATCGTCTCCGCACACCGCACCCCGGATAAACTGTTCAGCTTCGCCGAAAGCGCCGAGCAAAACGGTTATCAGGTGATTATTGCCGGTGCCGGCGGCGCGGCGCATTTGCCGGGCATGATCGCGGCGAAAACTCTGGTGCCGGTGCTGGGTGTGCCGGTACAAAGCGCTGCCCTAAGCGGCGTCGACAGCCTCTATTCTATCGTGCAGATGCCGCGCGGTATCCCGGTGGGAACCCTGGCAATTGGCAAAGCTGGTGCGGCGAACGCAGCCCTGTTAGCGGCGCAGATTCTGGCGCAGCACGACGCGGCGCTGCATCAACGCCTGGTGGACTGGCGGCAAACGCAGACCGACGACGTGCTGGATAACCCGGATCCGAGAGGCGCGGCATGAAACAGGTGTGTGTACTGGGCAACGGCCAGCTTGGCCGGATGCTGCGCCAGGCCGGAGAACCGCTGAGCATTGCGGTATGGCCCGTTGGGCTGGACGACGCACCGGAAGCGGTGCCGTTTCAGCAGAGTGTGATCACCGCAGAAATCGAGCGCTGGCCGGAAACGGCGTTAACCCGCGAACTGGCGCGTCATCCGGCATTTGTTAATCGCGATGTCTTTCCGGTGATTGCCGATCGCCTGACGCAAAAACAGCTTTTCGACACCCTGCAACTCGCCACCGCGCCGTGGCAGTTGCTGGCCGATAAAAGCGAATGGCCGGAGGTATTTTCCCGTCTCGGTGAGCTGGCGATTGTTAAACGTCGGGTGGGCGGTTATGACGGGCGCGGGCAGTGGCGTTTACAGGCGAACGAAACGGATCAATTGCCGGACGACTGCTACGGCGAGTGCATTGTTGAGCAGGGCATTCATTTTTCTGGCGAAGTGTCGCTGGTTGGCGCACGGGCACGCGATGGCAGCACGGTTTTCTATCCGCTGACCCACAACCTGCATCAGGATGGCATCTTACGCACCAGCGTCGTTTTCCCCCAGGCTAACGCCGCACAGCAGCAGCAGGCGGAAAGCATGCTGTCTGCCATTATGCATAAGCTGGACTACGTCGGCGTGATGGCGATGGAGTGTTTTGTCACCCCTGGCGGCTTGCTGATTAACGAACTGGCGCCGCGCGTACACAACAGCGGCCACTGGACGCAAAACGGCGCATCCATTAGCCAGTTTGAACTGCATCTACGCGCGGTGGTAGATCTGCCCCTGCCTCGTCCGGTAGTCAATAGCCCGTCGGTGATGATCAATCTGATTGGTAGCGATCTTAATTACGACTGGCTGAAGCTGCCGCTGGTGCATCTGCACTGGTATGACAAAGAGGTACGCGCGGGGCGTAAAGTGGGTCATCTGAATTTGAATGATGATGATACCGCACGTCTGAGCGCCACGCTGGAAGCGCTGGTTCCGCTGTTGCCGCCGGAGTACGCCAGCGGTATCGCCTGGGCCCAGTCGAAACTGCTGTAACCCTTCTTTATGCCCGCAGGCGCTTGCGCTTCGCGGGCTTTACACCTCTTCCCGCGTAACGGATTTCCACACCACAGCGGCTTCGGTAGGGTGAAGCTAAATACATCAGCCATAACTTTATGAATTCAAACGCTGAACATTTACGCAGTAAACGGTGGGAGAGCGTTGAAGAAACGGGAGGGTAAAGCATAACAAGAAGCTCTGCCCGCAGCGGGGCCTGAACTCTCGTTATGCTTTTCTAGCTTTTCACTGCCGGATTTTCAAACCCGGCAGCGGCGCACGACTTAGAAGTCGTAACGCAGGCGCACGATATTCATGTCGCCCTGAGTGTCGCCGGTGTCGGAAGTGAATACGTGTTCGTAATCAACACGGAAACCGTAATCCATCTGCACGGTTACACCCACGCCGTTATCGATGCGCTGATAGTTACGGCCAGTTTTGTACTGCAGACGGTCACCCATCACGTACGGCTGAACATATTTGAGCGCGTACTGACCGACCGGGATTTTGTAACCGGCAAAGTATTCAATACCCCACGCATCACCTGCGAAGTAGTTGTTGTAGACTTTTTTACCGGTGGTCAGGAAGTTTTCATACCAGCCGCCGCCGAAGGAGAAGGTCCAGTTATCCGGTGTCCAGCTCAAAGCCGTACCGTAGATATTCTGGCTGGAGCTTTCGTTGTCACCGGTAATTGCATTACGCATGTCCGCCTTGGTGTAGTTCCAGGCGGTGCCCCATGACAGGTCTTTCGCGATATGGTAGTCCACGCCCAGTGAACCGCCGCCTTTACGTTTGTAACGCAGGTTGCTATCGCGGAACAGCACTTCGTTATCTTCGAACAGATAGGAGGCGTAAATATCCGCATCACCGAAGGTGTTTTTATATTTCAGCATTTTGCGTGAGCGGTAAGAACCATCGTAGTCACCGCTAATGCCGTTGCCCGGGGCCTGGGCTTTCATATCGTAATCCCAGATATCCGTTTTCGCGCCCACCACATCGTAATAAACGCTGTTTTGCTGACCGAAGGTCATGGTACCCCAGGTTTTGCTCTTCAGACCGGTATAGAGCATACGGCGGCTGGTATTGTGAGCGCCAGCGGCGTAGTGGCTATCCCAGCCCAGCAGCGCCGGAACGTTGACGCCCAGTTCGTAATAGTTAACCCAGCTAATATCATCGAACAGGTAGTAATCGGTAGCGAAACGGAAACGGGTGCCGCCATCGTAACCGTTACGTTTGTAAGACGTTTTATCACCATCGCCCATTCGGTCATCGAACTGAGGACGAATTGAACCACCAACGGTGAAGTTCAGGCGGCTTAACGGATTGCCTGCCTGAGGATCTTGCTTAAGTACTGTGATTTCCGCCTGTGCTGCGAAAGACATCAATGCTACTGCTGCTCCGATAGCTGTCGCCAGAGCGGTTGTTCTTATTTTCATGTTTTTTCCTTGATGGAGAGACACCACTAGTTAATTACTAGCGGCGGAATATTAACGTCTAAAAGCCTTTGACTGGTGGGGTTTTTTTGTTGTTTTGTGCTGGTAAACAATTACTTGGGGAACTTTTACACTTTGCAACAAACGCACACCGATAGCATTATCGGTGTGCGTTTCGTTGAGCAAGTATTGAGGAAGGGATCAATTATGGAATTGACGAAATAGTGCTTTTCCTTTAAGCAAACGACTGCCAAGCCAGCCGCCGCACACAGAAAGTAGCAGCGCGCCGCTTAATGGTAGCGTGATCCACACGCGCCAGTCAGGTTCCCACGGGAAGTCAAACACCCTGGTTTGTAGCACCGCCAGCGCGGTTTCCGCGCCCATCGCCGCCACCAGCCCGGATACACATCCCAGCAGCGCAAATTCACACCATAGGGTGGTGCGCAGCAGCCGTTTCCCCGCGCCTAACGTGCGGTAAACCACCAGCTCCTGATGGCGCTGGCGCATACCGACCTGCACCTGCGCCAGCAATAACAACACGCCGCAGGCGGTGACCAATACCACCATCACTTCCAGTGCCCGGCTAACCTGCTCCAGCACCTTGCCGACCTGTTGCAAAATCGCGCCAATATCCAGCAGGCTGATAGTCGGAAACTCGCGGTTCAGCTGCGTCAACAGCGCGTTGCCGTTCTGCCAGCGAAAACTCGTCAACCAGCTTTGCGGCTGGTCATCCAGCGCACCGGCGGGGAAAATAAAGAAGAAGTTGGGTCGCAGACTTTCCCAGTCTACTTTGCGCATACTGCTAATTTTGGCGCTGAACTGTTGGGTATCGCCCATAAAAGTCACCGCATCGCCTAACTTCAGCCCTAAACGCTGCGCCAGCCCCTCTTCTATTGAGACTTCCCCGGCCTTTGGCGGCCAGCTTCCGGCGGTGAGTGGGTTATGATCCGGGCGCTGCTGCTGCCAGGTCAGATTCAACTCACGGTTTAGCGCCTCATCGGGATTGCCCTCGGTTGGTTGCCCATTAATCTCCGTCAGCCTGGCGCGCACGATCGGGTAGAAGGCCTCTGGCTTAACAGCATGCTGCGCCAGAAAGGCTTTTACCGGCGTCACCTGTTCCGGCGCGATATTAAGCAGGAAGTAGTTCGGGCTTTCCGGCGGCATTTGCTGCTGCCATCTGTCGAGCAGATCGCCGCGCATCACCAGCAGCATCGCCAGCAGCATAAAGGAGAGCGAAAACGCCGATAGCTGGCTCAGGGTCGACCACGGCTGGCGCAGCAGCCTGTTAACCGCCAGCCGCAGCGGCAGGGTTTTCAACGTCAGGCGTTTGAGCACCTTAAGCAGCAGCCAGCCCACCACGCCGCACAGCAGCGCCAGCACCACCGCGCCCGCCAGCACCGCCCACAGCAGCATACTGCCGCCCATTAACCAGCCGAGTAACAGCACGGCAACGGCGCTAATCACCGGCAGGTAGAATTTTAGCGGCCAGACATTAGCCACCGCATCGCGGCGCAGCACCCGTAACGGTTGTGTCGCCAGCAATAAACGATAGGGACGCATGCCCACCAGCAGTGAAATCACCACCATTGCCCCAACGGCCCACAGCCACGGCCATAAACTGGCCGGCGGCAACGCGGTCGGCAATACCGGCTTGAGCAACACCATTAACAGACTTTCAAACGTCAGCCCCAGCGCACCGCCGGTCACCACCGACAGTGCTAATACCATCAGCCACTGTCCGACGATAAGCTTGCGTAACTGCGCTCGCCCGGCGCCCAATGTTTTGAGGATCGCCACCAGATCGTAACGGCTGCGACAGTAGTGACCCATCGCGACCGCGACGGCAGCGATCGCCAGCAATAGCGTTAACAGCGCGGATAACAACAAAAACTGCTGTGAACGCTGCAGGGATTTGCCCAGCGCCCCTTCATCTTGTTCCAGGCCATACCAGCGTTGTTCGGGCTTCAACTGCGGCAGCAGCCATTGTTCATAGCCCGCCAGTTGCGCGGGCGTACCGGCAAATTTCACCCGCCAGCTGGCGCGACTGGCAGGTTGTACCGCACCGGTTTTTGCCACATCGGCGGTGTTCATTAATAGCCTTGGGGCCATCTGGAAAAGATTAAAGCCGGAATCAGGCTCCTGGATAATTTCCCCGGCAACCTGCAGAGTGGTATCGCCGACATCAATAGCGTCGCCAATTTTTATATTGAGCAGCGCCATCAGCCGTGATGCCAGCAGCACCGTACCCGGCTGCGGCTTCAGCCCGGCAGGATCCGTTTGCAGCTCGCCATAGAGCGGATAGAGATCGTCAACGGCTTTCACACTCGCCAGCTGCGGCGTCTCGCCGGCGTAGGCCATGGTGTTGAAACTCACCTGTTCACTGACTTTCAACCCCCGTTTGTGGGCCTCTTCGAGCCATGCCGCGGGCACCTCACGCGAACTGCGCAACGCCCTGTCGCCCGCCAGAAAATCCCGGCTCTGCTGGCTCAGCCCTTTCTCCATGCGATCGCTGATATTGCCAAGCGCCAGCACGCAGGCCACCGCGAGGCTAAGGGCCATCCAGACAATCAGCAGCGACGGCGAGCGCCATTCGCGCCAGAACCAGCGGGCTATCATGCATCCTCCCGCAGTTCACCATTCACTAATCTAAGCCGCCGATCGCAGCGCGCGGCAAGCTGTGCATCGTGGGTGACCAGCAGCAGCGTGGTGCCATAGTGCTGATTCATCGAAAAGAGCAGATCGGCGATGCGGTCGCCGGTTTGCCTGTCCAGGTTGCCGGTCGGTTCATCGGCAAATAACACTGCCGGGCGGCCATTAAAGGCGCGCGCCAGCGCTACGCGCTGCTGTTCACCGCCGGAAAGCTGGGCAGGCAGGTGATCCAGACGTTTCCCCAGCCCCAACTCTTCCAGCAACGCTTTTGCACTGCTGCGGCTTTCGCCGCTGTTCTCACCGCGCAACAGCGCCGGCAGCTCAACGTTCTCAAGAGCGTTAAGGGTTGGGATCAGCATAAAAGATTGAAAGACAAAGCCGACATTTTGCGCACGCAGCTGGGCGCGCGCCTCTTCATCCATCGTATGCAGAGGCTTACCCAGCAGATGCACTTCGCCGCTGCTGCCATCATCCAGGCCAGCGAGGATCGCCAGCAACGTGGACTTACCGGATCCCGATTCACCAATCAGGGCGATGGTTTCAGCTGGTTTGACAACCAGCTCAACTCCGGTAAGGATGGAAAGCTCATGCTCACCCTGACCGACGGACTTCTTAAGACGATGAACTTCAACAATGTTTTCCGCTGGCATTTGTCCTTCCTGTTGTTGTTTTTGTTAACTTTTCGCGCCGCGGCGGCGGACACGTTATTAATTCTGGGCGACAGTCTGAGCGCTGGCTACCGTATGGCGGCAAATGCCGCGTGGCCTGCGCTACTTAATGATAAGTGGCAGCAAAAACCGACGGTAATCAACGCCAGCATCAGCGGCGATACCTCGCAGCAGGGGCTGGCGCGACTGCCCGCGCTGCTTAAAGAGCATCAGCCACGCTGGGTGCTGGTGGAGCTGGGCGGTAACGATGGGCTGCGGGGCTTTGCGCCGCAGCAGACAGAACAAACTCTACGCCAGGTGGTGCAGGCGGTGAAAGCCGCCAACGCGCAGCCGCTGTTAATGCAAATTCGGCTGCCCGCCAACTACGGTCGCCGCTATAATGCAGCCTTTAGCGCCATTTATCCTAAGCTTGCCAGTGAGTTGGATATCCCTCTGCTGCCATTTTTTATGGAAGAGGTCTATCTGAAACCGCAATGGATGCAGGATGATGGCATCCATCCCAATCGCGATGCGCAGCCGTTTATAGCGGACTGGATGGCAACGCGACTGGCCCCTTTAGTTAAACACGACTCCTGATTGTTCAGGCTCGCTCCTCAGGTAAAGTTATGCAAAAAACGGTCTTAATAACAGGATGTTCCAGCGGTATCGGTCTGGAAAGCGCGCGCGAACTTAAACGGCTGGGTTTTCGCGTGCTGGCGGCGTGTCGCAAACCGGACGACGTCGCCCGTATGGAGAGCGAAGGCTTTACCGGTATTTTGCTCGATCTGGATGACGCGCAAAGCGTGACGCGCGCCGCCGCCGAGATCATTGCCCTGACCAACAATCGCCTGTACGGCCTCTTTAACAACGCGGGATACGGTGTTTACGGCCCGCTTGAAACCATCAGCCGCACGCAGCTGGAGCAGCAATTTTCCAGTAATTTTTTCGGCACCCATCAGCTCACCATGCTTTTACTCCCGGCGATGCTGCCTCATGACGAGGGGCGCATTGTGATGACATCTTCGGTAATGGGTCTGATCTCCACGCCGGGGCGCGGCGCGTATGCCGCCAGCAAGTATGCGCTGGAAGCCTGGTCCGATGCTTTACGTATGGAGCTGCGCCATACCGGCATTAAAGTGAGCCTGATTGAGCCTGGCCCGATCCGTACGCGCTTTACCGATAACGTAAACCAGACGAGCGATAAGCCGGTGGAAAACCCCGGTATCGCCGCACGTTTTACGCTGGGGCCGGAAGCGGTCGTGGCGAAAGTGCGCCATGCTTTTGAGAGCGCCAGACCAAAAACGCGCTACCCGGTAACGCTGGTCACCTGGGCTGTCAGCCTGTTAAAGCGCCTGCTGCCGACGCGCATAATGGATAAAATTTTGCACGGGTGAGTTGAAGCCTTCGCGCCCCTCCCCCATGTATGACCAAACAGCAAAAAAGAGAACTCAGTATGTCTGCACAGAATATCGTCAATGTTAGCGAAATGAACCTGCCACAGGTGCTTGAGCAATCCGTTGCCACGCCGGTGCTGTTCTATTTCTGGTCTGAACGTAGCCAGCACTGCCAGCAACTGACGCCGGTGCTGGAGAGCCTCGCCGCCCAGTACAACGGGCAATTTATTCTGGCGAAAGTGGATTGCGACGCGGAGCAAGTGGTCGCCTCGCAGTTTGGCCTGCGCGCGATTCCCACCGTCTATCTGTTCCAGAACGGCCAGCCGGTCGATGGTTTCCAGGGGCCGCAGCCGGAAGAAGCGATCCGCGCATTGCTGGATAAAGTGCTGCCGCGCGAAGAGGAGTTGAAAGCGCAACAGGCTATGGAACTGATACAGGAAGGCAAGCATATCGATGCGTTGCCGCTGCTGAAAGAGGCCAGCCAGCTCGCGCCGCAAAACAGCGAAATCACCCTGCTGCTGGCGGAAACGCTGATTGAACTGAACCGCGCCGATGAAGCCGAAGCGGTGCTGAAAACGGTTCCTCTGCAGGATCAGGACACACGTTACCAGGGGTTGGTCGCGCAGATTGAACTGCTGAAAAAAGCCGCGGATACCCCGGAGATTCAGCAGCTGCAACAGCAGGTGGCAGAGAATCCCCAGGACGCGATGCTGGCAACGCAGCTGGCCCTGCAGCTGCATCAGGTAGGTCGCAATGAAGAAGCGCTGGAGCTGCTGTTTAGCCATCTGCGCAAAGATCTGAGCGCCGCCGACGGTGAAGCGCGCAAGATGCTGCAAGAGATCCTTGCCGCCCTCGGGACCGGCGACGCCCTCGCATCGAAATACCGCCGCCAGCTTTACTCCCTTCTCTATTAAGGTTTCCTACTGATTTTGGCGATCGGGCTGTTTTGATCGTCAAATGGGGCTAAGATGGCATCAAATTAAACAGGAGGTTTTTTTGATGCCAATCGTCATTCTCGTTCTTATCTTCGTCGCGCTGGTGGTGGTTATCTCCGGCGTGAAAATTGTCCCGCAAGGCTTCCAGTGGACCGTGGAACGCTTTGGCCGCTTTACGCGCACCCTACAGCCGGGGTTAAGCCTGGTGGTGCCGTTTATGGATCGCATTGGTCGCAAGATCAATATGATGGAACAGGTGCTTGATATCCCCTCACAGGAAGTTATCTCCAAAGATAACGCCAACGTCACCATTGATGCGGTGTGCTTTATTCAAGTTATCGACGCGCCGCGCGCCGCCTATGAGGTGAGCAACCTGGAGCTGGCGATCATTAATCTGACGATGACTAACATCCGTACCGTGCTCGGCTCGATGGAGCTGGACGAAATGCTCTCCCAGCGCGACAGCATCAACACGCGACTGCTGCATATTGTCGATGAAGCCACCAATCCGTGGGGAATTAAAGTTACCCGTATTGAAATCCGCGATGTGCGCCCGCCGGCCGAGTTGATTGCCTCGATGAACGCGCAGATGAAAGCTGAACGTACCAAACGCGCCTATATCCTTGAAGCCGAAGGGATTCGCCAGGCGGAGATCCTTAAAGCCGAAGGGGAGAAACAGTCGCAGATCCTTAAAGCGGAAGGCGAACGTCAATCTGCTTTCCTGCAGGCGGAAGCGCGTGAACGTTCGGCAGAAGCGGAAGCCCGCGCGACGCAAATGGTATCTGAAGCGATTGCCGCCGGGGACATTCAGGCGGTGAACTACTTTGTGGCGCAGAAATATACCGACGCGCTGCAGCAAATCGGCTCCTCGAGTAACAGCAAAGTGGTGATGATGCCCCTCGATGCCAGTAGCCTGATGGGTTCCATCGCCGGGATCGCCGAACTGGTCAAAGATAGCGCCGGCGAGCGTAAAAAATGATTGCCGCCCTGCTGCTCGAACATACGCATCTTGCCTGGCTGGTGCTTGGCGGGCTGTTGCTGGCCGCAGAAATGCTCGGCGGCAATGGCTATTTGCTGTGGAGCGGTATCGCGGCGGTGCTGACTGGATTGCTGGCGTGGCTTATTCCCTTCGGCTGGGAGTGGCAGGGCGTGCTGTTTGCCGTGCTGACCATGCTGGCCGCCTGGCTGTGGTGGCAATGGCTGTCGCGGCGGGTAAAAGCGCAAAAGCCTGCCGATGCGACGCTGAATCTGCGTGGCCAGCAGCTAACCGGGCGTCGTTTCCAGCTGGAAAACGCGCTGGTCAACGGCCGTGGGCATATGCGCGTCGGTGACAGTTCGTGGCCGGTGAGCGCCGATGAGGATCTTGCCGCCGGTACGCGCGTGGAGGTGATCGCCGTAGAAGGCATCACGTTACGCATTAAAGCCGTGCAGGATTAACAGATAGCAGGGAGTGTACGCACTCCCTGTCATTCTTGAACGCTAGCAAACGGCGTTGTGCATGCCAATCCGCAGCCGTTTTTCTCAGCCCTTCCCGTGATGGCAACAGCCAGAAAGGTTATCAATAATCGGGCAATCAGCCCCGTCATCGCCCGGACAGGCTTCCGCCAGCGCCAGCAGCTGCAACCGCATATCTTGCAGCTCGCTGATATGGCGTTCGATCTCAGCCACTTTTTGTAAGGTACGCGCTTTCACATCGGCGCTGTGGCGGGACGGGTTATTAAACAGATTCACCAGCTCGCCGCACTCTTCCAGATTAAATCCCACCTGGCGTGCCTGGCGCAGCAGCGTCAGTTCAAACAGATGCTGTTGGTTGTAACTGCGGTAGCCGTTGTCGCTGCGCAGCGGCGGCGTCACCAGCCCTTTCTCTTCATAGAAGCGAATTGCTTTGCTGGTTAAACCGGTTCTTTTTGCCACATCGCTGATATTCATCTTTCCCCCTTACTGCCGCAGCCTGAGACTTTCAATAGTAAACATCACGCCGTGTTAGAACAAATATCTGCCGCTGATAACGGCACTTAATTCCCTGTTCAACATTCAAATTATGCCCCCGGTGCTATTTAAAGGATAAAGCCTTGACCTTTACCTTGCTGGAAGGTTTAAGCTTCTACACAGTCATTGTTAAAGCTTCACCCATAAGGAGATTGATATGTCTCATACCATAGAGCTGAACCTGGATGGCCTCTCCTGCGGCCATTGCGTTAAACGCGTGAAAGAGAGCCTGGAAAAACGCCCCGATGTTGAACAGGCGGAGGTTACTATTGAACGTGCGGAAGTCACCGGCAGCGCCAGCGCTGACGCGCTGATCGAAACTATAAAAGAAGCCGGATACGGTGCGAGCTTAAGCCACCCAAAGGCTAAACCGCTGGCAGAGTCATCACTCCCGTCGGAAGCACTGACAGCGGCCGCAACCGAGCTTCCGGCAGCTCACGAAATTGATGACAGCCAACAGCTGTTGATCAACGGCATGAGCTGCGCCAGCTGTGTCTCCCGGGTGCAAAAAGCCTTACAGGCGGTGCCGGGGGTTACGCAGGCACGGGTCAACCTGGCGGAACGCACTGCGCTGGTTATGGGCAGCGCGCCCGCCGCTGAATTAGTCAGCGCCGTAGAGAACGCCGGTTACGGTGCTGAAGCGATCGAAGATGATATTAAACGCCGCGAGCGCCAGCAGGAAACCGCCCTCGCCACCATGAAGCGCTTCCGCTGGCAGGCGATTGTCGCCCTGCTGGTGGGCATTCCGATTATGGTGTGGGGCATGCTGGGCGATAACATGATGGTCACCGACGCCAACCGCTCGCTATGGCTGGTTATCGGTCTTGTTACTTTGGCGGTAATGGTATTTGCCGGCGGGCATTTCTATACCAGCGCATGGAAAAGTCTGCGCAACGGCACCGCCACGATGGATACGCTGGTGGCCCTCGGTACCGGCGCGGCCTGGCTCTACTCGATGAGCGTCAACGTTTGGCCCCACTGGTTCCCAATGGAAGCTCGCCATCTCTATTATGAAGCCAGCGCGATGATCATTGGCTTGATTAACCTCGGTCATATGCTGGAGGCCCGCGCACGCCAGCGCTCGTCGAAAGCCCTTGAGCGTCTGCTCGATTTAACCCCGCCAACCGCGCGCGTGGTCAGCGAAGAGGGTGAAAAAAACCTGCCGCTGGCGGAAGTCCAGCCGGGAATGACGTTGCGCCTGACCACCGGCGATCGCGTACCGGTCGATGGCGAAATCCGCCAGGGTGAAGCCTGGTTCGATGAAGCGATGCTGACGGGCGAACCGGTGCCGCAGAAAAAAAGCAGCGGTGACACGGTGCATGCCGGAACGGTGGTGCAGGACGGTAGCGTGCTGTTTACCGCCAGCGCCGTTGGTAGCCACACCACCCTTTCACGCATTATTCGCATGGTGCGCCAGGCCCAAAGCAGTAAACCGGAAATCGGCCAGCTCGCCGACCGCATTTCGGCGGTGTTTGTACCGGTAGTCGTCGCTATCGCGCTTGTGAGCGGCGCGGTCTGGTATTTCTTCGGCCCGGCACCGCAAATCGTCTATACGCTGGTTATTGCTACTACGGTGCTGATTATCGCCTGCCCTTGCGCCCTCGGTCTGGCGACGCCGATGTCGATTATTTCCGGGGTCGGTCGCGCCGCCGAGTTTGGCGTGCTGGTGCGTGATGCCGATGCGCTGCAGCGCGCCAGCACGCTCGACACTATCGTATTTGATAAAACCGGCACCCTGACGCGGGGGAAACCAGAAGTGGTCAGTGTTAAAACCCTGGAGGTCGATGAGGCTGCGGCATTGCGTCTGGCGGCGGCGCTTGAGCAGGGTTCCAGCCATCCGCTGGCACGCGCGATTATTGAAAAAGCCGCCGTCGATACGCTGCCGGTAGTTGATCAGTTCCGCACCCTGCGCGGGCTGGGCGTAAGCGGCAACGTTGAGGGCCGCAACGTGCTGCTTGGTAATCAGGCGCTGTTGGCTGAGCACAACGTCGATACCCGCGCCTTCGACACGGAAATAACCGCCCAGGCCAGCCTCGGCGCCACGCCGGTTCTACTGGCGGTTGACGGTATAGCGGCGGCGCTGTTTGCCATTCGCGATCCGCTGCGTGAAGACAGCATCGAAGCCCTGCAGCGACTGCATCGTGACGGCTATCGGCTGGTAATGCTGACCGGGGATAACCCCACCACCGCGAATGCTATTGCCAAAGAAGCCGGTATTGATGAGGTCATCGCCGGAGTGCTGCCGGACGGTAAAGCCGAGGCGATTAAAAACCTGCAGCAGCAGGGCCGCCAGGTGGCGATGGTCGGCGATGGCATTAACGATGCCCCGGCGCTGGCGCAGGCAGACGTCGGTATCGCCATGGGCGGTGGCAGCGATGTGGCGATTGAAACCGCCGCCATTACGCTTATGCGCCACAGCCTGCTGGGGGTTGCCGATGCGCTGGCGATTGCCAAAGCGACGTTGCGCAATATGAAACAGAACCTGCTCGGCGCGTTTGTCTATAACTCACTGGGCATCCCGATTGCCGCCGGTATTCTGTGGCCGCTAACCGGCACGCTGCTAAGCCCGGTGGTTGCGGGCGCGGCCATGGCGCTGTCGTCAATTACCGTCGTCAGTAACGCCAACCGCCTGCTGCGCTTTAAACCTCGTCAGTAACCGCCTGCCCCGCCGCTTCTTCGGCGGGGTTTGCACCTTCCAGCCGCGCGCGCTAGCATGAGTGTTTTCCTTCAGGACGCGCGTATGAGTCTGTTTCAACGGTTGAAAACCTTTTTTCGCGCGCTGCGTGTGCGTCACTATGACTGGCCGGCGCTGGATGTGGATCTGCCCGGCGGTCGCCATCTGCACCTGGTGGGCAGCATTCATATGGGCACTCACGGTATGTCGCCGCTCCCGGCGCAGCTGATGGAAAAGCTGCGCGAAGCCGATGCGCTGATCGTCGAAGCCGATATTGCCGGTTCTGATTCCCCATTCGATAACCTGCCGCCCGCTGAACCGCTGGATCAGCGTCTGAGCACCGAACTTCTCGCCCAGCTTGATAATACGCTGCAAACGCTGTCGCTCTCCCGAAGCGAGTTTGAGACACGTCCGGCATGGCATATCGCGCTGGTGCTGCAGGCCACCCAGGCGCAGCGGCTGGGCTTGCGCCCGGAATACGGCATCGACTATCAGTTACTGCGGGCCGCTCAGCACTATCAGACAAAAATAGTGGAACTGGAAGGAACCAACAGTCAGTTGGATATCCTGCGCCGGTTACCCGATGAAGGGAATGAGCTGTTACAGGATACGCTGACGCACTGGCATGAGAACGCGCGTTTGTTGCAGGTGATGATGAGCTGGTGGCTGGAAAACCCGCCCGCAGAGGCGGATTTGACGCTGCCGTCGACGTTTAGCCAGTCGCTGCATGATGTGCTGATGCATCAACGTAATCGGGCATGGTGCGAGCGCTTATTCGAACTGCCGCCGGGTCGCTACGTGGTGGCAGCGGGCGCACTGCATCTGTATGGCGAGGGCAACCTGCCGGCGCTGCTGCGGGCAAAAGCCGCGCAATAGCGCAAGATGGTACTATTTTTGCCCACGACAACAGGCGTATGCTAAGCGCCGTGTGATGACTGTGGTAAGAAGGATTGTTATGACCCCCGCCGTAAAGTTACTCGAAAAAAACAACATTCATTTTCAGGTTCATACCTACGATCACGATCCCAGTGAAACCAATTTTGGCGACGAAGTGGTGCGCAAGCTGGGGCTGAATGCCGATCGAGTTTATAAAACCCTGTTGGTAGCTATCAACGGCGACATGAAACAGTTGGCGGTGGCGGTGACGCCGGTTGCCGGACAGCTGGATCTGAAAAAAGTCGCCAAAGCGCTCGGTGCGAAAAAAGTCGATATGGCCGATCCGTTAGTTGCCCAACGCACGACCGGTTATCTGGTGGGCGGCATTAGCCCGCTGGGACAGAAAAAACGCCTGCCGACGCTGATTGATGCCCCGGCGCAGGCCTTTGAGTCGATTTATGTTTCCGGCGGCAAGCGCGGGCTGGATATTGAACTTGCGGCAAGCGATCTGGCAAAAATGCTCGAGGCAAAATTTGCCGACATCGCCCGCCGCGATTAACGGTTAGGGGGGCGAGTTACTGCCAGCTCACCTCGCCTTTCGGCTCGAAAGCGTTCGCATCCAGCGGCGAGTTTTTCTCGATAAACTCTTTTAGCACCTCGGCATCAATAAAGCCGGTATTCACATAGCCGGCTTTATCATCCAGCCGCGGGTAGCCATCCCCGCCGGTGGCATTGAAACTCAGGGTCGCCAGGCGGTAACTTTTTGCCTCATCAATCGGTTCGCCTTTGATTTTCACATCACTCAGCTTGCCCCCTTTCGCGACAAAGCTGACGTTAGCGAACTGCGGATAAGCACCTGAATCCGGCTTCATCTGCGCCACAGCGGTCAGGTAATCCATCAACTCTTTCCCCGTCAGGTTGACATACACCAGCGTGTTGCCAAACGGCTGCACTTTCAGCACGTCTTTGTAGGTAATATCGCCCGCTTCGATAGAGTCACGCACGCCGCCGCCGCTCATGACCGCCAGATCCGCGCTGGTGCGCGCCATTTGCGCCGCGAGGATTACCCGTGCAAGGTTGGTTTGGACAAAGCGAACTTTGCTGCGATCCCCTTCGAGATGACCGTTTGTATTACCAATTTTCACCTCCAGCTGCGCTTTGCCTTTGTTCTGGAACGGCGTCAGCATAGAGAGCATCTGCGGGTTTTCAGCGATTTCCGGGGTGTAGAGCACGCGTTCAGTTTTGCCGTTGTCGTAGGTGATTTTCTTCTTCAGATTGACGGGAATCAGTTGGTAGCGCACCAGTTTCATCTCACCGTTGCGGAACTGAAAGTCTGCGCGACCGACATATTTACCCCACTCATGCGCCTGGACAATCCAGATACCGTTTTGTTGATCCGGCGCGCATGGCGTACCCGGCACATAATCGACCTGCTTTTTATTTTCTGAGGCCATACAGACCGGATCCTGCGAGTGTCCGCCGACAATCATTGCCAGCGCGCCTTTTGGCAGGCTGCGCGCCATCTCAACATCCCCCGGCGCGTTCGAACCATGCTCACCGTTGTCGTAATGGCCCATATGGGTGGTTGCAAGGATCACGTCCGGTTTTTCATTTTGATTGAGTTCAGAGATAACCAGCTTCGCTTCGTCGGCGGGTTTGCGAAATTCAATATCGTTGAAAAACTCCGGGTTACCAATTTTCGCCGTGTCGTCGGTGGTTAAACCGATAACGGCAATTTTGAGCCCCTGCCGATTGAAGATCATCCACGGTTTAAACAGGCGCTGGCCGGTACTTTTTTGATAAATGTTGGCGGAAAGGAACGGGAATTTCGCCCATTTTTCCTGCTGGCGCAGCACGGTTAAGGGATTATCAAATTCATGATTACCTACCGCCATTGCATCGTAGCCAATCAGGTTCATCCCGCGAAAATCGGGTTCCGCATCCTGCAGATCTGATTCCGGTACGCCGGTATTGATATCGCCGCCAGAGAGCAACAGCACGCTTCCGCCTGCGGCCGCGACTTCTTTGCGAATGCCATCCACCAGCGTTTTCTGCGCCGACAGGCCATATTCGCCATAATCACTGCGCCAGAAATGGCCGTGATGGTCGTTAGTGTGCAAGATGGTGATGTTATAGGTCTTGTCCTTCTCATAGGCCTGTACCTGCAAGCTGACGAGGCCCAGTGCCGTCAGCAGCCCCAGCGTAATGCTTTGTTTTAATAAATTCATGCTTCTCTCTCTGACCTATTGATAAATTGAGAAATTACAGCGCCTGCAAATAATAGACAAATATGTATGCAGAATCGTAACTTCCTTCAAACTTTCAGCAACACTATGGTAGATAGATAATCATTACCGTTTTGCGCTTCTAACATCGACTAACAACATACGTGGTATTTATGGCAATCAGTGAAACGTCGCAGCCAACGCCTGCTGCTCGCACCGCTTTCGGCATTCTTGGCGCTATCAGCATCTCACATCTGCTTAATGATATGATTCAGTCCCTGCTACTGGCGATTTACCCGCTGTTGCAGGCTGATTTCTCGTTATCGTTTGTGCAGATTGGCTTTATTACCCTCACCTTCCAGGTCGCTTCTTCACTGCTCCAGCCGGTAGTGGGTTATCTCACCGACAAACATCCGATGCCGTGGTCGCTGCCGATCGGCATGTGTTTCACCCTGAGCGGGCTGGTGTTGCTGGCGCTGGCGGGCAGTTTTACCACCGTGCTTATCGCCGCCGCGCTGGTGGGGACAGGTTCATCGGTTTTCCATCCGGAATCGTCTCGCGTGGCGCGTATGGCCTCCGGCGGTCGCCACGGGCTGGCACAATCCATTTTTCAGGTCGGCGGAAACTTTGGTAGCTCGTTAGGCCCGCTACTGGCGGCGGTGATCATTGCCCCGTATGGCAAAGGCAATGTCGCCTGGTTCGTGCTCGCGGCTCTGCTGGCGATCATTGTGCTGATGCAGGTCAGCCGCTGGTACGCCGCACAGCAGCGGGTGAATGGCGGTAAAAAATCAGCATTACTAATAAGTCCTCTGCCGCGCAACAAAGTGATTCTGGCGGTTAGCATCCTGCTGATCCTGATTTTTTCTAAATACTTCTATATGGCGAGTATTAGCAGCTATTTCACCTTTTATCTGATGCATAAGTTCGCTTTATCGGTGCAAAATGCCCAGATTCATCTGTTTATCTTCCTGTTTGCCGTTGCCGCAGGTACGGTAATCGGCGGGCCTTTGGGGGATAAAATTGGCAGAAAGTATGTCATTTGGGGCTCTATCCTCGGCGTCGCCCCTTTTACGCTTCTTTTACCCTATGCAACGCTGTTCTGGACCGGCGTTTTAACGGTGATCATTGGTTTTGTGCTTGCTTCAGCTTTTTCGGCCATTCTGGTGTATGCACAAGAGCTTTTACCGGGGCGTATCGGCATGGTTTCCGGGCTGTTCTTTGGTTTTGCTTTCGGCATGGGAGGCCTTGGTGCTGCAGTGTTGGGGCTGGTTGCCGACCGCACCAGCATCGAGTTGGTTTATAAAATATGTGCTTTCCTGCCTTTACTCGGCATTCTGACCATATTCCTGCCCGATAATCGTCCACAACACTGATTTCAGCGCGGTCAAACTCCCTCTTTGGCCGCGTCTATCACCTGTATCTGTGCCCCCAACGCAGGATTAATGTTACGCAGAGGCCTGTGGTCTCTTTTTTTGCGTGAAATTACCGTTTTCTTCATAATTCAACAATTATTCATAAACAGATTTCGAAAAATTGTCATAAACTGTAACTCAGCATCGGTTATTAACCGTAGGATCCATGTATTAACGAAAGGAGACGGAATGCATCACGCCACACCGCTTATTACCACCATTGTTGGCGGCCTTGTGCTCGCTTTTATCTTCGGCATGCTTGCCAATAAACTGCGTATTTCCCCTCTGGTGGGCTATTTATTAGCGGGTGTGTTATCCGGACCTTTTACGCCGGGTTTTGTCGCCGATACGCAGCTTGCGCCAGAACTGGCCGAGCTGGGGGTAATTTTGCTGATGTTCGGCGTCGGGCTGCATTTCTCCCTGAAGGATCTGATGGCGGTAAAGTCCATCGCCATTCCCGGCGCGATCGCACAGATTGCCGTGGCGACGCTGCTGGGTATGGCGCTTTCCGCGTTATTAGGCTGGTCACTGATGACCGGTATCGTGTTTGGTCTCTGTCTTTCTACCGCCAGTACCGTGGTGCTGCTGCGCGCCCTTGAGGAGCGGCAGCTTATCGACAGCCAGCGCGGGCAGATTGCCATCGGCTGGCTGATCGTTGAAGACCTGGTAATGGTGTTAACGCTGGTGCTGCTGCCCGCTATCGCCGGAATGGTGGAAAAAGGCAACGTCGGCCTGGCGACGCTGGCGCTGGATATGAGCATCACCATCGGCAAAGTGGTGGCCTTTATCGCCATTATGATGCTGGTCGGCCGCCGCCTGGTACCGTGGATTATGGCGCGCAGCGCCGCTACCGGCTCCAGAGAGCTGTTTACCCTTTCGGTACTGGCGCTGGCGCTCGGCATCGCCTTTGGTGCCGTTGAACTTTTTGATGTTTCGTTTGCGCTGGGCGCGTTCTTTGCCGGAATGGTGCTGAACGAATCCGAACTCAGCCACCGGGCGGCGCACGATACGCTGCCGCTGCGCGATGCGTTTGCGGTGCTGTTCTTCGTCTCCGTCGGTATGCTGTTCGATCCGCTTATTCTCATCGAACAGCCGCTGGCGGTGCTGGGTACGCTGGCCATTATTATCTTCGGCAAATCCGTGGCCGCTTTCCTGCTGGTACGCATGTTCGGCCATTCGCCGCGTACCGCCTTAACCATCGCCGCAAGCCTTGCACAGATTGGTGAGTTCGCCTTTATTCTGGCAGGTCTTGGCATGGCGCTGAATCTGCTACCGCAGGCGGGGCAGAATCTGGTGCTGGCGGGGGCTATTCTTTCAATCATGCTCAATCCGGTACTGTTCACTCTGCTGGAAAAGTACCTCAAGAAAACCGAGACGCTGGAAGAACAGACGCTGGAAGAAGCTATCGAAGAAGAGAAGCAGATCCCGGTCGACATCTGCAATCATGCGCTGCTGGTCGGTTTTGGCCGCGTCGGTAGTCTGCTGGGTGAAAAATTGCTGGCTCAGGGCATTCCGCTGGTAGTGATTGAAACCTCTCGTTCCCGCGTGGACGAACTGCGTGAGCGAGGTATCCGTGCTGTGCTCGGTAATGCCGCGAACGAAGAGGTTCTGCATCTGGCGCATATCAACTGTGCCCGCTGGCTACTGCTGACCATTCCGAACGGTTACGAAGCCGGGGAGATTGTCGCCACCGCGCGTGAAGAGTGCCCAAATATTGAGATTATCGCCCGTGCGCACTATGACGATGAGGTGGATTACATCACCGAGCGTGGTGCCAATCAGGTGGTAATGGGCGAGCGCGAAATTGCCAATACCATGCTGAGGCTGCTGGATAAACCGCAGGCCGCAGAAGCCGTCGCGGGTTAAGGACTAAAAAAAGCAGGCCTGGCCTGCTTTTTTAGCCAGCCAGCCGCCGGGCCGCCTGCTGTACACCTTCAAATATCGCCTCGCTGATATGCGGCGGGAATCCTACAGGTAATTGCTGTCGGGCCGTGGCAATTACCGCAGGCGTATTTTCATAAAACTCCGCTAATAATTGAGCCATGCGCTCTGTGCTGAATCCGCATTTTTTCGCCGTCGCTATAAAATTGCGCGGATAAATCATATTCCAGTCATATTTTTTTCCACCTTTGCCCGTGGAATGTAACGCCATCGCCATTTTAATATCTTGCCGCGCCAGCCCCTGACCGCCGATCAATGGATAGCAGGAGAGAATATCGTAAAGCGGCGTAAGGCGATATCCACCGCCAGGCTGGATAGCGACAGAGTAGTTTTTTGCATGACCATCGCTGGCGGCGAGGAGCCAAAACAGGATATGCGAACGCATAAAGGTTTCCCGATCCTGCTCCGCCCGCTCTGACCCGAGCAAAAAATGCATAATTTCAACAATGCCCGGACCACCATCGCTCTCATATTTCTTTGTCGACGGGTAGCCTAACGCCTGACAAATATCTTCTTGCGGTAAGCGAGCAATCCAGCGGTTATCGTTGACAAAGCGACGATCGAAACGCGACACCGACAGGGCGCGAATCTTAGGCGTAGTGATAATGTCGCATTCAGCCACTTCCATACCATAAAGACGGGCCAGCAGCATACTTAGCCACTCATTCTCAACGCTTTCGCGAAGATCTAATTTATAGCTCGGCCCCTGGATCTCCCCCACAGGCAGTTTAAAAATATGCGTAGTGGGCGTAATGCCCGTTGGGATCTGCCAACAATCCTGGTAGCGAAGCAGCGCGGTTTTCTCCTGTGCGCCCGCAATGGAAATCCGAAAATCCGGCGCATCCTGCTGATGCCGAGAAGGATTTAAATAACCCGTTAAAACATCCCCGAGCCTGGCATCGTTCAGGGCTTCACCCGTTATTTGCTCAATATTTTGTATTGCCTCTCCGTGTGGCTGCAGGATTAACGCACCGACACAGTCACGACCAATTTCATACAATAAATCAAACGGCTGAATAGAATTTGTCTGGTAGCGGCTGGCAAGTCTTTCACGAATCTGGCGGTTATCGGGTAAGAGATTATCAAAAAAGTTGAAAACGACATCACCCGTATATTCAGCTTCTCGCAAGGGCATTGAGAGCGATACAGGACGAGCCCCAGACATTTGCAGCCACGCCGAATGGTAACGAAACGTATTCGCGCCACTGCTTTGTTGTATAAGGGATCCGACTACATAGCCGTTCATATACACCGCCAGATCGCGCATTTACCACTCCTCCTTCCACTGTTGGGTAGAGGGTTTTTCGCCTCTTTTTTCCACATGCAATTCCATATTCATCGCGGAGAGGAGCTTAAAGAGCGTGTCTATTTGGGTTTTTGCCGGGCTGTTCTCAAATTTTGAAATGGTTTCCTGGCGCAGGCCAACTTTTTCCGCCAGTTGTCCCTGCGCCAACTTCTCTTTTTTCCTGACATCTTTCAGGTAAATCGCTAACTGCTCCGCCGACGTAATTTTCATCCTGGCCTCCGGCTTTTCTATGGGCACTCACGCATAAAACACACTTTATGCGCTCTAGCCCATAAAATCAACTTTATGCGCATTCGCCCATAAAAATAAAACTATGGGCACTCGCGCATAAATAAGAGGATGTATTAACGTTCCCAGTAAGCTTCTTCGAGACTGTCTTCACGCTCAGGTAAGCCGCGGGTTAAACGTGGGGAGTGCTGGTTAAGAACCTGGTAACTGACGCGGTTGGCGTATTTGCACACCTGTGCAAGGGAGGAATAGGTCAGCCAGTTGTACTGGTGCTTGCTGGAGTTGGGTACGTTGCTGCGATGGTAGTTATTGGCCGTGATATCATGGAGCAAAGCCGCCAGCGCACCATCACCCGCGCCGTTGGTATTCATGATTTTTTCCGGTCCGCCCATAAAGGGGGCAATGTGCGAGTAGATGCGCAGCGGATGTTCACAATCTTTATGGCGCAGCGCACGGCTGAACTCATACTGGTTAAATTCGGCTATCGCACCGGGCAGCAGAGGATGCTGCGTTTTACGTTTCGCGTCATCTTCAGTGAAACCGGCCATATACAGCCCGACAGGACCGGCAGTACACAGCACCAGATCGACCCAGTCCAGCGCCTTATCGGCCGCCAGCAGCGGATCGCTCTCGCCGGTCAGCGCGTGGCCTTCCTCTTCGTTCATTGCCAGAATCGAGACATTCTCTTTAAGGAAATCGCGCCACCACTGCGGGTTATCGGCAATCACATATTTAGTACCTAAGGTGAGTACCACCGGCACATCATGCTTTTTGGCATAGGCTACCGCCTGCAGGGTCGCCGCTGGCATCGGCTCGCCGGGATTACAGCGCACCAGGTAAGAGGACAACACCAGCGCGGACGCACCGGCAATTACCGCTTCCGGAATGCTTTCCGGACGCAGCTGGTTCATCTGGCCAGGGCTGATGGCAAAAGTACGCTCGCCGCTGTCGCTAATCAGCGTGAAGCAGCGACCAATCGCGCCATCGACGCCTTGTAAATAGTTGAGATCGGTCCGGCTGGAGGTGTTACATAGATAGCGGTAAGCATAGCCGCCGATTTGCACGTTATCGCACATGACGCCAAGCAGCACCGAGCGATCGTCCGCCAGCACCGAGTAGTTGTGCATCGTATTGCCAATGGTGCCACCGGCAAACTGGTGGGTAATGAGTTCGTTACTCACCAGTTCCTGATAAAGCGCTTCCGCAATCTCGTCGCTGATAACCAGCGAATGCCCGGCGCTCAGCCCGTAACGGGTGACAAACGCATCGTCCACTTTCGCCTCAATATCCACCAGCGTCTGATCGATGCCGACCACCCAACAGGTGCCGGTTTCGCTCTCAGGCTGGATTTGTTGCAGCAGCGGATCGCGGGCGTTAACGGGGAAATAGTGTTTCGATTTACGTTGACCGGGAAATTTCATGATTGATATCAGCGCTAAACATTTAGGCTATGAATGTTAACATACTCATAGCCCACCCCGCGATCAACGATATTTCGCCGTCAGGTTGACCATCATTTCAATATGGTCAGAAGAGTCGTTAAGCGCCGGAATATATTCATATTTTTCACCGCCCGCCTCGAGGAAAAACTCGCGATTTTGCACGGCGATCTCTTCCAGCGTCTCCAGACAGTCGGCAGCAAAGCCAGGCGACATCACCTGAATATGCTTTACCCCTTTCTCACCGAGCATCTTCAAAGTTTCATCGGTATAAGGCGTTAACCAGGGTTCGCGACCAAAGCGCGACTGGAAGGTCATCATTACCTTTTCCGGCGGCAGATCGAGGGCAGAAACCAGCGCGCGGGTGGTATCGCGGCAGCGTTGCGGGTAATCGTCCCCTTCTGCGGCATAACGCTGAGGAATACCGTGATAAGAGAGCAGCAGTAAATCCGGTTCGCCATGCTGTGCAAACGAGGCACGAACACTGTTGGCCAGCGCCATGATATAGCTTTCATCTTCGGCGTAATCACGAATAAACGAGACGCCTGGAATATGGCGCTTCTTCGCCAGAATCCGCGCCAGCTCATCCCACACGGCGGCAACGGTGGAACAGGAGTATTGCGGGTAGAGCGCCAGCACCACAATATGTTCAACCTCCTGCGCCAGCAGGGCATCCACCGCGCTCTCCAGCGACGGTGAGCCGTAGCTCATGCCGAGAGCCACCGGTACATCCGGCAAGCGCGCCGCCAGCGCCTTGCACTGCCTGCGGCTGTAGACCATTAATGGCGAGCCCTCTTCCATCCACACGGATTGATAGAGTTTGGCGACGCGGGGAGAACGAATCGGCAGGATCACGCCGCGCAGCAGCGGCCACCACAGCAGGCGCGGCGTATCAACAACGCGTCTGTCACTGAGAAATTGCCGCAAATAGCGCTTAACCGCAGCCGGAGTGGGTGCATCGGGGGTGCCGAGATTGGCAAGCAGGATGCCGGTTTTCACCTGACTCATTCACGCCTCTTAACCTTTTGAATGGTTGGTAATTGTAACGTAAAAGCGCTTAAACGGAACCAATTGCAGTGAAAGGTGTAATGAGAAGAATTCTCACCCGGAAGGCTCCGGGTGAGGCGCGCGATTAGCCGAGGATGTTTGCCAGCTCTGCGCGGACATCAGCCACGGCTTGGGTGCCGTCGACTTTAACGTACTTGGTATTACCCGCCTGCGCTTCTTGCTGGTAGTAGCCGATCAGCGGTGCGGTCAGCTGATGGTATTCCACCAGACGTTTACGCACGGTCTCTTCCTGATCGTCTTTACGCGTGGTCAGCTCTTCACCGGTCACGTCGTCTTTGCCTTCTACCTGCGGCGGGTTGAAGCGGATGTGGTAAACGCGGCCGGAAGCGGCGTGTACGCGGCGACCCACGATGCGATCGACAATCAGCTCGTCCGGCACGTCGAATTCCAGTACGTAATCGACGTTAATGCCCGCTTCTTTCATCGCATCCGCTTGCGGAATGGTACGCGGGAAGCCGTCCAGCAGGAAACCGTTACGGCAATCTGGCTGGGCAATGCGCTCTTTCACCAGCGCGATAACCAGTTCATCAGTGACCAGTTTACCGGCGTCCATGATGTCTTTTGCCTGTTTGCCCAGTTCGCTGCCCGATTTAACAGCAGCGCGCAGCATGTCACCGGTAGAGATTTGCGGAATACCGTATTTCTCCATGATGAACTGAGCCTGAGTTCCTTTACCCGCGCCCGGAGCGCCAAGCAGAATAATACGCATTGCGAAAATCCCCTCAAAAGTTGGTTCAATTTTTCAAAAAGCGCTAAAAGATAACACCAGAACGAGCCGCGCTCAAGGAAGCCGGGCTCGCTGAAACGGTTAAGGATACGTTTTCTTATCCGGTTTCATGAACAAGCAGGAAAGTGCCCGGTAACATTGCCAGCGGCGGAATTCTGTGAGAAGGGAATAAAAAAAGGGAGGCATTTGCCTCCCCTTGTGGTTATCGCTTAGGAAACCAGCAGCTGGTTCATACGGCGGATAAACTGGTTGGGATCTTCCAGCGTGCCGCGTTCAGCGAACAGCGCCTGATCCAGCAGCAGCTCAACCCATTGGTTAAACTGGGTTTCGTCCTGCGTATCCGCTGCACGTTTCACCAGCGCATGATCCGGGTTAAGTTCGAAGATGTATTTCACTTCCGGCGCACTCTGGCCAGCGGCAGCGAACAGTTTCGCCATCTGCGTGCTCATCTCATCGGCATCGGTCACCACCACCGCCGGGGTATCCGTCAGACGATGGGTTAAACGCACCTCTTTAACACGCTCACCGAGCAGGCCTTTCACGCGCTCAACAAACGGCTCAAGGGCTTTTTCAGCCTCTTTGGCGTTTTCATCCACTTCGTCCGCCAGTTTATCCAGCGAGGCGTCAGCTTTAGCAACCGACTGGAACGGCTTGCCGTCGAACTCCGTCAGGTAGCTCATCATCCACTCATCGATGCGATCGGAGAGCAGCAGCACTTCGATGCCTTTCTTACGCAGCAGCTCCAGATGCGGGCTGCTCTTCGCTGCAGCATAGCTGTCGGCGGTGATGAAGTAGATCTTCTCCTGGCCCTCTTTCATGCGCGAGACATACTCTTCCAGCGACACGGTTTGTGCCGAAGAGTCGTTGTGCGTAGAAGCAAAGCGCAGCAGTTTAGCGATGGTTTCCAGGTTGGCGTGATCTTCTCCCGCCCCCTCTTTCAGCACCAGACCAAACTGTTGCCAGAAGGTTTGATATTTTTCCGCGTCGTCTTTCGCCAGTTTTTCCAGCATTTGCAGCACGCGTTTGGTCAGCGCGGTACGCAGGCTACGGGTGACGCTGCTGTCCTGCAGAATTTCGCGCGAGACGTTGAGGGGCAGATCGTTGGAGTCGACCAGGCCGCGCACAAAGCGCAGGTAGTTCGGCATAAACTGTTCGGCTTCATCCATGATAAACACGCGCTGAACGTAGAGTTTCAGACCATGTTTATGATCGCGGTTCCACATATCCCACGGCGCCTGCGATGGGATATAGAGCAGGCTGGTGTACTCCTGCTTACCTTCAACGCGGTTGTGGCTCCAGATCAGCGGATCGGTAAAGTCGTGGGAGATATGTTTGTAGAACTCGTTATATTCGTCGTCTTTGATCTCGGCTTTATTACGCGTCCACAGCGCCTGCGCTTTGTTGATCTTTTCCCAGGAAACGGTAGTTTCGCCTTCGTTCTCTTCCTGTTTTTCGATCTCTACCGGCAGAGCAATATGGTCGGAGTATTTACTGATGATCGAGCGTACGCGCCAGTCGTTGAGGAAATCATCTTCCCCTTCGCGCAGGTGCAGGGTGATTTCCGTTCCGCGATCCGCTTTGGTGATATCGGCAACGGTATATTCGCCCGCCCCTTCGGATTCCCAGAACACGCCATTGTCAGCGCTTTCGCCCGCCGCACGGGTACGCACGGTCACTTTGTCCGCCACGATAAAGGCGGAATAGAAACCGACGCCGAACTGACCAATCAGCTGGCTGTCTTTCGCCTGGTCGGAGCCCATCGATTCCAGAAACGCTTTGGTGCCTGACTTCGCAATCGTGCCGAGATGATCGATAACCTCATCGCGGGTCATCCCAATACCGTTATCGGCAATGGTCAGCGTACGCTGCTCTTTATCAAAGGAGACGCGTACGCGCAGATCGCCGTCGCCTTCATACAGATCCGGTTTGGACAGCGCGCGGAAACGCAGTTTATCCGCCGCATCCGAGGCGTTGGAGATAAGCTCACGCAGGAAGATTTCTTTGTTTGAATAGAGAGAGTGAATCATCAGGTGCAGAAGCTGTTTCACTTCAGACTGAAAACCGCGAGTTTCTTGTCCTTTCATCGGGAAAACCTCAACAATGCCATTTACAAGGTAAAAATGCGTTGAGGGAGAAGTGGGGATAACGGGGGGAATTTTCAAGCGGAGGCAAAAATTTCTGCCTCCGTTTGGTTAAAAACGAATCTTATGGCGTCCGGCCAGCGAGTGCGACAGCGTCGTCCCGTCAACCATTTCCAGCTCGCCGCCAACGGGCACGCCGTGGGCGATACGGCTGGCTTCCACCTCATACTGCGCGCAGATTTCGGCAATATAGTTGGCGGTCGCCTCCCCTTCCACCGTCGGGTTGGTGGCGAGGATCACTTCGTGGATTTTTTCCGACGCGAGACGATGCTCCAGCCGATCCAGACCGATATCGTCCGGTCCAATCCCGTCGAGAGGGGACAGATGGCCCATCAGCACAAAGTAGCGGCCGGAAAACTGCCCGGTCTGCTCAATGGCGTAGATATCCGCCGGACTTTCGACCACGCAGATCTGCCCGTTCTCCTGACGTCGCGGGTTGCTGCAAATATTGCACACTTCCTGCTCGGTAAAGGTGCGGCAATCGGCACAGTGGCCGATTTCCGACATCGCCCGGGTGAGCGCCTGCGCCAGCCGCATACCGCCGCTGCGATCGCGCTGCAACAGCGTAAACGCCATGCGCTGCGCTGACTTCGGGCCCACGCCCGGCAGACAGCGCAATGCTTCCATAAGCTGCGTTAACAGCGGGCTGGTCTGCATCAGAACGGCATCTTAAAGCCTGGCGGCAGGGACATACCGGAAGAGACGGAGGCCATTTTCTCTTTCTGCGTCTCATCAATGCGGCGAGCGGCATCGTTAAAAGCAGCGGCAACCAGATCTTCCAGCATCTCTTTATCGTCTTCCAGCAGGCTCGGATCGATCTCCACGCGACGGCAGTTATGGGCGCCGTTGATGGTCACTTTTACCAGACCCGCGCCCGATTCGCCGGTCACTTCCAGCTGCGCGATCTCTTCCTGCATCTTCTGCATTTTTTCTTGCATCTGCTGGGCCTGTTTCATCAGGTTACCCAGACCGGCTTTTCCAAACATAGGCTTCTCTCTTTAGTCTTTGGTGACTCATCAGATAATAAGTCACACTCAGGGGTGAAAACAGGTAGCCGCAGCCACCCGTCAAAGGGGGCGAATACTCTCTTCGTCCAGATCCGCATCGAAGAAACGCTGCAGGGTCTGGATATTGTTATCCGCGATTATCGACTCACGCGCCTGCGCGAGTTTCTCCTCATAGATTGCCTGACGCCACTCCAGCGGCGTACGCACCGCCGGATTATCATCTTCAATGATAGTCAGTTCAACCGCCGTACCGTGTAATTCGCTTAATGCCTCGCTCAGCGCCTTAACTGCGCCCTGCGAGTTAAGGTGGCGCTGCGAGCTGCGCAAATGGAGGCAGTAGCGCTCGCCGTCCTGCTCTTTCCAGGCGTTTAACGCCACCTGTTCGACCAGTTTCGGCACCGTAAGCAGGCTCACTTCTTTCGCCCAGGCATCGCGCTCAATCGCTTCTTCCGCCAGCTTTTTCGCCAGTTCAGGCGTTTTCTCATGCTCCAGCGCTTTTTTCAGCGCTTTCGGCGTGGCGACCACTTCTTTTACCGTCTCGACGACGGTGGTCGCTTTCCAGCGGTAGGCTTCTTTTTTCGCCGGTGCCTTTTCAAGGGTCGACGTTGCCGGGCGCCCCTGCGCCCGCTCGGTAACCGACGCAAGGCGTTCCAGCGCGGTGTTACTCACCGGCCGCGCGCGGGTTGCGGCTGCCGGTTCACTCTTTTTTGCTTTGTCTGCTCCCTGCGCACGCTGCAGCTGTCGTCGCGCCGCCAGCAGTTGGCTGGTGGCGTCGGGCATCGGTGCGTCCTGCTGGGGCACAGCTTGCTGCGCCGTGTCGACGGCCTGCTGCGGTGCCATAGCGACCTGCTGCGGCGAAACTACCGCCGTTGGCGCGACGGGGGCAAAAGATTGTTGTGACACTTCCGGCGCGGGCAGCGGCATGCGCGGGTGGAAAGCCAGCGCGCGCAGCAGCGTCATTTCAACGCCCATGCGCCTGTCCGGGGCAAACGGCAGCTCTTTACGACCAATCAGCAGCGTCTGGTAATAGAGCTGCACATCGGTGGGGGGAACCGTACGCGCCAGCTCACGCAGCCGGTGTTCAACGGCGGCCATATCGCTGCCAAGAGCGGCGGGCGTCAGTTGGACCATGGCGATACGGTGCAGCAGCGTTTGCATCTCCAGCAGCAGCGCATCCCACTCAACGCCGCGGGATGCCGCGTCGTTCACCAGCGTCATCGCGCGTTCACCATTGGCGGCAACCACCGCTTCAACCAGCGACAGCGCCTGATCATCATTGAGGGTGCCGAGCATGCTGCTAACGATATCGGCAGAAAGCTGGCCGTTACCGCTGGCGATGGCCTGATCTGTCAGGCTCAGCGCATCGCGCAGGCTGCCGTCGGCGGCGCGCGCCAGCAGTTGCAGCGCGCGAGTGTCATGCCCGACCTTCTCGTCATCGAGAATATGTTCAAGCTGGTCGCGAATCTGATCGACATCCAGCGCCTTGAGATGAAACTGCAGGCAGCGGGAGAGAATAGTCACCGGCAGTTTTTGCGGATCGGTGGTCGCCAGCAGGAATTTAACGTGCTCTGGCGGCTCTTCAAGGGTCTTTAACAGCGCGTTAAAGCTGTGACGCGAGAGCATATGCACTTCATCGATCAGGTAGACTTTGAAACGCCCGCGCGCCGGTGCGTACTGCACGTTGTCCAGCAGATCGCGCGTGTCTTCGACTTTGGTACGCGAGGCGGCGTCAATCTCAATTAAATCAACAAAGCGACCCTGCTCGATTTCACGGCAGTTATCACAGACGCCGCAGGGCGTCGCGGTAATGCCCGTTTCACAGTTCAGTCCCTTCGCCAGCAAGCGCGCAATCGAGGTTTTCCCGACGCCGCGGGTGCCGGAAAACAGGTACGCGTGATGGATGCGTCCTGATGATAAGCCGTTCGCCAGTGCGGTCAGCACATGCTCCTGGCCGACGACGTCAGCAAAGGTTTGTGGTCGCCATTTTCGGGCTAAGACCTGATAACTCATTGGCAGGCTCTGAAACGCTGGAAGGTGGATTCACGAAGAGATAATGCTAACACAGCCAGGCTGTGAATACACTCCATCCCTCATGGCCGAGGAATGGAGGTCATTGGCGCAAAAAGGCGATTAATGCCCCGGGAACGGCACCAGGCTGTAGCTGGTAATGCCCTGTTTTTGCAGGCGCTGTTCGCCACCGAGATCGAACAGGTTGATGATAAATGCGGCATCAGTCACTTCACCGCCCAGACGGCGAATCAGTTTTACCGTCGCTTCGATGGTGCCGCCGGTTGCCAGCAGATCGTCGACCACCAGCACTTTATCGCCCGCCTGGATAGCATCGACATGGATCTCTAACTGGTCGGTGCCGTACTCCAGCTCATAGCTCTCGGCGATGGTTTCGCGCGGCAGTTTACGCGGTTTACGCACCGGTACAAAGCCCACGCCCAGCCCGAGCGCAACGGGCGCGCCAAACAGGAAGCCGCGCGCTTCAGTACCGACAACTTTAGTGATCCCGGCGTTTTTATAACGCTCAACCAGCAGTTCAATGCTGAGAGCATACGCCTTCGGGTCTTCCAGCAAACTGGTGACATCACGGAACAGGATGCCCGGCTTCGGGTAATCCTGAATGCTTTTGATGCTGTTTTTAAGAAATTCAAGCTGCTGCGCAGTGGCTGTCATGGATTTTTGCCTGATAGAAACGGTATTACTCGCGGTACGCACATTAAAGGTTTGGTGTAACCCCTGATTGACATTTAATCAGCCGCACCCGCGCTCGAAAACGCTCGAATTTACTGGCAGTCAGCGATAATTGCAACCGCCTTCGCTGAGCTTTAGGGTTTTTGTTGCTTTGCATCAATCACCGGAATGCGCGCCATAAAGAACAGCAGACAGGCCAGAATAAGCAACAACAGAATCCGCAGCCAAAGTATCTTCACAAAATACAATGAAATGGCGAAGGTCAGCAGGATAATGGCGATTGCCCGCGGCTTCGCGCCCGGCGGCATTGCACGGTACTCCTGCCAGTGGCGCAGATACCCGCCAAACCAGGAGCGGTAGAGTAGCCAGTGGTGAAAGCGCGGCGAAGAACGGGCGAAACACCAGGCTGCCAGCAGGATAAACGGGGTGGTAGGCAGCAGCGGCAATACCACGCCAAGCGTGCCGAGGGCTATCGCCAACCAGCCGATGAGGATTAAAATAGTGCGCTGCATAATGAGAATCGTTTTCAGAATGAGCGGCTAATGTAGCACAGTCAGGCGGTCCAACAGGGAGAAGAGTAGTGAAACGCGACGCGCTTTTACAGAAGCTGGAACAGCAGCTTGCCATACTTCGCCAGCAGATCGCCCCGATGGCACAACATGCCACCGTCAGCGCCCGCTTTGACAGGCATCTTTTTCAGACACGCAGCACACAAATGTTCGCTTATCTGAATGAAAGCGCGGCGAATCTGGCGGCGCTGCGCCACGCGGTGGAGTATGACCGGCTGGAACAAGTGCGGTGGCTGGCGGAACGTCTGACGGCGCAAATCGCCGCATTAACCCGTGAAAGCGCCGTCTGGTCCCTGCGTCAGTGGGATCACGCCTCGCCGGGTATCGCCCGCTGGCAACGCAGGCGCTTACAGCATCAGGAGTACGAGCGCCGCCTGCTGGCAATGAAGCAGGAACGTGAGCTGCGTTTGCAGAGCGTCAGTACGCTCGACGAGCAGCAAAAGCTGCATAAAGAAGTTGAAGCCTTTGCCGGCAGGCTTGAACGCTGCCGCCATGCGCTGGCGAAGATCGAAAGCGTGCTGGCGCGCTTAACCCGTTAAACAAGGAGAGAACATGTCGCTCGAAAATGCCCCGGATGAGATCAAGCTGGCGGTGGATTTGATTATGCTGCTGGAGCAGCACGAATTAGCGCCCGAAGTGGTGCTTAAGGCGCTGGAGATTGTGAAAAAGGATTTTGAGTACAAGCTGCAAGCGTCCCCTCTCCCGTAAGAGAGGGGCACGGGGTTATTGCGCAGTGGAAGGCGTCGGATCGTCGCCTTTTAGCTCACGTTTCACTTCCGTCACTTCATCCCCTTTGGCATTGCGCAGGTGCACTTCCAGTTGGTTGAAGGCGATATCAATATTGTTCTCGCGGCACAGTTTATCGATGGTGCGGTTGAGTTCATCCACCGTATAGCTGCGATCGCGCAGTTCACGCACGTACAGACGCAGCTCGTGATCCAGCGTGCTGGCGCCAAAGGTGGTGAAGAACACCGACGGTTCCGGATCGTGCATCACTTTTGGATGCTCCATCGCCGCCTGCAGCAGCACTTTTTTCACCTTATCGAGATCGGACCCGTAGGCGACGCCAATACGCACCACCACGCGGGTAATGGTATCGGAGAGCGACCAGTTAATCAGACGCTCGGTAACAAACGCCTTGTTCGGGATGATCACCTCTTTACGATCGAAGTCGGTAATGGTGGTCGCACGGATACGGATTTTGCTGACGGTACCGGAGAAAGTACCAATCGTCACCGTATCGCCAATGCGCACCGGGCGCTCAAAGAGAATAATCAGGCCGGAAACGAAGTTACCGAAAATTTCCTGTAAGCCGAAGCCTAAACCGACCGACAGCGCGGCGGCCAGCCACTGCAGCTTATCCCACGACACGCCCAGCGAACCAAACACCGTCACGGCACCGACGGCAATAATAATGTAGTTAAGGATGGTGGTGACCGCATAGGATGAACCCTGGCGCATATTGAGCCGCGAGAGGATCAGCACTTCCAGCAGCCCCGGCAGGTTGCGGATCAGCGCCCATGCCACCACAAAGACAATTACCGCAAACAGCAGGCTGCCCAGGGTCACGCTTTTCACCACTGCCGCGCCGGCTTCAGTGCCGTTGTAATGCCACAGGGTGATGCTATCGAGATAGGCGAAAACCGTGATCAGATCGGACCAAATTGCCCAGAACATCACGCCAAACAGCGCGAACATTACCAGCATCGTAATGCGTAAGGTTTGCTGGTTGACCTGCTCGAGCGCAATGGTCGGCTCTTCCTGCGGCTCGGCCCCTTCCGCACCCTCTTTAACCATATTCTGCCGACGCGCCAGCGCACGGCGATAAGCGATACGCCGCGCGGCCACGCTCAAACCGCGCAGCACCGTCTGGAACAGCAGATTCCATACAATGACCAGATAAACCGTCTCAATCCAGCGCCCGGAGAGGCGCAGGGTGGTATAGAAGTAGCCCGTCGCGGTTAATCCCATCAGCGCCATCGGTACAATCGCCAGCACCGTAACCGTTACCAGCCGCATGCTGTGAGACTCTTTATCCCGCCAGCTTTCGCGGAAAATCGGCCACACCAGCGCGGTTATCACCAGCAGGTTGAGCATAATGACAAATTGCCCAATCACGTCATCCATCAGATGCAGCGGCGAAAGCTCCGAGACGACCGACCAGAAGTGCAGCGGCAGCAGCGCCAGGCTGACGCGGACAATCTGCCGACGCCAGTGGCTGGTGAGCTGCGCGGGCATATTAAAGTGGTTAACGGCGACGCCATCTTTTTCCAGCACTTTCCAGCACAGACCAAACACCAGCCAGAACAGCGCCAGTTTTTTACTGAATGCCCACAGCAGCTCGCTAATATTGAGCTGCATGGTCAGCAGGATCAGGCCGACGGCAAGGATCAGCAAACAGACCGGTAAAGCACGGATCAGATCGATAAGAATGGCTTTTGGCGTGTGCAACTGGCTATCGCTACGCAGTTGCCCGACCTGGGCGGCGAGCTTCGCCTGGTAGCCTTTCAGCCAGCGCAAACGCCAGCGAATCAGGCCCGCAATCAGTAGTAACGGTAAACCGGCGAGGAAGGCGATGGTGACAGCCGGCCAGGCTTTTTCCCAGTTAACGGTGATTTTGGTGTTTTTGATCTGATCGCGCAGCGCCTGCGGGAAAGATTTAAACCACTCCCAGTCCATCGGTTTATTGCTGTTCACCCAGAAGATTTGCTGGGTCAGGATCTCCTGCAAGCTTTTCGATACGCTCATCAACTGCTGCTGGTTGACCTGCAAGTTGATGGCCATCATCAGCTGGTTGCCGAGCTGCTTGTTCAATTGATCGAGCAGTTCGCGGCGCATATCGACAACCTGCAGCAGCGCGTCGTGCACTTCGTCATTCACCTCGGACTGGTGCCCCTCTTCCAGTTTGGCGACAAAATTATCGCTCTGGAATAGCGCATCGCGCTGCTGGTTAATATCAAACTGTTCAAGACGCAGATCCGCAATGCGGTTAGTCATATCTTCCAGTTCATCGGCCGACGGCAACGTCTGCTGTTGCTGGTAAAGAATACGCGACAGCAGCAGGCTGCCTTTTAAGACCGAAATCTGTTCTTTTATATTACGTTCTGACTGCAGTGCGCGATCGAGCCAGTTTTTCACCCTGATGTTCTGCTGCACCAGCGCATTACCGCTTTCGGTGGCGGCAATGAGTTTCTGACTCAGCTGGTGGTTTATTTCCAGTTCCTGTTTCACCAGCGGATTGGCCTGGATGCGCGCCGTTTCATCAGGCGTAATTGCCTCCTGCGCGGTTTTTTCCGTCAGCGTCAGGCGTTTGCTGTTGACCGCTTCCTGCAACAGCTGGAGCTGATGTTCCAGCCGGTTGCTGTTGGCAGTAACGTAATCGCGCTGCTTTTGCAGCGTATCTTGCAAGACGGTATTGCCTTCAAGGCTTTTACGCAGCTGTTCAATCTGCGCATTAAGCAGCGCCTGCTGGACCAGCAACAAATTTTGCTGGGAAGGACGCAGCGCGCCCTCGCCCGCCGCGGTGCCGTTCAGGCGGTTGCGAATTTGCTGTAGCTGCTGCGAGGCGGAGTACATAGAGTTTTGCACCCGCTCAGGCTGCGTCTGTAAGGAGACCAGTTGGCTGTTGTAGTTGGATAAATCGTTCTGCGCGGTTTGCAGATCTTCCAGCAGTTGCGAAACGCGGGATTCCAGCTGGCGCAGGGAGAGCGAGGCCAGCGTCTTACGCGTCTCGTCATCGTTATCTTTATCATTGAGGGCATTCAGCGCATCCGTCGCCTGGCGCAGCTTGTCCGGCGCCTGGGTAACCCGCTGCTTGAGCAGCGCAGTTTCCTGCTTCACCCGCTCCATTTTATCGAGGGCGTCAAGAGTCTCCGTTAAGTCCTGGATAATCAGTTTGTCCTGCGCGGAGTGATCTTTTTGCTTATTCAGCGCGTCGAGCTGGCTTTGCACATCGGTGCGGGAAGGCAAATCATTACTTGTCTGCGCCCGGGCGACGTGACTCGCCAGGCTAATAAAGACAAAAAATAATGCGGCGGCAAAAGCGGCGAATCTATTTCGCATGCGGTAGTTGTGCAACATAATGTGAGCGATCGTTTTCTGTACGGGAAGGCGGCCGGAATAGCCACGGGCGCAAGAATATCACGCTGTTATGCAACAACCTAGTGAAGTGCGAAGCCTCCAGGAAAAATCCTGGGACCGTTTGCGTTAAGCGCTCACAGCAGGCGGTTCGTCACGAAGCGTAGGGCAGAACTGGCACATCTCAAGCAGAATAGCGACATAATCGCGGGCCTCTTTTTTCAAATCGAAAGATTGCGGGGAAAAAAGCCAGTTTTCCATGATCCCTGAAATATATGCACGCATCAGCACCGCGACACGGCGGGTTAATAAATTAGCTGGCAGTAATTTTGCCTGTATACACTCATTAAGCGTATATTCGATTCGGTCATAACTTTTGAGGCATAAATTGCGCTGTGCTTCTTGCACGCCGGCCATTTCGCCGACAAACTCACATTTGTGAAAAATGATTTCCATCATTAAGCGACGCCGCTCTTCAACGACCGTTGCTTCAAGGATATAAACCAATATTTCTCGGAGCACGGAGAGTGGATCGCCGGGGAATTTTGCCCGATACTCACTCTCAAGATCGTCAATACTGGACTCCGACAGCTCCCAAATTTCACTAAACACATCCGACTTGTTTTTGAAGTGCCAGTAAATCGCGCCGCGAGTCACGCCTGCCGCCTGCGCAATTTCAGCCAGAGAAGTTGCAGAAACGCCCTGCCGGGAAAATAGACGCATGGCGACATCAAGAATATGCTGGCGAGTCTCCAGCGCTTGTTGTTTGGTTTTTCGTGCCATATGTTGGTGAATTTACAGGAGTCAGATTTACATACATTTGTGAATGTTTGTACTATAGCACGACCATAACAGATACGCAGCAATGGGTTTTTTGGGCCTTTGATCCATTGATCAATTTGAAATCGGACACTCGAGGTTTACTTATGAACAAAAACAGAGGGTTAACGCCTCTGGCGGTCGTTCTGATGCTTTCGGGCAGCTTAGCGCTTACAGGATGTGACGATAAACCCGCCCAGCAGCAGGGCGCGGGCCAGATGCCGGAAGTTGGCGTGGTTACGGTCAAAACAGCACCTCTGGCCATCACCACCGAACTGCCGGGTCGAACCAGCGCATACCGCATTGCGGAAGTCCGCCCGCAGGTCAGCGGCATCATTTTAAAACGTAACTTCACTGAAGGCAGTGACGTTGACGCAGGTGTTTCGCTGTATCAGATTGATCCGGCCACATATCAAGCCGCTTATGACAGCGCGAAAGGCGATCTGGCGAAGGCGCAGGCCGCCGCTAATATCGCGAAGATGACCCTCAGCCGTTACCAGAAACTGATTGGCACCAAGTACATCAGCCAGCAGGATTTCGATACCGCACGGGCAGATGCACAGCAGGCCGATGCCGCAGTGATTGCCGCCAAAGCAGCGGTTGAAAACGCGCGTATTAATCTGGCCTATACCAAAGTGACTTCGCCAATCAGCGGCCGTACCGGGACTTCAACCGTGACGGAAGGCGCGCTGGTGCAAAGCGGGCAGACTACCGCGCTGACCACCGTGCAGCAGCTTGACCCGATTTACGTTGATGTGACCCAGTCGAGCAATGATTTCCTGCGCCTGAAGCAGGAAATGGCTAACGGTTCGCTGAAACAGGAAAACGGCAAAGCGAAAGTGGAACTGGTCACCAACGACGGTATGAAATATTCCCAGAGCGGTACGCTGGAATTCTCCGGCGTGACGGTCGATCAGACCACCGGTTCTATCACCCTGCGCGCGGTATTCCCTAACCCGGATCACACCCTGCTGCCGGGCATGTTCGTTCGCGCTAAGCTGCAAGAAGGTATCAACCCGAACGCGATGCTGGTTCCGCAACAGGGCGTAACCCGTACGCCGCGTGGCGATGCCACCACCATGGTGGTGGGTGCAGGTGACAAAGTTGAAATTCGCAATATCACCGCAACCCAGGCGATTGGCGACAAATGGCTGGTTACGGATGGCCTGAAAAATGGCGACCGGGTCATTATTACCGGTTTACAAAAAGTCAAACCGGGCGCGCAGGTGAAAGCGCAGGAAGTGACTTCTGACAATAAAGAGCAAGCCCAGGCCGGCGGCCAGTCAGAAAAACCGAAGTCTTAACTTAAACAGGAGCCGTTAAGACATGGCTAAGTTTTTTATCGATCGCCCCATTTTTGCATGGGTCATCGCGATTATCATCATGCTGGCAGGGGCGCTTTCGATCCTCAAACTGCCGGTGGCGCAGTATCCAACGATCGCGCCGCCAGCAGTTCAGATCACCGCTTCCTACCCGGGTGCTGATGCGAAAACGGTGCAGGATACCGTGACGCAGGTTATCGAACAGAACATGAACGGTATCGATAACCTGCTCTATATGTCCTCCACCAGTGATTCTGCGGGTACCGTGCAGATAACTATCACCTTTGATTCGGGTGCCGATGCGGATATCGCGCAGGTTCAGGTGCAGAACAAACTGCAGCTGGCGATGCCGTTATTACCGCAGGAAGTGCAGCAGCAAGGCGTGAGCGTTGAGAAATCCTCCAGCAGCTTCCTGATGGTTCTCGGTATGATCAGTACCGATGGCTCAATGAATCAGGATGATATCGCCGACTATGTGGGTGCAACCATTAAAGATCCGATCAGCCGTACCACTGGCGTCGGTGACGTGCAGCTGTTTGGTGCGCAGTACGCGATGCGTATCTGGATGGATCCGAACAAACTGAACAACTTCCAGCTGACGCCGGTTGAAGTGATCGCGGCGATTAAAGCGCAGAATGCCCAGGTGGCAGCCGGTCAGTTGGGCGGTACACCGCCGGTGAAAGGCCAGCAGTTGAACGCCTCTATCGTCGCGCAAACCCGTCTGACCTCGGCAGAAGAGTTTAGTAAGATCCTGTTGAAAGTGAACGCCGACGGTTCGCAGGTGCGCCTGCGCGACGTAGCGAAAGTTGAGCTGGGCGGCGAAAGCTACGACGTTATCGCCCGCTTTAACGGTCAACCGGCAGCCGGTCTGGGGATTAAACTGGCGACGGGCGCTAACGCGCTGGACACTGCCAAAGCCGTTCGCGCCACCATTGAAAGGCTGGAACCTTTCTTCCCGCACGGCCTGCAGGTGGTTTACCCGTACGACACCACGCCGTTTGTTAAGATCTCAATTAACGAAGTGGTGAAAACGCTGGTCGAAGCGATCGTGCTGGTGTTCCTGGTAATGTATCTGTTCCTGCAGAACTTCCGCGCCACGCTTATCCCAACCATTGCCGTACCGGTTGTGCTGTTGGGGACGTTCGCTATTCTTGCGGCGTTTGGCTACTCGATAAACACCCTCACCATGTTTGGTATGGTGCTGGCGATAGGTTTGCTCGTGGATGACGCCATCGTGGTGGTGGAAAACGTCGAGCGTGTGATGATGGAAGAGGGTTTGCCACCAAAAGAGGCGACACGCCGCTCGATGGGGCAAATTCAGGGCGCGCTGGTCGGTATCGCCCTGGTGCTGTCAGCGGTATTTATCCCGATGGCCTTCTTCGGCGGTTCTACGGGCGCTATCTATCGTCAATTCTCAATTACTATCGTTTCGGCGATGGTGCTGTCGGTCATCGTTGCGTTGATCCTGACGCCAGCGCTGTGCGCCACGATGCTAAAACCAATAGCAAAAGGCGACCACGGCGAAGGCAAGAAAGGCTTCTTCGGCTGGTTCAACCGCATGTTTGAGAAGAGCACGCACCATTACACCGACAGCGTAGGCAATATCCTGCGCAGCACCGGTCGTTATCTGCTGCTCTATATCATTATCGTTGCGGGTATGGCGTTCTTGTTTGTACGTCTGCCGAGTTCGTTCCTGCCCGATGAAGACCAGGGCGTATTTCTGACCATGGCCCAGTTGCCTGCAGGCGCGACGCAAGAGCGCACGCAAAAAGTACTGGATGAAGTGACGAAATATTATCTGGAGAACGAAAAAGAGAACGTGAAGTCCGTCTTTACGGTTAACGGTTTCGGCTTCTCCGGGCGCGGTCAGAACACCGGTCTGGCGTTTATTTCTCTGAAAAACTGGGATGAACGCCCAGGCGATAAGAATAAGGTAACGGCCATTGCGGGCCGTGCCAGCGCGCACTTTGCATCGATTAAAGATGCGATGGTGTTCGCCTTTAACCTGCCGGCGATTGTTGAACTGGGTACGGCGACCGGCTTTGACTTCCAGCTCGTAGACCAGGCCAACCTGGGCCATGAGAAGTTAACCCAGGCGCGTAACCAGCTGTTTGGTGAAATCGCGCAGCATCCGGATCTGCTGGTGGGCGTACGTCCTAACGGGCTTGAAGATACACCGCAGTTCAAAATCGATATCGATCAGGAAAAAGCGCAGGCGCTTGGCGTCTCGATTAGCGATATCAATACCACGCTGGGCTCAGCATGGGGCGGAAGCTACGTTAACGACTTTATCGACCGCGGTCGCGTGAAGAAAGTGTTCGTTATGTCTACCGCGCAATACCGTATGCTGCCTTCGGATCTCGGTAACTGGTTTGTTCGCGCGGCGGACGGCAAAATGGTGCCCTTCTCCGCATTTACCACCACGCACTGGGTTTACGGTTCGCCGCGTCTGGAACGTTACAACGGCCTGCCGTCGATGGAGATCCTCGGTCAGGCTGCACCGGGTAAAAGTACCGGTGAAGCCATGGAGATGATGGAACAGCTGGCCAGCAAACTGCCTACAGGGATCGGTTATGACTGGACGGGTATGTCCTATCAGGAACGTCTCTCAGGCAACCAGGCACCGGCGCTGTACGCCATTTCGCTGATTGTGGTATTCCTCTGTCTGGCAGCCCTGTATGAGAGCTGGTCGATTCCGTTCTCGGTCATGCTGGTCGTACCGCTCGGCGTTGTGGGCGCGTTGGTGGCGGCAAGCCTGCGCGGTCTCTCTAACGACGTCTATTTCCAGGTGGGCCTGCTGACAACCATTGGCTTGTCGGCGAAGAACGCGATACTGATCGTCGAATTCGCCAAAGATCTGATGGATAAAGAGGGCAAAGGGCTGATAGAGGCGACGCTGGAAGCGGTGCGTATGCGTCTGCGTCCGATTCTGATGACCTCGCTGGCGTTTATCCTGGGCGTGTTGCCGCTGGTTATCAGTACCGGTGCAGGCTCCGGGGCGCAGAACGCCGTTGGTACCGGGGTAATGGGCGGGATGATCACCGCAACCGTGCTGGCTATTTTCTTCGTTCCGGTGTTCTTTGTGGTGGTCCGCCGCCGCTTTAGCCGCCGTAACGAGGATGTTGAGCACAGCCATAAGGTCGAGCAGCACTGATCTTCCTCTCTCTAATTGCAAAGGCCGCGCACAGCGGCCTTTTTCATACTCCCTCTTTCTGATTCCGGCTCAGCGGATCATTAAAAGCATTTATTGTCTTTTGTTTATTAAACATCGCCAATATAAGGCATATAATAACTGTGTATTAGGAATACTCCTTCCTTCGCAGGAATTATTCTTAATTTACTGGTACAATCTGTTTAAGTAAGAAAAATCCTGGGAAAATTTATTCCCGTTAGATGAATAATCTCACTATCGCTAACTTAATGAATTTTAAGGATGCGTAAGCCGCAAGGCCCGTACAGGCCACTTTCAACCTTCTGCGGTTTGATTGCTATTTCGTCGACGGTGGGCAATGCAGGATACTATTTGTAATTTTTCGCCATGGCACCATGAAATCTTATTCAGACTAGCTTATAGTTATATCAACCATCCTAAAGTACTCGGTGTCTCTGGTCAGAGCAGAAGTTTCCCATCCTGAAACAGCATTGGTTAGCAAAAAATTACCACTCAGAAGGGGATACGTTATGGACGAATACTCGCCAAAAAGGCATGATATCGCGCAGCTCAAATTTCTCTGCGAAACGTTGTACCATGACTGCCTCGTTAATCTTGAAGAGAGCCATCATGGGTGGGTTAACGATCCAACTTCAGCCATCAATTTGCAGTTAAACGAGCTGATAGAACACATTGCCACTTTCGCACTTAATTATAAAATTAAGTACAATGAAGATAATAAGCTGATTGAACAGATTGACGAATACCTTGACGACACGTTTATGTTGTTCAGCAGCTACGGCATTAATACACATGACTTACAGAAATGGCGCAAAACAGGTAACAAACTGTTCCGCAGTTTCATCAATGTAAGCAAGGCTAATCCTGTAAGCCACTCTTGTTAATATTTCAACACTAAGGTGAAAGCATGTCCGATAAACCATTAACCAAAGTTGATTATTTGATGCGTTTAAGGCGCTGTCAGACAATTGATACACTGGAACGCGTAATTGAAAAAAATAAATATGAACTTCCTGACGAGGAACTCGCGGTGTTTTATTCAGCAGCAGATCATCGTTTGGCAGAACTGACCATGAATAAGCTTTATGACAAAATCCCTTCCTCCGTATGGAAGTTTGTACGCTAATTCTTCTGAATGTTAATTATGGTTTTTCTCAGCCTACCCGGCATTAAACCTTGGTGACAGGTGTATCCGCGCCCCATGAATGAAGAAAAACAAAAAATGATAGCCGGCCTGCCCTATCGTCCGTCGGACGATACGCTACGCGCCGACCGCCTGCGCGCCCGGCAACTTATCCATCGTTATAACCACTCCAGCCCCGACGAAAAAACCGAACGCCAGGCGATTCTCAACGCACTGCTTGGTGCCGGTGAAGGCGCTTATATCGAACCCAATTTTCGCTGTGATTATGGGTACAATATTTTTCTCGGTAAGGCCTTTTACGCCAATTTTGATTGCGTCATGCTTGATGTCTGTCCGATCCACATCGGCGATAATTGCATGCTGGCGCCGGGCGTGCATATTTATACGGCGACGCATCCGGTCGATGCCGCACAACGGATCAGCGGCGTTGAGTACGGTAAACCGGTCACTATTGGGCATAACGTCTGGATTGGCGGACGCGCGGTTATCAATCCGGGCGTAACTATTGGTGACAATGCGGTCATTGCTTCCGGTGCGGTGGTAGTGAAAGATGTGCCGCCGAATGTGATAGTGGGCGGTAACCCGGCTACAATCATCAAGACCTTGCCCCCGTCAAACCTGTAACTGTTATCGTTTTTTGTCGTGAAACTGATACTTTTTTCATACAAAGCGGCAACTTAAAATAGGCTGTCCACCTGTAAAAACAGTATCAGCAAAGGCGTAAGATGACAGAGATACAACGGCTGCTCAGCGAAACGATCGAAGAGATCAATCAGCGTGAGAAACGGGATAACCGCCCGCGCTTCAGCATCAGTTTTATTCGCAAACACCCCGGCTTGTTTATCGGTATGTATTTGGCGTTTCTGGCGACCCTGGCCGTAATGCTGCAATCAGAAACCCTTGCCGGGTCGGTATGGCTGCTGGTGGTCCTGTTTATCGCGCTGAACGGCTTTTTCTTTTTTGATGTTTACCCGCGCTATCACTACGAGGATATCGATGTTCTCGACTTTCGCGTCTGTTATAACGGCGAATGGTACAACACACGTTTTGTGCCTGACGGCTTGATCGAGGCGATTCTCCACTCGCCAAACGTAGATGACGCCCATAAAGCGCAGCTGCAAAAAATGGTCGAGCGTAAAGGCGAACTCTCCTTTTACGATGTCTACACCCTTACCCGCCCTGCTGGCGTACAATCAGCCGGTTAAGCACACCTACCGCCGCCGGAAATTGTGCGGCGGACGTATTGCCAAATCCCAGAACCAGCCCGCTTGATGCCGCATCGGGGTTGAGCCAGAAACGGCTTAACGCATGGGGTGCCAGCTGATGCTTGTGCGCTTCGCGTACTAAAGCCCGATCGTCAATACCCGGAATCGACAGGGTTAAGTGCAGCCCGCTGCCGCCAAAAATACGGTGCTCCACCTGCATCTCTTGACGTAGCGCTTCCCGCAGATGCGCCTGCCGTTTACGGTACAAACGGCGCATCGCCGCCAGATGACGCGAATAATGCCCCTCTTCAATAAACCGCGCCAGCGTCAATTGTTCAGCCCGGTGGCCGCCACGCAGTAAACTGCCGATAACCGGCGCGGCGGCCTGCGCCAGGGCTGGCGGCATCACCATAAAGCCAATACGCAGCGAGGGAAACAGCGTCTTGCTAAAGGTGCCGATATAGACCACCGGCGGATGCGCCACCATGCCGAGCATCGCCGGAATCGGTTCGCCGGGGTAACGGAACTCGCTATCATAGTCGTCCTCGATAATCCAGCTACCGCAGCGACGGGCATACTCCAGCAGCGCCAGCCGCCGGGTTGCGCTCATCACCAGCCCGAGCGGATATTGATGGGATGGCGAGGTGTAAATCATCCGTGGCTGGGGTGCCGTAACATCCAGCCGCATACCTTCCCCATCGAGCGGAATACCCGAAACATTTAGCCCCGCCGACAAAAACGCGCTTTTAGCGCCAACGTAGCCGGGCTCCTCGACCCACGCGTCATCACCCGCGTTGCACAGCAGACGCACGCACAGCATTAGCGCTTCCTGCGCGCCTTCGGTGATAACTATTTGCGCGGCCTCGCAATCAATGCCACGGGAAAGTGCCAGATGACGCGCAATCGCCATGCGCAGACGCAATTCACCCGCTGAGTCGCCATAGTTAAGCAGCGCGTTACCTTCATCGCGCCATACACGCTCCGTCAGCCGCCGCCACGCCGTCTGCGGGAAGTAATTAGCAGCGGGAATACCGGGGGTTAAGGCCAGCGCGGGCGAATAACGCTGAACGCCCACCGGCAAATTTTGCACGCCGCGCGCCAGGCTCACGGGCGGCGGCAACGCCGATGGGCCGGATACTTTTGCCAGCTTCGCTACCTGCGTTCCCTGCCGATCGCGCAGCACATAGCCTTCCACTGCCAGCTGTTCAAGGGCGGTATTGACCGTATTACGTGAAAGGGCCAGGGATTGCGCCAGCACGCGCGAGCCGGGTAACAGGCTGCCCGCCTGCAGCGTGCCGTTGATGATGGCATCGCGCAGGGTCAGATAAAGTGTCCGCTGCCGGGTCATCCCCTCCCGCGTCGCCAGCGGCTTGCGCAGCAGCGCATATAACTCATCTTGTGGAATATTCATTCACTGCTCCGATCGTGGCCCCATCAAACTATAGCTGGATGGTTCTTTTTATGGAACCAGCGCAGCGTTACGCTGACCTGACCGATATAAGGAGGCATCATGAGTGAATACAATCAATATCAACAGCCCCTTGGCGACGCGCTGCCGGACTGGCAGCCCCGCCCTTTTCCTGAACGCGTGATACTTAAAGGGCAATATTGTCACCTTGAACCACTGCAGCCGGCCCATGCCGCCGCGCTGTTTCAGGCCCATCAAACGGCGGGTGACAGCCGTAGCTGGACATGGCTGATGCGCGAGCCAGAAGAGGATGAAGCCGCGTTTTGCGCGTGGGTGACCAGCGTTTGCACGCTGCGCGATCCGATTCATTTTGCGGTGATCGACAAGCAAACGGCGTTGCCGGTCGGCAGTTTATCGCTGATGCGCATTGATGAAAAAAATGGCGTGGTGGAAGTGGGAAGCGTGCATTTTTCGCCATTGCTAAGCCGTACGCCCGCCTCAACGGAAGCGCAATGGTTACTGATGCGTTACGTGTTCGATACCCTTGGCTATCGCCGCTACGAGTGGAAATGCAACAGCCTGAATGAACCCTCGCGGCAGGCGGCGCTGCGATTAGGTTTTCACTATGAAGGTCGCTTTCGCCAGGCGCTGGTGGTGAAAGGTCATAATCGCGATACGGACTGGTTTTCCATTATCGATAGCGAATGGCCTGCGGTAGATAGTGCGCTGCAACGCTGGCTTGCCGCCGATAATTTTACCGCTGACGGCAAGCAGCGTCGTAGCTTAGCCTCGCTTCGTACTTAACGCCGTTTCTTTCTGCCCTGCACGGCTTTAAAGCGCGGGTTCGATTTGCAAATCACATAGATACGCCCCTTGCGCTTGACTATTTGGCAGTCAGGGTGGCGTTGTTTTGCGCTACGTAATGAATTCAGCACCTGCATCAGTTACTCCTTTTTATCGGCAAAAAAACGGCCATAACGCTGCTGGAAGCGCGCCGCGCTGCCTTCGTTGGTAATGACTTTCTGTTTTCCGGTGTAGTAAGGGTGTGAAGCGGAAGAGACATCAATCGTCACGTAGGGATAAGTGACGCCCTCCAGTTCAATTTCGCGATCTGTTTTAATCGTCGAACCCACTTTGAAATACTCATTGACGCTGGTGTCATGAAAGACAACCGTCCGGTAAGCGGGATGGATATCAGGTCTCATTTCTGGCTCTCTGTATTGTTATAACATAACAAAAGTCTAACGAAGTTGATTTCCCATTTCAAGGGATCGATGCCAGGCGTTTATGCATTACGTCTGGTAAAAGGCAGTTAGTAGGCTGAAAAAGGGTTCAGAGAGGAGGGAGAATTGCGAGGGATTAGGGTGAAAGACGGAAGCAGAGAAGAGGTGCCCGGCACCGCGTTTTACTGCGGTGCCGGGGTGCGGATTACTCCTGCGTCTCTTTTCCCACCAGCAAAGTGGTGAGCACAAACGACAGGATCAGCGCCATCGCTACGCCGGAGACGGCAAAGATAAAGTACGGCCCGATATACGCAGGAAGGCTGAAAATGCTCGATAAAATATAGCCATACAGCCGCACGCCGAAGAAGGCGATAAAGGCGGAGGCCAGCGAGCTGGCTACGGTGGCGGCAATAAAGGCTTTTTTGTAGCGCGTCAGAACGCCAAACAGCGCCGGTTCTGTAATCCCCAGCAGCGCGGAGATGGCCGCCGACAGGGTAACGGTTTTATCCTGACGATTTTTGCTAATACGCCAGATGGCAAAGGTCGCACCGGCAATCGCCATGTTTGCCATAAACATCATCGGCATCAGCATATCGTACCCGCGCTCGCTAAAGTTTTGCAGGGCAATCGGCGTCATCGCATGGTGCATACCGGTGAGGATCGCCACCGGGCGGATCGCCCCGACAATCAGACCGGCAAAACTCGCCGACACGCCAAACAGCCCGGCAATAAACCATGCCAGCGCTTTACCGAGGTAAATACCAATCGGGCCAATCACCACCAGCGCCGCCAGCGCGCCGAGAAACAGCGTGAGCGTGGGGGTAAAGACGGTTTTCAGCACCTCCGGCATGATCCTGTCAACCCAGCGATGAATGTAGCTCAGCGCCAGAATCGAGAAGATCACCGGGATCACGCTTGCCGAGTAGTTAAAGACCGAAACCGGCAAGGTATTGAGCAACCAAAACGCGCTGACCGCGCCATCCTGATGCGCCGCCAGCGCTTTCGCCGCATCAATCAGCGATGGATACATCAGGCAAGCTGCCACCGCCGCGGCCAGATACTCATTGGTCTTGAAGATCTTCGCCGCCGAAACCGCGAGGAAAAACGGCAGGAAATAGAACACGCCGCTGGCGATAAGATCGATGATCATCACCGTATCGCTTTTCGCCGAGACCACTTTAAGCGCAATCAGCCCGGCCAGCAGCCCTTTGATCATCCCCGCGCCCGCAATGGCGGGCACAATCGGTCCAAACACGCCGGAGACGGTATCCATAAACATCGACACCAGGCTTTTGCGCCCTTTCCCCTCGCCTGCGGCCTGCGCTGGCCCTTTACCGAGCATCGCCAGCAGCTGTTCGTACCAGCTGTTAACTTTGGGGCCAATCACTATCTGAAACTGATCGCTTTGCAACTGCGCGCCCAGCACGCCCGGCAGTTTTTTGATTTCATCCTGCTCCACCAGAGCGTCATTGATGAGGCTAAAACGTAAGCGTGTCATACAGTGCCAGACATTATTGATATTCTCTCGTCCGCCTACCAGGCGAATAATATTGCCGATGGCTTCTTGCGTCCCCATAAATACTCCTGCTGGAAATGTTGTTGTTTTAATCATTGCAACAAATGGTAGAGAAAGCCGCATCGTAAAACAAACCAATAAAATATGAATCACGTCACAATTCACCAGCAGAAAGCGATGTAATGCCCAACAAAGCTAAAATTGGTCTGGTTTTTTATTTAAAAGCTCACGCTTATCAGACCAAAAAATTTATTCGATAAAAGCGTTTACCTTTCGGCGGAATTAGGGCGAAGATAATAGCCTCACTCGCTTATTTCACGTTGTAAAGGAGCTCCCGTGACGCCCACGCTTATCCAGAATATCGAATGCTTTATCACCCGCCCCGATCGTCACAACCTCGTTACGGTACGGGTGACAACCGATAAAGGTGTTACGGGGCACGGCTGCGCTACGTTCCAGCAACGCCCGCTGGCGGTCAAAACGCTGGTTGATGAGTACCTTAAACCGCTGCTGATCGGTCGCGATGCGAATAATATTGAAGATCTCTGGCAGATGATGAACGTTAACGCCTACTGGCGTAACGGCCCGGTGATGAATAATGCCATCTCCGGCGTTGATATGGCGCTGTGGGATATCAAAGGCCAGCTCGCCGATATGCCCCTTTATCAGCTGCTCGGCGGAAAATCCCGAGACGCCATCGCCGCTTACAGCCATGCCAGCGGCGAAACGCTGGACGAACTCTTCGCGGCGGTCGATAAACTGCTTGCCGAAGGCTATCGCCATATCCGCTGTCAGCTCGGCTTTTACGGCGGCACGCCTGCACAGTTGCACACGCCGGAAAACCCTGTCGCTGGGGCCTATTTTGATCAGCAGGAGTATATGGCGAATACCGTGGCGATGTTTAAAGCGCTGCGGGAGAAATATGGCTATCGCTTGCAGATCCTCCACGATGTCCATGAACGGCTGTTCCCGCAGCAAGCGGTGCAGTTAGCCAAACAGCTTGAACCTTATCAGCCCTATTTTATTGAAGATATTCTGCCGCCCGCGCAGAGCGCCTGGCTGGATCAGGTGCGCCAGCACAGCAGCGCGCCACTGGCGATGGGCGAGCTGTTTAACAACCCGGCCGAGTGGCACGATCTGATTGTTAACCGCCGCATCGATTTTATCCGCTGTCATATTTCGCAGATTGGGGGCATTACCCCGGCGCTTAAACTGGCGATATTATGTCAGGCGTTCGGTGTGCGCCTCGCCTGGCACGGCCCTGGCGATATGACGCCGATTGGTGTGGCGGTAAATACCCATCTCAATATTCATCTGCATAATGCGGCGATTCAGGAGTTTATCCCCCGTTCCGCCAGCACCGATGCGGTGTTCCCCGGTGCGCCGGAGGTCAAAGATGGCTTCGTTTACGCGCCGGAAAAACCGGGGATTGGCGTCAGCTTTGATGCCGGGCAGGCGGAGGTGTTTCCGGGGGTTTATCGGCCACACGAATGGACCCAAAGCCGACTGGCGGATGGCGCGATACATACGCCTTAGCCCTGGCTACCCCCCTGGCGAAAAGTGAGATTTTCGCGGTTGTGCGGGATGACATAGGTGCAGGTGTAATTGATATCAATGATGTCGCTGATTTCATACACCTGCCCGCCTTCAAGGATGCCGCGGTTGCTGATATGCATCGCCGGACTGCCCTTTTTACAGCCCAGCAGCGCCGCCTGCTCGCGCGTCACGCTTACCGCCCGGTAGGTGGTCAGCAGATGAGAAATGCGGTATCCCTTACCCAGCACATATTTCTGAATTGAGCTTTCAATGACCTGCTGGTTAAGATCGGCAAAACCGCTCACCGGCAGGCGTGAGACCTCAATTTGTACCGCCTGTTCATCGACAAAGCGCAGACGGCAAAATTGCCAGATAAAGCTCTCGTCGTTAAGGCCGAAAATCTGCTGTTCATCGCGGTCCGGGCGTTTTTTATGCAGACTGACCATGCGAAAACGAATCTGGTCGAAACGCTTTTCGGTAATCGAGTTGTAAACCAGCGGATTACTGCGCGCCTGCTCGTTAATCCAGATGCCGGAGCCCTGCACGATGTTGACCACGCCAATACTCGCCAGTTTTTCCAGCGCCTGGCGGATGGTAAATCGTGAGACGCCATATTCCTCGGCCAGTTGTCTTTCAGGGGGGAGTTTGCGCGGGCCAGGCGCGCTGATTTGATAAATTTTGCTTAACAAATCCTGGGTGACAAACTCTTTTTTCTTCATCCTTTCTTTCCTGAAAGAAAACAATCACTGCCGCGTGTTATAACATCAGCGCGTAAAAGATACTCTTCGTTTATCAATATCAAAGAAGGATTTTTGATGATGACCAACCGACAATTGATGAGTCTTGTGACCGTTGCGCTGGGACTCGCCATTTTTTTGCCGGTTAATCTGGCGTTATAACGTCTTTATTTTGAAAAAGGTCGCCGCACGCGTTAACCCACATTGTGCGTGGCCGCAACCTCTCCATCACGCTAGTGGGGAATTTTCCGTACCGATGGCGAGGTGCTGGAGCGCATAGCACTGTTTACGACATTATCTTGTAGAACAACCGTACCGAGTGTGGATCCCAACAGGTAAATGCACTTGCGCACTGTGCATGAATGCAATATAGTGAACGTCTCAACAGCGCAAGGAGAGCCTGCTTGAATGTCAAAGAAAATCAACATTGGACGTTTCCGCGACACATGGCTTGATGATTTTTTTACCTACGCTACGATCCCCGCGTCGATTCACACCGCGTTGGCGCGAAAGATGGACATCATTAATGCCGCAACGTCGCACAAAGATTTACGCTCCCCCAGGGCAATCGTTATGAAGCGTTATCCGGTAAATGGCAGGGTTACTCCTCAATAAGAGTAAACAAACAATACCGATTAATTTTTAAGTGGGTGAACAGCAAGGCCGAGGATTTATATCTTGATCCGCATATCTACTAAAAAATTATCACGTCGGTCTACTAAACGACATGAGATGCAACACGATTAAGGATTCACCATGAAACAGGCCACCCGAAAACCGACACCGCCAGGCGATATCCTGTTATATGAATACCTGGAGCCGCTTGAGTTGAAAATTAACGATCTGGCGGAAATGCTGCATGTCCATCGCAATACGATTAGCGCGCTGGTTAACAATAATCGTAAGCTGACCACCGACATGGCGTTTCGCCTGGCAAAAGCCTTCGATACTTCCGTTGATTTCTGGCTGAATCTCCAGACGGCGGTGGATTTGTGGGAGATTGAAAACGATATGCGCGCTCAGGAAGAGTTAAGCCGCATTACTGCCGCCCGTGATTTTATTGCCAAACGCGCGGCGACAAAGGCAGCCTGAAAAGCAGGCAGCGGTGTGTGCGGCAGATTGCCCTGCCGCACGAAATCTGAACGTTACGCTTGCTGCCAGCTAAAAGCGTAATGGACTTTATTACTTTGCAAAATAAACTCCTGCGATACGCTTGGGCTCCAGGAATCATCCCCGCCGACGCCCATATGGAAAGCATCTACATGCAGCCAGCAGCCAGCCTCTTCACGCAGTAAATGGTGATGCGTGGTATCGCGCAGCTGCTCGTCGCTGTAACGCCCCAGCGAAAAGTGGAAATCCCCCTCCAGCCGATGTGCGCCGTAGCGCAACATGCGCGTATCGCAGCGCAGACCATTCTCACCGGGGAAGATATAAGGCGTGTGCAGCGCCGCAAGGGGCAAAGTCCACAATCCCTGGCGCGCCGCCAGTTTCCTGTCCGGGTAATTTTCATGGGGGCCTAAGCCGAGCCAGCTCGCTTCTGAATGCAGCTCCGCCAACTGGCACACCAGACCAACGCGTGCCGGTGGCGGAATATCCGTTGCCACCTGCACATCCACTTCGCCATGCAGCACACCATGGCTATCAATACGCCAGCGCTTATGGCTGATAAATGCCGTCTTACCCGCTCCCAGCCAACAATGTCCGGTCTGGATTACAATCTCGGTATCGCTCTCTTGCGCCTCGCAATAGAGCAGTTGCGCCTGCAGCTGATACATCCCCGCCGCTTTCCAGCGTTCGACCCAGGCGTTAGGATCAATGCGCGTCACTTCACTGACGCCGATATCGTTATCAAGGGGCGCGCGGGCAAATGCGTCGGTTAGCGGAGTTAAAAGCGTCGGTTGCTCATCGCGCCACCACTGCGTCAGGTTACCGCTCTGGCGAGAAAACGCCCACCGCTGATTGCCGGCGCTGACGGTATATTCCTGCGCGCTGACCTGCAAAGCGGGTCGCGTGCCGACAACCGGGCGCGGCGCGCTGTACAGCGGAGCAGGTAAACGCCACTGATCCCATGCGCAGCGATGCTCCGCCGCCGACCAACGGGTGGCCGCGGGCTGGTAAACGTCGACATTCAGCCATACTTCGCCTGCTGCGGCCTCTAATTCAGGTACTGGGAGTTCAATGTGCTGTTTGCCCAATGGGGCGATATCCAGCGCAGTTTCCCCCTGCGCCAGCACTTCGCCATCGCGCTCCACGCGCCAGCGTAGAACTTCATTATCCGTGGTGCGGAACAGATATTCGCTCTCCACTTCTATTGTCAGGGGCTGCGTACTCAGCAGGCTGAACTGGAAAAATTGCTGCGCCCGTTGCGCTTCATACAGTGCCGGATGTGGCGTTCTGTCCGGGAATACCAGCCCGTTCATACAAAACTGGCGATCGTTTGGCGTATCGCCAAAATCACCGCCGTAGGCCCAGAACGGTTGGCCGTTTGCATCGGTTTTGGTCAGCGCCTGATCAACCCAGTCCCAGACAAACCCGCCCTGCAAACGCGGCGCCGATCGAAACGCCTGCCAGTATTTAGCAAAGCCGCCAAAGCTGTTGCCCATCGCATGGGCGTATTCGCATAAGATCAGCGGGCGGGTTTCGTCCGGCATGCCAATCCATTTTTTCAGTGACCATTTGGGCACCGCCGGGAAGGGCTGATCCTGATCGACGCGGGCATACATCGGACAGATAATGTCCGTCGCCGCAGTGTTTGCTCCACCGCCTTCATATTGTACCGGGCGCGTGGGATCGGTGGTTTTCAGCCAGCGATACAGCGCGTCGTGATTGGCCCCGTGCCCCGATTCATTCCCCAGCGACCAGATAATGATCGACGGATGATTACGATCGCGCTGCACCATGCGGGTCACGCGCTCGCTCATCGCCGCAAACCACTGCGGATCGTCGGCGAGACGGCTCATCGGCACCATACCGTGGGTTTCAATATTGGCTTCATCAACGACATACAAACCGTACTCATCGCACAGCTGATACCACTGCGGGTGGTTCGGGTAATGGGAGCAGCGCACCGCATTAAAGTTGTGCTGTTTCATCAGTTCAATATCGTGGCGCATGGTGGCTTCATCGATCGCCTGGCCCTTTTCCGGGTGATGCTCGTGGCGGTTGACGCCGCGGATCAGCAGCGGTTTGCCGTTGAGTTTCAACAGGCCGTTGCTGATCTCCACTTTACGGAACCCAACGTTGCAGGCCTCGACGTCCAGCACCCTGCCCTGCGCGTCCAGCAAAGTGAGCGTCAGTCGGTAAAGGTGCGGCGTCTCGGCGCTCCACAGCAGCGGCGCAGCCACCGGCAGACTTACGCGCAGGCGCTCTGCCCAGCCGCCGCGCTCATCAACGATTGCGCTGCCCGGCGTTTGCTGCGTCTCGGCGATTTTTTCCTCCCCGCGCCATAGCGTGAACGCGACGCGGCAATCGGCAAAGTCGCCCGCCAGTTGGGCATTAATCTCTAATTGAGCGTGGGTTAGTTCGCTGTTCAAATGCGTAATATGATGAAAATCAGCAATGCGCGTCGCCGGTTTATGCTGCAGCGAGACATCGCGGAAAATGCCGCTCATGCGCCACATATCCTGATCTTCCAGATAGCTGCCGTCGCACCAGCGCAGCACCATTACCGCCAGCCGGTTTTCGCCCACTTTTAGCACGCGACTTAAATCGAATTCAGCGGGCAGGCGGCTATCCTGCGAGTAGCCTACCCATTCGCCGTTACACCACAGATAAAAGGCCGAGTTGACGCCATCAAAGACAATCCGCGTCTGGCCGTGGGCCAGTTCTGCCTCGCTAAGGTTAAATGTGAGCGAGTAACAACCTGTTGGATTATCCTGGGGAACAAAAGGCGGATTAACCGGGATGGGATAGGTTACGTTGGTATAAATCGGTGTATCAAAGCCCTGCATTTGCCAGTTCGACGGAACCGGCATCTCAACCGCATCCGCGCAATCCTTGTCGATCCAGCTCGCGGGCACCGCTTCGGGGGCGGTGAAAAAGCTAAAGCGCCAGAGTCCGTTAAGCAATCGGCGGGCGGGCGACGGCGTGTTATCCCGCGCGGCGGCCTCGTCGCGCCAGCTGCGCATAGGCGCGTGCGCCGGTAAACGGTGCCAGTGCGTCAGACCTGGGTTTTCCCAGTCACGACGGGAGAGAATGGAAGCTAATGCGGAAGCGGACATAAGTAACCTCATTTTGCGAAGCGCTCACAATTAAACTGACAATGCCGCAATTTTCGCCTTGGGTAAAGGCCGGGCGTATTGCTAAGCGAGGAGGATCACAAAAGCGCTAGGGACGATCGAGCATCGCGACCTGCTGAGCCAGCTGATTTAAGCGCCTGGCAAGCGTTTCCCCGTTGAGCTTTTGTTCGGCGGCAGGCGCGGTGGAGTGGCGTTCAATCAGCGTCACCGGCAAACGCGTCTGTGCGGGCACATCGGCTTCGGCGGGCGGGCTGAGCAGCCAGTCAACGCTTCGCTCCCCGGCCTGCTTAAAGGTTTGACGAATAGTGGTGAGCGGCGGGGAAAACCAGGCGCTGTCGGCGGTATCATCGTAGCCAACAATGGAGATCTGCTCCGGCACAGCAATCCCTTTCTCGGTGCAGGCGCGGATAACGCCTAGCGCCATCTGATCGTTAGCCACCAGCACCGCCTGCGGCAAATGCGCACCGGCCAGTAACCCATGCGCTTTCTCGTAGCCCGATGCCGCGCTCCAGTCGCCATGGGCACTGGCGCAGGGAGTCAGCCCTGCCTGCTCCAGCGCTTCCAGCCAGCCCGCGAAGCGCGTACGCGCCGACACAGAGGTTTGCGGCCCGCCTAATAAGGCAATCTGACGATGCCCCTGCGCCAGCAGATGCTCTACACCAAGCCGTGCGCCCTGCATGGCATCGAACACCAGGCTATGCACTGCTGCCGTCTCGCCAACATCAAGAAACAGAACCGGCGTCGGCGCGGCCTGCGCGGCAAGCTGCTGCGCCAGCGCATCGTCGAGAGGGACGTTTATCAGCACGCCTTCCACACGCTGTGCCAGCAGTTCCTGTAACGCGGCAGAGCAGCTGGCGGCATCATGCTGTTCCAGCATGGAGATAATCACGCTGGCGGCGGCCTGCCCGGCACGGGATTTTACCGCCGAGGCAATTTGCGATGGCGCATGGAGCGCCAGATCCGTGGTTAGCAGGCCGAGTGTTTTAGTGCGCTTGCCCGCCAGCTGCTGCGCACCACGATTGGGGATGTAATGCAGCTCCACCATCGCCGCCAGCACCTTCTCACGCGTTCGCGCCGAGACATGGGCCGCATCGTTAATGACGCGTGAAACGGTCTGGTAAGAGACGCCCGCATGGCTGGCAACATCATAAAGGGTGATGGTTTTCATAGAGTTCCCTGCGGCAAAGATTTTGCACAGTATACCCGGTTTGCGGGCCAGCATTGTGAGCGCTTCAAAGAAAATACCAGACGGGGTGATAAAGCTATGGCAGGAAAAACCAGGCACAAGAAATAGCGACGAGCCAAAAAGGCTCGTCGGAAACATCATCCGTAATGTGTGTTTGAGATGGTTACGTATTTTAATTATGAAACCAGTATCACATTTCGGAATGTAATTTAAATGGCGATTTCATGACAAATACATTACCGCTGGCGTGGGATCGGGAAGCCTTTTATTGAAATAATAAAGCTGCGCCCTTCTTTTTTGATTTTCGCGCCGGCATCACACCAGTCTGATGCAATACGAAAAAACTCATCACTTCCGATATTCCAGTCCAGACGTACCTGTTTCACAAAGCCTGAGCGCAGCATTTCGCAGGCTTCAAGGTAGTTACTGGCGGTTGATAGCAGTTGTTGGCTCATTTTTTCTTCTTCAGAAGTTTGCGTAACGCTTTAATTTCTTTGGGAGTTAACGGATTTGAGCTCTCTTCTTCGGTATGCTGGTTATCGATGTCGTCTTCCGATACGCCCGCCTCTTCTACCGCCTGAAAAGCCAGCAGCAGCAGATTTTCTGTCGCAACGCTGAGATTTTCATTATTAACTTCTGCGTAATGGCGGAGTTTTTCTTTTAGCGCTTCATCAATTTTTACGTTTAATACCGCACTGACCATGATTATCCCTTCTAGTGTGAATAAGCACGTTATTTAATACACGAAGTGAATGTTCTGATCCACAAATATATTTCACAATTATAACAACTTAAAAAAAGCGCCCAATAATTTGCCAGCGAAATATGACAGTAAGATGAAATAAATATTTCACTAAAATGACAAATAAAAATGAAGATAGTAATCTTCGCGAAAAAGTGTGAATAGACTTCCAAATTTAAAGGTTTTAACCGTGACGCGCATTCCATTCTTCGCGGGTAATCTCCCACAGTTCAGTATCCAGCTCTCCGGCGACATAGTGCCCCTTTTGTAGGCGCACCAGGCGCATTCCGCTACGCTCAGAAATCTTTTTTGAACGCACATTGACCACAGCTTTCGGCGCACGCAGCACCTCGCGCCCGAGCACATTGAACCAGTAATCGTTAACCGCATGACAGGCTTCCGACATATAACCCTGCCCCTGCCACTCCGGCACCAGCCAGAAACCACGGTTGTTATCCGGCGTCGCCATTAAACAGATAACCCCGATCAACGTATCCGGTTCCGCTTTACGACGCAGTGTCCAGAACCAGCCTTCACCTGCGCGGCTGGCCGCCAACGCCACGTTATCGACATAATGTTGCGCGGCACCTTGCGGATAGGGCCAGGGCACGCTGGCTATTAAGTAGCGGACAATTTCCCAGCGCGGGAAAACGCATTGAATTTGTGCGGCATCGGCAGAGGTCAGCGGTTTAAGCAGCAATCGCGCGGTATCGAGTTCGGGTGTTGCCATTAATCATCGCTCCAGTGTATGCCTTTGATGTGGTCATCTCAGCATCCCCTGGCGCGGTGAGAAAGTAAACGGCGCTAGCGGTACTAAAAATGAGGGGGAAGAAGAACCCTCCCCGGCTGCATTTAGACCGCCGGCTCGCGCTGCGGCTCGGGCTTTACGCGGGTTTTCTGACGAAACCACGGTAAACAAAGCTGGATCATCGGGCCAATGGCCAGCGCATAAACGACGGTGCCAATCCCCACCGTACCGCCCAACAGCCAGCCCGTTAACAAGACGGACACTTCAATGACCGTACGGATCCTGCGTACCGGCCAGCCGGTGCGGGCATGAATACCGGTCATCAACCCGTCGCGCGGTCCGGCACCAAAACCTGCGCCAATATACATACCGGTAGCGAGGGCGTTGACGATCACCGCCGAAATCAGCAGCGCACTTTGCGCAACCAGCGAATTGAGCACCGGCATCACGGACAGCGCGGCATCGGCAGCAAGACCCAGTACAATGACATTACTGATAGTGCCCAGCCCAGGCCGCTGGCGCAGCGGGATCCACAGCAGAAGCACCAGCACACCGGTTGCAATCATAACCGTGCCGATATCCAGCGATAACTGTCGCCCCACACCCAGATGAAAGACGTTCCACGGATCCGCGCCGAGATCCGCGCGTACAAACATGGCGGTGGACACTCCGTACAGCAGCAAACCCGTATAAAGTTGTATTAAACGACGCAGCATTATTATTCTCCGGTTATTCAGCTTCTATCTTCACCGAAAATGGACTTATGATTAATGTCCAGTTTTCAGATAGTGGACTGCATATGTCATCACGCCGCATCGGTAGTCATTCGCTGCATCGCCTGTTAGGTTATTGGCAGCAGACTCATTCCCGTACGCCGCTATGGCGTCAGCTTGCTGACGCGCTGCGCCTGCTGATCCTCGATGGCCGTCTGGCAGTCGCCACTCGCCTTCCCGGTGAACGCGAACTGGCGTCAACGTTAGAAATCAGCCGTACCACCGTGGCCAGCGCGCTGGCGCACCTGCGTGAGGAAGGTTATCTGGAAAGCCGACACGGCAGCGGCTCGCGAGTGATCCTGCCGGACACTCGCGCGATCCCAAGCCTAAGCACCGCGGGTTCGGCTCTCGATCTCTCCACCGCGGCCCTCAGCGCAGGTCCGGAAATTCATCAGGCCTATAGCCATGCGTTAACCTCTATTACCCCTTTCCTTTCCCGCACGGGTTACGGGCAAACCGGCGTGCTGGCGCTGCGTGAAGCGATTGCCGCCCGTTACACCGCGCGCGGCTTACCGACGCAGGCCGATGAAGTGATGGTGGTAAATGGCGCGTTAAGCGGACTGGCGCTGGTGCTGCGGATGTTGACCGGCCCGGGCGATCGTGTGGTAGTCGAAAACCCCACCTATCCGCTGGCGATTGCTGCTATTCAGGGGGCATCTTGCCGGCCAATTGGCGTCTCTTTACCGCCCACGGGCTGGGATAGCGACGGGTTCGCCGCGACGCTTGCCCAGACGGCGCCGCGCCTGGCCTACCTGATGCCCGATTTTCATAACCCTACCGGGCGCTGCATGGAGAGCGCAACCCGCCAGGCCATCGCCAGGGTGGCCGCCCAGGCGCGTACCGCCCTGGTGGTGGACGAAACGATGGTCGATCTGTGGTATCAATCTCCCCCGCCGCCGCCGCTGGCGGCGTTCGATCCCAGCGGCACGGTAATCACCCTCGGTTCGGCAGGAAAAACGTTTTGGGGCGGGCTGCGTTTAGGCTGGATCCGCGCAGCTTCCCGTACCATTGCCAGCCTTGTGCAAACACGGGATACGCTGGAGCTTGGCTCGCCGCTGTTAGAACAACTGGCTACGCTGTGGCTGATGGAGAATGGCGAAACCTTCCTGCCTGCCCGTCGTGCGATGCTTAAAGCGCGCCGCGATCGCTGCGCGTCGCTGTTGCGCGAGCATTTTCCGGCCTGGCGTTTCACGCTGCCGGAAGGCGGGCTCTCTTTCTGGGTTGAGCTACCCGATATGCTGGCAACCCAGTTTGCCGCACGCGCCGAAACGGTGGGTATTCACCTCGGTGCCGGCCCGCGCTTCGGGTTAGGGGGTGCCTTTGAGCGCTATTTACGGATTCCTTTTGCGCTGGAATCCAGCGAACTGGAAGATGCGCTTCTACGTTTAAAACCGCTGTGGATGGCCTTAAGCGGTGCCGATGCGCCGGTTAAACGCAGCGTGGTATAACGCTATACACCTGCCACAAAGCACAAAGCGCACTACAGTAAGAAGATAGGTTTCCCTTGATGCCAGCGAGGAATTCATGTCGGAAAAGTTAAACGCGCATTGTCACTGCGGGGCGGTGGCATTTACCGTGCGGCTTTCGGACGGTTTTAACAGCGCCAGCCGCTGCAACTGCTCGATTTGCCGAATGCGCGGCGCGATTGCCGTCTCTGTGCCGCTTTCCGCAGTCGAGGTAGTAAAAGGCAGCGATAAACTGACGGAGTATCGCTTCAACACCGGCACTGCCGCGCACTACTTTTGCTCTGTCTGCGGCATCTATACCTTCCACCAGCAACGATCGAACCCGGATCGGTATGGGGTGAATGTCGCCTGTATCAATGGCGTCTCGCCTTTCGACTTTGCCGAAGTGCCGGTTTCTGACGGCGTTAATCACGCATCGGATAGCGGTGAAGAGGCTATTGCGGGATACCTTAAATATATCGCGAATAGCTGACCTGGTGCGATGTTCAGGGGATGGTTTATTCCCCTCTTCTCAGCTAGCCGGAGGCGTTAACGGCTGAATCTCGTTGTTGTGTATCCATTAACGCGTGGTTTTTCCGGCAAGCATAAAACCCCACCAGCATTAATTCGTGCCGGGGATAAAACTGAAAGGGAGAATTTACGGGGGCAGAAATGGGTGGGGTCCTGCCAGCTAATTATAAATATTATTTTTCAATAGAATAGAAGCAAATGGAATACAGTATTTGTACTACCAAATGAAGGGACACTCAGCCCCTTCTCTCTTTAGTGGCGCTTATTGCCTGGCGATGCGTTTTTATCATTAGCATAGTTACTTTTTCATCACTGTGGCCCGATATTAAGATGATGTGAGGAAAAACAATATTACACAGTAGCGTAAAAAAATTGCCGAAGCGGAAACATCGCCCGGCAATATTAAACTCAGGAGAAAGATAAACCGATCAGGACGAGGGGGGCATTAATGGCTGAACACTACTGCTACTCACCCAGCCATGCGTCGTTTTTCCACTATTACCGACATATTCTACCTCTGCCCAGTCGCCATGGGTTTGTATTACCCCTACCACGTCTCCTTTGATGATCCAAGCTTTACGCTGGGTCGAGGCATCAGGCGTGGAGCTTAGATAAGCCCGTGGGCTGCTTATCTGCATTAGCGTTTGCCAGTGTGTTTGCTGCGTCGTATCCAGCTCCAGCCCAGTCGCAATTTCAGGCATCAGCACATTCATGCAACCCACATGGTTTTGCCCATCGGGAATGGCTAATGTGACACCAGTGTTATTCGTGGCAATATGGCCCGCGAGTACAGATGAAGACCAGGAAGTAATGGTGTTTGGCTGTTGCGCTGAAACATGGCCTTCCAGAAAGAAAGTGCAAGTACGTTTCACGCTGTCATCAGCTGATTCAGAGTAATAGCCGGTAATCTTTCCTGTTGGTGAGACAGCCAGTAATAAACCTTCATACACGCCGGAGTGAAGCGTCGTAGCATACGAAGAAAACGCGACCATAAACAATGAACATCCACAAACCATGCGCGTCATTTTCGCTCTCATCACCGATTCTTCTCCAGGCTTTCATAAGTTCTACGCATTTTAACGTCATAGTCGCCGAAGTCGCTGCCGTTATAGTTGAATGCCATATTGTAAAAGTCCTTATTCACCATTGCCGACAGCAGTGAGCTGTTCTTCTTGGACAGATGTAAAAAAGCATTTAATTGCTTTCCGGCATTCGCGTTCATATCTTTTAAAAACGTGCCAAGGTCTTTATAGCCGCACGATTCGTAATTAAAGCCCATTATCTGGAACATGCCCCACGAACATGCTTTTATCGCAGCCTCGGCATCAAGCGTGTAACCAGAGTTGCTGAAAACCGATAACAGCTCTGAATTTGCAGGGAAAATACTGGACAAATGGGTGTATGAACGGGGGATCCGTAGAGACTTTTCCCGGCCGGGAACACCGACGGACAATGCCACAGTGGAGTCGTTCAATGGCAGGCTGCGACAGGAATGTCTGAACGAGAACTGGTTCATGTCTCTGGAGGATGCACGTTGCAAAATCGAGGCCTGGCGCATTCACTATAACCAGAGACGTCCCCATTCTGCACTGGGCTGGATGACGCCATCCGAATTCGCTGAGAAGTCTGCCGGTTGGCAGAATATGCAGCCAACATGAAGCCGGTTATTCCTGATTACGACTGGATCATATTCGGGGTCAGGGTCAGACCCTTGTAGATATTACTTCTCGATTGAGGGAGCAAGCAGGATCGTACAAGATAAAGTTCTCAGCACAGCACCATCACAATGAAATGTCATTCCTTAAACACTTTAACGAACTGGCCGCTTACCAAGCTCAATCTCATATTTTTTGTGCCGTTCCTAAGATCTTCGGAATTACAACTTTTTAATGAGTACAATTGCTTTACTTTAAGTTGATTAGGAGCAATATCTGCTGTTGGCACGAAGCGGACAGACTAACTCAGTTGAAGGTCCGCTGTGAGCGAGAGGCGCACATCCGTAGCTGTCATTACACTTAGATAATTTGCTTGCATAGTCGTGTATTCATTAACAGGGAACAGATCACTGTTCCGGACTCACGGACCGGAGAAGCTTTACATATCTGAATATAACCTCCAGGACTGCAACATTACGGTGCCTGACGTATTTCGCGATCGCACCATGAACCTTTTTACACTCAGCCATACGAATGCCAATGAATTCACCTTCGTGATTTCACGTGCAACGGCTGCTGTAGAAGACACGCTTCAGTCAGTATCTCTGAGGCTGTCATCAGAACTGCAGGCGACTCTGCAGGATCTCTCACTCAGCCATGCACGGCTCATTGAACTCAATGGCAGGCAGGCACTGGAACTGTTCTACAGTTTCAAATCCGGCGAAAGAATTATCTTTCAGAAGCAGCGAGTGGTACTGACATCTGAAAACAGTACGGGGAAAAAGCTGCTTTGCTTCATTGGCACCTGCCCGGATGCGTTTGACGATTACCATGGCCGGATTTACGACAGCATCACGGACAGCATTACGTTTCCGGACGATGCAAAACATTCACCCGTACTGGGCAAACAGATCCCTGCCGACAGTCAGGAAATCTTCTTCAGTTTTGACCGTGACAGCCGCGAGTTGAGCGTATTCCCTTCAATTTCTGACCTCTACTCAACGATTGATCTCAACCGGGCCAGGAACGGGAGCTATCTGTTCTTTGACGCTGCCGGCGACCCCCTGATGCTATCTCCGATACCTGACGGCGAGCATACCGGCCGCTTTGCGCTGTGGGAGATGACAGGTGCCAGGATACCAGGACTAATATCAAGCCTGCTTCTGGCCAGAAGTGTCCGGGGTATTGACGGCCTGGATACTACTGAAGCCGTTGAGGCTTACCTCAGTCAGCGGATGAATGAAAAATGAGTGGTGCCGCTGAAGCATTCTCCGCTGCACGCGTGGGGGACGGCATAGAACACTCCGCCTCTAAAGGCTGGCTGGTGCTTGGTCTGATAGGCGGGGCCATTGCCGGTGCGGCGTTCACGCTGGCCACGGGAGGCGTCGGAACGATAGTCCTGGCCGCGACGGTCGCCGGTGCAGCTGGCGGCGGCGGGCTGGGAGAAGTTCTGGGTAGCATGTCTTGGGCACCCCACCACGAAAGCGGCTATCTGGTCATTGGCTCATCAAACGTATTCATCAACGGAAGGCCAGCGGTGATGGCGCATATGTCTGTGGGTGACTGTGACGAGCATGGCCCTGCCCTGCAGCGGGTAGCCGAAGGGTCTTCACGCGTCTATATTAACGGACTGCCCGCTGCCAGGACGGGGGATCGCTTGACATGCAGTGGTGTCATCAGCGACGGATCTCCCAACGTCATTATTGGTGGTAGTAAAGTACAGACTGACGAAATCAGTCCGGAAATCCCGGACTGGGTGGACAGAGTACTGCTGGGCGTGGGCCTCGCGGCCACGGCCGTTCTGGCGGGGCCGGCGATAGCCCTGCTGGGCTTTGCGGGAGGCATGGGTGGAGGATATGGCGGTGCTTACATTGGCGGGAAATTATGGGGAGAAGGCTCTGACGGCCAGAAGTGGCTTTCGCTGGGTGGTGCGTTTGCAGGCGGCCTTGTCGGCGCAAAAGGAGGGGCAGCCTTCAGTGCGTGGCGTAACACGCCCAAGAGCCTCATCAACCTTAAAGAAATAGAACCCCAGCTGGCCACCGATCCGGACAGTGCCTTTTTCTGGTCAGGACGCACTCAAGGTGTCGGCGGTCCTGACGTCGCAGAAGCCATCGCGAAGTCCCGGGGCGGTGTCACGCTCGAATCCACAATCAAAGATAAAAACATTAAAATGCCTGAATGGGATTTCGATAACCCGCAGAGCATCAAGGCCTGGGAGGACGTCTCCGCGTCTTATGCAAAACAGGTATCAGGAGAAGTCAGGGCCGTAGTGGGACAATCGCTGCGTGAAGGCAATATATGGGAAAACGTTGAGTTACCGCGCCTGATGGGCAATGATAATGTCACGAAAATCACAACAATCGATCCGGTATCACAGACGGAAAAAGTTATTTTTGTAAGGGATAATTGATATGAAAATTACAGGCACGAGTTCGTATGTGATGCTCGATATCGACGGCAAAAAAATCAGGGCAGAGGGTGAAATGGTCGTGGGTGGTTTCGTGGCTGAAAAAAACACCATGAAACAGTTTGAACCCCCCTATGAAAGTGAACCAGTAACTGAAGCCGTCCGCCAGCACTATATCGATGAAGCAGTCAAAAAAACCCAAGGTTCTCATATGGTTCTGAAATTTTTTTAAATGTGTACCGTGAAGGTGACCTGCTAATCACTTTCACATCTCACTCCCGCCACAGCATTCAGACAGGCGGAAAGGGGGGCATTGCCGTTCTGACCCTGACCCGAAATCCTGCGCCTTTCAGAAACAGAATTGCGGCATGATCCATACTTTCCTGAACGGAGGGGTCGATGAAAAAATCACGATTCACGGAAGAGCAGTTTGTTTTTCCCGTAAGCAAGCTGAGCGGAGTACACCGGCCGCAAGCCAGGCATTCCGAACCATGTATGGGGCATGGATTTTGTCTCTGATGCGCTGTTTGACGGTCGCCGGCCCTGCCTGCTGACGGTCATTGACCTCTACACGCGTGAGTGTCCGGTGATCTGTGTCGGTCAGAACCTTTGATCTGCATAAGTGGCTGAGATGCTGGACAGCATTGCGCTGAGGCGACAATTACCACTGCTCCTGAAACAGATAATGGCTCTGAATTTGCGGGGAAAATGCTGGATAAATGGGTACACGAAAATCATATACGGATTGACTTCTCGCGGCCAGGCACGCCCACGGATAATGACGGTAGAATCATTCAGCGGCAGACTGCGGCAGGAATGCTTGAACGAGAACATGTTCATTTCGCTGGAGGATGCCCGGTGCAAAATCAAGGCCTGGCGCATACACTATCACCCTGGTCGCCCCCATTCTGTACCGGGCTGGATGACCCCATCCGAATTCGTCGAAAAATCTGCCGGTTGCCAGAATATGCAGGCCACATGAAGCTGGTTATTCCTGATTATGGCTGGATCATATTCGGGGCCAGGGTCACATTTCGTCCTGAGTAATATCAAGGTGTATAAATCAACGGGGAGCAGGTCAAGACATCGTGCAGCCTACTGGTGACATACAGTTTTTGTACCACCAGGCTATGGGGAAAAGATTTCAGTGCTTTAGAGGTTATCTATCAACAGCTTACCCATAAATGGGTGGGGGCCCTGCCAGCTACATCCCGGCACACGCGTCATCTGCCCTGGCTGCTTCCTTCCGGACCTGACCTGGTGAACAGAGTAGCGTTGCGGGAGAACCAACAGAGCCCCCATTGAGAGCGTTGTTACCCAACGCGCTGGCGCATTATCCCTGTCCGGGATGGCAATTGCAAGCCGTGGCCGGGCGTATGCTGGTTTATTGCGCAATCGCCTCTTCACAGCGGTCGCCTCGCTGTTTATGCTGCCCTTTATTCTCCTGCAGGACATCAAAATGGATACACAGGACGCTTTCCCGCAGCGGGTATGGCAGATAGTCGCCGCCATCCCCGAAGGGTATGTGACAACGTATGGCGATGTGGCGAAGCTGGCGGGTTCGCCGCGCGCGGCGCGCCAGGTTGGCGGCGTGCTAAAGCGCTTGCCGGAAGGCAGTACATTACCCTGGCATCGGGTGGTGAATCGCCATGGCGATATCTCGCTGCGCGGGCCGGATTTACAGCGTCAGCGCCAGGCGTTACTGGCAGAAGGGATTGCCGTATCAGGCAGTGGTCATATCGATTTACAACACTATCGCTGGATCTATTAAAGCTAAAGCTCCTCCCGAAAGAGGAGCTTTCTCACATTAGAACTGTGTTGGTGCGGGTTTCGCTTCCGACGGACTTACCTGAGTTGGCGACGTGGAAGGAACCGTGGTGGCCGCCCCGCCGGTTTGCTGCAGCGGTACTGCGGTTTGCTGTACCGGTACCAGCGTCAGGTCAACTTTGGTGCCACCCTGGTTGATGACCGGCTTAACCGTATCGGTGATAAAGACCAGTTTATCATCGACGGTAATAGCGGCACTCAGCAGGATACGGGCGTTCGGCTGGATATCCGCCGGGTTAAACGGCAGCACATAGCTGAACGGCGGCTGTTTACCTTCGGTGCGAACGGCTTTCTGTGCCAGCACTTTCGACGGCGCATCGGCCAGCGAAGCGTCAGATACCGTCACGGTGAGTACCGCGTTCGGCGGCAGCGCAACTTTCTGACGGATCCAAACCGAACCGGAAACATTCGGTTGCGCGATAGCCGGCTTATTCGTTGCCGCAGGCGCATTGGGGTTCGGTGCCGGAGTAGGAATATCACTGCCCTTTTGGGCGCAGGCTGACAGCGCGACCGCAACTGCTAAACCACTTAACATGTGCACGAGTTTCATTGATTGATTTCTCCTTATCTTCAATGCACCAGCAGGCCATTGCCCGCCAGACTGTGTGGTCAAACCACCGTAAACCTGAATAAGTGTGGCACAGGTACCGGATATATTCCTGTAAAGGGCTATCTATTCAGATTATTGAACCCATCGGACCCGCAATTTTTCCAGGTTATACTAATGGGATAATTCGCTCCGTCAGCCGTTTATTATTTGAGGAAATGTATGAGTCAGGCGTTATCTAATCTGCTGGCATTATTGAATCTGGAAAAAATTGAAGAAGGTCTGTTTCGCGGACAGAGCGAAGATTTAGGTTTGCGTCAGGTTTTTGGCGGCCAGGTGGTCGGCCAGGCGCTGTATGCCGCAAAAGAGACGGTGCCCGCCGAGCGTCTGGTGCATTCGTTTCACAGCTACTTTTTGCGTCCGGGCGATAGCCAAAAGCCGATTGTTTATGACGTGGAAGTGCTACGTGATGGCACCAGTTTTAGCGCCCGCCGCGTTGCCGCTATCCAGAATGGCAAACCGATTTTCTATATGACCGCCTCGTTCCAGGGCCCGGAAACCGGCTACGAGCATCAAAAAACAATGCCGCCCGCGCCATCGCCGGATTCGCTGAAATCAGAAACGGAGATTGCCCGCGATCTCTCCCATTTGCTGCCGCCGCAGGTGAAAGAGAAATTCCTCAGCGACAAGCCGCTGGAGATCCGCCCGGTAGAGTTCCATAACCCGCTAAAAGGCCATGTCGCCGAACCTTCCCGTCAGGTGTGGATCCGCGCCAACGGCACGGTTCAGGAGGAGTTTCGTGTCCATCAGTATCTGCTTGGCTACGCCTCCGATTTTAACTTCCTGCCCGTCGCGCTGCAGCCCCACGGCGTGGGTTTTCTTGAGCGCGGCATGCAGGTCGCTACCATCGATCACTCGATGTGGTTCCACCGTCCGTTTAACATCAACGAATGGCTGCTCTACAGTGTGGAAAGTACTTCAGCGTCCAGCGCGCGCGGCTTCGTACGCGGCGAGTTTTATACGCAAGATGGCGTGCTGGTGGCTTCCAGCGTGCAGGAAGGCGTAATGCGCAATCGTAATTAAACGCGATGGATGATTAACAAACGAAAGCCTCCGATATGGAGGCTTTTTTATGCTCAGGAGATAACGCAATCTAATCAGGCGTTGTAGGCATTCTCGCCGTGGCTGTTTACGTCCAGCCCTTCGCGCTCTTGCTCTTCCGGTACGCGCAGGCCAACGGTAATGTCCGCCAGTTTGTAACCGATAAAGGCCACCACGCCGGACCAGACGATGGTGATAGCCACGCTTTCCAGCTGTACCAGCACCTGATGGCCCATGGTGACACCTTCAGCGTAACCGACGCCGCCGAGGGAGGTAGAAGCGAAAACTCCGGTCAGAATACAGCCAATGATGCCGCAAACGCCGTGTACTCCAAAGACGTCGCACGGGTCATCGACGCGCAGCATCCGCTTCAGCGCCGTTACGCCCCACAGCCCCGCCAGACCGGCAACCAGACCTACAATCAGCGCGCCGCCGACGCCGACATAACCACAGGCCGGTGTAATGGCAACCAGACCGGCAATCGCGCCGGAACAGGCGCCCAGCAGAGACGGTTTGCCGCGCATGGCCCACTCGCCAAATACCCATGACAGAATGGCACCCGCCGTTGCTACCACCGTGTTGACGAAAGCCAGCGCAGCGATTTCGTTAGCCGCGCTCGCCGATCCGGCGTTGAAGCCAAACCAGCCAAAGTAGAGAATCGCGGTACCGGTGAAGACCATCGGCAGGTTATGCGGTTTGAAAGCTTCTTTGCCGAAACCGACACGTTTGCCAATCAGGTAAGCGCCCACCAGCCCGGCAATCGCCGCGTTAATATGGACCACCGTCCCGCCGGCAAAATCGAGCGCACCGTGGGTGGCCAGCAGACCGCCGCCCCAGACCATATGCGCAATCGGCACATAAGAGAGGGTCAGCCACACCACCACGAAAATCAGTACCGCCGAGAAACGAATACGTTCCGCCAGCGCACCCACGATAAGGCCAACGGTGATACAGGCAAAGGAGCCCTGGAACGCCACGTGAATGTATTGATAAATAGAGCCCATTACGGCTTTCAGTTCGATGTTTTTCAGCATCGCCCAGTTGAAATTACCGAAGAAGCTGTTGCCTTCGCCAAACGCCAGCGAGTAGCCATAAACCACCCACAGCACGCACACCAGCGCAAAGGTGACGGCCACCTGGGTCAGCATCGACAGGACGTTTTTACCGCGAAGCAAACCGCCGTAAAACAGGGCGATGCCGGGAATAGACATAAAAAGCACCAGTGCGGTGCAAATCATCATAAAGCCATTATCCGCTTTATCCACCACGGCAGGAGCCGCCAGGGCCAGACCCGGTAGCAAGGCCAGTGAAGCAAGCGCTGTTTTAAATATTGTCTTTTTCATTGTTCAGATCCCTATCACTGTGTGGCAGAAATTACAGTGCCGCTTCGTCGGCTTCGCCGGTACGAATACGAATGACGCGTTGCAGCTCGGCAACGAAAATTTTGCCGTCGCCAATTTTTCCGGTGTAGGCCGCTTTACTGATTACATCGATCACTTCATCGAGCTGATCGTCGGCGATCGCCACATCAATTTTCACTTTTGGCAGGAAATTAACGCTATATTCCGCACCGCGGTACAACTCAGCATGACCCTTCTGACGGCCAAAGCCTTTTACTTCCGTTACGGTCAGCCCTTGAATACCAATCGAAGACAGCGCCTCGCGCACATCTTCAAGTTTGAATGGCTTAATCACCACGGTAACCAGCTTCATAGATCCCCCTCCAGTCGACATTCGATAATGGCAGCAGCTAACACGAAAGAGATATTGCAAAGCCTGTGCCAGGAATAAAAAAAGTGAGGGTTTCAGGCTGTTAGGCGGTAACTGCGGGGAGCGCACAAGGGGTTTAAAAACGAGCCCGCGGTGCGGGCTGTTAGCCTGTAAGAAAAACGCACCATGACGGTGCAGGGCGCGTTACTTTTTTGCACCACCGCAGATTGCCAGCAGGCAGGTGCTTATTTTTGGTGCATCAGGCGGAAAGCGACTCTTCACGGGTGCTGGCGGCCAGCTCCTCGCCCGCCAGCTGCAATTGATACATCTGCCAGTAGCGCCCTTTTGCTTCAAGCAGTTGCTGATGCGTACCGCGCTCAACCGCCTGCCCACGATGGAGCACCAGGATGGTTTCGGCCTCGACAATGGTCGACAAACGGTGGGCAATCACCACCAGCGTCGTCTGCTCGCGCACCGCCGCCAGCGCATGCTGTATCGCCTGTTCGGTACCGGAATCAATATTGGCGGTCGCTTCATCAAGGATCAGGATCTGCGGCGTATCGACCAGCACTCGCGCCAGCGCTAACAGCTGTTTTTGCCCCACCGACAGATTATTGCCCTGCTCGCCGAGGCGGGTATAAATACCGTCGCTCATGGCACGCGCCAGTTCGGCCAACTGCACGGTTTCCAGCGCCTGCCAGACCTGCGCTTCGCTGATATCACGCCCCAGCGTCACGTTGGCGAAAAAGCTGTCCGCCAGCACCACCGGATCCTGCTGCACCATCGCCACGCCTTTGCGTAGCGGCAAATGCCCTATTGTTGACAGAGGCCGACCATCAAGGCGGATCTCCCCCTGCGTCAGCGGGTAATAGCCCATTAGCAGGCTGGCGAGGGTACTTTTGCCGCTGCCGGTATGCCCGACCAGCGCAACAAAGCTGCGTGGTTCAACGTGCAGCGAGATATCCTTCAGCACCAGTTGGTCATCGCGATAGGCAAAAGAGACATTTTCCAGATCGATAGCCCCGCTTTGCAGCGGCGTATCATCGTTGCCATAATTCTGGCGCGGGCGATCCATCAACTCGAACACACGCTCGCCAGCGACCACCGCCTGCTGCAGCATCGACTGCTGCGTGGTCAGTTCAATCAGCGGCTCATTCAGACGGCCAAGGTAGTTGATAAAGGCATACAGTACGCCGACTTCTACCGTACCAACGGAGGAGAAGCCGAACAGCATCAGCAAACCGCACAGCACTAATGCGGAGAACAGGCTCAATAGCGGGCGCAGCAAAAAGCCATCCAGCCGCAGGGTTTGCATACGGGCGAGATAGTGCGAACGACTGGCATCTCCCAGCCGCTCGCCAAAGCGCGCCTGCTGGCGGAACTGCTGCAGCACGCTCATACCGTTGATAATCTCATTGAAACCGTCGTTGATATCTGCCAGGTAAGCGCGCATGCGCCGCACAATCGGCGTGCTATAACGCTGGTAAATCAGCATCACCGTCAGCACCGCCGGGAAAATGGCCATCGCCACCAGCGCCATACGCCAGTCCAGACTAAACATGGCTACCAGCATCGCGCCGATAAGCGCGGCGCTGCGCAGCACCGTGGCGACAACGGTGACGTAAAGATCGCGGATCACTTCGGTATCGTTGGTCACGCGCGAAATAATTTGTCCAACAGGCTGGGTATCAAACTCGCTGAGAGGCTGGCGCAGCGCGGCATCCATTACGTCCGTGCGCAGCTGTTGTACCACGCCGACCGCAGCCTGGTTAAACAGCAGTGATTGCGCATAGTGCAGCAGTGCCGCCAGCAATTGCAGGCCGATATAGACCGCCGCCAGACCGGCAACAATGCCGAGCGGCAAACGGTTTTTCGCCACCATATTATCGATAAAATAGCTGATCAGCGCCGGGCCTGCGACCTCGGCAATCGCCGCCACCCACAGCATCACTACCGCTTTCATCAGCGGTTTACGCCACGGCGAACCATATTTCAGCAAGCGTTTTAGGGTCGGCCACTGTTTGGTGAAATTACGCATCGACCGCCTCCTGCACGCCATCATCCAGTGCTGCTTCCAGCTGCTGATAACGATACATATCGCGATACCAGCCCGGCTGGCGCGCCAGCTGTTCGTGCTGCCCGCGCTGGGCGATGTGTCCGTGCTGCATAACAATAATCTCACTGGCTTCCGTCAGCGCCGACAGGCGGTGGGCGCTAATAATTACCGTACGCCCTTCGCCCCACTGACGCAGGTTATGCAAAATCTGGTGTTCGGTGCGCCCATCCACCGCCGAAAGCGCATCATCAAGAATAAGAATCTCCGCATTAAGTAGCAGCGCGCGGGCAATCGACAGACGCTGTTTCTGCCCGCCGGAGAGCATCACCCCGCGCTCGCCCACTTCCGTATCGTACCCATGCGGCAGACGCAGAATATCGTCATGCACGCTGGCCAGCTTCGCCACATGTTCAATCTCCTCCTGCGTCGCGCCCGGTTTACCCAGCGCGATATTGCTGCCAACGGTATCGGAGAAGAGAAACGGCGTCTGGTTGACCACCGCAAGACGGCTGCGCCAGGCATCCAGTTGCAGGCGCGGCAGAGGGATATCATGAAAACGGATATCCCCTTCTTCAACGTCAAAATGGCGCTGAATTAAGGAGAGCAGCGTTGATTTCCCCGCTCCGGTCGGGCCGCAAATGCCCAGCATTTGACCCGGCGTCAGCGTTGCGCTGACGTTGGTTAGCACCGCGCTGTTGGTCTGCGGATAGCGAAACTCGTGGATGGCAATGTCCAGTTTACCGCGCCCTTCCGGCACCGGTTCTGGCCCATCGTTAACCACCGGCGCTTCCGCCAGCATATCGCGGATACGGCTGTAGGCTGCGCTGCCGCGCTCGACGATATTAAACATCCACGCCAGCGCCAGCATCGGCCAAATCATCAGGCCGAGATACATGGCGAAGCTGGTCAACTGGCCGAGGGTTAAGGAGCCGTGCACCACCATCCAGCTACCGCCGCCAATCGCCAGCATATTGGCCATGCCAATGGCGATATAAATGGTGGGATCAAAACGCGCATCAACGCGGGCGACGCGCATATTTTTCGCGCCGGTATCTGCCGCTTCGCGGCCAAACAGCGCCGACTGGCGATCTTCCAGACCAAAGGCTTTGATCATGCGGATGCTGGTCATGCTCTCCTGCGTCCGATCGTTTAACGCGGAAAACGCCGCCTGCGCCAGCTTAAAGCGGTTGTGCAACTGGTCGCCATAGCGCTTGATCATGACCGCCATAATCGGCATCGGTAACAGCGACAGCAGCGTCAGCTGCCAGCTGATTTGCGTGGACATCACCACCAGCACGACGCAGCCCATCACCAGCGAATCCACCAGCGTCAGCACCCCTTCGCCAGCGGCAAACACCACGCGATCGACATCGTTGGTCGCGCGCGCCATTAAATCACCGGTGCGGTGGCGCAGGTAGAATTCAGGATGCTGCCGGCTGAGCTGGCGATAAAAGTCTTCCCGCAGCTCAACGGCCAGCTGGTAGGAAGCACCGAACAGCCAAACACGCCAGACATAGCGCAGCAGATAGGTAACGATCGCAACGGCGACCAGTACGCCGACCCACATCCACACCTGTTGGGTGGTGAAATGTTGCTGGGTGACGCCATCCACCACAATGCCCACCACTTTGGGCGGGATAAGCTGCAGCAGAGCAATAATAATAAGTAAGGCGACTGCCCCGAGATAGCGTTGCCATTCCCGACGAAAGTACCAGCCTAACTGAGCAAATAATCGCACGCGGTTACATCCTGAAGGTGATTTTCGGCAGTGAGCAACTGCCGCGAGGGTTATTCAATGGGCAAAGCCGTGGTGTATTTTATCTGTTCCATCGCGAAGCTAGAAGTGACATCTGAAAGACCCGGAACGCTGTTCACCAGCTTCTTGTAAAAGTCATCATAACGTTTCATATCCGCCACCTGTACACGCAGAAGATAGTCGTACTCACCCGCCATCCGCCAGAAACCCAGCACTTCAGGCATCTGCTGCACTTCGCTAACGAAGCGGCTATACCAGTCGCTGCTGTGGTGCTGAGTTTTAATCAGCACAAACGCCGTCAGATTAAGCCCCAGCTTTTCCGCATCCAGCACCGCCACCCGGCCGAGTAAAATACCCTCATCCTCCAGCCGTTTTAGACGTTTCCAGCAGGGTGTGGTAGTGAGATTAACGGCATCTGCCAGCGCCTGCAAAGAGAGCGAACAATCCTGTTGCAGTAGCGAAAGGAGCCTGCGGTCAATTTTATCTAACATTGGGGCTTTCCAGAGAAAATTATTCTCCTGATAGTGTAATACAAAGGCGAAATGGCAACCCTTTTTTCTTTCTCCTTCGCTAGACTGGGCACAAAATGACAAACGGATAACCACCATGAATAGCAACTGGGTGAAATACGCGATCAACGAAATTAATGCTGACGCACAGCGTTCAGCGGATACCCATTTGATCCGCCTGGCACTGCCGGCTTTTACCGGTATTAATCTCTATTTAAAAGATGAAAGCACCCATCCAACCGGCAGCTTAAAGCACCGCCTGGCGCGCTCGCTGTTCCTGTATGGGTTATGTAACGGCTGGATCAAAGAGGGCACCACGATTATCGAGGCCTCTTCCGGTTCAACAGCGGTTTCCGAAGCCTGGTTTGCGCGCCTGTTAGGCTTGCCGTTTATCGCCGTTATGCCGCACTGCACGGCGAAGCGTAAGATTGAGCAAATTGCTTTCTATGGCGGGCGCTGCCACTTTGTCGACAGCGCCTGTGAAATTTACGCCGAGTCGGAACGGCTGGCGAAAGAGTTGAACGGCCACTATATGGATCAGTTCACCTTTGCCGAGCGCGCAACGGACTGGCGCGGCAATAACAATATCGCCGATAGCATCTTCCGGCAGATGAAAAATGAACCTCACCCGCAGCCGGATTATATTGTGATGAGCGCCGGTACCGGCGGCACCTCAGCGACCATTGGCCGCTATATTCGCTGCCAGGGGTATAACACGCAACTAATGGTAGTGGACCCGGAAAACTCGGTATTCCTCGATTATTGGCAGCAGCGCGATAGCCGCCTGCGAAGCCAGGTGGGCAGTAAGATCGAAGGCATTGGCCGCCCGCGCGTGGAACCGTCATTTATTGCTGATGTGGTGGACGAAATGCTGCGCGTGCCGGACGCGGCGAGCATTGCCTGCGCACAATGGCTGGAAACCCAGCTCGGGCGTAAGGTCGGCGCGTCAACCGGTACCAATATGTGGGGCGCGTTGCAGCTTGCCGCAAGGATGCGCGACGAAGGCCGCCGTGGTTCCATCGTCACGCTGCTGTGCGACAGCGGCGAACGTTATCTCGATACCTATTACAACCCGCAATGGGTAGCGGCTAATTTCGGCGATATTGACCCGTGGAAAGCGGAAATCATCCGTTTGACGGCATAAAAAAAGCCAGGTTTTAACGCCTGGCTTGCTGGAAAGATCTTTTTCATTCGGGGGAATAAGGAAGATGTGGAGTGTCCAGCCAGTGTGTCAAAAAGTGAGAGACCGCCTGATCGCGGCAGTGTCCGATAACCGGTAAATGGGGCAGCGCCGTACGCAACTGCGGCATGGCGTTGCCCATGATCATGCCGCAGCCCACGCTTTCCAGCATCTCCCGGTCATTCATCGCATCGCCAAAAGCCATACAATCCTGCAAGGAAAGCCCAAGCGATGTGCTGAGTACCGCCAGTGCAGAACCTTTATTGCAGCCTACCGGCAGAATTTCCAGACAATCCATCGCCGAGAAACACAAGTGCGCCCGCGCGCCCAGCGCCTCATTGAGTTGAATACGCAAGCGGCAAAGATCGTCGTGGTCGCCGACAAAGCAGATTTTAGTCACGTCATGAGCGGACAAGCGTTTGAGATCGACCAACTGATAAGTGAAGCCGCTATAAAGGTGCGCCTGCAGCGTCGCAGGCAGCGCTTTGTCCGTCAGCCAGCCGGAATCATTGAAAACGTGGATTGTCGCAGATGTCTCCCAGCGGCTATGCAGCACCCGATCCGCAACCTCGGGGCTAAGATCCTGGCGATACAGTACCTCGCCTTCACGGGAGTGGATCCGCGTACCGTTGCCGGTAATCAAAAAGGCATCCATCGCAATAGCACTAAGAATGCGGCGCATCTCCAGCGCATGTCGCCCGGTGGCAAAGGCGAGGGTCACTTCCCGCTCATGCAGACGACGCAGCGTCGCTAACGTTTGATCGCCCAAACGATGGTCAGGCATTAACAGGGTGCCATCCATATCAAACGCAGCCAGACGTGCCATGTGTATCTCCGGTTAACCGTGGTGAGTGTTGCATTCCAGTATTGCGTGGGATATACGGAAGTAATAGTGAATAGATGAATATTATTGTTCCGGGTTTATGCGACGACTTAATCGGCTTAACCAATATCAGCGCCTGTGGCAGGCGTCATCCGGCGAGACGCAATCCGTCAGCATTAGCGAACTGGCGGCACGCTGTTTTTGCAGCGAGCGGCATATGCGCACGTTGCTCGGCCAGATGCAGTCGTCAGGCTGGTTACGCTGGCAGTCGCACGCCGGGCGGGGCAAACGCGGGGAACTTTATTTGTTGGTGACGCCCGAATCCGTGCGCCGCGAGATGCTGGAGCAGGCGTTAAACGCCGGGCAGCAGGAGGATGCGCTGGCTCTGGCGCAGCTTGAACCCGATGATTTACGCGCGTTGCTGAATCCTTTTCTTGGCGGCTTATGGCAAAACGACACGCCGACGCTGCGTATTCCATACTATCGTCCGCTGGAGCCGCTGCGTGCCGGGTTTCTCCCGGGGCGCGCCGAGCAACATTTAGCCGGGCAGATTTTTAGCGGCTTGACCCGTTTTGTCAGCGGCAATTTTCAGCCCCAGGGCGATGTGGCTCATCACTGGGATATCAGCCCTGATGGCCTGTGCTGGCGATTCCATTTGCGCGCCACGCTGCACTGGCATAATGGCGATCCCGTTACCGCCGGGCAGTTACAGGCGCAACTACAACATTTGCTCACCCTGTCGGCCCTGCAAAAATTTTTTGCCAGCGTTAACACTATTGAGGTGACGCATCCCTGGTGTTTGACCTTTACGCTTCATCAGCCTGATTACTGGCTGGCCCACAGGCTTGCCAGCTATGGCAGCCGTCTGGCGCATCCCCAGCACCCGACGCTGGGAACAGGACCTTTTCGTCTGGTGACGTTTAGCCGCGAGTTAGTGCGCCTCGAAAGCCATGACTATTACCATCTGAATCACCCGCTGCTAAAAGCGGTGGAATATTGGATAACGCCGCAGCTTTTTGAGCAGGATCTCGGCACCAGCTGCCGCCATCCGGTGCAGATAGCCATCGGTAAGGTGGATGAGCTGCGGCACTTACAGCCCGTGAGTAACAGCACCAGCCTGGGATTTTGTTACCTCGCCTTGCGTCCCGGCTCGCGCCTGAATGCCGCACAGTTACGCCGGGTGGTGCAGATTATCCACCACTCGACGCTTCTGCAAACGCTACCGCTGGATGAAAACCTGATTACCCCCAGCCGTGAGCTGCTACCGGGCTGGCAAATGCCCGACTGGCCGACGCAACAGGTTCCACTGCCGGAAAAACTGACGCTGCTCTATCACCTGCCCGTCGAACTTCACACGATGGCGGAACAGCTGAGATTACATTTGGCTACGCTGGGCTGCGAGCTGACGGTGATTTTTCATGACGGCAAAAACTGGGAGGGCTGCACGCAACTCGCCAGCGCCGATATGATGATGGGCGACAGGCTGATCGGCGAAGCGCCGCAGTCGACGCTGGAACAGTGGCTGCGTTGCGATCCGCTGTGGCCTTCTCTGCTGGGCGCGTCTGCCTTCGGCCATCTGCAAGCCACTCTTGATGCGGTGCAGCGCCAGCCTGACGAGGAGTCGCGCAACCGCGCCTTGCAGGCTGTATTTTATACCCTGATGGACGATGCGGTTCTCACGCCGTTGTTTAATTATCAGTACCGTATTAGCGCCCCGCCGGGAGTGGAAGGCGTTCATTTAAATACCCGCGGCTGGTTTGACTTTGCCGAAGCCTGGCTGCCGCCGCCAGCGCGATGAAGAAGCTGGTCGCTGTCCACCGCTCGCGTTACCATAGCGCCTTATTTGCTATTGTCAGGAAGAATTATGAAACGTGCCGTAGTGGTATTTAGTGGCGGACAAGATTCCACAACCTGCCTGATTCAGGCGTTACAGCAATATGATGAAGTGCATTGCGTGACCTTTGATTACGGTCAACGCCATCGCGCCGAGATAGACGTGGCGCGGGAACTGGCGCAGACGCTGGGCGCGCGCGCCCATAAAGTGCTGGACGTCACGTTGCTTAATGAACTGGCGGTCAGTAGCCTGACGCGCGACAGCATTCCGGTACCGAATTATGAACCTGACGCCAGCGGCATTCCGAACACCTTTGTGCCCGGTCGTAATATCCTCTTTCTGACGCTGGCTGCGGTATATGCTTATCAAGTCCAGGCGCAAGCGGTGATCACCGGCGTGTGTGAAACGGATTTTTCCGGCTATCCCGATTGCCGGGATGAGTTTGTGAAAGCGCTGAATCATGCGGTTAGCCTGGGGCTGGCAAAAGATATCCGTTTCGAAACGCCGTTGATGTGGCTCGATAAAGCCGAAACCTGGGCGCTGGCGGATTACTGGGGCAAGCTGGATTTGGTACGCAACGAGACGCTGACCTGCTATAACGGTATCAAAGGCAACGGCTGCGGCCAGTGTGCGGCCTGTAACTTACGCGCCAACGGTTTACAGCATTATCTGGCCGATAAACCCGGCGTAATGGCGGCGATGAAACAGAAGAGTGGCCTGCAATAAGCGCCTTAAGCTGAGTAAAAATGAAGCCGCCGTCGGGTTTTCTCCGCCAGCGGCTTTGTTTTTTCGGCCAGCAATACGGTGCGCAGAGAGGGGTTAATCCCCTTCGCGGATCATCTTCTCTAGCCTCTCTCTGAGTTCACCCTCCAGCGCCAGCGCTTTTTGTGTTTTCAGATCGATACAGACAAAGGTCACCAGCGCGTCAGCGACGGTTTGCCCGTCCGGGTTTAACGTCACGTTCTGGCTGAGTACGCCGCTTTTACCATTGATCTGCTGCACATGGCTGGTGACCGTAAGCAGATCCCCCAGCACCGCCGGGCGGCGGTAATTGATATTGATATTAACCACTACAAAGGCGATGTTGTTAGCGGTCATCCATTTGAAGCTTTCGTTATTTTCCAGCCCATCCCAGCGCGCCTCTTCCAAAAACTCCAGATAGCGGGCGTTATTAACATGTTGGTAAACATCAAGATGAAAACCACGAACTTTGATTTGCGTCTGCATAGCGCGTTAACCTTTACCGTTTATAGTTATAGAGACAGAGGCCATACTGGTATGACCTCTTTATTCTGGCAAAGATTAGCCACTGCGCAAGGGATTAGAGTTTTAGATTCGGTAAATTACGCTCCACCAGCGCGCCACCGATACCCGGTACCTGTTTAAGATCCTCAATGGTTTTAAACGGACCGTACTCTTCCCGATAGCTGACAATGGCCTGCGCTCGCTTAATCCCCACCCCACTCATCACCTGCGATAGCTCTTCCGCGGTTGCGCTATTGATACTCACCTGCGTACCGTCCTCTTCCAGCGCATTTTTTGCCGTTTCTTGCGCTTTGCTTTGCGGCGACGCGGCCGCTTCGCCTTTACTTTGCGCCGTCTGGGATTTTGCCGCTTCGGACGGCGCGGCCAGCGCACTATGGCTCAGGCTCGCGCAAGCGAAAGTGAGTGTGATTAAGAGGGCTTTGATTCCATGTTTCATTGTGTTTTCTCCTTTGTTTTCAACGCCGGGTTACAATAACCACAACCCACAACGCTGACAAAAGCGAAACAGTGAAAATGGAAAAGGCCGCGAAAGCGGCCTTTTAGCATTGCAGAGCGTTACGCTATTTTTGCGTAGCACATCGAGGATTGTTATTGCTGCTGTTCTACCGCAATATCGCCCAGCTTGATTTTTGCTTCTTTGCGCAGGTTGCTCATCAGCGCTTCAAAGGCGATCTGTGCGTTATTCTGCGTGATGCCCTGCACCATCGCTTTCTTCTGCGCATCCGGCATCGTCCCGGCTTTCACTTCGTCCAGCGCCATAATAACCACATTGCCTTGCTGATCGTTGGCGACACCGAAGGAGGGTTTATCTTTTGCCGGCAGCGGCAGATTAAACGCCGCCTGGCTGACAGGATCCTGCCCGGTACGCGAAAGCGTCGTTGCCGCGCCGAAGCTCAAACCCGCCGCTTTCAGCGCCTCATCACCCTTCCCGGCTTTCAGTTCGCCGAGCAGTTTTTCCGCATCCATTTTCGCCTGTTGCGCCGCTTTATCGTGCTTAACGATATCGCTGACCTGGGCTTTGACTTCGTCCAGCGGTTTGACCGCTTCGGCTTTGTGATCGGTAATACGCAGCACAAACGCACGATCGCCATCAACGGTGATGATGTCCGAGTTACTGCCCGGCGCGCCGTTGATACCTACCAGACCGCCATTAAAAATGGCATCGCTGACCGGTTTAAAGTTCAGCTCTTCCGGCAGGTTATCGCGACCAAACCAGCCGGTCTGCATAGCTTTAGTGCCTGCCGCCTGTTCAGCGCCCGTCAGCGACTCGTTATCATTGCTGGCTGCTTCGCTCACTTTACGCTGCAGCGCGAACCACGCATCCAGCGCTTTTTCCTGCTTCACTTTTGCTGCCAGTTCGTCGTGGACATCTTTCAGCGGTTTCACCTGTGCAGGCTGGAGATCGTCCAGACGGGCAACCAGAAAACCGACGGAAGATTTGATCACCCCGGAGAGTTGGCCTTTCTCTTTCAGCCCGGCTTTTTTCAGCTCATCCGGCGTGGTGGCCTCTTCAAGCCATCCCATATCGCCGCCGTTACGCGCGGAGATAATATCTGCGGATTTGGTTTTAGCGAGGGCAGCAAAGTCTGCGCCTTTTTTCAGCTCATCAAGTACCGCTTTTGCTTCGTCTTCCGTTTTGGTCTGGATAATGCTGTAACGGTTACGCTGCGGCTGGGTGAACTGATCCTGATGCTGATCGTAATACGCCTGAATTTCTTCGTCGCTGACCTTTTCCTGCATCGCGGCGGCATCAAGCTTGATATAGCTTACGCGGAACTGCTCGGGCGTGATAAATCGGCTCTTGTTGCGATCGTAGTAGCTGGCGATTTCATCATCGCCGGCAGTCTGTTTCGCCGCCAGCGCGTTAACGTCAATCACCGCCTGACGCACCACACGCTGCTGGGCCACCAGCGCTGCCAGCTCGTCAGTCTCGCCTTTCAGCATAAAATCGGTACCGGCGACGGCGTTGATCAGCTGCTGAGAGGTTAATTGATTACGCAGCGCTTCAGCATACTGATCGGTGGTCATGCCCATCTGGTTGACGATGGCGGAGAAGCGGTTGTTATCAAATTTACCGTCGGCATGAAACGCCTGGGTGGCAAAAATCGCATTTTTAACCTGCTCGTCGCTAATACCAAGGCCAAGGTTTTTCGCGTATTGATCAAGCAGCGCTTCGTCGATTAAGCGGTTGAGCACCTGCTGACGAACGGATTTCATGTAGTTTTCGTTAGCGGCCAGTTCAGAGAACCGATCGCCCAGCTGCTGCGCCATACGGTTGCGCTCGCTGTTTACCGCATTTTCAAACTGCGAACGGCCGATCTCCTGACCATTAACTTTTGCGGCGTAATTATTGTTACCGCCAATCAGGTAGTTACCCACGCCAGTCAAAATGAATGACACGATAATTAAACCCAGAATGATCTTGAGCACGACGTGGTTGGCCGCCGCGCGTAAATTGTCCATCATGGTGTAACAACACTCCGCTGTAGGTGACTGTAGATCTCGGGCAGCGCTCGGTGCCCGCTGCGCGTAAGGGCGTATTTTGACAAGAAACCGGGGCAATTGTTAGCCCGCATCGCGTATAAACTCGCAGAAAGTGCGTTAAGACAAATAAAAAAGGCACATCTCGCGATGCGCCCTTGTGGTTTCCCGCTCACCCTGTAGAGGGATGGCGATCAGTTTACCGCGTCTTTCAGTGCTTTGCCTGCGCGGAAACCAGGAACTTTGGCCGCAGCAATGGTGATCTCTTTGCCGGTCTGAGGGTTGCGGCCGGTACGGGCAGCACGGTCTTTAACAACAAAAGAACCAAAACCTACCAGCGCCACGTCGTCCCCGGATTTCAAAGAATCAGTAACGGCAGCAATAAAAGCATCTAACACCCGTCCAGCCGCGGCTTTAGAGATGTCAGCATCTGCGGCAATCTTGTCTACCAATTGAGATTTATTCACTCTACTCTTCCTCTCATTATAATTTATATCGCACCTGCATCCTTCACAGTGCGACCGCGCAGCAGTTATATCAGGCCTGTCATGCCCTTACAACACCAGTTGATGATGATTCAATCAACCAGCAATCTAAATTAGCTATACAAAAAAAGACTGGCAAGCACCAAATTACTTACCAGCCTCGTTTTTATCAACGCACTTTGCGCAAGGTCACTATTTTGCCGTCGCGACCTGCATGCCAAATGGCGCATTCTGCAGCGCGAGACTAAGAACCTCTTCAATCCGCTTGACCGGATGGATCTCCAGATCGGCTACCACATTATTCGGAATTTCTTCCAAATCGCGTTTGTTTTCGTAAGGGATCAATACCGTCTTAATGCCCCCGCGATGCGCCGCCAGCAGTTTTTCTTTCAGACCACCAATCGGCAAGACCTGACCACGCAGTGTGATCTCACCGGTCATCGCCACATCGGCGCGAACCGGGTTACCGGTCAGGCAAGAAACCAGCGCGGTACACATGGCGATCCCGGCGCTCGGACCATCTTTCGGGGTCGCGCCTTCCGGTACGTGAACGTGGATATCACGTTTCTCGTAGAAATCACCGTTGATACCGAGTTTCTCCGCGCGGGCACGGACCACGGTCAGCGCAGCCTGGATTGACTCCTGCATCACTTCACCCAGTGAGCCGGTATAGGTCAGCTTGCCTTTACCCGGTACGCAGGCGGTTTCAATGGTCAGCAAATCGCCACCCACTTCCGTCCATGCCAGCCCCGTTACCTGACCGACGCGGTTTTCATCGTCGGCACGGCCGTAATCAAAGCGCTGCACACCCAGATAGTCATGCAGGTTGTCGCCGTTGATCTCAATGTGTTTCAGCGTCGGATCAAGCAGCAGCTGTTTAACCGCCTTACGGCACAGTTTGGAGATTTCACGCTCCAGACCACGCACGCCCGCTTCACGGGTGTAATAACGGATGATGCCGATTATCGCGCTGTCATCAACGGTAATCTCACCTTTTTTCAGCGCGTTACGTTCGATCTGCTTGGTCAGCAGGTGACGTTTGGCGATGTTCAGTTTTTCGTCTTCGGTGTAGCCGGAAAGACGGATCACTTCCATACGATCCAGCAGCGGTGCCGGAATGTTCATGGAGTTGGAAGTGGCAACGAACATCACATCGCTGAGATCGTAATCCACTTCCAGATAGTGATCGCTGAAGGCGACGTTCTGTTCCGGATCCAGCACTTCCAGCAGCGCAGAAGCGGGATCGCCACGCATATCGGAGGACATTTTGTCGATTTCATCGAGCAGGAACAGCGGGTTTTTAACGCCCACTTTCGCCATCTTCTGAATCAGTTTGCCCGGCATGGAACCGATATACGTCCGGCGGTGACCGCGGATTTCCGCTTCATCACGCACGCCGCCCAGCGCCATACGGATGTATTTGCGCCCGGTTGCCTTAGCAATAGACTGACCCAGAGAGGTTTTACCCACCCCCGGCGGCCCTACCAGACACAGAATCGGCCCTTTAAGTTTGTTCATGCGGGTTTGCACCGCAAGGTACTCAAGGATGCGGTCTTTAACGCGTTCCAGACCGTAGTGATCGGTATCGAGGATCTCTTGCGCCTGGCGCAGGTCTTTTTTGACCTTGCTGCGTGCATTCCACGGTACCTGTACCATCCATTCGATATAGCCGCGCACCACCGTCGCTTCCGCAGACATGGGTGACATCATTTTCAGCTTGGAGAGTTCGGATTCCGCTTTCTCTTTTGCCTCTTTCGGCATTTTCGCGGCGTCAATTTTGCGCTTCAGCGCTTCATTTTCGTCCGGCGCGTCATCCATTTCGCCCAGCTCTTTCTGAATGGCTTTCATCTGCTCATTCAGATAGTACTCACGCTGGGATTTCTCCATCTGCTTTTTCACGCGGTTGCGAATACGTTTCTCAACCTGCAGCAGATCGATTTCAGATTCCATCATCGCCATCAGATATTCCAGACGTTCATTAACGTCGGACATCTCGAGCACGGACTGCTTATCCGCAAGCTTAAGCGGCATATGGGCAGCGATGGTGTCGGCCAGACGCGCGGGATCGTCGATGCTGTTCAGCGATGTCAGCACTTCCGGCGGGATTTTTTTGTTCAGTTTGATATAGCCTTCAAACTGACTGATTGCCGTACGCACCAGCACTTCCTGCTCGCGCTCATCTATCGCCGGCGAGTCAAGGTATTCTGCTTTCGCAGAGAAGTGCTCGCCATCGTCGGCAAGGGTAGTAATGCGCGCGCGCTGAAGCCCCTCGACCAGCACTTTTACCGTGCCATCGGGCAGTTTCAACATTTGCAAAATAGACGCCACGGTCCCGACGGTGAAAAGATCGTTTACACCCGGCTCATCCGTTGATGCTTCTTTCTGCGCAACCAGCATGATTTTTTTATCATGGTCCATGGCTGCTTCCAGACAACGGATTGATTTTTCCCGTCCCACAAATAACGGAATGACCATGTGCGGATAAACCACCACATCGCGCAATGGCAACACGGGGATTTCAATGCGTTCAGAACGCTCAGGATTCATAGAGCTCTCTCTTAGTTTAAAGTCCGCCAGGTTATGAGGTGACGTGACTGTGCAACACGCACCATTAACATGTAAAGCAGTATATGGGGATGTTTCCCACACATTCAACGCCGTGTTTTCGGAAAAATAAAAGGGGAGATAAAATCCCCCCTTTCAGGTTAACTGATTGTAAATTTTGATTAATTATTCGCCAGATGCCTGCTGTGCTTCCGGTTTGCCATAAATCAATAACGGTTTGCTTTGACCAGCAATAACCGACTCATCAATGACCACTTTTTCGACATCTTCCATCGACGGCAGATCGTACATGGTATCGAGCAGAGCGGCTTCTACGATAGAACGCAGACCACGGGCGCCGGTTTTACGCACCATCGCTTTCTTAGCAATAGCGTCGAGCGCTTCGTCGCGGAACTCGAGATCCACACCTTCAAGATTGAACAGCGCCTGATACTGCTTGGTCAGGGCGTTTTTCGGCTCTTTGAGGATCTGAATCAGCGCGTCTTCACTGAGTTCATTCAGCGTAGCGACCACCGGCAGACGACCGATAAATTCCGGAATCAAACCGAATTTGATCAGATCTTCCGGCTCAACCTGCGACAGCAGTTGGCCTTCGCTGGCTTTTTCCGCTTTGCCTTTCACCGTTGCGCCAAAACCAATGCCGGAGCCGGTTTCAACACGGTGGGAAATGACCTTATCGAGACCAGCAAACGCACCGCCACAGATAAAGAGGATTTTGGAGGTGTCAACCTGCAAAAACTCCTGCTGCGGATGTTTACGACCGCCCTGCGGTGGAACCGCAGCCACGGTGCCTTCGATCAGTTTCAGCAGCGCCTGCTGTACCCCTTCACCGGAAACGTCACGGGTGATGGACGGGTTATCCGATTTACGTGAGATCTTGTCGATTTCATCGATATAGACGATCCCGCGCTGCGCTTTCTGTACGTCGTAGTCGCACTTCTGCAGCAGTTTCTGGATAATATTTTCCACGTCTTCACCGACGTAACCCGCTTCGGTCAGCGTCGTAGCATCGGCCATGGTGAACGGAACATCCAGCAGACGAGCCAGGGTTTCCGCCAGCAGCGTTTTACCGGAACCCGTTGGCCCGATCAGCAGAATGTTACTTTTACCTAATTCCACGCCGTTGCTGGTATCGCCATTGCGCAGACGTTTGTAGTGATTGTATACCGCGACCGCCAACACTTTTTTCGCCTGTTCCTGACCGATAACATAGTCATCGAGATGGTGGCGGATCTCATGTGGGGTAGGTAACGCGCTGCGCTCGCGATGCGGCGCAACCTCTTTAATCTCTTCGCGAATAATGTCGTTACACAGATCCACACATTCGTCGCAGATATACACGGATGGCCCGGCGATTAGCTTACGCACTTCATGCTGGCTTTTGCCGCAAAAAGAGCAGTACAACAGTTTGCCCGATCCATCTTTGCGTTTATCTGTCATGAGTCAAAACCTCTTTTCTGTTCTTTGTGCCGCACATGACGACGCAAATGCCATTCCAGGCGCAAAACATTACCCAAGCGTATGCCGCTCATACTTAATAGTATAGCGGCACATGAAGCCTGAGCTTAGTTACGATGGGTTAAAATTGAATCCACCAGCCCGTACTCCACTGCTTCTTGCGCGGCAAGGAAGCGGTCGCGTTCGGTATCGCGTTCAATTTGTTCTAATGATTGACCCGTGTGATGCGCCATAAGTTCATTCATGCGCCCTTTCACTTTCAGGATCTCACGCGCGTGGATTTCGATATCCGTCGCCTGGCCCTGATAGCCGCCCAGCGGCTGGTGGATCATCACACGTGAATTCGGCAGGCAGAAGCGCTTGCCTTTTGCGCCCGCCGTCAGCAGGAAGGCGCCCATTGAAGCAGCCTGCCCCATACAAATAGTACTGACGTCCGGCTTAATAAATTGCATGGTGTCGTAGATGGACATCCCGGCAGTAATCACCCCGCCTGGGGAGTTAATGTACAGGTAGATGTCTTTTTCCGGGTTTTCCGCTTCCAGAAACAGCATTTGCGCCACAATCAGGTTCGCCATGTGGTCTTCCACCTGGCCAGTCATGAAAATTACGCGTTCCTTGAGAAGACGGGAGTAGATATCGAAAGAGCGCTCACCGCGTGAGGTCTGTTCAATAACCATTGGCACCAGAGCCATATGGGGTGCAAAGTTGTCTCGTTCGCCGCTGTATGACATTTCCGTCTCCTGGATATAAATATAAACAATTCTGCTGTACTGATTGTACTTGAGTGAGCAGGGTCTGACTATGACCGCTCACGGACGGATTATCAGCCAGAGTCGTTTCTGTCGCTTTTCCCTTAATGGGGATGACGTTGCATGAATTCAAGCATAACAATATTTTGCTGTTACGCTAACACTGAAACGCCCTTTTAGCACATATCTGCTAGTCCTGATGCGATAAAAAAAGCCCGTCACCAGCAGGTGACGGGCTTATTACTTTTGGCTATCGCAGAAGTCGATTAAGCCTGTTGGTTCATCAGTTCGTTAAAGGAAGTGGCTTTCTCAGTCACTTTCGCTTTTTCCAGAACCGCTTCAACAGCTTGTTCTTCCAGCGCCACGTTACGCATGTTTTCCATCAGCTCTTTGTTTTTGCTGTAGAATTCGATCACTTCTTTCGGATCTTCATACGCAGACGCCATCTCTTCGATCAGGCCTTTAACACGCTCTTCGTCAGCTTTCAGCTCATTGGTACGAATCACTTCGCCCAGCAGCAGACCGACAACAACACGGCGTTTAGCCTGCTCTTCGAACAGCTCACGCGGCAGTTCAAGGGCTTGTTTCTCGTTGCCACCAAAACGCTGTGCAGCCTGACGACGCAGTACGTCGATTTCGCTGTCGATCAGCGCAGCCGGCACGTCGATTTCGTTCGCATTCACCAGGCCGTCAATCGCCTGAGATTTAACACGGTTACGTACCGCGCCTTTCAGCTCGCGCTCCATGTTTTTACGCACTTCAGCGCGCAGACCGGCGATTGAGCCATCTTCAACGCCGAAACGTTTGATGAACTCTTCGGTCAGTTCCGGCAGCTCACGCTCTTCAACTTTCTTCAGGTTAATGACGAATTTCGCCGCTTTACCTTTCAGGTTTTCTGCGTGGTAATCTTCCGGGAAGGTCACGTCGATAGTGAACTCTTCGCCCGCTTTGTGGCCTTTGATACCGTCTTCAAAGCCCGGGATCATACGACCCTGGCCCATGGCCAGTACGAAATCAGTGGCTTTGCCGCCTTCAAACTCTTCACCGTCAACGGAACCGCTGAAATCAACGGTCACGCGATCTTCCGCGTCTACAGCGCCATCTTTGTCTTTCCAGGTCGCCTGCTGTTTACGCAGGGTGTCCAGCATGGTGTCGACATCAGCATCGGTCACTTCAACAACCGGTTTTTCAACTTCAATAGTGTCCAGCGCTTTCAGCTCAACCTGCGGGTAAACTTCAAACTCTACGGAGTAAGTGAAGTCTTCGCCCAGCCTGTATTCGCCCGGAACGTAATTCGGTGCGCCAGCCGGGTTGATTTTTTCCTGAATGATCGCGTCGATAAAGTTACGGCTCATCAGATCGCCCAGTACGTCCTGGCGAACAGAAGCGCCATAACGCTGAGCAACAACGGTCATCGGCACTTTGCCCTTACGAAAACCGTCAATACGTACCTTCTTCGCTACGTTGACCAGCTCGCTCTTCACAGCGGTCTCGATGCTATCAGCAGCGATTGTAATCGTTACACGGCGCCCAAGGCCCTGAGTGGTTTCAACTGAAACTTGCATCTTGTTACCTCAAAAAATCACAGTGCTCGGTCAACTCTACCCTGCGAAGCAAATATTTTGCTTGCAGAACCGGAATGCTCTCTCAAATCAGATATACATTCCCTGTCGTCAGAATCATCCCGAAGACATTCCGAAAAATAAGACGCAGCATTATAGCGGCATCACAGATATGAGTCGAGAAGGGGAACGGCGCAATGCTGCGTCATTTTTCACACTTCTGAAGCAATTTCATGCAAAAAATCGCGTTTCTCGCTCAAATTTCAGACAAAACAAAACGGCCCGCAGGCCGTTTTTACATAATCTGCATGCAACATACTGGAAAAGTTCAGGCAGTTGCAACCCGGATTTCTACACGATGCTGCCAGCGCCGCGACAAGCTGGCGAGGTCAGCAGGGTATCCTGCAAGCCTTCCCACTCTTTTAGGGTGTAAGTATGCAGCGCAAGGGCATGAATCGTGGTGGACAGGTCCTCCGCCAGCACGCCGTAGATCATGCGATGGCGGTTAACAAAACGCTCACCGGTAAAGCGATCGCTTACCAGCACCACTTTGAAGTGACTTTCAGAACCTGCCGGGACATTGTGGCGATAGCTTTCGTCCACAACTTCAAGAATGACGGGCTCAAATGCCGCCTTCAGCTTTGCTTCTATTTGTTCGCGCATCATCATGATTTTACACTCCCGACAACGCTGAGATGCCAGCCATCTCTTTAAATGTTAGCCGCTTTTACCGTTTCTATAACAATAAAACAACAAAAATACGCCTTCAGCCTGCTTTTCCTGTGAAGGGGATAAACTTGAAGGCAAAGCGACCCTTTTTTTTGCCTTCAAGGCGCTAAAACATTTGCTGACGATAAAAAAAGCACAAGACGATGAATTTCCATGCGTTGAGGACTTCCTCTTAACGGCGGCGATGTTATGATGGCGGGAATTTTCCCCTAAAAGCTTAGATCCTTGAGAGCCTGAACATGTTTAAAAAAATCCTCTTTCCGCTGGTTGCTTTATTTATGCTGGCCGGGTGCGCTACCCCGCCGACTACCCTTGACGTTACGCCTAGAATTACCCTGCCGCAGCAGGATCCTAGCCTGATGGGCGTTACCGTCAGCATTAACGGTGCCGATCAGCGTCAGGATCAGGCGCTGGCAAAAGTCACGCGTGATAACCAGCTGGTGACGCTGACCGCCTCGCGCGACCTGCGTTTCCTGCTGCAAGAAGTGCTGGAAAAACAGATGACCGCGCGCGGGTATATGATCGGGCCAAACGGCGCGGTAAACCTGCAGATCATCGTAAGCCAGCTGTATGCCGATGTGTCACAGGGTAACGTACGCTACAACATCGCCACTAAAGCGGATATCGCGATTATCGCCACCGCAGCGAACGGCAATAAGATGACCAAAAACTACCGTGCCAGCTATAACGTTGAAGGTGCTTTCCAGGCCACCAACGATAAGATCACCACTGCGGTTAACAACGTGTTGACGGACACCATTGCTGATATGTCCCAGGACACCAGCATCCACGAATTTATCAAGCAAAACGCGCGTTAATCCTCTCTGGCCCGGTTTTCCGGGCCAGCTCTTACTTATGTCCAGTCACTACTTACGCATCTTCACTCAGCCCAAATCAGCCATTCTGCTGATTCTCGGTTTTGCTTCCGGTTTGCCTCTTGCCCTGACCAGCGGCACGCTGCAGGCGTGGATGACCGTTGAAAACATCGATTTAAAAACCATCGGCTTCTTCTCTTTGGTCGGCCAGGCCTATGTTTTCAAATTCCTCTGGTCGCCGTTGATGGATCGTTATACGCCGCCTTTATTTGGCCGTCGTCGCGGCTGGTTACTGCTCACGCAACTGTTGCTGCTGCTCTCCATTGCCGTAATGGGCTTTCTCGACCCGGCTAACCATCTGCGCTGGATGGCGGCGTTGGCGGTAGTTATCGCCTTTTGTTCCGCCTCGCAGGATATTGTTTTCGATGCGTGGAAAACCGATGTGCTCCCTCTCGAAGAGCGCGGCGCGGGCGCGGCAATAAGCGTCCTGGGCTATCGGCTGGGAATGTTAGTCTCCGGCGGTCTGGCGTTATGGCTGGCGGATCGCTGGCTCGGCTGGCAGGGTATGTATTGGCTGATGGCCGCGCTACTGATTCCTTGCATTATCGCCACCCTACTTGCCCCCGAGCCAACGGATGCGGTTCCGGTGCCGAAAACCCTGCAGCGCGCGGTGGTCGAGCCGCTGCATGATTTTTTCGGGCGCAACAACGCCTGGCTTATCCTGCTCTTAATTGTGCTTTACAAGCTCGGTGATGCTTTCGCCATGAGCCTGACCACCACCTTTCTGATCCGCGGCGTCGGCTTTGATGCAGGCGAAGTGGGCGTAGTGAATAAAACTCTTGGCCTTATCGCCACGATTATTGGCGCACTGGCAGGCGGCGTGTTGATGCAGCGCTTGTCGCTGTTTCGCGCCCTGCTGGTTTTTGGCGTGCTGCAGGCGCTCTCCAATGCGGGCTACTGGCTGCTGGCCGTGACGGCGAAAAACATCTTCACGATGGGAATTGCGGTGTTTTTTGAAAACCTCTGCGGCGGTATGGGCACGGCGGCGTTTGTCGCGCTGTTAATGACGCTATGCAACAAATCCTTTTCTGCCACCCAATTTGCGCTGCTCTCGGCGCTGTCTGCGGTGGGCCGGGTGTATGTCGGCCCGCTGGCGGGCTGGTTTGTTGAAAGCTACAGCTGGTCGACTTTTTATCTCTTTTCCATTGTCGCGGGCCTGCCCGGACTGGTGCTGCTGGTGATGTGCAAGAAAACTCTGGCCTTCACGCAACAGACGGAAACCTTCCTGCCCAGAACATATTACGCTCCAGCCTACCGGCTGGCGCTGCGCATCCTGAGCATCGGTTGTTTGCTGTTAGGTGCCTGGCTGGTGACGCTGATTGTTAACGCCGTCGGGCTTGCCCAGTGGTCGTTGGACACTGCGCTTTTGCAAGCGGGGGCGCTGTTGGCGATGATCGGCATTCTCTTCGGTGGCGTGCTGGATCTGCTGGCGCTGCGTAAAGCGCAGTTGTTGTAACAGCATAAAAAAAGCGCGCAAGGCGCTTTTTTTATGCTTATAGAAAAAGATGTTAAAAAAGTTAAATAAAAAAATGATTTATCGAGAATATATTCCCCGGCTATTTTGCGCTAAAATTTAACCTTCAAAAAAATAAAAACCGCCTTAAACAATTCACCTTCGTTATTATTATGCTCATTAAATAACCAGCACCTTTTTTTTTACCGATCCCTTAATGCAAACGACCCCAATAAAAAAATCTTAATTGTTTTGTGCCTTATAAATTAAAGGCTACTCTTTAACGATTCAGCAGGGTTATTAATTGTTGGATTTCAGATTAGTTCCAATAATGTTCGATATTTGCTGGATATTTGTTACGTAAATGTATATTAATTTGATTGGTTATACCAATTTACCCTCGCGGCTGATTGTAATGTGATTTTTTCGTTATAATCAGACACTCTGGCCGTGCGAACCACTATTTTACAGATTGTTGCATACCGTGTGACATAATCGGCAGAACCCAGTAACACCTTACTGACACAGAGCCAATGATGTTTACAGTAACGTAACCTTTCCGTAAAATGCCCGCACACTTTAAGCGCCACCAGATCCCGTGGAATTGAGGTCGTTAAATGAGACTCAGGAAATACAATAAAAGTTTGGGATGGTTGTCATTAATCGCCGGCACTGTTTTACTCAGTGGCTGTGATTCTGCACTTCTTGACCCCAAAGGACAGATTGGACTGGAGCAACGTTCGCTGATACTGACGGCCTTTGGCCTGATGTTGATTGTCGTTATTCCCGCCATCTTGATGGCCGTTGGTTTCGCCTGGAAGTATCGTGCGAGCAATAAAGATGCGAAGTATAGCCCTAACTGGTCACACTCCAATAAAGTGGAAGCTGTGGTCTGGACAGTGCCTATTCTGATCATTCTGTTCCTTGCCGTACTGACATGGAAAACCACCCACGCGCTCGAGCCGAGCAAACCGTTAGCCCATGATGAAAAACCGATCACCATCGAAGTGGTTTCGATGGACTGGAAATGGTTCTTCATCTATCCGGAGCAGGGCATTGCTACCGTGAACGAAATCGCCTTCCCGGCAAACGTTCCGGTTCAGTTCAAAGTGACCTCCAACTCCGTGATGAACTCGTTCTTTATCCCGCGTCTGGGTAGCCAGATTTATGCCATGGCCGGTATGCAGACCAACCTGCATCTGATCGCTAATGAACCGGGTATCTACGACGGCATCTCCGCCAGCTATAGCGGCCCGGGCTTCTCGGGTATGAAGTTTAAAGCTATTGCTACGCCGGACCGTGCCGCATTCGACCAGTGGGTCGCCAAAGCGAAACAAGCGCCGAACGCTCTGCCGGATATGGCAGCGTACGACAAACTTGCTGCGCCAAGCGAATACAACAAGGTTGAATACTTCTCCAGCGTGAAACCCGATTTGTTTAAAGACGTTATCAACAAATTTATGGGCCACAGCATGAGCATGGACGTCACCCAGCCGGAAGGCGAGCAAAGCTCGCATAAAGGGATGGAAGGGATGGACATGAGTCACGCGGAAACCTCTCACTAAGGGGTCGAGGAAGAATACGATGTTCGGAAAATTAACACTGGATGCAGTGCCCTACCATGAACCCATTATTATGGTTACGGTGGCTGCCATTATCATCGGGGGTCTGGCTTTACTGGCCCTGATTACTTACTTCGGTAAGTGGAACTACTTGTGGAAAGAGTGGCTGACGTCCGTTGACCACAAAAAACTCGGCATCATGTACTGCCTGGTCGGTATCGTGATGCTGGTGCGTGGTTTTGCTGACGCCATCATGATGCGTAGCCAGCAGGCCCTCGCCTCGGCGGGTGAAGCAGGCTTCCTGCCGCCCCATCACTACGATCAGGTCTTCACCGCCCACGGCGTGATAATGATCTTCTTCGTTGCGATGCCGCTGGTTATTGGTCTGATGAACGTGGTCGTTCCGCTGCAGATTGGCGCGCGCGACGTGGCGTTCCCGTTCCTGAACAACCTGAGCTTCTGGTTTACGGTTGTCGGCGTTATCCTGGTTAACCTCTCTCTTGGCGTCGGTGAATTCGCCCAGACCGGTTGGCTGGCCTATCCGCCGCTCTCGGGAATAGAGTACAGCCCCGGCGTAGGTGTCGATTACTGGATATGGGCTCTGCAGCTTTCCGGTATCGGTACGACGCTGACCGGTATCAACTTCTTCGTTACCATTCTGAAGATGCGTGCGCCGGGCATGACCATGTTCAAGATGCCGGTCTTTACCTGGGCTTCGCTGTGCGCGAACGTGCTAATTATCGCATCGTTCCCGATCCTGACCGTTACCGTCGCGCTGTTGACCCTGGACCGTTATCTGGGCACCCATTTCTTTACCAACGAAATGGGCGGCAACATGATGATGTACATCAACCTGATTTGGGCCTGGGGCCATCCGGAAGTGTACATTCTGGTTCTGCCGGTGTTCGGTGTGTTCTCGGAAGTCGCTGCGACCTTCTCGCGTAAACGCCTGTTCGGCTACACCTCGCTGGTTTGGGCGACCGTGTGTATCACCGTCCTGTCGTTTATCGTATGGCTGCACCACTTCTTCACCATGGGTGCGGGCGCGAACGTAAACGCCTTCTTCGGTATCGCCACCATGATTATCGCCATCCCAACCGGGGTGAAGATCTTCAACTGGCTGTTTACCATGTACCAGGGCCGTATCGTATTCCACACCGCGATGATGTGGACTATCGGCTTTATCGTGACCTTCTCTGTAGGCGGTATGACCGGCGTATTGCTGGCGGTACCGGGCGCTGACTTTGTGCTGCACAACAGTCTGTTCCTGATCGCGCACTTCCATAACGTGATTATCGGCGGTGTGGTGTTCGGTTGCTTTGCAGGTATCACTTACTGGTGGCCGAAAGCGTTTGGTTTTACCCTGAACGAAACCTGGGGTAAACGCGCGTTCTGGTTCTGGATCATCGGCTTCTTCGTGGCCTTTATGCCGCTGTATGTCCTGGGCTTTATGGGTATGACCCGTCGCCTGAGCCAGCATATCGATCCGCAGTTCCACACCATGCTGCTGGTTGCTGCTGCCGGCGCTGCGCTGATTGCCTGCGGTATTCTGTGCCAGCTGATTCAGTACTACGTCTCCATCCGCGATCGTCACCTGAATCGCGATGTGTCCGGCGACCCGTGGGGCGGCCGTACGCTGGAGTGGTCAACCTCTTCTCCTCCGCCGTTCTATAACTTTGCTGTTGTGCCGCACGTTCATGAGCGTGATGCATTCTGGGAAATGAAAGAAAAAGGCGAAGCATATAAGCAGCCAGCGCACTATGAAGAAATTCATATGCCGAAAAACAGCGGTGCGGGCATTGTGATTGCCGCTTTCGCAACGGTGTTTGGCTTTGCCATGATCTGGCATATCTGGTGGATGGCGATCGTTGGTTTCGCCGGCATCGTGATTAGCTGGATTGTGAAAAGCTTCGACGAGGACGTGGATTACTACGTACCGGTTGCAGAAATCGAAAAACTGGAAAATCAGCATTTCGATGAGATCAAAAAGGCAGGGCTGAAAAATGGCAACTGATACTCTGACAACTGCGCACGCCCACGCGCACGAACATGGGCACCATGATTCAGGACCGACGAAGATCTTCGGTTTCTGGATCTACCTGATGAGCGACTGTATTGTGTTCTCAATCCTGTTCGCGACCTATGCTGTGTTAGTCAATAACACAGCGGGTGGCCCGACAGGTAAGGACATCTTTGAACTGCCGTTCGTACTGGTAGAAACCTTCCTGCTGTTGTTCAGCTCCATTACTTATGGCATGGCGGCGATCGCGATGTATAAGGACAACAAGAGCCAGGTCGTTTCCTGGCTGGCGTTGACCTGGCTGTTCGGTGCAGGCTTTATCGGGATGGAACTCTATGAATTCCATCACCTGATTGCGGAAGGCATGGGTCCGGATCGCAGCGGCTTCCTGTCAGCGTTCTTTGCGCTGGTCGGTACTCACGGTCTGCACGTGACCTCGGGTCTGATCTGGATGGCGGTACTGATGTTCCAGATCTCTCGTCGCGGCCTGACCAGCACTAACCGTACCCGTATCCTGTGCCTGAGCCTGTTCTGGCACTTCCTGGATGTGGTATGGATTTGTGTATTCTCAGTCGTTTATCTGATGGGGGCGATGTAATGAGTCATTCAACGGATCATGGCGCTTCCCACGGTAGCGTAAAAACCTACATGACAGGATTTATCCTGTCGATCATCCTGACGGTGATCCCGTTCTGGATGGTGATGAGCGGTACGGCCTCCCACGTGGCGATCCTCGGCACCGTGCTGGTGACCGCGGTAGTACAGATTCTGGTGCATCTGGTGTGCTTCCTGCACATGAACACCAAGTCTGATGAGGGCTGGAACATGACGGCCTTCGTCTTTACTGTGCTGATCATCGCGATCGTGGTGGTAGGTTCCATCTGGATTATGTGGAACCTCAACTACAACATGATGGTTCGATAAGAGCGGCGAAGTATGTTTAAGCAATACCTGCAAGTCACGAAACCGGGCATTATTTTTGGCAACTTGATCTCTGTGATCGGGGGATTCCTGCTGGCCTCTAAAGGCCACATTGATTATCCCCTGTTCATCTACACGCTATTTGGCGTGTCGCTGGTCGTCGCCTCTGGTTGTGTATTTAACAACTACATCGATCGTGACATCGATAAAAAGATGGAACGGACGAAAAACAGGGTGCTGGTCAGAGGGCTGATCTCGCCAAAAGTCTCGCTGGTTTACGCCGCCTTGCTGGGTATTGCTGGCTTTATGCTGCTGTGGTTTGGCGCTAATCCGCTGGCCTGCTGGTTGGGCGTTATGGGGTTCGTTGTCTATGTGGGCGTTTATAGCCTGTATATGAAACGTCACTCCGTTTACGGCACGCTGATTGGCTCACTCTCTGGCGCGGCGCCGCCGGTGATTGGCTACTGCGCCGTGACCAACGAGTTCGACAGCGGTGCTGCGATTCTGCTGGCGATTTTCAGCCTGTGGCAAATGCCCCACTCCTACGCCATCGCGATTTTCCGCTTTAAGGATTATCAGGCGGCGAACATCCCGGTACTGCCGGTGGTGAAAGGCATTTCCGTGGCGAAAAACCACATCACGCTCTATATCCTGGCGTTTGCTGTCGCCACCTTAATGCTCTCCCTTGGCGGCTACGCGGGTTATAAATACCTGGCGGTTGCTGCAGCGGTGAGCCTGTGGTGGTTAGGTATGGCGCTGCGCGGTTATAAAGTGGAGGATGACAAGGTATGGGCGCGCAAACTGTTCGTCTTCTCCATTGTCGCGATTACCTCCCTCAGCGTGATGATGTCGGTGGATTTTATGGTGCCCGATTCCCATAACCTGCTGACCTACGTCTGGTGATGCAAACCCCCCTCTAAGAAGCGTGCTCCGGCACCCTTCCTTCTGAGTGCTTACAAACCCCACGTAAAAACGTGGGGTTTGTTTTATTAGCGGCCGCGGTCGCGATAGTTTTCCTGACTCTTTCCCCGTACGCATCCACCCCAGCTCACTCGCTACCTGCGCCTTTGCACATCCCACATCCACGATGATTATATTCAGCCCGGGCGTTTCGTCTGGCGCAATAACCTGGTGACTAAAAATTGAGATAATATTTTGCAAAATTAGCGGAGTACTATGCTCGAACAACGCATTACTCAGTCGATGATCATTGCGCTTATTTTTTATTTAACCTGAATCTGCCCCGGTACAGAGGCGATAACATAGAACAAATGGAACACTATAAAGATTATAAAAATCAATATGCGTCTTTTATTACCTACCTTATTGGGGATTTCCGGGAATCAGCAGGGATTTAATAATTCTTTCTTAATAAATACTCTTAATAAAGTCTCACGGCACACTAAAAGCTTATTTTTACCTTCCGCTATCAGCGGTGGAATTATGTTACATACCTGACACAACGAACAATAAAAGATCTTAATATAAACCCCCTTATAATTAATCCCATCCAGACATGTTTTTTTTAAAATGAGAGGTTCTTTATGGGCTGATATCCTTAATTAATCGTTACTTATGGCATCGCCATGTGAAAAACAATTGTTCTAGTGTTTTTTGTGGGTTCTTATCGAGAGAATTTATATAAAACACTGCTTTAGATCTCTGCTTAAAATATATTAGAGACATTCAGAGGTATAAAATGAAAACGCTATATACACCCTATATCGATGTCACCGTCAATGCAGACTGGAGCGACTGGCAAACCTATCCCAACGGACGTCCTAATCCCCTCTACTCAGAGCAAGCCAAAGACTGGAAAGTAGATGGTCTGATATTCGGTTTTATAACACTCGCAACGCAAAATAATACGGCATGCTGGGCTGCTCAACCGACGATGCCACTGGACTGGGCCAGACCGTTGGCCGATGATTTACATTCGGACGAAAAAGAGGTGATTATTTCTTTTGGTGGCGCAGCGAATCAAGATATCTCTAATTCGTTTAACGTAGATCAGCTGGTTGAAACATATACGTCTGTAATTAATGATTATCATGCACACGGCCTGGATTTTGATCTGGAAAATGGTCTGTTCGATATTGATAAAATCTGCGAGGCACTGCAAAAGATTCAGGCCTCATATCCTCAAGTCACGCTCAGTTTCACCTTACCCACATTACCATCAGGTCTCACAGATGAAGGGTTGGTAATAGTGAAAAGGGCTGTTGACGCCGGGCTGAAATTTGTCATCAATGGTATGGCTATGGATTACTACAATCCGAATTATGCTAATCAGATGGGTAAAGCAGCAAGGGATGCAGCAACGGCTATCAAAAATCAATTGGCTTTGTTTTATCCCTCCTTGAAGCCCGACGAGTTATACCGCAAAGTTGCCGTAACGCCTATGATTGGGCTTAACGATGACAAATCTATGTTTACGTTTGATGACGCTATTATGGTTGGGGAGTTTTCACGACAAAATAGCCTGTATTACCTTGGAGAATGGTCATTAAATCGTGATAATCCGTCGTCATCCAGTTACGTAAATCCGACATCCAGCGGTAATCCACAACAGAAAGTATCGGGGGAATACGCTCAGCATTTTCTGCAGGGACAGGCTAAATAGAAAACCTCATTTTGTGTTGGCCATAAAAAGCTGCATAGAATAACGAGGCTTGAGGAAAATAGCTCGCTGAAATGCGGGCTTTTCTTCTGAATATAAATAAATATTCAATTAATCGCATTAGCCGTATCACTAGCTAGCCCAGCGATGATAACTCGATAGCCCGACACGTTGCACGGTTCGGTAGAGTAGCCGTTTGACCAAATCCCCGAAAATGAAAATTAGCAGTAGTTTCATGTTCTACTCCAACCACATCAGCCATTCCCCGCCCGGCGGTAAACGAAACAAACTCCTCAACAAATTAAGAAACGCGCTATACAGTAGTCCCAAAAGCAGCATCATTACTATTAATGCAGCCCTGCCGTACGTACACCAATCATTTGCCCAGTGCCCGCAAAAAGCAATAATCACCGCACAGATAGCTATTTGAAAAATCACCATGCAACACTGTACCATATTAGCTTCGAAACACGGTTCGATTACGTGGGATACTTACACAGCCATTTCTGCCAGTTGCGGGTACATGTGATATCAGTCGCACGGGCCTGGTTGGGCTTTACAACAGTAAATTCACGCTGCACGCGAAGAGGGGTGATGACAAAAGACCTTCCGGAGATGCGACGCGCGGCTTTATAGCCACGTACCGCGTTGATCCGGTTCAATTGCTTTATATGAGTACTCACAGAACTATAACCAGTTCGTACTGTTTCAGAGATGCAAAACCGGGTTTCGCCAGTGTAATGTAACGGCTTGTTTAATGCTGTTGTTTATCCAGATACTCCTCAATGTGATGGCACCAGTAACTCAAAGTGAAGCTGGTATCAAAAATGTGGTTGCTCACGCTACCGCTGGGTTTAGAACCTCTTCTGATTTTGTCCAGGGAAGAAAGGTATATATTTCTGACCGCCGGCTCTACGAAGCAGGATTCAAACTCAGTGAGCTCCCCTCGCTTTTTTTGTTTCTCAAGTTTCTTTCGCTCAGAATCAACATGGTCTTTCAAATCGGTGATAAGCCCTGTTAGTACCGGATCCGCTTTGAAACGTGGATATTGTTCGTTTAGCGCTTGCTCGATTACATCGAGCCTTTTTTTAATTTCATACAAACGTTGCATGATCTTATCCTTTATAATTCGAGCGTTCTCTATTCGTATTAGTGAAGATCTGTCGCAGCAGGTCTGGCCCTCTCATCTAGATTTAAATATGTGCGACACCCAGACTTTTCCCTGTTTTATTAGGATGAACCACGCAAGCTTTGACGCTGGATAACCAACTGTTTCCGCCAGACTCTATTGTGCAAAAAGAGAGCGTTAGAACGATAAAATGTGCGACTGTTGATGCACCTAATACTGGTGATAATAAACAATAAAGATAATATTGCACTAACGATAAAACCTGTTTTTTGCCCGCCGTCAAATATGACCGGTAGAAAAACAGCAATAAAGTTAATTATGCTAACTAATCCGCTAAACGCTAGCAGTACCAGGAAAATCTTGAGCGCAGAATAACTTCCACGGGCAACAAAATACATCGCCAGCACTATTAAAAGGCTATAAATCAGCGAAACGGGTACAATTGCGGCCATCACGGCATGCTGCGGCAGCCCAAATCCGTTGAATACGGCCAACCATAACCAGGGCTGCGCTAAGGCAAAACTGACTATTGTTAAAATCATACTCGCTAATAGCGGGCTTCCTGACATATGCCACCCAACCGGGATACCCAGCCGATCCTTTAGCCTGTCTTTAATTTTCTCAAGCTGATGGGGATCAGTAGTCTTAATCTGTCTTGCAATAACCCCGCTTAATACGAGACTTTTGGTAAGGAATTTAATCATTATTATCAATTAGTTCCTATAAACGAAAATGACTGGATAAGACCAATAGCATACCGGGCTGATGATTTGATATTTTGAGGATTACGGAGGGTTCCGGTCATAGCGCTACCGGCAAATGCTGAAGTGTTTATTACTGCTGCGGTTAATTCTCGCTGTAAGGCACGTTGTAAAGCATCTGAGGGATAGCGCTTAGGATAAAAGCCAGCTCGCATAGCTGCTTTCATTCCTGTATTCGATATGCCCGGGTTTTGGGCGCGAATGATTTCCTCGGTTATCCGGCGGCGTTCTGCACGGCTGAGACTTTTAAGCCAGGTAATAACATTAGACGATGTACTGGCTTTCATTAGCTTGTACGTTTCAATCGTACTTTTTAACCCAACTCCAGCCCCCGCCAGCGAAATAAGATCCAGTGCTGTGCTTGTTGTCATATACCATGACTCACTGTCGAGCCAGGTGACAACGTCGTCATGATCCGTCGCGATTAGAGTAATTCTGCTTAATCCAATCACACATTGAGCGACCGTTGCTAAAGTACCCGCAGTGATAATTGCGGCTACAACACCTGAAGCCCCAGCCGTTAATGGTACAGCGACACCCGCACCAATCGCCAGAACGCCAGTAACGACAGCGGCACCACATGAAATGGCTGTTGAAGTAATTTCATTAGCCAGGGATGGCGTCTGAATTGTGTTATTTAGAGCTCTGGTCGCGTTATAAGCTGATGGCTGAGAATTTATCCGGGTAACAATGACGTGGCTGACCGTACTTTGATGTTCCGTTGCTATATTTCTTGAAGGTCTAACAAGCCACTGCTGAGCGCCGTCGGAATAAATTATGCCTGCATGATTGAAATTTCGCGAACAGTCCAACTGTTTCGCCAGTGAACTAAAATCAAAATCATCGCCAGAGGCTAGTCCAAGACTTCTTGCGAACCCATAATCTGGCAGATTATTGTTTTTTGTATACTCTCCAGGTAATGTCATTGTTTCTCTCCATGTGAGTGGGCACCCGTTTTGTATCCGAAAGATTAAAGAGCATATCACAAGAAAAATTCAGGATTAATTCTAATAGCATTCTGCTTAGTTGATAAGGCTTTAACCATCCCTCTTACCTGACCTCACAATCATGGTTTATAACAAGATTACAGTCTGCTCTTTTGCCACTCAGGTTGTACGTTTTGCCTGGTCAAAGCACAGCGTACTCATTCCATTCTTTCTTAAAAATCAAGAAAGACATTCCCCCCTTAACCGTACTGTAGCGATGCTACGGTCCGCCAGTTTAGCCATTTGACAAAATCCCTGAACATGGCATTTAGCGGTAGTTTATGGAGCATATAAAGCAGTTTGTCATGCAACAGCTTTTTAAGTATCTATTCCCCGTTTCGGCTGCGCACCTGATTTTTTTCATCCAACAATGATCTAAAGCTCATTATTTATTATACAAGAATTAGATCATAACCGTTGACGCAGGTGACCTTCTTTCCTTTTCCTCAGGCCACTAGCCGCTTAAGGTAACTCTACACTACTGATAAATACCCCCACGGCTGTGAAATTATCTGCTCTCTATTCCCGTTGTGTTTGTGTTATGCCATCTTGCTTCGGCCTGGCACAAAAGCCGTGATGATCGTCGGTGGTTATGGTTACGTTCAAGATGCGACTGATGCGGCTAACCGACTCAAGCAGGCGAATGGTAGATATTATTAAGCGTTGTACGCTGAAAAACTGGAAATGCTCTACTTCCTGGTTGAACCGATCTTCAAACGAAACCCCAAATTGCCACGGCAGCTAGCGACGGATCAGGAAATCGCAACCTCAATCATGCGGATGATACGATGAACTTTTTTAAACGATGGCTGCGCTGGCAGCTTAAGGTCTTTGGCAGCGTAGCGATGGTCGTTGTGCTGACTATCGGATTTGGAGCCTTAGCCGGAACATACTGGCCGGATTACGCCTGGGGTACCACCGCGTTATTTGCGGCGGTGGTCTTCGGTTTGACGTGCTGGCTGGGTTAGCAGTCATGCGCGCAGTGTAACATTGAGGGTCGTAAGCATTTTATAGAGCCTCGAGCTAACGATGCCCATCCTTTTCGAAACCCCTTCGGAGCCATAAGTTTTGAGTGTCGATAATGAGCTAATGGCACTCAGGTTGCCCAAGAACTTTTTTATCAAACGCAAGGGTACACCGGCCCGCTTATTTTATGGCTTAACGCCACTCTTTACAGGTAACATTTGCTCATCAAGCGGTTATTTACCCCGCCCTGCCCCCGCACTACACTATGTCCGGTTTTCAATATGAGGTGGCAATGAACGATTTCAAAATGACACCAGGCGAATTACGCGCAACCTGGGGTTTAGGAACTGTATTCTCACTGCGTATGCTCGGCATGTTTATGGTTCTGCCCGTTCTGACCACTTACGGTATGGCGCTGCAGGGTGCCAGCGAAGCGCTTATTGGCCTGGCGATTGGTATTTATGGTTTTGCGCAGGCGATTTTTCAAATTCCCTTTGGTCTGCTTTCCGACCGCATTGGGCGTAAACCGCTTATCGTCGGCGGGCTGGCCATCTTTATTATCGGCAGCGTGATCGCCGCCCTGTCCGAATCGATCTGGGGCATTATTCTCGGCCGCGCCTTACAGGGCTCCGGCGCTATCGCCGCTGCCGTAATGGCGCTGCTGTCGGATCTGACGCGCGAGCAGAACCGGACCAAAGCGATGGCGTTTATTGGCGTCAGTTTTGGCGTTACCTTCGCCATTGCGATGGTGCTTGGCCCCATCATCACCCATCAACTGGGGCTGCACGCCCTGTTCTGGATGATTGCCGGGCTTGCCACCGTCGGGATAGCTCTGACGCTGTGGGTGGTGCCCAACAGCCAGCATCATGTGCGTAATCGCGAATCGGGGATGGTGAAAGAGGGTTTTCGTACCGTCATGGCCAACCCGAAACTGCTGAAGCTTAACTTCGGCATTATGTGCCTGCATATTCTGCTGATGTCGACCTTCGTTGCCCTGCCGGGCCAGCTCGAAGCCGCCGGTTTTCTCGCACCGGATCACTGGAAAATCTATCTGGTCACCATGTTGATCTCTTTTGCGTCCGTGGTGCCGTTTATTATTTACGCCGAAGTGAAGCGCCGGATGAAGCGCGTGTTCCTGTTCTGCGTGGCGCTGCTGCTGATTGCGGAAATTATCTTGTGGGGCGCGGGTCCGTATTTCTGGGAGATTGTCCTTGGCGTACAGATCTTCTTCCTCGCTTTTAACCTGATGGAAGCGCTGCTGCCGTCGTTAATCAGTAAAGAAGCACCGGCGGGCTATAAAGGCACGGCAATGGGCATTTATTCCACCAGCCAGTTTATTGGCGTGGCGATTGGCGGTGCGCTTGGCGGCTGGGTAGATGGTCTATTCGACTCACAAACGGTGTTTCTGGCCGGCGCGCTGCTGGCAATGATCTGGCTACTGGTCGCCAGTACCATGCAGGAACCGCCCTACGTCAGTAGTTTGCGCATCGCTATCCCGGAAAATGTCGCCATTGATGATGTTTTAGAACAGCGCTTGCTGGCAAAAGCGGGCGTCAGTGAAGTGCTGGTGGTGGCGGAAGAGCGCAGCGCATACGTTAAGATCGACAGTAAAGTAACCAACCGTTTTGAGGTGGAACAAGCGGTAGCGGGATAACCCCGCTACGCGCTTCGGCTCTCTGCGCAACAGAGAGCCGCGGGATTAATCGCGGAAGTTTTTGAACTGGAACGGCTGCCCCAGATTACCGCCGCGCACCAGCGCCATCGCTGCCTGCAGGTCATCGCGGGCTTTCCCGGTGACACGGATCTCTTCGCCCTGAATCTGCGCCTGCACTTTCAGCTTGCTGTCTTTAATCAGCTTGATGATCTTCTTCGCCGTCGGCGCATCAATGCCCTGCTTCAGTTTTGCTTCCACAAACCAGGTTTTGCCGCTGTGAACAAACTCTTCCGGCACATCTAAAGACGCCCCTTCAATGCCGCGTTTCAGCAGTTTGGCGCGCAAAATATCCAGCAGTTGATTGACCTGAAAATCAGACTCGCTCAGCACCTTAATGGTCTGTTTCTCTTCGTTGAGTTCAAAACTCGCTTCAACGTTGCGAAAATCAAAGCGTGTCGCCACTTCACGGGTTGCGTTCTCAACGCCGTTTTGCACTTCACGCATTTCAACTTCAGACACGATATCGAAAGATGGCATCTTTTCTTCTCCCTCTCTATTTGTTGCGATGCATAATACCCGCAACGAAGCATAACTCAACTTGTAATGCGGGAAGCGTAACTGACGGCACTATAATGGTGTAAGCAACGCTTGCGTAGTTGCAGGTGAGGAGGATAAATGAGAATTACCGTACTCGGATGCGGCGCTTTAGGGCAACTGTGGTTGACCGCATTGTGTAAACAGGGACATGAAGTACAGGGGTGGATGCGCGTTCCGCAGCCGTTTTGCAGCGTTAATGTCATTGAAGAAGACGGCTCGATTTTTAATGAATCCCTGACGGCCAACGATCCTGATTTTCTGGCGCGCAGCGATTTGCTGCTGGTGACGTTAAAAGCCTGGCAGGTTTCCGACGCGGTAAAAGGGCTGGCCGGCCGGCTTTCCCCGGCGACGCCCGTATTGTTGCTGCATAACGGCATGGGCACCGTTGAAGAACTTAAAACCCTGGCGAATCCGTTACTCATCGGCACCACCACCCACGCTGCGCGTCACGATGGTAATGTGATTGTGCACGTTGCCAGCGGGACGACGCATATTGGCCCGGCGCGGCGTCACGAAGGAGAGTTTAGCTATCTGGCGGATATCCTGCAGGAGGTACTGCCGGACGTCGCCTGGCACAACAATATTCGTCCGGCGCTGTGGCGTAAGCTGGCGGTCAACTGCGTCATTAATCCGCTGACGGCGCTGCGTGAGTGTAAAAATGGCGATCTGCGGGCTTTCCCGGACGAGATTAAAAAGGTGACCTATGAGGTTGCAGCGGTCATCGAACGCGAAGGTCACCATATTTCCGCTGATGATTTGGTCGGCTATGTGCATCAGATTATTGAAAATACCGCTGAAAATATCTCGTCCATGCTGCAGGATGTCCGCGCGCAGCGTCGCACCGAGTGCGATTATATTACCGGCTATCTGCTGAAGTGTGCCCGCGTGCACGGGATTGCGGTGCCGGAAAATGCCCGGCTGTATGAAATGATGAAACGTAAGGAGAGTGAGTATGAGCGCATCAGCTCTGATATGTCTCGCCCCTGGTAGTGAAGAGACCGAAGCGGTCACCACTATCGATCTGCTGGTGCGCGGCGGTATTGCGGTCACTACCGCCAGCGTCGCCAGCGATGGCAACCTGGTGATTACCTGCTCGCGCGGGGTCAAACTGCTGGCGGATGCGCCGCTTGTGGAAGTGGCAGATGGCGATTACGACGTGATTGTGTTGCCCGGCGGTCTAAAAGGTGCCGAGTGTTTTCGCGACAGCCCGCTACTGGTCGAAACGGTGCGGCAGTTTCATCTCTCAGGCCGTATTGTCGCCGCCATTTGTGCCGCGGCGGGCACCGTACTGGTGCCGCACGAGATTTTCCCGATCGGCAATATGACGGGTTTTCCGGGCCTGAAAGAGACGATCCCGGCGGAACAGTGGCAGGACAAGCGCGTGGTATGGGATCCGCGCGTCAACCTGCTTACCAGCCAGGGGCCGGGAACGGCGATCGATTTTGGCCTGAAAATTATCGATCTACTGGTGAGCCGTGAGAAAGCCCACGAAGTCGCCTCGCAGCTGGTGATGGCGGCCGGGATCTATAACTACTACGAAGCCTAAAAAAAAGCCCGGCGGCGGTTAACCGTTCCGGGCTTTCACTTCAGCGTGCAGAGGGGCTGAATTACGGGCGATAGACCTTCACATTGCTAAAGCCCTGCTCGCGCAGATAGAGCGCCTGCAGACGGCTCATCACTCCGCGCTCACACCACAGCAGCCAGGTTTTACTCTGGTCGAGATCGCCAAATTTGGTGCTCAGTTTATAGAACGGCAGCGACACCACATCAATGCCTTCCAGCTTCAGCGGTTTGTCATCCTGTTCATCAATCGAGCGAATATCAAGGATCACATCGTTGTCACCAAATCCGCTGACGGTTTCGACTTCAACCACCGTTTCCTGAGTCTGTTGAGCGATTTCGCGAATATCGATATTGCTCGCCTCAGCCACTACCCGCTCGAGAATGTCGAAATCGAAATGCGCCTCTTCGGCTTCGATCTTCGCCTTCACCGCTTTCACCGTCGGGCTTTTCGAGATCACGCCGCAGTATTCCGGCATGGTACGGGCAAAATCTTCCGTACCGATTTCACGCGCCAGATCGATAATGTGCTCTTTATCCCAGGAGATGAGCGGGCGCAAAATCAAGGTATCGGACGCGTTATCAATCAAACGCAGGTTGGTCAGCGTCTGGCTGGAGACCTGGCCCAGCGCTTCGCCAGTGACCAACGCCTGCACGCCGTAGCGTTCAGCCACTTTTGATGCCGCGCGGACCATCATGCGTTTCAGTACCACGCCCATCTGGCCGTCATCCACTTTTTCGAGGATCTCACCGACCACCGGCTCGAAGTTGATGGCCACAAAGCGTACGCGGTGCGAGCTGCCAAAACGGTTCCACAGGTAATGCGCTACCTGGCGCACGCCAATTTCATGGGCCGCGCCGCCGAGGTTAAAGAAGCAGTAGTGCACGCGGCAGCCGCGGCGCATCAGCATATAGCTGGAAACACCGGAGTCGAAGCCGCCGGAGATCAGCGACAGCACATCTTCCTGAGTACCAATCGGGAAACCGCCGATACCTTCATAGCGGCCTTTCACCAGCAGCAGGCGATCGTCTTCAATCTCCAGATTCACCGTCACATCCGGGTGCGTCAGCTTGACGCGGGCCGATTCAACGTGCTGATTTAATCCACCGCCAACATAACGCTCTACTTCAATCGAGCTAAACTCATGCTTGCCGCGGCGCTTAACGCGCACGCAGAAGGTTTTACCTTCGATCTGCTCGCGATATTGCACCAGCGCTTTTTCAAAAATATCGTGCAGAGAAGTGAACGCAACGTCTTCCACTTCCAGAATATGGTGGATGCCCGGAATACGGGTCAGCGCGTCGCGGATAATCAGACGCTGATTTTCATCTTTAGCGCGCACTTCGATATTGTCCCAGTGGCGGACAACGGCGAGTGTTTCATCGTACTGCTTCAGAACGTTACGAATGTTCCCGGTAAGCATTTTAATAAAGCGCAAACGCACAGATTGGCTTTTGATGGTAATTTCAGGGAACAATTTAATGATAAACTTCATGGCGGCAATGGTTCATTAGCAAGCCCGGCTGGGCCTGTATTAAGAAAAAAATACAGCAGCCCATACCTGCGGCTGCATCCAGGCGCGGAAGTATACCACCATCGCTTTCAAGCTGCGCACATTGCATTACCATTGCGCGTTATTTGCTAAGCGCTGCGACTTCGCTACCATAGCTACGTTGACCAAAAAACCAGAAGAGTCAGACATTCACTATGCCAAAGAAAAATGACGCACCGGCCAGTTTCGAAACCGCGCTGAGCGAACTGGAACAGATTGTCACTCGTCTTGAAAGCGGCGATCTGCCGCTTGAAGAGGCCCTTAATGAGTTCGAACGCGGCGTGCAGCTGGCGCGCCAGGGGCAGGTAAAGCTCCAGCAGGCGGAACAACGCGTGCAAATCCTGCTTTCCGATTCGCAAGAGGCCCCCCTCACGCCTTTCGCGCCGGACGCCGAATAAATGGATTTCGATCAGAAACTTAAGGCCTGCGTCGAGCAGGCCAATGACGCGTTACGCCGATTTATCGCGCCGCTGCCCTTTCAGAACACTCCTCTGGTTGAAGCCATCGAATATGGCGCACTATTAGGCGGGAAACGGCTGCGTCCCTTCCTGGTTTACGCCACCGGCGGTATGTTCGGCGTCAGCCAGCAAACCCTGGATGCGCCCGCGGCGGCGGTTGAATGTATTCATGCTTACTCATTAATACATGACGATCTGCCCGCCATGGATAATGACGATCTGCGCCGGGGCTTACCGACCTGCCATATTAAGTTTGGTGAAGCCAGCGCGATCCTCGCGGGAGATGCGCTACAAACGCTGGCGTTCTCGATCCTCGCCGATGCGCCGATGGCCGATGTTGCCGCCCGCGACCGGCTGGCAATGGTTTCGGAGCTGGCACAGGCCAGCGGCGTTGCCGGGATGTGCGGTGGACAGGCGCTGGATCTGGCGGCGGAAGGCAAGCAGGTTACGCTTTCAGAGCTTGAGCAGATCCACCGCCATAAAACCGGCGCGCTGATCCGCGCTGCGGTACGCATGGGTGCGCTGAGCGCCGGGGATAGAGGCCGCGAAGCCCTGCCGCTGCTCGATCGCTATGCGGAGTGCGTCGGGCTGGCGTTCCAGGTACAGGATGACATTCTGGATGTGGTCGGCGATACTGCGACCCTTGGCAAGCGCCAGGGTGCTGACCAGCAGCTAGGGAAAAGCACCTATCCCGCACTACTGGGCCTTGAGCAAGCCCGGACAAAAGCCCGCGATCTGATTGACGACGCCCGACAGGCTTTAAGCCTGCTTGCGGCACAGTCCCTCGATACGACGGCACTGGAATCACTGGCGAATTACATTATCCAGCGTAATAAATAACGAAAACACCACGATGAGTCTCTGATGAGTTTTGATATAGCCAAATACCCGACGCTGGCGCTGGTTGATACCACGCAAGAGTTGCGCTTGCTGCCGAAAGAGAGTCTGCCGAAGCTATGTGACGAACTGCGCCGCTATCTGCTCGACAGCGTGAGCCGCTCCAGCGGGCACTTCGCTTCCGGGCTTGGCACGGTTGAATTGACCGTCGCGCTACATTACGTCTACAACACGCCGTTCGACCAGCTGATCTGGGACGTAGGCCACCAGGCCTATCCGCATAAAATCCTCACCGGACGTCGTGACAAAATCGGCACCATCCGGCAGAAAAATGGCCTGCATCCTTTTCCGTGGCGTGGCGAAAGCGAATATGACGTGCTGAGCGTGGGTCATTCGTCAACGTCAATTAGCGCCGGGATTGGCGTCGCTGTCGCGGCGGCAAAAGAGGGAAAACAGCGCCGTACCGTCTGTGTTATCGGCGATGGGGCTATCACCGCGGGCATGGCTTTCGAGGCGATGAACCATGCGGGCGATATTCGCCCGGATATGCTGGTGGTGCTCAACGACAATGAGATGTCGATTTCCGAGAACGTCGGCGCGCTGAATAACCATCTGGCGCAGCTGCTCTCCGGCAAGCTTTACTCCACGCTGCGTGAAGGCGGCAAGAAAGTGCTCTCCGGCGTACCGCCGATCAAAGAGCTGATTAAGCGCACCGAAGAGCATATTAAAGGCATGGTGGTGCCGGGCACGCTGTTTGAAGAGCTGGGCTTTAACTATATTGGCCCGGTGGACGGTCACGATGTGCTGGGGCTGGTGCAGACGCTGCGCAATATGCGCGATCTTAAAGGTCCGCAGTTCCTGCATATCATGACCAAAAAAGGGCGCGGCTATGAGCCCGCCGAAAAAGATCCCATCACCTTCCATGCGGTGCCGAAATTCGATCCGAGCAGCGGCACGCTGCCCAAAAGCAGCGGCGGGATGCCGAGCTATTCGAAAATATTTGGCGACTGGCTGTGCGAAACCGCAGCGAAAGACAATAAGCTAATGGCGATAACTCCGGCGATGCGTGAAGGTTCGGGCATGGTCGACTTCTCGCGTAAATACCCGGATCAATATTTTGACGTGGCGATTGCCGAACAGCATGCGGTGACCTTTGCCGCCGGGCTGGCGATCGGCGGTTACAAGCCGGTAGTGGCGATTTACTCCACCTTCCTGCAACGCGCCTACGATCAGGTTATCCATGATGTGGCCATTCAGAAGCTGCCGGTGCTGTTCGCAATCGACCGCGCCGGGATCGTCGGTGCCGACGGGCAAACCCACCAGGGGGCGTTTGATATCTCTTATCTGCGCTGCATCCCGGATATGGTGGTGATGACGCCGAGCGACGAGAATGAGTGTCGCCAGATGCTGTTTACCGGTTATCACTATATGGCCGGCCCAAGTGCGGTGCGCTATCCGCGCGGCAACGCCGTCGGCGTGACGCTTGAGCCGTTGCAGAAGCTGCCTATCGGCAAAGGTGTGGTGAAACGCCGGGGCGAAAAAGTGGCCATTCTTAACTTCGGTACCCTGTTGCCGGAGGCGGAAAAAGCCGCCGAGGCGTTGAACGCCACGCTTATCGATATGCGCTTCGCCAAGCCGCTGGATGAGTCTTTGATCCTCGAAACCGCCGCACAGCACGACGCGCTGGTGACGCTGGAAGAGAACGCCATTATCGGCGGCGCGGGCAGCGGCGTGAACGAGGTGCTAATGGCCCATCGTAAACCGGTGCCGGTGCTCAACCTGGGCCTGCCGGATTTCTTTATCCCGCAGGGCACGCAGGATGAAGCCCGCGCCGAGCTGGGGCTTGACGCCGCCGGTATTGAATCCCGCATCCGTAACTGGCTCGCCTGACCCGTCCCCTTCCGCTCCTGCTATGCTTAAACCTATGTTTTGACAAGCAGGAGTGGAACCATGCAATACAACACATTAGGAAAAACAGACCTGAAGGTTTCCCGCCTTTGTCTGGGCTGCATGACGTTTGGCGAGCCGGATCGCGGTAAACACGCCTGGACCCTGCCGGAGGAGAGCAGCCGCCCGATTATTAAACGCGCGCTGGAGGGCGGCATTAACTTTTTCGACACCGCCAACAGCTATTCCGACGGCAGCAGCGAAGAGATTGTCGGCCGCGCGCTGCGGGATTTTGCCCGTCGGGATGAAGTGGTGGTGGCGACCAAAGTCTATCACCAGGTCGGTGACCTCGCGGAAGGTCTGTCGCGGGCGCAGATTTTGCGCTCCATCGATGACAGCCTGCGCCGTTTGGGTATGGAGTATGTCGACCTGCTGCAAATTCACCGTTGGGATTACACCACCCCGATTGAAGAGACACTCGCAGCGCTGGACGAAGTCGTGAAAGCCGGTAAGGCGCGTTATATCGGCGCATCCTCAATGCACGCTAGCCAGTTTGCCCAGGCGCTGGAGCTGCAGGCGCAAAACGGCTGGGCGCGTTTCGTCACCATGCAGGATCACTATAATCTTATCTACCGCGAGGAAGAGCGTGAAATGCTGCCGCTGTGCTATCAGGAGGGCGTGGCGATCATTCCGTGGAGCCCGCTGGCGCGCGGTCGTCTGACGCGCCCGTGGGGAGAAACCACCGCCCGGCTGGTTTCCGATGAGTTTGGCAAAACCCTGTACAGCGAAACCGATGACAACGATGCGCGGATCGCCGAACGGCTGGCGGGCGTTGCCGAAGAGACCGGCGCGTCACGCGCGCAGGTCGCGCTGGCGTGGCTATTAAGTAAACCCGGCGTTGCCGCGCCGATTATCGGCACCTCAAGGGAAGAACAGCTGGCAGATTTACTCGGTGCGGTGGATTTAACGCTGAAACCCGAGCAGATCGCCGAGCTGGAGACGCCCTATAAACAGCATCCGGTAGTGGGTTTTAAATAATCATTAAACCTCCCTCTCCTGGCGGAGAGGGAACATTTACAGCAGACCCAGCGGCCAGTGATGGCCCAGCAGATAGAGCAACCCGGCAGCGATAATCCCGGCGATGATATCGTCAACCATGATCCCCATACCGCCGTGCACGTTGCGGTCAAACCAGCGAATCGGCCACGGTTTCCATATATCGAGAACACGGAACAGCACAAACCCCACGGCAACCCACTGCCAGTCATTGGTGGGCAGCGCCATTAGCGTTATCCACATCCCAATAAACTCATCCCAAACAATACTGCCGTGATCGTGCACGCCCATATCTTTTGCCGTCTGGTGACAAAGATAGACGCCGATGGAGATACCGAGCATCACCAGCAGCGAATAGAGCTGCCAGGGCAGAAACGTCATGGCCCACCAGAAAGGAATCGATGCCAGCGATCCCACGGTGCCGGGCATAATCGGGCTTAAACCGCTGCCAAAGCCGGTCGCCAGCAGATGCCAGGGGTTGCGTAAGTTAAGGCGGCTTTTAGCCACATCTTTAGTGCGCGGCAAAATGGTCATATCCTTTCCAGTCAAACGTCACGGCTTTGCCGTCACGGGTGAAGTGTATCCCTTCAATATCGGCGCTAATCTGCCCGATACAGGTAAACGGCGCGCCCAGGTGCGCCATCGCCACATCCAGTGCGCCGCGATTGAGTTCCGGCACGGTAAAGCAGAGTTCGTAATCTTCGCCGCCGGAAAGCGCCCAGCGCAGCGCCCGATCGGCCGGGGCATGACGGCGAAGCGCGTCGGAAAACGGCATCGCATCGAGATCGATACGTGCACCGCAGCCGCTGGCGTTCAGCACATGGCCCAGATCGGAAATCAGACCATCCGAGAGATCGATTGCGGAGGTGGCGAGGTTACGCAGCGCCTGCCCCTGTAACACGCGCGGCGTGGGGCGCAAATGACGCTTCGTTAAATAGTGCGCATCAACGGGATCGCTTACGCTCAGCTGCTTTTGCAAAATCGCCAGCCCGGCCGCGCTGTCGCCCGGCGTACCGGTGACATAGATCCAGTCGCCAGGCTTTGCGCCGGAGCGTTTCATGGCGCGCCCGACCGGCACATAGCCATGAATGCCGATAGTTATCGACAGCGGACCGCGCGTCGTATCGCCGCCAATCAGCTGCATATCGTAGTAACTCAGCTGCTCGAACAGGCTGTCGCTAAAGGTTTGCAGCCAGGCTTCATCGACTTCCGGCAACGTTAGGGCCAGGGTTAACCATGCAGGATCGGCACCCACCGCCGCCAAATCGCTGAGATTAGACGCCAGCGCTTTATAGGCCAGATCCGCCGGATCGATATCGGGTAGAAAATGATTGCCCGCCACCAGCGTATCAACGCTGATCGCCAGGGTCTGTTTTTCGGGGACATTGAGCAGCGCACAGTCGTCGCCAATACCGGTTTCCACATCGCGACGCGCGTTGCGTACGCGATCAAAATAACGGGCAATCAGGGAAAATTCGCCGCATGCCATACGTTATGCCTCTGTAGAAAATAGAAAAAGCCGGAACCGACGCGCAAGCTGCGACGCCCGTTTCCGGCTTACGGATTACTTCTTGTGGGGGCGGATCGCAGGAGCGGCTTTATCCAGCACGCCGTTAACAAACTTGTGGCTGTCTTCAGCGCCGAAGGTTTTTGCCAGTTCGATAGCTTCGTTGATGGCGACTTTATACGGCACATCATCACGTTTAGACAGTTCGAACAGTGCGATACGCAATACCGCTTTCTCAACCTGGCCCAGCTCTTCTAACAGACGGGACAGGTACGGCTTCATTAAGCCATCGAGATATGCGCTATTAGTCGCCACCCCGGTCAACAGTTCACGGAAGTACACGACGTCAACATCTTTAACGTCTTGTTCTGCCAGAAACTGGTACTCAACATCAGCGATGTCGTTCTGGGACAACTGCCAGGAGTAGAGCGCCTGGACGGCACACTCACGGGCGCGGCGACGAGCAGCAGGTTTCACGGAATTCCCCTTACAAAAATCAGGCCTTGATGGCTTTCAATACATTAATCATCTCAAGCGCGGTCAGTGCGGCTTCCGCACCTTTGTTACCGGCTTTGGTGCCTGCGCGTTCGATGGCTTGTTCAATACTTTCGGTGGTCAGTACGCCGAAGGCGACCGGGATCCCGGACTCCTGAGCGACATGCGCCAGGCCAGTGCTTGCGCCACCGGCAACATATTCGAAGTGCGCAGTACCGCCGCGGATCACCGTGCCGAGGGCAATCACCGCATCATATTTGCCGGTTTTCGCCAGCGCGCCTGCCGCCAGCGGCAGCTCGTAAGCGCCAGGCACCCACACAACGGTGATATTGTTTTCACTCACCTGACCGATGCGTTTCAGTGCATCAACCGCGCCTTCCAGCAGGCTGTCGTTGATGAAGTTGTTGAAACGCGCAATGGTGATGGCGACGCGGGCGTCCGGAGCAGCAACGTTGGCTTCAATAATGTTCATACACTTCCTTTACAGGTTCAGTTCGGCCCACGCAGGGGGGCGGATTTTAGCATAATATTTTGCGCGCTGCTTCCCTTTTACAGCAGGCATCACGCATGGGTGAGATGCAAACAGACGTCAGGTCCAGTCTGGCGTATCTCTTTAAATATAAAGTTCGGCGCATCCGCAAGGGCGGACAATTCCGGCAGTACGCACAGACCGCGTGCATCGCTGCCTAAAAGTTTCGGTGCCAGATAAACCACCAGCTCGTCCACCAGCCCGGCCTGCAGCAGCGCCCCGGCAAGATGCGCGCCCGCTTCTACCCAGATACTGTTAATTTGCTGTTTACCGAGCAGCATCATCAGCGTCACCAGATCGGCATGACCGTTATATTCTGGCACCCGAATCTCACGCACATTCGACGGCCATTGACGTTCATCGGCGCGGGTACGGGCAAACCAGGTTTCTCCTGGCAAACCCACCAGCTTATGCTCGGGCGTGACCCGATTCTGGCTATCGACAACAATACGCACCGGCTGGCGTAGATTTTCCTCAGGATAAAGAGCCTGGGTTTGTGCATTAAGCTCCGCCCAGCGTACGGTCAGGGACGGATCGTCCGCCAGCACCGTTGCGCTACTGGTAAGGATCGCGTGGCTCTGCGCGCGCAGCAGCTGGACATCGCGCCTCGCCTGCGGGGAGGTGATCCACTGACTTTCACCACTGGCCATTGCGGTGCGCCCATCCAGCGAGGCACCAAGCTTCAGTTGCACGTAAGGAAAGCCGGTGCGCATACGCTTGAGGAAGCCTTTGTTCAACGCTTCGGCTTCACTCATCATCAAACCGTGGCTGACTTCAATACCGGCCTGCTGCAAACGGTACAGCCCGCGCCCGGCAACCTGCGGATTGGGATCCTGCATCGCGGCAACCACCCGCGCGACGCCAGCGTTAATCAGCGCGTCGCAGCACGGCGGCGTCCGGCCATGATGGCTACAGGGCTCCAGGGTGACGTAGGCGGTCGCACCGCGAGCGCGCTCGCCTGCCATGCGCAACGCATGCACTTCGGCATGAGGCTCGCCGGCACGATAGTGAAAGCCTTCACCGACAATCTCACCGTTGTTGACAATCACGCAGCCGACCCGCGGGTTCGGGTGAGTGGTAAAACGCCCGCGCTGCGCCAGTTTCAGCGCCTGCGCCATGTACATTTCATCCAGCATGATTAGTCCTGTAGACGGGCGATCTCTTCGCCAAATTCACGAATATCTTCAAAGCTGCGGTAGACGGACGCAAAGCGGACATAGGCCACTTTATCGAGCTTTTTCAACTGCTCCATCACCAGATTGCCAATCATCTTACTCGGCACTTCGCGTTCGCCCGTTGCGCGAAGTTGCGATTTAATGTGATTTAACGCCATTTCTACGTCATCGGCGCTGACCGGGCGTTTTTCCAGCGCTTTTAACATGCCACGGCGCAGTTTTTCTTCATTAAAAGGTTCACGCACATCATTGCTTTTCACTACGCGCGGCATCACAAGCTCCGCCACTTCAAAGGTGGTGAAACGCTCATTGCAAACCAGACACTGCCGGCGGCGGCGCACGGATGAGCCTTCTCCCACCAGACGAGAATCGATAACTTTGGTATCCACGGCGAAACAGAATGGGCAATGCATACGGCGTCCTGACGTTAGAATTAACTGAAATTTATTTTACCTTGAACTGGCATGACTACAAAGACAGAACATTTTTGAGACAATGGATCGATGGCAATGTGACCGTTGCGTTCTAACATTACAGCGAACATCCTGGCCAAAGGAAACAGACATAATGACAAGACGTTACCTAAGAACCTTGTTACTGGGAAGCCTTTTTACCCTCAGTGCCTGCGCCCAGCAAAGCGAAGTGAGAGAGCTACATCAAAGCGTTAGCACACTCAATAAAGAGATGAGCAAGCTGAACCAGCAGACGGTGAAAATCACCCAGCAGAACAAACTGAACGCCAAATCAGGCAGCGGCGTCTATCTGCTGCCGGGCGCCGACACACCTGCGCGTTTAAACAGCCAGATCGGCATGCTGCGCATGTCGCTGAAAGATATCGCGCCCAATGCGGCGGGCACGCGCGTAACGCTGCGGATTCAGGGCGAATCCAACGATCCGTTACCGGCGTTTAGCGGCACCGTTGAGTGGGGCCAGATTCAGGGCACCACCGAGAATTATCAGGAAGTAAATGTGCAAAATCAGCTGATTAACGCCCCGGCCAGCACGCTGGCACCGAGCGACGTGGATATCCCGCTACAGCTTAATGGCATTACGCCAGAGCAGTTAGGTTTTGTGCGTATTCATGATATTCAGCCCGCCAATATGCAGTAGCGTTTCGGGGCGGCTTTTTGTCGCCCTTTTTTACCCTTTCTCACCATTTGCGCCCATCTCACTTATCCATTCATCACTTTGACACATTTGCAATATTGATAAATGCCAGTACAATCGCCGTCGTTTATTACACGCAAACGTGAACGCAATCGATTACGCATGTTTCAATAATGTGAAACAACACATATTTTTGTGAGCGCTGATACTTATAATAGGCGCCCAGAATTAGGCAATACGATAATCAACGCGTGCTTTCTTTCACTCCCTTCTGGGATCTCAATCAGTGGCGAAATGATGAAAAAAACAATTCTTGCAGCCGGCGCTGCTCTGGCGATTTCCGCATCTTTTACTGCTAACGCAGCGGATAACAGCAAACCTGAATACGTTTCCGACTGGTGGCACCAGAGCGTCAACGTGGTCGGCAGCTACCACACTCGCTTCGGACCGCAGATCCGTAACGATACCTATCTCGAGTACGAAGCGTTTGCAAAGAAAGAGTGGTTTGATTTCTACGGTTACCTGGATGCGCCGGTATTCTTCGGTGGTAATACCCAGGCCAAAGGGATCTGGAACCATGGTTCGCCAATGTTTATGGAAATCGAGCCGCGTTTCTCCATTGATAAACTGACGGGTGCCGACCTGAGCTTCGGTCCGTTTAAAGAGTGGTATTTCGCCAATAACTACGTCTACGACATGGGCCGCAACGCCGCTAATCGCCAGAGCACCTGGTATATGGGTCTGGGCACCGACATCGACACCGGTCTGCCGATGAGTCTCTCTCTGAACGTCTATGCGAAATATCAGTGGCAGAACTACGGCGCGGAAAACGAGAACGACTGGGATGGCTATCGCTTTAAAGTGAAATACTTTGTCCCGATTACCAGCCTGTGGGGCGGCCAACTGAGCTATATCGGCTTTACTAACTTTGACTGGGGTTCCGATCTCGGTGATAAGAGCCAGTATGCGGAAAACGGCATTAAACAGCGTACCAATGACTCTATCGCGTCGAGCCATATTCTGGCCCTGAGCTACGATCACTGGCACTACTCTGTTGTTGCCCGTTACTGGCATAACGGTGGTCAGTGGAACGATAATGCTGACCTGAGCTGGATGAAAGAGAACGTGCGCTCTACCGGCTGGGGTGGTTACCTGGTAGTGGGTTACAACTTCTAATCCCGCGACATCCGTTAAGAGCCGACCTGTGGGTCGGCTTTTTTATTGCCAGCGCGCTTTTTGCATATCGACAAAATTCTGCATTGAGCGATCCGCGCGTTCCGTAAACGTGTTGCCGGTAAAGGCGACGGAGGTGCAGCGATCGAGACGAAAACAGCGATAATCGTCGCGCAGGGTACACCAGGAAACCAATACCCAGCAGCTACCCATAAACGACAAACCTAGCGGATGAACGGCGCGCTGTGAGGCGTTACCTTTATCGTCCTGATAGTGCAAAAGCAACTCCTGATGCAGCCGCATCGCCTGATGAATCACATCAAACCAGACGCGCACCTGCGGAAATTTATCAAAATTGGGTGAGACGATGCGGTTACGTTCGGCGGTGATGCGCTTATCAAAGGGCAATACCGCCAGCAATTTCTCCTGCGCCGAAGCCGCCGCCTGCGCCAGCGTATCGCCGCTCCAGGTCTGCAGCATACCGATCGCCGCAATCAGCGCTTCCACTTCCAGACCGGTGAACATCAGCGGCGGTAAATCAAACCCCGGTAGCAGCCGATAGCCGCTGCCCGCTTCGCCCTGAATCGGCACGCCGGAAATAGATAAATCACGGATATCGCGATAGATGGTGCGTTCTGACACTTCAAGCCGCTCGGCGAGCAGCGCTGCCGTCACGCGACGACGGGTACGCAAAACCTGAACAATTTGAAACAAGCGATCGGCACGACGACTCATCATTCATCCGTAGAGAAAAAGCCCGCGCAAGGGCGGGCAGTAAACGATCAGGCCGGTTGATGCAGCCCGACCCGGTTACCTTCACTGTCAGTAATCAAGGCGATAGTGCCAATACCATTGGGCAATTCGTGGGGGCCAAAGCAGCATTCACCGCCCTTCTCATCCACTCTTGCTAACGCGGCCACGATATCCGCCGTTGCCAGGTAAATGATGGTTCCCCCGCTGGTGGGCTGGAACATCGCGCCTTTGACCAGCGCGCCGCCGGTGGCCGGTTTGATATGGGGAAACACCGCCATATCAGTGTCGCCAATGGTTTCGCGGCGAAACTCAGCGCCCAGCACATATTCATAAAATGCCACGGCGCGATCCAGTTGCTGTACCGGCAGTTCAAACCAGTTAATCAGTGTGTTCATGCTCTGTTCCTCTGCGTTAATAAAGTCAACGCAGAGAGTCTGACAGAGGGCTCCTGACAGCATATTGTCAGGAGGGTTTAGCGAGGCAAGATTTATTTTTACCGCAGAACGGTTTTTTGTGACGAGCAGGTTTATAAACGCCCTGCCGCTACAGGCAAAAAAAAACCGCAGCCAGGCTGCGGTTGGTACTCAACAAAAAGAAGATTACGGCAGAATGGATGGCTGATCCGCCCCTTCTTTTTCCACCTTCTGCTGCAGCAGATGCTCGCGCTTCATGCCCAGTTTTAACGCCAGCGCGGAGGCGACGTAGATAGACGATGCCGTACCGATGGAGACACCGATAAGCATGGTCAGGGAGAAGCCCTTCAGCATTGCGCCGCCAAAGAGGTACAGCATCAGGATCACCACCAGCGTGGTACCGGAGGTGATCAAGGTGCGGTGCAGCGTTTGCGTCAAAGAGATGTTGAAAATCTCATACGGCGTACCGCGGCGGATCTTACGGAAGTTCTCACGAATACGGTCAGATACCACGATACTGTCGTTAAGTGAGTAACCAATAACCGACATCAGCGAGGCCACGATGGTCAAATCAATCTCAATCTTGAACAGCGACAGTACGCCCATGGTGATGATCACGTCGTGCGCCAGCGCGATAACCACGCCCGCCGCCAGACGCCACTCAAAGCGGAAGCCGACATAAACCAGAATACTGATCAACGCCACCAGCAGCGCCATGCCGCCGGTTTGCGCCAGATCCGCACCCACGCTCGGGCCGACAAACTCAATACGCTTCACGGCAGCATTCTGCTGAGTCGCTTCGTTAATCACGCTCACCACTTTGCTACCCAGCACCTGACCGCCGGTTTCGCCTTGTGCCGGCGGCATACGCACCATGATATCGCGGCTGCTACCGAAGTTTTGCAGCAGCGGATCCTTAAAGCCCGCTTTCTCCAGCGCATCGCGCATCAGATCCATATCCGCCGGTTTTTCCAGGCCGATTTCAATGACCGTACCACCGGTAAAATCCAGGCCCCAGTTAAAGCCACGAACGCCCATGATAATCAGGGAGAGGATCAGCAGCGTGCCGGAAATGATAAAAGCCCAGTTGTCCCAGCGCATAAAGTCCCAGACTTTACGGCCGTGGTTCAATTGTTCAACAGTATAATCCTGTGCCACAACGCACTCCTCAGATAGACAGCTTGTTAATGCGTTTGCCGCCGTACAACAGGTTGACGATGGCACGGGTACCGACAATAGCGGTAAACATAGAGGTAGCAACACCAATACCGGTGGTAATCGCAAACCCTTTAATTGAACCAGTACCTACCGCGTAAAGAATAAGCACTTTGATCAAGGTGGTGACGTTGGCATCGAAAATGGACGAAAACGCGCCCTGATAACCTTCGTGAATCGCCTGCTGTACGGAACGTCCGTTGCTAAGCTCTTCTTTAATACGTTCGTTTATCAGTACGTTGGCATCCACCGCTACCGCAAGGGTTAGCACGATCCCCGCAATCCCCGGCATGGTCAGCGTAGCGCCCGGCAGCAGCGACATAATACCGACGATCAACACCAGGTTAGCGACCAGCGCGGAGGTGGCGATCAGACCAAACTTCTTATAGAAGAAGATCATAAAGATGATGGAGACCACCAGACCTGCCAGACACGCTTCCAGACCCTGGCTGATGTTCTGCGAACCGAGGGTCGGACCAATGGTACGTTCTTCAACGATCTGAATCGGTGCAATCAACGCACCGGCACGCAGCAGCAGCGACAGCTGACGCGCTTCGTTCGGGTTGTTGATACCGGTGATACGGAAGCTGTTGCCCAGGCGAGACTGGATATTGGCGATGTTAATCACCTCTTCCTGTTTCACCAGCACCGAACGTCCGTTGGCATCTTTTTTACCGCTGTCTTTGTACTCCACAAACAGGGTCGCCATCGGTTTACCGATATTGTCCTTGGTGAAGTTAGACATGATGTTACCGCCCGCGCTATCCAGTGAAATGTTCACCTGCGGCTGGTTGTACTCATCCTGGCTGGACGTCGAATCGGTGATATGGTCACCGGTGAGGATCACGCGTTTGTACAGCACAACCGGCCGGCCTTCGCGCGTATCTTTCACTTCAGAATCGCCCGGTACGCGGCCGGCAGCCGCGGCTGCAGCGTCGACGCTTGAGTTAACCAGACGGAATTCCAGCGTCGCGGTCGCGCCCAGAATCTCTTTCGCGCGTGCGGTATCCTGAATACCCGGCAGTTCAACCACGATACGGTCGGCGCCCTGGCGCTGCACCAGCGGTTCGGCAACGCCGAGCTGGTTGACGCGGTTACGCAGAATATTAATGTTCTGCTGCACGGCATATTCGCGGGCTTCGCTCATGCGGGCGTCGCTCATCACGGCGCGCAGTACGTTATCGCCCTGATTAGAGAGAACCAGATCGCGGTGACGGTTGGTCAGGTAAGCGTTCGCCTGATCGCGCGCCGCACTGTCGCGGAACTGAATGCTCAGGCCGTAGTTATCTTCCTTACGCACGGTGGTGTAAGGAATGCCTTTTTCGCGCAGGTCGCTGCGCAGGCTATCGATATTTTGTTCCTGGAGTTTACTCAGCGCCGTTTGCATATCTACTTCCATCAGGAAGTGAACGCCGCCGCGCAGGTCCAGACCGAGCTTCATCGGTTCGGCTTTAATGGCGGAGAGCCAGCGTGGCGTTGCAGGGGCAAGGTTAAGCGCGACAACGTACTGATCGCCTAAGGCGTTAACCAGCACTTCGCGGGCGCGCAGCTGCGTATCGGTAGAATCGAAGCGAGCAAGAATCGCGCCCTCTTCCAGAGCCACAGACTTCGCCTCAATTTTTTCTTTTTGTAGATCGTTCTGGACCTGGATCAGCGTTTGCTCACTGGCGGCGACGCCGCGCGCGCCAGTGATCTGAACAGCCGGATCCTCACCATACAGGTTGGGAAGTGCGTAAAGCAGGCCGACGATAATCACGACGACCAGCATGATGTACTTCCACAAAGGATAACGGTTTAACACGGCAGTTCCCTTTGGGAAAACAAAAGATTACAGCGCCTTCATCGTGCCTTTCGGCAGAACGGCAGCTACGAAGTCACGTTTGATAACCACTTCAGTGGTGTCGTTCAGCGCGATAGCAATGTAGCCGGTCTCTGCTACTTTGGTTACGCGGCCAATCAGACCACCGTTAGTCAGCACTTCATCACCTTTGGAGATAGAGTCCATCAGCTTTTTATGCTCTTTGGTGCGTTTTTGCTGTGGGCGCAGGATCATGAAGTAGAAAATCAGACCGAACACCACCAGCATCGGAATCAAAGTCCACTGACTTTGCGCTGCCGGCGCGCCTGCAGCTGCGACCGCATCAGAAATAAAAAAGCTCATTTAAATTCCCTCATTATTTAATTAATCAACGTTCAAAGGTGGAACAGACCGCCCCTGACGCTGGTAAAAATCCGCTACGAAGCTCTCTAATTTACCCTCTTCAATAGCCTTGCGTAAACCAGCCATTAGGCGCTGATAATACCGCAGGTTATGGATGGTATTGAGACGCGCGCCCAATATTTCGTTGCAACGATCGAGATGATGCAAGTAAGCGAGCGAATAATTGCGACATGTATAGCAATCACACTCGCTATCGAGCGGGCCGGTATCGCTTTTATATTTCGCGTTGCGGATTTTCACCACGCCATTGGTCACAAACAGATGACCATTACGGGCGTTGCGCGTCGGCATCACGCAGTCAAACATATCAATGCCGCGCCGCACGCCTTCAACCAGATCTTCCGGTTTACCGACGCCCATCAGGTATCGTGGTTTATCTGCGGGGATTTGCGGGCAGACATGCTCCAGAATGCGGTGCATATCCTCTTTCGGCTCGCCCACAGCCAGACCGCCGACAGCGTAGCCATCAAAGCCTATCTCTACCAGACCTTTGACGGAGATATCACGTAAATCTTCGTAAACGCTGCCCTGGATGATACCGAACAGCGCATTTTTATTTTGCAGTCCGTCAAAGCGATCCCGGCTGCGTTTCGCCCAGCGCAGAGACATCTCCATCGAACGTTTCGCATAGTCCCAGTCCGCCGGGTACGGCGTACATTCGTCGAAGATCATCACGATATCGGAACCGAGATCGTACTGGATCTCCATCGATTTTTCCGGATCGAGGAAGATAGGATCGCCGTTAATCGGGTTACGGAAGTGCACGCCCGCTTCGGTGATTTTGCGGATATCGCCCAGGCTAAACACCTGGAAACCGCCGGAATCCGTAAGAATGGGGCCTTTCCACTGCATAAAATCGTGCAGATCGCCGTGCAGCTTCATGATCTCCTGACCCGGGCGCAGCCACAGGTGGAAGGTGTTACCGAGGATAATCTGCGCGCCGGTGGCTTCAACCTCTTCCGGCGTCATTCCTTTGACGGTGCCGTAGGTGCCCACAGGCATAAACGCGGGGGTTTCCACCACGCCGCGATCAAACACCAGACGACCGCGGCGGGCGCGTCCGTCAGTGGTATCGAGTTCAAATTTCATTTTTTCTCCAGCCAGAAAGACAGTCTGACGTTTAAAGCTTGCGCCGCGGACCTATTCCCCGACGCGTTCAGTAAGAGCCCGCGGATTGTACGTGATAAACATCGCGTCTCCGTAACTAAAAAAGCGATATTTCTCCGCCACGGCGGCGCGGTACGCATTCATGGTGTGCTGATAGCCCGCGAAGGCGGAAACCAGCATGATCAGCGTCGATTCCGGCAGGTGGAAGTTGGTCACCAGCGCATCGATCACGCGGTATTGATACCCCGGATAGATAAAGATTTGCGTATCGCCAAAGAAGGGTTCGATCAGATCTTTTGTTGCCGCCTGCGCGGCGCTCTCCAGCGAGCGCACAGACGTCGTCCCTACGGCGACCACGCGATTGCCGCGCGCTTTTGCCGCCAGCACCGCATCAACAACCTCCTGCGGCACTTCGGCATATTCGGAGTGCATAATATGGTCTTCAATGCTGTCCACGCGCACCGGCTGGAAGGTTCCCGCGCCGACATGCAGCGTGACGAAGGCCATCTCAATACCTTTATTACGCAGGCGTTCAAGCAGCGGCTCGTCAAAATGCAGGCCTGCGGTCGGCGCGGCCACCGCGCCCGGCTTCTGGCTGTAGACCGTCTGATAGAGTTCGCGGTCCGCCTCTTCATCCGGGCGATCGATATAGGGCGGCAGCGGCATATGGCCGATGGCGTTCAGAATATCCAGCACCGGACGTGGGTCGTGAAACTCCACTTCAAACAGCGCATCGTGCCGCGCCACCATCGTCGCCTGGATATCTTCCGCATCGCCCAGCAGCAGTTCCGCACCGGGCTTCGGCGCTTTAGAGGCGCGAATATGTGCCAAAATACGTTTATCGTCGAGCATGCGTTCGACCAGCACTTCAATCTTGCCGCCGCTGGCTTTGCGGCCAAACAGGCGCGCCGGGATCACGCGGGTGTTATTGAACACCAACAGATCGCCGGGGTTGAGCTTGTCGAGCAAATCGGTGAAAGTACCGTGCGTCAGCGCGCCTGTTGGGCCATCCAGCGACAGTAAGCGGCAGCTACTGCGCTCCGCCTGCGGATAGTGAGCAATCAGGGATTCAGGTAATTCAAAGGAAAAATCGGCAACGCGCATGACACTAACTCGATACAGATTAAAGAGGCGGGTAGTCTAGTGCCCGCGCCCCTTCGCTGCAACCGTTAGCCGCTTTTGGACAAACAATAAGCATGAATTTTTTAGCGCACCTGCACTTAGCCCATCTTGCCGACAGCTCCCTGTCCGGCAATCTGCTGGCGGATTTCGTTCGCGGCAACCCGGAACACCTTTATCCGCCGGAGATCGTCGCGGGAATTCATATGCATCGCCGTATCGATGTGATGACCGACAACCTGGCGGAAGTGAAAGCCGCGCGCGAATGGTTTCGCCCGCAAACCCGCCGGGTCGCCCCCATCACCCTCGATGTGATGTGGGATCACTTTCTCTCCCATCACTGGGCGCAGCTCTCCCCCGAGTTCCCACTGGATGAATTTATTCGCTACGCACAGGCGCAGGTGGCGACGATCCTGCCCGATTCCCCACCGCGCTTTATTAACCTGAACGACTATTTGTGGTCCGAGCGCTGGCTGGAGCGTTACCGGGATATGGCCTTTATCCAGAACGTGCTCAACGGCATGGCCAATCGCCGCCCGCGCCTCGAGGCCCTGCGGGACTCCTGGCAGGATCTGGAAGATAACTACGCGGCGCTGGAAGCACAGTTCTGGGCGTTCTATCCGCGGATGATGGCGCAGGCTACAGCAAAGCAGCTGTGATCCCCGACGGCAATAAAGAGAAAGGCCCGCGATGCGGGCCAATGATTACGCTGCTTTCACTTCGCGCCAGATGCGCAGCGCCATCCATACCAGCACCGCCACGCCGAGCAGTAATGCGCCCCATACCAACAGCGTTTTCCACATCCCCTGACGCTCTGCCGGTGAGGTTGCCGTTAACCGCCCTTCGCCGCCAAGCGCCACGCGGTCGGCTACCTGCACTTCCGGGATCGCTGCCAGATCGAGCTGTTTACGCAACGCTTCCGGTATCAGCTCGTCCAGCGTCACCGCGGCCGGTTGCGCGGCGCGATTGCCCCACGCCAGCATAAACGGCCCTTTGCCTTGCGCGTTAAACACCAGGGATTGTCGATCGCGGCTGCCGCTAACCTGTGGCAATTCGCCCGGTAAGCGAGCATCAAGGGTGGTAATGCGTAGCGCCTGTACCTTTTCTCCCGCCAGGTTAAGCGGGGCAGAAAGCTGGTCATTTTGCGCCCACAGCACCGTTTTACGCAGCGGCTGCCACTCGGCATCGGCGGCGCTGCGCCAGGCAATCGCCACCGGCAACACCCCGTTATCAGCCAACCGTATCGATACCGCGCTAAAAAGCTGCGGCTGCGCCCACTGATACTGCGCTTCGCTCGCGGAGATGCGCTGACCACTAGCATCCATTGTTACCTGCTCCAGCGGCGTTGGCGCACTGTCAGGCAGTGCGGAGGCCTGGTTAATGGTCACCGGCAGGTTTGGCGTATCAAATACCATTAACAAGTAGCGCACCCCCTCAAGGGAGAAGGGTCTGTCGAGGTTAATCTGATCGATTTTCAGCCGATCGCTGCCGCTTGCCAGCGCCATCACCGGTGCGTCTTCTTGTAACGTATTCCAGTTGCGCATATCGCGGCTAAACATTACCGTGACGCGGCTGCGCCAGTTTTCCACCGGCTCCGACCAGCCGAGTTTTAGCTGCGACAGCGTAAAGTTTTCCGGCAGGGTTTCCGGTAGCGCGAGTAAATAGCTCTGGCCGATGGGTTTTTCACTCTCGCCGTCAATCTGGATATCCACGCCCGACGGGGAACGTAAACGCACTACCGTTTGCCCTTCGTCAGTGGTAGCGGGCTTTTCGCCCGCCAGCGGAAAGACGCGCAGCGCAACAGGCTGCGTTGGGCTGGCGGCAGCGCGCTGCGTTTCCAGGGTAAACGGCACGCGCTCGCCATCGTGATTAAACACCCGCACATCGCGCAGATCCGGCCAGACGCTCTGGGCATAGACCGTGAGCGGTAAATCGACGCGATACCACGAGGCCGGTTGCGACAGTTCGAGGGGCGCGCCAAAGGCGTAATCCTGCGGTGATTCCGCGACGGGCTCCTCGCTTATTGCCGCCGTTGCGGTGCACATCAGCGTAGCCAGTAGAATTCCATGCCACTTCTTCACTCTTCTTCTCCCTTATTTCCGTCCCGCAGCGCTTTGGGCGGCAGCGGTGAAAAATAGCCGACAATCAGCACCAGTACCGCCACGCCAATAAAGGCAATGGCGCGTGAAAGCCCACCGCCACCGGCGCTGTCGACCAGCATTAATTTAAGCAACACCACGCCCAACAACACGCTGCCGCCAATCCACTGCTGGCGAGCGTTGTGACGGGTAGCGCGAATCATCACCACCAGCGCAATCAGCATCCAGAACAGGGCAAAACAGGTCTGAATCAGCCGCGATTGCCACAGACTTTGCGTCTCCCAGGGCACATCTGCATAGCAGGCCAGCAGACGCAGCAATGCGCCATTGATCCACCAGAAGGCGAGCGCGGCCAGTCCCCATGGCGCTGCACGCCACAATTGCGGCGCAATCGCCTGAAAGTGCGCTGCGCTAAAACGGCTGTACCACCACAGACCAAGCAGGGCAAACGCTGCGCCCTCTTCCAGGGGATTCACCAGCGGCAGATAGTGCATGCCCATCACCACACCGTCGCTGAAATTGCCGAACACCAGCAGGCACAGCAGCAGCGGAACCAGCGGTAACAACCCCAGCGCGCCATACAGCGCAGGCCACACGCGCCACGGCCACCACTGGCGACCAATGGCCGTCAGCACCAGCGCCATCGCCGCACCGCCCGCCGCCATCGGCAGCCCCAGTTGCCAGGGTTCGTTGCCCCACGCCAGCCCATCGACAAACCAGTACAATTCACAGCCTGCCGCCAGCAGCACTATCCACAATAACGCAATATGCAGCCATTGCGACAACCGTGCGGGCAACGCCGCGGGTTGGCGGTAAAGCAGCAGCAACGCACTCGGTAACGCCACACACCAGGCGAGATTCGCCCAGCCTGCCGCCAGCAGATGCCCTTGTGTGGCAAGTTGCCAGCCGAGCATCAATGCCATTCCCGGCCATAGCAACCAGCATGCATAACCTGGTTCTGGCCACAAGGCGCGCAAACTTCCCGCCCGCCACAGCCACACCGATAGCGCCAGCAGCGTCAGCACACCGAATCGGTAATCGACAGAGGATGGCAGCAGCAGTTGCGAGGCACCACCCAGTGCGACCAGCCAGAAAAGGATGCCGCCGGTGAGTAACAGCCAGCTGCCCTCCTTGCGCAGATCGCGCCACAGCCAGGCGGCCGCCAGCCAGCAGCCGCTGAGCACGGCAAAAATCAGCAGCGTCGACAGGGCGTTAATCCCGTCCGCCGTCGCCCACAGGGCGCTGCCCAGCGCCAACACCAGCAGCGCGGTGCCGCTATATTGCATACGGCGCAGATGTTGTTGCCCACCAAGCCACAGAATACCCAGCCCTTCCAGCGCCCAGGCCATGGCCGTCCAGCGCGCCGACAGCGCCAGCGGAATGGCGAGGGTGGCAAAGCCGCCGCCGAGAGCCAGCGCCGCCAGCACCAGCGGTTTCGCCACTGTTGGGTAGCGTTTAAGGGCAATGACCGCCAGCGTCAGGTAGAACAGACCAAAGCCGAGGGCGCTAAATGCCGGGCCATACTGCCAGTGCTGGGTGATGGCGTACTGCATGCCAAAGCCCGCCAGCGGCGGCGCAAAAAGTAAAACCCCGTCGATAATTCGCTCGCCCCGGCGCTGGGCGCGCAGGGAAAGCACCATGCTGAGGACGCCGAATATCAGGATATTCGCCAGCAGAAACAGCTGGCAGCTGAGGTAATATTCCGGGCGATAGTTATCCATCCCCCAGATACCCGCAACGCCGAAGGTGAACACCATGCCGAGCAGGTTTAGTTCACGCCAGTGTTGCCAGACGCTAATGGCGAGAATGCCCACCGACAACAGCAGGTAGAAGGAGAAGAGCGCGATGTGGCTGCCGCCGCCCGTCGATAGCAGGATCGGTGCCAGATAGCCGCCGAGGCTTGCCAACAGCGCCAGACTAAGGGCTTTTTGCAACACCGCCAGCCCCACGCTTGCCGCGCAAATGACGATTAACAGCGCAAACGCCAGCGTCATCGGCAGCATTTGCCACAGGCGAAACGCGCCAAAGACGGTTAAATAGAGCGCACCTACCGCGCCGCCCTGCAGGATAAGCGCGAAAACCGTCTGCTTATGCCGCAGCCGCCAGCCAAGCCCCAGCAGCGCCATCGCCACCAGCGCTACCGCCGCCAGCCGCAGCTCCAGCGGGAACAGGTCGTACTCGACGGTGTAGCGCAGCAGAAAGGAGAGACCGATAAATAGCAGCACAATCCCCAGTTTCGCCAGCGGATTGCCATGCATAAACCAGCGTACCAACGACGTGACCATGCCCCATGACGGGGTTTCCGGCTTCTTTGGCGTAACGGACGGGGTTTCGGTTGCTGACGGTTTGCGCATCCCTGCGGGCGAGGCCGCTTTTTGCCCCCACGGGTTATTTACCACCGTAGGCGGTAAATCGACGGGCGCGGGTTCGTCGATGGGCGGCGGAGCAACCTCCTGCACCGGTATCGAAAGGGGGGATTGCGCGGCCATTGTGCGGGTGTGCGCAGCCGTCGCGGCCATGTCCGGGTCCGTCAGCCGCTGTTCCAACTGGTTTAGCCGCTGACGTAACTGGTGTAATTCTTGTTGGGTGCTGCTGCTGCGCCGCCAGGCGATAATCGCCAGAATGGGCACCACTACCAGCGCCATAAACAGCACTAACGCGCCGAAGAGAAAAAGCTCATCCATGTACGATCGCCTTCACAAAGGGGAGACGTTACGCCGCCCCTTTCGCGTGGCGAATCAGGCGGCTGACCAGACAGAGGCGCTAATCGCTGAAAGCGTTAACACATCGTCCTGTAGCGTACCTGTACCTTCCTGAAGCCGCCAGTTTTTCCCGCGCAACAGCGGTGAATCCTCCAGCACCACTTCGCAGGCTTCGCCGCGGTTAATTGCCACCAGGGTACGCTGCTGGCGATAGACACGCAAAAACACCAGCACATTACCCTGCGCGTAAATCACTAAACACCCGCCGTAGCGCAGCGCCTGCGAGCGCGAGCGCAGCTTCGCCATCCGCTGGTAGAGCGCCAGCAGTTTGCCGTCCTGACGCGTTTTGTCCCACGGGAAGGGCTTGCGGCAAAAGGGATCGTTGGCGCCGTCCAGCCCCACTTCATCGCCATAATAAATACACGGCGTGCCCGGCCAGCAAAACAGCCACACTACCGCCAGCGGTAAACGGGCAACATCGTTGCCGAGCACGGTTTTAAAGCGCGGCGTGTCGTGGCTGTCGAGCTGGTTAAACATACGCAGTTGCTGCTGGTGCGATAGCCCGGCGCGGTAGTTATCCATCCATGCGGCGCAGGTTTCTGCATCGATATTCTGCGCATCGTACGAGAGATCCGTTTTCGCCAGAAACGCCCATAGCGGCAGGGTAAAGCCGCGATAGTTCATCGACGCGTCTTCGGCGTCCGCCTGCAACCACTGGCGCGCATCGCCAAAATGTTCGCCAAAGATATAGGCCTGCGGTCGGGTCTCTTTTGCCGCCGCGGTGATGGCCGTTACATGGCGCAAATTTTCACCCGCACCGCCCTCTTCCCCCAGCATATGCACGACATCCAGCCGCCAGCCATCCATATTCCACGGTGCTTTTAGCCAGTGGCGCACAATGCTCTCCTCGCCCTGATAAATCTCTTCGCGCAAGGTCGGGGAGCGGTAATCGAGTTTCGGCAGGCTGGCATAGCCGAGCCAGTCGCGGGCGTGACCGTTCTCATCAAAACTAAACCAGCTGCGCCAGCGGGAATCGGGATTATGACAGGCGCCGCCCGTGGCGCGATTGTGGCGGTCGAACCAGGCGTGGGAATCACCCGTATGATTAAATACGCCATCGAGAATAAGCTTCATACCCGCCTCCTGCGTGTGCTGGCGCAGGCGCAGGAGCGCTTCATCGCCGCCGAACTGCGGATCGACATGGCGATAATCTTCGGTGTCATATTTATGCACGCTAGGGGCAACAAACACCGGATTGAGGTACAGGGCGGTGACGCCGAGCTTTTTCAGATACGGCAGTTTTTCGCTAATGCCGTCCAGATCGCCGCCATAAAAGGTCGAACCGCCCGCTTCGGCGGTCAACGGATCGTCCCAGTTACGCAGCACAATCGACTGACCGGCGGCATGATGATAATAAACCTTGTCTTGCTCTTCACCGCGCGGCAGGCTGCGGGCAAAGCGGTCCGGGAAAATCTGGTAGAACACCTGATCCGCCACCCATTGCGGTCCGCTGTCCGGCAGATCGATGGCGAACTGTTCAAGGCGTGCCGGGGGAAAACGGCTAAAGCCCTGCGGGGTAAACCACAGCTGACGGTTCTTCCACAGTAGCTTAAAGCTGTAGCGGCGACGAGGCTGGCCGCTCGCCACGTCAATGGCAACCCGCCAGACCGTTACGCCGTCGGCCGTCGCTTTACGCCCGCAATGCATCACCACCGGCGTCTCCTCGTTATCCATTTCTGTCCGTAGCGTCACCCGCTCCGGCAGCGACGTACCGGCGAGCCAGAGCGTAATAACCAGTTGATCCTGTTTCTGTTTCACAAACGGCGCAACGGGCAAATGCCATGCATTCAACATCAAAAAATCCCCTTTGTTCAAAATGACGCCACTCTTCCACAGCGGTTGCCGCCCTGCCTCCTTCTTTACGCATTTTTCCGGGGGTGAGATCGAGGGCGCAGAGAAAAGCGTCTGGCAGGCACGTAACGGCACGGGCCGAAATCACGGCTGGCTACGTTGAAAAATATAGTTGAATAAACGAGTTAGCATAACTGCGAAAGGGCGGGAAACGAGGCGGGATAAACGCTGGCATCGGTCACCGACGCCAGCACTTTGGGTTATCAGGCTTTGCGGCGTTTAAACTGCCAGCCGATTAACAGCAGCGCAATCCATGCCAGCCCGACATACAGCGAGATGCGGGTTTCCGGATGCCAGCCAATCAGCACAATAATAAAGACGAGGAAAATCAGCCCGACCACGGTGGTTGCTACCCCGCCCGGCACCTTAAATTTCAGCGCCTTCACTTCATCGGCGGAGAGGCGGCGGCGGAAACCGATCTGCGAAAGCAGAATCATGATCCACACCCAAACGGTGGCAAAGGTCGCCAGCGAGGCAATCACCAGGAAGACGTTTTCCGGCATGATGTAATTCAAGTACACCGCCAGCAGCAGCGCAACCGTCATCACCATCACCGTTACCCACGGAATACCGCGACGCGAGGTTTTGGCAAACATCTTAGGCGCGCTCCCCTGCTCGGCCATGCCGTGCAGCATGCGGCCGACGCCAAAGACATCGCTGTTAATCGCCGACAGCGAAGCGGTCAGCACCACAAAGTTAAGGATGCTGGCGGCAAAAGTGATGCCCATATGCTGGAAAGTCAGCACAAATGGGCTGCCATCGGTGCCGACCTGATTCCACGGATAAATAGACATAATCACGAACAGCGTACCGACGTAGAACACCAGAATACGCAGCGGCACGGAGTTGATGGCGCGCGGGATCGACTGCTCAGGATCTTTCGCTTCCCCGGCGGTGATACCGATAATTTCAATCCCGCCGTAGGCAAACATCACCATCTGCAGCGCCATCACTGTTCCCAGCCAGCCGTTACTGAAGAAGCCGCCGTGGCTCCACAGATTGCTGATGCCCGTCGCCTGGCCGCCGTTGCCGATACCCCACAGGATGATACCAAAACCGGCGACAATCATGATGATAATGGTGGCGACTTTAAAGAAGGAGAACCAGAACTCCAGCTCGCCAAACACCTTCACGCTCATCAGGTTAATAGAGCAGATGAGCAACACCACGCTTAACACCCAGATCCAGTGCGGCACCGTCGGGAACCAGACGCCCATATAGATACCGAAGGCGGTGACATCGGCGATAGCGACAATCAGGATTTCAAAACAGTAGGTCCAGCCGGTGATATACCCGGCCAGCGGGCCGAGGTTTTCCTGTGCATAGCGGGAGAAAGAGCTGGCGGAAGGGTTGTGCACGGACATCTCGCCCAGCGCGCGCATTATGATATACGCGGCAACACCGCCAATAATGTAGGCCAACAGTACGCTGGGTCCGGCCATTTTGATGGCATCTGCGGAACCATAAAACAGCCCGGTGCCAATCGCTGAACCCAGCGCCATAAAGCGAATGTGGCGGGTACTGAGCCCACGCTTCAGCTTATTCGTACTTTCCATCGTTTCCACTGCCGTTATTCATCACCAAAATAAAAAACCACGGAGCGCGTGCCCCGTGGTTAAACAAACCGTGTTTGCTGCTGTTAGTGCGCGCTGGATGTTACCTGTCGTCCAGCGATGCGATCCCAGACTGCGGCCAGAATCACCATCACCAGACTCGGCATCAGCCACGCCAGCCCTTCCCCTGCCAGCGGCAAGCGCTGAGTCCAGGCAGGAAGGTGTTCAGCAAATGCGGACGCTTTCACGCCGTCAAGGATACCAAAAAGCAGGCTGATAAACATCGCCGGTGCGATAACTCGCGTCGAGCTGTTCCAGAAAGAGCGGGTAAAGCTCAATACCACCAGCACGATGCACGGCGGATAGATAAGCGTCAGCACCGGAATAGAGATCTGGATCAGATGGCTCAGCCCGAGGTTGGAGACCGCCATCGAGAAGATACCCAGAATAAACACCAGCGTGCGGTAAGAGAGCGGCAGATATTGTGCGAAGAACTCGGCACAGGCGCAGGTCAGGCCCACCGCCGTCACCAGGCAGGCGATGAAAATCAGCGCCGCCAGCAGAAGGCTGCCCGCCCCACCGAAGGTGTGCTGCACGTAAGCATGCAGAATAGCAGCGCCGTTGGCAGACTGATCGACCAGCATTGAGCTGTCTGAACCCAGACGGAACAGCGCCAGATAAAGCAGCGTTAAACCCACACCCGCCATCAGGCCAGCCCAGACGGTATAGCGGGTCAGCAGACGTGCTTCCGTCACGCCGCGTGAACGCGCCGCGTTAACAATCACAATGCCGAACACCATCGCGCCAAGGGTATCCATCGTCAGATAGCCATTAACGAAACCATTCGAGAACGCGGCATTCTGGTAGGCGTCCATCGCATGGCTGATAGGACCTGCGGGCCAGACAATCGCGGCAACGGAAAGCACCGTCAGGGCAATAATTTTCAACGGCGCGAGGAAATTACCAACGGTATCGAGCAGTTTACCCGGGTAGAGCGACACCAGAATGACCAGTGCAAAATAGAGCAGGCTGTAAATCAGCAGCGGCATCGGGCCTTCGCCGGTCAGCGGCGCAATGCCCACTTCAAAGGAGACGGTTGCCGTACGCGGTGTAGCGAACAGCGGCCCCACCGCCAGGTAACACACCGTTGCCAGCAGAACGCCCGCCACTTTACCGATTGGCGTACTCAGGCTATCCACGCCGCCGCCCACTTTCGCCAGCGCAATAACCGTAAGCACCGGCAAACCGACCGCGGTAATCAGAAAACCAAATGCCGCCGTCCAGACGTGTTCACCCGCCTGTAAGCCAACCATGGGAGGGAAAATAATGTTACCTGCGCCGACAAAGAGGGCAAAGGTCATAAAGCCCAGTGCAACAATGTCGCGTGGTTTTAAGTGATGGGTCATAAATTTTACTGCCTGTGGATGTGGTGTCGTAAAGTGATGAATTTTTGGCCTTTCCCGACCGCACAATAGAGCGCCGATAGCGCATTTATTCAGCGGGAAATGCTTTATGTATACCGTGGCGAAGAATAGTTTTTCGATTTACCACGTAAACACAGTCGGTCTGACAATGTATGGGGCGCAATTTAAACGCTTATAACGTTTAAAGGCAAGGTGGGATCGTAAAACTAGATGGTTATGCTGAATTGAAAAGTCTAAGCAGTCAGATACTCTAAGTATAAGAAAAACACATGGCTGATCGTGCGAACAAAAAATAAGCAGATGTACAAACCTGCTGGCAGAGGCGGTAAACGGTGCGAAAAACGGCCTGATTGCGCAGGCCGCTGGCAACAGAGAATGACAGATCCGTCAGGAAGCGGCTTTTTTGGCAACCAAACGTTCCGGTAGCAGGAAGCTAAAGCGGGTGCCTTTCCCGGGTTGACTGACAATATCCAGTCGGCTTTCGTGATGATTCACCGCGTGTTTCACAATCGCCAGACCCAGTCCGCTGCCGCCAGTTTGCCGCGAACGCGCCTTATCCACGCGGTAGAAACGCTCCGTCAGGCGCGGAATATGTTCCGCCGCGATGCCGGGGCCATTATCCTCCACGCTAAATTCTGCCCCCTGCGGCAGATGCCGCCAGCAGACATCAATATGCGTCCCCGCAGGCGTATGGTTGACGGCGTTATACACCAGATTAGAGATGGCGCTGCGCAGCTGTTCTTCATTGCCGAGCACTTTTAAGCTGCTGTCGACATCAAAGGTAAAGCTATGCTTTTGCTGACTGAGGGTTTGCGCTTCGCGCTCCACCACCCGTAGCATCATCGGCACATCAATAATTTCGTTTGGCGACAGCGTCGGCGCGGCTTCAATCTTCGACAGCGTGAGCAACTGGCGAACCAGCCCTTCCATGCGTGAGGTTTGCTCGCGCATGGTGTGCAGCGCTTTTTCGCGCGGCGCACCTTCCAGGGTTTGCTCCTGCATCATCTCCAGATAACCCTGCAGCACCGTTAACGGCGTGCGCAGCTCATGACTGACGTTGGCAAAAAAGTTACGCCGCGCGCCTTCGAGCTGGTGCATCTGCGTGACGTCGCGCGCCACCATCAGTAGCTGTTGCTCACTGTAGGGCATCACGCGGATCTCCAGATGCCGCCCGTTATTCAGTACCAGGTGCAGCGGCCGGGTGAACTCTTTTTTCTTCAGGTATTGCGTAAATTCGGGGTAGCGCAGCAGGTTGAGGATATTCTGGCCGTTATCGTCCGGCCAGCGTAGGCCAAGAATCTGTTGCGCCAGACCGTTACACCAGAAAATCGACCCTTCTTCGGTGGTGAGGATCACCGCGTCCGGCAGGGATTCTGCGCCGCTACGAAAGCGTTTGATTAAATTCCCCAGCTCGCGGCGGCGCTTTTTATTACGCATCTGCATCTGGTGCAGCCCGTACAGCAGCGGCTCCCAGCTACCGGTTCCCGGCGGTGGCGTCATACTTTTATCGACCCAAAGCCACCAGGAAAGGCGCAGTAAATTCCAGAAATGCCAGGCCAGCAGCCCGGTTACCGCGGCGAGTAAAAACCAGGGTAGATAACCGAAGAGAGCGCCGAGAATAAAGGCGGGTATACAACAAAGGAGGAGCTCGAGCACCAGCCTTTTCCATGACAGCCGTTCCAGCACGCGTCACACTCCTGTTAAATTTCAGAAACGGGTCGAAAAACGATATCCCGTGCCGCGCACTGTTTGCACCATACGATCGTGGCCGCTGTGTTCCAGCGCTTTGCGCAGACGGCGAATATGCACGTCCACGGTTCTGTCTTCAACGTAAACGTTGGTTCCCCAAACGTGGTTAAGCAGCTGTTCGCGGCTGTAAACCCGCTCCGGGTGGGTCATAAAGAAGTGTAAGAGTTTAAATTCCGTCGGCCCCATATCCAGCGGGTTTTCACCGGTCATCACGCGATGGGAGGAAGGATCGAGACTCAGCCCCTGCATTTCAATCACCTCTTCCACCGCCATCGGTGAAATGCGGCGCATCACGGCTTTGATACGCGCCACCAGCTCTTTTGGCGAAAAGGGTTTGGTAATGTAATCATCCGCGCCCGTTTCCAGCCCGCGCACGCGATCCTCTTCTTCCCCACGCGCGGTTAGCATCATCACCGGAATATCCCGGGTCATCGCTTCGCGTTTCAGATGTTTAATAAACTGAATTCCCGAGCCGCCGGGCAACATCCAGTCGAGTAAAACCAGGTCGGGCCAGGGTTCGTTAAGTTGGTTTACCGCGCTGTCATAATCTTCAGCTTCCACCGGTAGAAAACCATTTTGCTCGAGCACGAAGCACACCATTTCACGGATCGGTGCTTCATCTTCTACGACCAGAATTCGTCTCGCCATAATTCGCCCTGTTTTATTTAAGTGGTCAATGTAGATAGCGGCGCCATTATGCGTCAGTTTTGTGACAGATTTATGAATAAGATGACCGCAATATGACCCCAGCGTTGCCTGTATGACAAGGCAAATTTGCGATCGGTTATGTCCCTCATCTGGTTAATGTTTATAATCGGCTCTACGCTTTTCACGCCACGGAACCGCTATGCGCATCATTCACACTTCTGACTGGCATCTGGGTCAAAACTTCTACAGTAAAAACCGCGCCGCCGAACATGACGCTTTTCTCGACTGGCTGCTGAGTAGCGCAGAAACGCACCAGGTCGATGCCATTATTGTCGCAGGCGATATTTTTGATACCGGTTCCCCGCCCAGCTACGCCCGCGAACTGTATAACCGCTTTGTGGTGAAGCTGCAGCAAACGGGCTGCCAGCTGATTGTGCTCGCGGGTAACCATGATTCCGTGGCGACGCTGAATGAGTCAAAAGAGATCCTTGCGTACCTGAAAACCACCGTTGTTGCCAGTGCAGGCGTGCAGCCGTTTATGCTCTATCGCCGCGATGGCGAAGCGGGGGCGGTATTTTGCCCGGTGCCGTTTTTACGCCCGCGCGATATTACCGTCAGCCAGGCGGGGCTTTCCGGCCAGCAAAAGCAGCAGCATTTGCTGGCGGCGATCACCGATTACTATCAACAGCAGTATGTTGATGCCTGCGCCCTGCGCGGGGATAAAGCGCTGCCGATTATCGCCAGCGGCCATTTAACCACCGTTGGTGCCAGCAAAAGTGACGCCGTACGTGACATCTATATCGGCACGCTGGATGCCTTTCCGGCGCACCATTTTCCGCCGGTGGATTACATGGCCCTTGGGCATATTCACCGGGCGCAAAAAATTAGCGAGCTGGAACATATCCGCTACTGCGGCTCGCCCATTCCGTTGAGTTTTGATGAAACCGGCAAAAGCAAAAGCGTCAATCTGGTGACCTTTGCCGACGGTAAACTGGCGGAGATCGCCGCGCTGGAGGTGCCGGCAACCCAGCCGTTAGCGGTGATTAAAGGCGATTTTGCAGAGATTTGCCGCCAGCTTGAGCAGTTTCGCCACGCGCCCACCGATAAACCGGTCTGGCTGGATATCGAAATTGTCAGCAGCGAATATCTGGCGGATATGCAGCGCAAAATCCAGCAGGTGACGGAAGATTTGCCCGTCGAGGTGCTGCTGGTGCGCCGCAGCCGCGAGCAGCGCGAACGTATATTGGCCGGAGAGCTGCGCGAGACCCTAAGTGAGTTAAAAGTGGAAGAGGTGTTCGCCCGCCGACTGGCGCAGGAAACGCTGGATGAAGAACAAAACAGACGTTTACAGACACTGTTCAGCGAAACCGTGCAGGAACTGGATGAGGAGAATGAGGCATGAAGATCCTGAGCCTGCGGTTAAAAAACCTCAACTCCCTGAAGGGCGAGTGGAAAATCGATTTCAGCGCCGAGCCGTTCGCCAGCAACGGCCTGTTCGCCATTACCGGCGCGACCGGGGCGGGGAAAACCACCCTGCTCGATGCCATCTGTCTGGCCCTGTACCACGAAACGCCGCGCCTGAGCACCCTGTCGCAATCGCAAAATGATCTCATGACCCGCGATACCGCCGAGTGTCTGGCCGAAGTGGAATTTGAAGTTAAGGGCGTCGCCTACCGCGCTTTCTGGAGCCAGAGCCGCGCCCGCGGTCTGCCGGATGGCAATCTACAAGCACCGCGCGTCGAACTGGCCCTCTGCGCCGACGGCAAAATCCTTGCCGATAAGGTGAAGGATAAGCTCGATCTGACCGCCACGCTGACGGGCCTTGATTATGGCCGCTTCACCCGATCCATGCTGCTTTCGCAGGGGCAATTTGCCGCCTTCCTCAATGCCAAACCCCGCGAGCGCGCCGAGCTGCTGGAAGAGCTGACGGGCACCGAAATTTATGGCCAGATTTCAGCCCGTGTGTTTGAAAAACATAAAGCGGCGAAAATCCGCCTCGAACAGCTGCAGGCGCAGGCCGAAGGCGTGGTGCTGCTAAATGATGAGCAGCGCCAGCAGCTGTCGCAAAGTTTGCAGGCGCTCACTGACGAAGAACAACGGCTGCTGACCGAACAGCGCGAGAGACAGGCGCAGGCCAACTGGCTTAATCGCGACGCAGAACTGCGCGCCGCGCGCGGTCGGGCGCAGGCCGCGCACGCTCAGGCGCAGCAGGCGCTGGCGGGCGCACAGCCGCAGCTGGCGGCGCTGGAACGGGCGCAACCGGCGCTACAGTTGCGCCCTTTATGGCAGCGCCTTGAAGAGCAGCGTAAAGCACAGCTTCAAACCCGTACCCGCAGTGAAGAAGTGAATACTCGCTTACATGACAGCCTGCGCCTGCGGGCGCAGATTCGCTTTAGCGCCCGGCAGCAGCATCTGGCGTTGCAGGCTACGCAGAAAACCCTCGAAAGCTGGCTTGCGGACAACGGTCGTTTTCAGCACTGGCAAAACGAACTGACGGGCTGGCGGGTACTCTTCAACCAACTGGCAGAAGAGAAAAAACAGTGGCAGAGCCAGCAGCAGCGCGTCCAGCAGCTGGAGGAAAAACTGCGCACGCTGCCGGCGTCGACCCTTGAGCTGAGCGCGGAAGAGACCGCTGCGGCGATGGCGCAGTGTGCGCAAAACCGCCCGCTGCGCCAGCAGCTTACCGCCCTGCATGCCCGTTTCGCCCCGCTGCGTAAACAGCTCTCCCTGCGCCAGCAAAGCCTGCTGGATTTACGCGCCGAACAGGAAAAAATCAATCTCGAGCTCGCCCGCAAACGTGAGCTGTATAAAGAGAAAAACCAGCTGCTGACGGAAGTGACCACCATCTGCGAGCTGGAAAACCGCATCAAAGATCTGGAGAGCGAGCGCGCGCGCCTGCAGCCGGGGCAGCCTTGCCCGCTGTGCGGCGCAACGGAACACCCGGCGATTTCTCATTATCAGACCCTTGAACCGGGGGTCAATCAGGCCCGGCGCAGCACGTTGGATCTCGAAGTGCGGCAGGTTAAAGAGGATGGCGTGGCGCTCGGCGAAAGGTTAAAAGGCCTCGCCGAACGCTATGAGAAAGATGAGCGTGAAGTGCTCAGTCTGCAGCAGGAGGAACAAAACTGGCTGCAGGCATGGGCGCAAGCCTGTAGCGCCCTGCACGTTACGCTGGAGCCCCATCGCGAATTAACCAGTTGGCAAAGCGCGCAGGATGCTTACGAACATCAGCTCTATTTGCAAAACCAGCGCCTGACTCTGCAGCAGCAGATCGGCGAACAGCATCAGCAAAAAGAACAGTATCAACAGGCGGTGAATGCCCGCCGTGAAAAACTGATGACGGCGCTGCAGCCGTTGGGCCTGGAATTCCCGGCGGAAGGCGACGAAGAGTCGTGGCTGGCGGCGCGTAGCGCGGAGGCCGAGCAGTGGCAGCAGCATCAGCAGCAGTTGCATACGCTGCATGAAAAAGTGGCGCAGCTGACGCCCATCCTCGATACGCTGCCGCCAGAAGATTGCGCCGACACCGGGCAATCTGTCGCCCTCGATGGCTGGCGCAAAGTGCATGATAGCTGCCTGGCATTGCAAAGCCAGTGGCAAACCCTGCATCAGCAGCTGGCGCAGGAAGAAGAGCTGGCGGCGGCGCTGGAGAAACAGTTTGCCGAAGCGCTGGAACAGAGCGTCTTTGCCGATCATCAGGCGTTTCTCGACGCCCTGCTGCCTGAACCCGAGCGCCAGCGTCTGGAACAGTTGCGGCAGAAACTCGATAGCGACTGTCAGCAGAAACAGGCGCTGGCCCATAGCGCTGAACAGGCGCTGATGGCGCATCAGGCACAGCCGCCTGCTGCCCTTGCCGCCGATGCCACTCAGGAAAGCATTAACCTGCTGTTGCAGACGATTGCCCGGCAGCTGCGGGAAAACACCACCCGCCAGGGCGAAGTCCGTCAGCAGTTAAAACAGGATGAGGCTAACCGTAAGCGCCAGCAAAATGTGCTGCAGGAGATGGCGCAGGCCAGTGTGCAGTATGACGACTGGGGCCATCTGAATGCCCTTATCGGCTCGAAAGAGGGCGATAAGTTTCGCAAATTTGCCCAGGGACTGACGCTGGATAACCTGGTCTGGCTGGCGAACAACCAGCTCACCCGTCTGCACGGCCGGTATCTGCTTAAACGCAAAGCCAGCGAAGCGCTGGAGCTGGAAGTGGTCGATACCTGGCAGGCGGATGCGGTACGCGATACGCGCACCCTTTCCGGCGGCGAGAGCTTCCTGGTGAGCCTCGCGCTGGCACTGGCGCTGTCGGATCTGGTAAGCCATAAAACCCGTATCGATTCGTTATTCCTCGATGAAGGCTTTGGCACGCTGGATAGCGAAACCCTCGATACCGCCCTCGATGCTCTTGATGCCCTCAACGCCAGCGGCAAAACCATCGGCGTGATTAGCCACGTTGAAGCGATGAAAGAGCGCATTCCGGTGCAGATTAAGGTGAAAAAGATTAACGGACTGGGCTACAGCAAACTCGACGGGAAATATGCGGTGAGTTAAATAAATGCCCTCCGGCCTGACCGGAGGGCATTCCTGTACCCCTGAAAGGCTCAATTGCCAATCGCATCGCAAACACACCAGCGCGTTTTGGATATCTTCCCCCCATTAACAAGCGTCCCGGCTATGGGATAGATAAATGCTCGCTAGTTTATCCCTGTAAGCTTGCGCTAAGGGTTTGTCCATTTTGGCAAAGGAAAGCCACGATCATGAGAACATCATTAAAATTGATATTTGCCATGCTAGTGCTTTGCATAGTGGGTTTTGCCTTTGTATTGCACTATCTCAATATGGAATTCGCGGAAAATGCGGATTACACGGAACAGGATAAAAGAGAATATGATTTCTATACGCCAACATTACTGAAAAATATGCCGCGAATCAGTAATGCCTACCGCTTCCATTACCGAAATGTGTCTGGCCCCAACCCTGCATTGGTTTATCAAGTGGCTTTTTCCGGTACAACGGATACCCGTAAAATTGACGCCTGGCTGGTCAAACAGGGATATATAAAAAATGGTATATGCCACACACACAGCTGCTGGACCGGTCAAAATCCTGACATAACCCTATCGATAGGTATTGAGAATACGTCGAATATCGTTCATGTCGAAATGGTGGATAAGGCGAGCAACCCTTGATGGGATTCGATAGTAGAAAGAGTAAGACCGAAAAAGTCATCTGCATCAACACAGATAATGGCGTTTCCCTGAGCTTATAGAAAAGGGGCGCTTAATTGTATGAACCGGCCACATGGGTTACAGATCTGACCGGTCACATGGGTGACAATTTTTGAACTAATCGGCCCGGATTATACGATGGTTTCGTCTGTCATACCGGGCCAGTATGAGATCACCAAAACCAATTTCATCCAGGTCTTCTTTCACCTGCTTCATCCATACCCATTCTCCTCTGAGCGCCTCCGATAAAAATATTCGGGTACTGTTAAAAAACAAGTCACCTTTAATTGATACGCGCAGCACGCGGGCATTCTCCGGCACAGGCATTGTCTTAAGCGGCCCGGTGTAAATTCGTTCTGATGGGTACCAGACTGAGCGCGGAGTTCTTCCGCCCAGCGCCTTGTGCGGGCGTATTTCATTAAATTCCTCGCGCCAGGCATCCAGCCAGATCTGTTGCTCCTCCAGAGAAGTGAACTTTGCATGTCCCTTTAGTGCATCCTTCAGGGTCCGGTGCATTCTCTCATGCCGCCCATTCTCCGTAGGCTTACCTGGCCGGATACGCTCAGGCAGGATGCCGCATTTTATAAGCCAGACAGACATCTGGCTCAGCCCCCACAAACCTGCGCCAGCAAATGGTGGCCCATTATCTGTACGCAGCACATGAGGCATGCCGCAGTCACGGAAAACACGCTCCAGACAGGGAATAACAAACCGGCCATCAGGCATATAGGTGGCATCGCAGGCCAGTACAATCCTGCTGCAGTTGTCGGTCAGCGTAAAAGGGTGACACCAGCGCCCACCGGTATGGGTGTATTTACCCTTAAAATCAGCGCTCCAGACATCGTTGGGTCGGGCAGGTGTATGCAGTTCAGGACGTTGCGTGGATTTAAAAGCCGGTTGCCTGCGTTTTTTAACCAGACCGTGCAACCGGAACAGATCGCCAATCGTGCTGGCTGCGGGCACGTTACTGACATTCAGGTTAAGCAGGAGCTGTCTGATTTTTTCAGGCCCCCATAATGGATATTGCTGCTTCGTCTCCAGCAGGAGTTTAGTCATAGACTCCGGTGTGCATTTTTGTTGATGACGCGCCCGGGAACGGTCATCAAGAGAGGAGGCATCATTCGGGGAAAAACGGGCCAGCCATTTATAACCGGTTTTGCGGCTGATATTGAAACGGCGGCACACCTCGGCAACCGGAAGGTTGCCTTCAAGGCAGGCCGCAACAAACTGCAAACGTTGCATGGTAACAGTCTCATTCCAGGGCACGGTAAACCTCCATCAGATGCTTACCGCACTGTTATAACCTGTTACCCATGTGCCCGGTTTAAAGTGTTACCCATGTGGCCGGTTCATACA
>NZ_JXAG01000034.1 GCF_000814905.1 Enterobacter sp. Bisph1
GACAGACCACGCACGCAGTAAGTGGGCTGCCCGCAGGGCGAGCGAAGCGAGTCAATCCCCCCCCGCACCGCCATTCTTTAAGAGAAGAGCCTGCATGAAAGCACGGCTTCTTCCTTTATATAGCTGGCACAATCTGCCCACTGAACGCCTCCCACCTACTCACGCCGCGCTACTGCTCAACCAGATGCCTTTTTAACGCTCTGTCAGATATTATGATTTCCCCCAGGCCCCTTATTGCTCACACCTTAAGCGAACAATCATTAAAGCTTAAAATCTTGCTTGACCGTTTTCATACAACTCCCTATAGTAGCGCCCCGTTGCCCCCTGCAGAGGCTGGCAGCAATACAATGTGGTGAGGTGTCCGAGTGGCTGAAGGAGCACGCCTGGAAAGTGTGTATACGGCAACGTATCGGGGGTTCGAATCCCCCCCTCACCGCCATCATTTGAAGAAGAGCTCGCATGCAAATGCGGGCTTTTTTTTCGCCTGTGGCACCGCATCAGGGGGGATGAGAAGCCCCGACTGGGGTTCGACAACTGGCGCAGCCAGTTGGACAGACCACGCACGCAGTAAGTGGGGCTGCCCGCGCACGCTGTGAGTGGGGCTGCCCGCAGGGCGAGCAAAGCGAGTCATTCCCCCTTCCTCACCATCATTTAATGAAATGTCCGCACGCGGTTGTCCTGTGGGGCAACGAGTGCTATACGATTCAGGATATTGATTAAGCAACAGGAGTCTTTGAGATGATTACTTGTGCTGTGGTCATCAAAAATTACACATCTGCGTTTCCTGACCCCATTTCGATAAAGAAAAATGCCACTGCTGTTGTCAGCCATTGCGATCTCCAGTATCGCGGATGGGTGTGGATTACTCTCGATAACGGGCATGCCGGCTGGGCACCACAGCAGTTGTTCTTACCGCAGAGCGCTAATAAAATCCTGTGCCTGGAAGATTATACGGCGCGGGAGTTATCCGTCATCGTTGGCGAAAAAATTACTATTGGTACGTCGCTAAATGGCTGGTGCTGGGCGACGAATGTCGCCGGTGAATCAGGATGGTTGCCCGAAGAGAATATCGATATCAAATAACACGTTTTAATGGGCTTCCCCGCAGCTCGTAGACGATGTCGTGGGCAGACAACCTGGCTTTTCAGCACCGTTAATACGCTTACGATCCCAGCGCAAAAAAATAAAACCCGGTTTCCCGGGTTTTAACACGAAATACGTTGAGGGTCAGTCGTACGCTTTTAGCGTTCGCTGGCAAAGAGCGGATCGTACACAGTCATCTTTGTTAAAGCGGACGATGCCTATCATGTCGTCTTCCTCAAAACGTGCCAGCGCGTCGCTCAGGCCCGACTTCACGCCGGACGGCAGATCGCACTGCGTAATGTCACCGTTAACAATGACGGTCACGTTCTCCCCGAGGCGCGTTAAAAACATTTTCATTTGCGCTGCAGTAACATTCTGAGCCTCGTCGAGAATGACCACCGCATTTTCAAAGGTACGTCCGCGCATATAGGCGAACGGCGCGATTTCCACCTTGCCGATCTCCGGGCGCAGGCAGTATTGCATAAAGGACGCGCCCAGGCGTTTTAGCAGCACGTCATAAACGGGCCGGAAATAAGGCGCGAACTTCTCCGAGATATCCCCGGGTAAGAAGCCGAGATCTTCATCGGCCTGCAGTACCGGACGGGTAACAATAATTCTCTCCACATCCTTGTGAATCAGGGCCTCCGCCGCTTTCGCTGCGCTGATCCACGTTTTACCGCAGCCGGCTTCACCGGTGGCGAAGATCAGCTGTTTACTCTCGATAGCATTCAGGTAGTGCGCTTGAGCTTCATTACGCGCTGCAATTGGTGAAACATCCCGGCTGTCCCGCGCCATGCCAATTGATTCAACGCCACTCATCTGCACAAGCGAGGTGACCGACTCTTCTTCACGTTGCTTATGGCTGCGTGAATCACGTCTCAGCACGCGTTTCGCTTCACGACGAGCTTTGATCACTGCTTTCTGTCTTCCCATGGATAGCACCTTGAGTTGTTGGTTTACATCACACGCGTCGTTCTCGACGCGATTATGCGCACAAACGTCTGAGGGTTGGCTTCCTTGTAAGCCATTGCTTGCCTTTGAAAATGACGTGCCGAAGCAACGGACTGCATTGCCTGTCACATCGCTGTAATCAGGAATAAAAAAGAGGGAGGAAAATTCAGGGGCGAAGAAGTCAATGCCGGAGGTCGCACCTCCATGCCGGGTCTTACGAGGTCTTTTTGTCGGTCCGCTAAAGGACTTTACCATCCGCGATCTCCAGATAAACTTCATCACCGCAGGGGATAACGCTATAACTAATTACATCAAAGTTTAGCATTATTGCAACATTATTTTTACCAACCAGACAGGCGCACAGGCCTCTGTAAAGTTAATTTCAGTCTCTTTGATAAATATTACAGAAAGATAACAGATACTTTCTAAGGCAAAAAAAAGATAACTGGATGGCAGAAAAGCCTGTCAGGAGAGAACGGATAACAGAATATCCTGCCCGCTGGCGGGCAGGATCGAAACGTTACGCTTCAAGCAGCGATTGTGCCAGATAGCGGTTTGCCTCTTTTACACCGGGCAGGACAAAAAAGTAACCGCCGCCAATCGGACGAATGTACTCTTCCAGCGCCTCGCCGTTGAGACGTTTTTGCACCGTCAGAAAACCCTTTTCCAAATCATGCTGATAACAGACGAACAACAGCCCCATATCCAGCTGACCTGAGTTGGTCACGCCGAGTGAATAGCTGTAGCCACGGCGCATCATCAGGCTCGATTGCGTCTCTTTGGTGCGCGGATTCGCCAGACGAATATGGCTGTCGAGGGCAATCACATCGCCGCCGGGATCGCTGGCATAATCCGGAGCATCATGCTCATTTTGCATACCCAGCGGCGCACCCGTGTGCTTATCACGCCCGAAAATGGTCTGCTGCTCTTTCAACGGTGTACGATCCCAAAACTCGACATGGAACTGGATGATACGCACCGCCTGATAGCTGCCACCCGTCGCCCAATTGGGTTCGCCCTGCTCTGGCGTCACCCATACCACTTCGTTCATCAGCGTATTATCGCTGCTGTCCGGGTTGGCGGTACCGTCTTTAAACCCCAGCAAATTGACCGGTGTCTCTTTACCTTTGCTGCGCGCCGCGTGATCAGAGATAAACCCTTCCCGCTTCCAGCGCACGCTAAGCAAATCTGGCGTATGTTTAATCACATCGCGCAGCGCGTGAATCACCGTATCCTGCGTGTTGGCGCAAATTTGTAACAGCACATCGCCGTGGCATAACGCCGCATCCAATGAATCATTGGGAAAACGGGTCATTTTTTGCAGTTTTTTCGGCTTCTGCGCGCTTAAACCAAAACGGTTGTCGAACAACGCGTCGCCTACCGAAACCGTAATGGTCAGGTTATCCGGGGCGATATAAGCACCGAGAATACCGGAATCCATAGGCGGCAAACGCGGATTTGGCGTCTCGGGAGCCGGTCCACCGGTCGTTAAGAACGCTATACGCTGCGTTAATAAGCGGAATAGCCTTTCGAGCTCGGCTTTATCTGCTGCCAGTACGTCAAAAGCCACCAGCATCATGGAGGCCTGCTGCGGCGTTAAAATACCGGCCTGGTGAGCCCCCAGAAAGGGCTGTTTTTCCATGCGCGCATCCGGCGACAGCGTTCCCGGTGCGCTTTGCGGTTTTGCCGCATGCGCCACCGGGCATCCACCCGCCAGCGCAAGCGCGCCTCCCAGCGCGCCCATACTTTTTAATAAACGACGCCGCGAAGGCTCGCTTACGTCGTTGTCATCATTGTGCTTCATGGTATTAATCCAGCCCCAACACGCCGCGTAACTGAGCCAGATCTTCCGCCAGGGTAGTGATCGGCCCTTTTAGGGCATTGCGGTCGGCATCGGTCAGTTTATCGTAAGTCTCGTAGCCTTCTTTGGTGCGGTATTTTGCGAGGATGGTATCCACTTTCTTGAAGTTGGCATCCACTTTCGCCAGCAGATCGGCGTTATCTTTTTGCAACTGCGGACGCAGCAAATCGACAATCTTCTGCGCGCCATCTACGTTTGCCTGGAAGTCCCACAGATCGGTGTGGCTGTAGCGATCTTCTTCACCGCTGATTTTGCTTGCCGCCACTTCCTCAATCAGACCGGCTGCGCCGCCGACCACTTTGGATGGCGGAAATGCCAGCGCATTAATGCGCGTTTGCAACTCAACCACATCGCTGTGCAGACGATCGGCATAGCTGCCCATATCTTTGACGTTGCTATCGCCAAACAGGGCTTTTTCCAGACGGTGGAAGCCGGTGAATTTCGGATCGGCGGCTTTCTGCTCATAGTCATCTTCGCGGGCATCAATGCTGCCGTCGAGATCGGAAAAGAGTTCGGCAATCGGTTCAATACGTTCGTAGTGCTGGCGCGTTGGCGCATACAGTGCTTTCGCTTTTTCAATATCGCCCGCTTTCACCGCATCGGTAAACGCTTTGGTCCCGGAGACCAGTTGGGCGGTTTCTGCCACCACATAGGCTTTATACTGAGTGATAGCCTCGCTCAGGATCTGCAGCGCGTCGCCTTTTGCCGTATCGGCACTTGCCGCACCTTTTACAATCAGCTTGCCTTTCGGGTTGGTCAATAGACCGCAGGTCATCTCATACTCGCCCGGTTGCAGATTGGCGGTCAGCTTCTGGCTGAAACCCGGCGCAATATTTTCACGCTCTTCTACCACCATCACGCCTTTGAGGATCTCCCACTCCAGCGCTTTCTGGCTGTGGTTGAGGATCACAAACTGCGTTTTACCTGCGTTCACCGTCAGGTTCATCGGTTCACACTGCTTGTCAGTGACCGTGACTTTGACCTGCGGAATATCTGCTGCCTGCGCCGCGAAAGTGCCGGTAAGTAAAGCCGCTATCCCGGCCTGCAAAACACTACGACGAAAATGTATAGCCATGACCCTTCCCTATAAAAGTATGTTGTAACTAAAAAGCAATTACTGCGCCGCCCGGGACGGCTGCGTACCAGCGCGCGGCGGCAGGAAAAACAGCACCAGCGCCGGGATTAGATAAACAAAATAGGTCACCACTTCGCTGACGCTCGGCGTTTCCTGATAACCAAAGATCCCCTCCAGCAGCGTGCCGGTGAGGGAATGGGTGGTGAGGACATTGCTTAAATCGAATGCCACATCCTGAAAATGGTTCCACAAGCCCGCTTCATGAAAGGCGCGGATCGCTCCGGCAGCAAGACCGGCTGCGACAAAGAGAATAAACAGGCTGGTCCATTTGAAAAATGCACCAAGATTGAGGCGCACACCGCCCCAGTACAGCAGAAAGCCGAGTACCACCGCCGTCGCCAGCCCCAGTATCGCGCCAAGGGGCGGCCAGATGCCGACATCCTGCTGGAACGCCGCCAACAGGAAGAATACCGATTCCAGACCTTCACGTGCCACGGCGAAAAAGACCATTAGGATCAGCGCCCAACCGTGGTTATGACTGCGCGCCAGCGCGCTATCCACCGCCTGCTCAAGCTGCACTTTGACGTTGCGCGACACTTTACGCATCCAGAACACCATCCAGGTAAGGATCACCACGGCTATCAGCGCGACTATCCCTTCGAATAACTCCTGCTCTTTTTGCGGGAACTCGCCGGTCGTTTCGTTGATGGCAATACCCAGCCCCAGACAGAGCGCGGCGGCAAGGAAAACCCCTATCCACATCACGCTAATCCAGCGTCCGCGCTGGGTGCGCTTTAAATAACTGGCGATCAAACTGACGATCAGCGCCGCTTCGAGGCCTTCACGTAACATAATCAAAAATGGAACAAACATGGAGGGAGCCCCTAATGTCATGCGCGGTCAAAGGTTGCAAAGAAAAGTAAATTGCAGTGATAGTGATTATCATTACGCCGATAAGAAACTCAAGCGAAAAATGATGAGAATGATAACTGGATGTAACCGTGTAGCAGCCTAACCATGCGGGTTTGCGCGTTTTATGCCAGGAAATAAACCTTAACTCAAATATTGCGATAATCCCTGCGCATACTCCGTGTCGTAGTGAGAAAGCGAATCTATGTCCACTCAACGCTGACGCGCCCTTTCTGTTGGCAATTTTTGCCCTTGCCCGGCGGGTGCGTAGTAAATGCCAACCCGATCAAACGCGCTTTGTATAAGCAATAAAAAAACCCGCTGCGATCCTGAGGAATCCTCAGTTACCCAGCGGGTTTTAACTTTAAAAAGCTTATTCGGCCTGTAACCGCGACGGCGGTGCAGAGCGGTAATGGGCGTCCGCTTCAGCAAAACGCTGCTGCATTGCCGCAGACGGCGCTTTACCCAACAGGCTGAAGATCACAATCCCAAGGCTGCCAAAAACGAAGCCCGGAATGATTTCATACAGATTCAGCCAGCCGTAATGTTTCCAGATAATGACCGTCAACGCACCGATGATCATCCCGGCCAGCGCGCCATTGCGCGTCATACGCGGCCACATTACTGACAACAGCACCACCGGGCCAAAAGCCGCGCCGAAGCCGGCCCATGCGTAGCTCACCAGACCCAGCACGCGGTTTTCCGGGTTCGCCGCCAGCGCAATGGCGATAAACGCTATCAGCAGCACCATTGCGCGGCCCACCCACACCAGTTCGCGCTGGCTTGCACCTTTGCGTAAAAAGGCTTTATAGAAATCTTCCGTTAACGCGCTGGAGCATACCAGCAGCTGGCAGCTTAGCGTCGACATCACCGCAGCGAGAATGGCTGACAGTAGCACTCCGGCAATCCACGGGTTAAACAGCACCTGCGCCAGCTCGATAAACACGCGCTCGGCATTCTGATTAACTTCACCCGCAGCAGCTGGATTGTTAGTGAAATAAGCGATGCCGAAAAAGCCTACCGCCACCGCACCGGCCAGACACAGGATCATCCACGCCATACTGATGCGACGCGCATGAACAATGGTGTGATGGGAATCGGCCGCCATAAAGCGCGCCAGGATATGCGGCTGGCCGAAATAACCCAGCCCCCAGCCCATCAAGGAGATAATGGCGACAAAATTGAGTCCTTTCAGCATGTCGACATTTTCAATGCTTTTTTGCTTGATAACTTCCAGCGAGTCACCGAAACCGCCGACGGAGATAATGACGATCACCGGCGTTAAGATCAGCGCGAAAATCATCAGGCTGGCCTGTACCGTGTCGGTCCAGCTGATCGCCAGGAAACCGCCGATAAAGGTATAGATAATCGTCGCGGCAGCACCGGCCCACAGCGCATTTTCGTAACCCATGCCAAAGGTGCTTTCAAACAGACGCGCCCCCGCCACAATGCCGGAAGCGCAATAAATGGTGAAAAACACCAGAATAACGATGGCTGAGATAATACGCAGCAGGCGGCTATTGTCTTCGAAACGGCTGGTAAAATAGTCCGGCAGCGTTAGCGCATTATTGTTCACCTCGGTATGCACGCGCAGACGCCCGGCCACCAGCTTCCAGTTGATCCAGGCCCCTAACGTCAGGCCGATGGCTATCCAGCTTTCGGAGATACCGGAAATAAAAACCGCCCCCGGTAGCCCCATCAGCAGCCAGCCGCTCATATCAGATGCTCCGGCGGACAACGCCGTTACCAGCGGGCCCAGGCGGCGGCCACCCAGAATGTAGTCATCAAAGTTTTTCGTCGAACGCCAGGCGACGAAACCGATGAGCAGCATGCCAAAAATATACACAAGGAAGGTCACCAGCATCGGTGTGCTCATTGCCATTAAGAATTCTCCAGGAGTCTTCGTCGGCAAACATCGTTTGCCGCTGATGGCCCTCGCCGGAACGGGGCGACGGACGTATTGATTATGTGAAGCGCCCGTATCCTGCCGGAAGCCTCACTTATTCACAATTGGTTTAACACAGCATTTACATCGAATTCACCCTGGCCCTAATAACATTTTGCTATAGGTTGCACTGAGTCACACTTTCAAGGGTTGCACCTTTGAAAAATGTTATGTACCGCATAAAACCTGAATTAGCAGCAAACGAGACGTCGCTTTTTCGTGTTACCGGTAATTAACATTTCATTCATTTTGCGGCTTGCTGCCCAGGTCACATTTAACAAGGTTGCACAAAGTTGCAACATGATGGATATTTCAGCCTGAACCGCAAAATTACGCAAAAACAGGAGCAAAGCATGGGCACCACTACCATGGGGGTCAAGCTTGATGACGCAACGCGCGAAAGGATCAAAGCCGCTGCAGCCACCATCGACCGCACGCCGCACTGGCTGATTAAGCAGGCCATATTTAACTTCCTCGAAAAACTGGAAAACAGCGAAGGTTTACCGGAGCTGGCTGGCGCACAGCCGTCCGCTGCGGAAGACGAGCCGCTGGTAACCGTTGAGGAGAACCATCAGCCATTTTTGGATTTCGCCGAACAGATCCTGCCGCAGTCCGTTTCCCGCGCGGCGATTACCGGCGCATGGCGTTGGGCGGAAACCGATGCGGTCCCCATGCTGCTTGAACAAGCCCGACTGCCGCAGCCGGTGGCGCAAAATGCGCATAAACTGGCTTATCAGTTAGCGGAAAAGCTGCGCAATCAAAAAACCGCGTCCGGTCGCGCCGGTATGGTGCAAAGTCTGCTGCAAGAGTTTTCCCTCTCCTCGCAAGAAGGGGTGGCGCTGATGTGTCTGGCGGAAGCGCTGCTGCGCATTCCCGACAAGGCGACCCGCGATGCGCTGATCCGCGACAAAATCAGCAACGGTAACTGGCATTCACATATTGGCCGTAGCCCGTCGCTGTTCGTCAATGCCGCGACCTGGGGACTGTTGTTTACCGGCCGTCTGGTTTCCACCCATAACGAAGCCAATCTCTCGCGCTCCCTGAACCGTATTATTGGTAAAAGCGGCGAGCCGCTGATCCGTAAAGGCGTGGATATGGCAATGCGCTTGATGGGGGAGCAGTTTGTCACCGGCGAAACCATCGCCGAAGCGCTGGCGAATGCACGCAAACTGGAAGATAAAGGCTTTCGTTACTCCTACGATATGCTGGGCGAAGCGGCGCTGACCGCCGCCGACGCGCAAGCCTATATGGTCTCCTATCAGCAGGCGATCCACGCCATTGGTAAAGCCTCGAACGGGCGCGGTATTTATGAAGGGCCGGGTATCTCCATTAAGCTTTCCGCCCTGCACCCGCGCTACAGCCGTGCGCAATACGATCGCGTGATGGATGAGCTCTATCCGCGTCTGAAGTCCCTCACCTTGCTGGCACGCCAGTATGATATCGGCATTAATATTGATGCCGAAGAGGCCGATCGGCTGGAAATCTCTCTCGACCTGCTGGAAAAACTCTGTTTTGAACCGGAACTGGCGGGCTGGAACGGCATCGGCTTCGTGATTCAGGCTTATCAAAAGCGCTGCCCGTTTGTGATTGATTATCTTATCGATCTGGCGACCCGCAGTCGCCGTCGCCTGATGATCCGCCTGGTAAAAGGCGCGTACTGGGACAGCGAAATCAAGCGGGCGCAGATGGAAGGGCTGGAGGGCTATCCAGTCTATACCCGCAAGGTCTATACCGACGTCTCTTACCTCGCCTGTGCGAAAAAATTACTCGCGGTGCCGAACCTGATCTACCCGCAGTTCGCCACCCACAACGCCCACACGCTGGCGGCAATCTATCAACTCGCCGGACAGAACTACTATCCAGGTCAGTATGAATTCCAGTGCCTGCACGGGATGGGCGAGCCGCTGTATGAGCAAGTGGTCGGCAAAGTCGCCGACGGCAAGCTGAACCGCCCATGTCGTATTTATGCGCCGGTCGGCACGCATGAAACCTTACTGGCTTACCTGGTGCGTCGTCTGCTGGAAAACGGTGCCAATACCTCGTTCGTTAACCGCATCGCCGATAACACCTTACCGCTGGATGCGCTGGTGGCGGATCCGGTGAGCGAAGTGGAAAAAATGGCCGCCCAGGAAGGTCAGGTGGGTCTGCCGCATCCGAAAATCGCCCTGCCCCGCGCGCTGTATGGCGAAGGCCGTATTAATGCGGCAGGTTTAGATCTGGCGAACGAACATCGACTGGCCTCGCTCTCTTCGTCACTATTAGCCAGCGCCGCACACAAATGGTACGCACGCCCAATCCTGGAACAAACGGTGATGGAAGGCGAACCGCTGGCGGTTATCAACCCTGCCGAGCCGAAAGACACCGTCGGTTACGTGGTTGAAGCCAGCGAAGCGCAGGTGAATCAGGCGCTGGAAAACGCCGTTAACCATGCGCCCATCTGGTTTGCTACGCCGCCGCAGGAGCGCGCCGCCATTCTTCAGCGCGCCGCGGTGCTGATGGAAGATCAGATGCAGTCGTTGATTGGCATTCTGGTGCGTGAAGCTGGGAAAACCTTTAGCAATGCCATTGCCGAAGTGCGTGAAGCGGTGGATTTTCTGCGCTACTACGCCGGCCAGGTCAGTGCGGATTTCGATAACGAAACGCACCGTCCGCTGGGGCCGGTGGTCTGTATCAGCCCGTGGAACTTCCCGCTGGCGATTTTTACCGGGCAGATTGCCGCCGCTTTAGCCGCCGGCAATAGCGTACTGGCGAAACCGGCTGAACAAACACCGCTGATCGCCGCTCAGGGCGTGGCGATTCTGCTGGAAGCCGGTGTGCCGGCAGGCGTTGTGCAGTTACTGCCGGGCCGCGGCGAAACCGTGGGCGCACAGTTGACCGGGGATGCGCGCGTGCGCGGCGTAATGTTTACCGGCTCGACCGATGTCGCGACGCTGCTGCAACGCAATCTTGCGACCCGTCTCGATGCCCAGGGTCATCCGACGCCGCTTATCGCCGAAACCGGCGGTATGAATGCGATGATTGTCGACTCCTCTGCGCTGACGGAACAGGTGGTGATCGATGTGCTGGCTTCTGCCTTTGATAGCGCAGGCCAACGCTGTTCTGCGCTGCGCGTGCTCTGCTTACAGGATGATATTGCCGACCATACGCTGACCATGCTGCGCGGTGCGATGGCCGAGTGCCGGATGGGCAATCCGGGCCGTCTCTCCACCGATATCGGCCCGGTAATCGATGTCGAAGCGAAAACCAATATCGAAAAACATATCCAGTCGATGCAGGCCAAAGGCCGTAAGGTCTATCAGGCGGTACGCGAGAACAGTGAAGATGCGCGTGAATGGCGCACCGGTACGTTTATCCCACCGACGCTGATTGAGCTTGAAAGCTTCGATGAGCTGAAAAAAGAGATCTTCGGCCCGGTTCTGCACGTGGTGCGCTACCAGCGTAACCATCTGGATCAACTGATTGAGCAAATCAATGCATCCGGGTACGGTCTGACCCTCGGCGTCCATACCCGTATTGATGAAACCATTGCTCAGGTCACCGGCAATGCGCGTGTCGGTAATCTATACGTCAACCGCAATATGGTTGGCGCGGTGGTGGGCGTACAGCCGTTTGGTGGTGAAGGTTTGTCAGGTACCGGACCGAAAGCGGGCGGACCGCTCTATCTTTACCGCCTGTTGGGCAGCCGGCCGGAAAACGCCGTGCTGAAAACCCTTTCCCGCCATGACGCCAGCTTCCCGCTGGATGCTCAGTTAAAAACGTCGTTGGCGCAACCGCTGGAAGCGTTACGCGCCTGGGCAAAAGATAACCCGGCGTTGCAGCAACTGTGCGAGCAGTTCGGCGAGCTGGCGCAAACCGGTACGCAGCGTGTATTGATTGGCCCGACCGGGGAGCGCAACAGCTGGACGTTGATGCCGCGCGAGCGCGTGCTGTGCGTGGCGGATAACAAGCAAGACACACTGGTTCAACTGGCGGCAGCTCTCGCCTGCGGCAACCAGGTGCTGTGGCCGGACGATACACTGCATCGCGATCTGGCAAAACAGTTGCCGGAAAGCGTCAGCAAACGTATCCAGTTCGCCAAAACCGATGCGTTGATGGCGCAGAAGTTTGACGCGGTTATTTTCCACGGTGATTCCGACCAATTGGTGGCGCTGTGTGAAAACGTTGCTGCACGCAACGGTGCAATTGTGTCGGTGCAGGGCTTTGCACGGGGTGAGAGCAATATTCATCTCGAACGCTTGTGGCTTGAGCGCTCCCTGAGCGTGAATACCGCAGCCGCAGGCGGCAATGCCAGCCTGATGACAATCGGCTAAACGCTGCACCAAGCCGTTCTTTTCCCCCCTTTCACCAGGGGGAAACGTTAAGCGCCTGCGGGCGCTTTTTTATTGGCAAACGTGGAGACCCGGCAAAGCGTCGTCTTCCTGGCTTTAAGCCGTTATGTTGGCTGCCTGGCATACCGCCCGCTATTCCATGCTGCGAAGCACGGTACAAGCAGGCTCGTTTGTTAAAATCTGCGGCGGGCGGGTGACATTCCCTGTGGGCTATGTTAAGAAAAGCGCTGTTTCAACGCCTTGCGAATTAAGGGGAATGAATGAAAATACGTACGCTGGCGTTAGCGGCGCTGTTACTGAGCAGCCCGCTGTTGGCCATAGCCGATGAGTGCGATAACGCCTCGACCCAATCGCAGCTTAATAGCTGCACCGCAGAGCAGTACCAGACTGCCGATAAGAAACTCAATCAAACCTACCAGGCTGCGTTGAAACGCTCAACGCCGCAGCAGGCGGTAATGCTGAAAAAAGCGCAGCAGACCTGGGTTGCCTTACGCGACAGCGATTGTGCTTTTATGAGTTCTGGGGTCGAAGGCGGTAGCGCGCAGCCGATGGTACAAAACCAGTGCCTGGCGGATAAAACCAACGAGCGAGAAGCCTGGCTGGCGTCGCTGTTGCAATGTGGCGAAGGCGATCTCAGTTGCCCGCTGCAGCCTGGTCATTAACGTACGCGCACACCTTCAATAATCATGCGCTGTACATTCGCTACCGCGCGCTGAAAAAAGGCCTCATCCTGCAGGGTCGCGCCGGTCACGGCTTCCACTTGAGTGGCGAAATCGGCGTAGTGCTGGGTTGAGGCCCAAATCATAAAGATCAGATGGTGCGGATCGATGGCGGCAAGTTTGCCGCTGGCGACCCAGCCAGCAATAATCGCCGACTTCTCATCTATCAGGGTTTTTAAACTGCCGGTCAGTTCCGCTTTCAGCAGCGGCGCGCCCTGCAGCATCTCCTGACAAAAGAGTTTGGACGCCTGAGGATGATCGCGGGACACTTCCATTTTCAAACGGATATACTCGCCAATAGCTTCCAGCGGCGCGAAATCTGTCCGAAACGCTTTAAGGGGCGCCAGCCAGATATCGAGGATCTGGCGCAGCACGGCGATATAGAGCGCCTCTTTCGACGGATAGTAATAGAGCAAGTTGGTCTTCGAAACCCCCGCCAGTTCGGCCACCTGTTCAAGACGTGCACCGTGAAAACCAAGGCGCGAGAAGAGATCCAGCGCCGCGGCCAGGATTGCCTGGCGCTTTTCACTCACTGCTTGCTTACGTTTGCCCATACTTTTTACCGCGCCCTGCTGCATACCAAAAACTCCTGACAATCACTTATAACAATGGCTGCACTGCCCGGAACCGGGTTTGTCGCGATTTATCGCTACAAGCCGAGGCTTTGTTTCGAGACGGTGGCTTTAAGGGTTTTTATTTTACACAGGAACACGTCATTCCCTGCGGCGAGCTTACCCTGTTTTTGACAAGAGCGTTTGGCGGCAACTGTGCAGTTCGGCTTGAGCGAAAAGTACCCATCGCGTGTGAAATTACGGCACAAATAAGGAAGGCTGAGATTGCCTCTGAGGGAAAGCTATGACGAGTAGCGGGAATGACATCATCCTGCGAAGGACTGGGTGAGGAGGTCATTAACAACCGCCGGGTTTCCCCGGCGGCGGGCCTGGCTGGCACCTGTTAGGTTACCAGCCTGCAGGACTAGCTGCTGCTATTGCGGCTGCCGTGGCTATTTTTGCCCCCTTTTTTCCCCGCTTCAGAAGCGCGTTGAGGATCGTTTTTAAAATTCCCCCCGCTCTGTTGGCCACCTTTGCGACCTGCTGCGGATGCTCTTTCACGGTCTTCAGCAAAGTTACCTGATCCACCACGATGGTTTGCCATGCTTACCTCCAGATGAGTGAAATATCAGACTTCATACTGCATTGAGTAAAAGAGGACTCTTTCACTGGCGACGTGAAGGCCATGCCTTCATCTGCGCCGCGTGAAACTAAGCTTAGCGAAACGCGCAGCTTCGGCCAGTTATCAGTAATATTTTGCAACAGGTTGCACGCCATAAAGCCCGATTCCACCCGGCTAAATTCATAAGCAATTCTTATCAAATTGGAAAATTAAGCCCGGCAATATGTTACAAACTGTAAACATCAGACTTTTTTTCCTAATTTGTGATTTATCAAATAAATGTCCCTCAGATTTGCACTCTGGCCAGCACGTCATACGCTTAAAAAGACGGCAGCGTTGTGCTGGCGGAAAATAACTAAAGGAGTGAGGCAGATGGCCAAAGTTTTGGTGCTTTATTATTCCATGTATGGACATATTGAAACGATGGCGCATGCCGTAGCCGAAGGCGCGCAAAAAGTGGCGGGCGTAGAGGTGGTGATTAAGCGCGTACCCGAAACCATGCCGGCAGAACTATTCTTAAAATCAGGTGGTAAAACGCAGAACGCACCGGTCGCTACGCCGCAAGAACTGGCTGAGTATGACGCTATTATTTTGGGTACGCCGACACGCTTCGGCAATATGTCCGGGCAAATGCGTACCTTCCTCGATCAGACCGGCGGTCTGTGGGCGTCGGGTGCGTTGTACGGCAAGCTGGCGAGCGTGTTTAGTTCCACCGGCACCGGTGGCGGCCAGGAACATACAATCTCCTCCACATGGACTACCCTTGCTCATCATGGGATGGTGATTGTGCCGATTGGCTATGGCGCACAAGAACTGTTCGATGTTTCAGAGGTTCGCGGCGGCACGCCTTATGGCGCGACCACCATTGCGGGCGGCGATGGTTCTCGTCAGCCCAGCGCAGAAGAGCTGGCGATTGCCCGTTATCAGGGTGAGTATGTTGCCGGCCTGGCAGTAAAACTGAACGGCTAAACTTCTACAGGAGGACTGCATGCCATCTCAAGAAGCAAAAGCTCATCGCGTGGGTGAATGGGCCAGTTTACGCAATACCTCACCGGAAATCGCCGAAGCGATCTTCGAACTCGCTAACTACGATGAAACCCTGGCGGAGAAAATCTGGGAAGAAGGCAGCGATGAAGTGTTGCTGCGCGCCTTTGAAAAAACCGATAAAGACGCACTATTCTGGGGTGAACAGACCATCGAACGGCAAAACGTGTAATCCGCACTCCCCCGCTATCGCGGGGGAACTTCATCGCTCTATTTCGCCGCGTCCCGCATTACCGCATTAAATTTATCGATTGGACAGAATCCCTGCCCATCCACCGGGCATCCTTTTAGCGCCAGCGTAACGCGCTGGGCCGGTGATTTCAGGGTTAACGCTTCCGTTCTGCGCAGTTGCTCGCTGCTCTGATAGACATACTCAATCTTCATCAAATCGCGATTACCCGCCGTATCGTGCCAGCGCTGGAAAACAATTTTTCCGCCAATCGGCGTGCGTTCGTACTGGTCATGGAGCTTATAAGGCTCAAAGTCCAGCGCCGTCAGCAGCGAGGCAATATTAGAGTCGTGGCCCACCAGCAGCGTGATCTTCGGTGCCTGGCCGACTTCTTCCACAAGGGTTTTGTCGATGTATTTCACCAGCGGTTTTGCCACATTTCGTGCCACGTCGGCTGAGGTAAATAACGAATCCTGGTAGCTATTTTTCAGCTTCGATAAGAGACGCCACTGCTGATCGGTTTTGATCTCTCCCCAGGCGACCTGATCCATCGGAAAACCTTCGTAATATTGCAAAGTGAAAGCATCAACCAGTGAATTGCCCACTTTCAACGGCCCGGAAACACCCGGCTCCTGCTGATATTTCGCGCTGAATGTATCGCTCCCTTGTGCCAGTGAACACGGCTGTTTCTCTTTGCAGGCCGGTGATTGCTGATAGCGGGTAATTTTTTCCAGCAGCTTGTAGCTTTCGTCGAGGGAATAATGTTGACGCTGCGTCTCCATCGCCTTCACTGCCTGCTGGCTAAACGCGGCAGATTCGTCGGTGATGACCGGATTAAACAGCGGATCCATGGTGCCCATTTTTTCCTGATGATGCACCGGCACATCGCAGCCTGGAAACGCGCCATTGATAAAGAACTGCGCCGTGGCGACAGTACGCTGCAAACTGTTTGCCCATGCGTAAACGCTTTCCGGGGTTGGGCACTCTCCGGCGGTGAGCAGATTCTGCGCCACCAGCCACTCGCGCATATAGTGCCCCATATAGACTTCCAGTACGCCGCCTTTGGTGGTGAGTTCGCCTCCCGGCACATCCCACTCAGGCCATTTATTGGGCGTAGACTGTTCCAGCACGCTGCCGTTGTTCGCCAGCGGCGCGCGCAGGTTATGTCGACTCATGATTAATACTTGTTGTAATTGATAACCCTGCGGCACGGTTTGCGCCATCGCGGCGGGTAAAGCTGTTGCAATGGCAAGCGCTCTAAGCCAAAAAAGCTTTTTCATTTGTTGTCCTTATTTTGTGTCCCAAAATTAGAAGTGTGACATAAATATGGCATCGCGCCGCAACAAGATATACGGAGTGTGCACTGGCGCAAAAAGCGGTGTGGCCAGGATAAACGCCTGTTCTACAAGCTGCGAGAAATATACGTTTAACGGCAAGGGCTCACAAAATGAGCCTGCCGTTTCTTATCCTGTATGCGTAAGCCGTCAGGCCGCGGGCTTTGAGAGTTCGACGCGATTGCGGCCCTTCTTTTTAGCGATATAGAGCGCCTCATCGGCAACCTGAATTAACCGTTCGTAATCAGGATGTCCACTGAACATTGCCGCGCCGATAGAGAGCGACAAGGCAATTTTTTCGCCCGACGGCGACATAACCGCCGTTCTTTCGACCCCGCTACGGATGCGTTCAGCAATGCGCAACGTATCAAACTCAGAGGCTTCCGTCAGGATAATGACAAATTCGTCACCGCCGTAGCGGAAAACATAATCGCTGCTGCGCACATTATCGTAAAAAGCAGCGGAGACTTTGCGCAGAATATCATCCCCCGTGAGATGTCCCCAGGTATCATTGATTTGTTTAAATTTATCGACATCAATCAGCAAGACGGAAAGTGATGTTTTCATGCGATTAGCATGGGCGATTTCACGTTTAAAAATCGTTGGTAAGAAGCGGCGATTAAGGAGTTTGGTTAATACATCCATGCCTACTTCATGGCGGGAAACTTCCTCAAATAATTCACGCTGCATGGTGAGAATTTGTGAAACCGTATTTCTGACCTGGATCAGAAACTGGGTGCGCTGCGTGCGATTATTTAATGGTCGTGTGCTGGTGCGGGTTTGACGAAATAGTTCATCGAGATCCTGGATCAGGCGAGAAATATGTCCGACTTCAGCAATACCGCTAAAGTAATGCCGACCTTTATGGTTAAACCACAGGCCAAAGTCGGACTGGCTAAGGCTCAGACTATTGCCTAAATCAGCATCCATAAGGATTTTATAGACCAGATCAATTTCCCAACTTAACAGTGCGGCGCTCTGGCGCTCTTTTTCCTCTTCTGCGTTTTCCATCAGCGCGAATATACGGTAGTTTTCGTCCTCTTTGGCAGAGTTATGCTCGGTGAACGTAAACGCCCGCGACATCACTTCCATCGCCAAATCAATACTGTTAATGGCAAAATGATATACCTCAAGCTTCTCGGCAGCCTCATATGGAGCAGCATTGATCACCGGGAAGAGGATTTTTTTCAAAACCCGAAAGCCCATTTCCACGATTTCGACAGCGATACCAATACGCGCGTGAATCGTGGCAACATGTTGTTGAATAGCGATAATGCGATCTATGTCGCTTACCTGGCAGGTTAATACATCGACGATCCACTGCGCCAACGCGCTTTTAAGATGCCTTTCAACTTGATCATTGGAGAGGAACTCTTCAGCATGGGGATCGATAAGCACGATGCGGTAGAATTCCTGGCTAAGGATATGCGCATGGTTTTTGCCGACTTCTGCCGTTAAAACGCGGATATGTTCATCTGTTTTATCAATATGATGAACCCACTCGCCTCTTATTAAGTTAAGATAATTTTCCATTACTTAGACCCTTACGATAGGTTATCCGCTTCTCGCCTGCGCGCATCGCTATGGGGCATATCGCAAGCTGAACAGACCTTTAAAAAACTTTTCAGCACCGCCTCTCATTTTTATAAGATATTCTGTTCTCAAACCCTGCATTAGCAATATAAAAAACCAGTTCGGCGTAAGAAAGCAAACGGTATTTTTTGCTTGCAAAAACAGTAAGTTCCGATAAAACCTGTCACAAGTATAGACCGCATATGCATAAATACAATTGGTCTCTCTTTCTTCATATAACTTAATAAAATATTATTTAAGATTTTTTAATTACGAGTTTATTTCAGCACCCGTTAGAGTTTGCCATTCACAATACAGATAATTCCAAATGGCTTCTGAATGTTGAGCAACTCTATGAAAATTTATACAGTCAGTGATGATTTTTACTTGCAACAAGGCGTTATTTCATTAGCGAGCATGTATGGATGGGATGCTGTCGCTCATAACTTAAATTCATCCCTGTTCCGCCAACTGATGCCAGACGACATTGTCATTCTTCATCTCAATGTAAAAAATAGCGCTCATGCGAAAGCTATTTCCCCGCTTAATAGAATTTGTAAGCTGTTAGTGATAGTCAGCGCAGTAAGAGATATTGTGATTAGTGAGTCCGATATGGTCGTTAAATCAAGAGACTCCCTGCGCAGTATTTTAGGCGCTATCAGAATAGTAGTCAGAAAGAACAAAAAATTACCTTCGAGAGTCAGCGAACTCAGCGATATTGAGAATGTTATCCTGAAAGAATCCCTGAAAGGAAAAAATATCCATCTGATAGCGAAAACGCTGAATATCCCACCCAAAAGAGTGTACGCTCATCGCAATAAAGCCTGTAAAAAACTAGGCGGTAAAAAAATCAGTGACCTGCTTTTGCTGCGCGATAAACTTCTCGAAGAGCCGTCAGGCTGGTTTACGAACTCGTCTGCGCTACACGAACCGGACTACAGCTTTTAAAAGAGGCAAAGCCAGGATAAGCCGCTTGTTTCAGGCCATTGTGCAGCAGGCGGTTTACTTCCCGGTTAAGTTTCCAATAGGTGGCGGCATGAACAGGCCGGGCGTAGCGTCTTTGTTAGTGCATGTCATCGGCTTTCGCATAAAAAAATGCATGATGGAAAATAAATAACTCACCCGCAATCGACGTCATAGGGCCGCCATGCCTCAAGGCCTTAGTGGTCAGGGTATTTTCTTTGTCGCTTGCTGCTGCAATGAAAGAAAACGACCTAGTAGCTTATTTTTAAACCCTTCTTTATCTGCCTCATAAAACAGTGGGTCATCAATATACACGTCGATAAAAAAAGGAATGGGAAACTTTTGTCCTTTACCCATCGCACGATCCAGACCATGCATATAGATGGGGATGATTGGAACATCCGGACATTGCTGACTTAAATACCAGATTCCGGATTTAATCTCCGAGAACTGTCCGGGTTCACCCCGGGTTCCCTCAGGAAAAATAATCACAATCTTTTTTTCTGCCAGCGCATCGACACAAGCCTGTAAAGGGTTAGCCTGATGGGCCCCTCGATAAACAGGAATAATACCGATAACTTTCAATGCAAACCAACCCACGAGTTTATTTTTAAGGAAATAATCAGCGGCGGCAACCGGCTGCACATTAACCAGAGTAGAAAGTGGAAACAGTGTAAAAAGCGTCAGCACATCCAGATGGCTGTTGTGATTAGCGACGATAATTGCCGGGCCGTGTTTGGTTAATTTTTGGCGGTTAGCAACCGAAACGCCAAGCCAGATCCACACCACGGGGTAAGCGATGCATAGCGTAAAAATCCAGCGCAATACGCGATTCATAACCATCTCTCACATATAGAAGTAATAATAAAAGTGGAAAAAAAGTGGCGCGGTATAGATCAGCGAATCTAACCGATCGAGGATTCCCCCATGGCCAGGCAGTAATTTTCCTGAGTCTTTGACACCAAAATCTCGCTTAATAGCGGACATAACGACATCACCACAAAAGCCACTGATGCCGATAAGGGCGCCAGCGATAAGCGAATGTGTCCAATTCATCTGGGTTAATAACGGTCCGAACACAGCAGCTAAAAATGTGGTTGTGAGCACACCGCCGATGAGTCCAGCCAGTGTTTTATTAGGGCTGACTTTCGGAGTGATTTTTATTTTGCCCAGCGATTTACCCCACAGGTATTGAGAAATGTCGTTCAGTTCCGTCAGGGCAACAAGAAAAATCACCAGCAGCGCCCCGGATCGACCATCAGCGTTGGGAAGCGTCAGCAGGTAAGCAACGTGGCTCAGCGCAAAGACGCTCGTCATCATGCCCCAATGCATGACCGATGCAGAATGGAGAAAACCTTTCGTATCGCCTACCAGAACCATTCTGGTGGGCAAAAATAAAAAAACATAGACCGGAATAAAAATAATGAACATTCCGTACCACGACATTCCCGTCCAGACATATTGCACAGGAATAGCGGCGTATAGCCAAAGCAAAGGGATACTGTCCGAGCGTCGCGTCGGAGCAAGCGTCAAATACTCCTTTAATGCCAGGAAGCTGATAAAACCGAAGAAGGTAAGTCCCAGCCATTTAGGCGACAATATCGCCACTGAAAAAAGGCAGATGATGACCCACCAACTGGTGATTCGCTGCTGTAGTTCCAACCAGTCTCGCTGCGGGTAACATTTTTTCAAGGTGAAAATGAGCAGTGTCGCCAGCAACAAAATGCTGAAAATACCGCTGAGGCAATAATAAAGCGTATGCTGAGAGTCAGGCATTTTTCACCTCCATTACGCTACGACAGCGATTGAGGCAGGTCCAGACAAGCAACAACGCGAGCACACCAAACAGGATATTAACCGTAGGGATAAACTGCGGCCAAAAGGCAATCACAAGGCTTATCGCGCCGAGAATAAAGGCGCGATCGCTTTTCCCCATAGGTCCAGCGTAATTCCGTTCACCTGTCAGCGTTTGAGCTATCACGCCACAAAATTCAGTAAGCCAGGTAAGAAGCACCACCAGCACGACAAGCCATGACATCATTCCGGCTAAAAAAGCAAAAGTGAGATAAAGTGCAGCGTCGGAAATAATATCGCCCACCTCATTAAGTATGGCTCCGGATGCGGATTGTTGGTTGAATTCCCGGGCTAACATACCGTCAATGGCATTCAACGCCATCCGGAAAAACAAAAAAACCGGCATTGAAATAAAGAGTAACGGTTTAGAAAAATAGAGGAGTAATCCGCCCAGGATTACTGATGTCATCATTGCCAGTAATGTGATTTGATTGGCCGTTACGCCTTTTGCATGAAGCCGCACAACGACTGGGCGAAGTAAATTTTGAAACTTGGGTTTGATGTCATACAACGTCACGTTATGGCTCCTGCCGTTTTTAAGCATGGGTTTAATTCTTTTCGCGTAAAATTAGAGATTAATCCTTTACTTCTAAAAAATTTTTATTCAGTTCTAACTCCTGCGGGTTTGCTATTGAAAGTAACAACCACCAGTGCGCATCTATCGAACATAATACTATCAAGAGCAGTTTTTGTGGTTTTCATCGTACTATGCAGATCTTTTCGTTTTTTAAAACAATGGGCAATATCTTATCTTTATTTACAAGAAATAAAAGCGTAACTCAAAGAATTTAATAGCATGTCATTTAATAAATCCGTTACGAGAGATTATTTAAGTATATTACCCTATGGTTATTCAGTAGTATTACGGAAGGGTAAACGTGGAATATATAAGCCATTACTAATAATTAAATCTCTTTAATATTCTGAGTAAATATATTCCAGCCACCTACTGCCCTGTGCTTGATAAATTTTCAAATGCGGGGTTTGAGAGTGATGCCAGCAATTTATCCCTTCGGCTTGATCAAGAAGCCGTCATGGCTTAGTCATCCCACACCAGAGGACAGGAAGTGCTATGAGGTGGCATCAAGATAAAGGCCAAAAAAAAACCCAAGTCGCAAAACGACTTGGGTTTCATATTTGGCGGAAGCGCAGAGATTCGAACTCTGGAACCCTTTCGGGTCGCCGGTTTTCAAGACCGGTGCCTTCAACCGCTCGGCCACACTTCCGGTGTGAGGCGCACTATAAACATCCTCGGCTCCTGTGTAAAGCCATTGAATGTTCGTTTGCCTGAAAAAACAGCAAAAGTGCGTCGGTAGCCTGAAAAATCAGCGCAATGATCGAATATTCAGCACATTGCGCACGCCCTGTCAGTGTTTTTTGATGTAGATATCTTTTGTTAAGTACACGCCGAGGCTATCAGGGGCAAAGCCGCCGACCCAGGGCTTAACAAGATGTGTACGTACATAGTGGTAAACCGGTATAGCCGGAACGTCGTCGGCGAGGATCTTCTCGGCCAGCTGGTAATATTTCCCACGCTCGGCAACATCCTTCGCTTTCGCGGCATTGTGCAGCGCTTCGTCATAGGCGGGGTTGCTGTATTTGCTGGTATTTTCGCTGTCGCCGGTACGGAAGTTATTCAGGAATGAAGCAGCATCAGCATAATCGGCAATCCAGGCATAGCGCACCGCATCGAAATTACCGGTGTGCATGGTATCCAGCATGGTTTTCCACTCCTGGTTTTGTAGTTTCGCATTGACCCCGAGGTTCTTCTGCCACATAGAGCTTGCGGCAATGGCGATGCGCTGATGGGTTTCCATGGTGTTATACAGCAGGTTGAAACTCAGCGGGTGTGCATCATTGAAGCCAGCCTCATTGAGCAATTTTTTCGCTTCGGCCAGCCGTTTTTCCCGCGGCCATGACGCGTAATCCGGCAGCGGTATTTTAACGCCGCCAATTTCAGGCTGGCTGATGACCCAGGCGGGGCGTTGCCCCTGCGCCATCACTTTTTCCGCGATGACATCTTTATCCAGCGCCATATTCAGCGCACGGCGCACGCGAGGATCGTTAAAAGGCGCCTTAGTGGTATTAAACTGGTAGTAATAGGTCGCCAGCTGTGGTGCGACGTGCACCTCATCGCCTAAGGTTTTCTTTAACTGTGCGAACTGATTAACCGGGATGGTGTAGGTGATATCAATTTCACCTGCTTTGTAGCGGTTAATGTCCGCCGTTTCGGCGTTAATGGGCAAGTAGGTGACTTTATTGATCACCGTCGCATTGTTGTTCCAGTACCGCGGATTGCGCTGCGCGACAATCCGCTCGTTCACCACCCAATCGGTAATTTTATAAGCGCCACTGGTGACAATATGTTCTGGCTTGGTCCATTTATCGCCAAAGCGATTAATCAATACGCTGTCTACCGGCACCAAAGAGGGATGCGCCAGCATAGGCAGAAACGCCGCCGTCGGTTGTGTCAGGGTTATCTCAAGGGTCGCATCATCCAGCGCTTTCACTCCCAGCGTATCGGGGGATTGTTTACCCTGCGCTATCTCTGCCGCATTGAGGATATGCATATTACCCGGATAACTGGCATACGGAGAGGCGGTCTTTGGCGAGACTAATCGCTGCCAGCTCCATACCACATCTTTCGCGGTAATCGCTGTACCGTCGGACCAGGTTATTCCCGGGCGCAAGTGGAAAATCCAGACGGTATTATCCTTCGTTTCCCATTTTTCCGCTAAACGCGGTTCAATATTCCCCTCTTTATTAACTGCTACCAACCCTTCAAAAATATCGCTAATAATGTTGAATTCGACGTCGCTCTCCACCTTATGCGGATCCAACGAAGCGGGCTCACTGCCATTGTTACGTACCAGTTCCTGCGTTTCCGCCAGCGTCGTTCCTGCCGGCACCGTCGCCGCAAACGCGCCGCTGCAGGCGCTCAGAATGCCGACGGCTAATAATGAAAGTGCAATATGATTACGTTTTTGTGGTTTCATGTCCTTTCGCCTTAATAATGTGTTTTATAACGACGCGATAACACTCTTAGCGCCCATAGGGTTATATAGCAATAGAATTCAGCGACCTATAAGGCAGCGATATGGATTTACCTCACAATTATCTGTTTATGCTGTACCGCTCTCATTTCTACGCACAAAACCCTGTGCTGGTAGCGGTCCTTGATGAGTAAAGATGGGTAAAACAACTTTGTCGCTACGCAAGACTTTTCTAGACTCGGCAATCAATTACATCTGTCATAAGAGAGTGACTCATGGATCGTATAATTACTTCATCGCGTGACCGCACTTCCCTGCTCAGCACGCACAAAGTTTTACGTAACACCTATTTTCTGTTAAGCCTGACGCTGGCCTTTTCCGCTATTACAGCCACAGCCAGCACCGTATTGATGCTGCCTTCTCCGGGCCTGATTTTGACGTTGGTGGGGATGTACGGCTTGATGTTTTTGACTTACAAACTGGCCAACAAACCGACCGGTATTCTGGCGGCGTTCGCTTTTACCGGCTTCCTCGGCTATATCCTCGGCCCAATGCTTAATGCTTATCTGTCAGCCGGCATGGGCGACCTGATTGGCCTGGCGCTCGGCGGTACAGCGTTAGTCTTTTTCTGCTGCTCTGCATACGTTTTGACGACGCGTAAAGATATGTCCTTCCTCGGCGGCATGCTGATGGCGGGCGTGGTCGTAGTCTTGATCGGCATGGTTGCAAATATTTTCCTGCAGCTGCCAGCGTTGCACCTGGCTATCAGCGCCGTGTTTATCCTCATCTCCAGCGGCGCTATTCTGTTTGAAACCAGCAACATCATTCGCGGCGGGGAAACGAACTATATCCGTGCCACCGTCAGCCTGTATGTCTCGCTGTACAATATCTTTGTCAGCCTGCTGAGTATCCTGGGCTTCGCCAGCCGCGATTAAGCCAGTTTGACTGTTACCCAGCCCCGCTTATGCGGGGCTTTGTTTTTTGCTACACTCCCGCCGTTATTGACTCACGCTGCGAAAAATTATGTTGATCTTTGAAGGTAAAGAAATCGAAACCGATAGCGAGGGCTATCTGAAAGACACCACCCTGTGGAGTGAAGCCTTAGCGCCAATCATTGCGGAGCAAGAGAGTATCAACCTCTCGCCTGAACACTGGGAAGTGGTGCGCTTTGTGCGCGAATTTTACCTGGAATTTAATACTTCTCCCGCCATCCGCATGCTGGTAAAAGCCATGGCGAACAAATTGGGCGAAGAGAAAGGAAACAGTCGCTATCTGTACCGCCTGTTTCCTAAAGGCCCTGCTAAACAGGCGACCAAAATCGCCGGCTTGCCAAAACCGGTGAAGTGCATTTAATAGCGAATACCAAAGTGGGTCCACTCCCTGCCGGGTTGATGAGGTTCTGCCAGAACCTTGTCCACCCGGGCACTTCGCGGGCCGCCTGCCTTCAACCACTCAATTAGCTGATTAACCGCTTGTTCATTTCCGCAGGCAACCACTTCGACGCTGCCATCGTCCAGGTTACGTGCGTATCCCGTCAGCCCTAGCCGCTGTGCTTCATATTGCGTGCTATAGCGAAATCCCACGCCCTGCACCATTCCATGTACCCAGGCAATTTTGCACACATCTGCCATCTTTAATCCCCCTTTCCACGCGGGCGCGTTGCATTTGCCCGGCGAACCCGTAACAATAGCGCCCATTTTCTTATGATTACAGAATAGTCGAATATGAGCGTACGTTTAGTGTTAGCCAAAGGGCGTGAGAAGTCATTATTGCGCCGTCATCCCTGGGTTTTCTCCGGCGCGGTTGCGCGAATGGAAGGCAAAGCCAGCCTCGGTGAAACGGTGGATATTGTTGATCATCAGGGTAAATGGCTGGCGCGCGGTGCCTTATCACCGGCATCACAGATCCGTGCGCGCGTCTGGACATTCGATCAAAACGAAAGCATTGATATCGCCTTTTTTACCCGCCGCCTGCAACAAGCTCAGCAGTGGCGCGACTGGCTGGCTCAACGCGACGATCTCGACAGCTATCGTCTGATTGCGGGCGAATCGGACGGCCTACCGGGCGTAACGATTGACCGATTTGGCGATTTTCTTGTCCTGCAGCTGTTAAGCGCAGGCGCCGAATATCAGCGTCCGGCCATTATTTCTGCTCTGCAGGCCCTTTATCCGCAATGCGCGATTTACGATCGCAGCGACGTTGCGGTACGTAAAAAAGAGGGGCTGGAGCTGACGCAAGGCCCGGTAACAGGCGAACTTCCTCCAGCCTTACTGCCTATTAAAGAGCACGGCATGAAATTATATGTCGATATTCAGGGCGGACATAAAACAGGTTACTACCTCGATCAGCGTGACAGCCGACTGGCAACGCGCCGCTATGTTGCGGACAAACGGGTTCTCAACTGTTTTTCTTACACCGGCGGTTTTGCGGTTTCTGCGCTGATGGGAGGATGCCGACAGGTTGTTAGCGTCGATACGTCCCAGGAAGCACTGGATGTTGCCAAACAAAATATCACCCTGAATAAACTCGATTTAAGCAAAGCGGAATTTGTCCGCGATGACGTCTTTAAGCTGCTGCGCAAATATCGCGATCGGGGGGAAACCTTCGATGTCATCGTTATGGATCCGCCAAAGTTTGTGGAAAACAAAAGCCAGCTGATGGGTGCCTGTCGCGGTTATAAAGACATCAATATGCTGGCTATTCAGTTGCTGAATCCCGGCGGCGTGCTGCTTACGTTCTCCTGTTCTGGTTTGATGACCACCGATTTATTTCAGAAAATCATTGCCGATGCCGCTATTGATGCCGGGCGTGATGTACAATTTATAGAGCAGTTCCGTCAGGCCGCCGATCACCCGGTGATTGCTCCCTACCCGGAAGGGCTCTATCTGAAAGGGTTTGCCTGTCGCGTCATGTAACTTGAATTTTGGAACCTGGCCCGCATATTAAGGGGTAGATAAGTTCCCTGGAGGTGACAATGAATGCCAGCAAATTCGGTATCGGTCAGCAGGTTCGCCACTCCCTGCTGGGATATCTGGGCGTTGTGGTCGATATCGATCCTGAATATTCACTTGATGAACCGTCTGCAGATGAGCTGGCGGTCAACGACGAATTACGTGCGCTACCCTGGTATCATGTGGTGATGGAAGATGATGATGGTCAGCCAGTCCATACCTATCTGGCGGAAGCGCAGCTGACGAGTGAAATTACGGAAGAGCATCCGGAACAGCCTTCGATGGACGAACTGGCGCGCACCATACGCCGACAGCTTCAGGCTCCGCGCCTGCGTAACTGATAATACCCCGCCTGCTGCGGGGTATTTTTTTATTTAGCCAGCCCTAATCGCGGGATCTCGATGGCCGGGCAGCGATCCATTACCACCGACAAACCGGCTTCGCGCGCCAGCACCGCAGCTTGTTCATTAATAACACCCAGCTGCAGCCACAGCGTTTTCGCACCCACAGCAATCGCCTCCTGCGCGACGCCCCAGGCCGCCTCTGAATTACGAAAAACATCGACCATATCGATTTTTTCAGGTACCTCGGCAAGAGTGGCATAGCCCTGCTGCCCAAGCAGCGTCGTACCTGCAACTTTCGGCGAGACCGGAATCACGTGATATCCCTGATCTAACAAATATTTCATCACGCGATAGCTGGGGCGATCGGGTTTGTCACTTGCACCAACCAGCGCGATAGTCTGGGTCGATTGTAAAATAGCGGCAATATCGTTTTCTTTCATGGTTTCCTCCCGGCGATGTCACCAAAGTGTAAATCAAACAGACCCACTCAACCATTTTCATCTTTTTTTATCTACTTCTCTTGCAGCATCAGTCGCTTCCAGTAATCTGTAGCGAAAATAACTCACGGAAACCGATGATGGAAACAACAACTCGTATCTTACCCGTACGCAAACATATTGCCCTGGTTGCGCACGATCACTGCAAGCAGCTGTTAATGAAATGGGTAGAGCGGCATCAGTCCATACTGGAGAATCATGAGCTGTACGCCACCGGGACTACCGGGAATTTACTTCAGCGGGCGACGGGCCTTAACATCAATGCGATGTTAAGCGGCCCAATGGGCGGCGATCAGCAGGTGGGCGCTCTGATTTCGGAAGGCAAAATCGATGTGCTGATTTTTTTCTGGGATCCGCTAAATGCCGTGCCGCACGATCCAGATGTCAAAGCCCTCTTACGTCTGGCGACGGTGTGGAATATTCCAGTGGCCACCAACTTATCGACGGCGGATTTTATTATCGAATCGCCGAAATTTAACAGTAGCATTGAGATCATGATCCCGGATTATCAGCGCTATCTGGCCGAACGGCTTAAATAAGAGATGGCGGCCGTTGTGGCCGCCTTTTTTTAAGGCTTCCGCGCCACCGGCACGTTCAGCAATTTTAATGTCTCAACAAAGCGTGACGGCTCCTGTTTATCAAACAGCAACCAGACGCGGTGACGAGCGCGGGTCAGCGCAACATAAAGTAATCGCCGCTCTTCTGCATCAGGGAAAGCCTCTTCCTGCGGGAGCAAGGCTTGTTCCATCACCGATTCGCGTGCCGGCGCCGGAAACCCATCCAGCCCCTCTTTTAGTCCCACAATAATCACGTAATCCGCCTGCTGGCCTTTACTGGCATGGACCGTCATGAAATCGAGTTGAAGTTTCGGCCAGCGGGTTGCCGCTTTTTCCAAAACAGCTGGCCTGCCGTGGTGATAACGAGCCAGAACCAGGATCCTCTCTTCCGGTTTCGCATAGCCGCTGAGCTTATCCAGTAACGCCTCCAGCTGATCCTGCGCCAGCAGCGTTACCGCATTTTTATCCCCCGCGTTCAGGCTGTTTAAGGGTTTGGCCAGCTGCTGCGGATTTTGCTGAATAAAGCGATTCGCCACGTCACCAATGCGGGAATTAAAGCGATAAGTGGTATCGAGGGCGCAAACATCACCCTCGCCAAAATAGTCCTGAAAAGCGGTGGTTAAAGAGAGCTGCGCGCCGCTGAAACGGTAGATAGCTTGCCAATCGTCGCCCACGGCAAACAGTGTCGTTTGCGAGTTCTGCTTGCGCAATGCGGCGAGTAAAGCCGCACGCTGCGGCGAAATATCCTGGAACTCATCAACCAGGATATGTTTCCACGGGCTAATAAAACGGCCCTTTTCCAGCACATTAACCGCCTGGTGGATCAGGCCGGAAAAATCGACGGCATTCTCTTCTTTTAATTTCGCTTTCCATGCTTTAAGAAGCGGTGCCATCAGTTTGATACGTTTACTAAACAGTGCGCGCACCTCTTCAGGTGCGTCGGCAATCATCTCCGCCTGCGCGCCTCCATGCATACGCATCAAGCCAATCCAGCGATCGAGCCGGGGGCCGATACGGCGCTGTAGCCCGGCATCTTCCCAGAAATTTCCTTCCGGGACATCCCAGGCCATCTCCTCTTCCAGCCATTGTCGCCACCCTTTGGCCTGCGCTTTTTTTTCGCTGCACTGCTGACGCCAGGCGTCGGTAAGCAGCGCCAGCCGCGCGGAAGTGTCATTTTCCAGCTCGCTTAACGCAGGCACTTTTTTGCTGCCCTGAGCAATAATGTGTAATGCCAGCGCATGAAATGTGCGGGCAGTCATCTCTTCGGTATGCAGCCGCTGCGAAATACGCTCGTCCATCTCCTGAGCCGCCTTGCGGCCAAACGCCAGCAGCAGGATTTGATCTGCCGTTGCTTCACCCCGCGCCAGCAGCCACCCGGCTCGGGCGACCAGCACGGAGGTTTTGCCGCTGCCGGCACCTGCAAGGACTAATAAAGAACGCTCACCGTTGACTACCGCTCGCGCCTGCGCCGGATTTAACGGGGAGGTTTCCACCTGCGCAAAGAACGTGGCGTACTGCTCAAGCATAATCTCGGTATAGCGTTGATTATGCTGCGCCCGACGTCCTTCAATGTCCGTCAACCAGGACTGGCATTGCTGCCAAAGCTCGCGACAGTTTTCAAACTCAGATAAGCGACTTGTCGGGATCGGTAATGCGATAAAGGCCTGCTGCAGTTGCTGCTGCAATCCCTGCAACCGATCTTTTGTCAGCCATTTCGTTTCTTCAGTCCGCGCGGCGATCAGTTCCAGCTGTTCGGACAAAACGCCGGCCGCGACTTCGCTCATCTCGGCGCTCCAACGATTCCAGCGATCGTTTAAGAGATGATAAAATCGCTGGGTTTCACTCCATTCGGTGCCGTGCAGACGAACCACTTTTTTATCGGCAAGCTGAAATTCCATTTCGCCCCAGACCAGCCCGCGCTTGCATTCAATAGCCAGCAACTGATTGAAAGGGATAAGGTACTCATGCCGGTCACCCGCCACTTTAATGCCCGCATTCAAAATGGCGGCGCGATCATACGGGTGCTGCGCCAGGCGTTTTCCCAGTGAAGTCGCTTTCAATTCCATGAATTATCGTTCTCAGCTTGTGACAATAAATGCCAGTTTACCTGCCAGAGAATTGGTGCTCCAGCCCAAATAATCGTTACAATTAGCGGCGTTGGTTATTGTCCGGTTAGTGATGAGGGTTTTATGCGTACCATTTTGAATATCCTGAATTTTGTTCTTGGCGGTTTCGCGACAACGCTGGGATGGCTTTTGGCAACGCTGATAAGCGCCCTGCTGATCTTCACCCTACCGCTGACACGCTCCTGCTGGGAGATCACTAAACTCTCACTTTTCCCCTGGGGAAATGAAGCGATTCACGTTGATGAGCTCGCACCGCAGCGCAAAAACGTCCTGTTCAATGCGGGAGGAACGCTGCTGAATATTGTCTGGTTTGTGCTGTTTGGCTGGTGGCTGTGCATCTCGCACATTGCCATTGGTATCGCTCAATGCCTGACTATCGTCTGCATTCCGGTTGGCGTCGCAAATTTTAAAATTGCTGCGATTGCTCTGTGGCCGGTTGGTCGCCGGGTGGTTTCCGTTGAGACCGCTCGTGCCGCCCGCGAAGCCAATGCGCGTCGTCATTTCCAATAACCGGGTCGCTTACCATTATGTTAAGTCCTCTGCTTCGCCGTTATACATGGAACAGTGCCTGGCTCTATAACGTCAGAATTTTTATCGCCCTTTGCGGGACCGCACTGGTGCCCTGGCTGCTGGGAGAAGTGAAGCTAACCATCCCGTTAACCCTTGGCGTTGTAGCTGCCGCACTGGCCGATCTTGACGATCGCCTTGCCGGCCGCCTGAAAAATCTGATCATCACGCTGGTGTGCTTTTTTATCGCCTCCGCCTCCGTGGAATTACTTTTTCCCTGGCCGTGGCTGTTTGCGCTTGGCCTTGTGACGTCAACGATTGGTTTTATCCTGCTCGGCGGCCTTGGGCAGCGCTATGCAACGATCGCGTTTGGCGCATTGCTGATTGCGGTTTATACCATGCTGGGGATCTCCCTTTTTGCCCAATGGTATCAACAGCCGCTTTTACTGCTGGCGGGCGCGGTGTGGTTCAATTTACTCACGCTGATTGGTCATCTGGTTTTCCCCATCCGCGCTCTGCAGGACAACCTGGCGCGCAGTTATGAACAGCTGGCGCATTACCTCGAGCTGAAATCCCGTCTTTTCGACCCGGATATTGAAGATGACAGCCAGGCTCCCCTGTATGACCTGGCGCTGGCGAACGGGCAACTGGTGAATACCCTTAACCAGACGAAAACCACTTTACTCACGCGGTTACGTGGGGATCGCGGCCAGCGCGGCACGCGACAAACGCTGCACTACTATTTTGCGGCGCAAGATATTCACGAGCGCGCAAGTTCATCCCATATTCAATATCAGACACTGCGCGAACAGTTCCGCTATAGCGACGTTATGTTCCGCTTTCAGCGTCTACTCTCAATGCAGTCCCAGGCCTGCGCCCAACTTTCGCGCGCTATTTTGCTGCGCATACCTTACCAGCATGATGCACGCTTCGAACGGGTATTCATTCATCTGGATGCTGCCCTCGATCGCATTCGCGCAAGCGGCGTCACACCGCAAGATCAGCTCAAAGCGCTGGGCTTTCTTGTCGATAATCTCAAAGCCATTGACGCTCAGCTGGCGGCAATTGAATCCGGACAGCCACAGCTCTCGTTAGCCCATGACACGGAAAATCAGCTCTCGGACGATAGCCTGACGAGTTTTCGTGATATCTGGCAATGGCTGGGCAACAACTTAACCCCCGAGTCCGCGCTGTTTCGCCATGCGATACGCATGTCGGTGGTGTTGTGTATTGGCTATGCTTTTATTCAAATTACCGGATTACAGCATGGTTACTGGATCTTGCTGACCAGTTTGTTTGTCTGCCAGCCAAACTATAACGCCACGCGTCATCGCCTCTCTTTACGGGTTATCGGCACGCTGGTGGGTGTCGCGATTGGCTTACCGGTGCTCTATTTCGTGCCTTCCCACGAAGGGCAATTGATCCTTATCGTCATCACCGGCGTTCTGTTTTTTGCCTTTCGCACAGTGCAATACGCCCACGCCACCATGTTTATTACTCTGCTGGTGTTGTTATGCTTTAACCTGCTGGGCGAAGGCTTTGAAGTCGCGCTACCGCGCATTATTGATACGCTTATTGGCTGCGCGATCGCCTGGGCGGCGGTGAGTTTTATCTGGCCAGACTGGCGTTTTCGCCACCTTCCTCGCGTCATTGAACAAGCCTTTGACGCCAACTGCCGCTATCTGGACGCTATCCTTGAACAGTACCATCAGGGGCGCGATAACCGGCTCGCTTACCGCATAGCCAGACGTAATGCTTACAATCGGGATGCGGATTTGGCGTCGGTGGTTTCAAATATGTCTTCCGAACCGGGAACGTCGCCTGAACTTCGCGACGCCGCGTTCCGCTTACTTTGCCTGAATCACACATTTACCAGTTATATCTCCGCGCTGGGCGCGCATCGTGAACAACTCACCCAACCGGATACGCTGCGTCTGCTTGATGATGCGGTCTGCTATGTCGATGATGCGTTACATCACCTGCCAGCAGACCAACAACGCGTGCAGGATACCCTGGCCGATCTGAGTTCGCGCATTAAGCATCTTGAACCGCGACCGGACAGCAAAGAGCCGCTGGTGCTACAGCAAATTGGATTACTGATAGCCTTACTGCCTGAAGTGAGCCGGCTGAAAAGCAAAATCACCCGGTAAGAGGCTAGCGTTTCTTGGGTAAGCCATTAATCCACTCGATCAGTTCCCGGCGCCTTAGCGCCGGCAGCGCTGCCTCGTGAAGCCCAACAATAGCCCCCTCCAGCGCAAGAAGGATTTTGCCGCTGAGTTGGTTATTCATTTTCCTTAACCGCAGCCAGCAGGCTTTCGCCCCCAGCAAGCGCAGCATATGCACATCCAACACGCCAGCTTCATGGAGTTGCGCTTCGAGCTGAAAAGAGAGATTAGGCAGATCGCGCAACCGCACTCTGGCGCTACGCCGATCTTTTTCACGTCGTGCGGCATCGAGGGAAAGTTCTGAGAGCTTCAGGAGCAACGGTGGATCGCGCCATAAACTGTCGCTGACGAAGTAGTAATTTAATGAAACCTGGCGACCGCGTTTATTGAATTTTAATAAAGGCGCATTTTGGGTGACGGCGTATTGCGCACTCTCATCGCAGGCGCGCAGGTAGAGTTCACCTTCTGCAACCATCGCGAAGACGGTTTTGTCCACTGAAAGACTATAACCGCCAAAATGGGCGCGGTGGCGAATTGTGCCGAGGGGTGTGAGGTATTCGCGCGACTGATATATCCGTTGATACGATAGTTCTTCCATGATTTTTCCCTTACAAATCACGTAGTAAAAGCGGGATTTGAGTTAGTGAAACCGTTATGGAGGAACATAGGCAACTGCGAGCAAGACGGCAAGCGAATTTTGCAGAACGCGGCAGGTACAAAACAAAAATGCGAGATAGTTTCAGAAAATGAGGTTGATCTTTAAACATCCAAAGGGTACTGTATGTTTATACAGTAACTCTAAAGGCTGGATTGATTATGTACACTTCAGGTTATGCTAATCGCTCAAATATGCCCGCTTCCGCGCTTAAAACCCTAAGTAAAGCAGAAACCTCCGGCAACAACGCTCCGGGGCTGATTAGCGAAATGGTCTATCGCGAAGATCAGCCCTGGATGACGCAGCTTCTATTATTACCGTTGCTGCAGCAGCTCGGACAGCAATCCCGCTGGCAGTTGTGGCTGACGCCGCAGCAAAAGCTAAGCCGTGAATGGGTGCAGTCTGCAGGCTTACCGCTTACTAAGATTATGCAGATCAATCAGCTCTCTCCCAGCGTAACGCTGGACTCTATGATCCGCGCGTTGCGTACCGGCAACTATAGCGTCGTGATTGGCTGGCACGCTGAAGAATTGACCAGCGAAGAGCATCGTCAATTAGCGTTAGCAGCAGAAGAAGGGAATGCGATCGGTTTTGTTATGCGTCCTGTCCGTCACGATTCTCTGGCTGCCAGACAGCTTTCCGGGATAAAAATTCACTCAAATTTGTATCATTGAGTAAAAATAAGATTTTTCCTGGGATTATTTTTGCTTCACGATGGCACGTCTAATTTATCAATCAAATACAGCGTGAAAGCCTGCGTGGCGCGCTTTGCGCATAAACAGCCGCGGCGAAAGAGTAACCATAATTGTTAAATAATGTGTATACAAAGCCTTTTTTTTCATATGCCTGACGGAGTTCACACTTGTAAGTTTCCAACTACGTTGTAGACTTTACATCGCCAGGGGTGCTCGGCATAAGCCAAAGATATCGGTAAAGATATCTGCAGAGTTGTCAGTGAGCAATACCCCCGGTGAAGGATTTAACCGTGGCTTCTCTACTGAGATTCCCATGGCGATTTTTGGATGATAACGAGGCGCAAAAATGAAAAAGACAGCTATCGCGATTGCAGTGGCACTGGCTGGTTTCGCTACCGTAGCGCAGGCCGCTCCGAAAGATAACACCTGGTATACAGGTGGTAAACTGGGCTGGTCCCAGTATCATGACAAAGGTGCGGTATGGCAGAACGATGGCCCGACCCACGAAAGCCAACTGGGTGCTGGTGCGTTCGGTGGCTACCAGGTTAACCCGTACGTAGGTTTCGAACTGGGCTATGACTGGCTGGGTCGTATGCCTTACAAAGGCGACACCGTTAACGGCGCGTTCAAAGCTCAGGGCGTTCAGCTGACCGCTAAACTGGGTTACCCGGTAACTGACGACGTAGACCTGTACACCCGCCTGGGTGGTATGGTTTGGCGTGCAGACGCTCAGAACAACCTGGGCTTCAAAGATCACGATACCGGTGTTTCTCCGGTCTTCGCTGGTGGTGTTGAGTGGGCAGTTACTCGTGACATCGCTACCCGTCTGGAATACCAGTGGGTTAACAACATCGGTGATGCAAACACCATCGGTACTCGTCCGGACAACGGCATGCTGAGCGTAGGTGTTTCCTACCGCTTTGGCCAGCAGGAAGAGTCTGCTCCGGTAGTCGCTCCGGCTCCGGCTCCGGCTCCGGAAGTGCAGACCAAACACTTCACTCTGAAGTCTGATGTTCTGTTCACCTTCAACAAAGCAACCCTGAAACCGGAAGGTCAGCAGGCGCTGGACCAGCTGTACGGTCAGCTGAGCAACCTGGATCCGAAAGACGGTTCCGTAGTGGTTCTGGGCTTCACCGACCGCATCGGTTCTGACGCGTACAACCAGGCTCTGTCTGAGAAACGTGCTCAGTCCGTTGTTGATTACCTGGTATCTAAAGGTATCCCGGCGAACAAAATCTCCGCACGTGGCATGGGTGAATCCAACCCGGTTACCGGCAACACCTGTGACAACGTGAAAGCGCGTGCTGCGCTGATCGACTGCCTGGCACCGGATCGTCGCGTTGAGATCGAAGTTAAAGGTAGCAAAGACGTTGTAACTCAGCCGCAGGCTTAAGTTCCCGTCTAAAAAAACCCCGCTTGCTAGCGGGGTTTTTTATTGGCTGAAATATGTGAAGCGGTAAACGCCTACTCTTTTCCCAGCAATGCCTGCAGGTCATGTTTTAACGTCGACATCTGCGAAGCATACTTCTCTTTATGCTCTGCATCTTCAATCAACTGCACAATGGTTTCCGAGAGGGTTTTCCCTCTGCGCTGCGCTAAGCCCGCCAGACGCTGCCAGACAACAAATTCCAGATCGATCGACTTCTTACGCGTATGCTGATGCTCAGCATTAAAGTGCCGTTTGCGGCGGGCGCGAATAGTCTGCTTCATCCGATTAATCAAAACCGGGTTGATGTGCTTCGCGATCCAGTCATTGACCAGTACAGGTTCATTTTCGAGTGTCAACAAGCGATCGACCGCCTCTTTGGCAGCACTGGCTTCGATATAGCGCGTGATTAACTCCCCTTCACGATGCTTTTTTACCAGGTACTTCCATTTCCAGCCGCTTTCAAGATTTTCCAGTTGTTGATATTTCATTGCGCTCTCAACGTTACCGTGTAACACAGTTCAGAATATCAGTTTTTTCTCGCTCTGCTGCAAAGAAATATTTCAGCCCGGCATTTCACCGCACCTTGTGTCGCGAAAGCGCGTATTGGGTGTGTGCTGTTATTGCGTTTACGGTATAATCGCGCCTTTGACATCAGACTAAAAAACGACTTTGACCATTACAAAACTTGATTGGAACGACCTGGTTCCTGATACCAGCAGTTATCAGGCGCTCTTTGAATCGTCCGAATTAGCCCGCGAAACGGACTTCACGCTGGCCGATACGCAGCCCCGATTACAGTATGCGCTGGAGCAGTTGCTCTATCCGCAAGCCACGTCGCGCTTTTTACTGGCCAAAGCGCCAGAAGAAGCCGAATACCTTACCCTGATCGCCAGCGCCGCTGAAACGGCAGCGTCCGATGACGTTCGCCCCGTTTCTGGTGGGCATTATCACGTTAATGGTTCGGTCATTCGTTTTGAACCTTCGGCCGATGTGCAGGCGAATTTTACCGGCAATAAACCTACCGTTATCGCCGAATGGGTTGAGGCGGAACAACTGTTTGGTTGCCTGCGCCAGTTCAATCAGGAAATCACGCTGCAGCCGGGCCTCGTTCACCAGGCCAACGGCGGAGTGCTGATCATTTCCTTGCGTACGCTGCTCACACAGCCGCTGCTGTGGGTCCGCCTGAAAACCATGGTCACGCAGCGCCGCTTCGACTGGGTCTCCTTCGATGAATCACGGCCGTTGCCGGTTATCGTGCCGTCCATGCCGCTGGATTTAAAAGTTATTCTGGTCGGCGAACGTGAATCGCTGGCGGATTTCCAGGAGATGGAACCGGAACTCGCCTCCCAGGCCATCTATAGCGAATATGAAGAGACGCTGCAAATTACCGATGCCGAAGCCATGACCAGCTGGCGGCAGTGGGTTGTACAGACCGCCGATGCGGCACAGCTGCCCATTCCTGCGGCTGACGCCTGGTCCACGCTGATTCGCGAAGCCGTGCGCTATACCGGCGACCGCGAAACGCTCCCCCTTTGCCCTTTATGGTTAACCCGGCAACTGCGTGAAGTCGCGGCGATGTCGAGCGAAGAAACCTTTAGCGCCGAAGAACTGCAGACGATGCTTGCCCAGCGCGAATGGCGCGAAGGCTTCCTGGCCGAACGCATGCAGGACGAGATCCTGCTCGATCAAATCCTGATTGAAACCGAAGGGGAACAGATCGGCCAGATTAACGCCCTGTCGGTAGTTGAATTTCCGGGCCATCCGCGCGCCTATGGCGAACCCTCGCGCATCAGCTGTGTTGTGCACGTCGGCGATGGCGAGTTCCATGATATAGAGCGCAAAGCAGAGCTGGGCGGCAATATCCACGCCAAAGGCATGATGATCATGCAGGCGTTCCTGATGGCCGAGCTGGAACTAGAACAGCAGCTGCCTTTCTCCGCCTCGCTGACTTTCGAACAATCCTATAGCGAAGTGGATGGCGACAGCGCATCAATGGCCGAACTCTGCGCGCTGATCAGCGCCCTGTCTGAAGTGCCAATTAATCAGAGCATTGCTATCACCGGCTCTGTCGACCAGTTTGGTCGCTCGCAACCGGTCGGCGGGCTTAACGAAAAGATTGAAGGCTTCTTCGCCATCTGTCAGCAGCGTGAGCTTACCGGGAAGCAGGGCGTTATCATCCCCGCAGCGAATGTGCGTCATCTCTGTTTGCATCAGGAGCTGCTGGACGCCATCAGCGCACAGCAATTTTTCATCTGGGCGGTAGATGATATGGCGGATGCGCTACCCTTATTAACAGGCTTGCCCTGGGACGCTGAGGGGCAAAATAACCTGAAGCAAATCATTCAGGAACGCATCGCGCAGGTGATGCAGCAGGAGGCGCGCCATCGTTTCCCATGGCCGCTTCGCTGGTTAAGCTGGTTTATCCGAAACTGATCGGACTTGTTCAGCTTACACGTGTTAGCTATCCTGCGTCCGAAACTACAAATAAGGCTTACTGAGAACATGGTAGATAAACGCGAATCCTATACAAAAGAAGATCTTCTTGCCTCTGGTCGTGGTGAATTGTTTGGCGCGAAGGGCCCGCAATTACCGGCACCGAACATGCTGATGATGGACCGTGTGGTCAAAATGACCGAAACCGGCGGTAACTTTGATAAAGGCTATGTTGAAGCTGAGCTGGATATCAATCCGGACCTGTGGTTCTTTGGCTGTCATTTCATCGGCGATCCGGTGATGCCAGGCTGCCTCGGTCTGGACGCCATGTGGCAGCTGGTCGGTTTCTATCTGGGCTGGCTCGGCGGTGAAGGCAAAGGCCGCGCGCTGGGCGTTGGCGAAGTGAAATTTACCGGGCAGGTACTGCCGACGGCAAAAACCGTCACTTACCGTATTCATTTTAAACGCATTGTGAACCGTCGTTTAATCATGGGCCTGGCGGATGGCGAAGTACTGGTCGATGGCCGCGTTATCTATACCGCCGCTGACCTGAAAGTGGGCCTGTTCCAGGACACCTCTACTTTCTAATACGGGTTTATACCCCTATAAAGGCGAAACCTCCGCAGTGCGGAGGTTTCTTTTTTAAAGAGACAGAATCAGGCAATGACTGCCCTGTCCTCCATGGCTTGCCGCCAGCCTCCCAGCCACTCGGACTTTTGATTCAGGGTTTGGTAGGGACACATTTCCTTCGGACGCCCGGTAATACCAGCCTGATAACCACGTTGATGTGCCCGTTCCAGGCGATCGCGTTTTTGTCTCTTCATGCCTCGTTTCCCTCATTCTTTGATCTGGTGGAAAAGAAAACAGTGGTCACTAAGTGCTCAACCACAGGTCAGGAATACCTTGAATAGACTGCGTCGTCAATGCGCAAAATTCACGCCAGTGTCATAAATGTGAGCTACGCAAAAGTTCATTTGTACAAAAAATGTGAGCCGGCACAACTAATGATCTGAGGGATAAGATAAAAAAAACCGCTATCGCGTCTGCGTATAGCGGCTGTTGTTATCGTTCTATTTTCTTATGGCAGACGATTAATCTCAGTCGCAATCTGCCTGGCTTCTTGCTGCCAGCCCTGCGCTAACATTTTCACCATCTCGTCATAGCCATCTTGTTCCTGTTTTAGCTCAATATGGAACGGCCGCTTGATCAACTGACCCTGGTGCTTGAGCAACCATTCGCCGCTGATAATGACGCTGCCATCGTAACGGCCATGAAAGCCCGTCACCGTAACATTGAGCGTATCTTGTTCACTGCCCAGCGGCTGAGAAGCCACAACCCAGCCGGGCAGTTGATTGCTCAGACCCGCCACCAGCGTATTGCGCAGTTGCTGATCGAGCGGACTGGCCCACAGATTGTTGGTGGCGATAACATACTGCACATCGCTGGTTTGATACACCACGCCGGTGCCTGCGAGGAAATCCGGTACCGAAACCTGCTCCACCCATAACTGGCGGCCGCCCTGATTCTGCCCCGCCACCGTTTCCCCTTTGAACTGAGTGGGTGAAGGGAGCTGATAGTAGCTTTTATTGTCACCGCCGCTACCGCAGCCTGCCAGCAGCAACGCCAGACCGACTAATGCGCTTTTCTTCATTGTTTCGCCCTCTTCGGCTGCGGATCGTCTTTCCTTTTCGCTTCAAACACCAGCGCATTGCTCTTATCGTTAAGGGTTTTCAGCACCGGTTGCAGTTCGCGTAAAACCTGATCGAGTCGCTGCATATCCGTCACCATTTTGTTATACGCCGCCGATCCCGGCTGGAAGCCCTGCATACTGCGATTAAGCTCGCGTAACGTGCTTTGCATATCTGCAGGCAGCTGCTGCATCGACTGGCTGGCGGTTAATTTGTTGAGATTATCCAGCGTCGTTTGCAGGCGTTTCAGCGTTTTCTGGCTTTCAGACAGCGTTGTTGTTGCCTGCTGGATCATTGGATTCAACGGCAAGTTGTTGATCTTATCCAGCGTATCCATCAGACGCTGCTGGATCTGCGCCAGCCCACCGCTCATCGTCGGGATAATCGGATAACCGGCATATTCATGCATATTTCCCACAGGCGGCGCATTGTTATAGAAGTCCAAATCGACATACAGCGCGCCGGTGACGATATTTCCCGTTTTCAGCGAAGCCCGCAGGCCGCGCTTCAGCAGTTCTTTAAGATGCTCGGGCATATTCGGATCTTCACCAAACTGATTGGCAATACGTTGCGGTTCAATGCGGATCAGGATCGGAATACGGTAATCATCATTCAAGGATTGCTGCATGCTTTTAGTAAAGAACGGTACCTTGCTGACCGTACCCAGGCGAATGCCGCGAAACTCTACCGGCGCGCCAGGCTGCAAGCCACGAATGGAATCTTTAAAGAACAGCAGATAATCAATGTGGTCGGTATAGAGGGAATCCTGGATGCTGCGCTGATCGTCATACAGTTTAAACGCCGTTTTTTCCGCGACCGGCTGACCGAGTTCCAGTCCTTCCGGCACATCAAAACTGACACCGCCGCCAAACAGCGTCGTCAACGATCCCATCTCAACCCGCATCCCGGCGGACGTCAGATCGACCGCGATGCCGCTGTCTTTCCAGAAACGCACATTGCTGGTAACCAGTCGATCGTTTGGTGCGTTGATAAACAGCTGATAGCTCATGGTGCGCTTTTGCGTATCAAAGGTGCTGGTCTCCACCGAACCCACGCGATAACCACGGAATAATACCGGGTCGCCGGCGGTCAACTGTCCCGCTTTATTGCTATCGAGGATCAGGCGAATCCCTTTTGCATCCGGCGGTGCCAGCGGCGGTGATTCCAGCAACGTATACTGTTCCGGCGCACTGCCTTTCGCGCCGGGCTGAAGCTCGATATACGCCCCTGAAAGCAGCGTACCCAGCCCGCTAATCCCTTCCCGCCCGACCTGCGGTTTAACCACCCAGAAAGCCGAGTCGCCGTGCAGGAGTTTTTCCATGCCCGAATTCAGCCGTGCGGTTATCTCAACGTGATTGAGATCGTCGGTGAGCGTCGTTCTCTCAACCACGCCGACATCGACGCTACGGCTTTTAATGGTTGTTTTCCCGCCAATAATGCCTTCTGCATTATTGGTGATCAGGGTAACTACCGGGCCTTGATGGCTGTAGTGATAGAACAGCACCCAGGCACCAATCAGCGCCGTGACAATCGGGAAAATCCACACCGGCGACCAATTTCTCACCTTTTGCACCCTGGCTTCCCCACTTTTATTCTCCATGTTTCAACGGCTCCTCATGGCGCGTTAACGGCTCACGATCCCAATTAAGGCGCGGATCGAAAGTCATTGCCGCAAACATCGTGATAATAACGACCAGCGCAAACATTAGCGCACCCATCGCCGGATAAATATTCATCAGTCCGCCCATGCGAACCAGCGCCGACAGAACGGCAATGACAAAAACGTCAATCATTGACCAGCGCCCAACAAATTCCACCACTTCATAAATAAAATGCATGCGCTCACTGTCGCGCTTACCGTGCCCTTTGGCATCGAGACAGAGCCAGGCGATACCGATCATTTTTAACGTCGGCACCATAATACTGGCGATAAAAATCACCAGCGCGACCGGATAAGAGCCTTCGCTCCATAACAGAATTACCCCGGCGATAATGGTCGACGGCATACGATCGCCCAGCAGATCCGTTACCATGATCGGCAAAATATTGGCCGGGAAATAGAGCATGATAGCGGTCGTCAGTAGCGCAAGCGTCCACTGAATACTGTGGCGACGACGGGCGTGTCCGCGGGTAGTGCAGCGCGGGCAAATCAGCTGTTCGTTGTCGACTATCGCCGTACAACATGCGCAGGAGCGCAGCCCCTGACGAATGCCTGGCACACCGACGTGTAAATTTCGCGTCACTTGCGGTGCGGGTGCGATGTCATCCCATAGCCAGTGACGGTCAACGCACTGAAACGCGCGCAGCTGTAACAGGCAGAACAGGCACCAGGGAATAAAACTGCTGCCAATGCCAATGTCGCCGTAGGCCATTAGTTTGACAAAACTCACCAGCACGCCGGCGAGGAAAATTTCCGCCATGCCCCAGCTTTTCAACTTAAAAAAGATACGAGCCAGACCGACCTTCAGGCGAAAATCCATCGGTACACGGTTAACCAGCAGCAGGATCGTCACCAGACAAAATGCGGGCACCAACTGCACGAACAGCAGAAAGAAGGTACCGAGGCTGGCGTAATTTTCTGAAAACAGGACGCCGGGAATTTCCAGCAGTGTCACTTCACTGACAACCCCCGCCACTTGCATATTGACAAAGGGAAAGAGGTTGGAGAGCAGCAGCATAAACAACGCGACAATAGCATAAGCAGTGGGACGCTGCCGGGGCGCGTCCCACTGGGTCGTCAAGGTTGTCCCACAGCGTGGACAGACCGCTTTATGTCCATGTTGCAGCGGCGGTAACGCCACCAGCATGTCACATTGCGAACAAAGAATGTGGCGAGTGGTGTGGTGGTGTTCACACATACAGACTCCCTTTATGCGCCGCTTTTCATGGCCTCCAGATACTCCCAGCGTTCAAATGCTTCTTCAAGCGCCTGCTCCGCCGAAGCCATATCGGCTAAGACTTTCTGCGTATGATCGTGCGGCTGGCTAAAGAAACTGGCGTCGGCAACCTGCGCCTGCAGATTTTCCAGCTGAGCCTCCAGCTGTTCCAGCTTTTGCGGTAGCTGTTCCAGCTCGCGTTGCAGGTTATAGCTTAGTTTGCTACTACCGCGTTTGACAGTGTCTGCTTTGGCAGCGGGAACTTCTACACTTTTTTTAGCCGCTTCCTGCTTATGCAGTGTTGATGCCGCCTGTTGCCCGCGGGCATCGTGATAGCCGCCAACGTATTGCCCAATGCGGCCTTCGCCTTCAAAGATCCAGCATTCGGTCACCGTATTATCCACAAACTGACGGTCGTGGCTCACTAGCAGAACGGTGCCTTGATAGCTATCGATAAGCTCTTCCAGCAGTTCGAGGGTTTCAACATCCAGATCGTTGGTCGGCTCATCGAGAATCAGCAGGTTGCTGGGTTTCAGGAACAAACGCGCCAGCAACAGTCGGTTACGTTCCCCGCCCGAGAGCGCACGCACCGGCGTCATCGCCCGTTTCGGATGGAATAAGAAGTCCTGTAAATAACCGAGAATATGGCGCGGCTTGCCGTTGACCATCACTTCCTGCTTGCCTTCCGCCAGGTTGTCCATCACGGTTTTGTCCGGATCCAGCTCGGCACGGTGCTGATCGAAATAGGCCACTTCCAGTTTGGTGCCGACGTGGACACGCCCGCTATCGGCCTTCAGTTGATCGAGCATCAGCTTCAGCAGCGTGGTTTTGCCGCAGCCGTTGGGGCCAATCAGGGCAATTTTGTCGCTGCGCTGTACCTGCGAGGAGAAGTCGCGGACCAGCACTTTGCCATCGACGGCGTAGTTAACGTTCTCCATTTCGAAGACGATTTTGCCGGAGCGTGACGCTTCTTCCACCTGCATTTTCGCGCTGCCCATCACTTCGCGGCGCTCGCTGCGTTCGCGACGCATTGCTTTTAGCGCACGCACACGGCCTTCGTTACGGGTACGACGTGCTTTAATGCCCTGACGGATCCACACTTCTTCCTGCGCCAGTTTGCGATCGAACTCGGCATTTTGCAGATCTTCAACGCGCAGCGCTTCTTCTTTCTCCAGCAGGTACTGATCGTAATTGCCCGGATAAGAGACCAGTTTGCCGCGATCGAGGTCAACGATGCGCGTCGCCATATTGCGAATAAACGAACGATCGTGCGAGATAAAGATAATGGTGCCGCCGAAGGATTTCAGGAATCCTTCCAGCCAGTCGATGGTTTCAATATCAAGGTGGTTAGTCGGTTCGTCGAGCAGCAGCACGCGCGGGCCGCTGACCAGCGCACGCCCGAGCGCCGCTTTACGCAGCCAGCCGCCGGAAAGTGCAGACAGCGACATATCCGCCGTCAGCCCAAGCTGCGCCAGCACTTCGTTGATACGGTTTTCCAGCTGCCACAATCCGTGGTGATCGAGCATCTCCTGCACGCGAGCCAGTTCGGCAAGGTTTTTATCGCTCGGATCGCTCATCACCAGATGGGAAACATCGTGGTAGCGCTTGAGATATTCCGCCTGCTCTTCAATGCCTTCCGCGACAAAATCGTACACGCTGCCGGTCACATCCCGCGGCGGATCCTGTTGCAGACGCGCCACCACCAAATCTTGTTCATAAACGATGCGACCATCATCCAGGCTCACTTCCCGGTTGAGGATCTTCATCAGCGTTGATTTACCCGCGCCGTTACGCCCGACAAGACACACGCGTTCGTTTTCTTCGATATGCAGCTCGGCATTATCAAGAAGGGGCGCGTCGCTGTACGACAGCCACGCGCCATGCATACTGATTAATGACATTTATTTATCCTTTCAGGCTGCGGTAATCAGCCAGCAGTTGTGGATCTGACGGTTGCGGGCAAAATCCTGCGACTGCGTTTTTTGGGTAATTTCTTGTGCCTGAAGTCCCAGCTTCGCCAACCCGTCGAGATCCATACGGAAACCGCGTTTGTTATTGGAAAACATAATCGTGCCGCCTTTACGCAGCAGACGTTTGAGATCTTCCATCAGCCGCATATGGTCGCGCTGCACATCGAACGAGTCTTCCATACGCTTGGAGTTGGAGAAGGTTGGCGGATCGATAAAAATTAAGTCGAACTGCTCATCGGTTTCACGCAGCCACCCAAGGCAATCCGCCTGGATCAAACGATGCGCACGCCCGCTCAAACCATTCAGGCGCAGGTTGCGCTCCGCCCACTCCAGATAGGTGCGCGACATATCAATGGTGGTCGTCGAGCGCGCGCCGCCCAGCCCGGCATGCACGCTGGCGCTGCCGGTATAAGAAAAGAGGTTGAGGAAATCTTTGCCTTTACTCATTTGGCCGAGCATACGGCGAGCGATACGGTGATCGAGGAACAGACCGGTATCAAGATAATCCGTCAGGTTAACCCACAGACGAGCGTTATATTCGCTCACTTCCATAAAGTCGCCCTTCTCGTTCATCTTCTGATACTGGTTATTCCCTTTCTGCCGTTCACGGGTTTTCAGCACCAGCTTATTAGGCGCAATGCCGAGTACATGAATCGTCGCGGCAATAATATCGAACAGACGCTGGCGCGCTTTTTGCGCATCGATGGTTTTCGGTGCGGCATACTCCTGCACCACCACCCAGTCGGCATAACGGTCAACCGCCACGTTGTAATCCGGCAGATCCGCATCATACAGGCGATAGCACTCGATGCCTTCCTGACGCGCCCATTTTTCCAGCTTTTTAACATTCTTGCGCAGGCGGTTCGCGTAATCTTCCGCCATGGCTGGCGCTTTCGCCTCGCCGGTATTTTCCGCCAGATGGTAGTTTTTCTGCACACAATCCAGCGGGCCATTCTTCGCTTTGAACTGGCGCTCGGCGCGCAGTTGCAGGCAATTCAGCAGATCGACAGAGGCGCTAAACAGCGACAGCGTCCAGCCGCCGAACTGGGCTTTCAGCAGACGACCCAGCAGGCTGTGCAGGGCGATCAGCGCCGGTTCACTCTCCAGACGTTCGCCATAAGGCGGGTTACTGATTACCGTGCCGTACGGACCTTTTGGCAGCGGATTGCTCAGTTGAGCAACATCTTTCACCTCGAACGTTATCAGCTCGCCAATCCCGGCGCGGCGGGCGTTTTTACGCGCAATCTCAATCACGCGCGCATCGCTGTCGGAACCGTAGAAACGGGAAGGATAATCAGCCAGCCCTTTGCGGGCGCGGGTTTGCGCGTCGGCTTTCACCTCACTCCATACCGCTTCATCGTGCTGTGCCCAGCCACCAAAACCCCAGTGGGTACGGTGCAGGCCCGGTGCACGATCCGTTGCCGCCATCGCCGCTTCAATCAGCAGCGTGCCGGAACCACACATTGGGTCCAGCAAGGGCGTGCCTTGCTGCCAGCCGGAACGCATCACAATCGCCGCCGCCAGATTCTCTTTGATCGGCGCCATACCGGCACGATCGCGGTAACCGCGCAGATGCAAACCTTCGCCGCTTAAATCCAAAGAGATATTAGCGGTTTCCTGGTTCAGCCAGACGTTGATACGCAGATCGGGCAACTCGCGTTCAACATTGGGACGCGGCAGATTTTTGCGGGTAAAGCTGTCAACGATTGCATCTTTGACCTTCAACGCGCCGTACTGGCTGTTGCGGATCTCATCGTTCAGGCCGCTAAAATGGACGGCGAAGGTCGCGTCAGGATTGAATATCTCTGTCCAGTTGATCGCCTGCACGCCCAGATAGAGATCAAGATCGCTGTAAACCTTGCACTCCCCGAGCGGCAGCATAATGCGCGAAGCCAGACGACTCCACATCAGGCTTTGGTAGAGGAGCCGCGTGTCCCCTTCAAAATGGACACCACCCTGAACTACCCGGCACTCAACGGCACCGAGTTTTTCCAGTTCAGTTTTTAACAGCTCTTCCAGCCCACGGGCCGTACTGGCAAACAGAGAAATCATCATGTCACTTACACTTTACGAAAATTGAGGCGCATTATAGCTAATCTGGCGAGCATGTCATAAAGTTGAAGGCTAATTTTCATCTTACAGGGGGAAGACGTGCCAACGCTTTCACGTCTTTTTATTCATCCGGTCAAATCAATGCGCGCAATCGGTCTGACCCATGGGTTTGCTGATATCAGCGGCTTCGCTTTCGATCGGGTTTTTATGATCACCCAACCCGATGGCACCTTTATTACCGCGCGCCAGTATCCGCAGATGGTGCGCTTTACGCCCTCGCCTTTGACCGATGGTCTGCATCTGACCGCGCCGGACGGCAGCAGCGCGGTGATCCGCTTTACGGATTTTTCAACGGATGCGGCACCGACGGAAGTATGGGGCAACCATTTTACCGCCCTTATCGCCCCCGCAGCGATTAACACCTGGCTAAGCGGTTTTTTTGCCCGTGAGGTACAGCTGCGCTGGGTTGGGCCAGAGCTAACCCGCCGGGTTAAACGCTTTGATGCCGTGCCGCTCTCCTTTGCCGACGGCTTCCCCTATTTGCTGACGAATGAAGCCTCGCTGCGTGATCTCCAAAACCGCTGTCCGGCCAGCGTGAAGATGGAGCAGTTTCGTCCGAACCTGGTGGTCACAGGTGCGCAGCCGTGGGAAGAAGACGGCTGGAAAGTGATCCGCATTGGTGAAGTGGTTTTTGACGTGGTTAAACCCTGCAGCCGCTGCATCTTCACCACGGTGAGCCCGGAGCGCGGGCAAAAACACCCTGCCGGCGAGCCGCTCGCTACCTTGCAACGTTTTCGTACCGCCAAGGATAATGGCGATGTCGATTTCGGCCAAAATCTGATTGCCCGTAATAGCGGCGTGATTCGCGTCGGCGACGAAGTGGCTATTCTGGCAACGGCACCGGCGAAAGCTTACGGCGCGGGTCACGTTGAAGAACCCCTTGCACAACCGGAACAACCCGCCGGCACCGTCGAGATTACCTGGCAGGGGCAGACCTTTCTTGGTAATAACCAACAAGTGTTGCTGGAGCAGCTGGAGAATCAGGGTATTCGCGTGCCCTACTCATGCCGCGCGGGCATTTGTGGCTGCTGCCGGATTCGTTTAGTGGCGGGAGAAGTGACGGCGCTGAAGCAATCCGCTATTGCAGAGGAAGGGTCCGTTCTTTGCTGTAGCTGTATTCCAAAAACAGCGCTGCGGCTGGAGGCTTAAACCGCCTGCTCGAGGTGCATTTCGGCGGCGTGAAATTGCGGTTTGAGGCGATCGTTCATAATCTTAATCGCGTCACCCAGCTGCATCGTGCGCCCGGCAATCACCACGCCGGGCTGAGCCAGCAGGCACAGCGACGCGTTATCACCCGGTTCCACCACCAGCAAGTTGACGCACTCCTGCGTGTCGCTTAGCCAGACGCATGCGCCTTCGCCCGTCTGGGGGAACCACAACGCTTTATGCGTCAGAAAGTGCCAGCTTTTTGGCATTTGCGGTTTGAGGAAGCGAATCGCCACCAGCGCATTGAGCACCAGTTCAGCGCGCTGTTCGTTTGACAGCGGTATATTGCGGCATTTTTCTTCGAAGGAGAAAAAGAGCGCCGCATCATCCACGCAGAAACCAGACGGCGAAAAGGCGTCCGGGGTCAGCATTTTACGGGCGAAACGGGAGCGAAATAACATGCCATTGGCAAGGTCGAGCATCATACGATCGTGCTCTTCATCAAAATACCAGCGCCAATTATCGTCAGGTTTAATTCGCATTTTCCTCTCCCCTACCCCTAAACATCCTGTTGTTTTTTCATCCTGTTTACCGCTTCGTTTATTACCTAAATAATAAAAGACTAAAATGTATAAATTAGCAACAGTCGTGGAATATAAAACAACCAGGGCGGGAAATAAAGCCCTGGTTACACAAGATGGGGTAAAAGATTAGATATGGGTAATGATTTCTTTAATCAGCGGTGGGCCTTTAAAAATAAAACCCGAATAAATTTGCACCAGCGACGCACCGGCAGCCATCTTCTCGCGAGCCGCTATCACCGAGTCGATACCGCCCACGCCAATAATCGGCAAGCGTCCGTTTAATTCTTGCGACAGCCTTCGGATAATTTCGGTACTCTTTAATTGCAGCGGGCGTCCGCTTAAGCCACCGGTTTCATCGCAATGTTTCATTCCCTGCACCAACGAGCGATCAAGGGTGGTATTTGTGGCAATAACGCCATCGATATTATGACGTACTAAACTGTCTGCTACTTGGATCAATTCTTCCTCAGAAAGATCCGGGGCGATCTTCACCGCAACCGGCACATATTTATGATGTAAAGTTTGTAAAGCTTGCTGTTTATTCTTAATTGCCGTTAGAAGATCGTCCAGCGCTTCGCCATATTGCAGCGAGCGCAGACCGGGCGTATTGGGCGAAGAGATATTGATGGCGATATAACCGGCGTAGGCATAGATTTTTTCCATGCAAATCAGGTAGTCATCTTTACCTTGCTCAACGGGCGTATCTTTGTTTTTGCCAATATTAATACCCAGCACACCGTCGAAGTGGGATTTTTTAACGTTCTCAACCAGGTTATCAACGCCGAGATTATTAAAGCCCATGCGGTTGATCAGCCCTTCGGCATCGACAAGACGAAAGATCCGCGGCTTGTCATTGCCCGGCTGCGGGCGTGGCGTAACGGTACCGATCTCGATGGCGCCAAACCCCATCGCACCGAACGCATCAATACACTCACCGTTTTTATCCAGCCCGGCCGCTAAGCCCAACGGGTTTTTAAAGGTCAGTCCCATGCATTTGACGGGTTTTTCCGGGACGCGCTGACGCACCAGAGCCTGAAACGAGGTGCCGGTAATACGGCGCAGTTGCTGGAACGTAAATTCATGAGCGCGCTCAGGATCGAGCTGGAAAAGGGCTTTACGAACGAAGGGGTAGTACATGAACTCTCCTGGATTCCCGGTTGCAAACCGGGGGCGTATTATCTTTCATTCGTCTGCGAAAGGGAATTGACCTGCGGCAAAAAAAGCGCGATCGACGCAATCGTTTTCCTTCTTTCTCCTGCTTTATACAAATTTCGGCAAATTTTGCGCGAATAAATCATTTAGCGGAATAAATCGACTCTGCCACACTGCGTGAAATTGTTATAGATGTTATCTAAACGCAAACAATTGGTTATAAGGAGCGATTATGAGAGTTGTTACCCTGGCCGGAAGCCCGCGCTTTCCCTCCCGCTCCAGCGCGTTGCTGGAATATGCCCGCGAACGCTTACAAGCGCAGGATATCGAGGTCTGTCACTGGCATTTGCACAATTTTGCCCCGGAAGATCTTATCTATGCCCGCTTTGACAGCCCGGCGCTGCAAACCTTTACTGACCAGCTTCGCGAGGCGGATGGGCTGATTGTCGCCACGCCGATTTATAAAGCCGCTTACTCCGGCGCGCTGAAAACCCTGCTTGACCTGCTGCCCGAACGCGCGCTGGCGGGGAAAGTGGTGCTGCCGCTGGCAACCGGCGGAACCGTGGCGCATATGCTGGCGGTCGATTATGCCTTAAAGCCGGTACTCAGCGCGTTGAAAGCACAAGAGATCCTGCACGGCGTCTTCGCCGATGACGGCCAGGTGCTGGATTACCAGCATAAACCCAACCTTACGCCCCATCTGCAAACGCGGCTCGATAGCGCGCTGGAAACGTTCTGGCAGGCCCTGCATCGCCGGGATATCCAGGCTCCCGTGTTTCAACAGCCGCAAGGAGTCGTGCATGTTTAATCTCTTTCGCTACCCTGCACACCGATTGGCATTAGCAGGTTTATTAACCCTTTCTGCCTGGAGTCACGCCGCCGAACCGGCAGCGGAGAGTTTACGCATTGGCTACCAAAAAGGCAGCGTTAGTATGGTGCTGGCGAAAACCCATCAGCTGCTGGAGAAACGCTACCCGAACACCAAAATTAGCTGGACGGAATTTCCCGCCGGTCCGCAAATGCTTGAAGCGCTGAATATTGGCAGTATCGATCTTGCCAGCACCGGCGATATTCCGCCGATTTTCGCCCAGGCCGCAGGCGCGGATCTGCTGTATGTGGGCGTTGAGCCTCCGAAGCCAAAAGCGGAAGTCATTCTTGTTGCTGAGAGTAGCCCGATCAAAACCGTGGCCGATCTGAAAGGACATAAAGTCGCTTTCCAGAAAGGTTCCAGTTCCCACAATTTACTGCTGCGTGCGCTGCAACAGGCCGGACTAACATTCAACGATATTCAACCCGTTTTCCTGACTCCCGCCGATGCACGGGCGGCTTTCCAGCAAGGCAATGTGGATGCGTGGGCGATTTGGGATCCCTACTACTCGGCGGCCCTGCTGCAAGGCGGTGTGCGAGTGTTAAAAGACGGTAGCAGCCTGAAACAGACCGGCTCTTTTTATCTCGCCTCGCGCACCTATGCCGAACAGCACGGCACCTTTATTCAGGGTGTATTAAATACTTTTAGCGAAGCCGATGCGCTCACCCTGAGCCAGCGAGACGAGAGCGTCGCGCTGTTTGCCAAAACTCTCGGGCTGCCGCAGCCGGTGATTGCCACCTATTTCGATCACCGACCGCCGACCAAAATTTCCCCGGTGGATGACGCCATAGCCGCATTGCAACAGCAAACCGCCGATCTCTTTTATGAGAACCGTTTATTACCGAAAAAAGTCGATATCCGCAGCCGTATCTGGCAACCGACCCCACAAGGAGCGAAATCATGAGCCTGAATCTGTTCTGGTTTTTACCGACCCACGGCGATGGACACTACTTAGGCACCGATCACGGATCGCGTCCGGTCGATCATGCCTATTTGCAGCAAATCGCTCAGGCCGCAGATCGTTTGGGATTTAGCGGCGTGCTGATCCCGACCGGGCGCTCTTGCGAAGATGCATGGCTGGTCGCCGCATCGCTTATTCCCGTCACACAGCGGCTGAAGTTCCTCGTCGCCCTGCGCCCCAGCGTCACCTCACCAACGGTGGCTGCCCGCCAGGCCGCCACGCTGGACAGACTCTCTAACGGACGGGCGCTGTTTAACCTGGTGACCGGCAGCGATCCACAAGAATTAGCCGGTGACGGCGTATTCCTCGATCATACTGCCCGCTACGAAGCTTCATCGGAGTTCACCCACGTCTGGCGTCGTCTGCTGGAGGGGGAGACAGTCGATTTTGCGGGCAAGCATATTCATGTCCGCGGGGCGAAACTCTTTTTCCCGCCGGTACAACAACCGCGACCGCCGCTCTATTTCGGTGGTTCGTCCGATGTGGCGCAAGATCTTGCCGCAGAGCAGGTCGATCTCTATCTCACCTGGGGCGAGCCGCCCAATGAGGTCAAAGAGAAGATCGCGCAGGTTCGCGCTAAAGCTGCCGCGCACGGGCGTAAAGTGCGTTTCGGAATTCGCCTGCATGTGATTGTGCGGGAAACCAATGCCGAAGCCTGGCAGGCAGCGGACAACCTGATATCCCATCTCGATGACGACACCATCGCCAAAGCCCAGGCGGCCTTCTCTCGTCAGGATTCCGTGGGGCAGCAGCGCATGGCGGCGCTGCACGGCGGCAAGCGCGATAAGCTGGAGATCAGCCCCAACCTGTGGGCGGGCGTTGGCCTGGTGCGCGGCGGCGCGGGAACCGCCCTGGTGGGCGATGGCCCAACGGTCGCGGCGCGTATTAATGAGTATGCCGCCCTCGGTATCGACAGTTTTATTCTTTCCGGTTATCCGCATCTGGAAGAGGCGTACCGGGTTGGTGAACTGCTGTTTCCTCATCTCGATGTCGCTATCCCGCAAATCCCGCAGCCGCAACCGTTGCAGCAGCAGGGCGAAACGGTTGCCAACGAGTTTATCCCGCGTAAAGTGGCGCAAAGCTGAGGTTACGATGGCTGCAGAAAAAAAATGGCTCCAGCGCATTGCGCCCTGGCTGCTGCCGGCGGCGATCGTGGTGGTGTGGCAAATCGCCTCGGCAACCGGGTTATTGTCAACACGTATTCTTCCCTCCCCCGAAGGGGTGGTAAAAGCCTTCTGGACCCTGAGCGCCAGCGGTGAATTATGGCAGCATCTGGCGATCAGCTCCTGGCGCGCGGCGATTGGTTTTTCCATCGGCGGCACGATTGGCCTGACGCTCGGGCTGATTAGCGGCCTGTCGCGCTGGGGAGAGCGGCTGCTGGATACGTCGATTCAAATGCTGCGCAACATTCCTCATCTGGCGCTAATTCCGTTGGTGATTCTGTGGTTTGGTATTGATGAGAGCGCAAAAATATTCCTCGTGGCGCTGGGTACCCTGTTTCCGATTTATATCAATACTTGGCACGGTATTCGTAATATCGATCGTGGGTTGCTGGAGATGGCGCGCAGCTATGGTTTATCCGGGTTTGCACTGTTTGCCCATGTGATCCTGCCCGGCGCACTGCCGTCAATTATGGTCGGCGTGCGCTTCGCCCTCGGCCTGATGTGGCTAACGCTGATTGTGGCGGAAACTATTTCGGCAAACGCCGGCATTGGCTACCTGGCGATGAATGCGCGTGAATTCCTGCAAACCGATGTGGTAGTGGTAGCCATCATTCTCTATGCCCTGCTCGGTAAACTGGCCGATATCAGCGCGCAACTGCTGGAGCGGCTGTGGCTGCGCTGGCATCCGGCTTATCATCAAAAGGAGGCAAGCGCATGAACACTGCACGACTTAATCAGGGGATCCCGCTGGTTTTAAATAGTGTCAGCAAGCGCTATGGCGAGAACAGCGTACTGAGCGATTTGGATCTGCATATTGCTGCCGGGCAGTTTGTTGCCGTCGTTGGCCGCAGCGGGGGAGGCAAAAGCACCCTGCTGCGCCTGCTGGCCGGGCTGGAAAAGCCGAATGCCGGGGCGTTGCTGGCAGGCAGTACCCCGCTGGCCAATATTCAGCACGATACACGAATGATGTTTCAGGATGCGCGCCTGCTGCCATGGAAATCGGTGATCGATAACGTCGGTTTAGGACTAAAAGGCCGTTGGCGGGAGGCGGCACTTGCGGCGCTGTGCGCAGTTGGCCTAGAACAGCGGGCCAATGAATGGCCCGCCGCATTGTCCGGTGGGCAAAAACAGCGGGTCGCGCTGGCGCGGGCGCTGGTTCATCAGCCGGGGCTATTGTTGCTTGATGAACCGCTGGGCGCGCTGGATGCCCTCACCCGGCTGGAGATGCAGGTATTAATTACCCAGCTATGGCAACAGCACGGCTTCACCGTGGTGCTGGTAACGCACGATGTCAGCGAGGCGGTAGCGATGGCCGATCGCGTGCTGTTAATAGAAGAAGGGAAAATCGGGCTGGATTTGACCGTCGATCTGCCCCGCCCGCGCCGTCTGGGCTCTGTGCGCCTGGCGGAACTGGAAGAGGAAGTACTGAACCGGGTGATGAAGCGCGGCGAGTCGGAAACGCTGCCGTTAGCCCAGACTCGCCACGCTTGATAGTGCTAAACGGGCGCATTACGCGCCCGTTTAGTGTTACGCCAGCGCTTTGCTGACTTTCTCGTACAGATCGCCGGAGAGGTTCGGCAACGCTTTCAACTGCTCCAGCGCCGCGCGCATCATCTCCTGACGTTTTGCGTCATAGCGTTTCAGGCGGATCAGCGGCTCAATCAGGCGCGATGCTACCTGCGGGTTACGGCTGTTCAGCTCCGTCAGCATTTCCGCCAGGAACTGATAACCGCTGCCGTCCAGCGCATGGAACGCCGCCGGATTGCTGCTGGCGAACGCGCCAATCAGGGAACGAATGCGGTTCGGGTTGCTCAGGGTGAAGGAGCGATGGTTCAGCAAGCCGCGCACCGTCTGCAGCACATCTTCTGCCGGGCTAGTGGCCTGCAGGATAAACCATTTATCCATTACCAGACCGTCATGATGCCATTTGTCATCATATTCCTGCATCAGCGCATCCCGGCACGGCAGCTGTGCGGCAACCGCCGCCGAAAGCGCCGCCAGCGCATCGGTCATATTATCCGCTTGATGATACTGCTGACTTACCAGCTTGTCGGCCAGCTGCGCATCGCCAAACGCCAGATAGCGCAGGCAGGTGTTGCGCAAGGAACGCTTACCGATATCCGCATGCTCTACACGATAGCTGTCGAGTTTATTGGCGTTATACACCGCGAGGCACTCATCGGCGAGTTCGGTCGCCAGCGTACGCGTCAGCGCGTCACGTACGGACGCAATAGCGAGGGGATCGATGGTTTCAAACAGCTCGGCAATCTCATTGGCCGACGGCAGCGTGAGGATCTCCGCCGCCAGCGCCGGATCAATCGTCTCATCAAGCAAGATGGCGCGAAACGCATCGGCGACATGTAGCGGCAGCGACAATGCCTGGCCCTGCTGGGAGCGCGCGACATTCAGTTTAATGTGCGTCGCCAGCAGGCTTTGCGCCGCATCCCAGCGGGAGAAATCATTGCTGGCATGGCGCATCAGGAACGTCAGCTGCTGATCGCTCCATTTATATTCCAGCTTCACCGGCGCAGAGAATTCACGCAGCAGCGACGGCACCGGCTGGAAGTAGACGTTATCAAAGATAAAGGTCTGCTCGGCCTGAGTGACATTCAGCACGTGATGGACCGGATGCCCCTCTTTTTGCAGCGGGATCACTTTGCCTTCGTTATCGTACAATTCGATATCGAACGGAATGTGCAGCGGCAGTTTGTCATGCTGCTCGGCAGTCGGCGGCGTGCGCTGGCTGATGGTCAGGGTATATTGTTCAGTGTTCGGGTTGTAATCATCATGCACCGTCACCACCGGCGTACCGGCCTGGCTGTACCAGCGGCGGAACTGCGACAAATCGACGTTTGAGGCATCTTCCATCGCCTGCACGAAATCATCGCAGGTGGCCGCGCTGCCGTCATGACGCTCAAAGTAGAGCTGCATCCCTTTCTGGAAATTCTCTTCGCCCAGCAACGTATGCAGCATGCGAATCACTTCCGCGCCCTTTTCATACACCGTTAAGGTGTAGAAGTTATTCATCTCAATAACTTTATCCGGGCGGATCGGGTGCGCCATCGGGCTGGCGTCTTCCGCAAACTGCATGCCGCGCATGGTGCGCACGTTACTGATGCGGTTTACCGCGCGGGAACCGAGGTCAGAACTGAACTCCTGATCGCGGAACACCGTCAACCCTTCTTTCAGGCTGAGCTGGAACCAGTCGCGGCAGGTGACGCGGTTACCGGTCCAGTTATGGAAATATTCGTGACCAATCACGCGCTCAATATCGAGGTAGTCTTTATCCGTCGCGGTATCGGTGCGGGCGAGGACGTATTTCGAGTTAAAAATGTTTAACCCTTTATTTTCCATCGCCCCCATATTAAAGAAGTCGACGGCGACAATCATATAGATGTCGAGATCGTACTCGAGGCCGAAACGCTGTTCGTCCCATTTCATCGAGTTTTTCAGCGAGGTCATCGCCCATGGCGCACGATCGAGGTTACCGCGATCGACATACAGCTCCAGCGCCACTTCACGCCCGGAGCGGGTGGTGAAGGTATCACGCAGCACGTCGAAATCCCCGGCGACCAGCGCAAACAGGTAGCAAGGTTTCGGGAAAGGATCCTGCCACTGCACCCAGTGACGGCCATTTTCCAGTTCGCCCTGAGCAACGCGGTTACCGTTGGAGAGCAGGAAAGGATAGCGGGTCTTATCAGCAATCAGCTTAGTGGTAAAACGCGCCAGCACGTCGGGACGGTCAAGATACCAGGTAATATGACGGAAACCTTCCGCTTCACATTGGGTACATAGCGCTTCGCCAGACTGATAAAGGCCTTCCAGCGCGGTATTCGCCGCCGGGCTTATCTCATTGACAATGCGCAGCGTAAAACGCTCCGGCAAGCCATCAATGACCAGCTGTGAGCCCTCTTCTTTATAATTTGTCCAGGGTTGATCGTTAACGTGCAGGGAGATCAGAGTCAGTTCGCCGCCGTCCAGGCGCAACGGCGCAGCAGAGGCGCTATGGCGTGACACTGTGCTCAGCGCGGTGACGACGGTTTTGTCGGCGTCAAGATCAAAGGTCAAGTCAATATCGCTAATCAGGTAGTCCGGCGCACGGTAATCGTGGCGGTATTTGGCTTGTGGCTGTTGTGTCATAAAAAACCTTTAGCATCTTCTGTTGGTTACGACTCCAGTCTATTCCGGTTGCCGCAAACGCGCCACGCAGAATCTTTATCTTTTCAGAGAGAAAAGCTCTGTCTGCTACATTTTTATAACAGGGGGCACAAAATGCCATCGACCCGAAAAGCGGCTTATGATGTGATCGGGGTTCAATAACCGGGTAAACAAGGTATACTCCAGCGACTACCTGCTTTGTTTATTGTACTAAACGCTCCTGTGAGAGGATGCTATTGCGCACCATGTCTCAACTCGCTTTCTCTGGTCTGCAAACGCTGCTGGATACCGATGCCTACAAGCTGCACATGCAGCAAGCGGTGTTCCATCACTATTATGATGTGCACGTCACGGCCGAATTCCGCTGTCGCGGTGACGATCTCCTCGGTATTTACGCCGATGCGATCCGCGAACACGTCGATGCTATGCAGTCGTTGCGTCTGCAAGATGACGAGTTTCATTGGCTGTCTGGCCTCCCCTTCTTTCAAACTGATTACCTGAACTGGCTGCGTAATTTCCGTTACGACCCGCGGCAGGTCACCGTCAGCAACGATAACGGTAAGCTGAATATCAGCCTCTCCGGTCCGTGGCGCGAAGTGATCATGTGGGAAGTGCCGCTGCTGGCGGTGATCAGTGAAGTGGTACACCGCTGCCGTTCGCCACAGATGGGCGTCGAACAGGCTCTGCTGCATCTGGAAACGAAACTGGCGGATTTCGCTACCCGCACCGCGCAGGTGGATATGTCCGGTTTCCGTTTGATGGATTTTGGTACCCGTCGCCGTTTCTCCCGCGATGTACAGCAGGCAATCGTTGAACGACTGCAGCAAGAGTCGTGGTTTATCGGCACCAGCAATTATGATCTGGCCCGCCGTTTGTCGCTGACGCCGGTAGGCACCCAGGCCCATGAGTGGTTTCAGGCGCACCAGCAGATAAGTCCCGATTTGGCCACCAGCCAGCGCGCGGCGCTCGCCGCCTGGCTCGATGAATATCCGGATCGGTTAGGCATCGCCTTAACCGACTGTATTACCATGGATGCGTTTCTGCGCGACTTCGGCCCGGAGTTTGCCACGCGCTATCAGGGCTTGCGTCATGACTCGGGGGATCCGGTGGAATGGGGTGAAAAAGCGATTGCCCACTATCAAAAACTCGGTATCGATCCCCTGACCAGGACGCTGGTGTTCTCTGACAATCTCAATCTGGATAAGGCGCTGGATCTTTACTGCCACTTTGCCGATCGCGTCAAGCTGGGCTTTGGTATCGGCACGCGCCTGACCTGCGATATCCCCGGCGTGAAGCCGCTGAATATCGTTATCAAGCTGGTTGAGTGTAACGGAAAGCCGGTAGCGAAATTATCCGATAGTCCCGGAAAAACCATCTGCCACGACAAAGCATTTGTGCGCGCGCTACGCGAAGCCTTTGACCTTCCGCAGGTCAAAAAAGCCAGTTAATCACCGGGAGCCTGCGGGCTCCCTTCTTTTTACCAATAATTTATTAAGGGTTCTTGCGAATTCTGCTTGTCTGATGGCGAACGCCAGGTAACATAGATATCCCGCCTTATCAGGCGGACAAGTATTTATTTTTTCCGACTATTAACAGAGAGAATATTATGAGCGTTGTGCCTGTAGCCGACGTATTCCATAGCCGCGTTGCCGTTGACAGTGAAGTCACCGTTCGTGGATGGGTGCGCACCCGCCGAGATTCTAAAGCTGGTATCTCCTTCCTCGCCGTTTATGACGGCTCCTGCTTTAATCCTGTACAGGCCGTTATTAATAATTCTCTGCCCAATTACAATCAGGACGTTCTGCGCCTGACCACCGGCTGCTCCGTAGTGGTAACCGGTAAAGTGGTCGCATCGCCTGGCGAAGGCCAGAGCCTTGAGATTCAGGCCACCTCTGTTGAAGTCACCGGCTGGGTTGAAGATCCTGATACCTACCCAATGGCGGCAAAACGTCACAGCATCGAGTACCTGCGTGAAGTTGCGCACCTGCGCCCGCGCACCAACCTGATTGGCGCGGTGGCGCGCGTACGCCATACGCTGGCGCAGGCGCTGCACCGTTTCTTTGATGAGCAGGGCTTCTTCTGGGTCTCTTCGCCGCTGATCACCGCCTCGGATACCGAAGGCGCGGGCGAAATGTTCCGCGTCTCGACGCTGGATATGGAAAACCTGCCGCGCACCGCGGAAGGCAAAGTTGATTACGACAAAGACTTCTTTGGTAAAGAGGCTTTCCTGACGGTTTCCGGCCAGCTCAACGCCGAAACCTATGCCTGTGCGCTGTCGAAAGTCTATACCTTTGGCCCGACCTTCCGCGCCGAAAACTCCAACACCAGCCGCCATCTGGCAGAGTTCTGGATGCTGGAGCCGGAAATGGCTTTTGCCAATCTCGACGATAACGCCCGCCTGGCCGAAGCGATGCTGAAATATGCCTTTAAAGCGGTGCTGGAAGAGCGCCTGGACGATCTGCAATTCTTCGCAGAGCGCGTGGATAAAGATGCCATTGGCCGGCTGGAGCGTTTTATCTCTGCCGACTTCGCGCAGGTGGATTACACCGATGCGGTCGCTATTTTAGAAAAATGCGGCGAGAAGTTCGAAAACCCGGTGTACTGGGGCGTTGATTTGGCCTCTGAGCATGAACGTTACCTCGCTGAGAAACACTTTAAAGCACCGGTGGTAGTGAAAAACTATCCGAAAGAGATCAAAGCGTTCTATATGCGCCTTAACGACGACGGTAAAACCGTGGCGGCAATGGACGTGCTGGCGCCGGGCATCGGTGAAATTATCGGTGGTTCGCAGCGTGAAGAGCGTCTGGACGTGCTGGATGCGCGTATGGCGGAGATGGGGCTTAATAAAGAAGATTACTGGTGGTATCGCGATCTGCGTCGTTACGGCACCGTTCCGCACGCCGGTTTCGGGCTGGGTTTTGAACGCCTGATTGCTTACGTCACCGGCGTACAGAACGTACGTGACGTGATCCCGTTCCCACGAACCCCGCGCAACGCGACATTCTAAAAACAGTAAAGCCAGCGGTGACGCTGGCTTTTTTTCACCGTACTTCCCACCTGTTCATTTTCGTTAACAGCGCTTAAGCGAAGCGCGGCCACATTACTTTTCTTTGCGCTTTTTTACCCACGAAATGGTTCTTCACAAAATCACTCCTTTGACTTATTGCGAAATATTTCGACCGGTTAATTAGCACATTTGGCTTAATTTAGCACAGCTATCTGGACGGCTAAATGTAGATATAAGAAAATTCATCGCCAGGAGGTTTGGGCGATAAGAAAAGCCGTTAGCTTAATAAAGTATAAGTAATTCATATAATTAATAATGAATGTGCTTGTTTTATCAGCAGTGAGTGTGGAAGTTTGAGGTGGTTCACAAAGTTCCCTGAAATACATATTTTCTTACACAATATTTCTTTTTGTTACCTCTTTACGACATTTGTAGCACTTTCCGGCTAGCGAAACGATCTTATGTTTGGAAAGATGCCTCTCAGACACAGAAAGACACCAAACTCTCATCAATAGTTCCGTAAATTTTTATTGACGGAAAATATTGGCGGCAGTGGCAGGTGTTCATAAAAACCAATGAGGGTAATAAATAATGATGAAGCGCAATATTCTGGCAGTGGTTATCCCTGCTCTGCTGGCGGCCAGTGCAGCAAACGCTGCAGAAATCTATAACAAAGACGGCAACAAAGTTGATCTGTACGGTAAAGCAGTAGGTCGCCACGTATTCACCACAACTGGTGAAGGTAGCTCTAACAGCGATGCTACTTACGGCCAGATTGGCTTTAAAGGCGAAACTCAGGTCAATAGCGATCTGACTGGTTACGGTCAATGGGAATACCGTACTAATGCCAGCAAAGCTGAAGGCGAGCAAGCAGCGGGTAACACCCGTCTGGCATTTGCTGGTTTGAAAGTCGCTAACGCAGGCTCTCTGGACTATGGCCGTAACTACGGTGTTGTCTATGACGTTGAGTCTTATACAGATATGGCCCCGTACTTCTCCGGCGAAACCTGGGGCGGTGCTTACACCGATAACTATCTGACCAGCCGTGCTACCGGCGTTCTGACTTATCGCAATACTGATTTCTTCGGTCTGGTTGATGGTCTTGCTTTTGCTGTTCAGTACCAGGGCAAAAACCAGTCCAGCCACAGCCGCCCAGCCCAAAACGGCGACGGTGTTGGCTATTCTTTAGCCTATGATTTTGGCGCAGGCTTTGGTGCTTCTGCTGCCTATAGCAACTCCAAACGTACCTCCGCTCAGGAAGCAGATGGTAACGGTGATCGTGCTGAAGCATGGGCTGTTGGTGCTAAATATGATGCCAATAGCATCTACCTGGCTGCCGTTTACTCTGAAACGCGTAATATGACCATCGTTAACAGTGCCGCTGGTCAGGCTGCTCTCAAGGCTGCTACTGCGCCAGGCGATACAGTACCTGACTACTGGGAAGCAGCTAACAAAACCCAGAACTTTGAAATCGTTGCCCAGTACCAGTTCGACTTTGGTCTGCGCCCGGCAATTTCCTATGTACAGAGCAAAGGCAAAAACCTGAACGGTGCTGAAAACACAGCTGACCTGGCTAAATATGTTCAGGCTGGTGTGACTTACTACTTCAACAAAAACATGAACGTGTTCTTCGACTACCGCTTTAACATGCTGGATCAGAATGATTACAGCGCGAAAACTTACGGCATCGGTACCGATGACCAGGCGGCTGTTGGCCTGACTTACCAGTTCTAATCAGTCACCCCCGACTGTTATATGCATATCGAACAGGGCCTTTGGCCCTGTTTTTTTATGGCTGCGGGATAAAAAACGATGCCTTTTGAAAAGCTTCGTCCTTTTTTTCGCAAACGGTTGGCAATTCTCGTGTCACCCGTTAACCTGATAACGGATCTCCCTTCTGTCATCAAAATGGAACCTCGTCATGTTTGAGAATATAACCGCTGCCCCTGCCGATCCCATTCTGGGCCTGGCCGATCTGTTTCGCGCCGATGAACGTCCAAATAAAATCAACCTCGGTATCGGTGTCTACAAAGATGAAACCGGCAAGACCCCGGTGCTGACCAGTGTGAAAAAAGCGGAGCTTTATCTGCTGGAGAATGAAGCGACCAAAAACTACCTCGGTATTGACGGCATTCCTGAGTTCGCCCGTTGCACTCAGGAACTGCTATTTGGCAAAGGCAGCGCGATTATCAATGACAAACGTGCGCGCACCGCACAAACCCCTGGCGGTACCGGTGGGCTGCGCGTCGCGGCGGATTTCCTCGCAAAAAACACCGCGGTAAAACGTGTCTGGGTAAGCAATCCAAGCTGGCCGAACCATAAAGGCGTGTTTAACTCCGCCGGTCTGGAAGTGTGTGAATACGCTTATTACGACGCGCAAAACCATGCGCTGGATTTTGATGGCATGTTGACCAGCCTGAGCAATGCGCAGGCTGGTGATGTGGTGTTGTTCCACGGATGCTGCCATAACCCGACAGGTATCGATCCGACGCTGGAACAGTGGGAGACGCTGGCGAAGCTCTCCGTTGAGAAAGGCTGGCTGCCGCTGTTCGATTTCGCTTATCAGGGCTTTGCGCGCGGCCTCGAAGAAGATGCCGAAGGGCTGCGCGCGTTTGTCGCGCTGCACAAAGAGCTGCTGGTTGCCAGTTCGTTCTCGAAGAACTTTGGCCTGTACAATGAGCGCGTGGGCGCCTGTACGCTGGTCTGCGCCGACGCTGAAAGCGCCGATCGCGCCTTCAGCCAGATGAAAGCGGTGATTCGCGCCAACTACTCTAACCCGCCGGCCCATGGCGCTTCGGTGGTCGCCACAATCCTCAGCAATGACGCGCTGCGCGCCATCTGGGAGCAGGAACTGACAGATATGCGCCAACGCATTCAGCGTATGCGCCTGCTGTTCGTTAATACGCTGCAGGAGAAAGGGGCAAACCGCGATTTCAACTTTATCACTAAGCAGAACGGGATGTTCTCATTCAGCGGCCTGACGAAAGAGCAGGTGCTGCGTCTGCGTGAAGAGTTTGGTATCTACGCGGTGGCTTCAGGACGCATTAACGTCGCGGGCATGACGCCGGACAATATGTCTCCGCTGTGCGAAGCGATCGTTGCCGTACTGTAAGCAACGGCAGTAACACAAAGGGTCGCCGAAGCGACCCTTTTGTCTTTTACCAGACCGGCAATTCGTCCTGCAGGAAGGGATTATGCAATCGCTCATGCCCCAGCGTCGACATCGGTCCATGCCCTGGCAGAAAAGTGACATCGTCGCCCAGCGGCAGCAATTTGTGTTTGATTGAATCAATCAGCTGCGCATGATTGCCTTGCGGAAAATCACTGCGCCCGACGCCGCCTTTAAAAATCACATCGCCGGAGATCAGCAGCCGCGATGGTGCGTCGAAAAAGACAATATGGCCCGGCGTATGGCCAGGACAGTGCAGTATCTGCAGCGTAATTTTACCTACCGTTACGCTGTCGCCTTCGTTTAGCCAACGGTCCGGCGTCAGCGGTTGGCACTCATCAAGGCCAAACATACGGCTTTGCGCCGGTAAGCCTTGCAGCCAGAACTCATCTTGTTTTTCCGGGCCGATAATCGGCACGCCATAATGCTGCGCCAGTTCGTCGGCCGCACCAACATGATCAAGGTGACCATGGGTAAGCAGGATTTGCGTCAGCGTTACGCCAGAATCATCCACTTCCTGAATAATTCTTTTAGCGTCACCACCGGGATCGACCACGGCGGCAAGTTGGGTCTGCTCACACCAGATAAGGGAACAATTCTGGGAGAAAGCGGTAACCGGAATAATACGATAGTTCATACTGCTCCTGTAGCTCTGCCTGAGTTTTACCAGTGCCTTATCGGCCCGGTATCAATATGCACAAAGTTGCTGCTGGGGTAATATCCTACACCACCCGCGCGCAGAGATAACGCAGCTTTGCGAATATTGCTCAGTGAAATCCCTTCAATATGGAAATCCATGGCCTGACCTTTGGTGTGATAGCTCTGTTTCGCCACTCCGCGGCTATGGGCGCGCAGTTCATTGTTAGTGTCGAGAGAGCGGTAACCGGAGATCAGTTGCACAGGTTTGCGTGTTCCCAGCAATCCTTGCAAACGAAACAGATGATCGAACAAACGTGGGTCGATGGTTTTAATCTTGTTCGCACGATAATCACGGAAGAAATGATTAAGTTTTGCTAATTCATCCTGAATATAGCCCCGGCCATCGAAGAACTCAGCTTTAATGGATTCGCCGGTATTAAGATTACTTAGCGTCAAAATACGCGGCCGCGGCGTGGAAAGAGTGGCAAAAGCTGGCGTGGGTAACATAGCTGCGCCGAGCGCAACGCCACCCAGGGCCAACAATTTGCGGCGATTAGCGTCAAATTTATCCATGATATTAAGTCTACAAAGAAGCAATGTTGAACATAATTTATGCACTTTTAGCGCACGAGTGGCACCTTACCGGGCCACAGAGGCCGCGTCAAGGCTGCCAGCCCGCGGATAAAATGGGCTCATTCACCTGCAGAGCCCATTTTTTACCCGTTATTACGACAACACGCTGCAGCAAACTGCTTCATTTATCGGATTAATTGTTCAATTTTCGCCAGGATTTGTGCAGCCGATCGCGCCGTCAGATCATAATTGTAAATATCTGTACGATACTGCGCACGCCCGTCGGCACCGATAAAGGCGGTCAGATAGTAGAGGTTGACCGGGATATTCTGACGAATATTGACATAGCGCGTATCGCCCTGTTTTAGCGCATCGGAAATCCGCGTATCGTTCCATCCCGCATCCTGCAACAGCATATTCGCCAGCTCTGACGCTTTGTTGACCCGCACGCAGCCAGAACTTAATGCCCGCGCCTCTTTCTGAAACAGGTTATGGTTCGGCGTGTCATGGAGATAGATGGCGTCCGAGCTCGGCATATTGAACTTATAGCGCCCCAGCGAATTCTGCGCCCCCGGTGCCTGCTGGAAACGGAAAGGCAGATTCGTCGGCGTAATCGTCGCCCAGTCTACCATTGAGGGATCAATCGCCTCTTTACTGTTCCAGCCGCGGATAACGGTATAACCATGGCGTTCAAGGTAAGCCGGATCGTTCCATAGCTTGGGCAGAATATCTTTTTGCGCCAGCGTCGGCGGTACGTTCCACGGCGGGTTAACCACCACGTTATTCAACGCGCTGCTCATCATCGGCGTTTTACGATCCGGGCGACCCACAATCACGCGCGATGCCAGCACCTTGCTGCCGTTGAGGTAATAGACCAGGGAATACTCGGGAATATTTACCATAATGCCCGTTGAAAGGGCGTTCGGCAGCAGGCGCAAACGCTGAATATTCAGCGCCAGCAATCCGGCACGCTGCGCCGGGCTAACGTTCAGCCAGTCGCGGGTACCCTGACCAATCACGCCATCAGCATGTAACCCCTGCCAGGTCTGGAAGCGTTTTACCGCCTCTACCAGTTTCTGATCATAGGCCGCACGTTTCTGCTGCGCTTTTTTGCCGGGCTGAGCGGAAGGGCTAACGGCAACATTATCGCCGGGCAACACGATATCCGGCCCGCCATCAAGCATACCGGTACGCTGCAGGATCTCACGCAGCGCCGGAATATCATTGCTCCATTGTCCCGGACGAAGCGTTACCGTACTGCTGATTTGCGGCCACGGACGCGCATCTGCCACCAACGCTAACAGCGACTGATGCATAGCAGCATACTGCGGATGATGTGGCGCAAGACTGGTGATAAAAGCAGGCAAAGTACCGTTATCCAGCGCCAGTTGCCACTGGTTAATCACCGAAATAGCGGGTGTTGATGGGGCGTAAGGTTTGGCGCTGTAGAGCCAGCGCTGCCCTTTCACCTGAATGGCGGAGACAAACTGCAAATAGCCCAGCATGGCGTCAGACAACACCACATCCCGCGCCTCGCCGGAAACGGCAGGATCGGTTAATAACTCAACCCAGGCGGTAAACTGCGGCTGGAATCCGGCCATCGCCACTTCCGCCAGCTGCTGCTGAAACGCCTGTACCGCTTCGCGGTTATCCCACATGGCTTTTTCGCCGCGCGCCGCATACAGCGCAGCCAGCTGATCCATATACACCGGCGTCCAGCTGGCCGGTAACAGCGCCTGTAATTTTGCCCGCTCGTCGGCGACCGAGACACCGGACGGGAAAGGTTTTACCCCAATTAACATTGCCGTCGCAGGAGATTGTTCCTGCGGCTGCGCCAGCACAGTCGGCTGGTCACCCGGCGTCGCCGAGCTATCTACCGGTACGATTTCTGGCTCATCAGCTTGCACACTAAACAGTGGAGCGAATGCAAATGCCAGGCACAAACTCAGCGCCGACATTCGACGACCATACGATTTTTTAAGCAACATCCCTTGCCCCCTGTTTCTCTTGTATTGCTCGTGACGGATGCGTCACCCTTGTTTGAGTATATGAAGACTAAAATGCATTTGCCTGGCCTAACGTAAAGAAGTTTAAAGATTAAACGACGCCAGGCAATAGCTTTGCAAACTAAAAGGGTGACATTACTGTCACCCTTGCTTAGAAAGCTATTTTATGAGGCATCCACCGTGTCGGGAAGCGTTTGTGGAGGCTGTGGGGCAAACCCTCGCAATCCCACCACATGGACATGTTCGTGATTCTGCACGACTTTACGCACCAGTTTATAGGTGGTGCCTTTTTCCGGGCTGATATTTTCCGGCGCCGCGATAATCAGCTGCATCTCCAGACGCTCACACAGCTCAAACAGCGTGGCGATGGAGCGGGCGTCGAGTCGCGCGGCCTCATCGAGGAACAGCAGACGGCAAGGAGAAATGTCCTTACCACGCAGTCGACGCGCTTCATCTTCCCAGCTCTGTACCACCATCACCAGAATCGACATCCCGGTACCGATCGCTTCGCCGGTCGACAGCGCGCCGGATTCCGCACGCAGCCAGCCATCGGAACCACGGTTAACTTCCACTTCCATCTCCAGATAGTTGCGGTAGTCCAGCAGCTCTTCGCCAATGGTTTGCGGTGTGCGCTGCCCCATATCGATTTGCGGGTTAAGGCGCTGATAGAGCTTCGCCAGCGCTTCAGAGAAGGTCAGGCGGTTGCTGTTAAACAGATCCTGATGCTGCTCATGCTGTTCCGAAAGCACCGTCAGTAGCGTCGCATGGGTTTCACGCACGTTCACGTTCAGTCGCACGCTATTGACCTGGCCGAAGGAGACACTCTGTAGCCCCTGGTTAAGCATGCGGATACGGTTCTGTTCGCGCTGAATAGTTTTTCGAATAATGTTCGCTACGCTGCGTGAACTAATGGCCAGTTTCTGCTCGCGGGAGGTCAACTCTTCCGTCAGGCGGCTAAGCTCGATCTCCATCTGCTCAATGGCCTCAACGGGATCGTCAGTGCGAATAATATCCTGACGGATACGCTCACGCAGATGCTGATAGACCGCGACAAAGAACTGAATCTTACGTTCAGGACGTTTCGGATCCTCAGACATACGCAGCACATCGCGCAGATGTTCGTTATCCGCAACCGCCAGACGCAGCGCACCGAGGGCCTTATCCGACATCGACCGCAATTCATCCGCGGAAAGATAGGCCAGCTCACGACGGTGCAGACGGCGTTCAACACCGTTATCTTTCACCATCCGCATTACCGCACACCAGCCCGCTTTCGCCGTCACCACCTGCTCACGCATCTCGTGGTAATCGCGCTCCAGTCGGCGCAGTTTACGCGACAGGTTATCCATCTCCGCTTCACAGAAGGTCAGGGCTTTTTCCAGCTGATTGCGACGCGAGCGGTTGCCGGAGAGCTGCGCATGCAGTTCGTCACGACGAATACGCGCCCGCTCTTCTGCGCCGCTATCGGCGCGCACGCCGATATCCTGCAACTCTTTTTGCAGATCGTTGAGCAGCTCTTTTTTGGTGTCAAACGAACTCTTTAACGACGCCAGCACCTGATTGAACTGGCCATATTGCGCGGCGTGGCTGCGCATCGCTTCACGCGCTTTGGTGCGTTCGGCTTCCGCCTGCTCCAGACGCTGACGCAATTTTTCGTTGAGATCGTTATTGCCATTAAACATCTCCGCGACGTCAGAATAGCTAAAGTGCGCGCGGCGCTGCACCACTTCCGCGAGGGCAAAGGCTTGCTGGCGAGCATCTCGCTGCACCTGCTGCGAGGCGGCGTAATCCTCTTTTAACTGTTCAAACTGCTCCGGATCGCTTTGCAGAACGGAAACCACCGGCTCAAGTTTCGCCAGCTGGTTACCAAACTGCTGCATAAAGCGCGCGGCTTCCTGCGCTTCATCGAGCCGCTCCTGAATTTCATCGACACGATCGGCGAGGCTGTCGTCAGCCAGCAGATTAATGCGCGGCAGCAGGCGGTTCAGTTGGGCAACGCCCTCTTTCGCCTGTTCGAACTGCACGCGGTTTTGCTGGTGGTTGTTTTCATGATTGTTGAGCGCACGCTCCAGCTCGCCACGGCGGCTGCTAAGGGTGCGCATTTCCGCTTCCGGATCGGCCTCAAAGGCCACCGCCAGATGGCTGCCGATAAAGCGGCTGAACGCCTGATGCAGGCGCTGGGTTTTCTGCACATCAAACGAGAGGGTGGCAAAACGTTCCGCCAGCGCTTCACGCTGCGCATGCAGACTTTCGATACGGCTTTCGCGCGCGGCGCGACCAAACAGCGGCAAGGTTGGAAAACGCGAATAGCGCCACTGGCGATCGGCGATTTTCACCACCACCGCTTTTTCCATCTCATCAACGGCAAATACGCTGTCGTCGAAGGATTGCGGATCCCCTTCGATCAGATAGAGATCTTCCGGGCACTCTTCCAGCCCTTCCAGCATATCGGCGACCAGCGACAGGTCCGGTACCACAATCGCATGACGCGACGGCCCGTACAGCGCGGAGTAATACGGCGCGTCCTCGAGGCTGACGTCATCATAAATTTCTGACAGTAGTACGCCGCCAAAACGTTCCGCCAGCGCATTCAGACGGTTGTCTTCCGCCCCGCCCGGCTGGCTGAGGCGCTCGATTTCTTCATCGACGGTACGTTTCTGCGCGCCGATTTCATCGCGTTCAACGATGGCTTCACGCTCGCGCTCCAGCAACTGTTGCAGGTATTCAGTCACCTGCTGGCCGGATTCGAACTGCTCGCCACTCTGCTCGCACAGTTGCGTCAGGCTGTTCTGCGCCGCCAGCCATACCGGCGCGCGTTTGGTCAGCGACTGAATGCGCGACTGCAGTTGCTCCAGCTCCTGACGCATCTCCATTCGCTGTTCACCTGCGGCAGCAACGCTTTCAGAGAGGGCGGCAATCTGCGCTTCCAGCTCCTGATGCAGGGTTTCGAGCTCTTCTGCGTCATAAGTTTTGCCCTGGCGTTTGCAAAAATCCGCCAGTAAACGTTCGGCATCCTGCTGCTCGCGCAGGCGCTGTTCCAGCTCATTGAGCCGCATACGCAGGGGCTGCACCTGCTCCGCCAGATGACGCTGGTTAACACCATCGCGCAGCAGCTCGCGCGCCACGCTCCAGGCTTCATTACGCGCCAGCGGGCCATTAATCGCCGCCACCAGTTGATACGCTTGTTCAAACTGGCTGTGAGCGGCCTGTGCCACGCTGATTTTTTGATCCAGCGATAACAAGCGTTCCGTGGCTTCCTGCTCTTTCGCCTGGAAGGTTTCCAGCCACTCATCGGCGCTTTCCGCCGTCAAATCCGGCAGATGACACAGCTCTTTGGCGCGCTGCAGTGCCTGTAAAGCCTGGTTGTATTGAATGGCGCGGGTTTGCTGCACATCCAGCGCTTGCTGATAGTCGGCGAGCTGGTTTTTCAGTTCATCAACTTCAAGCTCGGCGGCTTCGGCGCGCGCTTCATTCTCTTCCTGACGTTCGGCTGCCTCAGCCACCACTTCGTGCTGCTCTTCGAGGCGAATCTGCAGTTCGTCGAGATCCGCTTCGTAGCGGGCAATTTTTTCCTGCTGACGCAGCGCGGTTTGCACCAGATTCAGGTGATCGCTGGCCGCCTGGTAATCGGCTTCCAGATCGCCTTCCGCGCCGCTATGCTCGGCGAGTTCGCGCGCCATATCGACATGCTTATACTGCTCCGACGCCAGCTGCTGGCGCGAGGTAAACAGGTCGCGACGAAACTCCAGCGCTTTGTCCAGATGCACCCGCCGTTCGTTGGCATGGCGCATATAGTCCGCCGCCACATAGTTAGTGGCTTCGCTAATGAGATGTTTAAACAGATCGCGATCGGACTGCGTTACGCGGATAGCTTCCAGCGTCATGCGGTTTTCGCGTAGCGCCGCTTCCATATCCTGGAACGCTTTACGCACGCCGCTGTTTTCCGGCAGCAAATAGTCGCGCAGCGAGCGCGTGATGGCGCTGGAGATCCCGCCGTACAGCGAAGCCTCGATTAAACGATAAAACTTGCTGCGATCCGAGGCGGAGCGTAAACGGCGCGCCACAATCCCTAAATCGAACATCAGGGAGTGATAATCGGTGATGGAGTTAAATTGCTTAAACTGCACCCCTTCCATGGTATCGAGCTTATCTTTAACTTCCTGCAGCGACAGCACGCGCGCCTGACGCTCATTCAATGTTTCCGTCAGCAGCTGCGTCGGTTGGACAGAGGTTGGCAGCCCCTGAATAGCAAAGGGCTTGATATCTACTTTGCGGTCGCGACCGGCAACCTGTTGCAGGCGTACCCCCACCAGCACCCGCTGATGGCGGGAGTTGATCACATCCAGCACCGAATAACAGACCCCGGCTTTTAGCTTGCCGTGCAGGCCTTTATCACGGGAACCGGAAGTCGCACCGGCTTCAGTGGTGTTACGGAAGTGCAACAGGGTCAAATCCGGGATCAAAGCCGTAACGAACGCGGCCATGGTGGTGGATTTCCCGGCCCCGTTGCCGCCGGAGAGCGTCGTAACCAGCTCATCGAGATCAAAGGTGCGGGCAAAAAAGCCGTTCCAGTTAATCAGCGTTAGCGAACGAAATTTACCGCGATCAATCATTACTCTTCCTCCGAGCTATCCGGCTGATTATCTTCTGGCTCATCATTGAGCTGCAGATGGTTTTCGACAGGCATCGCTTCACCGTCGCGGATCATGCGCAGCTGCGCCTCACGCGGATCGTCGCCCGAGCGCACGTCGGCACCAAAGCGGAACACGGATTCAGTGATACGGAACTTACTGCTGTCGTTACCCATAAACCAGATCATGCCCAGACGGCGCAGGCGGTTTAATGAGGAGCGCACCTTTTCCTGCAGCTTTTGTCTGTCGAGATCGGAGCCCGTTGAGCGGTTGTTAACCAGTTTCAGCAGCTTCGGTTCATCCGCCAGCGACATCAGCTCGTCATACAGCTCCTGCTGGGTGAAGATCCCTTCATTGGCCAGACGTTCCGGGCTGAGATAGAGATAACAGAGGATTTTGCCGACCATCATATCCAGCTCGGAGAGCACCGAGCGCGGAATCAGCGTGGTGGAACGCGGGCGCAGATAGAAAAAACCCTCCGGCGCGCGGATCAGCTCCACGTTATAGCGTGCGTAAAACTCTTCCAGATACTCCTGGAAATCCATTAAAAATGCGTGATTATCCAGCTCGTCCAGACCGATATGTCGTCCCGAGCGTAACGCGCTGTCCAGCGCCGGAAACAGAGAGTTAGCCAACGCCTGCGCCAGTTTAACCGGCATCACTTGTTCAATATTTGTCGATGACATGCGCCTGTACCTTGGCTCCGTAATCATTAATCGGCTGCCATTTCGGCGGCAGGCCGGTGAAATCTGCTTGCGCTACGCCCAGACGTACCGCCTGGTCTACCACGATGCGCGCGATGTCGAAATGACGCACGCGCGGATATTGCGCCAGATACTCGCGCGCCACCAGGCCGAGATCCAGCGGCACACCTTTGGTTTTATAAATCGCCAGCTGCTGCTCAATCAGCGCCGCAAGCTGCTCGCGAATTTCGTTGAACTCTTCGAACTCCAGATCCGGCGGCAGTTCGCCCGTTACTTCTTCATCGCGCAGCGCCATCTCTTCATCGCGCATATCCAGAAGCCGGTCGGCGCTGGCGAAGGTCAGCGCCCACGGCGCGTCGAAATAGGTTTGTACCGACTGGCGCAAACGCTGGGCGAAGACGCGGTTCTTATCCATATCGATAGCGGTACGAATAAATTTATGCACGTGGCGATCGTAGCCAATCCACAGGTCAATCGCCTGCTGACCCCAGCTGACGATGCGGTCCAGTTTACTTTGCAGATTAAAAACCAGCTGATCGAGGAACTCGAGATCGTCTCGACCCAGCGTGGCATCCTGAATACTCAGCAGATTAGACTGCAGCTTATCTCCTGCCGCATCGAGGGTATCCTGCAGTTCGCGCAGGGTGCCGGAGGTTTCCGACAGCAGCAATTCACAGCTGGAAATCGCCGCGCGCCAGTCTTTATTCAACAGCGCCGCGATATCGTCTTTGACCTGCTGCTGCTGCTCATCCATCAGTCGCTGCGTCAGATCGATGCTATCGAAAATCTCGGCAACGGAATATTTCAGCGGCGCATAGACGTTGCGATGCCAGTGAAACTCATCGCCTCCCTCCTGTGCGGCATCGGCGGCGCGTTTTAACTCGCTGGCGACAATCGATAGCTGCATGGAGAGACGCAGCGTGGAAAACTCGCGCTGACGAATGTAGTAATCGGTAATGCCAATACCCAGCGGCGTCAGACGGTAGATGGCATTACCCTCCACCAGCTCGCTGGTAAAGCGATTTAACAAACGCTGGCGCACCATATCATTGATGGCGTTATTGGCGCGCTGTGCGATGGTTTCGCTGGTTTGCTCAAACGCATCGCTCACATGGCGAAAGGCATCGACCAGCTCGCCTTCATTCATTTCTCCATCAAGCCGCTCACCGTTGAGCGTGGCGATGGCCAGCAAAAAAGAGAGTCTGTCGACCGGCAGCGAGATGGAGAAATCATTTTTTCTGGCCCAGGCAACCAGTTCGGGGACTGTCTGGGAAAATTCACTCATGGTTAATCCTTCCATCCATTTGCGGCTTAAGCGCTGTCACGTGTATATAGCGGCCAAGGCTAATGTAAGGCTCCTGGCGGCAATAGCGTGTTTCCAGTTCGAGCAACGCGTCAAAGCAGTCATGCTGCTGATGTTTTTCGCGCAGATAATCATGAAACACGCGGACACCCGTTTTACCGGTTACCTGCCAGCCAATCTGTTCAAGCCAGCGATAAACATCCGCAGGGGCGCGCGGAAAATCCGGGGAGAGGGTACGTTTTTTACGCTTTGGCATACCGACTTTCACATAGTCAAAATTCCCTGCCACCATATTGTGCATCAACAGGCCGTCGGCATTGTAAAACATTAATGACAGCGCGCCACCCGGACGCAAAACCGACCACAATGTTTGCAATACGGGCAGCGGTTCCGCCACCCATTCGAGCACAGCATGGAACAATATCAGATCGACCGGCGATTCCAAATGCTGAGCAATATCCTGTACCGCGCATTGTATAAAATGCATGTTACCGCTCACACCTTTTTCATCTGCCGCAGCCTGAGCGCGCGCTATCATCTCTTTCGACACGTCGCAGAGCGTGACATGGTGGCCCAGCTGCGCCATGCGAATCGCCGTCTGCCCTTCCCCGCCGCCAGCATCCAGCACGCGTAACGGCTCGCTGCCCATGCGTGCGAGCAGCACATCAAGATCCTGCCACAGGATCGCCTGGCGCAGCTGGCCTTTGGTGGTGCCGTAGATGTTGCGCGAGAATTTCTCCGCGATATCGTCGAAATTGCGATCCTTCATGGCCGCTCCACGCTCATGACAAAAGCGCTATTTTGTCACAGCCGTGCGGATAATGAACCCATCTGGTGTAAGATCGGCTGAAATCGCCTGCTGTATGCTCAAAAAGGAGACGGATTCGGTGCTTTTTACCCTCAAAAAATACATTGGCGGCATGATGCTGCCCCTGCCGGTGCTGCTTTTGTTGATGGGAATCGGTATTGCCCTCATTTGGTTTAGCCGCTGGCAAAAAACCGGTAAAATCTTTATCAGCCTCGGTTGGCTGGTGTTATTGCTGTTAAGCCTGCAGCCGGTGGCGGATCGTTTGTTAGCGCCGATTGAAAACACCTATCCTACCTGGCGCGGCACACAGCCGGTGAAATACATTGTGGTGCTTGGCGGGGGGTACACGTGGAATGACGCCTGGGCGCCCAGTTCAAATCTTATCAGTAACAGCCTGCCGCGCCTCAATGAAGGGATTCGTCTGTGGCAAGCAAACCCCGGCGCGAAGTTGATTTTTACCGGCGCGGCGGCGGTGACTAACCCGGTCAGCACCGCAGAAGCGGGCGCGCGGGTGGCCGAAAGCCTGGGCGTGCCGCGTAGCGACATTATTACCCTCGATAGCCCGAAAGATACCGAACGCGAAGCCGCCGCGGTGAAGCAGGCCATCGGCGATACACCTTTCCTGCTAGTGACCTCGGCGTCGCATTTGCCGCGGGCAATGATTTTCTTCCAGCGCGCGGGCCTGCATCCGCTCCCGGCACCGGCGAATCAGTTGGCGATTACCTCGCCGCTCAATCCCTGGGAGCGCATTATTCCCTCTCCGGTATGGCTGATGCACAGCGACCGGGTGAGCTACGAAACATTAGGACGCCTTTGGCAGTGGCTGAAAGGTGATTCAGGCCAGCCAGGGGAGGAGTGATTTCGACGCGAGATCGAAGTTGGTGCGGTTAAATTTCCCCGTACTGACCAGTTGCGCCACTTCATCCCACAACAGATAGAGCCAGCGCCGCCAGAGAAAGGATTCTGCCACCGGCGCGCGCTGGAGATAGTGCCAGAGCAAGCCTTCAGCCTGCGCTCCATCCACCAGGCGAAACAGTTCGTACTCGCGCGGTGCCCATAACATAATTCCCGGCCCGACCATCGCCAGCAGCTGATCGCTGCGGGCATCTTTCAACATGCTGCGCAGATTAAAACTGCCGTGCACCAGTACGCAGTTATCATTAAAACCCTCGAACAGCGTCGGCAGACATTCACGGGTACGAAACAGCACGCGCTTATCCTGCATCGTAAGCCCGGTGTTTTGATACTGGTTGAGGGTGGTCCACAGCACTTCTACCCGCTGGCGATACCAGGAGGGCCAGATATTTTCCTGGGTGCTGTCCACGGTGCCGACACAGCCGTGGCTATCCTGTCGGTGCCATGCGAGCAACGCTTCGACGATTTGATCTTTTAACTGCTCCCAGCGCTCCGGCGTCCGCGTGGGGGCTTCAACCGATACGCCGCGTAACCGCTCAATCAGTAACACATCCGGCCCCGGATGCTCTTCGTGGGTCATTACGCCATAGACAACGGGCATACGCACTGTGCCGCCGCGGGCGAGCATCGACATCTTCCAGGCCAGCTGGCGCGCAAGGCCGGGCGTTGAGAAGCTACGCGCCAGCAGCGGCATCGGATTTCCCTGGCTGTCATACAGCGACCAGAGTGCGGAATCCGGCTTTTCGCTAACGCACTCAATGCGGCTTAGTTTTTCGCCCAACAGATGACTCAGTTCAGCGCGCAATTGTTCCATAGCACATTGCCCTCACAAAAATGACTGCTTTTATAATGAGCGCCGATAGCGCAGATGTCATCCTGATGAGATCAAAACAGCGTGAGAATTTAGCAACAAACGGCAAATCCCCTCCGGGCGGAGGGGAGAGAAGGATTAACGCAGTTCCTGGCGCACACGTTCGAGATCGTCTGGCGTATCCACACCGGTACCGGGCACCACGCTTGCGACGTCGACATGGATTTTTTCGCCGTACCACAACACGCGCAGCTGTTCCAGCATCTCTATCTGCTCCAGCGGACTCGCCTGCCAGTTAACATAGCGGCGAATAAAACCGGCGCGATAGCCATAAATCCCGATATGGCGCAAAAATGTGTCGCCAATCGTCTGACGGGACTGGGCGAAACGGTCGCGATCCCAGGGGATGGTCGCGCGCGAGAAGTAGAGCGCATAGCCTTCAGCATCCATTACCACTTTCACCGCATTCGGGTTGAACGCCTCTTCCGCGCTGTGAATAGGCACCGCCAGCGTCGCCATACCAACATCGCGCGCAGCGAGATTTTCAGCGACCTGGCGAATAATGGCCGGAGGAATCATTGGCTCATCGCCCTGCACGTTCACAATCACCGTATCATCGCTAAAACCGCATTTCTCGACCACTTCTGCAAGGCGCTCGGTTCCGGACTGGTGGTCGGCGCGCGTCATGCAGACTTCACCGCCCACCGCCTGCACCGCACGCATCACCTCTTCGTTGTCCGTGGCCACGATAATACGTTCGGCACCGGATTCACGTGCACGCTCAAGGACATGCACCACCATCGGTTTACCGTTGATATCCACCAGCGGTTTACCCGGTAAACGCGTGGAGGCATAACGCGCCGGGATAATGACCACGAAACTCATGGATGGCTCTCTTCCGCAGTTAAAGAACGCGCTTCGGTTTCCAGCAAGACAGGAATGCCTTCCCGCACCGGGTAAGCAAGCCTGTCGATTTTGCAAATCAGCTCTTGTTTATCCTGGGTGTAATTAAGTTTCCCGTTACACACCGGGCAGGCAATAATTTCAAGTAAACGGTGATCCATTTTTCCTCCTGACGCACCGACGATTAACGGATAAAGCTTATCATACCAATGCTTATGCCGCGTCTATTTCCAGCCCGCTGCGATAAGCATTAAACAGCCCCTCAGGCAGACGCGAAAAGGCGATCCTTTGTGCGTCTTGCCAGCGGGCAAATTCACTAATAGCACTGATTAAACCCTTCTCCAGCGTAAGCGAGGGCTTGACGCCGTTTTCCAGATACAGCGAGATGATCTCCAGTATCCCCTCTTTGCGGTGCATTTTGGCATCCATGCGCCCCACCAGCCGTCCGCGATGCAATAGCGGTAGGACAAAATAGCCGAATTGACGCTTTGGCGCGGGCGTATAGCACTCCAGACGATAGCTGAAATCAAAGAACTGTTCGGCGCGTTTGCGATCCCAAACCACAGGATCAAAAGGTGACAGTACCGCGCTGTGCGTGGCGGTAAGCTTGTTAGCCTGCGCCTGTTCGAGCAGCGGCAATAACGAGGCATGTAGCCAGCAGGGGCCGAGTTTCTCCACATTAACCGGGGATATCGTGCCTGCATCCTGCATCTGTTCAAGCATTAACGGTAATGCCAGCTTCCGCAGACGGTAGTAATCCGCCAGCCACTGGGCGCGAAAAAGGCCCAGGCTTCTGGCGCTATTCTCCAACATGCGATATTCCGCGTTCTCCTGGGACAACAAGTCATTGCTATCGTCCCACTGCGGCATTACCCGCTGCGTGAGATCGTACACACGCTGGAAGTTACGCCGCTCCACCACCATCACTTTTCCAGCGGTAAATAATCCCTCCAGATGACGCTTGTGGGGCTTCCAGGCCCACCATCCGCCCGCACCTTTGCGCTGATGTTCAAAGTCAGCGGAACGTACAGGGCCATTTTGCGTAATGTGCGCCACAAGCTCTTCAATCTCAGCCGCATGTTCCTGCATCCAAGCCGCATGATACTTCCAGCCCATTTTATCGGGAGCCAGCATGCGGTGGCGCACCAGGGCGAAATCTTTGCGCGGCAGGAAACAGGCTTCATGAGCCCAGTACTCCATTAATTCCCCGCTGCGTAGCGCATCATCCAGCCAGTGTTGCGGGTACGAGCCCAGGCGGCTGAAAAGCACCAGGTAAGGGCTGCGGGCGACAATATTAATGGTGTCGATTTGCAGCAGGGACATCCGTTGAATGGTCGAGAGAATATCGGCCGGTCTGGCGCGACGGGAAGGTTTTCTTAAAAGCCCCTGCGCGGCGAGGTGTAGATGACGAGCGGCGGTCAGGGAGAGTTGCGGCACAGACATGGAAGTTCCTGTTTACGTAACAGGGCGCAGCCGGTGTGACAACCTTCAGCGCGCCAGAGTGAGCAATTCCTGCAGTAATTTTTCCGCCTGCTCGCCTTCAAGCTGCGCATCCACAGGCAGATACCACCAGTTATTCTGGGCAAACGCGCGGCACTTCACCGCATCTTTTTCCGTCATCACCAGCGTCTGCCCCGGCTGCACCAAAGAGGTGACATCATTAAGGGATAACGCCTGATGATCGGCAAGCGCCACGCACTTCAGCGGCGTTGCTCCGCATTCAGCAAGCGTAGCAAAAAATCGCGGCGGATGGCCGATACCCGCCATGGCGACAATAGCGTTCAGTTGAGACACCTCACGACGTTCGCCCGTCAGCAGATTTACTGCCAGCCCCGGGCGCAAACGCATCGGGATCTCCCCCGCTTTAGCCACGCCGCCATTGGTAATGACCGCATCCACGCTCGTTAAGCGTGACTCGCGCTCGCGCATCGGCCCTGCGGGGAGCCACCAGCCATTGCCAAAACGCCTGACGCCATCGACCACCACAATCTCTTTATCCCGCGCCAGTTTGTAATGCTGCAGGCCATCATCGGTAATAATGAGTTGAACGGGATGCGAGGCAAGAATCGCTTTAACGGCATCGCTTCTGACTGGCGAAACCGCAACCGGTGCCCCGGTACGCTGGTAAATCAGCACTGGCTCATCGCCTGCTTGATCCGTTGTCGTAACAGGTTCGAGGAGCAGCGGATAACGCTCTGCTTTGCCGCCGTAGCCGCGGGATACAACGCCAACACGAATGCCCCGCTGCTGAAGTTGCTCCACCAGCCAAATAACCACCGGCGTTTTGCCGTTGCCCCCTGCCGTCAGGTTACCAACCACCACCACCGGAACGGGCGCACGCCAGGATTTCTTTAAACCAAGACGATAGGCGAAACGAATGGCACCGCTCACCAGGCCGTAAAGCCATGAGAGCGGTAGCAATACCAGCCACAGCGGAGATTCACCGGACCAGATGCGGGCAATCATTCGCCAAACTGCATTTTGTGAAGCTGGGCATAGACGCCACGCTGCGTCAGAAGATCTGCGTGGCTACCCCGTTCAACGATGCGCCCATCTTCGACAACGACGATTTCGTCAGCCTGTTCGATAGTCGACAAGCGGTGAGCAATCACCAGCGACGTGCGGTTCTTTTGCAGCTCATTGAGGGCTGCCTGAATCGCGCGCTCGGATTCAGTATCCAGCGCCGATGTCGCTTCATCGAGGATAAGGATTGGGCTGTTACGCAGCAGCGCACGGGCAATAGCAATACGCTGACGCTGACCGCCTGAAAGCAGCACGCCGTTCTCGCCAATGATCGTATCCAGCCCGTCATCCATCTTATTGATGAAGTCGTAGGCGTAGGCCATTTTCGCCGCCTGCTCAATCTCTTCACGGCTGTACGTCTCGGTACGCGCGTAGGCGATATTATTAGCCACGGTATCATTGAAGAGATGGACGTTTTGCGAAACCAGCGCAACCTGATCACGCAACGACGTGAGCTTGTATTCACGCAGGTCATGGCCATCCATCAGGATCTGCCCCTCATCGATATCATAAAAACGCGTGATCAGGCTCGCCATCGTCGATTTACCCGAACCGGAGCGCCCGACCAGGGCAACGGTTTTACCCGCCGGGATGGTCAGATTGATATTGCGCAATGCCGGCGTTTCGCGTCCCGGATAGGTGAAAGTGACGTTGCGAAACTCAATATCGCCACGCGCACGGTCAACCACCCGCGTACCGGTGTCTTTTTCCTGCTCGCTATCGAGGATGGCAAACAACGTCTGACAGGCCGCCATACCGCGCTGAAACTGCGCATTGACGTTGGTCAGGGATTTCAGCGGACGCATCAGCGCAATCATTGAAGAGAAAACTACGGTAATCGTACCGGCGGTCAAGGTATCCATCACGCTTGGGAAGCTGGCGGCATACAGCACAAACGCCAGCGCCAGCGAGGCGATAAGCTGGATGATGGGGTCAGAGATGGAGGAGGCTGAAACCATTTTCATGCCCTGCAAACGCATCTTGTTGCTGACCTTATCAAAACGGCTGGTTTCGACTTCCTGACCGCCAAACATCAGCACTTCTTTATGCCCTTTCAGCATCTGCTCCGCACTGGTGGTGACCTGCCCCATCGTGTTTTGCATATTTTTACTGATGCTACGAAAACGTTTAGACACCACGCGGATGGCAATCGACACAATCGGTGCCAGCACAATCAGGATCAGCGAGAGCTGCCAGCTGTACCAGAACATCATGATAAACAAACCGATGATCGACGCACCTTCACGCACAACGGTGATTAACGCGCTGGAGGAAGAGGAAGCAACCTGTTCAGAATCATAAGTAATGCGCGACAAAAGCGTGCCGGTAGATTGCTTATCAAAAAATGAAACCGGCATACCCATCATATGGCTGAAGAGGCGACGACGCATGGTCATCACCACTTTTCCAGAAACCCATGAAATGCAGTAGCTTGAGATATAGCTGGTGAGACCACGCAGGATCATCAGCCCAATAACCACCAGCGGCATCCACAGCAGCACAGAGCGGTCAGTTTTACCAAACCCATCGTCCAGTAACGGTTTGAGCAGCGATAGCATAAAGGTATCGCTGGCTGCGTTGAGGATCAACGCTATCCCCGACACGATCAGACCCGCTTTGAAAGGCGCTATAGTTGGCCAAAGTCGGCGGAATGTCTGCCACGTAGAGAGATCTTTGTCGTTATGCATTCAAAAAACCAGCACTTGTTGAAATAGCCGCATATTCTACCCGTTATCGCTGGGTACGCCAAACCACTGATGATACCAACGCGGTAAAAGTTGATCTCGTAAACTATGGATTTCCCAGCCCTGCGGTGAAAACGCGACCGTTATCTGCCCCTGGTGCGGTGTGGCATACCAGCGATAGCCCTGTTGCCGATAGCGCTCAACGACCTTTTTCGACGGCAGCCGCCAGGCGTTATAACGTGACGCGGACGCCAGCGCAGCCTCAGCGCCCACGCGCTGCACGAAGGGCAATGTAGAAGAACTGTTGCTGCCGTGGTGCGGCACCTGCACAAGTGTAGACTGCAAATGCGTCCAGTAGCGGCTTAGCATGGCCATCTCACCCGCCGCTTCAATATCCCCCGTCAGCAGCATACTGTATTGACCATCGTCGACTCTCACCACGCATGACAGGTTATTTCCTTTTGTTTGTGTACCCGGAAGCGGCCAATGCGCCGTAAAGGTTAACCCTTGCCATTGCCACTGCTCGCCGCGAAAGCAGGGCTGATGATTGGCCCACCCTAACGGGCTGCGGATCCATAACGCAGGCCAGACCTCCAGCAGTGAATCCAGCCCGCCACGATGATCGAGATGTTCATGACTGAGAATAATGCCTTCGGGTTGTAAAGCCCGCCAGCGCAGCCACGGAATAATGAGCTGCCGTCCGCTATTGCCGCCCGGCCAGGCCGTTCCTGTATCATAGAGAATCGCTTTGCCATTCCGCTCAATCACCATTGCCAGCCCCTGCCCGACATCCAGCATATGCACGGACCAGTCGCCAGGACGTTCGCTACGCCAGAGCGGAAACAGTAACAGCGCCAGGCCCGCCAGACACAGCGCCGGTATTCGCCGCCACAGATGAATACGCCAGACAATAAGCGCCAGCCAAGGCAGCAACGAGAGCCACTGCCAGCGTCTGTCCACATTGAGCCAGCCGTCGGGCAGCCCGTTAAGAAAGGCAAACAAAAAATGCAGGGTCTTATCCGCCAGATACCAGCAGGCCATCTCTATGGCGGATGGCCCCGTCAGGTGCAGCAACATGCCCAGTAGAATCAGCGGTACGGTAACAAAAGTGACTAACGGAATGGCCAGCAAATTGGCCACCAGCGCGCTCAGGCTGATACCGTGAAATATCACTATCTGCATCGGAAGCAGCAACAACGTCATCCCAAGCTGGAGATGAAATAAGTTAATACTCCCCTTAACCAGCCGCGGATACGGCTTCGTCGGCAACGGCAGCCATTGATACCAGAACAGCAGCGCGGCGACCGCAAATGCGGAGAGCCACAGGCTGTAGGAGAGAATTGCCAGCGGATCGTGGAATAAAATAGCGGCCACGCAGCAAAGCCAGACCTGCCAGGGGGACCATAACCGACCGGAGAGCCGTAATGCGGCCCATACGCTTAGAGAAATCGCCGTGCGAAACGCCGGCGGTTGCAGTCCGGTCAGCCAGGCGTACCCTACCGCACATCCGACGCCAATCAGCAACGGCAAACGCCAATCAATCCAGCGGCAAGGGAAGAAAAATTGTCCGCCACGAATAATGATCCCGGCGAGAATCGCCGCAAGGGCGATATGCAGCCCGGATATCGCCATTAAATGCGCCGTTCCCGTTTGTCGCATAATGTCTTTGACCCGGGTATCTAACGTTGAGCGCTCTCCCATCCCTAGCGCCAGTATCACTTGATGCCACGGGTGATGCGCCAGAACCGCCGTTAATGATTGCAGGTAGTTTGCACGCCATGTGCAACGTGATTCGACAATGCTTGCGTCAATAAACCGGCCGCTGAGGGGCAGATGTGCAGCTAGCGCATAGCGCTGCGAGTCGAAACCGCCCTCGTTCAGTTGCCCATGAACAGCACGTGCACGGATGGTCATCGCCCAGCGCTGACCGGTGCAAACCTGCTCAGGCAAATACTGGCCGTAAAACGTCATCCCAACCGCCGGGAACAGGCGCTTACCGTCCAGATGCGTGATTTTCCCCCAATGCCGGGTCATATGATCCGTATCGGTAATCACCACATCAACCTGACGATTTGCACCGGGCAGATGTTCGGTGGGCCACAACGCCTGCTTAGCGGCAAGGATCCCCCATGCAAATGCCAGCAGCGTGATGCCGCCATAACGACATTGCCGCGGCCTAAGACATGCCAGCAGGCAACCAATGGCAATCAGGGCCTGGATTAACCCTAAAGCGGGCAATTCAGGCAGCCAGAGTAAAGGCAAAATACCGATGATTATGCACAAAGCCAGTGCGGGTAAGGTCATGCATACCTCCTGTAGCTCGGGAAGTATGCCGGGTGATGTTAATGCTTGCGGGAGGGATTGCTGAATATGCGGCGCAGGCTCGTGACTTTCGCTTCACTTGCAAGGCGATTGCAAAATGGTGCGAAGCGGCTTCAGTAGTGGAGGTTACAGAAAAACAAAAAAAGCACCCATCAGGTGCTTCTTTCGTTGAAGTGAACTTTAGTGAATCACTAAAATTTATTCATAAATATTGGCGCGGTCGCGTAATTCTTTACCCGGCTTAAAGTGTGGAACGTATTTGCCTTCCAGATCCACTTTATCGCCTGTTTTTGGGTTACGCCCGGTGCGAGGTGCACGATAGTGCAGGGAAAAACTGCCGAAACCGCGGATCTCAATGCGCTCACCCTGGGCAAGAGTAGAGGCCATATGCTCCAGCATCTCTTTCACGGCATCTTCCACGGCTTTTGCCGGAATATGCGATTGCTGGCTTGCAAGTCTTTCAATCAATTCTGACTTGGTCATGATTCCTCCGGTTTCCTTCAACGCAAAATTAGCTTTACTAGCTTGAACAAGGGCGGCCGTAGCCGCCCTTTGTCATTGATTACAGGACGAATCCTGTAATCTGTCAAGTCGCTCCTTATCGTTCACGCTGCAACGGTGTGACTTTCGTCGTGCGACAGCGCAAATAATGCAGAGTACCCGATCTTACTCGCCTTTCGCTGCTTTGAAAGCTTCAGCCATAGCGCTAGAGAAGTTACCTTCTTCCTGTTTGTTGTTAACAGAAGCGATGGCATCTTTCTCGTCAGCTTCGTCTTTCGCACGAACAGACAGGCTAACTACGCGGTTTTTACGATCAACACCGGTGAATTTAGCTTCAACGTCGTCACCAACGTTCAGCACCAGAGTTGCGTCTTCAACGCGGTCACGTGAAGCTTCAGAAGCGCGCAGGTAACCTTCAACGCCGTCAGCCAGTTCTACAGTAGCGCCTTTCGCGTCAACTGCAGTGACTTTACCGTTTACGATTGCGCCTTTCTTGTTCATTGCAACGTAGTTGTTGAACGGATCTTCTGCGAGCTGTTTAACGCCCAGAGAGATACGCTCACGTTCTGCGTCAACCTGCAGAACAACCGCTGCGATTTCGTCGCCTTTTTTGTATTCACGCACTGCTTCTTCGCCTGCAACGTTCCAGGAGATGTCAGACAGGTGAACCAGGCCGTCGATGCCGCCGTCCAGGCCGATGAAGATACCGAAGTCAGTGATAGACTTGATTTTACCTTCAACGCGGTCGCCCTTGTTGTGGGTTTCAGCGAACTGCTGCCACGGGTTGGATTTGCACTGTTTCAGGCCCAGGGAGATACGACGACGTTCTTCGTCGATATCCAGAACCATCACTTCCACTACGTCGCCAACGTTAACAACTTTGGACGGGTGGATGTTTTTGTTGGTCCAATCCATTTCGGAAACGTGAACGAGGCCTTCAACGCCTTCTTCGATTTCAACGAAGCAGCCGTAGTCGGTCAGGTTGGTTACGCGACCAGTCAGGCGAGTACCTTCCGGGTAACGTTTAGCGATAGCAACCCACGGATCTTCACCCAGCTGTTTCAGGCCCAGGGAGACACGAGTACGTTCGCGGTCGAATTTCAGTACTTTAACAGTAATTTCGTCGCCAACGTTTACGATTTCGCTCGGATGCTTAACGCGTTTCCATGCCATATCGGTGATGTGCAGCAGGCCGTCAACGCCACCCAGATCAACGAATGCACCGTAGTCAGTGAGGTTCTTAACGATACCTTTAACTTCCATGCCTTCTTGCAGGTTTTCCAGCAGCTGATCGCGCTCTGCGCTGTTTTCGGATTCGATAACCGCACGACGGGAAACAACCACGTTGTTACGTTTCTGGTCCAGCTTGATTACTTTGAATTCAAGCTCTTTGCCTTCCAGGTGCAGGGTGTCACGGACCGGACGAACGTCTACCAGGGAACCCGGCAGGAACGCACGAATACCGTTCAGCTCAACAGTGAAGCCGCCCTTGACTTTGCCGTTGATAACACCGGTAACAGTTTCAGCTTCTTCGTAAGCTTTTTCCAGCGTGATCCAAGCTTCATGACGTTTAGCTTTTTCACGGGACAGCAGGGTTTCACCGAAGCCGTCTTCTACTGCATCCAGAGCAACGTCAACTTCGTCACCAACCTGGATTTCCAGCTCGCCCTGGGCGTTTTTGAACTGCTCTGCCGGAATGGCGGACTCAGATTTCAGACCGGCGTCAACCAGTACAATGTCTTTGTCGATAGCAACAACAACACCACGAACGATAGAACCCGGGCGGGTTTCGATTTCTTTCAGGGACTCTTCAAAGAGTTGAGCAAAAGATTCAGTCATATTGATAATCTTCAGGATTCTTCAATTTAACGTCCACCTGGCTTCATGCCGGATGGGGTTGTTTCACATGCCTGCTCACAATCCATTGCAGCAGGTACTTCGAATTCGGTCGCTTACGCGAGAGCCAATTTTTGGCGAGCATATTGTAGCGCTTTCTCAATCACTTGCTCAATGCTCAGGCTGGTTGAATCCAGTACTAAAGCATCTGCAGCGGGAACCAGCGGTGCAACAGGACGATTACGATCGCGGTCGTCTCGTTCCTTTATCTCGGCCAAAAGGCGTTCAAAGTTAACACTAAAGCCCTTCTCCTGCAACTGTAGCATTCGACGATGCGCACGCTCTTCAGAAGAAGCATCAAGGAAAATTTTCACCGGCGCATCAGGAAAGACAACCGTGCCCATATCGCGACCGTCGGCGATAAGGCCCGGCGCTTCACGAAAGGCGCGCTGGCGACGCAATAATGCTTCGCGTACGCGCGGGAAAGCCGCAATTTGCGATGCCGCATTTGCAACGTCCTGGGTACGGATTTCAGCGCGCACATCTTCGCCTTCGAGGATCACTTCCAGATGGCCGTTGGTCGAAACAAAACGCACATCCAGATGCGCCGCCAGCGGAACCAGAATGTCTTCAGAGGAAACGTCGACATGATGATGCAGCGCGGCCAGCGCCAGCACACGATAAATTGCGCCTGAGTCCAACAGATGCCATTGCAACGCTTCCGCCATTGCCTTGCAAAGCGTGCCTTTTCCCGCGCCGCTTGGCCCATCAATGGTGATTACCGGGGCAATTGCCGTCATCTTTCTCTCCTTAATCATGGCATACCGTTACTTAACCGCGCGCATTATACGCGCCTATGGCCACAATCGTTACTGTTGCGTGCGAATAAGCAAAACGTATGCAGCTGAGTGTAGAATAATTGCGCGTGAGACGGGCTGATTTACACCAGCCCGTAAGAGAAAGGATTAGGCCAGCGTGCTGATACGGGCTAACTGCTCGAAGTAGTCCGGGAAGGTTTTGGCCGTACATTTCGGATCAATAATCGTGACCGGGGTATCAGAAAGCGCCACTAACGAGAAACACATCGCCATACGGTGATCGTTATAGGTGTCGATGTCGGCAAACTGCAGGCTGGCAGGCGGCGTCACGCGAATATAGTCTTCGCCCTCTTCCACCTCAGCGCCAACTTTACGCAGCTCCGTCGCCATTGCGAACAGGCGATCGGTCTCTTTAACGCGCCAGTTATAAATATTGCGCAGCGTCGTCGTGCCGTGAGCAAATAACGCCGCTGTGGCGATGGTCATTGCCGCGTCGGGGATATGGTTCATATCCATATCAATAGCATTCAGCTCGCCACGGGTACAGGCGATATAGTCGTCGCCCCAAATAACCGTCGCGCCCATTTTTTCCAGCACATCGGCAAAACGAATATCGCCCTGCACGCTATTACGGCCAATACCGGTGACTTTTACCGTACCGCCTTTAATGGCGCCTGCCGCAAGAAAATAGGAAGCAGAAGAGGCATCCCCTTCAACCAGATAGTGACCCGGCGACTGGTATTGCTGCGCGCCACGCACCACAAAACGCTGGTACTGCTGGTTCTCAATCTCCACGCCGAAGGTCTTCATCAGATGCAGCGTGATATCAATATAGGGTTTAGAAACCAGATCGCCCTTAATGGTGATAACCGTATCGCTCGGTGCCAGCGGCGCGGTCATCAATAAGGCGGTTAAAAACTGACTGGAGACGCTACCATCAACGCTGACCTCACCACCGGTAAAGCCGCCCTTAAGGCGCAACGGCGGGTAGTTTTTTTGCTCCAGATAATCAATCGTTGCGCCGCCCTGACGCAGCGCATCAACTAAATGTCCAATCGGGCGCTCTTTCATGCGCGGTTCCCCGGTCAGCACAATATCGTTGACGCCCAGACAGAGCGCTGCTGCCAGCGGACGCATTGCGGTTCCGGCGTTACCAAGAAAAAGCTCCAGCTTTTCCGCTGACGGCAGTGGGCCGCCAACGCCGGTGACTTCACAGCGAGTACGATCGGCGGACAAGGTGTAGTGAACTCCCAGCGCGCTGAGGGCATTAAGCATATGGCGCACATCATCACTGTCTAAAAGGTTCGTCAGAACAGTGGTGCCACGAGCGAAGGCAGCCAGCAACAAGGCGCGGTTGGAGACACTCTTTGAACCAGGCAGATTAATGGTGCCATCTACCCGCGCGATGGGTTGTAACGTCAGGGATTCCATGAAACTTCACTCTCAACAGACAGGATAAAACCCCCGTAGCATTGCTCCGGGGGTGCGTTAAAACGGGAGGATTAACCGTGACGGCGTTCGAAATCGACCATAAAGTCGGTGAGCGCCTGCACGCCAGCCAGCGGCATCGCATTATAGATAGAGGCGCGCATACCGCCGACAACGCGGTGGCCTTTCAGCGCGTGCAGCCCCGCCGCGAACGACTCTTCTAAAAAGAGTTTGTCCAGCGCGCTGTCCGCCAGCTGGAACGGGACGTTCATACGCGAACGGTTAGCTTTTGCTACGTCGTTGCGGTAGAAATCGCTGTTGTCGATCACGCCGTACAGCAGCTCCGCTTTTTGCTGGTTAATGCTGTCCATGGCGGTGACGCCGCCCTGTTTTTTCAGCCATTTAAAGACCAGACCGGAAAGATACCAGGCAAAGGTCGGCGGCGTGTTGAACATTGAGTCGTTATCGTTCAGTACGGTGTAGTCCAGAATCGACGGGCATGACTGATGCGCTTTACCCAACAAATCTTCACGTACGATCACCAGCGTCAAACCCGCCGGTCCGATATTTTTCTGCGCACCGGCATAGATAACACCGAAGCGGCTGACATCGATCTGGCGGGAAAGAAGGGTTGATGAGAAGTCAGCGGTAACCACCACATCGCCAAAGTCCGGCGTTTCATCAATCGCAATGCCGTCGATAGTTTCGTTCGGGCAGTAATGCAGATAGGCCGCGTTATCGCTCAGTTGCCAGTCGCGCATCGGTGTAACCGCGCGCAAACCGTCAACAGTGGTTTTAGCGTCAATAACGTTCGGTGTGCAGTATTTTTTCGCTTCTTTTACCGCACTGGCTGCCCAGTAGCCGGCATCAACGTAATCCGCAGTGGTTTTGTCACCCAGCAGGTTCAGCGGAACGCCCGCGAACTGCCCGCGGCCACCGCCGTGACAGAACAGAACCTTATAGTTGGAGGGAATATTCAGCAGGTCGCGAAAATCCTTTTCTGCTTCTTGTGCCACGTGGATAAACTCTTTGCCACGATGGCTAACTTCCATTACCGACGTACCAAGGCCCTGCCAGTCGCACAGCTCTTGTTGCGCTTGTTTGAGCACATCCGCCGGTAACATTGCCGGACCCGAACTAAAATTAAAGACCTGAGTCATTTCCCCTCACCACGCTATAAAGCAATAAGTTATTCCTGTGATATCGGTTTTATCATTCAGCGCTACGCGCCGCAACGGGTAATGGGTGCGACTAGCAAAATGTGCGCTTACTCACATAGCAGAATGTTTTGTCAGCCACGCGCCGCTCCGATAAAAACGCTGTTATGTCACGCGAAGCGCCCGGCTCGCCTTCGACCATTCCGGATTTGAACAACGGGGACAGGCTAGCTTCTGGTCTTTCTCGAGGGCGACAATTTTACTGCAGCGCACACAGACATAATCTCCCGCCTCAGGAACCCTGGTGAAACGTTCGCTACAGCCTTCAGGCAGAATGCACAGCCCGGGCTTCACCTCCTCGTCGGTAAAGTAGTAAACGCTTATCTGGCCATTGGTTTCCATAATTGCCAGTCGAATCTGCCCCAGATGCTCAACGCCGCTAATTCGTAGCTCCATAAAGAATTCGAATTCGGTCATATTTTCAGCATGCAGTTTGTCCCAGGCCAGTTCGCCGTTTTCGACAATGACCACCGATTTACCTTCCAGCAGATCTTCCAGCCTTTCGCTATGCGACATTAGCCACATGACAAACCGATAGAGCAGCGCCAGGGTGACAAAAACGACGAAGACCGGCAGCATCGGTACATCGTCATAGAAGGCGACATCCCCGGCCGCCGATCCCAGAGTGAGGATGATGAGCACTTCAAAAAGTGACATTTGGCGCACGCCGCGCCGTCCGGTGATTTTAAGGAATAAAAAGACCAATACAAAGGTATAGAGACTGCGTAATGCCACTTCCCCCAGAAATTCAACCGGTACCTTGTCGAATGCCATACGATGCAAATCAAACGCTTTCATTTTTTATGCCTGAACAGTCCATTATTTTTCTAAGCATAGACAGAAGTTTTATTTTCGCCGTGCCGATGGGGAAGATAGCGTCAGACACGTAAAACCCGTATTATTGCGCGCTTTACGTACGATAAAAGTGACTGTCATGACTCAAACCTTTATTCCCGGCAAAGATGCCGCGCTGGAAGATTCCATCGCTCGCTTTCAGCAAAAGCTCACCGATCTCGGCTTTAACATCGAAGAGGCTTCCTGGCTAAATCCGGTGCCTAACGTCTGGTCCGTGCACATCCGCGACAAAGAGTGCGCGCTGTGCTTTACCAACGGCAAAGGCGCCACCAAAAAAGCCGCACTGGCCTCGGCACTGGGCGAGTACTTTGAACGTCTCTCCACTAACTACTTCTTCGCTGACTTCTGGCTGGGCGATGACATTGCCCAGGGTCCTTTCGTCCATTATCCGAATGAAAAATGGTTCCCGCTGCCGGAAGACGACACCCTGCCGGAAGGTATTCTCGATGCGCGCCTGCGTGCGTATTACGATCCGCAGGGCGAATTAACGGCCGGTATGCTGGTCGATCTGCAATCCGGTAACGATGAGCGCGGTATCTGCGCCCTGCCGTTTACCCGGCAGTCCGACGAGCAGACTGTCTATATCCCGATGAATATCGTCGGCAACCTGTATGTTTCGAACGGCATGTCCGCGGGTAACACGCGCAATGAAGCCCGCGTGCAGGGGCTGTCCGAAGTGTTTGAACGTCATATCAAGAACCGCATTATTGCCGAAAGCATCAGCCTGCCGGAAATCCCGCAGGAGGTGCTGGCGCGCTATCCGGGCGTCGTCGAAGCGATTGCCACTCTCGAAGCGGAAGGTTTCCCGATTTTTGCTTACGATGGTTCGCTGGGTGGTAAATACCCGGTTATCTGTGTCGTGCTGTTTAACCCGGCTAATGGCACCTGCTTCGCTTCGTTTGGCGCGCATCCCGATTTCGGTGTGGCCCTTGAGCGTACCGTGACCGAATTACTGCAGGGCCGTGGGCTAAAAGATCTCGATGTCTTTACGCCGCCGACCTTTGATGATGAAGAAGTGGCCGAGCATGCCAACCTCGAAACGCACTTTATCGACTCCAGCGGTTTGATCTCCTGGGATCTGTTTAAGCAGGACGCGGATTATCCGTTTGTCGACTGGAGCTTTGCAGGCACCACCGAAGAAGAGTTCGCCACGCTGATGGCTATCTTCAAAGCGGAAGATAAAGAAGTCTATATCGCAGATTATGAGCATTTAAGCGTTTATGCCTGTCGTATTCTGGTGCCGGGCATGTCCGATATCTATCCGGCAGAAGATCTGTGGCTGGCGAACAACACCATGGGCAGCCATTTGCGTGAAACGATCCTCTCGTTACCCGGCAGCGAATGGGAAAAAGAGGATTATCTCAACCTTATCGCCCAGCTCGACGATGAAGGCCATGATGACTTCACCCGCGTACGTGAACTGTTGGGCCTGGCCACGGGGAAAGATAACGGCTGGTACACGCTGCGTATTGGTGAGCTGAAAGCGATGCTGGCGCTGGCGGGCGGCGATCTGGATCAGGCGCTGGCCTGGACCGAATGGACCATGGAATTCAACGCTTCGATCTTTAGCGCCGAGCGTGCGAACTACTACCGCTGCCTGCAAACGCTGTTGCTGCTGGCGCAAGAAGAGGATCGCCAGCCGCTGCAATATCTGAATGCCTTCGTACGTATGTATGGCGCGCAGGCTGTGGAAGCCGCCAGCGCGGCGTTAAGCGGTGAAGCACCGTTCTACGATCTGCAGCCGGCTGACGGTTCGCTGAAAGCCTTCCCGGCCCATCAGTCGTTGTTAGCCGCTTACGAAAAATTACAACGCGCTAAACGTGCGTACTGGGCGAAATAGCAACAAATAGTACGACAATATGTAGGCTTAATGCGCGGTCTACGCTATATTACGGGGCAATTTCATTGCCCCTTTTTATTTATTTTTCGGCAATGATCGCCATATGTAATATTAAAGTTAAATATGGGTAAATATAATTATCTGTTCAAACGAATAATGTTACTTCTTATGGCAATTACTCCATTTTAATTAACTGTTTGTCGGGAGACCGCATAAAAATATTCAACTCTTTTTGTAATTCTTAAACTTTATTTTTATATTGATAATCAACAAGTTACTCCGCAGTCGTTGAGAAACCACGCACTTTGCGGTCCTATAAGCCAGGCGAGATATGATCCATATCAAATTCTCTTCTATAATGCTTTGTTAGTATCTCGTCGCCGACTTAATAAAGAGAGAGTTAGTGTGAAAGCTGACAACCCTTTTGATCTTATTCTTCCAGCTGAGATGGCCAAAGTTGCCGAAGAAGCTGGCGTCTATAAAGCGACTAAACATCCGCTTAAGACCTTCTACCTTGCGATTACCGCAGGTGTATTTATCTCCATTGCTTTCGTGTTCTATATCACTGCCACTACCGGAAGCGGAGCAATGCCCTACGGTATTGCTAAACTTATTGGTGGTGTCTGTTTCTCCCTGGGGTTGATCCTTTGCATCATCTGCGGTGCCGATCTGTTTACTTCCACCGTACTGATTGTTGTGGCGAAAGCCAGCGGGCGTATCACCTGGGGCCAACTGGGCCGCAACTGGCTTAACGTCTATGTCGGTAACCTGGTGGGCGCGCTGCTGTTTGTCCTGTTGATGTGGTTATCTGGCGAGTATATGGTCGCCAACGGTGGCTGGGGCTTAAACGTGCTTCAAACCGCTGACCATAAAGTGCATCACACCTTTATTGAAGCCGTTGCGCTGGGCATCCTGGCTAACCTGATGGTCTGTATGGCCGTATGGATGAGCTACTCCGGACGCAGCCTGATGGATAAAGCCATGATTATGGTTTTACCGGTAGCGATGTTTGTCGCCAGCGGTTTTGAGCACAGTATTGCGAACATGTTTATGATCCCGATGGGTATCGTGATTCGCAACTTTGCAAGCCCGGAGTTCTGGACCGCTGTTGGTTCCAGCCCGGAAAATTTTTCTCACCTGACCATTATGAATTTCATCACCGATAATCTGATTCCGGTAACAATCGGCAATATCATTGGTGGAGGATTATTAGTCGGGTTGACATACTGGGTCATTTACCTGCGTGGCAACGATCATCACTAACGATTGTTTCAGGCAGTAAATAAAAAATCCACTTAAGAAGGTAGGTGTTACATGTCCGAGCTTAATGAAAAATTAGCCACAGCCTGGGAAGGTTTTGCCAAAGGCGACTGGCAGAAAGAAGTCAACGTACGTGACTTTATCCAGAAAAACTACACCCCGTACGAAGGCGACGAGTCCTTCCTGGCTGGCGCAACTGACGCGACCACCAAGCTGTGGGACAAAGTCATGGAAGGCGTTAAACTGGAAAACCGCACTCACGCGCCGGTTGATTTTGACACCTCTGTTGCTTCCACCATCACTTCTCACGACGCTGGCTACATCAACAAAGCGCTGGAGAAAATTGTTGGTCTGCAAACTGAAGCTCCGCTGAAACGCGCCATCATCCCGTTCGGCGGCATTAAAATGGTTGAGAGCTCCTGCAAAGCGTACAATCGCGAGCTGGACCCGGCCCTGAAAAAAATCTTCACCGACTACCGTAAGACCCACAACCAGGGCGTCTTCGATGTTTACACCAAAGACATTCTGAACTGCCGTAAATCCGGCGTTCTGACCGGTCTGCCGGATGCGTACGGCCGTGGTCGTATTATCGGTGACTACCGTCGCGTTGCGCTGTACGGTATCGACTTCCTGATGAAAGACAAATACGCTCAGTTCCAGTCTCTGCAGTCCGACCTGGAAAACGGCGTTAATCTGGAAGCGACTATCCGTCTGCGTGAAGAGATTGCTGAACAGCATCGTGCGCTGGGCCAGATCAAAGAGATGGCGGCTAAATATGGCTGCGATATCTCCGCTCCGGCATCTAACGCGCAGGAAGCTATCCAGTGGACCTACTTCGGTTACCTGGCTGCGGTTAAATCTCAGAACGGCGCTGCAATGTCCTTCGGTCGCGTGTCCACTTTCCTGGATGCCTACATCGAACGTGACCTGAAAGCGGGCAAAATCACTGAACAAGACGCTCAGGAAATGATTGACCACCTGGTCATGAAACTGCGTATGGTTCGCTTCCTGCGTACCCCTGAGTATGATGAACTGTTCTCCGGTGACCCGATTTGGGCAACGGAATCTATCGGCGGTATGGGCGTTGACGGCCGTACTCTGGTAACCAAAAACAGCTTCCGTTTCCTGAACACCCTGTACACCATGGGGCCGTCTCCGGAGCCGAACATCACCGTTCTGTGGTCTGAAAAACTGCCGCTGAACTTCAAAAAATACGCTGCTAAAGTTTCCATCGATACCTCTTCTCTGCAGTATGAGAACGATGATCTGATGCGCCCTGACTTTAACAACGACGACTACGCAATTGCTTGCTGCGTAAGCCCGATGGTTGTGGGTAAACAAATGCAGTTCTTCGGTGCTCGCGCTAACCTGGCGAAAACCATGCTGTATGCCATCAACGGCGGCGTTGATGAAAAACTGAAAATCCAGGTAGGTCCGAAATCTGAACCTATCAAAGGCGACGTGCTGAAGTTCGACGAAGTGATGGATCGTATGGATCACTTCATGGACTGGCTGGCTAAACAGTATGTCACCGCGCTGAACGTTATCCACTACATGCATGACAAGTACAGCTACGAAGCTTCACTGATGGCGCTGCACGATCGTGACGTTATCCGTACTATGGCTTGCGGTATCGCAGGTCTGTCCGTTGCGGCTGACTCCCTGTCTGCTATCAAATATGCGAAAGTTAAACCGATTCGTGACGAAGACGGTCTGGCAATCGACTTCGAAATCGAAGGCGAATACCCGCAGTTTGGTAACAACGACGCGCGTGTAGATGACATGGCGGTTGACCTGGTAGAACGTTTCATGAAGAAAATTCAGAAACTGACCACCTACCGCAACGCTATCCCGACGCAGTCTGTTCTGACCATTACTTCTAACGTTGTATATGGTAAGAAAACCGGTAATACCCCGGATGGCCGTCGCGCTGGCGCACCGTTCGGACCGGGTGCTAACCCGATGCACGGTCGTGACCAGAAAGGTGCGGTTGCCTCTCTGACTTCCGTTGCTAAACTGCCGTTTGCCTACGCTAAAGATGGTATCTCTTACACCTTCTCTATCGTTCCGAACGCGCTGGGTAAAGACGACGAAGTGCGTAAAACTAACCTCGCAGGTCTGATGGACGGTTACTTCCATCACGAAGCGTCCATCGAAGGTGGTCAGCACCTGAACGTGAACGTGATGAACCGCGAAATGCTGCTCGACGCGATGGACAACCCGGAAAAATATCCGCAGCTGACCATTCGTGTTTCCGGCTACGCAGTACGTTTTAACTCCCTGACGAAAGAACAGCAGCAGGACGTTATCACCCGTACTTTCACTCAGACCATGTAATTCGCCTGCCGGGTTGCATCCAGGCGGCAACAGAACGAAGCCACGAAAGATGCAGCTTTTAAGACGAAGGGTATTGACTGAAATCGCGAAGTAAAAAGCGTATAATAAAGGCTCCACGTCAGTGGGGCCTTTTTAATACCTGAAGTGTGCTTTGTCAGCCATCTATACTTGCTGGATGTCTGCCAAAACAGACTTAGCGCAGAAGGAATGAAACTGCGCAGCCACAGGCCCCGGATGGGCCACATCTGGAGAAAACACCGCAATGTCAGTTATTGGTCGCATCCACTCCTTTGAATCCTGCGGCACGGTCGACGGCCCGGGCATCCGTTTTATCACCTTCTTCCAGGGCTGCCTGATGCGCTGCCTGTATTGCCACAACCGCGATACATGGGATACGCACGGCGGTAAAGAGATTACCGTGGAAGAGCTTATGAAAGAGGTGGTGACCTATCGCCACTTTATGAATGCTTCCGGCGGCGGCGTTACGGCTTCCGGCGGGGAGGCTATTCTGCAGGCGGAATTCGTCCGTGACTGGTTCCGCGCCTGCAAAAAAGAGAGCATCCACACCTGCCTCGACACCAACGGCTTTGTTCGCCGTTACGATCCGGTGATTGATGAACTGTTGGATGTGACCGATCTGGTGATGCTCGATCTGAAGCAGATGAATGATGAAATCCATCAGAATCTGGTGGGTGTTTCCAACCATCGCACCCTGGAGTTCGCGCAATATTTAGCGAAGAAAAATATTAACGTGTGGATCCGCTATGTTGTTGTACCTGGCTGGTCCGACGATGATGACTCTGCGCATCGTCTTGGCGAGTTTACCCGCGATATGGGTAACGTCGAGAAGATCGAACTGCTGCCCTATCATGAGCTGGGTAAACATAAATGGGTGGCGATGGGTGAAGAGTATAAGCTGGACGGCATTCACCCGCCGAAGAAAGAAACGATGGAGCGCGTGAAAGGCATTCTCGAACAGTACGGTCACAAAGTGATGTACTAACGCCGCAGAAGCAGCAAAGCCACAACGCAAGGTTATGGCTTTGTTTTATGGCGTACCTGGAACGATCATTCAGGCATGTGCCACCGGCGTCGGATGCTTGCCCGCTTTACGCATCAGCATTACCAGATAGATAAACGACACCCCGGCAATCATGATAAACAGCAGGCTGTCTGAGTAGCTTTGCATCAGCATAGCGGTCAACGTCGGACCTAACAGGCTGCCGATGGTATAACTGAGCAGCAGCGCCTGATTCATCGCCACCAGCTGATGATGCTCCACTTTCTCACAGGCCCAGGCCATCGCGACCGGATAGAGGGTAAAGCCTGCGGTTCCGAGCACAAACAACGCGGGCGCCATCGCCGCGTTGCTCAACATTGCAAAACAGCCGACGATCACCACAAACACCTGCACTCGCAGGACTAACAGCCGGCCAAATCGGTCAGCCAAACGGCCAATCGGCCACTGGCCAACAATGCCCGCACTGACCATCAGCGCCATCCAGAAGCCAATTCCCGAATCGCTGATCCCCTGATGCGAAAGATAGAGCGGCATCAGGCCATACAGCGAACCCAGAATAATGCCGGAGATAATGCAGCCGTTCACACCGAGTCGCGCCTGACGCAGACGCAGCATCGGCCATATCGACGTGGTTGCCACCTCTTCACTGTGCTGGTTAACGATGCGGGTAAACAGCAGCGGCAGAATTGCCGCCAGCACCAGCGCCGTCGCCCACGGCAGTACGCTCATCAGATCCGTCGGCAATTTACTGACCATCACCTGACCCAGCACTGTGCCCACGTAGTAAACCATCATATAGGCCGCTAACAGCCGCCCACGGTTACGCGAGGTGCCGCTGCACATCAAAGCACTTTCCACTACCACCCAGATCATCGCGCAGCCTACGCCAGCGATAAAGCGCCAGATCATCCAACTCCAGAAGCCAATCGTCAGCCCAAGGCCAACACAACCGGCGGCAAATATCAGCGAGGCAATGTAATAACTGTGGTTAAAGCCCAGACGGCGAATTAAACGCCCGGTCAGTAAAGTGCCCAGCAAATTACCGGTAAAATAGGAGGAACCCACCATACCCACCTGCCAGGTTGGTAAGTTTTCGTGGGTCAGCCAGAGCGGCACGAGCGTGTTCAGCGTCGCGATCGCCAGCGTCAACAACATGAGGCCGCAGAGCAATAACAGCACTGGCCGGGTATAGGTGGACATGGATTAAAACCGTGAGGAAGTTCAGTTTGCGTGCGCATCATGCCACCGGCAAAAACATTGTCAATCCGCGCAGTTAGGGGCTGACACGTTTTGCAACGCGACGATTTGTAAAACTTATCCAGCGCAGGGGCAAAAAGAAAAAAAGAATAATCACTCTATTGAAAAGCAAAGAATATTTCCCGCCACAAGCAGAATTGTCAGTTGAAAAAATTCATGATCATTTTTGATATAAAACGCAGGAGAATACCAGGGAAATAAAAAAGCGCCCGCAGGCGCTTTTAGAAGTGATGTCGGCGTGGAGATTAACCGATAAATTCAAGACCGTTCATATACGGGCGCAGCACTTCCGGCACTTCGATGCGTCCGTCAGCCTGCTGATAGTTTTCCATTACCGCCACCAGCGTACGACCGACCGCCAGCCCGGAACCGTTCAGGGTATGAACCAGACGGGTTTTCTTATCGGACTTGCTGCGGCAACGCGCCTGCATACGGCGCGCCTGGAAATCCCAGACGTTAGAGCAGGAGGAGATTTCACGGTAGGTATCCTGCGCCGGCACCCACACTTCCAGATCGTAGGTTTTGCAGGCACCGAAGCCCATATCGCCGGTACACAGCAGAACTTTGCGGTAAGGCAAGCCCAGCAGCTGCAAGACTTTCTCTGCGTGGCCGGTCATCTCTTCCAGCGCCGCCATAGAATCTTCCGGGCGGACAATCTGCACCATTTCGACTTTATCGAACTGGTGCATACGGATAAGACCACGGGTATCACGACCATAGGAACCGGCTTCGGAACGGAAGCACGGCGTATGGGCGGTCATTTTGATCGGCAGATTCTCTTCGTCGATAATCTCGTCGCGTACCAGGTTAGTCAGCGGAACTTCCGCCGTCGGGATTAACGCGTAGTTGCTGCTGTCCGCCTCTTCTTCCAGCGGGCGCGTATGGAACAGATCGCCGGCGAATTTCGGCAACTGACCCGTTCCGTACAGCGTGTCCTGGTTGACCAGGTAAGGAACGTAGTTTTCCGCATAACCATGCTGTTCGGTGTGCAGGTCTAACATGAACTGCGCCAGCGCACGGTGCATACGGGCAATCTGCCCTTTCATTACCACAAAACGGGAGCCGGTCAGTTTTACCGCAGCGGCAAAATCCAGCCCGTTTTGCATTTCGCCCAGCGTGACGTGATCGCGAATCTCAAAATCGAATTTACGCGGCGTGCCCCAACGGCTGACTTCAACGTTGTCGTGTTCATCACGGCCAACCGGTACGCTCTCGTCCGGCAGGTTAGGAATAGTCAGCGCGATATCGCGAATTTCCGCCAGCAGGGTTTCAAGCTCTGCTTTTGCCGCGTCCAGCTCTTCACCCAGCTTGTTCACTTCCAGGCGTAAAGGCTCGATATCTTCCCCGCGTGCTTTCGCCTGGCCAATGGATTTCGATCGCGAGTTGCGTTCCGCCTGCAGGTTTTCAGTATTCACCTGCAAGACTTTACGGCGCTCTTCAAGGGCGCGTAATTTATCTACATCCAGCTTAAAGCCTCGGCGTGCCAGTTTTTCAGCGACTGCGTCTGGCTCGGTACGCAGCAGATTGGGATCGAGCATGCTTTTCCTGTGCTTATCGAATTGAAATAAAAGAGTACGACCGCAGCCTGCGGTCGATGGTGTAAGCAGTAACCTTACCGCAACGTCCGCACTAGCGATAGCGTTTTATAGGGCTTTTATGATCCTGTTCGGTAAGCCAGGCGAGCTTTTCGCCAATCTTACCTTCAAGGCCCCGGGTAGAGGGACGATAGTAGCGCGTTTGGGCCATTTCTTGCGGGAAATAGTCCTCACCGGCGGCATAGGCATTGGGTTCGTCATGGGCGTAACGATACTCCTGGCCGTAACCCATCTCTTTCATCAGTTTGGTTGGTGCATTACGTAAATGCGCCGGGACATCATAATCCGGGCGATCGCGCGCATCGGCCAGCGCCGCTTTAAAGGCGGTATACACCGCATTACTTTTCGGCGCGCAGGCAAGGTAGACAATCGCCTGCGCAATGGCGCGCTCACCTTCCGCAGGCCCTACGCGGGTAAAACAGTCCCAGGCGGCAATAGCGACCTGCATCGCGCGCGGATCGGCGTTACCCACATCTTCCGAGGCAATCGCCAGGCAGCGGCGCGCAACGTATAAAGGATCGCCACCGGCGCTGATAATACGTGCATACCAGTAGAGAGCCGCATCCGGCGCGCTACCGCGAACGGATTTATGCAGCGCCGAGATCAAATCATAAAAACGATCGCCTTTGTTATCGAAGCGGGCGCTACGTTCCCCGGCAATTTCCGTGAGCAGCTCCGGCTTCAACACCCGTTTACCGGCGCTATCAAGCTCCGCCATATCGGCCATCATTTCCAGCGTATTGAGCGCCCGGCGCGCATCGCCGCCCACCAGTTCGGCAATCGCTTTGCGGGTATCATCGGGCAGAACAATATCCTGCCCGCCGTAGCCGCGCCCTTTGTCTTCCATGGCCTGCGTTAACACCCGCTCAATATCATCAGTCGTAAGGGACTTAAGCAGATAAACGCGGGCACGAGACAGCAGTGCTGAATTGAGTTCGAAAGAGGGATTTTCCGTCGTCGCACCGATAAAAGTTATCGTGCCATCTTCAATATGCGGCAGAAAGGCATCCTGCTGGCTTTTGTTAAAGCGATGAACTTCGTCGACAAACAGAATGGTGCGTCGCCCGGCATTACGGTTCTGCCGCGCGCGTTCGATAGCTTCACGGATCTCTTTTACGCCGGAGGTGACCGCGGAGATACGTTCTACATCGGCACTGGCGTAGCGGGCAATCACTTCCGCCAGCGTTGTTTTTCCGGTGCCGGGCGGTCCCCAGAGGATCATCGAATGGAGATGCCCGGCTTCAATGGCGCGCGGAAGCGGCTTGCCCGGTGCCAGGAGATGCTGCTGGCCGATGTACTGCGCTAAATTTTCTGGCCGCATACGCGCGGCCAGGGGTTGAAACGCATTATCGGAAAAGTCGAGCGACATGTTACTCATGCGCGCCTCTTACTTACGCTGGTCGTCAACCGTTACGCCCTTCGGCGGGGTAAAAGTGAATTTCGAGGCATCAACGGTGCCGTTTTGCTGGGATTTCAGCTGATAACTGCTGCGCTGATCGTCCTGCTCAATGGCGCTGAATTGATGGATAGTGCCATCGCGGCCAACATTGATAGTGAACTGTTTCAGGTTGCCGTTATTGCCCTTTGGTGTCAGGACAAAATCGTCGCCCTTCTGCTCAATATTATACTGCTGCCAGTCGCTGGCCTGGTTACGGGCAATCAACATAAACGGCGTATTGCCGGTGGCGTCTTTCAGCCAGGTTGCCGTGGCCTGCTCAACAAACGGGTTATAGAACCACAAGGTTTTCCCGTCAGAGACCAGCACGCTTTCGTCCGGCTGGGTCATATGCCAGTTAAACAGATTCGGTCGTTTGACCCACAAATCGCCCTGACCTTCCTGAACCGCAGCGCCGCTACCGTCGGTCACTTTTTGGCTAAAGGTGGCGTGGAAGCTGCTGACTTTATCGAGACGACTTTTCAGATCGCCAGAAGCATCAGCCCACGCCTGGCTGGCGGCAAAGCTGGCAAGTAAGGCACAGGCGATGGCAATTTTTTTCATCTTGATTCCTTAAAATTTTTTCAAGCTGCCAGTCAACAGACTCAATGGATAACCGCGACTACTATAACAATTCAGTTGCGCGATTGCCTGGTAAAAAAACTGAAAAGGAGCCAGTAAGAGAGCGTTAAAAGGCAATAAATCATTGGCACCGATCACTCCGCCTGGCTTTATAAGCTGTTTATTCTCTTGTGACTATTCCCCGGACTTGAATGCACTAAATATTCGCAATAAATGCGCTTTAAACGGCCACAACGGCCCTGTATTAGTTTTAAAAACAGGCTCAACGTTTTAGGCGCGTGGCCAGGCAAAATCCTTATTGTTGATTATTTAATCGACAAAAGATAAGCGTCAGAAAATAAACTGCCTCCGGTTTCGATAGCATTCGAAACGGAGGCAGCAGTATGCGTTTACGCCGGAAGGATATTAATCGAACGGCGGTGGCGCCAGCACTTCGCGGTTGCCGTTATGGCCCTGCTCACTCACAATCCCCTGCGCTTCCATCTGTTCGATAATACGCGCCGCACGGTTATAACCAATGCGGAACTGGCGCTGTACGCCGGAGATAGACGCTTTACGTTTTTCGGTAACAAAATTGACAGCCTGATCGAATAACGGATCCAGCTCTTCGCCCCCTTCAAACCCTGCGCCAGCCCCACCTTCGCTTTCACTGTCTGAGGTGATGCCATCAACGTACTGCGGACGACCGCGCGCTTTCCAGTCCTGCACGACGGCATGGACTTCCTGGTCGCGAACAAAAGCGCCATGCACACGTACCGGCGCTGACGTCGAGTTCGGACCGGAATAGAGCATATCCCCCATCCCGAGCAGCGATTCGGCACCGCCCTGATCGAGAATGGTACGTGAGTCAATTTTGCTCGAAACGGTAAAGGCGATACGTGTCGGGATGTTAGCCTTAATCAGGCCGGTAATGACATCCACGGAAGGGCGCTGCGTCGCCAGCACCAGGTGAATACCGGCGGCACGGGCTTTTTGCGCCAGTCGCGCAATCAGCTCTTCCACTTTCTTACCAACGGTCATCATCAGATCGGCGAACTCATCGACCAGCACCACGATGTACGGCAGTTTTTCCAGTACCGGATGCTCAACATCCATGCTGTCGCCCGGTTTCCAGTAAGGATCCGGGATCGGACGCCCCATCCGTGCCGCTTCGGCGATCTTCTCGTTGTAACCGGCGAGGTTACGTACGCCGAGCGCGGACATCAGCTTGTAACGACGCTCCATCTCATTGACGCTCCAGCGCAAGGCGTTGGCGGCATCTTTCATGTCGGTGACGACTTCCGTGAGCAGATGCGGGATCCCTTCATATACGGAGAGCTCAAGCATTTTCGGGTCGATCATGATAAAGCGCACCTCTTCCGGCGTCGCTTTATACAGCATGCTGAGGATCATCGCGTTGACGCCCACGGATTTACCGGAACCGGTCGTACCCGCGACTAACAGATGCGGCATCTTCGCCAAATCGGCTATCACCGGATCGCCGGCGATATCTTTACCCAGCACGATCGTTAGCGGTGATGGGCTTTCGCGGAATTTCACGCAGTCCAGCACTTCACGCAGGTAAACGGTTTGCCGCTTCTTATTCGGCAGTTCGAGGCCAACGTAGGGTTTACCCGGAATAACTTCTACCACACGAACAGCAACGGTCGACAGCGAGCGCGCCAGATCGCGAGAGAGGTTAGATATACGTGCAGCTTTAACGCCCGGCGCGAGATTTAACTCAAAGCGGGTAATAACCGGACCCGGTGAATAGTTCACTACATCGGCTTTGATGCGGAAATCCGCCAGTCGCGCTTCTACCAGACGCGCCATTTGTTCCAGCGCAAAGGTGTCTACCGGCTCAATCTCGGCGGGCGGCTGCGTCAGCAGATCCAGTGACGGAAGCGGCGTCGTCGGTTTCTGCATCGGGCGACTATCGCCATTACGCATTAACAGCGGATGGATAAGGCTCTCTTGCTGCGGCGCAGGCTGTTGTGTAACAGGCTGCTGATATTGCTGCGGCTGGGCTACGGGCTGTTGTACCGGCTGCTGATACTGCTGCGGCTGCGCTACGGGCTGCTGTACCGGCTGTTGGTACTGCTGCGGCTGGGCTACGGGCTGTTGTACCGGCTGCTGATACTGCTGCGGCTGGGCAACAGGTTGCTGTACCGGCTGCTGAAACTGCTGCGGCTGCGCTACGGGCTGCTGTACCGGCTGTTGGTACTGATGCGGCTGCGCAACGGGCTGCTGTACCGGCTGTTGGTACTGATGCGGCTGGGCAACAGGTTGCTGGTACTGCTGTTGAGGCTGCTGGCGAGAGTGCGGCGTAAACAGCGGCTCGCTCGGGCCGTTATCCACCCGCGTCTTCATCGGCGAAAAGTCATGACCTTCAGGGGTAAATGCCTGCGCCCCGGCAGGCTGCTCGCCCGCATATCGCTGCTGCTGCGAAGCCGCGAATTGACGCGCCAGCTGCTCTTGCTCAGCGTCTTCCTCGCTTTGTACGGCATGCTGCGCCTCGAACTGCGGCGTTTCATGCTGGAAGCCATCGCCATAGCGATCCTGCTGCGTGGCGGCGAACTGGCGCGCCAGTTCATCCTGCTGAAGGATATCGGCATCTTCATCGGTAAAATGATCCCCGTCCTGACGAGGTTCATCTCCACGGGCGCGCTCTTCGGCCATCCGTTGGGAAGGCAATTTGATGCCGTAGGACGCCAGTTCACGACGCGTCGGAACGCGAACCCGATTCGGGCGCGGCAGCTGTGGACCAATCCCCTCTTTTACCTGCGGACGCGGTGCACCACCGGCAGCAAGACTAAATACCGGCGCTGCCGCCGCAGCGGCTGCAGCGGCCTGACCCGCAGCCTGTTGCACGCCAGCGGCAACGGGCGCAATGGTCGTTTCAACAGCAGGCATCGAAGGCGTCGCATTAACCATCGGTTTGGCAACGGGCTCTTCTTGTGCAGGTTCAGGAATGGGTTGATACCACGCGGCAAGCTGCTCACGTTCGCGCGCACGCTTCTCTTCCACTTCTTCGAAGTAGTAAAGCGGCGGGCGAGTCTGTTTGGGCTCCTCAACAACAGGTTCCGCCGCAGGCTCAGCGCGTAGTTCCGGTGCGGGAGAAATCTGCGGCTGAGTTTCGCTTTGCCATGGCAAATCGTGTTCCGGCTGGGTATAAACATCCTGTTGGTGCGGCTGTGGTGTCACAGGCGCATGCGGCGTCCAGCCCTCCTGGGCCGCAGGCTGTTGCCACTGCGGTTCGCCATGAGACGCAGACTGATATGCCGCTTCCTGAGGATATTGTTCAGGCTGATAAGTCGCAGGCTGCGCTGGCGTATAAGGGGCAGCTTGTTGCGGCGCGGGTTGCTGCGTATACGCCCATTCTGCATCCGGCGCTGCCTGAACGACAGGTTCAACCGGTGCGGCATAGGTTTGCGCTGCGGCAGTCGTCGCGGCGGCAGCGACAGCAACAGGGGCCGTTACGCTGGGACCATTGAACAGCGGATCGTATTCTTGTTCAGCTTCGGTCGCGCGATGGCCGGAGAACAACACGTCATCAGCGTCCGCGGGCACGCCGCGCGCGCTGTAAGTAATCTCTTCTTCATCATCGTCCATCCGTTTACCGGAGAACAGCGCTTCGTCGGTTTTACGTCCCATCGGATTAACGAATTTTTCGGCAATGCGTTTGCGCCGCGCCAGCGCGCCGCGCAGGATTCGGGCACGACGGGATTCATGCGGAGCCTCGCTAACGCCGAGTTCATGGTCATCATCCTCTTCATACTCGTCTTCATCGACCCAGGTGTCATCACGACGGGTACGGTTACTGGCGAAGGTGAGAATATTGAGGATAACGCTGCCGATTTTCTCGGCGATGGTCACCCATGACCAACCCGTGAAAAGGGTCAAACCGGCGGCCCAGATGCAGAGCAATGCCAGCGTGCCGCCGCTGCTGCGCAGCAAAGGTTGTAATGTGGTGCTTAGCAGACTGCCAATAACGCCGCCGGAGGCGAAGTACCAAATATCATCGGCATTGATCGCCGCCAGCCCGCAGGAGGTGAGGATCAGCGCCAGCGCGCCAATCATGCGCAGCGATACGGCAAAGTAATCGATATAGTCTTCGCTGGCTCGATGGCGGTAAGCAAACCAGCAGCCACCGATGATGATCACCGGGATGGTGTAGGCCATGACGCCAAAAATGAAGAACAGCGTATCGGCAAGCCACGCACCGGGCACGCCGCCGAGATTGTGAATCGGCTCATGCCAGGCCGTTTGTGACCAGCTGGGATCGGATGGATTGAAGCTTAACAGCGCGGCCATTAGCCAAACGGCTGAAAGTGAAACAAGGATCAGCAACGCCTCCAGGAGTCGGCGCCCGCTGCTTAATGTGTTCAGTGTGACTTCTTTGTCTTCGGTATATTCCTGGCTCAAGACAGGCTCTCCAGGTCCTTAATGCTAAAACGGACAACAGCGCCGGGTCTCCCCGGCACTGTTGCTGTATGGATTAACAGGAGTGTAATCAAAAAATAGTGATTTTGCACCTGTTCCGTATTAGCGCGTCTTAATAACCAGACGATTGCTCTGTTTGACTTCTTCCATAACTACATAGGTGCGGGTGTCGTTAACGCCCGGCAAACGCAATAAGGTTTCCCCTAACAGTTTGCGATAAGCCGACATATCAGGCACGCGCGTCTTTAACAGGTAGTCAAAATCGCCTGAAACAAGATGACACTCTTGAATTTCTTCAAGTTTTTGCACTGCCGAGTTAAATTGCTCAAACACGTCCGGCGCGCCACGATTGAGAGTGATCTCAACAAATACTAATAGTGATGCATCCAGATAATGCGGATTTAACAGCGCCGTATAGCCCTGAATAAACCCTTGTCTTTCCAGTCTGCGCACACGCTCAAGGCATGGCGTTGGGGAAAGACCCACTCGTTTAGAAAGCTCGACGTTGGAAATACGCCCATCTTTTTGCAATTCGTTTAGAATATTACGATCGATGCGGTCGAGATCTTTGCCAGGGCGCTTCTTGCTATCTACCATTATTATTGTCTCTCTGTATTCCTTCCCTACTCCTGTCTGGACCCTGTGCACTTCACTGTTCAGGATCTTTGCCCGTCGTTACGCAGCGCATAATGTTGAGTTAGCGTGACGTAATCCCAGGGGCAGTATTAAGAAGACCGTTGCCAGTGGCAGCTATCGATATCACGTATGGTGCCTGTCCACGCCATAGCTGGATTTCATTAGCCCGGTAAAATTGGTATTTACATGCGTGCTTTAAGGCCACGCGTGAAACACTGTTTTTTTCTTCCTTTGATGTTTTCGCAAATGCGCAGGGGATTGTCAAAGCAAAACATCTTTTTTTAGTACAACATGCCAGATATTCATCAGGGGCGTTCTCTAATCCTCATTTTATCACCTTATACCAGGCCTATTTTCAGTAGAAATGGTTATGTTCAAGCACCGATTTCGCCGTCAGCCATTGGTGTTTTCTATTACACATATCGTTAACAAAATCGCTGCGCTCTGTTTTTTCGCCGGTAAATTCCCTACAATCCAGCCCAATGTATGCCAAACAACAATGAGGATCTCATGGGTACGGCCAAACACAGTAAGCTGCTTATCCTTGGTTCAGGCCCTGCCGGTTACACCGCTGCGGTCTATGCTGCGCGCGCAAACCTGCAGCCGGTTCTGATTACCGGTATGGAAAAAGGCGGCCAGCTCACCACCACCACAGAAGTGGAAAACTGGCCGGGCGACCCGCACGATCTGACGGGGCCGCTGCTGATGGAGCGCATGCACGAGCATGCCACCAAATTTGATACTGAAATCATTTTTGATCACATCAACAGCGTGGATTTGCAAAACCGTCCATTCCGCCTGATGGGCGACAGCGGTGAATACACCTGTGACGCGCTGATTATTGCCACCGGCGCATCGGCACGTTATTTAGGCCTGGCCTCAGAAGAAGCCTATAAAGGCCGTGGTGTTTCCGCTTGCGCCACCTGCGACGGTTTCTTCTACCGTAACCAAAAAGTCGCGGTCATTGGCGGCGGAAATACCGCAGTAGAAGAAGCGCTGTATCTGGCGAATATTGCCTCTGAAGTGCATCTGATTCACCGCCGTGACACCTTCCGCGCGGAAAAAATCCTTATCAAACGCCTGATGGATAAAGTGGAAAGCGGCAATATCGTGCTGCATACACACCGGACGCTTGAAGAGGTGACCGGCGATCAAATGGGTGTTAGCGGTCTGCGCCTGCGCGATACGCAGAATGCGGATAATATCGAGTCGCTGGAGGTAGCAGGTCTGTTCGTTGCCATCGGTCATAGCCCGAATACCGCTATCTTTGAAGGCCAACTGGCGCTGGAAAACGGCTATATCAAAGTGCAGTCCGGCATTCACGGCAATGCCACTCAGACCAGCGTGCCGGGCGTTTTTGCCGCCGGTGATGTGATGGATCACATTTATCGTCAGGCGATCACGTCGGCGGGTACAGGCTGTATGGCCGCGCTGGATGCGGAACGTTATCTCGACGGCCTTGCTGAAAGTAAATAATCTTTACAAGTCAGTAACAAAGGTAAAAAAGGCGACTATAAGTCGCCTTTATTTTTTCTCCGATGTAACATTGCGCCAGCTTAAAATTCGATAACTTTACCTGCAAAGCGCGCAATGAATAAAACCCGTCAACAAGAACTGACCCGCTGGTTAAAACAGCAAAGCATTATTTCCCGTCGTTGGTTGACCTTCTCCCGCTTGCTGGGTGTGGTTAGCGGCGTGCTGATTATTGCGCAAGCCTGGATACTGGCGCGCATTCTCAACCATATGATTATTGAGAATATCCCGCGCGAAGCCCTGCTACTTCCTTTTATCTTACTGGTGCTGATTTTTATTCTCCGCAGTTGGGTTGTGTGGCTGCGTGAACGGGTGGGTTTCCATGCGGGGGCACATATTCGCTTCGAGATCCGCCGTAAAGTGCTCGACCGCCTGCAGCAGGCTGGACCGGCCTGGATCCAGGGGAAGCCTGCGGGAAGCTGGGCGACGCTGATTCTTGAGCAAATCGACGATATGCACGATTTCTACGCCCGCTATCTGCCGCAAATGGCGCTGGCGGCCAGCGTGCCGCTGCTGATTGTTATCACCCTATTTCCGATTAACTGGGCGGCGGCATTAATCTTGCTGGGTACTGCGCCGCTGATTCCGCTGTTTATGGCGATGGTCGGTATGGGCGCGGCGGATGCCAATCGCCGAAACTTTAAGGCGCTGGCGCGTCTGAGCGGCCATTTCCTTGACCGCCTGCGCGGGATGGAAACCCTGCGGATATTTGATCGCGGCGAGGCAGAAACGGACAGTATTCGCCATGCTTCACAGGATTTTCGCAGCCGCACCATGGAAGTGCTGCGCATGGCCTTCTTGTCTTCCGGCGTGCTGGAATTTTTCGCCTCATTATCCATTGCGCTAGTGGCGGTCTATTTTGGTTTCTCCTATCTCGGCGAACTCAATTTTGGCCATTACGGTACCGGTGTTACGCTTTTCGCCGGCTTTCTGGCGCTGATTTTAGCCCCGGAATTCTTCCAGCCGCTGCGCGATCTCGGCACCTTTTATCACGCTAAAGCGCAGGCCATTGGCGCAGCGGATAGCCTGAAAACCTTTATGGAAGCGCCGCTAGCCCATCCTCAGCGCGGCGACATCGTGCTGAAAGCCGATGAAGGGGTGACGATAACGGCAAGCGATCTGCTCATCAAATCCCCCGAAGGCGCAACCCTCGCCGGGCCGCTCAATTTCACCCTGCCTGCGGGCCAGCGCGTCGTGGTGGTTGGTCGCAGCGGCTCCGGTAAGAGTTCGTTGATTAATACACTCTCCGGCTTTCTCCCTTATGAAGGTTCGTTACGCGTCAATGGCATTGAGCTTAGCGATCTGGAGCCCAATAGCTGGCACGACGCGATAAGTTGGGTCGGGCAAAACCCGCAGCTTCCCGCCAATACCCTGCGGGAAAATATCCTGCTATCGCGTCCCCATGCCAGCGAGGCTGAGCTGAACGCCGTGCTGGATAAAGCCTGGGTGAGCGAATTTTTACCTTTGTTACCAGAAGGGCTGGAGATGCAGCCTGGCGATCAGGCGGTGCGTCTCTCCGTTGGCCAGGCGCAGCGCGTAGCCGTGGCCCGCGCCCTGCTCTCTTCCTGCAAGCTGCTGTTATTAGATGAGCCCTCCGCCAGCCTTGATGCTCACAGCGAGCAGCGGGTGATGCAGGCACTCACCGAGGCTTCACATCAGCAAACGACACTGATGGTGACGCACCAGTTAGAGAATCTTGCCGCGTGGGATGCTATCTGGGTGATGCAGGACGGCAAGATTATTGAACAAGGCAGCTACAGCGAACTCGCGGCTGCACAGGGGATGTTTGCCGATCTTCTTGCCCATCGTCAGGAGGAGATTTAAATGCGCGCACTGCTGCCTTATCTTGCATTGTATAGCCGCCATAAATGGATGCTGCTGCTTGGCGTTATTCTCGCCATTGTTACCCTGCTTGCCAGTATCGGCCTGCTGACGCTCTCCGGCTGGTTCCTTTCTGCCTGTGCCGTGGTAGGCGTCGCGGGGATTTACAGCTTTAACTATATGCTGCCCGCCGCAGGGGTTCGTGGCGCAGCCATTATCCGTACCGCCGGGCGCTACTTTGAACGCCTGGTCAGCCATGACGCAACGTTTCGCGTGCTGGAACATTTGCGTGTTTCAACCTTTAGAAAACTCTTGCCCCTCTCCCCCGCCGGGCTGGCGCGTTTTCGCCAGGGCGAGTTGCTAAACCGCGTGGTGGCTGATGTCGATACCCTCGATCACCTTTATTTGCGCGTCATCTCTCCGCTGGTTGGCGCACTGGTGGTGATCATTGTGGTGACGCTGGGGTTAAGCGTGCTGGATATACCGCTGGCGCTGATGTTGGGCGGCATTATGCTGGTAACGCTGATTATTCTGCCGCCGCTGTTTTATCGCGCGGGCAAACCGACGGGTGAAAGCTTGACGGCCCTTCGCGGCCAGTATCGCCAGCAGTTAACCAGCTGGCTACAAGGTCAGGCAGAGCTGACTATCTTTGGTGCCAGCCAGCGTTATCGCCAGCAGCTAGAGAAAACCGAGCTTAGCTGGCATGACGCTCAGCGCCGACAGTCCGATCTTAGCGCCGTGTCGCAGGCGGTAATGCTGCTTATTAGCGGCGCGGCGGTGCTGGTTATGCTGTGGTTTGCCTCCGCCGATATTGGCGGCAATACCCAGCCCGGTGCGCTGATTGCGCTGTTTGTCTTCTGCGCGCTGGCGGCTTTTGAAGCGCTGGCACCAGTAACGGCCGCGTTCCAGCATCTGGGTCAGGTGATTGCTTCTGCCACCCGCATTACACAGATCACGGATTGCCAGCCGGACGTCACGTTCCCACAACAAAGCACATCGTTACCCGCAGAGGTTGCCGTCCAGTTTGATGCGCTGGCGTTTACCTATCCAGACCAGCCACAACGGGCGCTGGAGGCGATAACCTTATCCATTGGGGCCGGAGAACATGTCGCGATCCTTGGTCGCACCGGCTGCGGTAAATCAACATTATTACAGTTACTGACGCGTGCATGGGATCCGCAGCAAGGCGAGATTCGTCTTAACGAACGCCCGCTTAAGCATTTCGCGCAGGCCGATCTACGCAAACTTATCAGCATGGTTCCGCAGCGCGTACATCTGTTCAGCGCTACGCTTCGCGACAACTTATTACTGGCCTCGCCGCAGGCAAGCGACGAAACCCTGAGCGCGATGCTCAGCCGCGTCGGTCTGGAGAAATTGCTGCAGGATAATGGCCTGAATGCATGGCTTGGCGAAGGTGGACGTCAGCTCTCCGGGGGTGAACTTCGTCGGCTGGCAATTGCCCGCGCGTTATTACACGATGCGCCGCTGGTGCTGCTGGACGAACCGACCGAAGGTCTTGACGCCTCAAGCGAGAGCCAAATCCTTGAATTATTGAGTGAAGTAATGAAAGGTAAGACGCTGCTGATGGTCACTCATCGCCTGCGTGGACTGGCGGGCTTCGATCGCATAATTGTGATGGACAACGGCCAAATAATTGAGCAAGGTAATCACGCAGCGTTAATGGCGAAACAGGGTCGGTATTACCAGTTTAAGCAGCGTCTGTAGAGAGATTCGTCATTTTGCCGGTGCCATACTGGCACCGTTAAAGTGAAACGACCAAAATGACGATATCAAGTAGGATCCCTTGTCGCGTTGTGGAGCACAGAAGTCATGCGCCTGGTGCAGCTCTCTCGTCATTCTATTGCTTTTCCTTCGCCTGAAGCGGCGTTGCGTGAACCCAATGGGCTGCTGGCGCTGGGTGGCGATCTAAGTCCGGCGCGTTTATTGATGGCTTACCAGCGCGGTATTTTCCCCTGGTTTTCACCCGGCGATCCGATCCTCTGGTGGTCGCCCGATCCGCGAGCGGTGCTGTGGCCGGAAAATTTTCATGTCAGCCGCAGTATGAAACGCTTTCACAAAACGTCCCCCTATCGCGTCACCCTGAACCACGCCTTTGGTCAGGTTATCGACGGCTGTTCGCAGGATCGCGAGGAAGGAACCTGGGTCACCCCCGATATTGTAATGGCTTATCACCGGCTGCATGAGCTGGGCCACGCACACTCGATTGAAGTATGGCAAGAGGATGAACTGGTGGGTGGAATGTACGGCGTTGCACAGGGCGCGCTGTTCTGCGGTGAATCGATGTTTAGCCGTCGTGAAAATGCATCCAAAACGGCGCTGCTGGTTTTCAGCGATGAGTTTGCGCGCAGGGGCGGCAAACTCATCGATTGCCAGGTGCTGAACAGCCATACCGCTTCGCTTGGCGCTATCGACATTCCGCGCCGGGATTACCTGTTATACCTCGCCGAAATGCGCCTGCTACCGCTGCCGTCCCATTTTTGGGTGCCCAGGACGCTGTTTTCATCGCGGTGAAGAATGTTTTCGGCACATTTTTTATCAGAGTGTTATAATGGTCGCTCAGAGCAGCTTTTGCCTGTTGCCCCGCCCTTCTTGGGAATTGTTCGTATCAGGGATGCCCTTCGTTTTATTCCACTGCTCCCCTTTACGATGCGCGTTAAGCGCGTCCTGGCTGTGACGTGAGGGTAACTGGCAAAAGTCGTTTTGCTGTGTTTTATCAGCACAAATCTTTACTTAACACACGAACTTCGGCATTATCTTGCCGGTTCAAAAATTATGGTAGTGATACCCCCGAGGATTAGATGGCCAAAGAAGACAATATTGAAATGCAGGGTACCGTTCTTGAAACGTTACCTAATACGATGTTCCGCGTAGAACTGGAAAACGGTCACGTTGTTACCGCGCATATCTCCGGTAAAATGCGTAAAAACTATATCCGTATTCTGACGGGCGATAAAGTGACTGTGGAACTGACCCCGTACGACCTGAGCAAAGGCCGCATTGTCTTCCGTAGCCGCTAATATCTTTCGCAAGCACCGTTAAGTGCACTTCTTTAAAAGGCCGGGTTATCCCGGCCTTTTGTTATTGTGCTGTTGATTAATCCTTCCGCCGTCATTAGTAACATCCTTCTTGTGCATGAAAAATAGAAAGATGCACCGTTTCCTCGCTGATATTTTAATCTTTTTTAGTCCGCAACATGATTACGCTTTAATCAATACTGACATTTGTCTATACTGAACCATGACAAATGTCTTAGCTCAGGAGGCGATATGAGAACCTGGAGCCCGGATCATAAACCGGCTGAAAACGCGCTCTGGCGGTTTGCGGGTTTCCCCGCCAACAGAGGGTTAAAACTCGTTCAGATGCTTAACGAAGGATTGCCGGTCAGCATTCTTGATGATATTCACGAATGGACGGAAATGTCCCGCTCTGACATCCTGCGCGTCACCGGCATCAATGAGCGCAACGTCGCGCGGCGTAAAAGCGCCGGTCACACACTTACCCCAGAGGAGAGCGAACGCATCGCCCGATTAGTCAGAGTGGTTGATGCCGCAGTCCAGTTTTTTGGTAGCAAAAAAAACGCGTGGGACTGGCTGGAAACGCCCGTTCGTGGCCTCGGTAACGTTGCGCCCATTTCGCTGTTGGCGACCGAGAGCGGTGCTCTTGAGGTGACGGATCTGTTGGGCAGGCTGGAACACGGAGTATTTGCGTGATTTTCTACCGTCTGGTGACGCATCGCTATGCCAGTGAAGCCTGGACGGGAAGCGGCGCAAATCTTTATGGCGGGCGTTGGAATCATAAAGGACATCCGGCTGTGTATGTTGCCTCATCCGTTTCGCTTGCTGCGCTTGAAATGCTGGTCCATGTGCACAGCGACCGCATACTTAATCAATACCGATTGTTCAGTATTGAAGTGGCCGATAAAGACGTTGAATACCTGGATAAGCAATGGCTGCCGCCAGACTGGCAGGAAAATCCGGCGCCGCTGTCAACAATGGATTTAGGTACGGCGTGGCTGGAAGCCAATAGTGCGGTGGCGCTGCTGCTGCCGTCATGCATTATTCCACTGGAGAACAACGCTATTCTCAATCCTCAACATGCGGATTTTAATACGCTGCTTAAAACCGTAAAAGAGCATCCTTTCTCTTTTGATGCACGCCTGGCAATCTCCTGAATACCGCTCTACCCGCTGTTGGAAAATGGCCTAAATATATCGCCGTGCCGTTGACTTTATGGCACCTAATTAACCGCTGGTCGCTTGTATTATGCCCGCTAATGCGCTTTTATCGCTGACAAATAGTCTGCGTTTGCTTTTTTAAATATATCCAGAGTATTACTCACTCATCTTTATCCCGCCGCTTCCCCTTTTCGATGCTGAAAAAAATCGCACATACAGAACGTGTGACAGCAAATAGTTTTTATTGGCCTTTCACCTCCTTCTCGCCTTAATATATTAAACGTACATAACCAAAATCACTGGATGAAAAAACCATGGAACAGGCCGAACACTGCAATCATTCGTTACTCCTTACCGAGTGGCAGGAATTAATCCAGCAGACATCGCCAAAGGTGCATGATGTTTTGGCTGCGCTCTCCGATGACGATATTCACCATCTGGTGAATATTTTTTATGACTATATGATTTTACACAGCGAAACGGTGCAATTTCTTAATAGCGAGCAGGTTAATACCCGGCTCAGCCACAGCATGTTTTACTGGTTACGCAGCGTGCCTGGCAGTGCAAAGGAAGACTTATCCCAGCTGCTGGAGAAACAGCGGGAAATCGGCATCGTACACGCCCGTATCGGGGTGCCAATCGATCTTGTGACGCGGGGAAGCGCGGAAGCTAAAAACAGCGCTTTATCGCTTGTTGCAAAAAAAAGCGCGCATTCCGGCTGCCTTATTAAGCGAAACCCTCTGTTTTAGCGGTCTGGCAATGGATACCGCCATTGAAGCGATGACCGTCTCCTATTCTACTGATTACCAGAAGTCAGCGCCGGAGCAGGAACAGTACCGTCTGTTGGCAATATATGACGATGTCAGTATTGAGCGCGAGCGACAAATTAGTTCGCTAATACATTGGGAAAACGATTTTATTTATAATATCGCCACCGGGCTGCCGCGGGCAGATCTGATTTATTTATCGAAATCGGAATTCGGTATGTGGCTGTCTCATAAAGGCAAGCATTTATTAGGCAATCCGCAAATGCTGGCTAATATGGATGCACTGATCCAGCAGGCGGATGAACATATTACCCGCATGCTGGCGACAGTTGCGCAGCCTACATTTGAAGAAAGGATGACCGTATTACAGGCGATACGCCAGCTTAGCGGGCAAATTCACTGCCTGTTGGTCGCCATGTTCGATGCCTTAGTGGGGCTGGAAAATGGCAAAGATCCGCTAACACAACTGCTTAATCGTCGCTTTATTCCCACCATTATGCGCCGGGAGATCTCACTGGCGCTCAACGCGCGCAAGCCTTTTGTTGTGGCGATGCTGGATCTTGATCACTTTAAGAAAATTAATGACAACTATGGGCACTGTGCAGGAGATGCCGCGCTCAAAGCCGTTGCCGCTGTTATCTACGATCATTTTCGTAGCAGTGATTATGTTTTTCGCTACGGGGGTGAAGAGTTTATGGTGCTGATAGTGGAATCTGAACGGGTGCAGGCGAAAAAAAGGCTGGAAGCGCTACGGCGAAAAATTGGCGCCTTAGCCCTTGAAGCCTCGCCCACGCAACATTTCTCGGTAACCGTAAGTATTGGCATGGCAGAGTTTGATTATCACCCGGATTACACGCGCATCATTGATAGAGCCGATCGCGCGCTGTATCTCGCCAAGAACGGCGGGCGCAATCGTATCGAAATCAGCCAGAACTGAGACCGGTTTACAGGCATAAAAAAACCGGGCTGCTATGCGCCCGGTTTTTGAGGTTAACCGCAGAGATTAATGAGCCGCTTCCGGTTTGTGCTTCTGCGCACTCTGGAAACCATACTCCAGCTCGTTTTTCTCTTTATTCAGCGATACCGTGACCTGCCCGCCGTCAACCAGCGAACCGAACAGCAGCTCGTTAGCCAGCGGTTTTTTCAGGTTATCCTGGATAACACGCGCCATCGGTCGGGCACCCATTGCACGATCGTAGCCTTTTTCAGCCAGCCAATCACGCGCTTCCTGGCTGACTTCCAGCGAGACGCCTTTCTGATCCAGCTGCACCTGGAGCTCGACGATAAATTTGTCGACCACCTGATGAATCACTTCAGTAGATAAGTGATCGAACCAGATAATGTTGTCCAGACGGTTGCGGAACTCCGGCGTGAAGATCTTTTTAATCTCTTCCATCGCATCGGTACTGTTATCCTGGTGGATAAGGCCGATGGATTTACGCTCGGTTTCACGCACCCCGGCGTTGGTGGTCATCACCAGCACCACGTTGCGGAAATCCGCCTTGCGACCGTTGTTATCGGTCAGCGTACCGTTATCCATCACCTGCAACAGCAGGTTAAAGACATCCGGATGCGCTTTTTCGATCTCATCAAGCAGCAGTACCGCATGGGGGTGTTTGATCACCGCATCGGTGAGCAGACCGCCCTGATCGAAGCCGACATATCCCGGAGGCGCACCGATTAAACGGCTGACCGTGTGGCGCTCCATATACTCGGACATATCAAAGCGCAGCAGCTCAATACCCAGCGCTTTGGACAGCTGAACCGTCACCTCGGTTTTACCCACGCCGGTTGGACCGGCAAACAGGAAGGACCCGACCGGTTTATGGTCTTGTCCCAGCCCCGCGCGGCTCATTTTAATGGCTTCGGTTAATGCCTCAATGGCTTTATCCTGACCAAACACCAGCATTTTCAGGCGATCGCCAAGGTTTTTCAGCGTGTCGCGATCGCTCTGAGAAACACTCTTCTCAGGAATACGCGCGATACGGGCCACCACCGATTCGATATCCGCCACGTTAACGGTTTTCTTACGTTTGCTGACCGGCATCAGGCGCGCACGCGCACCCGCTTCGTCGATAACGTCGATTGCTTTATCGGGCAGATGACGATCGTTGATATATTTCACCGCCAGCTCGACCGCCGCACGCACCGCTTTCGCGGTATAGCGGACGTCATGGTGTGCTTCATACTTCGGTTTCAGGCCGTTGATAATCTGCACCGTTTCCTCAACGGAAGGTTCAGTGATATCAATTTTCTGGAAGCGACGCGCCAGCGCGCGATCTTTTTCAAAGATGTTGCTGAATTCCTGATAGGTGGTAGAACCCATCACGCGGATTTTACCGCTGGAGAGCAGCGGCTTAATCAGGTTGGCGGCATCCACCTGCCCGCCAGACGCAGCGCCTGCACCAATGATGGTATGGATCTCATCGATAAACAGAATGCTGTTGTTGTCCTGCTCAAGCTGTTTCAGCAGCGCTTTAAAACGTTTTTCGAAATCACCGCGGTACTTGGTACCGGCCAGTAAAGAACCGATATCCAGCGAGTAAATCGTACAATCGGCCATGATTTCAGGAACATCGCCCTGCACAATACGCCACGCCAGACCTTCGGCGATAGCGGTTTTACCGACGCCAGATTCACCCACCAGCAGCGGGTTATTCTTACGACGACGACACAGAACCTGAACCGCACGCTCAAGTTCTTTACCACGGCCAATCAGCGGGTCGATTCCTCCCACACGAGCAAGCTGATTAAGGTTGGTGGTGAAGTTCTCCATACGTTCCTCCCCGCCTGCCTGCTCTTCGCTATTTACCTGCCCGCTGCTGCTACTGCCAGGCGCGTCAGATGATGGACCTGGCTCGTCTTTACGCGTGCCGTGAGAGATAAAGTTCACCACATCAAGGCGGCTGACTTCATGTTTACGCAGCAGGTAGGCCGCTTGTGACTCCTGCTCGCTAAAAATGGCAACCAGCACGTTCGCCCCGGAGACTTCGCTGCGGCCGGATGACTGAACGTGAAACACCGCGCGCTGAAGAACACGCTGGAAGCTGAGCGTCGGCTGTGTGTCGCGCTCCTCTTCGCTCATGGGCAGAACGGGTGTGGTTTGTTCGATGAAGGCTTCGAGTTCCTGCCGCAGCGCCACCATATCCACAGAACACGCTTCCAGCGCTTCGCGGGCAGATGGGTTACTGAGCAACGCCAGTAACAAGTGCTCGACGGTCATAAACTCATGTCGGTGCTCGCGCGCTCTGGCGAAAGCCATATTTAAACTGAGTTCCAGTTCTTGATTGAGCATAGGCACCTCCCCCAAGTTTCATGCCTGCATTCAGGCCTTTTCCAGCGTACACAGCAACGGATGCTCGTTCTCCCTCGCGTACATGTTCACCATCGCTACTTTCGTTTCGGCAACCTCGGCGGTGAAAACACCGCAAATCGCCTTGCCGTGATAGTGAACCGTAAGCATCAGTTGCGTTGCACGTTCAACATCATAAGAAAAGAACTTTTGTAGCACGTCAATAACAAATTCCATCGGCGTGTAGTCATCGTTCATTAACATAACTTTATACATAGATGGCGGTCTTAGCGCGTCGCGCAGTTTTTCATCCGCCAGGTGCTCGAAATCCAGCCAGCTATTGCTCTTACCCATCTTCAACACTTCATCTAAGGTTACAGTTTCCGGCGGCGTTTAATCGGCCGATTAAATGAGTCTAGATGCATTTTCAATCTACATCAGTTAGCAGATAACAATCATCTATCGTTGCCATCCGCGACGGCTGTCACATTCCGTCGCAATAGCGTTAACTGCTTCAAAATTTTGATGCGCCGCCTCCCAGAACCCCTGCCAAATGCTTGACGCGTTACACGAATTATCTAAATTGTACAGTCGAGAGTTGGCGAGGTTTTGAACAACCCGCTCATTCTGCCACCGGTTCATTCCATCTTACTTGAATAAGATTTACGAAGGATGTCGAAGCATGGAAACGGGTACTGTTAAGTGGTTCAACAATGCCAAAGGGTTTGGTTTCATATGCCCTGAAGGCGGCGGCGAAGATATCTTCGCACATTATTCCACCATTCAGATGGATGGTTACAGAACGTTAAAAGCCGGGCAGACTGTCCGGTTTGATGTACACCAGGGCCCTAAAGGCAATCACGCCAGCGTTATCGTGCCCGTCGAAATGGAAGCCATGGCCTGACGCCTGATACCTCATTGTGTACATGCCGCAGTCAAAATGCCAGCCCAACGGGCTGGCATTTTTATCACTCGCGTGCCAACGCATCGACCGGATCCAGCCGCGCCGCATTGCGCGCGGGTAACCAGCCAAACAATACCCCGGTAAACGTCGAACATAAAAACGCCGTCAACAGCGCCAGCGGTGAAAAACCAATTTCCCAGCCCGGTAAAAAAAGCTGCAGCGTAAAAGCAATCAGCATCGATAGCGTAACGCCAAGCGCGCCGCCGACAAGACAAACCAGCACCGCCTCGATCAGAAATTGCGATAGTACATCGCCGGCCCGGGCACCGACGGCCATTCTGATGCCAATTTCGCGAGTTCGCTCGGTAACGGAGACCAGCATAATATTCATCACACCAATGCCGCCGACCAGCAGTGAAATTACCGCCACCAGGGTGAGAAATAGCTGAAGAGTACGTGTGGTCTTTTCTGCCGTTTTCAATACCCCGTCCATATTCCAGACGAAGAAATCTTTCTTACCGTGGCGCAACGTCAGCAGTCGGGTAAGCTGCTGCTCGGCCTGCTCACTACTGTAGCCATCATTGACGCGCACGGTAATGGAGTTAAGCCACGACTGACCCATTATGCGCCCGGCGATGGTGCTATAGGGCAACCAGACGCGCAGGATCTTGCTGCTGCCAAACATCGACTGCTTCTCCTCCGCCACGCCAATCACCGTCGCGGGCATATTACCCACGAGAATAACTTCGCCGACGACGCTGGCTTTATTCGGAAATAGCTGACGGCGGGTATTGCTGTCAAGAACCACTACCTGCGCACGACCTTTAAGCTGCTCTTCGTTAAACGAGTTGCCTTCGCTAAAGGTCATGCCGTAAACATTAAAATATTGGCCACTGACGCCATTGGCGCTGGCGGCGATATCGATATTGCCGTAGCGCAAGCGCAGGTTTTGTGAAACGGCAGGCGTGGCTGAACGTACCCACGGCTGCTTTTGAATGGCCAGTAAGTCGTCATATTTTAGCGCCTGCTGAGATTGTGGCTCATCGTCGCCAAAATCCTTGCCGGGATACACATCAATGGTATTGGTGCCAATCGAGCGGATATCCGCCAGCACCAGTTGTTTAGCCGCGTCGCCGACCACTACAATCGACACCACCGAGGCGATACCGATAATGATGCCAAGCATGGTCAGCAAGGTGCGCATTTTGTTAGCCGCCATCGCGCGCCAGGCCATGGTTAGCGCTTCCTGAAAACGGCTGATAAATTGCCGCCCGCCGCCCGCCTGCGTCAGTACGGCATCGTGATTCGCGGGCGATACAGCTTCCGCTTTTGCCGGCGGATTGCTAATAATCTCGCCGTCACGAATTTCGATCACCCGTTCCGCCTGGGCAGCAATCTGCGGATCGTGGGTGACGATAATTACCGTATGCCCGCGATCGCGCAACTGGTGCAGGATCGCCATCACCTCTTCGCCGGAGTGGCTATCCAGTGCGCCGGTCGGTTCATCCGCCAGAATCACCTGCCCGCCGTTCATCAGCGCGCGGGCGATACTCACGCGCTGCTGCTGGCCGCCAGAGAGCTGCGAAGGCTGGTAATCCGCCCGCTCCCCTAGCCCAAGACGCTCCAGCAACCCTTTGGCGCGCTCGAGCCTGGCTTTGCGTTCAGTGCCCGCGTACACCGCCGGAACTTCAACGTTCTGCGCGGCCGTCAGATGAGAAAGCAGATGATAACGCTGGAAGATAAAGCCAAAATGTTCGCGCCGCAGCTGTGCCAGCGCATCACTACTGAGCAAGGAGACATCTTTTCCCGCCACCCGATAAGTGCCGCTGGTGGGTTTATCCAGGCAGCCAAGGATATTCATCAGCGTGGATTTACCGGAGCCGGAGGCACCAACGATGGCCACCATTTCACCCGCGTTAATACGTAGCGTAACGCCTTTTAACACCTCGACCAGCCCATCGCCGGAGGGATAGCTGCGGCGAATGTTATTCAGCTCCAGCAAGGCGGTCATTGCGCCGCTCCGCTTTTCTGCTCGCCAATTACCACTTCTTCGCCCGCATCCAGCCCCTTCGTTACCACTACGTCGGTATCGTTTCGCGCCCCCAGCATCACTTCCCGCTCGCGGGTTTCGCCATTACGCAGCACCTTTACTTTGTAGCGGTTGTCGCCGACGGGATCGCCAAGCGCCGCCAGTGGGATAGTAATAACGTTTTTTAAGCCGGTGAGCTGGATATGCACCTGCGCGGTCATATCAAGGCGCAATATGCCCTGCGGATTAGGCACTTCAAACCGCGCGTAATAGAAAATGGCGTCGTTAACCTTTTCCGGCGTCGGCAGAATATCTTTTAGCTGCCCTTCAAATCGGGTTGCCGGATCGCCCAGCACGGTAAACCACGCTTTCTGCCCCGGTTTCAGGTGAATCACATCCGCTTCTGAAACCTGCGCTTTCACCAGCATCGTGCTCATATCGGCAAGCGTCAGGATATTTGGCGCTTGCTGCACGGCGATAACCGTCTGTCCCTGAAGGGTGGTGATTTGCGTCACTTCCCCCGCCATTGGCGCAATAATACGCGTGTAATCGAGGTTCGTTTTAGCCGTATCAAGGCTCGCCTGATTACGCTGGATCTGCGCATCAATGGTACTGATTTTCGCTTGTTTAACCACCACATCCGTCGCCGAGGTATCCAGTTCCTGGCGGGAAATTAAATTACTTTTCACCAGCTGCTGTTGGCGCGCCAGCGTGACCTGCGCCAGTTTCAGTTCGGCCTGCGCCTGGCGACGCTGCGCCCGTAGCTCCATTAACGTGGCATTCACTTCCTTAATCTGGTTTTCAGCTTGATCGGGGTCGATCACGCCTAATAGCTGATCTTTTTTTACTTTATCGCCGATATTCACCGACAGCGTTTTCAACTGACCACTCACCTGCGCACCGACATCCACCTTGCGCAACGCATCGAGCTTGCCGGTCGCCAGCACGCTTTGTTGCAGTTCACCGGGACGCACAATGAGCGTCTGGTACTGTACAACCGGGGCGTTAAGCTTGCCCCATAACCAGAATGCCGCCAGCAAAACAGCGACTGCCAGCACAATAATGATCGTCCTGCGTTTTCCCTTCAGTTTCATAAAAATCCCAGATAATCGGACCTGCGGTTATAGAGACCATTCTTAACTAAACAAATTATCAACGAAACAGAAAATTCTTATTTTCCTCATCATTTAGATAGATAGCGTTGTATCAATCCATGTTGAAATGACGCCATTCTTGTGTGACCCGGATTTTATTTTCAACATGTCCATTATTGCTCATACCCCTCATGCGGAATTCACGCTGCCGAAAACAGCGGGGCAACTCTTCCGCAGCTTAATTTCTGGCGAACTGATGCCTGGCCTTGCCTGGCAGAATCCGGCTTACCGCCGCAAATTTCTCCTGCGCTCCCTCGCCACGCCGGTCGACACCGCGCGCTATCTTTCTCGCCTGGTCGAACTCCCTTTATTAGGGCAGATGTTACAAGTTCAACCCGGCCTGCCCTGTCGGTTACATCGCCCGTGGCTCTCTATCAATATGAGCCGGACGCAGACGGCGCAGGCCATTTGCGGGCATTACGAAAATATGGCCCGCTTGCTGCCCGCTGCGTTTATCAATAGCTATCTGAGTAAGTCTGGTCTGAAGCTGGCGATCCTGACAGGCAAAGATGAGCAGACGTATTCGGTGCGAATCTGTGCAGATTTTATGCAAGATAAAGAGGGCGAAGCGACGCTGCTTTTCTGCGATGCCGACGATACCCGGCTGGCGGAGCTGACCTTCACCCTATGTTCATTCGCCGGGAAAAACACACTCTATATCGGCGGACTACAGGGTGCAAAAGCGCATGTTCCCCATGAGGCGATTCAGTTAGCCACGAAAGCCTGTCACGGCCTGTTCCCGAAACGTCTGCTGGTGGAAACGCTGATGGCGATGGCGCAATTTCTGCAGATTGAGCAGATCCGCGCCGTGAGCAATGAAACGCATATTTATCGCAACGCGCGTTACAGCAAGAAAAAACAGGGTCTGTTGCATGCGGATTACAACAGCTTCTGGGCCTCGCTGGGCGGCGCTGTCGATGAGCATGGCGATTATGTTCTGCCGCTGACCATGCCGCGTAAACCAATGGAAGAGATCGCCAGTAAAAAACGTTCTGAGTATCGCCGCCGCTACGCGTTGCTCGACAGCCTGCAACAGCAGACTGCCGCCCACTGCCAGAATTAATCTGCGCGCCCGCGCGCCAGCCACAGCACGCGGGAAAACATCTTACGCAACAGATGCGGTACCGACTCCACGCCGCGTCTGCCCGCCTCCAGCGCCACTTCAATCGCCAGATCGGGTTTTGACGAACGGCGGATCGCCTTAACGATCACCCGGCGGATATTCATCGGCACGTTTGGCGGGAGCTGTGCGACGCGATGATAGACATCGGCGAACCCTTCGCGGTACATAAAATGTTCCATATCGAGGGCCGGCAGCGCGGTCAGATGATCGCGCATGCGATCCCTGTCATTATCCAGCAGGCTGCCTACGGTGGCGGCATATTTTTTCCCCGCCTCATCACCATCCACCAGCACATGCCATTCAATGCCCATGCGGCGGGCAAATTTAATCAGCGGCTTTAACCCGGACTGGGCAAACTCAATCACTTTCACCCCTTCGGCATCAAAATGATGACCGCATTGACGGGCCAGTTCGTTGATTACCCAATTTTCCGTCTCCCCTTCCACCAGCAGCCAGCAGCGGGCAAACAGCGAAGAGGGGCGGTTAACGCGGATATGAAAGGCAATGCGCCGTGCATCTTCGGCGTTTAACCCGCCGGGCCCCAGACGCCAGGCCGCCACCCGCGACGATTCACGTACCAGCCGGCAAAGCTGTTCAACGGGCGTTAAAGAGAGTAGTTCACTGGAATTGGTGGTAGTTATTTTTTGCAACGGCAGCAGGTTCAGCAGTTGCCAGGCTACGGAAAGCATAATTGGGTGCAGCCGCGTTTCCGGGTCTTCCACCAGCAGTAGCGGCCGCGCGTCGCGATCGAGATGCACCGAGCCTTTCGCCTGCAGCAGCGTGGCGAAAAACCCCAGCAGGATCACCCGATACATGCGACCACCAGGCTTATCAATAATGCGGTTGATAATATCGAGGTAGCGCCAGCTGCGTTGCTCATCATGGGAGCGACGGCGCATCAGCCGCTGGTGCGATGCGCCACTGCCCTGTTCGGCGAAATAGTGCTCCAGCAACTGCACCATCGCTGACAAGCCATGACGTATCTGCCCGTCGGTTAAATTCTGCGGACGGGCTATCAGCTCTTGTGAGAGTAAATCGAGCTGGCGCGCGGTGATCTCCATCAGCGGCATTTCCGGCACGCTATCATCACGGATGCGGCGCATAAAGCGGGCATCGCGCAGCCGCAGCACCGGCATCAGCCGCACGAGGTGGCGCGCGCTTTCGTCGATATCCGCCAGCGGCAGCATATCGCCCTGCGCATCAAGAAAACCGCGCAGCGTCATCACGCTGCCATCGTCGGCCAGTTCGCCTTCGTGGCGATAGAAGAGGCGGCGATAACCGTCATCGCCGGCAATCCAGCACTCGGCCAGCGGGCGATAGCGCCGCACGCGGTAGCGTCCGGGTTCCGATTCGCGAAAGGTGAGAATAATGTGCAGGTGATGTTCACGCCCTTGCAGATCCCCCGGCGGGAACCAAAAGTCCTCGCGAACAAAATGGTACAGATCCGTCTGCGGTGATAACAACAGCGTTAAGGCGTCCAGCAGGCTCGATTTACCCCAGGCATTTTCGCCAATTAACACATTGTTTTGCTCAAGCATCAGCGATAAACGGTTAATGCCACGAAAGCCGACAATCTCCACGCGCTCCAGAATCATTCTTCCTCCGGCAGTTGGCTTTTTCCGCCTGTCCCGTAAGAAGTATAGCGGGAGCAAAAGCGGCAAATCATGCGCTAAGTACAAAATATTATTGAAATTAAAGCGGTTGCGCGCGGGATTTATCATCGCACACACGCCAGCGACGGGAGATAAGCCCCTCGCCGCTTTTCAAACAACGCGGGTAATGCGGCGTTATGCAATAATAAAAAAGTCTCTCCTGGCTAAAGGAGAAAATAAGCGGCGGCGTGGCTCAGCTAACGTAGCGGAAAAAGGCAATATATCGATGCCGCTGCTTTCACCGTCTATTTTGGATATTCATTCCCTTTTTTTGCCGCTTTACTCATTTTCCTGCTTTGGGTAGTGTGTTCAGGGATGTTTCACTTTGCAAGGATTCGGGCGCTTCATGTTTTCAGGACTGTTAATTATTCTTCTGCCGTTGCTTATCGGTTACCTTATTCCCCTGCGTCACGCTGCTGCGCTAAAACTAATCAATAAAATGCTCAGTTGGATCGTTTATCTGATCCTCTTTTTTATGGGTATCAGCCTCGCCTTTCTCGATAATCTCAGCGCTAACCTGCTGTCGATATTTCACTACTCAGCGGTCAGCGTAACGGTCATTCTGCTGTGTAATGCCGCCGGGCTATTGTGGCTGGAACGGACGCTGCCCTGGCATCATCAGCATCAGCAGGAAAAATTGCCCTCGCGTATTGCGATGGCGCTGGAATCTCTGCAACTGTGCGGCGTGGTGGTTATCGGCTTTGCGATTGGTCTTTCCGGGCTGGCATTTTTGCACTACGCCACCAAGGCCAGCGAATACACGCTAATTTTCCTGTTGTTGCTGGTGGGGATACAGTTGCGCAACAGCGGCATGACGCTAAAACAGATTGTCCTAAACCGCAGGGGAATGATCATCGCCGTGGTGGTGGCCATCAGCTCGCTGGCGGCCGGCGCAATTAATGCGCTTATTCTCGGCCTGCCGCTGAAAACTGGTCTGGCGATGGCTTCCGGCTTCGGCTGGTACTCACTGTCGGGTATTCTGCTGACGGAATCCTTCGGTCCGGTGATTGGCAGCGCGGCGTTCTTTAACGATCTGGCGCGCGAGCTTATCGCCATTATGCTGATCCCGGGGCTGGTGCGCCGCAGCCGCTCTACGGCGCTGGGTCTGTCGGGCGCCACGTCGATGGATTTCACCCTGCCGGTTTTGCAGCGCTCCGGTGGCCTGGAGCTGGTCCCCGCCGCGATTGTGCACGGTTTTATTCTTAGTTTGCTGGTCCCGCTGTTAATCGCCTTTTTCTCCGCCTGATACTCCTCTGGCGGTAGTCGTCTGCCGCCAAACTTGCGCTAAATCAATCTCACGTCAAATTGGCGAAAAATCGCTTTTAAGCCTTGCCACACCCGCATTATCTTAAACATGTATTTCAAATATAACTTTAACAGAAAGGTGTGACCATGTTTTGTGTGCAATGTGAACAAACCATCCGAACTCCGGCGGGCAACGGCTGTTCGTACGCGCAAGGTATGTGCGGTAAAACCGCCGAAACCTCCGACCTGCAGGATTTATTGATTGCCGCGTTACAAGGGCTCTCCGCCTGGGCCAGCAAAGCCCGTGAATTCGACCTGATTGACCATGAGATCGATAACTTCGCGCCGCGCGCCTTCTTCTCTACCCTCACCAACGTTAACTTCGATTCCGTGCGCATTGTCGGTTACGCCCGTGAAGCGATTGCCAAACGTGAAGCGCTGAAAGCCCGCTGTCTCGCGATCGATCCGAGCGCCAGCGTCGACAATCCGATGGCCGACCTGCAGCTGGTCAGTGACGATCTGGGCGAATTACAGCGCCAGGCCGCGGAATTCACGCCGAATAAAGATAAAGCGACGATTGGCGAAAATATTCTTGGCCTGCGCCTGCTCTGCCTGTACGGCCTGAAAGGCGCGGCAGCGTATATGGAACACGCCCATGTGCTGGGCCAGTACGATAACGACATCTATGCCCGTTACCACAAAATTATGGCGTGGCTGGGCACCTGGCCTGCCGATATGAATGCCCTGCTCGAATGTTCAATGGAAATTGGCCAGATGAACTTCAGCGTGATGAGCATTCTTGATGCCGGTGAAACCAGTATGTACGGTCACCCGACGCCGACTCAGGTCAATGTGAAAGCCGTTGCCGGTAAAGCCATTCTGATTTCAGGTCACGACTTAAAAGATCTCTATAACCTGCTGCAGCAAACCGAAGGCACAGGCGTCAACGTCTATACCCACGGTGAAATGCTACCGGCGCACGGCTATCCGGAACTGCGCAAATTTAAACACCTCGCCGGTAACTACGGCAGCGGCTGGCAGAATCAGCAGGTAGAATTCGCCCGCTTCCCGGGCCCGATTGTGATGACCTCCAACTGCATTATCGATCCGACCGTCGGTTCTTATGACGACCGTATCTGGACGCGTAGCATTGTCGGCTGGCCGGGTGTTAACCATCTTGAAGGTGATGATTTCGCGCCGGTGATCCGCCAGGCACAGCAAATGTCCGGCTTCCCGTTCAGTGAGATCGAACATCTGATCACCGTTGGCTTTGGTCGCCAGACGCTGCTCGGTGCGGTAGACACGCTGATCGATTTGGTCAGCCGTGAAAAACTGCGTCACGTCTTCCTCGTCGGCGGCTGTGACGGCGCGCGCGGTGAGCGTAACTACTTCACCGATTTCGCCACTCAAGTACCGGACGACTGCCTGATCCTGACGCTGGCCTGCGGTAAATACCGTTTCAACAAACTCGACTTTGGCAATATTGAAGGTCTGCCGCGCCTGATCGATGCCGGTCAGTGTAACGACGCTTACTCAGCGATTATCCTGGCGGTAACGCTGGCGGAAAAATTGGGCTGCGGGGTTAACGATCTGCCGCTGTCGCTGGTGCTCTCCTGGTTTGAACAAAAAGCGATTGTCATCCTGCTGACGCTGCTGTCGCTGGGTGTGACCAATATTGTTACCGGGCCGACCGCGCCGGGCTTCCTGACGCCGGATCTGTTAGCGGTGCTGAACGAGAAATTCGGCCTGCGCCAGGTGACGACTGTCGAGCAGGATATGCAGCAGCTGTTGAGCGCATAAGGAGCCAAACATGACCATGCCAACCCCGCAATGCCCGTGGCGTATGCAGGTTCACCACATCCATCAGGAAACGCCGGATGTCTGGACGCTGTCGCTGTTATGCCATGATTTTTACCCGTATCGCGCCGGTCAATATGCGCTGGTGAGTATCGGCAACAGCGCTGAAACGCTGCGTGCCTATACCCTTTCGTCAACGCCGGGCGTCAGCGAATACATTACGCTCACCGTCCGCCGTATCGATGATGGCGCAGGTTCGCAGTGGCTGACACAACAGGTAAAACGCGGCGATTATCTGTGGCTCTCCGACGCGCAGGGGGAATTTACCTGCGATAACGAAGCGAACGATAAGTTTCTGCTGCTGGCGGCAGGGTGCGGCGTGACGCCGATTATGTCGATGCGCCGCTGGCTGGCGAAAAACCGTCCGCAAGCTGACGTGCAGGTGATCTTTAACGTGCGTTCACCTGCGGATGTAATTTTTGCCGAGGAATGGCGCGATTATCCGGTGACGCTGGTGGCGGAAAACAACGCTACGCTGGGCTTTGTTTCGGGGCGTTTGAGCCACGAACTGCTCAGCCAGGTGCCGGATCTGGCGGCGCGTACGGTAATGACCTGCGGACCGGCGGCGTATATGGATTGGGTTGAGAGCGAAGTGAAAGCCCTCGGCGTGACACGTTTCTTTAAAGAGAAATTCTTCACACCGGTGGCGGAAGCCGCCACCAGCGGGCTGAAATTCAGCAAACTCTCGCCGATGAAAAACTTCTACGCACCGGCAGGGGTTACGCTACTGGAAGCGCTGGAGAGCAACAAAGTGCCGGTAAACGTCGCCTGTCGCGCCGGTGTTTGCGGCTGCTGTAAAACCCAGGTCATCTCCGGCGAATACACGGTTAGCAGCACCATGACGCTGACGGAACAGGAGATAGCAGACGGCTTTGTGCTGGCCTGCTCCTGCCATCCGCAAGGGGATTTGGTCCTTGCCTGAACAACAATAAAAAAGCGCCCCCGGTTTGCAGGGGCGCTTTTTTTTTATCGGTTTCACTTCCAGGCAGGTGCCACGGAATACCGCCCAGCCCCCAAAAACGCCACCGCCAGCGATCCAATAAAGAAGTAGACGATACTCTCGATAGCCCACGCACCGGTGGAATCCAGCATCCCGGTTTTATTGATCCCCACCAGCAGCCACGCCACAACCATGGTAAACGCCAGTACCAGCGCGGAAGGACGCGTCAGCACGCCGAGAATAATCAGCAGCGGACACAGCACTTCGCCAATCAGCACGCCATAAGCGATAAAACCCGGTAGTCCCTTCGACACCAGCATGCCTGCAATACCATCAATACCGCCGATTAATTTATGCAGCCCGTGAAAAAGCATCAGCCCGCCAACCATTAACCGTAACAACAGACGACCAAAATCGTCATGGGAAAAGATATTATTTACTGAGTTTAACAATGATTTAACCATTTGAAATGATTCCTGTTTTCATTGACCTGTTACAGACTATTCCGAACTGTAACTAAAATAAACCCCTGTTTTAGAAAAGGTCAGCGTAAATCCGCGTTACGGCGCATTCATTGTCTAAGCTTGTAGGCAAGATCACATAAAGGAGCGTCGTAGATGAAACAGACAGTGGCAGCTTATCTCGCTAAAACGCTGGAGCAGGCCGGAGTAAAACGCATTTGGGGCGTGACGGGAGATTCGCTGAATGGCCTGAGCGATAGCCTGAACCGCATGGGTACCATCGATTGGATGCCGACGCGTCATGAAGAGGTTGCAGCCTTTGCCGCCGGCGCGGAGGCGCAGCTCACCGGTGAGTTAGCCGTCTGCGCAGGCTCTTGTGGGCCTGGCAACCTACATTTGATTAACGGTTTGTTCGACTGCCATCGCAATCATGTTCCGGTACTGGCGATTGCTGCCCATATTCCCTCCAGCGAGATCGGCAGCGGTTATTTCCAGGAAACCCATCCGCAGGAGCTGTTTCGCGAATGCAGTCACTACTGCGAACTGGTCTCTAATCCAGAACAGATCCCCCAGGTGCTGGCGATAGCGATGCGCAAAGCGGTGCTCAACAAAGGGGTATCGGTTATCGTGCTGCCGGGGGATGTGGCGCTGAAACCCGCGCCGGAAAGCGCCAGCACTCACTGGTACAGCGCGCCGCCGCCTGTAGTGACGCCAGCGGAAGAGGAGCTGCGTAAGCTGGCGCAACTGTTGCGCTACTCCAGCAATATCGCCCTGCTATGCGGGAACGGCTGCGCAGGCGCACATCAAGAGTTACTAGCGTTTGCCGGTAAGCTCAACGCGCCGATTGTTCATGCCATGCGCGGGAAAGAGCACGTCGAATATGACAACCCGTATGATGTCGGTATGACCGGGCTGATTGGTTTCTCATCGGGTTTTCATACCATGATGAATGCCGATACGCTGGTGCTGCTCGGTACGCAGTTCCCCTATCGCGCGTTCTACCCCACGGATGCCAAAATCATCCAGATTGATATCAATCCGGCCAGTATTGGCGCGCACAGTAAGGTCGATATGGCGCTGATCGGCGATATCAAATCCACCCTCGCCGCTCTGCTACCGCTGCTGGAAGCCAAAACCGATCGTAAATTCCTCGACAAAGCGCTGGCGGATTACCGCGAAGCACGCAAAGGTCTCGACGATTTAGCCAAACCCAGCGATAAGGCGATTCACCCTCAGTATCTGGCGCAACAGATCAGCCACTTCGCCGACGAAGATGCTATTTTCACCTGCGATGTGGGTACGCCAACCGTGTGGGCGGCGCGTTATTTGAAAATGAACGGCAAGCGCCGCCTGATTGGCTCCTTTAACCACGGTTCAATGGCTAACGCCATGCCGCAGGCGCTGGGAGCGCAGGCCACCTTCCCACAACGGCAGGTGGTGGCGCTGTGCGGCGATGGCGGTTTTAGCATGTTGATGGGCGATTTCCTGTCGGTGGTGCAGATGAAGCTGCCGCTAAAAATTATCGTCTTTAATAACAGCGTGCTCGGGTTTGTGGCGATGGAGATGAAAGCGGGTGGCTATCTGACGGACGGAACGGATCTGCAGGACACCAACTTTGCGCGTATCGCCGAGGCCTGCGGTATAACCGGGATTCGCGTGGAGCACTCCGCCGATGTCGACGACGCGCTGCAGCGGGCTTTCTCGATCGATGGTCCGGTGCTGGTGGACGTGACCGTCGCCAAAGAGGAGCTGGCGATCCCGCCGCAAATCAAACTTGAGCAGGCGAAAGGTTTCAGCCTGTATATGATGCGCGCCATCATTAGCGGGCGCGGCGATGAGGTGATCGAACTGGCGAAAACCAACTGGCTCAGGTAAAACAGAAGGCATTATCCATCGTCAGACAAGGAAATGCCGTGATTGATCTACGCAGTGATACCGTTACCCGACCGAGCCGCGCCATGCTGGAAAAGATGATGGCCGCCCCGGTCGGGGACGATGTTTACGGTGACGACCCAACGGTCAACGAACTGCAGCGTTACGCCGCCAACCTGAGCGGAAAAGAGGCGGCGCTGTTTTTACCCACCGGCACGCAGGCCAATCTGGTGGCATTGTTGAGCCACTGCGAACGCGGTGAAGAGTACATTGTCGGCCAGGGCGCACATAACTATCTGTATGAAGCGGGCGGCGCGGCGGTGCTGGGCAGCATTCAGCCGCAGCCGATTGATGCCGCAGCCGACGGTACGCTGCCGCTGGACAAAGTGGCCGCTAAAATCAAAGCCGATGATATTCACTTTGCCCGCACTAAACTGCTAAGCCTCGAAAATACCCACAACGGAAAAGTATTACCCCGTGATTACCTGCAGCAAGCGTGGGAATTCACCCGCCAGCGCGGGCTGTCGCTGCACGTGGATGGCGCACGCATCTTTAATGCGCTGGTGGAGTACGGCTGCGAGCTAAAAGAGATTACTCAGTTTTGCGACTCGTTCACCATTTGCCTGTCAAAAGGGCTCGGCACGCCGGTAGGCTCCCTGCTGGTGGGTGACAAAGCCTATATTGCCCGCGCCAACCGCTGGCGCAAAATGACCGGTGGCGGCATGCGCCAGGCCGGGATTCTGGCGGCGGCCGGGCTGTATGCGCTGCAGCATAACGTTGAGCGGTTAAAAGAGGATCACGATAATGCCGCCTGGCTGGCCGTACAGTTGCAAGAGATTGGCGCGGATGTGATGCGACACGATACCAATATGCTGTTTATCCGCGTGGGCGAAAAGTCCGAGGCGCTGGCGGCATTTCTGCGCGAGCGCGACGTGCTGATCAATGCCTCGCCGGTGGTGCGGCTGGTGACGCATCTGGACGTCAACCGCCAGCAACTGGCGGACGTGGTTCACCACTGGCAGGCATTTTTACAGCACTGAGGAGCCGGATGTGGCGCAGCGGATACTGGTGCTTGGTGCCAGCGGTTATATCGGACAACGGCTGGTGGAAGCGCTTAGCCAGCAGGGTCATCAGGTTAAAGCAGCGGCACGAAATCTCGCCCGGTTAGAGAAGCAGCAACTGCCGGGCGTAACCTGCCATCGCGTGGATCTCTGGTGGCCGCAGGCGCTGCCCGGGTTATTAGAGGGTATCGATACCCTCTACTATCTGGTGCACAGCATGGGGGAAAGCGGGGATTTTGTCGCCCATGAGCGGCAAATCGCCCTCAACGTGCGCGATGCCCTGCGCGAATCGTCCGTTAAGCAGGTTATTTTTCTCAGTTCGTTACAGGCCAAAAACGCCACCGATTCCGGTCATCTGCTGGCCCGGCAATATACCGGCGATCTGCTGCGTAGCGCTGGGATCCCGGTAACGGAACTGCGCGCCGGTATCATTGTCGGCGCCGGTTCCGCCGCGTTCGAAGTGATGCGCGATATGGTGTTTAACCTGCCGGTGCTGACGCCGCCGCGCTGGGTACGTTCGCGCACCACGCCGATTGCGCTGGAAAACGTGATGCACTATCTGGTTGAGCTGCTCAATCATCCTGCCGAGGCGCATCGGGTGTTTGAGGCCGCCGGGCCGGAGGTGCTGAGTTATCAGCAGCAGTTCGAACATTTTATGCGGGTCAGCGGTGTGCACCGTCCGCTGATCCCTATTCCCCTGCCCACGCGCTTTATCTCCATTTGGTTTTTACACCTGATTACCTCTGTGCCGCCCACCATCGCTAAGGCGTTAATTCAGGGGCTTAAACACGATCTGCTGGCGGATGACGGCGAACTGCGCCGCCTGATCCCGCAAACCTTAATCCCCTTTGATGACGCGGTACGCCGCACCTTACAGGAAGAGGAGAAGCTGGTGAACTCCAGCGACTGGGGCTACGATCCGCAGGCCTTTTCCCGCTGGCGTCCGCAATATGGTTACTACCCCAAGCAGGCCGGTTATACGGTAAAAACCTCTGCCAGCCTTAGCGCATTATGGGAAGTGGTTAACCGTATCGGCGGTAAAGAGCGCTACTTCTTTGGCAATCTGCTGTGGCAAACCCGCGCGGCGCTGGATAGTCTGGCCGGGCATACACTGCCTCGGGGCCGACCGACGCGCCCCTATCTGCAGGTGGGCGACGCTGTCGACAGCTGGAAAGTGATTATTGTTGAGCCACAACAGCAGCTGGCCTTACTGTTCGGCATGAAAGCACCGGGGCTGGGGCGACTGAGTTTTACCCTGCAGGATAAAGGCGATCATCGCCTGCTGGATGTGCGTGCCTGGTGGCATCCCCACGGTATGCCGGGCTTAGGCTACTGGCTGCTAATGTTCCCGGCACACCTGTTTATTTTTCGCGGCATGGCGCAGCGCATTGCCCGTCTGGCAGAACAAAAGAGAGAAAAAGAGTGAAGGTGAGCGCTTTTCTTTTCGTTATCCCATTGCATAAGAGCCTATTTCACGAAAGAATGCCCGCGATAAAGGCTTATCAACACAATGGATCGATATGAAGGTACTGGTCACGGGCGCCACCAGCGGTTTAGGCCGAAACGCGGTCGAGTATTTACGCCAAAAAGGGATTAGCGTCAGAGCCACCGGCCGTAACGAAGCGATGGGCAAACTGCTGTGCAAAATGGGGGCAGAATTTGTGCATGCGGATCTGACCGAACTGGTCTCTTCGCAGGCAAAAGTGATGCTTGCCGGTATCGATACGCTGTGGCACTGCTCAAGCTTCACCTCGCCGTGGGGAACGCAAGAGGCGTTTGACCTGGCGAATGTCCGCGCCACTCGCCGTCTCGGTGAATGGGCCGTCGCCTGGGGCGTACGCAACTTCGTGCATATTTCCTCACCTTCGCTCTATTTCGATTACCATCACCACCGTGATATCGACGAAAGTTTTCGCCCGGTGCGTTTTGCCAATGAATTCGCCCGCAGCAAAGCCGCCGGTGAACAGGTGATCGATCTGCTGACCCAGGCCAACCCGAACACCCGTTTCACCATTTTGCGTCCGCAAAGCCTGTTTGGCCCCCATGATAAAGTGTTTATTCCGCGCCTGGCGCAGATGATGCAGCATTACCGCAGCGTATTGTTGCCGCGCGGCGGCGACGCTCTGGTGGATATGACCTATTACGAAAACGCGGTGCATGCGATGTGGCTCGCCAGCCAGCCGCAGTGCGATAATCTGCCGTCCGGGCGGGCATACAATATTACCAACGGCGAACCGCGCTCCCTGCGCAGTATTGTGCAGACGTTAATCGATGAGTTGGATATTCACTGCCGTATTCGTTCAGTGCCGTACACGATGCTGGATATGGTTGCGCGCAGCATGGAGCATTTCGGCGACAAGCGCGCCAAAGAGCCCGCCTTCACGCACTATGGCGTGTCAAAGCTCAATTTTGATTTCACGCTGGATATCAGCCGCGCACAGCAGGAACTGGGCTATACGCCGATAGTGACGCTGGATGAAGGCATCAAACGCACGGCGTACTGGTTAAAAGATCACGGCAAACTCCACCGCTAAAGCGCTTAAAACGGGCCGGATTTTGTCTCGGAAACTTTCTGCCCGCTTTTGTCGATATAGAACCACTCCCCGCCTGTCAGCGAGACATGTTCGCCATCGCTCTGCGGTTTGCAGCCGTTACAGACCAGCGCCCGCCCCTCTTTAAACTGCCAGCCGTAGTCGAACTGTGGGCTAATACGGTTCTGAAAACTGTCATCCCAGTAGCCGACCTTGCCGTTTTGCCGCGAGCGCACCAGCCCTTCGGCAAACCAGTCCGGGCCATTATCAAAATGGACGACCGACAGATAACGCTCCGGTGCACGCACATAATAATCTGCGTCCAGCAGCCCCGCGGCGCGCATATAGTCATACAGTCCCACCCACGACATACCTTCTACATCGCGGGTTTTGGCGAACAGCGCCGGCAGGAATTTAAGCTTACCGTTGGTGGCTTCAACACACTTATCGAGTTTTTCGACGTTATCGGTGGTTTTATCCCAATAAGAGCAGCTAAACACCGTCACCGGCGCGGGCGCAGCATAAGCGCTCCCGGCCACCATCAGCAGCGCGCCTGTTAAGATGCGAAATATCATCTCCATTGACCTCATCATAAAAATGCCGGTGGAAATCACCCCGCCTGGCCATATTTTTCAAGTAATGCCTCGGCAATTGCCAGGCTTTCAGCGTCCGCAATCCCGTTCCACAGCGTCGGACGGAAATGCATTTGAAACGCCACGATCACCCGTTGTTGCTCGGCGGGCGTCATCTGCGGTTTGACGTCGTAACCATACCGCGCGAGTAAATCGAGCAGCGCGGCGGTCTCAACCGGCTCATGCGCCGCGCGACCATTTAAGTAAAACGCCACCCGCTGCGCATCCGGCCAGGCACCAATCCCCTGCGTATAGAGCGTATGCCAGGGAAATAGCGGGCCAGGATCGTCTTTACGCTGCGGCGCGATATCAGCGTGCGCCACTACGTTTTGCGGCGCGATGTTATAGCGAGCGACAATCTCTTTTACCAAAGGAATCAACGCATTAATTTGCGCCGGCGCAAAAGGCGCAAATTGTTTTCCCGCAACGGTACGTTGCCAGCCGCGATTTTCCAGTTCAATGCCGATAGAGGTGTCATTGATACGCGTCGCGCCGCGCCAAAAACTCGCCCCGGCGTGCCAGGCCAGTTCCCGCTCCGGCACCAGTTGCCAGATGCGCGGTTTACCGTTATGCCGCGGCGGGTTAGCCGGGATCAGGTAATGGGCGCTCACCTGCTTATCCGTCAGCGTCGCCAACGAGATATCAAAATCATCGGCAGTGTAATGGATAACTAAAATTTTAATTCGCGGATAAGCCGCCTGCGCCTGCCGCCGGGTATCGAGTTGATAGCCGTTTTTATCAATAATGCCTTTTTCACCGGCGCAGCCGACGAGCACCAGCGCCAGCAAAAGTAACGCGACTTTTTTCATGAGCGCGTTTTCACCGCCGTACCGCTGACACACACCATCAGCATACTGCCCTCTTTCCCGACGGTTTCGTAATCGATATCAATACCGACTACCGCGTTAGCGCCCAGCGCTTTCGCCCTTTCACCCAGCTCCTGAAAGGCAAGATCCCGCGCCTTGCGCAGCTCTTTCTCATAGGCCCCGGAGCGGCCGCCGACGATATCGCGGATACCGGCAAAAAAGTCACGGAAAATATTGGCACCGAGAATCGCCTCCCCGGTCACGACGCCGCAATACTCGACAATTGGTTGACCTTCGAGAGTCGGCGTAGTTGTAAATTGCATAGAATTCTCCTTTTAACGTTCAATGCGTTGCACCACACATTATCAGATCAATACACTATTCTTGAAAGGACGTGACTTCTGAACAGAAATAGAAATAAGGAAATCAATATGCGCTATTCCGTTTTGACTCTCTCTTTGCCGTGCGCGCTGCTGCTTAGCGCCTGTACCAGCGTAACGCCGGCATTTAAGGATACTGGCTCACGCGTGGGTCAGTGCGTGGAAGGCGGCCCGGACGCCGTTGCACAGCAATTTTATGATTACCGCATCGAACATCCCGGTAATAACTTGACCGCGCTGCGTCCTTACCTGAGCGACGATCTGGCAAAAATGCTCGATGCCGCCAGCCGCGACGCGCGTAATAATGCGCTGCTAAAAGGCGATCCTTTCTCCAGCCGCAACCTGACGCCTGAGAAAGCGGACGTCGCCAGCGCCTCCACGATTCCGAATAGCGATGCGCGAAATATTGCGCTTCGCGTCACCCTGACCAAAGGCGATCAAAGCTGGCGGGATGAAGTATTAATGATTCGCGAAGGCCAGTGCTGGGCGGTAGACGATGTACGCTACCTGGGCGGCACGGTTCACGCGCCCGCCGGCACGCTGCGTCAATCCATTGAACATCGGTAACTATTTCCTGTCGTAATCTATAACCCTCGTAAATGTCTGGCATTCCGCGTGAATGCCGACATTTATGCCTGGTTCCCGCGCCGCCCGGTATTTTGTGCTAACTTTATGTAGCAAGCTGGTTTATTTTTAAGTTTTAACGCACAAATATTGCATAACTATTCTGTCAACGTTACTATTTGCGGCCTCAATTGCTATCAGACTGCTTCGATGAGTATTAAATTAAACAGCATCAATTGCTTTTACGGCGCGCACCAGGCGCTGTTCGATATCACCCTGGATTGCCCGCAAGGGGAAACGCTGGTGCTGCTCGGCCCAAGCGGTGCGGGTAAAAGTTCGCTGTTGCGCGTGCTCAACCTGCTCGAAATGCCCCGTTCCGGCGAGTTAAGCATTGCAGGCACGCATTTTGATTTCGCCAAAACCCCGTCTGATAAAGCGATTCGCGAATTGCGTCAGAACGTCGGTATGGTGTTCCAGCAATATAACCTCTGGCCGCATCTGACGGTGCTGCAAAACCTGATTGAAGCGCCGTGCCGCGTGCTCGGTTTAAGCAAAGATCAGGCGCTGGCGCGCGCGGAAAAACTGCTGGAGCGTTTACGGCTTAAACCCTATAGCGACCGTTTCCCGCTGCATTTATCCGGCGGCCAACAGCAGCGTGTCGCTATCGCCCGCGCCCTGATGATGGAGCCGCAGGTGTTACTGTTTGATGAACCCACCGCCGCGCTCGATCCGGAAATCACCGCGCAAATTGTCAGTATCATCCGTGAACTGTCGGAAACGGGTATTACGCAGGTGATTGTGACCCACGAAGTGGAAGTGGCGCGCAAAACCGCCAGCCGCGTGGTGTATATGGAAAACGGCCATATTGTTGAGCAAGGGGATGCAGGCTGCTTTGCCGCGCCGCAGACCGACGCGTTTAAATATTACCTATCGCACTGAAGACTCGGGATTAATGACAATGAAAAAAGTACTGATTGCCGCGCTACTTGCAAGCGTAAGCCTTTCCGCAACTGCCGCCCAGACTATCCGTTTCGCCACCGAAGCGAGCTACCCTCCGTTTGAATCGACAGATGCAAATAACAAAATTATCGGTTTTGATGTCGATCTGGCGAACGCCCTGTGTAAAGAGATCGACGCCACCTGCACCTTTACCAACCAGGCGTTTGACAGCCTGATCCCGAGCCTGAAATTCCGTCGTTTCGACGCGGTGATGGCCGGTATGGATATCACCCCGGAACGCGAAAAGCAGGTGCTGTTCACCACGCCTTACTATGACAACTCGGCACTGTTCGTCGGTCAGCAGGGTAAATTCACCAGCATCGAGCAGCTGAAAGGCAAACGTGTTGGCGTGCAGAACGGCACGACGCACCAGAAGTTCATTAACGACAAGCATGCAGACATCACCACCGTGCCTTACGATAGCTATCAGAACGCGCGTCTGGATCTGCAAAACGGCCGTATTGACGCCGTCTTTGGTGATACCGCGGTTGTTACCGAGTGGCTGAAAGCGGACGCTAAACTGGCTGCCGTCGGCGATAAAGTGACGGATAAAGAGTACTTCGGTACAGGCCTGGGTATCGCGCTTCGTCAGGGCAATACCGAGCTGCAGCAGAAATTTAATGCCGCGCTGGAAAAAGTGAAGAAAGATGGGACCTACCAGACCATCTACAGCAAATGGTTCCAGAAGTAATACTTAATGAACGAAATGTTTCCATTAGCAAGCGCCGCCGGGATGACCGTCGGCCTTGCGGTTTGCGCACTGATCATTGGTCTGGTGCTGGCGATGATCTTTGCTGTCTGGGAGTCCGTTAAGTGGCGCCCGATTGCCTGGATTGGCACCGCGCTGGTGACCGTGCTGCGTGGCCTGCCGGAAATTCTGGTGGTGCTGTTTATCTATTTCGGATCGTCACAGCTGCTGCTGATGCTCTCGGATGGCTTCACCCTCAATCTGGGCGTGGTGCACATTCCTGTACAGATGCAGATTGAAAACTTCGACGTCAGCCCGTTCCTCTGCGGCGTGATTGCCCTCTCCCTGCTGTATGCGGCTTATGCCTCGCAAACCTTGCGCGGCGCGTTAAAAGCCGTACCGGACGGGCAGCGGGAATCAGGCCAGGCGCTGGGGCTATCGAAAGCGGCTATCTTTTTCCGCCTTGTGATGCCGCAAATGTGGCGTCACGCGCTGCCGGGCCTGGGTAACCAGTGGTTGGTGCTGTTGAAGGATACCGCGCTGGTGTCGCTGATAAGCGTCAACGATTTGATGCTGCAAACTAAAAGCATCGCTACGCGTACGCAGGAGCCTTTTACCTGGTATATCGTGGCGGCGGCGATTTATCTGGTGATCACCCTGTTAAGCCAGTGGATCCTTAAACGCATCGACCTGCGCGCAACCCGCTTTGAACGGAGGCCTGAATAATGCTCGCGTTTTTACCAGAGCTGTTCAAAGGCCTGCACACCAGCCTGACGCTGACCGTGGCTTCGCTGGTGGTGGCGCTGATTTTGTCGCTGCTGTTCACCATTGTGCTGACGTTAAAAACGCCGGTGCTGACGCAACTGGTGCGCGGCTATATTACGCTGTTTACCGGCACGCCGTTGCTGGTGCAGATCTTCCTGATTTACTACGGTCCGGGCCAGTTCCCGGCGCTGCAAAACTATCCGGCAGTCTGGCGTCTGCTCTCTGAACCGTGGCTGTGTGCGCTGCTGGCGCTGTCGCTGAACAGCGCAGCGTATACTACTCAGCTGTTTTACGGCGCTATTCGCGCTATTCCGGACGGGCAGTGGCAATCCTGCGGCGCGCTGGGGATGAGTAAGAAAGATACGCTGGCGATTCTGCTGCCTTATGCCTTTAAACGCGCCCTTTCGTCCTATTCGAACGAAGTGGTGCTGGTGTTTAAAAGTACGTCCCTTGCCTACACCATTACGCTGATGGAAGTGATGGGCCACGGCCAGTTAATCTACGGGCGCACCTATGACGTGACGGTATTTGGCGCAGCGGGGCTGATTTACCTGGTGGTCAACGGGCTGTTAACGTTAATGATGCGTCTTATTGAGCGTAAAGCGCTGGCCTTCGAACGCCGAAGCTAATTGCATAAATAATGAACAAGAGGCGAGTTAATGACTTCATTACTCGCCTTTTTTATTTTTCATATAATATATTTAAGCATTTTTATTGAATATAAATTCATTTAATGGCATGGTTAGCGTCATGCTTAAAACACGGCAATCACTATAAGATAGACGACAGGAGCTTAATGATGAAAAAACTGATACTGGCCGCCCTTCTCGCCTCGTTCGCCGCTGGCGCAACCGCTGCGGATAAAATTAACTTCGGCGTTTCCGCCACCTATCCGCCGTTCGAATCAATGGATGCGAGCAATAAAATTGTCGGTTTTGATATCGATCTGGCAAACGCTCTATGCAAACAGATGCAGGCCGAGTGTACCTTTACCAATCACGCTTTCGACAGCCTGATCCCGGCGCTGAAATTCAAAAAATATGATGCGGTGATCTCCGGGATGGATATCACGCCAGAGCGTAGCAAGCAGGTCTCCTTTACCGACCCGTACTACGCAAACTCCGCGCTGGTGATTGCCAAAAAAGAGGCGTTTAAATCCTTTGACGATCTGAAAGGCAAACGTATCGGCATGGAAAACGGCACCACCCACCAGAAGTACCTGCAGGATAAGCACCCGGAAGTAAAAACCGTGGCTTATGACAGCTACCAGAACGCAATTATCGACCTGAAAAATGGCCGTATCGACGGCGTATTTGGCGACACCGCGGTGGTTAACGAGTGGCTGAAAACCAACCCGCAGCTGGGCGTCGCCACGCCGAAAGTGACCGACCCGCAATACTTCGGCACCGGCCTCGGTATCGCGGTGCGCCCGGATAACAAAGCGCTACTGGAGAAACTGAACGCCGCGCTGAAAGCGATCAAAGCTGACGGCACTTATCAGAAAATCAGCGATCAGTGGTTCCCGCAGTAACGCTCTCTCAGGCCGGGTTCTCCCGGCCTGTTAACGCCGTACCCCCGACGTTTCCTCACCCAGCCCAACCCGCTCGATGGCAATCGGAATGCTTTTATAGGCCGGGATACCGCTTTTAGTATCGTGGCTGTCCAGCGGCACCAGCACGTTCGCTTCCGGGTAGTAAGCCCCGACCGAACCGGGCGCCATATCCAGCACCACAATGGTCAGATTATCCATCCGTCGTGCTGTCGGATTTCCATCGGGATCGAGGGCCACAACATTGACCCGATCGCCCACGCGCAGCTGGCGGGTTTCCGCCTCATCGGCATTAATAAACAGCACATCTCGCCGTCCGGTAACGCCGCGATAGCGATCGTTAAGCCCGTACAGCGTAGTGTTGTACTGATCGTGGCTGCGCAAGGTCGTCAGCACCAAATCGTGGCATTTTAGCGAGCGCGGATCTTCATTAATCCCCTGCATCACTTTGAATTGCGCGAAACCCGAGGGCGTATTCCATACGCGTTCGGAAGCGGTATTGCGTAAGCGAAACCCGCCCGGTTTTTTGATCCGCTCGTTGAAGTCGCCAAATGCCGGAAACAGTGCGGCAATCGCATCGCGAATAAAACCGTAGTGGCTGGCCATTTTGTCCCAGTCCACCACCGTATTGACCAGCGTGGCTTTTGCCATTGCCGCCACCAGCGCTGGCTCGGATTTCAGGTGCGGCGAGGCCGGAGGTAATGTACCGCGCGAGGCATGCACCATAGACATAGAATCTTCGACCGTGACGCTCTGCTCGCCAGAGGCCTGGATATCCGTTTCGGTACGCCCGAGCACCGGTAACAGATAGTTATGCTTGCCTAATAGCAGGTGCGAACGGTTAAGTTTGGTCGCCATGTGCACCACCAGATCCAGTTTGCGCATCGCCGCGAAGGTCGCTTGCGGATCGGACATCGCCTCCGCCAGATTACCGCCAAGGCAGAGCAACGCTTTCGCTTTACCGTCACGCATCGCCTGAATCGCCGCCACCGCCCCGTGTCCGTGCTCGCGCGGCGGTTTAAAACCAAACACCTTTTCAATGTTATCGAGCAGTTCCGTTGTGGGGATCTCGGTAATACCCACGGTACGATCGCCCTGTACATTGGAGTGGCCGCGTAGCGGGCAGATACCCGCACCCTGTTTGCCAATATTGCCGCGCAGCAGCAAGAGGTTCGCGATCTGCTGCACGTTCTGCGTACCGTACTGGTGCTGAGTAATGCCCATGCCGTAACAGATAATGGTGCGCCCGGCGCTGGCATACAGCCGGGCAATATTCTGGATCTCTTTACGCTCCATCCCGGAGACTTTCAAAATGTGGTCCCAGTCCGTTGCCTCAAGATCGGCTTTCAGCGCCTCGAAGCCCTGCGTATGTTCGCGAATAAACGCCTCGTCAATCACGCCAGGCTCACCTTTCGCCAGAGCGTCGTCATGCATGGACAGCAGGATTTTCATCACCCCTTTCAGCATCGCCGCATCGCCGCCGACGCGCACTTTGTAGTAGGTAGACGCCAGTTTTGTCGAGCTCAGCGCCAACATCTCAATCGGGCTTTGCGGCGACGTGAAGCGTTCAAGGCCGCGCTCACGCAGCGGGTTGATCGCCACAATGGTGGCACCACGCTTTGCCACTTCCCGCAGCGTACCGAGCATGCGCGGATGGTTGGTGCCGGGGTTATGACCGATGCACATCACCAGATCGCAATGGTCAAAATCGTCCAGCTCGACGGTGCCTTTACCCACACCAATAGACTCCGGCAAGCCGACGCTGGTCGGTTCATGGCACATATTCGAACAGTCCGGGAAATTGTTGGTGCCATATTCGCGGGCAAACAGCTGCCAGAGGAAAGCGGCTTCGTTCGAGGCGCGTCCGGAGGTATAAAACTCCACGCTATTGGGATCGTCATAGCTGCGCAGGTGCTCGCCAATCTCACGTAACGCGGTATCCCATTCGACGGGCTGATAAGTGTCGCTGGCAGCATCGTATTTCATCGGGTGGGTTAAACGCCCTTCGCCTTCCAGCTCAAACGCGCTGCGCTGCCACAGCTCGCTCACGGGGTGGGCGGCGAAAAATTCCGGCGTGGTGCGTTTACTGGTTGCTTCCCAGGAGACGGCTTTCGCGCCGTTTTCACAAAATTCAAAGGAGGAAGTATGTTGCGGATCGGGCCATGCACAGCCGGGACAGTCAAACCCCTGTGGCTGGTTAACTTTAAACAGTGCAATCACATCTTGTTTTACCGACATCTGCCCGCGCAACGCATCCGCGACGGCTTTTAGCGCACCCCAGCCGCCTGCCGAGCCACCGTAAGGCGCAATTCCCGTTAATCGATTCTGATCTTTCATATTGTCCCTTGTTGTCGTCATTCTGGGCTTAAGTCTGGTACAGAACGCGGCAAGCGGAGGGGCAAAACGTGAACTTAATCGCACAAATCTTTTAACAAATGTTTCCGCGCTGCGCTGAAAACAGTGAGGCAGCAGACGACCTCACGCTTTTATCAACAGCGTCAGAACCTCGTAATGGGCGGTATGGGGAAACATATCGAACAGTTGCACGCGCGCAATGCGGTAGCCGGGCAACAGGCGGATATCGTGCGCCATGGTGCTGGCGTTACAGCTGGAATAGATAATAAACGGTGGTGCCATCCGGCTGAGATAGTCACACAGCGCAGCGCCAATCCCGCGTCGTGGCGGGTTAACCAGCACCAGCTGTGGAATGTCCTGCTGGGCGGTGGCGAAGCGGGTGGAGTCCAGCGCCTGGAAGTGCAGGTTTTGCAGCCCGAGAGCCTGGGCAGACTGCATGGCGCAGGCAATCGCCTCCGGCGCAATCTCAATGCCGGTGAGGCGCATTTCCGGCGTCGCGCAGTGCAGGCCAAACCCGCCCACGCCGCAAAAGAGATCCCACATATGATTAACCGGCAGCGCGCGTACCCAATCGCGGGCGGTGGCATACAGCGCGCTGGCAACGGCGGGGTTGGTCTGGAAAAAACTCTGTGGGCGGATCCACAGCGGCACGCCGTTGAAGCTCTCCGCCAGCGCCTGCTGTTCGGTAAGGAAAATCTCTGTGTCACCTTCCATAATCGCCATATGCACCGGCTGGATATTAACGGAGATAACCTTTAGCTGCGGCAATTGCGCCTGCAGGGCGGGCAGCGCCGCGCGCAGCTGGGCGAGTTTCGCCTCTGAACGCAGGACAAAGCGCAGCATCATGCCGCCATCGTGCTGACTTTCCGTCAGCAGCAGATATTTCAGTTCGCCGCGTTTACGCGCCACGTTGTAGGGGGTTAACCCGGCGCGAGCAATAAAGGGTTTTAAGGCGGCAAACACCGGGGCAAAGCTGTCCGGGTAAAGGGGGCAGCCGGTTAAATCCTGCGGCGTGCCGTCACGATGGAGCATCCCCAGCAGCGGTTTTTCTACGCTGCCGCTGACCACCATTTTGGCTTTATTACGAAACCCCTGCTCCGGACCGCTGACGGGCGAACACCACTCTGCCACAGGCAAGCCATTCAGCAAGGCGTGAAGATCGTCCATTTTGGCGGTAAGTTGCTGTGATACCGGCTGTTCAATCCACTGACAGGAGCGGCAACGACCGGCGTCAAAGAGAGCGCACTGCATAATAAAGCCTTTCATTTTGCGGGGCCGGGATTGTACCACCGTTATTGCAGGCGGAAAAAGCGTCGGCTGTGGGCGGGGACAAACAGCAGGAATAACACCAGCAGATCGGGGAGTTTTTGCATCATCAGCGAGTTGAAAATCTCATGGCGGGAACCCCCGGCGATGCTGAATAGCTCAGGGTACCCATAGCCCAACGACGCGGCCCATAGATAGCCGGTAGCGACAAGCTGAGTGCCAAGATAGAGCCAACGCGCCCAGTTGCGACCCTTGACCACCGAAAAGGCACTGAGAATTTCTGCAAACACCAGCAGCAGGCTGGCAAGAAACACCAGCGTCAGGCTCCAGGTTTGCGCGCTGCGCTGCACAAAGTCGAGCAGGCCTCGCCAGCCGAGCAGATTAAACATCATCAATACATCAACGCAGCGAATGATAATAATGGCGATCGCCGCCACCTGCACCAGTTCCGGCACATTGAGTTTCGCGTGATGGGTAGTTTGCTTGAAGAAGGCCAATCCCATGATTATCCTGTGAAAAATGCCGCGACAGACGCGGCATCAGCAACACAATTTCACGATTCTAATAACTTCAGCTCTGTCTTGCACGCTGGATATCGCGGATCCGCTGTTTTTCCGCCCGCGCCATTAAATACCAGGCGATAAAACCGACAATCCCCACCACGCCAAGGATCAGCGTCGCCAGTGCGTTAATTTCCGGGTTAACCCCCATACGCACGCTGGAGAAGACCAGCATCGGCAAGGTCGTCGCACCTGGCCCGGAGACAAAGCTGGCGATCACCAGGTCATCCAGCGACAGGGTAAAGGCCAGCAGCCAGCCGGAAACAATCGCTGGCATAATCATCGGCAAGGTAATGACAAAGAACACTTTCAGCGGCGTCGCGCCAAGATCCATTGCCGCCTCTTCGATGGAACGATCGAGCTCGCGCAGCCGGGACGAGATAACCACCGCGACATAAGCCGTACAGAAGGTGACATGGGCCAGCCAGATGGTCAGCATGCCGCGATCCGCTGGCCAGCCAATAGCATGACCGAGGGCGACAAACAGCAGCAGCAGAGACAGCCCGGTGATCACATCCGGCATCACTAGCGGTGCGGTAATCATAAAAGCAAAACCACTGGAGCCACGGAAGCGGCCAAAGCGCACCATTACCACCGCCGCGATGGTGCCCAGCACCGCCGCCATCGTCGCCGCACAGGCGGCAATCGTCAGGCTGAGTCCCACGGCGCTCATCATGGCGTCGTCACGGAACAGTTCGCCGTACCAGCGCGTCGACCAGCCCGCCCACACCGTTACCAGCCTTGAGCTGTTAAAGGAGTAAACCACCAGCATCAGCATTGGCGCATAGAGGAAGGTAAAGCCGAGCACGAGGATCAGAATCCGCCACGGCGAGCGCACTACCGGTAAGTTGCTCATGCGTTATCCTCCCCCTGTTTCTGCTGATGTTTGTGGAACCACATGATCGGTACAATCAGCAACAGCAGCATAATTACCGCCACCGCCGACGCCACCGGCCAGTCGCGGTTATTAAAGAACTCCTGCCACAGCACGCGACCAATCATAATGCTGTCCGGCCCACCGAGCAGTTCCGGGATAACAAACTCTCCCACCGCCGGGATAAATACCAGCATCGAACCGGCGATAATGCCGCCTTTGGTCAGCGGGACAATAACGCTGAAAAAGGTTTTCAGCGGCCGCGCGCCAAGATCCAGCGAGGCTTCCACCAGCGAATAATCGATCCGCGTCAGGGCGGTGTAAATCGGCAGCACCATAAACGGCAGATAGGCATAAACAATACCGATGTATACCGCCAGATTGGTATGTAAAATCGCCAGCGGCTGATCGATTACGCCGAGCCACATCAGAAAGTTATTCAGCACGCCGTTGCTTTTTAAAATCCCCATCCACGCATACACGCGGATCAGAAACGAGGTCCACGACGGCAAAATGACCAACAGCAGCAGAATATTTCGCGTTGACGATTTACTGTGCGCCACCGCCCAGGCCAGCGGATAGCCCAGCAGCAGACAGCAGATTGTCGACACCGCCGCCACCTGTAACGACTGCAGATAGGCTTCAAAATAGAGCGGATCGTCAGTCAGTTGCAGGAAGTTGCCAATATTGAGCGTTAGGGTCAGCTGGCTGTCTGCCCACTCAATAAGATCCGTGTAGGGCGGGATTTGCCGCGCCATTTCCGCCAGGCTGATTTTGAACACAATCAAAAACGGCAACAAAAACAGCAGCGTCAGCCAGATATAGGGCAGCGCAATCACCAGCTTGCGCCCGTGGCGCATCTGCATCTGCGCCAGCCATAAGTTAAAACCGCCCGGTTTTTCGCCGCGGGCCGGTGGCTCAAGTGTACTCATCGCCGCTCCTTAAACCGTCAGCACCACACAACTGTCCGCATCCCAGCAGAGACGCACTTCATCGCCCCAGGTTGGTGTGCCTTTACGATAGCGATGCGCGTTTTGCAGCTGGGCGCTGATCATCTGCCCACTTTGCAAACGCACGTGATAAATAGAGAGGTCGCCGAGATAGGCAATATGCACCACTTCCCCGACCGCAAAGTTGTAGCCATCGGCGGGCGGTTCTTCGCAGAGCATGATTTTTTCCGGGCGCAGCGCCACATACACCGGCACGTTATCCACCACCGACGCATCGGCATCCACTTTTAACGGATGCACGAGGCCCGGCGAGTCGATAACCAGACCGTCCTCCTGACGCTCTTTTAGCAGGCCTTCGAACACATTTACCGAACCGATAAACTCGGCGCTGTAACGCGTGGTCGGATGCTCGTAAATCTCTTCCGGTTCGCCTATCTGCACAAACTTACCGCGATTCATAATGGCGATACGCCCGGCCATGGTCATCGCCTCTTCCTGGTCGTGGGTGACCATAACGCAGGTAACGCCCACGCGCTCAAGAATATCCACCACTTCGAGCTGCATACGGTCGCGCAGCTTTTTATCCAGCGCGCCCATCGGCTCATCCAGCAGCAGCAGCTTCGGCCGTTTCGCCAGGCTGCGCGCCAGCGCCACGCGTTGACGCTGACCGCCGGAAAGCTGATGCGGTTTGCGTTTGGCGAATTCACTCATATGCACCAGGTGCAGCATCTCCGCTACGCGGCTGGCGATCTCCGCTTTCGGTAATTTGTCCTGCTTCAAACCAAAGGCAATGTTCTGCTCTACCGTCATATGGGGAAATAGGGCATAAGACTGGAACATCATATTGATGGGGCGCAGATAAGGCGGGACGTGCGCCAGGTCAACGCCATCGAGCATGATTTGCCCGTGGGTGGGCTGCTCAAAGCCAGCAAGCATGCGCAGCAAGGTAGATTTACCGCAGCCGGACGCGCCAAGCAGGGCAAAAATTTCACCTTTATAAATGGTCAGGCTGACATCATCAACGGCGTGCTGACCGTCAAAGGATTTGGTCAGGTTACGAATTTCCAACAGCGGCGTCAGATCCTTGCGGCTCTTCGCCTGTGGGCGGGGAATAGCGTCATTCACTCAAGTGCTCTCCGGCAAAACAGCAACCTGATTCAACGGGTTGTCGTACAAATGACTGGACAGAGGTTTATCGCCTCTGTCCATTTTTGGGGCAAGCGCACCGCTACGGTGCAGCCTTCTCACCTGTCAGGTGATTGAATTATTTGCCGCTTTTTACTTTCGTCCACGCGCGGGTTCTGACGCGGTCGATTTTCGGATCCTGAACTTTCAGGGTAAACAGTTTGGCGAAGACATCCGGCGGCGGGAAGATAGCCGGGTTATCACGCACTTCTGCGCTGATCAGCGGTACCGAGGCTTTATTACCGTTCGCGTAGAATACGTGATCGCTGATATGGGCAATCACATCCGGGCGCATCAGGTAGTTGAGGAATTGATAAGCCTCATCTTTGTTTTTGGCGTCCGCCGGCATGGCAAAGACATCGAAGAACGCCAGCGCACCCTCTTTCGGAATGGTGTAGCTAACATTCACGCCGTTCTTCGCTTCTTTCGCACGGTTTGCCGCCTGCCAGACATCCCCTGCCCAGCCGATTGCCACACAGATGTCGCCATTCGCCAGGTCATTGATGTATTGCGAAGAGTGGAAATAACGAATGTTCGGACGCAGTTTTAACAGCAGGTCGGTTGCGGCCACGCTGTAATCATCCGCTTTACTGCTGTTCGGATCTTTGCCGAGGTAGTTCAGTACGGTGGCAAACACCTCTTCCGGGGCATCAAGGAACGAAACGCCGCAGCTTTTAAGTTTTTCCAGGTTTTCCGGTTTCAGCACCAGATCCCAGCTGTTCACCGGCGCGTCTTTACCGAGAGCGGCTTTCACTTTGTCGACGTTATAGCCGATACCGGTTGTTGCCCACAGGTACGGGAACGCGTATTTGTTATCCGGATCGTGCTTAGCAACCATCTTCAGCACTTCCGGATCGAGATTTTTCCAGTTCGGCAGTTTGCTCTTATCCAAAGGCTGGAATACCCCGGCGGCAAGCTGGCGTTCAAGGAAGCTTGCGGACGGAACAACCAGGTCGAAACCGGTACTGCCCGCCATCAGTTTACCTTCCAGCACTTCATTAGAATCAAAGACGTCGTAAACGACTTTAATGCCTGTCTCTTTTTCAAAATTCGCGACGGTGTCCGGCGCAATATAATCAGACCAGTTATAAACATGCAGTGTCTTTTGTTCGGCTGCGAGCGTGCTGGCAGAGACGGCCATCAACGCACCCGCGACAAGACCCGATACCCATTTTTTACTCAAGGCGGTCATATCTCATTCCTTCTGGAAAGCTCGTTAACATACGAACCAAATGTACGCATTATAAGATATGCAAGAATCATGCATATTTTGTCACTCTGAACAGCTTCGGAGGAGAAAACGCTTCCGGCAGACACCGCAGGCTGTTTTTAAGCAGCGCAAGAATAACTGTAGCCAGGGTTTGAGGCTATAGGACAGATTAAAAACCGTCTTTTATCAATTTTTTATGCAAAAAATGTCTATCTGATAAGCCGTCAGGGGAGGAAATGCGGTGAATAATTCTTTAAGGAAAGGTTAAAGGCAGCATAAAAACATTTATTCTGCAGCCGCTATGGCAGCGACTGCGCTAATGCAGCGGCGTATCAGTGGAGAAAATTGTGCGTCTCTTCACTCACCATCACCTCTTCTTCGCCTGGCGAAAACAGCAGCTGATGGGCATTGGCTTCCATAATGACCATTGAGATTTGCTCTTCGCTCTGGCGCATAAACCAGGCGAACTGTTCCGCTGCGATCCCCGGTCCAATGGATAAAGACTGGCAAACTACCAGCTTTGGCAGGTTATCGTCCTGAATATCGATAAACGCTTTTACCGTTAAAGAACTGGCGTTAATAGCAGAAAGGTCGGCGGCCAGCGCCAGCAGTGCGGAAGGTTTCACCTCAGCCATTGCGGTAAACAGCACCACGTCAGTTACAAGGTCGACTTTCGCATCAAACACGCCTTCAAAATTTTGCATGTGCGGCAAGTGCAGCGCCTGGCAGTTATCGCACTCGAAAAAGTTGATACCCAGCTCATCCAGCCAGTGACGAAGCGTGTCCAGACCAGGAATGACGAGTGAATCCATAAGGCAATGCTCTCTTAGCGAAAAAAAGTGCCCATAGCTTACGCAAAAAGCCAGGCCCGTACCATTTATTACGCAGGAAATTCCTTTTAACCGCCGGTTTTAAGGCAAAAACCTGGGGTCGCCTGGCGCTCAATCCACTGGATCATTCGACCGGCAATATCGATACCGGTGGCATTTTCAATCCCTTCCAGCCCCGGCGATGCGTTAACTTCCATCACCAGCGGCCCGCGCTCGGCGCGCAGAATATCGACGCCGGCCACATCCAGCCCCAGAGTTTGTGCGGCGGCCAGCGCAATATCGCGCTCGCGCTCGGTGATATGCGCCACCAGCGCCTTTCCGCCGCGGTGCAAATTGGAGCGAAAATCCCCCTCTTTCGCTCGCCGTTCAATGGCGGCCACCACTTCATTGCCAACCACCAGGCAGCGCACATCGGTTCCTTTCGCTTCGGCAATAAACTCCTGTACCAGGATATGCGCGTTAAGGCCGCGAAACGCGTCAATTACGCTCTCCGCCGCCTGTCGCGTTTCCGCCAGCACCACGCCGATGCCCTGCGTTCCTTCAACCAGTTTCACCACCAGCGGCGCGCCGCCGACCATATCAATCAGATCGCTGGTATCGTCCGGGGAATGAGCAATGCCGGTAACCGGCAGATCGATGCCCTGACGCGCCAGCAGCTGTAATGAACGCAGCTTGTCGCGGGCGCGGGTAATTGCCACCGATTCATTAAGGGGATAACTGCCGAGGATTTCGAACTGGCGCAGGGCGGCGGTGCCGTAGAAGGTGATCGCCGAGCCAATACGCGGGATCACCGCGTCAAAATAAGGCAACTGGCGGCCTTTGTAATGAATGGACGAAGCCGCCGGGCTGATATTCATATAACAGGACAGCGGGTCGAGGATCTCAACAAGATGACCGCGCTGCATCGCTGCTTCGCGCAGGCGTTTACAGGAATAGAGCGTTCCATCCCGGGACAATATGGCTATTTTCACCCTGCACCTCTCAAAAAAGACCTGACAAAGCTGGCGTATCATACACGCGCCAGGGTGCAGGATGAACGGGAATTAGCGTGTTGCCCAGCCTTGTTTATGCAAATAGTCGAGAATAAACGGTCGACTCTCTTTGATAATGGTGCGGCGAATATGATCGCTCCAGGTATCGCGCCGCGTATTGCTGTCGCGGGTCAGATAGTAGTGGGCTATCTCTTCGTCATATTTTGCCAGCGCGTTTTCATCCAGCGGCTGGTAGCGGTTTTCATGCACAAGGATTTCTGCCGGCAGACGCGGTTTTTTATCCGGCGTATCCGCAGGCCAACCCAGGCATAGACCAAACAGCGGCAGCACATGTTTGGGCACCTGCAACAGCTCGCCGACGGCTTCAATGCTGTTACGGATCCCGCCGATATAGACGCCACCAAGACCCAGCGATTCCGCCGCGGTAAAGGCGTTTTGCGCCATCAGCGCGGTATCCACCACCCCGAGCAGCAGCTGTTCTGCAAGACCGGGATTCGCCTCGGGGCAAATCTGGAAGTTACGCTGGAAATCCGCGCAGAAAACCCAAAACTCCGCAGCCTGCGCCACATGCTGTTGCCCGCCGGTAAGGGTGACAAATTGTTGACGCAGAGCCGGATCCGTTATGCGGATAATCGAGCTGCATTGCAAAAAGCTGGAGCTGGAGGTCGCCTGCGCGCTGGCGATAATCGCCTCGCGCTGGGCCTGGGTGATCGGTTCATTAGTAAAGTGGCGAATAGAGCGGTGAGCGCAAAGCAATTCAATAGTCGGTGTCATCAATCATCTCCCGAAGAAACAAGACCCACAGTATAGGCGAAGCTTACCTGCCCGCAGTATTCGGAACTTGCCCTGAAAGGTTACAAAAATTGATGCAACAGGCACAACCTGCTTTCCAATTCCTGCGTCGGCGCTCAGGATAACCGAAAGTTTCCATCACATTTGGGAGAGAGCATGTTAGCTGTTATTTTCGGTCGTCCCGGCTGTCCGTACTGCGTACGTGCGAAAGCGCTGGCAGAAAAACTCACCGCCGAGCGTGAAGATTTTAACTATCGTTATGTCGATATTCAGTCGGAAGGTATTACTAAAGCCGATCTGGAGAAAACCATCGGTAAACCCGTTGCAACGGTGCCGCAGATTTTTCTCGATCTGCAACATATTGGCGGCTGCACCGATTTTGAAGCGCTGGTGAAAGAGCGCGGTCTGATTGCATAACAGAGTGTTACGCCCTCGAGAAGGGCGTGTTACTTTTTATGCCGCACCAGGCGGCGCACGAACAGATACAGCAGCCCGCCGAAGCCGCACCAAAAAATGGCGCTTAACAGCCACGCACCTATCTGCCAGTAAGAGTCGACCGTGTTGAGATGCATATGAATCAGCAAATAGCAGAGCGGTGTCGCAAGCCCGGCACCTAAAAGCGGAACGATGGCTTTGCGACGACGAACGACCGACGCGCCGACGACACCGGGAACGGTAAACAGCAGCAAGCCTAATTCAGGATTACCGGACACGGGTAGTGCGCCGTTCATATTTACCGCCAGCATGAAACAAACCACAATAAAGAGTAAAGCGCAGCAAATAACGCCGACCCAACTTCGCCTGTTCTTCAAACACGCCTCCTGACTTTTTCTCTTATCGCACTCACAACAAGTTCAAAAGAATGTCCGGACAGATAAAGCGTTGCGGCAATCCTTGCCAGAAAAGCCCCCACCTAAATACGCACTTGTCACTAGCCGTTGTAATCTAATGCGATTAAACTAGCGGCCAGTTTTTTGTTTTGTGGGGAGCGGCTGGTGTCGCGCGGCTTTTTTTCCGACGCCGGCGCATGTACAAAACATTAGCCCAAATAACCATTTCTTTCAACAGCTTACAAGTAAACAAGAAGTTAGCCTTCGTGAATATAAACGTCGCAGATTTGTTAAACGGGAATTACATACTGTTATTGTTTGTCGTACTGGCGCTCGGACTATGTCTGGGTAAATTACGCCTGGGTTCAGTACAACTCGGTAATTCCATTGGCGTTTTAGTCGTTTCTTTATTATTAGGGCAGCAGCATTTCAGCATTAACACGGATGCACTTAATCTCGGCTTTATGCTGTTTATTTTTTGTGTCGGCGTTGAAGCAGGACCTAACTTTTTCTCAATATTTTTTCGCGATGGTAAGAATTATCTGATGCTGGCGCTGGTATTAGTCGGCAGCGCCCTGTTGATAGCGTTAGGCCTTGGCAAACTGTTTGGTTGGGATATTGGTCTGACGGCGGGGATGCTGGCGGGATCGATGACTTCGACGCCGGTACTGGTTGGCGCGGGTGATACGCTGCGCCACTCAGGAATGGAGAGCGGGCAACTCGCCAGCGCGCTGCATAATTTAAGCCTCGGTTATGCCCTGACCTACCTGATTGGTCTGGTGAGTTTGATTTTTGGTGCGCGTTATTTACCCAAATTGCAGCATCAGGATTTGCAGACCAGCGCCCAACAGATCGCCCGCGAACGCGGTCTGGATACCGATGCGCATCGCAAAGTTTATCTGCCGGTGATCCGCGCTTATCGCGTTGGGCCGGAACTGGTCGCGTGGGCCGATGGCAAAAATCTGCGCGAGCTGGGTATCTATCGCCAGACCGGATGCTATATCGAACGTATTCGTCGCAACGGCATTCTCGCCAGCCCCGACGGCGACGCCGTGCTGCAGATGGGCGATGAGATTTCGCTGGTGGGTTATCCGGATGCGCACGCGCGCCTCGATCCGAGCTTTCGCAACGGTAAAGAGGTGTTCGACCGCGATCTGCTTGATATGCGTATCGTTACGGAAGAAGTGGTGGTGAAAAACCACAACGTTGTCGGACGCCGTCTGGCGCAGTTAAAGCTCACCGACCACGGCTGCTTCTTAAACCGCGTGATCCGCAGCCAGATCGAAATGCCCATCGATGACAACATTGTGCTGAACAAAGGCGATGTGTTGCAGGTCAGCGGTGATGCGCGCCGCGTGAAAACCATCGCCGACCGCATTGGCTTTATCTCGATTCACAGCCAGGTTACCGACCTGCTCGCCTTCTGCGCATTTTTTATTGTCGGTCTGATGATCGGTATGATCACCTTCCAGTTCAGCTCCTTCAGTTTTGGCGTCGGTAATGCCGCCGGTCTGCTGTTCGCCGGGATCATGCTCGGCTTCCTGCGCGCCAACCACCCCACTTTCGGTTATATCCCGCAGGGTGCGCTGATGATGGTGAAGGAGTTTGGCCTGATGGTATTTATGGCGGGCGTCGGCCTAAGCGCCGGGAGCGGCATCAGCAATGGTCTTGGCGCTGTCGGTGGCCAGATGCTGATCGCTGGCCTTATCGTTAGCCTGGTGCCGGTATTAATCTGTTTCTTGTTTGGTGCCTACGTGCTGAAAATGAACCGCGCCCTGCTGTTCGGCGCGATGATGGGTGCCCGCACCTGCGCTCCGGCGATGGAGATTATTAGCGATACGGCGCGCAGCAATATCCCGGCGCTGGGCTATGCGGGCACTTACGCTATCGCTAACGTTCTGCTGACGTTGGCAGGGACACTAATCATCATTATCTGGCCGGGACTCGGATAAGTCTGAAGTTGAAATTATTTCAGATATGCAGAGAACTTTTTATTGGGGCGTCAGTCATAACTAGTGCCACTGCTTTTCTTTGATGTCCCCATTTTGTGGAGCCCATCAACCCCGCCGCTTAGGTTCAAGGTTGATGGGTTTTTTGTTGTCTTGATTTTATTTAGTTGAAAATCAATAAGTTGCATCATGAAATTTATAGTTGGCGACAAAATGGCGACATAAAAATTACTTACCCTTGCCTTTTAATTTCTCCGATAGATAGATAATAAGGCAAATCAATGCAAAGCAGCCTAAAAACCCGCCCAACTTAAGAACTCAGCCATCAAGAACAACAAGGCAAGCAAAAGCTGCGATAGATAAGATCCCCGTACCCAGGGCATCTAACATGTTGACTGCATGTATCCATATTTTTTCAGAAACGCTATTTTGTGAGGATTTTGCAGATTTCATCCTGTATCCCTTTACACTGCATTGGGTGACTGTGAATGTATGCGAGGTATGGTTCAAGAGGCTTTTCAACGAGAAAATAAACCATATCAAGGTTCTTTGGCGAAACCTGTACATAAGTGGGGGTATATTTTGCCGCTAATCTGCGAGATGCCCTCGCCACTTCTTCAATATTGCCCTGAATCATAATTACATTGAATGTGAGAGTCGAAGCACCACGTAAGAGATAGCCACCTAAAGCAGAGGCTTGAACTTGCGCTACGATCTTATCTGATAATCGTCTGGCAATATAAAATTACGCTCCTGTGCGACTTCCCAGTTTCGCATCGGAATAACCCATTTTATCGTTTATCGCTTTCTTCCCATTTTCATCTAATTTTGAATAGAACTCAGTGATGACGATAGAAATCAACTGCCTTATCGGTTCTTCATTTGATATAAGTCCTTTAAAGACACGCATGAATCGCTCTGTTTCATATTCATTACGTGCTTTCAAATCTCGCCCTAAAAAGCCGGAGCCTTCAAGGGTTCTCACACCAGAAAAATAGAGGCTTTGAGGTATCGAGGCCAAGCCATGAACTATCCCCTGCGCTATCAATTTAGCATCCATAAAATCCATCTCACTAGGTATGCGGAGATGAATGGTTAACCAAAACACTTGTCTCTTACTTCCAGCCCCTCTTTTGTTTTAAGATTATTCCCACCCTTTATCCAGCGATACATAACTGCTGGTGCACCGTGATGAACGACATCGCAGAACAAAAAGCCTCTAAATACATATAAATTTCCATTCATGCACCCTAGTCGTTATGCCTTGGTCGCAGGAACAAACCATTAACTTAGGCATGATAGAATATGTAAGTTTTTAAAGTGTGAAAAGAAACAATCGAGCCTCAATCAGACGGAAACTGTCATGTCATAACAAAACCATCAGTTTCAACTCGATATGTTGAATCGTACTCATGCTCTAGAGTTAACTAGCTCTCCAACTTTTTCATTATATAAAAATAATTCATTGTGATGTCTCCACTCATCTTTATTGCGAACTCCAATTAGAGCAGTAGAATACTCCGCTACAGACTCTAATAGTTGATAAGTCGCTCCTTCCTTCCGTTCAAGATAGTACTTACCTAATTTCGCGAAAATCAGAACCCACAACGAAATTGTTAGGGCATCATCCCACTTTGACCAGTTTGAGGTACTAGCTAATGGTTGCTGAATAATTGCTTTCTGTTTAACTAATATTTGAGTAATCTTTTTAAGACATTTTTTTTGGTAATCCGGATTACTATTGGCAAAAAAATACGAGCATAGATTAGTAGTTACCCCTTCTCTTTCTGAGGAAAATAAAACAGCATTGCTCGACATTTTCTTATTTAACAAGTCAGTAAAATCCGCAAACCAAACATTAGACACATCCTCAAAACTAACGCGACGCTCCCTTAATAAGGGCTCAACTATATCTCTGAACAACCAAGGTTCTGCCCATCCTAATTGGTGCATATGCCCCCTTAGTGCATTAATCAATAATTCAAAATCAGACCCCGATAATTTTTCAGGCAATAATTTTGTATGCAAAAAATTTAAAGCATTTTTATAGAATGAGCTATTGCTCTCGTCATTAGCATTACGATTTATAACCCAACCAAGGAACTGCACTTTTTGCGAGAAACTACCAAACGGTAAGGTTCCTATATCTATACCAGATTTTGACTCAGCAATAAGCTTTTTCTCAATACCATTCCAGCCAAACCAATTCATCATTGCTATATTGCTTTTCATTAAGCTTGCTATTTGCTCTCCTGACAGGGAATTAAACTCCATACTTAACGATATGTCCCCAACAACCTGCTCCAAAAGAGATAATATTATGACATGCTCAGGCTGGTATTTCTCGCCAATCTCTTTTATCACTGCTTCGCTCAAGTCAAGCAGTGAATCAGGAGAATATAGCCACAAATATTTCACAGCATAAAATTCAGACCATGTAATAACCTTATGTTTTATCGCATGATGGAAATGATGCGTTTGAGTCGAACTATGAATAAAATTATCTAACGACATGTTGAAATAAAAAGGATCGATTACAGTAATTTCTTGTTCATCCAACACAGCAGTTCTTTTAAATGAACGGGTCAAAAAGGACAATAGAAATGTCAAAAATTTCTTCTCAGCTTGAATTTCATCAATATTTGAATCACCTACAACAGTATGAGCTAAAACATCTCCAATAATTTCCCAAGCTTCGATAAAATCAGAAAGCTCCCCCTCCATTTCATTAAGACAGTTAAATAATCCATTTTTTGAGAAATTATGTAGAGACTCACCCTGAATTAATCCAAGCTCATTCATTTTGGACTTTAAATTAAACCCACACAATCCTTTCAATAATGGTTCTTTAAGCCAGACACTCAATACAGTACCGGCCGACTCTTTATTCAAAATATCGAAAGGCTCATATAATTTTTTCTCGCTAGATGCGTTTTTTGAATCGAATAGAAGAAATATTTTTTTCTCATTATTTTCTTCATCTGAAGATATATTCGCTTCTTGTATAATGTCAAATACATACTGGTTCGTTTGATATAGAACATCAGTAGGTATAGGCGTTATGAGTAACGGATTGTTTGCGGTTGCTTTTTGGAACGAATTAGAAAGATGAAATCCTTCTACAGGTAGTCCTCCGCTATCTAAAACTAAAATGTATCTATCATGTAAACGACCATCTTTCATACCATATATTTTGATGTTACTACTGCGCAATATCCTTTCATTATGTTTACAATTAGCAATTAAATTATCAACCCCCCTATTAATAAGACCGTCTGTTTTTCTTCGTTGAGGAACCCCCTTTTCAATCAATTTTGGCATACTTCTAAAGATTGTATATTCGGAACCGGGAAATGCATTAAGTAATAGCAAGGTCAAACCAACATCTTCAAAATAAGGGTCAAAGATTGCGATATGCCGTTGTTTATGTTTGCTAACGAGTTCTTTAAACCATTCGACAAACTGCAACCTTCCTTCACCATTGCTTGGTCCCAATCGAGGAAAAAACCGTCCATCTGACTTACGAGGATATAGCTTTGTAAACAGCGAACTCAAAAAGTTATTTTCTGGAACCCATTTATCAATGGTTCTGCCACCGATTTTACTTTGTGAAAAATGATTTCTGGCTGAAAATGATAAAACATGAGAGACTCGTTCAACCATTTGAGGGGCAGTATTTTTCTCAAGCCAGTCAAATTTGACTGAATTCGTATTATTGCTTATAACATGTGTTTGAAGATTAACTTCACGAATATAGTTGCACTTCCAACTACAACATAACTCACCATTTGCTAAATTATTTTTTTGAAAATAAAAAACATCAACCCTCACACTATCTACTATCTCAGATATTTTATCATCCAGTACAAATGTACACTCAAAAATGCCACTATAGAAAGACTTTGCCAATGCTACCTTAGAATAAATAATTTGATTATCATTCTCAACAGTCAAAAAAAACTGATAAGCGCAAGAATTCGGTAATTGCGAGGAATCAAAACGGACATTTACCGTCTCATCAATTTTATTGAGACTAACAACCAAAAGATTCTTTTCATTATTATCAAGTGCTGGAAACACCAATAATTCAACATCCCCCAGCCTAGAATTGTCTTTCTCTCCAAAATTCATTCCTGTATCAGAATTTAGTTGATTAACTATCATTGAAGTTAGACCCTTATAATAGTTTCCTGCAAAATACAGCAATGACTTCTTATTATTATTTATTATAGATGCGCTTAAAGTACCTGCTTTAGCATGAGGACTAAGCAATTGATTATGCTTATTAGCATCACGATTAAGAAGATAACGTACAGGTCGAAAAATTGCGCACTGATCATTAATCACTGTACTTCCAAATTTCTCACTTAACTTTGCTGGCACATTTAAATTTAGCAAACCACTAAAAGTATTAATATCCATCCCCTCGCATATCATTCTGAGTAAATCAGAACAAAGAGAGCTATCTATATATAAATTCAACTTGGTCACACTTGCTCTGAAGGAACCAAATGATTGCGATTCATCTCTATCGCTAGATGACCAACTGTTATTAGAAAAACTATATGGCAATAACCTCCCATACAATACGCGATTTTCAACCTCCCCTTCAGTTTTAATCTGTAACACCCAAAGCTGAAGTGCACAAGGTTGTTTTTTTGATAAGAAAAGTCGCGCTAAACGGCGATCACTTGTTAAATCTGTTAATTTATATGACATATTAAAATCCTGTAAAAACAGTTAATCAAGACAACTCAACCAACAAGAGATTTCATAGGTTACACACAAAACTTTTCTGAAATTGAAAACACATCACATAATATTATTAAAATGGAAGAATCAATGGATCTGGAATAGGTAATAGGGAAGCATAGGTACTTCTTTTGATTCACATAATCATAGCTCATTCATATCCGAATGAAATATCTATCTAATTGCCTTATGCCATAACGTTATTTGGCTGTGGAAAAACCAATGCTGGAAATACTTAAACATACTTGTGGCAGATTTTTCAAATCTATCATAACCATTTTACATCCACTTAAATGTTACCACGCCTGAATTTTCAATTGTTCTCGTTTTAAACAATATGGTGTTAGATCAATCAACACAGAAAAAAAACATAAAAACAATTACTTAAAAACAAAAAAAACCACCACCCATTATTAAAACTGAAAAATACTGATATCCTTTTCAATCTTTTCAGTTTAGGTTTAGCCGCAACTGGCCAGCACTGGCGCGCCTTGGCGGTGTGGTTTGCAGAAAAATAAAACTGAAAAATTTCCCCGATCCAAAACCCGCAGGCGGGTGCGGTGTAGTGCCGCTTTTGTCTGCAACACATTTATTTTGTCTGTACGTAGCTGCGCCAGCAAAGCAAGACGGACGCGATCTGTTTGATGACTTGCGTGGTGATGGGATAAGGGGCAGAGCGCCCACAGCGCGTAACTGCGCGTCTGGTTTGCGGGTACAAAAATGCCCGCAGGGTGCGGGCTGTAGGATGGACAGCAGGCGATAATATTCTGGTATTTACCCCGGGTCTGCCCGGCCCTAGTGGCCGTCTGCGTAAAATCGCTCGCGTTGGTGGGCGTGCCGGTATCGGGATGCGCATGCCCGGCGCACTGCTGCGCCAGTTCGGCCAGTAAATCAATGGTGTCGAGCATCATGGACAGGGTATTCATACTGTCATTGCCGATATGCACCGTCCCGTCGATGATCTGCTGGCTGGCAGCGATGGACTGCCGGTGTGCGGCAATCTTTTCCGTCAGTGCGGCCAGTGTTTCAACATGGATATTCCCCACCACTTTCGTGGACTGCTGCCCGGTGATATCAGTTTGCGCATCGCCCTTCACGCTCGCCAGATAGTTCCCGCCTGTGGCCATCGCAAAATCGCCGCTGGCCACGCTCTGAATTTGTCCGGCCATCAGTATGGCCGTCCCCAGCATCGTGGTTTTATCCGTCGCCTGTAAGTGTTAAAATTGAATGCCCGGAATGCGCCGCGAAAGCAATAATCAAGAAAACCAACAGGAAACACCGCAAAATTTCGGACATCTACTGCGTATTTTCAGATGTGGAGTGTTGGCATACATTTGTTATGAATTTAACGTTCCCCCACATACTCAGCCCAAGCGCTAAAACGGGTGATATGTTAATTCAGACGCTAATTAACACCATGTCACCCGAGCAAAGACAAATGGCGCTGGATATATTGAGAACCACTCCAATTGCGTAATCAATTAAGCCAGTCAAACGAATATATCGTTTAATATTACGTCTCTGGCTTTCACATTATCGTTTATCAGCTTTTCAGCGGCGATTATTTTCGCTCCTTTTAATCCAGCCAAAATACCCACAAATAAAGCATCACAAACTAACATTGTACACAGTAACACCGCTTTATAAGTAGGTAAATTACTTATCACTTTCATAACAGAAGGCTGAAACAAAGCAAAGTAAGAAGGAACAATCGGGATGAGCATTATAGACACAAAATACGTCGTAAAACATGTGATCTTCCAAAAATCCCGATACCCTTTACTCTTATATTTTTTGTTTTTCCATTCAAACAATGTTATCCCTGTCTCTTCTACCGATATAAATTGCTTACATCTTTTAAACGATTGGATTGCTCTTACTGGATCAGCAACCGTCAAAATACGATTTCTTTGTATAGAAGATAACGAAACATCACCAGTAAAGGAAGCTGCACCAAATTCATCACCTAATCTTTTATAATTTTCGCAACCAGTTTTCTCATGCATTTGATATGCAAATAAACTCTTTTTTGAATAATTATCAAATGGTCGATTAACCTCATAATTCCGCCATTTTCTCATACCAATAAAGCATAATATCGCAGAAAAAAAGATTGGTAAAAGTTGTAGATATTTTACAAATTCCATCTATATCTCTCTCGGTTGTGAGAAGGAAAAAGGCATCCCAAGCGATATTATCTTGAGAGTAATGAAATAAAAACGCTTACCCAACCCCCAAATTAATACGGGTGACAGGCTATTTCAAATGGTAATTAATATGATAGTCACCCGTTCAAACATATGCCGCAGGATTTACTGAGAGCCCCTTCCACCACATGAGTTGTATTCTGAATGGGGGATTTTTTAACTCGAAGTTTTCCAGCCTGTTTTCAAGATCAGGGGCCAGTTCCGTTAACCAACTAAAAGCCAGGTCTTTTTCACTGCCGGTGCAATCGCTGAGGGCTACCAATTTCAAAAGTAAACCAATGCGTTGCGTAGTAAGTGTTTCAACAAACAAATCCTGCACTGCTCCCCCTAAAGGAAAATAACTGTATATTCAGACAATATACATTCAGTAACAAATTATGAAACTATTATTTGTTGTGTGGTAATGACTTGCAACAAAATATCGGCATTAATACAGCTCACGACCAGCCCGGCCAGATTTCATTTTCCTGCTTGCTTCGCTGTTCACGTAGATGACCACCGCGAAAAATTAGTGATGTTCGACCATAAGTCAGCCCAATAACGCGCATTAAAATGTCCACGTCCTCATCACTACCGGAAAAACCGCGACTATGGAGATCCAGTTTTAATCGTCTGCGGGTTCCCCCTTCAATGCAGTTATTGACAGAATTCCAAGCCGCGCCAACGGCGCGAGAAAACCCCGCCTCCGCTGGCGCTTCAGCCAATTTCGCGACCTTCTGCCATTTCACAAGACGCGTGCACAGTTCGGAATCAGGAATTAATAGGAAGTAGATACCCTGGACGCGCTGCACATCCTCCGCATACTCGTTGCTCTGCTCCGTGATTTCATAGGCGAGTCGCACAACCAGATCGCGACGCTTCACCAGTGCGCCGCCCTGCAACTGGCTATACGCCGCCTAGTCGCCCACATCTGCCGCTAATACAGCATCCATGCAGCAGCTAGCTATCAGCCGCTGATGGCGCAAGCGACGCAGTTCACGCCAGACCGTGACCGGCGCACCGCCTATCTGCTGAAACTGGCGGAATACCGCCAACAACGTTATCTGGCCGGGATCTCAAAAAATGCCTGGAACTAAAACGGGTCTATTTACAAAACCGGATAGATGGGGCGTGCATACCGGGCGTGGAAAAGCGGGGGCTGTACTACCAAAAGTGACAAGCGATCTGCTACTGTGGTCAAGCGGGATATCTACCGCACTGCTCACCACCTCATTACTGGCAATAGCCATTCTTTTTTACAGAGAACCGCAAATAACCTTTAAAAGCGTGGCGCAAATTAGTTATGTGCTGATGGTGCTGATTGCTTTTGTCTTTGTTAACGTCTGGTGCTATTTCATTTTAAAACGAGATAAAGCCGCGCTATTTTCCGTGGTCAATAGCCCGCGACTGTTTACATTAAGTTACTGCTTTATTATTCTGCTCTGTTTTTATGCTGCCCATAAAATATCAGTCGATATGGACAAAAAAGCCTCGGTCGCGCACTCGCAACCGACGTCGCCCTAAAAGTCTTTTTTGAACCATAGCGCCCACAGGATATACACGCCGCCAAAGGTAAAGAAAAGGCGGTAGGTTTGCACAATCGTGGATTCGTGTCGCAAATAGAATTTGAGCGGATGGCGATGCAGATTCGCGGCATTTGAGGTGGTATGAAAACGGGTCATCTGCTGCGCCCCACGTTGCACCAGCGCAATCATAAAGCCGGTCATAATAATCATTACCAGCGCCATATAGCTTTTTAAAAAGAGCGTAACGACCTCGCGCAGCAACGGGTTATCGCCTTTATGCAAAACCACTACCCCCTGCTTTTTCAACATGATGGCGGTGAAACTTAGCGCCAAATGCACCACCAGCAGAATGCCAAAATACTTTGCATTGGTGGCGAAAAAGCGCTTTACAGTTATGCCAAAAATCCAGGTTAACAGGGCTGCTGATGAGAGGAGCCACATAACGGTATTCACTATCACTTTCAACCTGCTTAGTTATTGAACAAGTCCTGACGGGCTGTCGCTTTTAATATCACTCTTCCCCGGACCATTTTTCGTCCGCGCATACCTTTTAAACCCCCGCAATTCGCCCCACCATTAAGCGAATGGCATCGCGGCTCAGAGGCTCGCGGTCGACAACAAAATGCAGCGTCATTCCTTCGATAAACGCATCCAGCGCGCGCGCCGTTATCGGATCGAACCAATGCTCAAGCGTGGTCTGGCTGGCGCGCATCCAGTTTTGCATCACGCTTTTTAGCACCGGCTGGCGGCTCATAAAGGCGTACAGCTGATACATCAATTCCATATTGTGTGCGGTGGTCATCTGAGCGCTAAAAATCAGTTCGGTGACCGCATCACAGGCGGCGGCCTGGCTGTTGACATCCTCAAAAAACGCGGCGTATTGCGTCGACATTTGGCAGGTAAACAGGCTAAAGGCCTCTGCCAGCAGTGCGTCAATGCCGGAAAAATAATAGGTCAATGACCCCAGCGGCACATCCGCGCAGCTGGCGATTTTACGGTGCGTCACCGCCTGGATGCCGTGTGCGGCTATGGTGTCCAGCGTCGCGTGCAAGATACGTTCGCGCCGCTGCGGATCGTTTGGTCTACGTGCCATATATCCTCTCACTGCTTTATGTACAAATGTACACATACTTGCTAGTGTTGTCGCATCCTTTCACTATTCACCGTGAAGCTATGACTGCAAATGCCTCCCGTAAAGCCCTAAAGCATCGCCTGTGGGCACTGTTTACCTTCTTCTTTTTGCCCGGTCTGTTAATGGCTTCCTGGGCAACACGAACGCCCGCGATCCGCGATATTTTATCGGTTTCGACTGCCGAAATGGGTGTGGTTTTATTTGGTCTGTCGGTCGGGTCGATGAGCGGTATTCTCTCGTCCGCCTGGCTGGTCAAACGCTTTGGCACGCGAAAAGTGATCCGCGCCTGCATGTCATTTAGCATCGTTGGCATGGTGGTGCTGAGCATCGCCCTGTGGTTTGCGTCACCGCTGCTATTTGCCTTCGGCCTGGCTATTTTCGGCGGCAGTCTGGGCGCGGGCGAAGTGGCGTTAAATATTGAAGGGGCAATCGTTGAGCGCGAGATGGGCAAAACCGTCCTGCCAATGATGCACGGCTTCTATAGCTGCGGCACCCTTGTCGGCGCGGGCATTGGCATGAGCGTTACCGCCTTTGGTATGGCGGCCAACTGGCATATTCTGGCCGTAGCGCTGGTAGCAATACTGCCCATTGTGCTGGCGATTGCCTCTATTCCCGAAGGCACCGGGAAAAACTCTGCGGAAGAGAAAGCACGCGGCAAAATTGGGCTGCCGTTCTGGCGCGATGGTCAACTGATGCTGATTGGCGTGGTGGTACTGGCAATGGCCTTTGCCGAAGGGTCAGCCAACGACTGGTTGCCGCTGCTGATGGTGGATGGTCACGGTTTTAGTCCTACTTCCGGCTCGTTAATCTACACCGGTTTTACCCTTGGGATGACGGTTGGTCGCTTCACCGGCGGCTGGTTTATTGACCGTTACAGCCGCGTTTCGGTGGTGCGCGCCAGCGCATTAATGGGCGCGCTGGGCATCGGACTGATTATCTTTGTGGATAGCCCCTGGGTGGCGGGCTTCTCGGTGATTCTGTGGGGCCTTGGTGCTTCCCTCGGTTTCCCGCTAACGATTTCTGCCGCCAGCGATACCGGCCCGGATGCGGCAATCCGCGTCAGCGTAGTGGCCACAACCGGTTATCTGGCGTTTCTGGTCGGCCCCCCGCTGCTCGGTTTCCTCGGCGAGCATTACGGCCTGCGAAGCGCCATGCTGGTTGTGATGGCGCTGGTACTGATTGCCGCGCTGGTCGCTCGTGCGGTCGCGAAACCGACTGCAGAAACCGAGGCCGAAACCTGCTAAGCCCGCGGCGGCGCTCAGTACGAGTGCCGCCCTATCCTTCCAGGGAATTTCCCACCCGTTTATCGCGCAGGAACACCACCATTAAGCCCAGCCACAATACGCCGTTAGCCAAATTAAACAGGCTGAACAGGCCATTGCCGCCGGCGAGCCATGCGTGTTTACTGATCTCAATCCCCACGGTGAAGATAAACATCTGTAACATGCCCATCGCCGCGGAAACGGTGCCTTTACTCATATCACTGGCGAACAGCGTCAGGCGAACTAACCCGGCGTTGGCAAGCCCAATACCAAAGGCATACAGACTCAGCCCGGCGGTCATCCATAAATAGGCATGAGAAGAGGCGACGGTGGCGACAGCCGCCAGCAGCAGCCCGGCGGTAATCGGCCAGCCGCCCATGACAATCAGCGCGCGTACGGTGCGGCGGGAAGTCAGGCGCGCCAGCACCAGGTTACCGGCAATCAGAGCACCGAAAATCGGCACCTGTAACAGGCCATACTCGTAGCTGCTGAGCTGCTCGCCGCTGATAATAATAATCGGCGACTGGGCAATCCACGCCAACAGCGGCAGGCTGACAAATCCGGTCGCCAGCGCCCCGGCGACAAAACGCAGGTTCTTCATCACCTGCGCATAGTCACGCCACAGAGTTTTGAAAGAGAGCTTTTCCCCCAGCCGCGTGGCGGTTTCCGGCATTGCGCGTTGCAGGCCAATAAAGGAGAACGCCGCCAGCACCGCGAAGAGCACAAACATCCCTTCCCACGGCGCGGCATTGACCCAGGCGGCACCCACCAGTGGGCCGAGCAGCGGCGCTATAAGCGCCACGTTCGCCATCAGCGCGGTGATTTTTATGCATACCGCCTCTTCGAAAGACTCCTGAATCGCCGCATAGCCCACCGCACCGATAAAGCACAAACTAATGCCTTGTAAAAACCGCAGTAGGGTGAATTGCTCAATATTCTGCGCCAGCAGTGTCGCAAGGCAGGTGACAATAAACCACACCACGCCGGTCAACATCACCGGGCGGCGGCCAATGCGGTCCGACAGCGGCCCCAGCAGCCACTGCAAAAACATACCGCCCGCAAGGTAGGCGGTCATAGAGGTCGGAACCCATTCAATACCGGCGTTGTACTGTGCCACCACCGCCAGCATGCCAGGCTGGATCATATCGTTGGCGATATAAGTGGAGAATTCGTAAAGCACCAGGCAAAGGGGAAACAGCAGTGCCCGTCGTCCCAAACGAGCTCCTGATAAGGTATGGTTTTGCATGCAATCTCTTCATCTATGAAAAATCGCGCAGAGTGTAATCAAAGCCGCTTTGCAACGATAGGAAATTCTCAGTTACACAGTAAATAAAGCATATTTCAGTTCGTTTAAGATCCCCTTAAGTTTGCGGTCATAAGATTGGCGTTACGCGATGGTTATCAGGAATCGTCCAACTCTAAGATAAGTAAGACTAAATCCCTTTACCGCTAACCCTGGCACTTTTAAGGTGGGCCCTTTTGCGTCCACTTACCGTGTTTCATCAAAGAGTAACAAGCTTATGCTAGAGAGCCTCAATTACACCCTGTTCTACTGGATTAACGCCACGCCCGACTCGCCGCGCTTGCTACTTGCCTGTGCCGAGTTTGCCGCTAAAGATTTAATCACCCTCGTCCCCCTGCTGGCGGTGGGTCTGTGGCTTTGGGGTCCACGCGAACAGCTCAATGCGCAGCGTCAACTGGTGGTTAAGGTGACGCTGGCGATGCTGGTGAGTCTCAGTTGCTCGGCGTTACTGGGCCATCTCTTCCCCCACGATCGTCCGTTTACCGATGGCGTAGGCTATAACTTCCTGCACCACGCGCCGGACAGCTCTTTCCCAAGCGATCATGGCACGGTCATTTTTACCTTTGCGGTCGCCTTCCTGGCCTGGCATCGTGTATGGTCCGGTACATTACTGATGGTTGCTGGTCTTACTATTGCGTGGTCACGGGTCTATCTTGGCGTGCACTGGCCGCTGGATATGCTCGGTGCGTTGCTGGTGGGGATATGCGGCTGTTTGTCCGCACAAATCCTCTGGCAGGGCTTCGGCCCGGCACTTTATCGCCGTTTACAGCACTATTATCGCCTGTGCTTTGCCCTGCTGATTCGCCGCGGCTGGATACGTGACTAAGCCTCAAGGCGCAGGTAAGATAAACGCCCTGCGGAGTGCAGGGCCTTCTTTAATGCAGAGGATATATGGAAACCAGACGCGACGAACGGATAGGCCAGCTGCTGGCGGCGCTTAAGCGTAGCGATAAGCTGCATCTGAAAGAGGCAGCAACGCTGCTTGGCGTATCTGAAATGACCATTCGCCGCGATCTCAATGCCAATAGCGCGCCGGTGGTGCTGCTGGGCGGTTATATCGTGCTCGAGCCGCGCTCCGCCAGCCACTATTTACTTAGCGATCAAAAAAAGCGGCTGGTAGAAGAGAAGCGCCATGCGGCAAAACTCGCCGCTGGGTTGTTAAAGGCACATCAAATGGCCTTTTTCGACTGCGGCACAACCACGCCCTGGGTAATTGACGCTATCGCCGACGATTTGCCCTTTACCGGCGTCTGCTATTCCCTTAATACCTTTCTGGCACTGCAGGAAAAACCGCTGTGCCGCGCGATTCTCAGCGGCGGCGAGTTCCACGCCAGCAACGGGATTTTTAAACCGTTAAACTTCAACGAAACCCTGAATAATCTGCGTCCGGATATCGCCTTTTACTCGGCGGCGGGTGTGCATGCCCAACAAGGGGCAACCTGTTTCAATCTGGAAGAGCTGCCGGTAAAGCACTGGGCGATGGCGAGTGCCCAGTACCATGTGCTGGTGGTGGACCACAGCAAGTTCGGGAAAGTACGCTCGGCCTGTATGGGGGCGTTAAGCCGCTTTGATGTGCTGGTCAGCGACAGCCGCCCGGACGAGACGCTGGTGAACGAAGCAAAAAAACAGAAGATAACCTTGCTCTATTGACCGTGCCCGAGCGGGCACGGTCAATATGTATCAGGAGAACCAGCCGCCGAACCACTGGTGGAATTTCAGCAGCACAAAATCCCACATCCGGCCAATAAACCCGGCCTCTTCCACCGCCTCCATCACGATCAGTGGACGCTGCTCGATGGTTTTGCCGTTCAGCTGAAAATCGATAGTGCCTACCACCTGGCCTTTCGCCAGCGGCGCCTGCAGTTCCGGCTGCGTTAAGGTGTAGCTGGCTTTCAGGTTTTTCAACTGCCCTCGTGGAATAGTCAGGGAGCCTGCTTCGCCAGCACCCAGCTTCGCTTCACTGTTATCGCCAAACCAGACGCGCTGGGTGACAAAGGTGGCATCGGGTTTAATCGGCGTCACCGTTTCGAAGAAGCGGAAACCCCAGGTGAGCAATTTTTCAGATTCATTAAAGCGGATCCGGTCAGTTTTCGCCCCCAGCACCACAGAGATCAAGCGCATATCGCCCTGGGTCGCCGAGGCGACGAGGTTATAGCCCGCGCCGTCAGTGGTACCGGTTTTCATACCGTCCACGTTCATGCTGGTGCTCCACAGCAGCCGGTTACGGTTGGGCTGGCGGATTTTGTTAAAGGTGAACTCTTTCTCTTTGTGAATAGCGTACTCTTCCGGCACATCATGGATCATTGCTTTGCCTAGCAACGCCATATCGCGCGCGGTGCTGTACTGCCCCGGCGCATCCAGCCCATGAACGGTTTTAAAGGTTGTGTTCGTTAAGCCGAGTTTTTTCCCATAACTGTTCATCAGACTGACAAAGGAGTCCTGGCTGCCCGCCACGTGATCCGCAATGGCAATACTGGCGTCGTTGCCGGACTGGATTATCACCCCTTTATTGAGATCCGCTACGGAGACCCGATCGCCGGGTTTTAAAAACATCAGCGATGAACCCCGCAGCGCCGGATTGCCCGTTGCCCACGCATCTTTGCCAACGGTCACCGTATCGTTGAGATTAATTTTTCCGGATTTCAGCGCCTGGCCCACCACATAGCTGGTCATCAGTTTGGTGAGGCTGGCAGGATCAAGCTTCTCGTCGGCGTTGCCTTCCGCCAGCACCTGACCGCTGGCGTAATCCATCAGGATCCATGCCCGCGCGTCAACCGCGGGCTGCGTCGGTGTTTGCTCCACCGCGTACAGCGCAGGGGAGAAGAGAAATAACAGCGCAGAGCCTGCAGCCAGGCCGCGAAGGGATAGAGAGAAATGCATCATAAGGGGCCACCCGAGTATCCATTCAAAAAACGTCACAACACCGTGCCGCAACAAACGGTGAGTTTTAACGCACAAACGAAACGAAAAAAACCGTCACTGGGTAAAGTTTTTAAAGTTTATGCAATAACAGCGTCTTATGCTGCGTCGGTGCATTTTTTTCCGCAGCCGTTGCCATGACGTAAACTTTAGAACACGATGATTGTCATATCGACACGCATTCACACCGCAGAGGTAAAAATGATAACGCTATGGGGCAGAAATAACTCGACTAATGTCAAAAAAGTTCGCTGGCTGCTGGACGAGCTGGAGTTACCGTATGAGCACATACTGGCGGGCAGAGAATTCGGCCTGAATCACGAACCGGATTATCTGGCGATGAATCCCAACGGCTTAGTGCCGTTGCTGCGTGATGATGAAACCGATGTGGTGCTGTGGGAATCCAATACCATCGTGCGTTATCTGGCGGCACAGTATGGCCAGGGCCGTCTGTGGGTGGACTCTCCTGCCGCGCGTGCGGAAGGCGAAAAATGGATGGACTGGGCGTTAAGCACTCTGTCGCCGAAACACGGCCCGCTACTGCATGGGCTGGTACGCACGCCGCCGGAAAAGCGTGACAACGCCGCGCTGGAAGCCTGTAAAACATCAATGGATGAGCTGTTCGCGCTACTGGACGATACCCTCGGCAAACAGCCGTGGCTCTCGAAAGAGGCCTTTGGCTGCGGTGATATCGCCGTTGGCCCGTTTATCTATAACCTTTACAATATTCCCGGCTTGCAGTGGGCACCCTATCCCAACTTGCAACGCTGGTACGCACAATTGTGTGCGCGTCCTGGCTTTAAAAACGCCGTGATGATCCCGGTGACCTGATAATACGCGGCGCTGATCTTCTTTTACCGTCTGGTATCAGCGCCAATTAGATCTAAGCGTATTCGTGCATAGGGAAATGCTCTGATTCACGAAGCCGGGCTCACCTTCCACAACTCGCCGTTTGTTTCATCCGTTAGCACATACAGGTAGCCATCCGGCCCCACGCGCACATCGCGAATACGCTGCTGACGATCGCCCAGCATACGCCCCTCTTCCGTCACCTTATCGCCATTGACGCTCAGCACGATAAGCTCTTTATCTTTCAGCGCGCCGATAAACAGCTTATGTTTCCACTGCGCAAACGTATCGGCGTTGTAAAACGCCATACCGCTCACCGCAGGGGATCGCTTCCAATAAAAAACAGGCTGCTCGGTTCCGGCGACAATCTCCCCCTTCGCTTCCGGGATTTTTAACCCGCTGTAGTTGATGCCCCAAGTCGCAATCGGCCAGCCATAGTTTTTGCCCTTTTGCGGAATATTAATCTCGTCGCCACCGCGCGGTCCATGTTCGTTAAGCCACAGCATGTCGCTCCACGGATTTATTGCCATTCCTTGCGGGTTCCGAATACCGTAGGACCAAATTTCCGCCCGTGCACCCTGCTTGCCGACAAACGGGTTGTCCTTCGGTACGCTGCCCCTTTCCGTCAGGCGCACCAGCTTACCCTGCAATTTATCCAGTTCCTGCGCGGTTTGGCGCTGGTTATTTTCACCGAGCGCAATCCACAGAGAACCTTTAGCGTCGAATACCATCCGCCCGCCAAAATGGTTACCCGTCGACAGTTTCGGCTGTTGGCGGAACAGGGTACGGAAATCTTCCAGCTGTTTGAAATCCTCGCTAAGACGTCCATAACCCACCGCGGTGCCGGCTTTATCATCCGGCCCCGCTTCGGCATAACTCAACCACACTCGGCGCGACTGGTTGAAATCCGGTGCCAGCGCTACATCCAGCAAACCGCCCTGCCCGTGAGCCCATACCTTGGGTACACCGCTAATCGGATCCGATAGCCCCTTCCCCTGCTGCCATAAACGCAGTTGCCCGCTGCGCAAGGTAATTAACATACCGTGACTATCGGGCAGAAAAGCCAGCGCCCATGGGTGATCGAGTTGGGTTTGCAGCACCTCAACCTTTACTGCGGCGGGCGCGGCGAAAATGGGAAGGGAGATAAAGAGCAAAAGCAGTGGCAACGGGCGCATACGGCACTCCTTTAGGCAGATTTTTATTCTGATAAAGGTAGACCGCACACGGCATAGAAATGCGACTTTTACACTCTCTATACACAAGCCAGCCGGCGCTTCGCAGAGAGGAGCAGGAAAGTCATCAGCAGGAGAAGAGAAAGGGGGAGTTTCCTCCCCCTGAGATCAGGCTTCTTCGAGCGGCGTGCGCTCATTGAGAAATTGGATGGAGTAATTAAGAATACTCAGCGAACGTTCCAGCTTGTCGACGTTTACCGAGATATAGGTCGGACAATCTTGTCGACCGCTCAGCAAACAGACGGCGGCGGAAGAGAGCGCTTCTTCGGCGCGGTATATCGCGCCGCGTACATCGCGATCCGGCATTTCATTTAACCGTTCGCCCTTATCGCGGATCTCCAGAGCCAGTGCAAAGAAGCGTTCGCGCAGACGGTCGTTTTCGCTGACCGACATATACCCTTTCGCTTTTCGCATTTGGATATAGGCCGCAAGGTCAGTTCGGGCAGCAATCAACTTCGTCAGTAGACGACGTGCGAGTTCATCAACGATCATACTTCTTCCTCCCTTGTCAGCCGGTTGTAGAATCAAAGTATGGTCGCTTTTCAGACAAAATGATGCATCAGGTTAATATTTTATTTCAGTTCGCGATCCGTCACATTTCTTTAGAATCAAGCCAGGTAAGTCATCCATCCTGTTTTGCAGTTTTCTGCGCTTCGGCAACTCATAACCCCTGCAAATGAATCCTCTTAACCATCGCCCATCTTGCCGTTCAACCTACGCGAGCCGTTATCCTTTAATTAGCCTGCGCAACGCTGGCGTCTGGTGTATTGTTTTTCAACTACGACATAGCAAATGGATAACGGCAATATGCTCAAAATTCTTGGTAAAACGACGTCAATCAATGTGCGCAAAGTTCTCTGGACCTGCGAAGAGATCGGGGTGGATTATTTGCAGGAGGATTACGGCAGCGGCTTTGCATCGACTCATACAGACGCTTTTCGCGCCCTCAATCCCAACGCGATGGTACCGGTGCTGATTGACGACGATTTTGTCCTCTGGGAGTCAAACGCTATTTGCCGCTACCTGGCGCGTAAAGCCGGGCGCGCGGATCTGCTACCCACCGAGCCGCAAGCGTGCGCCAATGTAGAACACTGGATGGACTGGCAAGCCTCCGAGTTTAATAACGCCTGGCGCTATGTGTTTCCGGCGCTGGCGCGTAAAAATCCCGATTTTAACGATCCGTATGCCATTGCGACAGGGATTAAAGAGTGGAACCACTGCATCGGCATTGTCGAACAACAGCTACAACGCACCGGGGCTTATGTTGTGGGCGAGACTTTTACGCTGGCGGATGTGGTGCTGGGGCTGTCGGTCAACCGCTGGAAAATGACCCCTTTTGAGCATCCGCAGGTTCCGGCCATCGAAGCCTGGTTTGCCCGGTTAAACCAGCGTCCGCCGTTTTTAAAACACGGCAATAATGGCATGTTGTGAGAGTAAGAAATGCGCGCAGCAGAGGGAGTCGCCCCGTTGGTACAGGCATGATGAGCGAACATTTTATGCCATCGCTAAAACCAGGGGCTATGCCGTTGATAAAGCGAGGCGCATAGTAGTCTCATACTGCGCGCAGGGGTAAATCATGGCTAATTGAGGCTAACACTCTGCCGCCCCTCATTGTGTCGCTTAACAGGAAGCGGGCATGAATACCTATATATTTTACTCCAGCGATATTGCCGTAAATGTATACGACAAAAAAAGCTTAACGCCGGGACAAGTGCAACAGCTTAAAGCCGAGGGGTTTCGCAAATTACCCTTTGCCACCGAGGCGCAGGATGAAGCACAGGCCACGGATATGATGCTGGCGCATTTTAAAGAGAATACCGCGGCCCTGGCAGAATACGCCAAAGACTGGAGCTTTTCGGCGGCGATTTTTGTCATGATTTATGCGTTGATATAGACCACACACTTACTCTGAAGCAGAAAGCGGCTCGCTGGCAGTATGCAGCAGCGCTGAGTGCATAGACGCGTCAAACATTGCGCCGTGCGCAAGGCCGGAATAGAGCAGATAATGAGCTGCTATTCCCCTGCTTTGCAGCCGGGCAACGGTCTGCCTTATCGCTTCTATCCCGCCGGAAGTGGCATTTTCATCACGGTCTTTTCTGTCCGCATCGCCCTCCATAAACCACAGTGATTTCTGCTGGCTCTGCCGGGATGAGGTCTCCGTAAGGGCATGCAGCAACGCATCGTTATCACCAGAAAGAGAGGGAACCGCTGAGTAGTAAACCTGAAAGAAATCCGACGCCAGATAGCTTTCCAGCACGAACAATCCCCCGTATGAATGCCCCCACAATGCCCGTTTTTGTGCATCGACAGGCAGCCCTTTTTCCACCTGCGGAGCGATGGTTTTCTCCAGTAACTCGCGGAAAATGGCGCTCCCCCCGCCGACGCGTCCATGCATATTGCGCGGCTTTCCCTGCACCGCCGGCGTGTAATCCCAGGCTCTGCCAGCAAGATCAAACGGGAGTTGCGTTTGATAACCAATCATCACCAATACCGGCGCGTTACCTGCGGAAAGCTTTTTCAGCGCGGAGTCCGATATCTTATCCATCACGGCGTTGCCATCAAGCAGATAGAGCACAGGATAACCGGCAGCTGGCGGTGTTTTATTCGGTATAGCTGTCCACACTTTGTAGTGGCGCTGGTCATCTACGGAATCAAAGGTATTGACGGTGAAGTGATAAAACGCGGAGCCTTTGTCGGCGATATTCGGCCCCAGCGGTGTCATATCCGGCCGGGCATAACTGTTTCCCGCACATAACAGCAGCAAAGCCGCCAGATAACGGAAGATGCCGTTACACAACGAGCACAGCAGCAGCGCGCCACCGGCGTTGAAGCGTGATAACAGGGAGCGGGGTTGAATAAAAAAAGTGACCATCCATCATGTCCAGAGAGAGTTATCCAATGGCAACAAAGTTAATGCGAATTATTATTAATTGCAACTACGCGCCAAAGACGACGAAGGAGCCTGCATAAGACCGCTTATATATGATCAGATATATAACAATATTCAAGAGCCACTATTTCTATCATCCTGATTTAACTGTATTTTAAGACGCATGCAGTACTATAGTTGAACTACAACGCCTTTACGCATCCTTGGTTTTAAGTACTTAGGGGTAAAATCCACCCTACGACTACAAAAGATAACGATACTTAAGCCCTCGTTTTCATGACATAGCTGTGTTGTAATTCTATATAATTTATAACAGATAAGGATTTTCTCTATGAGACTCATTATAAATGAAAAAAATAATTCGTCCCACGATGATCATTTCCAAAAAAATATTGAATATTTTGCGACTATCTTAGGTAATGAAGTATATAAACAGTCTACTCCGACAGAGAGACAATTAACTCTATTGAATGAAGCCTATAAACAGGCGCTGGATACAAGAAAATTTGAGATTGAATTATACTGGAAAAGAGCCTCCTTTATTTGGCCTGTTAATGGTGCGTTACTTGTTCTTATTGGCATATTTGCAAAGCTATTTTATGATGCGCCACCGGACAAGCGGACAGAGTTTTTATTAGCAATTTCGGTAATTTCATTATTAGGATATCTGGTATCGATGATTAGTAGCGGGTTATCTCAAAGTGGGAAATACTGGCAAGAGAATTGGGAATATCATTTAGATATGCTTGAACCTTTCTTTTGTGGACATCTTTTCAAGACTCACATATCACGTCGTCCTAAACCCTACTCAATTTCTGAATTACAAGATACGATTAATCTAATAATGCTATTATTATGGATTTTAATTTTTGTTGTTTCGATCTCAAAAATCTCATTAACTACTTGGGAACTACTGATAATTATTGTATCGGCTATTGTATTAATTTTCTACAAATTAATACATAATCCTTTCAGAAAGAAAAAATGGACTATAAACCAGAAAAAGATATAGTTAACTCCCCTATAACGTTTAGTCTATAGGGGGCTAATAATTGATTGAAAATTAATTATTTGACTACTTGAAGTATTTCTTTTAAGAAATCATGGAAACTATAAAAAGAACCAAATATGTTTTCTGTCCCTACATTATCTCTAATTTGGTACACATTTTTATCGAGATCATATGTGAAAAAAGAAATACTATCCTGACCAATAACCAGTCGTTCAGATAAATCAGAATTAACATAGATATCGTTATTCCTAAAGTTATCATTGTAAAGAAAAATGTTATTAATAGGTAAGGCATCCTCTTCAAGTTGAACAGCAAAGCTATAAAGCATTACCCCATCAAACTCAAATCCATCCATTTTTTTTATAAAATTAAGATACTCGGGTTGATTTTTTAAGAAAAGTACAATGTCATTATTTATACTCTTAAGTGTAAGTGGTAACTCTGTTTTTGAAGAATTAACTTTAAACATTGAATCCAAAAAATCAGTGCTTACCGGTGGGTTTATCCTGTACCCACAATCCTCCATGAGTGTAGTCAGTTCATCCAACATCATTTCAATATCTGTTTCCATTATATAACCCTCACTTTGGATAAATTGAACCTTGAGGTTTAACCCACGGAACTATTTTGCTTTCACCAGTCATCATGTCTCTTGTCATATTAAATTGATAGTTCGTCAATGCTTGATGATATGGATCATTTTTCATTAGTATTAAGTTATCGAACGCGTTTGTACCACTATCGTCTAATGGTAGCTTATGATGTACTTGCCAGCCTTCAGGATTTCTACCAATACTCATCCGTTCAAGCATTTCGGGAGAGAATTTATTCATTGCTTCTGGTGAATTAGACAGATCTTTTAGGAAAGATTTTCTTACAGTACTATTGAATTCCTTTCTTAATATTGCAGTCTCTTCTGCCGTCCTTTTAACGTAGTTAATCTGTGTTACTTCAACATTTTGTAGTAATACAGAATCTCCACGTACTTTTCCTACAAATTTAGTTATATCCTGGACTTCACCAAGTTCTATAGGGCGCTTCGCTAACAGAATTGAAGCCGCCGCAATAGCTGTACCTGCCGTTTGTTCATTCAGTACCTGGTCATATCCTTTAACAGCATCTCCACCTAACTGTTCCGCTGTTTTCCTGAAGCCCTCAACGTTACCATTGTATACACCACCTGCAGCCAGTAAACGGCCTGCTGCTTTGCTGTTAATCTTCTGGTACTTCTGATTAGACGCGGGAGCTGTGATCCCACCAGAGAACGGTAAAGCAAATGACGTCGGACGTGGCTTTCCATTTCGATAATACCGACAGCCTAATGAGTTTCGGTATTCTTTGAGGATATTTTCAACGCCTCCGCTCTTAAAAAGCCAGTGGTGCTTACAAAGAAGTTCGCCTTTATCATCTATGTAGAATAACTCCCCAGGAGACCCGGAACTCCTGAGCATTACAACATCACCTCTGAAAACAAGATACCTTACACGGTTCTCAGTATTAATACCTCTGTTATGATGATGTTGATAAGCATAGTTACGGGAATGCCACGATCGAGGTCTTAGCCCCTCAACATAATAATGATCGCGATAGTGGTCATCGAACTCAAATTCCTGCTGAATGTAATCCCATGTAACAGAGGGTCGTGCAATCAACTCATACTTTTCGGGCTCAAGGTTATCCCTTGAAAGATAAAACAGGTGGAATCCGGGAAGGCTGAAGCTCATGATCAAATCCTTTGATATCGCTGTTTGTCCAATTTTTATCCACAGTGCACATTGTGGAAGAGACTGATTTTTGAGTTTTATGCATTTTTTCGGGCAACGTTATGATACTCAAGCACTAGTTGATTATCACCCCTGTACGTAGTGAAAACTTGACTTGTACCCCGGTCTTAACATCATCGACCTTTCGTTCTGATTAACCCGGCTCTTTTCCCGCTTCTCCCGCTTAATTACCCTATAAATCCAGGCGATAGCCCTGTACAATCCCTGCCCTAAGATCCTATAACTGATTACTTTTTGAACTATGAGCAATGTGAACCTGCAGCCGAAAATCGGCTTTGTCTCTCTCGGCTGCCCAAAAAACCTGGTGGATTCCGAACGTATCCTTACCGAGCTGCGCACCGAGGGCTATGATGTGGTGCCAAGCTATGACAATGCCGATATGGTTATCGTCAATACCTGTGGCTTTATCGACAGCGCGGTGCAAGAGTCGCTGGAAGCCATCGGCGAAGCGCTGAATGAAAACGGCAAAGTGATCGTGACCGGTTGCCTGGGCGCGAAAGAAGACCAAATCCGTGAAGTGCATCCGAAGGTGCTGGAAATCACCGGGCCGCACAGCTACGAGCAGGTGCTGGAACACGTGCACCACTACGTGCCGAAACCGAAGCACAACCCGTTCCTGAGCCTGGTGCCGGAACAGGGTGTCAAACTGACGCCGCGTCACTATGCCTACCTGAAAATTTCCGAAGGCTGCAACCATCGCTGCACCTTCTGTATTATCCCGTCGATGCGCGGCGATCTGGTGAGCCGCCCGATTGGCGAAGTGCTAGCGGAAGCCAAACGTCTGGCGGATGCGGGCGTTAAAGAGCTGCTGGTTATCTCGCAGGATACTTCCGCATACGGCGTTGATGTGAAACACCGTATGGGCTTTCACAATGGCGAACCGGTGAAAACCAGCATGGTCGGCCTGTGCGAGCAGCTGGCGAAACTCGGCATCTGGACGCGTCTGCACTACGTTTACCCTTATCCGCACGTGGACGATGTAATTCCGCTGATGGCGGAAGGCAAAATTCTGCCCTACCTCGATATCCCGCTGCAGCACGCCAGCCCGCGCATTCTCAAGCTGATGAAGCGCCCGGGCGCCGTTGACCGCCAGCTGGCACGCATTAAACAGTGGCGTGAAATTTGCCCGGAACTGACGCTGCGCTCCACCTTTATTGTCGGCTTCCCTGGCGAAACGGAAGAAGACTTCCAGATGCTGCTCGACTTCCTCAAAGAAGCGCGTCTCGATCGCGTCGGCTGCTTTAAATACAGCCCGGTAGAAGGCGCCACCGCTAACGAACTGGCGGATCAGGTGCCGGAAGAGATTAAAGAGGAGCGCTGGAACCGCTTTATGCAGCTCCAGCAGCAGATCTCCGCTGAACGTCTGCAGGAAAAAATTGGCCGCGAAATTTTGGTCATCATTGATGAAGTGGACGAAGAAGGGGCGATTGGCCGCAGCATGGCGGACGCACCAGAGATCGACGGCGCGGTGTACCTGAACGGCGAAACCCAGGTTAAGCCAGGCGATATCATCCGCGTGAAAGTGGAAAACGCCGACGAATACGATCTGTGGGGCTCTCGCGTCTAAGCCCTTTTCCTCTCCCCGCCTGCGGGGAGAGGAGTGTTTCTAGCCTTTGATTTTCGGGTCCAGCGCGTCGCGCAACCCATCCCCCAGCAGGTTAAATGCCAGCACCGTCAGAAAAATCGCCAGTGAAGGGAACAGCGCCACATGGGGCGCAATCACCATATCCGCGCGCGCTTCGTTAAGCATCGCCCCCCACTCCGGCGTCGGCGGCTGTGCACCCATGCCCAAAAACGACAGGCTGGCGGCGGAGATAATCGACGTGCCAATACGCATGGTGAAATAGACCACAATCGACGAAACCGTGCCCGGCAGAATATGGTGGAACAGAATCACCATATCGCTGGCACCAATGCTGCGCGCCGATTCGATAAAGGTTTGTTGCTTAAGCACCAGCGTGTTACCGCGTACCAGACGGGCAAATGCCGGCACCGAGAAGACAGCCACTGCGACAATCACGTTGGTCATGCCACTGCCCATCACCGCCACTACCGCAATGGCGAGCAGAATGCCGGGAAAGGCGAACAGCACATCGCAGATACGCATAATAATGCGATCCCACCAGCCTTCGTAATAACCCGCCAGCAAACCCAATAGCGTGCCGATGACCGCGCCAATCAGCACCGAAAAGAGGCCGGCGGCGAGGGAGATTTGCGCCCCTACCAGCACGCGGCTTAAGATATCGCGCCCCAGCGAATCAACGCCGAACCAGTGCACCAGCGACGGCCCTTCATTCAGGCGATCGTAATCGAAATAGTTTTCCGCATCGAACGGCGCTATCCATGGGGCGATAATCGCCAGCACGAGCAGGAGTACAACAAACAGTCCGGCCCCCATCGCCACCGGCTGGCGGCAAAAACGTCGCCAGAATTCATGCCACGGCGTGCGCACATGCCCCGGTTTTACTGCGGGCATGGCGTTTAAAATCGCCTGTCGACGCCAGTTGAATAATCGCATCCTTACTTATACCTGATAGCGGGATTGAGGGCGGCGTAGAGCACATCCACCGCAAGATTGATAAGAATAAACTCCAGCGAAAAAAGCAGCACTTCGGCCTGAATCACCGGATAGTCGCGCATCTCCACCGAATCCACCAGCAAACGGCCCAGCCCAGGCCAGTTAAAGACTTTCTCCACCACAATTGAGCCGCCGAGCAGAAAGCCAAATTGCAGCCCCATCATGGTAACAACGGGGATCAACGCATTGCGCAGGCCATGTTTGAGGATCACCCACTTTTCGCTCACCCCTTTGGCGCGCGCGGTACGCATATAATCCTCATTGAGCACCTCAACAAACGAGGCGCGGGTGAAGCGCGCCATTACCGCCGCCCCTGCCGCACCGAGGGTTAATGAGGGTAAAATATAGTGCAGCCAGCCGTCAGCGCCGACGGTGGGAAGCCAGCCGAGTTCAACGGAGAAAATCTGCATCAGCAGCATGCCCAGCGCAAAAGCCGGAAACGAAATGCCCGTCACCGCCAGCGCCATACTCAGATGATCCGGCCAGCGGTTGCGCCAGACGGCGGCGGCGATCCCCGCCCCGAGGCCAAACAGCATCGCCCAACACATACTGGTAAGCGTCAGCAGCAACGTCGGCAGAAAGCGGCTACCGATTTCGTCCATTACCGGGCGGCGCGAGGCCATGGAAATACCAAAATCGCCCTGTAAGACGCTGGTGATATAGTGCCAGAACTGCACCCACAACGGCTGATCCAGCCCCAGCTGTCGGCGCACCAGTTCTATCACCTGCGCATCGGCTTCCGGTCCGGCAATCAAACGCGCCGGATCGCCGGGGAGCAGATGAACAAACAGAAACACCAGCACCGCCACGATCAGTAGCGTCGGGATGAGCCCCAGCAAGCGTTTAATAATATACGTGTGCATTATGTTTTCCCTCACGCCCCTTGTGCCACGCAGCGAGCGTGAGTCCGTTATTTCACCAAGTCCGCGTTTTCAAAACTAAACCCGGTATCGGGCATGATGTAAAAACCGGTGAGCTTTCTGTTGTGCGCCGAAACCAGCTTTTCCACCACCAGCGGCACCCACGGCGACTCTTGCCAGATCAGATCCTGCGCATCTTTATACAGCCGATCTTTCTCCCCGGCGTCGGTGGTTTTCAATGCCTCGGCCAGGTCCTTATCGACCTGCGGATTGCTGTAAAAGGCGGTGTTAAACTGGGTTGGTGGCCAGTTCCACGAGGCGAACAGCGGTGACAGCGCCCAGTCCGCTTCGCCGGTAGATGCCGTCCAGCCGGTATAAAACATCCGCACGCCGCTCTGCTGCTGCCCCTTCGCTTCGACTTCCGCCGCGCGCTGTCCGGCATCCATCGCCGTCACCTGCACCTTAATGCCCACCTGCGCCAGCTGCTGCTGGGTAAACTGCAACACTTTTTGTGCGGTGCTGTGGTTATGCGATGACCATAAAGTGGTGCTGAAACCCTGCGGATAACCGGCTTCTGCTAACAGCTCGCGGGCCTTTGCCGGATCGTACGGCCAGGGTTGATAGGCTTGTGAATAGGCAATCGCCGGCGGTATCACCCCGGAGGCGGGGGTGGCAAAACCGGCAAAAGCCACTTTTACCAGCGCCTGGCGGTTAATGGCTAAGTTTATCGCTTCCCGCACTTTCGGGTTATCAAAGGGTTTTTGCGTGACATTCATACTGATGTAACGCTGCATAATGGAGGGCGTGGCCACCAGCTCAAGCTTGGGGTTCCTTTTCAGCACTTCTGCCTGCTCGTAAGGAATGGGAAATGCGAACTGCGCTTCGCCGGTTTGCAGCATCGCTGCGCGGGTATTGTTATCCACTACCGGCCGCCAGGTGATGGTGTCCAGCTTGGGTAAGCCTGGCTGCCAGTAACCGGCGAATTTTTTAACCTTCACATAATCGGTCTGGTTCCACGCTTCCAGCTCGTAGGGGCCGGTGCCGACCGGGTGAAAACCAATCTCTTCGCCATACTTTTCCAGCGCCGCGGGTGAAATCATTGCCGTTGCCGGATGGGCGAGAATATTAATAAAGGCGGAAAAAGGCTGTTTCAGGGTGATACGCACGGTATGCGCATCGACGACCTCGGTTTTATCGATATTTTTATACAGGTTGTAGCGCTTTAAGCTGTTGTTCGGATTGCTGGCACGATCCAGATTGGCCTTCACCGCCGCAGCGTCAAAATCCGTACCGTCCTGGAACTTTACCCCCTGGCGCAAAAGCAGGGTATAGATCATGCCGTCGGCGGACACGCTGTAGCTCTGCGCCAGAACATTTTCCAGCTGCATATCTTTATCCAGGCCAAACAGCCCCTGATAGAAAGATTTCGCCACCGCCTGCGACAGCGTGTCGTTGGCATCATAGGGATCGAGAGTGGTGAAATTGGATCCCACGGCGACCACCACATCTTTCTGCGCGAAGGCCGGGAAGATGGTCAGCGCGACGATCACGCCAGCGAGTATCCGCCAGTGACGTGAAACGAATTGTGTCATGTTGCTCTCCTGAAAAACCCTGCCAGTGCCAAATTAAAAACGGGATTGCGTGCTGCCCGGCGTTGAGCTGGCGACAAAATGCCCCGGCCCGACGTTCAGCAACTGCACGCGTTGCATTGACTCGCCGCGCTTGCGGATATTGCTGGGTATATCATCAGATAGCAGCACACGCTGCGCATGATGGTGCGCAGGATCGGCCACCGGAACCGCCGACATGAGCTTACGTGTATAGGGATGCTGCGGATTTTCAAACACCGCGCGCCGCGGGCCGATTTCGACTATTTGCCCAAGATACATCACCGCGACCCGGTGGCTGATGCGCTCCACTACCGCCATATCATGAGAAATAAACAGGAACGCGATACCCATTTCACGCTGCAGGTCGAGCAGCAAATTGATGATTTGCGCGCGAATCGAGACGTCCAGCGCCGAAACTGACTCATCCGCCACCACTACGCGCGGATTAAGCGCCAGCGCCCGGGCGATGCAGATCCGCTGGCGCTGCCCGCCGGAGAACTCATGGGGATAACGCCAGGCGTGTTCCGGCTTCAGCCCAACGCGCTCCAGCAACCACTCAACCCGCTGGCGTCCCTCTTCTTTATCCAATAAGTTGTGCACCCGCAGCGGTTCAATAATCGAATCGCCCACGGTCTGGCGCGGGTCCAGCGAGGCGTAAGGATCCTGAAATATAAACTGAATATCGCGGCGGATACGCTTCATTTTACTGTCGGGTAATGTATCAATGCGCTCGCCGTTAAAGGTGATGGCACCGCTCTGGTTCTCCACCAGCCGCAGTAATGCGCGACCGGTGGTGGATTTTCCGCTCCCGGATTCACCCACGAGGGATAGTGTTTCCCCCGGCCACAGATCGAAGCTCACCCCTTCAACAGCGTGCACCTCTTTGGTGACGCGATTAAGAATACCGCTGCGCAGCGGGAAGCGCGCGACCAAATCGCGAACCTGTAAAATCGGCTCGCCGGCGACTACCGTATCCTGCCCGCTTTCCGCTTCCGGGCTGGCCTGCGTTTTCGCCGCATGCAGCGGAAAACGCCGCGGTAACGTCGTGCCGTTCATTGCCCCCAGCTTCGGCACCGCCGCCAGCAGCGCTTTGGTATAGGGATGTTGCGGGTGGTTGAAAATCTGTTCTACGCTGCCGGTTTCCACCGCTTCGCCCTGATTCATCACCAGAACACGGTCGGCGACATCGGCCACCACGCCCATATCATGGGTGATAAAAATCACCCCCATCGACATCTCTTTTTGCAGCACGGCAATCAGCTGCAGAATTTGCGCCTGAATAGTGACATCCAGCGCGGTGGTCGGTTCGTCGGCAATCAGCACCGCCGGACGGCAGGAGAGCGCCATCGCAATCATCACCCGCTGGCGCATGCCGCCGGAAAGCTGATGGGGAAAGCAGGATAGCGTCGATTGCGACTCCGGAATACGCACCAAATCGAGCATCCGTCGCGCTTCAATCATTGCATCTTCGCGCCCCAGTTTCTGGTGCAGACGAATTGACTCGGCAATCTGCTCGCCGACGGGAAACACCGGGTTTAGCGAGGTCATCGGCTCCTGAAAAATCATCGCGATATCCGCGCCGCGTACGCTGCGCATTTGCGAGGCGCTAAGATGGGTTAACTCCACCTTCTGGCGGTTACGCCGGGTGAGCAGCATATGATCGCAACTGACTTCCCCACCCGCCTGTTCAATCAGGCGCAGTAATGAGAGCGCGGTAACGGATTTTCCGCAGCCCGATTCGCCGACAATCGCCAGCGTTTCGCCGCGTTTTAAGGTAAATGAGAGCTGGCGTACCGCCGGAACAGACTGCTTTTCATGGCGAAAGGCGATATTGAGGTTACTGACTTCCAGCACCATATCCGCGTCCGTTGCCAACGGCATCGCTTTATTGCCGTTATTCACGATAGATGCCCACGTTTGGCGCATCACCTGCGTAACCCCAGGCGCGGTACATCCCTTCGCTGTTAAACGGCAGCGCAACATTGCCTTCACGATCGACGGCGATCAGCCCGCCGCTGCCGCCCAGCGCCGGGAGTTTATCCATTACCACCGCATCGCTGGCCTCCTGCAGGCTTAAACCGCCATACTCCATTAAGGCGGCGATATCGTACGCCGCCAGCGTGCGCATAAAAACCTCACCGGTGCCAGTACAGGAAACCGCTACGTTAGCATTATTGGCATAACAGCCCGCGCCGGGTAATGGGCTGTCGCCCACCCGTCCGGGCAGCTTATTGGTCATACCGCCGGTCGACGTCGCGGCCGCCAGGTTACCCTGCTTATCCAGCGCAACCGCACCGACGGTGCCGAATTTTTTACTCTCATCCAACGGCGCAGCGTCATGATCAAGTATGCTTTGCCCGGCATCCCGCGCCTGTAACAGTTGCGCAAAACGCTCCGGGGTGGAAAACAGGCTCGGCGCGACGGCGGCCATTCCCTGAGAAAAGGCAAACTGTTCTGCGCCTTCGCCAATCAGTAAAACGTGCGGGCTGCGCTCCATTACCAGCCGTGCCGCCAGTACCGGATTACGTAAACGGCTTACCCCGGCTACCGCCCCCGCCTTGAGCGTATTGCCATCCATCACGCAGGCGTCCAGCTCGTGGGTTTCATCGCGGGTAAACACCGCGCCGATACCGGCGTTAAATAACGGGCACTCCTCCAGCAGACGCACCGTTTCGGTCACCACATCCAGCGCGCTTTCGCCCGCTTCCAGCATGCGCTGCCCGCTTTCCACTATCGAAGAAAGCACTTGCACATAGCGCCGCTCTTTTTCCGCACTCATTTGCCCACGGCAGAGCGCACCCGCACCGCCATGTATTGCGATTACCGCTTTAACCATCTGTGCCGCCAGGAATTGTCTACGCCGCGAGGAATTTTCTGAATATAGAAATTCGTTACAACGATGTAAAGGGATGTAATCACAACGGGGCATCCGCCAGCCATGTTGAGGCCTGCGCTTTTCTGCCATAATGGGCGCTTCACGCGTTGACTGGATACTCATTATGGAATCATCAAATGGCCTGATCTCTCTTGATATGGCCCTGTCAAACATGTTGTCGCGCATTTCGCCGCTGACGGAAAGTGAAACCCTGCCGCTGCTGGACTGTTTTGGTCGCGTGGCGGCGCAGGATATCATCTCGCCCCTTAACGTACCGGGGTTTGATAACTCGGCGATGGATGGCTACGCCGTGCGCCTGGCGGATGTAGAACGTAAAGAACCGCTGCCGGTGGCGGGTAAAGCCTTTGCCGGGCAGCCCTTTGATGGCCAATGGCCCGCAGGCACCTGCGTGCGCATTATGACCGGCGCGCCGATTCCCGCCGGGTGTGACGCAGTGGTGATGCAGGAGCAAACAGAGCAAACCGACGCCGGCATTCGCTTTACCGCCGAGGTGCGTGCTAACCAGAATATTCGTCGCGCGGGGGAAGATATCCAGCAAGGCGCCAGCGTGTTTAGCGCCGGGACGAAACTGACCGCCGCCGAGCTGCCGATGATTGCCTCACTGGGCATTGCTGAGGTGCGCGTGCTGCGCAAAGTGCGGGTAGCGATTTTCTCCACCGGTGACGAATTACAGCTGCCGGGCCAGCCGCTGGCCGACGGGCAGATTTATGATACCAATCGCTTAGCGGTGCACCTGATGCTGGCGCAGCTCGGTTATGAGGTGATTAACCTCGGCGTTATTCCTGACGATCCGCAAAAATTGCGCGAAACCTTTCTTGCCGCCGACCGTCAGGCTGATGTGGTCGTCAGCTCCGGCGGCGTGTCGGTCGGCGAAGCGGATTACACCAAAACCATGCTCGACGAGCTGGGGGAAATCGCCTTCTGGAAGCTGGCGATCAAGCCGGGCAAACCGTTCGCCTTCGGTAAGCTCAGCCAGAGCTGGTTCTGCGGCCTGCCGGGCAATCCGGTTTCCGCTACCCTCACCTTCTACCAGTTAGTGCTGCCGCTGCTGGCGAAGCTCAGCGGTAACAGCGCCCCTGTTCAGCCGCTGCGTTTACGCGCCCGCGCCGTGGAACGGCTGAAAAAATCGCCGGGGCGTCTCGATTTTCAGCGCGGCATTGTCAGCCGTGGCGCAGACGGTACGCTGGAAGTGCACAGCACCGGACATCAGGGATCGCATATTTTCAGCTCCTTTAGCCAGGGTAACTGCTTTGTGGTGCTGGAGCGTGAGCGCGGCAATGTTGAAGCGGGTGAATGGGTGGATGTCGAACTCTTTAACTCTCTCTTCGGAGGCTAAATGACCGAAGCACTCAGCGACGCGGAGATGATGCGCTATAACCGACAGATTATTCTGCGCGGTTTTGATTTCGACGGTCAGGAGCGGCTCAAAGCCGCTCGCGTGCTGGTGGTCGGCCTCGGCGGCCTAGGCTGCGCCGCCGCGCAATATCTGGCGGCTGCGGGCGTCGGGCAGATGACGCTGCTCGATTTTGATAGCGTGGCGCTCTCCAACCTGCAGCGCCAGACGCTGCACAGCGATGCGGATATTGGCGTGGCCAAAGTCGATTCCGCGCGTGAATCCTTGCTGCGCATCAACCCGAACGTCACCTATACGCCGATCAATGCCCTGCTTGATGAAGCCGATCTTCGCTCGCAGATTGCGGCGCACGATCTGGTGCTGGACTGCACCGATAACGTTGCCATTCGTAATCAGCTCAATGCCGGCTGTTTTCAGCATAAAGTGCCGCTGGTTTCCGGCGCGGCGATTCGTATGGAAGGGCAAATCAGCGTCTTTACCTGGGCGGAAGATGCGCCGTGCTACCGCTGCCTGAGCCGCCTGTTTGGCGATAATGCGCTGACCTGCGTTGAGGCGGGCGTGATGGCGCCGTTAGTGGGAGTCATCGGTTCGCTGCAGGCGATGGAAGCGATCAAAGTGTTGGCCCATTACGGTACGCCCGCAGCGGGCAAAATCGTTATCTATGACGCAATGACCTGCCAGTTCCGCGAAATGAAACTGCTACGCAATCCCACCTGTGAAGTTTGCGGCCACTGATTTCCCCCTTTTTCGTATAACCGGATGACGCAGGGTCATCCGGGCTGATTAAAGGTCGATTTTCGTCACATTAACTTTCATCCGAAAGTGATTTAATCTCCATATGAAATATACGGAGATAGAAAATGATCTTCAATATCCAGCGCTACTCCACCCACGATGGCCCCGGTATTCGCACCGTTGTCTTTCTAAAGGGCTGTTCGTTACGCTGCCGCTGGTGTCAGAACCCCGAGAGCATCAAGCGCACGCGGGATCTGCTGTTTGATGACCGCTTGTGTCTCGAACAGTGCGATTTATGCCAGCAGGCCGCGCCATCGGTGGTGACGCGCGCGGCGGACGGTTTGCTGATTCACCGCGAAAAACTTGGCGAAGCGCAGCTGGATGCCCTGACGGATTGTTGTCCCACGCAGGCGTTAAGCGTCTGCGGCGAAACGCAAAGCGTTAGCGAGATTATGGCGACGGTGCTGCGGGATAAACCCTTTTATCAGCGCAGCGGCGGCGGTATCACCCTTTCCGGCGGCGAGCCGTTTATGCACCCGGCGCTGACGCAAGCATTGTTAGAGACCAGCCATCAGCAGGGTATACACACCGCAGTCGAAACCTGTCTGCATGTGCCGTGGCGCTATATCGAACCTTCGCTGCCGTGGGTCGATCTGTTTCTCGCCGATTTGAAGCATGTTGATGAGCAGGCGTTTCGCCAATGGACCGGCGGCTCGGTAAAACGTGTGCTGGATAATTTGCAGCGGCTGGCGCAGGCAGGGAAAAAGATTACCGTTCGCGTGCCGCTGATCCCCGGTTTTAACGCCGATAAAGCGTCGATAGAAGCTATTACCCGCTTCGCCGCCGACGTGCTGAAGGTGAACGACATTCACTTTTTGCCTTACCACACGCTGGGCATCAATAAGTATCACCTGCTCGGCCAACCCTACACCGCACCGGAAAAACCGCTGGATGCACCGCAATTGTTAGCTTTTGCCGAGGATTTTGCCTGCCGCAAAGGGCTGACGGCGACATTACGAGGATAGCACCATGACAACGCTGGATTTGACCACCCTTACCGACCGAATTAAAGCCCATAAAACTGCGCTGGTGCATGTTGTTAAGCCGCCGGTGTGTACCGAGCGCGCGCAGCACTATACCGACATCTATCAGCAGAATATGGACAAGCCGCTACCGGTTCGCCGCGCGCTGGCGCTGGCGCACCACCTCGCCCAGCGCACTATCTGGATCAAACATGACGAATTGATCGTCGGTAACCAGGCAAGCGAAGTGCGCGCAGCCCCCATCTTCCCGGAATATACCGTGTCGTGGATTGAAAAAGAGATCGACGAACTGGCGGATCGCCCCGGCGCGGGCTTTGCCGTTAGCGATGAGAATAAGCGCGTGCTGCATGAGATCTGCCCGTGGTGGCGCGGCCAAACGGTGCAGGATCGCTGCTACGGGATGTTTACCGACGAACAGAAAGCATTGCTGGAAACGGGCATTATTAAAGCCGAAGGCAATATGACCTCCGGCGATGCCCATCTGGCGGTGAATTTCCCGCTGCTGCTGGAGCTGGGCCTTGACGGTCTGCGCCATAAAGTGGACGAGCGCCGCACGCGCATCAATCTGACGGTGCTCGACGATCTGCACGGCGAGCAGTTTTTAAAAGGCATTGATATCGTACTGGATGCCGTCAGCCTGCATATCGAGCGCTTTGCCGATCTGGCGCGCAAAATGGCCGGAGAAGAGACGCGCACGAGCCGCCGCGAGGAACTGCTGACCATCGCTGAAAATTGCCTGCTTATCGCTCATGAACCGCCGAAAACCTTCTGGCAGGCATTACAGCTTTGCTACTTTATCCAACTGATTTTGCAGATCGAATCCAACGGCCATTCCGTCTCTTTTGGCCGCATGGATCAGTACCTTTACCCCTTCTGGCGTCGCGATGTGGAACTGCAACAGACGCTGACGCGCGAATCGGCGCTGGAGCTGTTGCACGGCTGCTGGCTGAAGCTGCTGGAAGTGAACAAGATCCGTTCCGGCTCTCACTCGAAAGCGTCGGCGGGCAGCCCGCTCTATCAGAACGTCACCATCGGCGGGCAGCGCTGGCACAACGGGGAAATGCTTGATGCGGTCAACCCGCTGTCGTGGGCCATTCTGGAGTCCTGCGGGCGTCTGCGCTCTACCCAACCGAACCTGAGCGTGCGCTACCATGCGGGCATGAGTAACGACTTCCTCGATGCCTGTGTACAGGTGATCCGCTGCGGCTTTGGTATGCCTGCCTTTAATAACGATGAAGTGGTCATCCCGGCGTTTATTCATCTTGGCGTTGAACCGGCGGATGCCTGCGATTACGCCGCCATTGGCTGTATTGAAACCGCCGTCGGCGGTAAATGGGGCTATCGCTGCACCGGGATGAGCTTTATCAACTTTGCCCGCGTGATGCTGGCGGCGCTGGAAGGCGGTCGCGATGCCACCAGCGGTAAAATTTTCCTGCCGCAAAAGCAGGCGCTTTCGGCGGGCAATTTCACGCATTTTGACGAGGTGATGCAGGCCTGGGATCGGCAGATCCGCTATTACACGCGTAAATCTATCGAGATTGAGTATGTGGTCGATACGATGCTGGAGGAGAACGTGCCGGATATCCTCTGCTCGGCGCTGGTGGATGACTGTATCGAGCGGGCGAAAAGCATTAAACAGGGCGGCGCGAAATATGACTGGGTCTCCGGTTTGCAGGTTGGCATCGCTAACCTCGGTAACAGCCTTGCGGCGGTGAAAAAACTGATTTTTGAGCAAGGTATTATTGGGCAACAGCAGCTGGCAGAGGCGCTGGCGGCGGATTTCGACGGCCTGACCCACGAGCAGCTACGCCAGCGGCTGGTTAACCGCGCGCCTAAATATGGCAACGATGATGACAGCGTCGATACGCTGCTGGTCCGCGCTTATCAAACCTATATTGATGAACTGAAGCAGTACCATAATCCCCGTTACGGCCGCGGGCCGATTGGCGGCAACTACTATGCGGGAACCTCGTCGATCTCCGCGAATGTGCCGTTTGGCGCAGCAACTATGGCCACGCCGGACGGACGCAAAGCCCATACGCCGCTGGCAGAGGGCGCAAGCCCGGCTTCCGGCACCGATCATCTCGGGCCGACGGCAGTTATCGGCTCGGTGGGCAAATTGCCGGTGGAATCCATTCTCGGCGGCGTTTTGCTAAACCAGAAGCTGAATCCCGCCACCCTTGAAAATGAGAGCGATAAACAGAAGCTGATGCTGCTGCTGCGGACCTTCTTTGAAGTGCATAAAGGCTGGCATATTCAGTACAACATCGTGTCGCGGGAAACCCTGCTGGAAGCTAAAAAACACCCGGACCAGTACCGCGATCTGGTAGTGCGCGTGGCCGGTTACTCGGCGTTCTTTACCGCCCTGTCGCCGGATGCGCAGGACGATATTATCGCCCGCACTGAACATACGTTGTAAGGGCTATGTCGCTGCCCAGGCCAACATAAAATGCAAAAAGCGGAAGCCCCGGTCGCAGAGAACAGTCCGCGACCGGGGCTTTGCAGCAGCAATAGCGGTGCAAAAGAGAAGCTGACTTTCGAATGAAATAATATTTGTGCTTTCCGTCACATTATCACTAGAATGCTCCCTGATGCAGTTACATTCAGGAGCGTTATGTATGACCGTCAAAGTTATCGTCACTGATATGGACGGAACTTTTCTCGATGACGCAAAGCAGTACGATCGCGCGCGGTTTTTAGCGCAGTTCGCACAGCTACAACAGCGTGATATCGAATTCGTTGTCGCCAGCGGCAATCAGTATTACCAGTTGATCACCTTCTTCCCGGAACTGAAAGAGACCATTTCCTTTGTCGCGGAAAATGGCGCGCTGGTGTATGAACACGGTCAACAGTTGTTCCACGGCGAGCTGACGCGCCATGAAGCACAGGTGGTGATTGGTGAGCTGTTAAAAGACAGCAGCCTGAATTTTGTTGCCTGCGGCCTGGAGAGTGCCTACGTTAGCGAAAACGCCCCGGCGGAGTTTGTCGAACTGATGTCAAAACACTATTACCGCTTACAACCGGTAGGTGATTTTCATAACATCAACGACACGCTGTTTAAATTCTCCCTGAACCTGCCGGACAGCGATATCCCGCAATTGATCGACGCGCTGCATGTCTCTCTCGACGGGATTATGAAGCCGGTCACCAGCGGCTTTGGTTTTGTCGATTTGATCATTCCCGGCCTGCATAAAGCCAACGGTATCACCCGCCTGTTGAAACGCTGGGGCGTGTCGCCGCAGCAGTGTGTCACCATCGGCGACAGCGGCAATGATGCAGAAATGCTGCGCATGACAGATTTCTCCTTTGCCATGGGCAACGCCGGGGAAGCCATTAAAAGCATCGCTCGCCATGTGACCGATGACAATAATCATCAAGGCGCGCTGAATGTGATTCAGGCCGTGCTTGATAACACCGCCCCGTTCGACCGCTGATCCTACGCCGGAGCGTCCGCTCCGGCCATTTCCCTTTCTTTTTCCGCTTTGTGCCCTACATCCTTTTTTAAGGGACTTCCGCAACGTGGTTGGAGGGAAATCATAATGCCTTCACTTAAAACGCTTTTGCACCGGTTTCAGAAATGCTCGTTTTTAACCGGCTGATCACCTGCGCACCACAGGTTGTTTTATCACCGTGCAGAACACGTCGTTGCCCATTAACAGTGACATGGCTTGAACCGATTAAGATCGCCTCTTTGCCGCATTCAGGACAATAAAATTTGTGGCCGGTGACGACCATTGGAGCGCGGTCTACGGTATGAGTGTAAATACCCTCAACGATTGTGCCGCCATGAGTTGTGGTATCTCCCACAACAATGAATCTCTGGTTCATCCAAATTCGTCCTTGACTGAAATATCTGAAACTGCGCTCAGAATTTGCGCTAAAGCATATCTATGCAATTACCCATTAAAAAGAGAATGGGCTTGGGTTGTATAGTTTGTCACCCGTCATGAACTTAATGCAAATTCCATATTACTGACGGATCGATCATGTAACTTTCAAGGATGCTTATGAATGGACGCGAAATTCGATTTTCGAATGAATCGAGTATTTTCAATGCGGAAGAAAGTCTGAATAAATACTTACTGAAAATTAGTTATTCAGATCTCATTGCCGATGTGGAGTCATTTACAGGTGAAGAAGCCCTGAGTACTCCTTACCGTTACACCATTCGTTTTACCTCCACCACCGATCATGCTGCTGCCTTTAATATTGTCCAGAAAGAGGCATCATTTACGCTTCGTGCTGCTAACCCTGCATGGTCTACGTATTTTCCTGAACGTGATAAGTGGGTGGTACTAAGGAAAATTCCAGGGGTGATCACGGCCATTAGTCGGATCAGCAGTAGCGCAGACGAAACGTTGTATGAAGCTGTGCTGGAACATCCAATGGCGCTACTCGATATGCGGTTTCGCAGTGCTATTTATCAGAAGGAGTCTGTACCGGAGCTGGTCAAGCACATCCTCCAGGAGCACGGGTTTGAAGGCTATCAAATAAATTTTGATGAACTTTACTGGGAATACCCGCAACGGGAGATGATTGTCCAGTGGAAAGAAACCGATCTGGTATTCATCCGGCGCTTATTGTCTGAAGTGGGGATCTGGTTTCGCTTCGAACCGCATCCTGACCATAATCACATTGTTGTTATTGTGTTTGGTGACGCGGGTGCGCACTACATCCACAATTACAAAATAGCCGCCATCAATCCTGCAGGAACCATTGGCAGTCTGTACAGTTTACGTGAACTGACATCTCGTCATGCCATTGTCCCGGCCTCAGTCAATGTTCGTAACTACAACTACCGTGAGAGTAAGGAATTCAGGACGCTGGAAGAACAGGCCGATTTGTCTCGCTTGCCGGAGCTTGTCAGTGGAGGCGAATACCACTACGGGGATATTCACCTGACTCACGGCGATCGCTGGGGTATCGGGAGCGGGCAAAGCGCCGAAACCAGCTGGCACTACGCCAGAATTCGTCATGAATACTTACTGACCAATATGATTACGCTGGCAGCGATTGCTGACGATCCCGCTATCGTGCCCGGTTACGATATCGATATCAGTGGTGACAAACCTGCGGCATTCGATGAGGGCATGGTTGTAACAAGCATGCGTTCCTCGGGTTCCCGACGCAGTAGCTTCCAGAGTGAAATTAAAGGGATTCCATTCAGTGAAATCTGGAGCTTCCGGCCAGAACGGTTACCGCGCCCTGTCATCTCCGGTACGATCCCTGCGAGAGTATCAGGAACAAGCCTTAACGATCAGCTGTCACGAATTGATAACCACGGTCGTTACCGGGTGCGTTTTAATTTTGACCAGGGTGAATGGAAAAAGGGTCGGGAAAGCATGCCCGTGCGTCTGGGAAGGCAATATGCAGGTGATACCTACGGTATGCACTTCCCGTTGCTGGATAACACTGAGGTTGGAATCGCGTTTGAGAACGGCGACCCGGAACGCCCGTTTATTGCACATGCCTTCCATGACCAGATAAACCCAGATCTGGTGACTGACCGCAACAGTACACGGAACGTTATCCGAACGCCGCGCAACAATAAATTTCGCATGGAGGATAAAGCAGGCCAGGAACATATTAAGGTTGCGACGGAGTACGGTAAGTCACAACTGAACCTGGGCCATCTGGTTGATGCCTCGGGCAAGCAGCGCGGTGAAGGCGTTGAGTTACGCACCGACAAGCAGGCAACCCTGCGTGCGGGCGAAGGCTTTCATATCACCACAGAAGCGAAATCTAAAGCCACCGGCAATCAGAACGACATGGCCGCGACCATTGCACAGCTTGAGTCTGCGTTACAGCTGGCCCGTTCGCTTCAGTCCAGCGCAGAGATTGCGGATACCCCGGCAGTTGACCTGTCGCCGGTGACTGAGCTTCGCCAGCGTGTCGCAAAACCGGAAAATGCCACACTGTCCCTGCATGGTGAGACCGGGGTGGTCGTCACTTCCCCGGAATCGATGCTGCTGCATGCCGGTGAGAACATGACCACGACAGCCAGGCAGGACATGAGCGTGAATGTCTTCCAGCGAATGACGCTTGCCGCAGGAGAAGTGTTCTCCGTCTTTGTCCGAAAAGCAGGAATTATCCTTACCGCAGCAAAAGGCGCTATCCGCCTTACCGCGCAGCAAGGCGAAATTGCCGCCGTGGCGAACCAGGATATCAATCTGACCAGTTCGCAGGGCAGGATAGTGCTGAATGCGAAAAACGAGCTGCTCCTGATGTGCGGTGGTGCGGGTATCCGTCTTAAACACGGTGAAGTTGAAATCATTGCCCCATCTTATGTCCGGGTTAAAGCGCCTGCGGTCGATTACATGGCGAAAACAAGCCTCGATCACCTGAAACCCAGTTTTACAGGAGGGGAGCTGGCGCAACAGTTCAGGCTGCATGCGCCGGGCGACCCGGATCATGTACTGAAAGGCCAGCGCTTCCGCTTGCATAAAAAGGGAGAGGTTATTGACGGGATCACCGATGACAACGGCGAGTCACCCTTGCTGAATACCTCAGAACTGGACACCTGGTCTATTGAACTACTGAATGACGTTGAAAACCCGGAGGGAACCGTATGAGTGAGCCGTCAGACGAGCAAACTGTTAATCCGTTCGATGAAATCCCGCAAGCGCCTGATCCCCAGAGTTACGGCGTTCACAACAAGCGCATGCTGGCAAGTCAGTGTATTGGCGTACCAGTAACGGCTGGCAAAAAAATGTATACGACCAACTGCCCCGTGCATCGCCCGATGCCCGGTATTGTCATTCTGGTTCATGGTGTGAACGATGTGGGCGAGGCGTACAGCAACCAGGAGCGCGGTATTATCGAAGGACTGAAAAAGCGGCTGGGACGAGACGATTTGTGGCCGCATACATGGGATGAAAAACTTTACAAAATTCGCTACAACGCCGAAGACAATACCAGCAACGGCATAACGGATAAGCGGCAGAAACAGATGGTGCGGAAAGACCACGCCCGCAGCCCGGTCATTCCGTTCTATTGGGGATATCGACCAGTAGATCACGAACTATGGGACGCTGACCAGCGGGAATATCGCGAAAAAATGCGTTCCAATTATCGCAGCCCGGCAACGCCGTTACCCTATGATGCCTATCGCGAGATTAACAAAAAGGTGATCGCGCAGTTTGGCAATGAAGCTATCGATAATTTTCATAACTGGCTCGATCCCAACGGTGTAAAGGGCGGTGGCACATTTGCCAACGCAACGACGAGTATCCCCGATATGTTGGGGCCGGGGGCAAACGGCCTGATGCTGTATCTCACCGGTATTGCATCGCGTAGCGCCACGCTTAATAAAGGGGATCTGACGCACCCGGTATACAGCAATCCGCACCGTATTTACCAGTTTTATGCCGCCCAGCGGCTGGCGAATTTAATTATCAAAATACGGGATAACCGTCCTACCCAGAACGACACAATAAACATTGTGGCGCACTCGCAGGGGACGATTGTGACGATGCTGGCGAATATGATTGTTAAACAGGAAGGACGAGATCCTGCCGATTGCACCATCCTCAATCACTCCCCTTACTCCCTGGAATGCCGCCTCCTTGAGGAGGGTCAGCCCGGTCATCAACAGACTGATGAAGCCCGACAGCAGACGTTCAAAAACTTCTGTCATTTGATGGCACAGAACAAACGCTATGACGCCTCTCCGGTTGCAGTGGTCAGCAGTGAGGAGCAACAGATAATGCTCAATGAAATGACGCTGCCCAGACGAGAATTGAACAGTGCCTGGTATGACTCGCCGCTTAATCAGCGCAATAACTGTGGTCTGGTGTACAACTATTTCTGCCCTAATGACGCCACAGTTTCTCTGTGGCCTATTCAGGGGTTTGGCTGGCGCGGCATCCCGGAAAATATAGCATCGACCATACCTAATCTTCGTCAGCGCGTGTTTTATCAGAACAGCGAAGTCGGCAATGCACCTGACGGCAAACCGTTTCGCCTGCCGCGTAAGGAAATCGAGGACTACTGGTACTCACCGGTCGTGAATGCGCCGTGGAATTACTACGATGTCGTGGTGAATGGTGCTGAACTGCCGGAGAAATTCGTCTTCACGCTGATGGGACAACCTGACCTGACCAAACCGGAGACACAGGCTCGCCCGTATCAGGGCAAAGTGTCAGGTAATGATGTGCACATTCAGAAGTCTACACGAGCCGCTAATGCAAGTGAGCGGGATAAAATGGTATTTGAAAGACACCCATTGCCCCGTATTCCCAAATATATCAGCCTGCCTTTCGGGCATGAATTAACGGATGAGGAGATCACTGAGCTGCGGAACTTTTACCGCGTTGACTTTCGTAAAGGCCGGGTGAGCGGCACGAAAGAAAAACCGATGATGGAGGTATGGCGAAAGAAAAGTGACATTGAACTGGAGAAGGAGTTTAGTGCGGAAAACTTCCTTACCTACAGCCAGCATTCATCCATCGTCATGTCGGATAAAGCCCCTGAGTTAGCGATGGCCTACGATCTGGCCGTGGGTACATGCCGTTCATTTGACTATCAGCACGGTAACTTTTGGAACGAATTACTGGAGCTTGCTGACTGGCGTTCCTGGCAGACGGACTCAGACACCTACACCTATTACCGGACAGGGCAGCTTCCCTTTGCGGATACAAAAATATATATGAATAGGCCCGATGAGGTTTTGCCCACCGGAGAGTTTGGCGTCGTAAACGAATACGGTATGCCTAAAAATGCAGTGCAGCCAAGCCCCCGAAATCGATGGGAAATTGAAACCGGCGCAGTACCTCCTCACAGCATGACGGCCATCCCGGTACTGCAATGGGATATGCCACCCGTTGCCAGCTTCGAGACCGTTCCCGCCCAAGCCCCTCTCACGAAAAGGAATGCATAATGATGAAATGGTCAGGGTTAACGCTGATTCTTACAGGTATGGCTTGCTGGCAGGCAATGGCCGCAGAGCCTCCGGTGCAGGTTGTTTATCGCTTTGATGAGCACCGGACCCTTGAGTTAAAGGGCTGGAACTGTGAAGGCGCGTTGTGGTTTATCGATACCCGGCGTGGTATTCGCAGTCAAGTGGCAAGCCAGTTTTACCGTCTGTTCACCGGCAAATTTGTCCATCCCTCTGAGCAGTATATCGCTATTACCGATTACACCGTCAGCGGGATTCTGGCCTCGAAGGATTATGGCCGGACCTGGAGAAATCCGCTCACGCTGGATCATCCCAGAAAGGAGGAGGTGGAATCATTTACGGTCGTCAATAACCAGGGGTTTATGCAAATGAAGGATGGCTCGCTTTATCTGAGTTCACTGCCCTTTGACGATCCGCGCCTGGCTAAAGGCGGGCCGGGAATTCACTATGTGGACAGCTATTTCGGCGACAAGCACCATATCCGACCTGAATCCCCAGGCTCGGCCTGGGGTATGCAGTATGTGTGGATAACTGAGCTGAAAAATCTCACTGCCGGGCTGAAAACCAACTGGCAGAATCTGCCGAGCCGGGTTCCCGAGGTCAAGGACTATAAGGGATGGGATCATATGCGGTGTAATCCCGATGCGGGACTGGAATAGTCGATGGACTGGTGAGGGATACCTGGCAGGCGTGCTAATGAAGAGCGGTGACTATGCTCGGTCGTTTACTGCAATGGGATATGCCACCCGTTGCCAGCTTCGAGACCGCTCCCGCCCAAGCCCCTCTCAGAAAAAGGAATGCATAATGATGAAATGGTCCAGATTAACGCTGATTCTTACAGGTATGGCTTGCTGGCAGGCAATGGCCGCAGAGCCTCCGGTGCAGGTTGTTTATCGCTTTGATGAGCACCGGACGCTGGAGTTAAAGGGCTGGAACTGTGAAGGTGCGTTGTGGTTTATCGATACCCGCCGGGGTATTCGCAGTGAAGTGGCAAGCCAGTTTTACCGTCTCTTCACCGGCAAATTTGTCCATCCCTCTGAGCAATACATCGCCATTACCGATTACACCGTCAGCGGGATTCTGGCCTCGAAGGATTATGGCCGGACCTGGAGAAAT
>NZ_JXAG01000035.1 GCF_000814905.1 Enterobacter sp. Bisph1
GTTCGGGGAAGGACGAGAACCTTCGACTAAGGTTCGACTCGAGCGTAGCGAGAGAGCGTTGCCACAGGCAACGACCCGAAGGGTGAGGCGCTTTAGCGCCGAATCATCCTTCCCCCACCACCATCTTCTTAGATTAATCCGTACTTCCTTTTCGAATCTCTCTTAATTGTATAAACCGCCGATCGGGGAAGGACGAGAACCTTCGACCAAGGTTCGACTCGAGCGTAGCGAGAGAGCGTTGCCGCAGGCAACGACCCGAAGGGTGAGGCGCTTTAGCGCCGAATCATCCTTCCCCCACCAACATCTTCTTAAATTAATCCGTACGTCCTTTTCAAATCTCTCTTACCTGCATTTAAATGTGCGTTGAATACCTAACAGATAACCTGTGGTGGGATAGTCCTGCTAACTGCCGAAGGACACATTTCAGCGTTTAACAAACAAAAAAAGCGCGTCGGCAAACTGCCCTTCGCGCCCATAAAAAACCCCGCAGCGCGGGGTTTTTCGTTATCAGCGACGTGCGCGAACTATCTGATATTTGCGCGTCAGATATTCAACCGGCGCGCTCCAGATATGCACCAGTCGCGAGAAGGGGAACAGCACAAACAGCGTCATGCCCAGCACCAGATGCACGCGGTAGATAAAAGCCACGCCATTAAGATGTTCAGATGCGCCAACGTGGAAGGTCACCACCGACTGCGCCCAGGCCACCAGCTTCATCATTTCGCTACCATCCATATGTTGCGCAGAGAAAGGAATGGTCAGCAGGCCCAGCGTACACTGCACCATCAGCAGGGACATAATCAGAATGTCCGCCGCCGTTGAGGTGGCACGAATACGCGGGTTAAACAGACGACGTTTCAGCAGCAGCAGACCGCCGACAAGGCACAGTACGCCGCTGGCACCGCCGCCAATCATCGCCATCTTCTGCTTCACTTCAATCGGCAGGAAGGATTCATACATCCAGTGCGGCGTTAACATCCCGAGGAAGTGGCCGGCAAAGATACCCAGAATACCAAGATGGAACAGGTTCGAGGCCAGCGTCATCCCTTTGCGATCCAGCATCTGGCTGGAACCTGCTCGCCAGCTGTACTGACCGTAGTCATAGCGCAGCCAGCTGCCAATCAAAAAAATGGCTCCGGCGAGGTACGGGTAGATATCAAAGAAGAACATATTAAGGAAGTGCATTAGCGCTCTCCTCCTGTTGTGATATTCAGATACTGCGGCGCGACGGCGCCCGCAAAGCGACGCTGGTGCGCGGTGATATCAGATTCACCGCAGCCCTGTTCGGCGAAGAATTTCACCTGCTCTTCTTCCCACACGGCATCCAGCGCCTGCGGCGTATCATCGCGCGCTTCACCAGCGATTTTCTCAGCCACCTGCGTGTCATCCACCTGGGTATTCGCCAGGGATAACAGCGCGTCGAACAGCGCCGCATAACGACTTTCACGCTGGGCTAAACGCGCTTTTAACAGCGCCAGAATCGGCGCGATATCCTGTAAACCGCCAATCGCCTCGGCGTGTGGCAGCTGCGCCAGATACTCCAGATAAAGCGGCAGATGATCCGGCAGCTCACGGCTGTCAAGCGCTAAACCGTGGCGTTCGTACTGCGCCAGCAGATCGACCATCGCCTGGCCGCGGTCGCGGGATTCGCCATGCACATGTTCAAACAGCAGCAGCGACGTCGCGCGACCACGGTCAAACAGCTCGCTGTAGTTCGCTTGCGCATCGAGCAGATCCTGAGATGTCAACTGACGCAGAAACTCACCAATCTGCCGGGCGTCTGACTGCGCCAGATTTTCACCGGCCGCCAGCGCATCGAAAACCTCCTGCTGATGCTGCCATAAGGCAGCATCCGGGTATTCGAGTAAGCGGGAAATAACCACCAGTTCAATCATGGGTGCGGCTCCGTTTTCACTGTTACATCTACCGCATCGATGCGGCGGCTGTTGAACAGGTTGAAATTGCTGTCCGAGCCGTGGCAGCCATCACCGAAGCTAAAGCCACAACCGCTTTTCTCCGGGAAGGCTTCACGCGCCAGCTCACGGTGGCTCGACGGCACCACGAAACGGTCTTCGTAGTTGGCAATCGCCAGATAGCGGTACATCTCCTGCGCCTGGGCTTTCGTCAGACCGACTTCTTCCAGCGCGCGGGTATCTTCCACGCCGTCAACGGTTTCCGCACGTTTGAAGTGGCGCATCGCCAGCATACGTTTAAGGGCCAGCAGCACCGGAGCGGTATCACCGGCGGTCAGCAGGTTGGCAAGAAATTGCACCGGAATGCGCAGGCTATCGACATCCGGCAGGATACCGTTGCTGCCCAGCTCACCCGCGTCAGCAGCAGACTGGATCGGTGACAGAGGCGGCACATACCAGACCATCGGCAGCGTGCGGTATTCCGGGTGCAGCGGCAGCGCCAGCTTCCAGTCCATCGCCATTTTGTAAACCGGGGATTTTTGCGCCGCATCGATAACGCTCTGCGGCACGCCATCAGCCAGCGCCTGAGCGATCACCGCCGGGTCATTCGGATCGAGGAACACATCCAGCTGACGCTGGTAGAGATCTTTCTCGTTTTCGGTGCTGGCAGCATTCTCAATTGCATCTGCGTCATACAGCAGCACGCCGAGGTAGCGAATACGACCCACGCAGGTTTCCGCACAGACTGTCGGCATGCCCGCTTCGATACGTGGGTAACAGAAGATGCACTTCTCGGATTTACCGCTTTTCCAGTTGAAGTAGATTTTTTTGTACGGGCAGCCGGTAACGCACATGCGCCAGCCGCGGCATTTATCCTGATCGATCAGCACAATGCCATCTTCTTCACGCTTGTAGATTGCACCGCTCGGGCAGGTCGCAACACAGGCCGGATTCAGGCAGTGTTCGCACAGGCGCGGCAAATACATCATAAAGGTGTTTTCGAACTGGCCGTACATCGCCTTCTGCATGTTCTCGAAGTTTTTATCTTTGCTCAGCTTGTCGAACTCACCGCCTAAATCGTCTTCCCAGTTCGGGCCGGCGGTGATTTTGTCCATCCGCTGACCGGTGATCAGCGAGCGCGGGCGGGCAATCGGCTGATGTTTGCTTTCCGGCGCGTTATGCAGGTTCTGGTAATCGAAATCAAAAGGTTCGTAGTAATCGTCGATTTCCGGCATATGCGGGTTGGCGAAGATTTTACCCAGCAGCAGCGCGCGGTTACCCATGCGTGGCTGCAGTTTGCCGTTGATTTTGCGGATCCAGCCGCCCTTCCATTTTTCCTGGTCTTCCCAGTTGGTTGGGAAGCCGGTGCCCGGTTTGGTTTCGACGTTGTTAAACCAGGCATATTCCATACCTTCACGACTGGTCCAGACGTTTTTACAGGTCACGGAACAGGTATGACAGCCGATGCACTTATCGAGATTCAGCACCATGCCGACTTGTGAACGAATTTTCATTTTGCGCTCTCCTGTACCTGGTCATTGCCTTCGCCATCCAACCAGTTAATGTTCTTCATCTTACGTACCACTACGAACTCATCGCGGTTGGAACCCACCGTGCCGTAGTAGTTAAAGCCATAAGCCAGCTGGGCATAGCCGCCGATCATATGGGTCGGTTTTGGGGTAATACGGGTGACGGAGTTATGGATCCCGCCGCGCTGCCCGGTAATTTCTGAGCCCGGCAGGTTCACAATACGTTCCTGCGCGTGGTACATCATGGTCATCCCGGCCGGCACACGCTGGCTGACAATCGCACGGGCGGTCAGCGCACCGTTGGCGTTAAAGACTTCAATCCAGTCGTTATCTTCAATGCCGATCTCTTTGGCGTCTTTATCGCTCATCCACACCACCGGACCACCGCGTCCCAGCGTCAACATCAGCAGGTTATCGCTGTAGGTCGAGTGAATGCCCCATTTCTGGTGCGGCGTCAGGAAGTTGAGCGCTTTTTCCGGATTGCCGTTAGATTTCACGCCCATGACTTCTTTAACCGAATGGGTATCGATCGGCGGACGGTAAACCAGCAGGCTTTCACCAAAGTCACGCATCCACTGATGATCCTGATACAGCTGCTGGCGGCCGGAGAGCGTACGCCATGGAATCAGCTCGTGAACGTTGGTGTAACCGGCGTTGTAAGAAACATGTTCATCTTCCAGACCTGACCAGGTTGGGCTGGAGATAATCTTGCGCGGCTGGGCCTGAATATCGCGGAAGCGAATCTTCTCTTCCTGCTTATTGGTCGCCAGATGGGTATGGTCGCGGCCGGTAAATTCGCTGAGGGCAGCCCAGGCTTTTACCGCTACGCTACCGTTGGTTTCCGGTGCCAGCGTCAGGATCATCTCTGCAGCATCAATGGCGGTATTGAGCATCGGCTGGCCTTTCGCCGGACCGTCCGCTTTGGTGTAGTTCAGCTTACGCAGCAGATCCATTTCGCTCTGGGTATTCCACGCGATGCCTTTGCCACCGTTGCCGATTTTCTCCATCAGCGGACCGATAGAGGTAAAGCGCTCATAGGTGGCCGGGTAGTCGCGTTCCACCGGAATAATGTGCGGCGCGGTTTTACCAGGGATCAGCTCACACTCGCCTTTTTTCCAGTCTTTCACCCCCAGCGGCTGCGCCAGTTCGGCAGCAGAGTCGTGCTGGATTGGCAGCGTCACGACATCGGTCTCTTTACCCAAGTGTCCGACGCAGATTTCCGAGAAGGATTTGGCGATGCCTTTATAAATTTCCCAGTCGCTTTTCGATTCCCATGCCGGATCGACAGCAGCAGAAAGCGGATGAATAAACGGATGCATATCCGAAGTATTCATATCGTCTTTTTCATACCAGGTCGCGGTTGGCAGTACGATATCCGAATAGAGGCAGGTACTGGAGAGACGGAAGTCGAGAGTGACCACCAGATCCAGTTTGCCGTCGAGACCGTTATCGTGCCACTCCACCTCTTCCGGTTTCACGCCGCCCTGTTTACCGAGATCTTTCCCCTGAATACCGTGTTCGGTGCCCAGCAGGTACTTGAGCATAAACTCGTGACCTTTACCGGAAGAACCCAGCAGGTTGGAACGCCAGATAAACAGGTTACGCGGATGGTTTTTGCCGTTTTCCGGCTGTTCCGCCGCGAAACGGAGCGATCCCTCTTTCAGGGATTTCACCGTGTAATCCACCGCGCTCATGCCTGCTTTTTCCGCTTCGGCGGCAATACGCAGCGGGTTGGTGCCCAACTGCGGTGCAGACGGCAGCCAGCCCATACGCTCAGCACGGACGTTAAAGTCGATCAGATGCCCGGTATAGCGGGATTTGTCCGCTAACGGTGAAAGAAACTCCTGCGCCGTCACCGTCTCATAACGCCACTGGCTGGAGTGATTATAGAAGTACGAGGTACTGTTCATATGACGCGCCGGACGCTGCCAGTCGAGGGCGAACGCCAGCGGCTGCCAGCCGGTTTGCGGACGCAGTTTTTCCTGGCCGACATAGTGCGCCCAGCCGCCGCCGCTTTGACCCACGCAACCGCAGAAGATCAGCATATTGATAATGCCGCGGTAGTTCATATCGAGGTGATACCAGTGGTTCATCCCCGCGCCGATGATGACCATCGAACGGCCATGGGTTTTGTCGGCGTTATCGGCGAATTCGCGGGCGATACGGATAATTTGTGACTGGGCAACGCCGGTCACTTTCTCCGCCCAGGCTGGCGTATAAGCTTTAATTTCGTCATAACGGGTCGCGCAGTTCTCATCACCGAGACCGCGATCGAGGCCGTAGTTCGCCATGGTCAGATCGTAGACGGTTGCCACCAGCACGCTGGAGCCGTCGGCGAGCTGCACACGTTTCACCGGCAGTTTGTGCATCAGTACATTGTCGAGTTTTACCCCGGCGAAATGCTCGGTGTTATCACCGCCAAAATAGGGGAAGCCAACCTGCGCGATATCGTCATGTTTGCCGAGAAGGCTCAGGTTCAGCTCAACATCCGCGCCATTGCTGCCGTCGCGTTGCTCAAGGTTCCATTTACCTTTTTCGCCCCAGCGGAAGCCGATAGAGCCGTTCGGTACGGTCAGGTTGCCTTCACTGTCGTGAGCGACGGTTTTCCATTCCGGGTTGTTTTCCTGACCCAGCGCATCGACCAGATCGGCGGCACGCAGCATACGACCGGCGGCGTAGTAACCGTCACGCTCTTCGAGCATCACCAGCATCGGCATGTCGGTATAACGACGTACGTAATCGGTAAAGTACTGGCTCGGTTTATCGAGGTGGAATTCGCGCAGCATCACGTGGCCCATGGCCATCGCCATTGCCGCATCGGTGCCCTGCTTCGGTGCCAGCCACAGATCGCACAGCTTGGCGATTTCTGCGTAATCTGGCGTTACCGCCACGGTTTTGGTCCCTTTGTAGCGCACTTCGGTAAAGAAGTGGGCATCCGGGGTACGGGTCTGCGGAACGTTAGAGCCCCAGGCGATGATATAGCTGGAGTTGTACCAGTCGGCGGATTCCGGCACGTCGGTCTGCTCGCCCCAGGTTTGCGGCGAAGCAGGTGGTAAATCGCAATACCAGTCGTAGAAACTCAGGCAGGTTCCGCCGAGCAGCGAGAGGTAACGCGCACCGGAAGCGTAAGAGACCATCGACATTGCCGGGATCGGCGAGAAACCCGCCACGCGGTCCGGGCCGTAGGTTTTGACGGTATAGACGTTCGATGCCGCAATCAGTTCGTTCACTTCCTGCCATGAGGAGCGGACAAAACCACCGCGACCGCGCGCCTGTTTGAAGCTTTTCGCTTTATCGGCATCTTCAATAATCGACGCCCAGGCGTTAACCGGATCGCTATGCTGCGCTTTCGCTTCGCGCCAGAGTTTGATCAGGCGCTTACGCATCAACGGGTATTTCAGACGGTTGGCGCTATAGAGATACCAGGAGTAGCTGGCACCGCGCGGGCAGCCACGCGGTTCGTGGTTCGGCATATCCGGACGGGTACGCGGATAGTCAGTCTGCTGGGTTTCCCAGGTAACCAGGCCATTTTTTACGAAAATCTGCCAGCTGCATGAGCCGGTACAGTTTACGCCGTGGGTGGAGCGCACGACTTTATCGTGCTGCCAGCGGCTGCGGTATCCATCCTCCCAGTCCCGGTTGGTGTTTAAGAGCTGGCCGTGCCCTTCGGCAAAGGTTTCGCCTTTCTGTTTGAAGTAGCGAAACCGGTCCAGGAATTTACTCATCGGGGTTCTCCTGTTGGAGCCTGTCTGGCTCTCTTGGTAAATCGACATTGCTGCATTTGTCGCGACGTTAAACCCCGTCAGGCGTTCGAGAATTGATGATGATCAAGCCGCAAAAGCATCCTTTTACTGCCTCACGAATGGAGTACCCACAAAGAGTTACTGATTTTTACTTTATAACCAATTGAAATATAATGTTTTTATTCATAAAAACGTAAAAAAACACCAAAAATTAACCGGACAGAGGTATTAAGGGGTAGATGTCTCTGCTAAGTGATGGCTGTCACAGTGGTTTGGGCAGCAGGCAGGGTCGGCCGCTTCAAAGTATGTTGTAACTAATAAAGGGATAAAAAAAGCGCGGTATGCACCGCGCAAGGATAATCAACAATTTACTCTTATTGTTTTTTACGCCCGTATATCGCCCATGTGATAGCCACGCAGGCAATATAGAACACCAGAAACACTTTCATCGCGCCGGCCGGAGAGCCGGTTAACGCTAGTGACGTGCCGAATGCTTTAGGAATAAAGAAACCACCAATGGCACCAATGGCTGAGATGAAGCCGAGCGCCGCCGCGGTTTCCGTAGCCGCTTCGCGCATTGCATCGCTCTCGGTACCACCGTTTTTCTTCGCTCGTTCCATGGCCATTTTGCGGAAAATCACCGAAATCATCTGGAAGGTGGATCCACTCCCCAGCCCGGCCGTCAGGAACAGCATCAGGAAAACGCCGAAGAATGCGATGAAATTACCGCCTTCGCCATCTGTCGGTAAGGTGAGGAACAGTAAAGCACTGAACAAAGCCATCACCATAAAGTTGACCAGCGTGACGCGCGTTCCGCCCAGACGGTCAGAGATGGCGCCGCCTGCCGAGCGCGCCAGCGCGCCTACCAGCGGACCAAAGAAGGCGAAATGCAGGATTTGCACGTTAGGGAACTGGGTTTTCGACAACATGGCAAACCCGGCGGAGAAGCCGATAAACGAACCGAAGGTCGCCAGGTATAGGAAGCTCATGATCCACAGGTGGGAACGCTTCAACACCGGCAGCTGCGCGCTAAGGGACGCTTTCGATGTCGCCAGTTCGTTCATGCCAAACCAGGCTGCCAGGGTAAATACCGCCAGTAACGGCACCCACACCCAGGCGGCATTTTCCAGATACAGCATTGAGCCGTCAGGCTGTGCAACGCCGGTACCGCCAAAGGCAGCAAAAATGGAAAAGGAGATCGCCAGCGGCGCTAACAACTGCATCACGCTGACGCCGAGATTACCGAACCCGCCGTTGATCCCGAGCGCGCCGCCCTGCTTCTGTTTGGGAAAAAAGAAGCTGATATTGGCCATACTGGAGGCGAAGTTAGCGCCGGCAAAACCGCACAGCAGCGAAATAATGATAAAGGTACTAAACGGCGTACTGAGATCCTGGACGGCAAAGCCGAGCCAGACGCAGGGAATAATCAGGATCCCGGTGCTGAAGGCAGTCCAGCGACGACCGCCGAATACCGGCACCATAAAGGAGTAAGGTACGCGTAACAGCGCGCCGGAAACGGAAGGCAATGCGGTCAGCATAAACAGTTGGTCGGTGGTAAACTGGAAGCCCACTTTCGGAAGGTTGACGGCCACTGCGCTAAAAAGCATCCATACGCAGAACGCCAGAAGAAGACAGGGCACGGAAATCCATAAATTGCGGCTCGCAATTTTATGACCCTGTTGTTGCCAGAAAGCAGGATCTTCAGGACGCCAGTCGGTAATAACCCGCTCTGACGAACTTTTATCCGTAATGGTTGAGTGCTGCATATACACCTCTGTAGTTCGGTTTGATGCAGCCACATTAGTTTCTACAGCGCCAGTTAAGTTGATATAAATCAAAGGAAAAGCGGCTCAGTTGCCGGGCAAAAAATAACCATGCTCATTTGTGAGTAGCGATTACCGGCAAAAAAGGTGTGGTTTTTCACGACCCTGACCTGCTGTACTCAGAATGTGCCCATTGATGTCGACTCACTGGCAATAAAGAGGTAGTCCTTTAGGGGTATGGGTATACCCCTGAGGATGTCTGACAATAGCGCCATCCGCCCCCTGGCGGCCGAGGAGCCTGAAACCGTATGTTAAAACGCCTTTTTTCGCCGATCTCGCTGGTTAACCAACTGGCGTTATTGATGCTGCTGTCGACGGTGATCGGCGTAACGGGCATGGCAATTTCCGGCTGGCTGGTGCATGGCATTCAGGGCAGTGCCCATGCCATTAACAAAGCCGGTTCACTGCGGATGCAGAGCTATCGCCTGCTGTCGGCTATTCCGCTCGACGCTCACGAGCAGTATCTGCTGGATGAAATGGAGTATACGGCGTTCAGCACGGATCTGGCGCAGGCTGCCACCCGTGACGGCCAGCAAGCACAGCTCAACGCGCTGCAAAACTACTGGCACACCGAGGTAATTCCGGCGATAAAAAATGCCCATCAACCGGCTGAAGTGGCCGACACCATCGCTATTTTCGTCGGGCGCATCGACAATCTGGTGACCTCTTTTGACCGCAGCACTGAATACCGCATTGAACAGGTGGTCATCATGCAGCGCTCAATGGTCATTGTGATGGGCCTGTTGTTGCTGTTTGCCGTGGTGTGGTTGCGGGCTCGTCTACTCCGTCCGTGGCAGCAGTTATTAAGCATGGCGCGCGCCGTCAGCCAACGTGATTTCACCCAGCGCGCGCAGATTAATGGCCGTAATGAGATGGCAACCCTTGGCGAGGCGCTAAATAATATGTCTGCTGAACTGGGTGAAAGCTACGCAGTGCTTGAACAACGGGTGCAGGAGAAGACCGCCGGGCTTGAGCAAAAAAACCAGATCCTCTCCTTTTTATGGCAGGCCAACCACCGGCTGCATTCGCGTATCCCGATGTGCGAACGTCTTTCCCCGGTGCTTAACGGTTTAAAGAATTTAACCCTGCTGCATGATATCGAGCTACGGGTTTACGATCTGGAAGATGAAGAAAATCATCAGGATTTTAGCTGCCAGTCCGATCTCAGCTGTGATGACAAAGGCTGCCATTTATGCCCACGCAACGGCATCCTAAACGAATCTACCGCGGGCGGCACCACGCTGAAATGGCGGCTGGCGGATGCGCATATGCAGTACGGTTTGCTGTTAGCGAAACTGCCGCCGGGACGCCATTTGAGCCACGACCAGCAGCAGTTGGTGGATACGCTGGTCGAGCAGATCACTGCCACCCTTGCGCTGGACAGGCATCAGGATCGCCAGCAGCAGTTGATGGTGATGGAAGAGCGCGCCACGATTGCCCGCGAACTGCACGACTCTATCGCCCAGTCCCTCTCCTGTATGAAAATGCAGGTCAGCTGCCTGCAAATGCAGGGCGATGCGTTGCCGCCAAATAGCCAGCAATTGCTCGGGCAGATCCGCAATGAGCTGAATACCTCATGGGCACAGCTGCGTGAACTGCTTACCACGTTTCGTTTACAACTGACCGAACCAGGGCTGCGTCCGGCGCTGGAGTCCAGTTGCCAGGAGTACAGCGGCCGTTTCGGTTTTCAGGTGCGTCTGGATTACCAGCTTCCTCCTCGGCTGGTGCCTGCGCATCAGGCGATTCACCTGTTGCAAATCGCCCGCGAGGCGCTAAGCAATGCATTAAAACACTCCGGCGCTACCGCGGTCAGCGTCGCAGTGCACCAGCAGGAAAAGCGGGTTATTTTGCGCGTCGCCGATAACGGCTGCGGCATCCCGGGGAATGCTGAAAGGACCAACCATTATGGATTGATAATTATGCGTGACCGCGCGCAAAGCCTGCGCGGCGATTGCCTGGTTCGTCCCGGAGCATCGGGCGGTACCGAGGTCGTCGTTACGTTTATCCCAGAGACATTTGTCTCATCCATGCAAGGAGATACCCATGAGTAATCAGGATCCGGCAACCATTCTGCTGATCGACGACCATCCAATGCTGCGCACCGGCGTGAAGCAGTTGATTAGCATGGCCCACGATATCACCGTGGTCGGCGAAGCCAGCAACGGGGAGCAAGGCATTGAACTGGCGGAAGCGCTGGACCCGGATCTGATTTTGCTGGATCTGAATATGCCGGGGATGAACGGGCTGGAGACGTTGGATAAACTGCGTGAAAAGAGCCTCTCCGGGCGGGTGGTTGTGTTTAGCGTTTCTAACCATGAAGAAGATGTGGTCACCGCGCTGAAACGCGGCGCGGACGGCTACCTGCTGAAGGATATGGAGCCGGAAGATCTGCTCAAAGCGCTGCAGCAGGCCGCCGCCGGGGAAATGGTGCTTTCCGAAGCCCTTACCCCGGTACTGGCCGCAAGCCTGCGCGCTAACCGCGCCACTACCGATCGCGATATCACGCAGCTGACGCCGCGCGAACGCGACATTCTCAAGCTGATTGCCCAGGGGTTGCCGAACAAAATGATCGCCCGCCGGCTGGATATCACCGAAAGCACGGTGAAAGTGCACGTTAAGCATATGCTGAAGAAAATGAAGCTTAAATCCCGCGTCGAAGCCGCCGTCTGGGTACATCAGGAACGCATTTTCTAAGGCAACGAGGCTGGCAGCGACCAGCCCGGCTGGCTGTAATCGGCTGGCGGAACCACCGGCTCCGTCAGCTTCAGTTCGATGGTATTTGATTCAACACGCTGCCCTTTTTCATCTTCTACCAGCGCCGACAGCGTCCAGCTGTTTGTTGCTCCCTCATCGCTATTCCAGCGCGGCATAATTAGCGTCCAGCCTTCGCTACTGCGTCCGTTGGCAGGCGGCGTCAGGCTTAATGCCTGCGTATCGCCCTGCCAGGTTATTGAACGCACGCCGTGGATGCTGTTAATTTGCAGCTTCAGCGCCACCGTCTCGCCGGGCTGTAAATCCCACGGCGGTGTGGCAAGGAATACCGACAACGTTTTACGCTGACGATGCTCAAACACCGGCGCGTTGTTGCGCGTCGGGCTGTCATAACGGCTACCGCGCAGCGAGCGGCTCCCGGCCACTTCACTGGCGGAGAGCTGTTTTGCCAGCGGTACGCCAAAGCGATAATTCAATTTCAGGCCTAAATCGTTTTGACTGACGCCGTTTTCCCCCTGCTTATGTTCGGCGGTCAAGGTCACCAGCGGCACGGGTGTATAATTCACCCCCAGCTTAACGGCCACAGGATTGCGATAACCGGTACCGGTATCAAACAGATCAACGCTGTCACCAAAATATTGCTCGACGCTGACGCTGGTATTGAGCTGCTGATAAAAAGGTAAGCGCGCCTGCGCCGTAACATCATAGCCCCGCGCCATGCGCTGCTGCAGCGTCGCGTTTTGGTACTCCCAGCTATTTACCGGCTGATAGTAGTTAGCGGAAAAGCGCAGATATTCGCCCCAGGCTTCTGCTCCCAATCCGGCGCGACCGAGGTTTTCCTCTACTAAATTGTCGTAAAAGGTGTTGTAACCCAGCAGCCAGTCACCGGCCACCCAACGCTGACCTACCCCCACGTTCCCCACCAGTCCGGCATCCTGCTGTGTTAAGCCAAGCTGGCTCCAGGTCAGATAGTGATGATTGTCCTGCAGCGGGACAAACCAGTCGCCATGACTGCCGGTAAATCCGCCCTCGTTGTCCACTTTCAGATCGACCGTGGCGCTGCCCCACGGCGAGAGCCAGGATTCAACGTGCTGATTCACTTCTTCACTCACCACATCCCGCAGCTTGCCAAAGGCAAACTGTCGCGCCTGCTGACCGGCCGTCAGGCCATTATCGGTCATGCTGGCCTCGCCAAAGGCTTTCGCCATCTCAGCAAAATGCTTCTCCTGCGCGCCCGTTTCCGCGGCCATACCGAGATCCGGTAGACCGTCACCGTCATTATCGAAGGGGTTTTCCGCTTGCTGAACGAAGCTGTTTTGCCGGGCACCGGCGACGCCGCTGACCAGTGACAACAGCAGGAGGGTGAGAAGAGAATAATTCATACTGTTAAGTTTAACGGTTTTACCTGCCCTTAACAGCGATAGACAAAATATCAGGAAAAACCTTATCCCTGCCCCGCGCTGCACTACAGTTAATGCACTACACAGCGGAGCGTCCTTATGAACATAACGTACAAACTTTTTGCGAGTGCGATGTTGTTTTACGCCGCGCAAAGCGGCGCGAACGCGCTTTTTACCCTGCAATCCCCGGCTTTTTCCGATAACGCATTGATGGAGAAAAAATTCGCCGGTAACGCCAGCAATAACCCGAACTGCACCGGTGAAAATTTGTCGCCTTCGCTGGTGTGGAACAATCCCCCTGCCGAAACAAAAAGCTTCGCGCTGGTGGTTCACGATCCCGAAGGCGCAAACGGGCTTGGGGTGACGCACCTGGTGGCTTACAACATTCCCCCGTCGGCAACCGGCTTCGGGCAAAACGATCTGCGCGACGGTAAAGGCTTTACCGGCGGGAAAAACACGCCGGGGAATTTTCGCTGGCACGGCCCTTGCCCACCGCCGGGCAGCGGCGCGCATCACTATACTTTTACGCTGATTGCTACCTCCCTGCCGCCCACGCTTCCCGAGGGGCTGACGCGTGATGATCTGTTCGCCAAACTGAAAGGCCATACCCTTGCCGCCGCCGGGCTGATTGGCCGCTTTGGTCAGTAATTATTACGCCATCGCTTTCGCCCGACGCAACGGCGCAGTAGCATAGACGGCACCACTTTTTATCCAAGGAATGAAGATGCAAAAGGTAGTCATTATCGCTAACGGCGCAGCTTACGGCAGCGAATCGCTGTTTAACAGTTTGCGGTTGGCCATTGCCCTGCGCGAGCAGGCGGGTGAAATTGACCTGCGGTTGTTTTTAATGTCCGACGCGGTTACCGCTGGGCTGCGCGGGCAGAAACCCGCCGAGGGCTACAACATTCAGCAAATGCTGGAGATTCTTACCGCGCAAAACGTGGCGGTGAAATTGTGTAAAACCTGCACCGACGGGCGCGGCATTAGCGCGCTGCCGCTAATTGACGGTGTCGAAATCGGTACGCTTGTTGAACTGGCGCAGTGGACGCTGGCAGCGGATAAAGTATTAACTTTCTAATATTGCGGCGAACGTAATATATTTTTCTTATGGGCGGCGTTACGTCGTCAAGTTTACCTGCGGTGTTGCCGATAGCACTTAAAGACAACACAGCAGGTACTATAATTATGTTCAGATCGATCAAGTCCCGTATTATCGCAGCAACAGCGGGGTGTCTCGCCAGCGCATTACTGCTTAACACCGTTATTAACTATCAGGTTACCAGCCACCACAGCCAGCAAACTCAGCAGGATATTCTGTCCAGTACCAGTGCCAGCCACAGTATTGCGATTGCCGACTGGGTCTCTTCAAAAATGACAATGATTGCCTCGCTGCAAAGCGTGGCATTAACCGACGATCCAATACCGGTTTTCGCGCAGATCGCCCGCGCCGGGGGATTTATCAACGTTTACGCGGGCTATGCCACTAAAACAGCGAAATTCTCCGATCCGGGCGGCGTGCCGCCCGATTATGACCCGACCATTCGCCCGTGGTATCAGCAAGTGGTGAAGGCCGATGCGCCGGTGGTTACCGCACCTTACGTTGACGCCAGCACCGGTGCGCTGGTGGTAACATTCGCGGTTCCGGTCAAAGAGAACGGTACGCTGAAAGCGGTGGTCGCAGGCGACGTGTCGATGGATAGCGTTGTTGCCAACGTACGCGGTATCAGCCCCACGCCGAACAGTACCGGCATGCTGCTGGCGAGCGACGGTTCGGTGATCGCCTCCGCTAACGATAAATTAACCCTTAAGCCTTTTACCGACGTCATAAGCGGCGTCAGCTTTGACCAGCTGCGTGCCGGGAAACGGGTCGATGGCTATTATGCCGGTGACGATAAAGCCTTGCTGGCGAGCCCGGTTAAAGGCACCAACTGGCTGCTGGCGGTGGCCCTTGATAGCGATGATTCTACCGCCGGGTTGCGCGCGCAGCTGCATGTCTCTGCCTTGTCTTTAGTGGTGTTAGTCGTCATTGCCGGAGCCGTAATGCAGTGGCTGGTGTCGACCATGCTGAAACGGCTACTGACGGTGCGCGATGCAATGAACGCCATCAGTAGCGGCACCAACGATCTGTCCCAGCGTTTGCCGGTGGATGGTAATGACGAAGTGTCGCAGATAGCCCATGCTTTTAACGCGTTTAGCGACAAGCTGTCGGTGGTGATGGCGAAACTGCGCGACTCCAGCAGTTCGGTGCAGCTGGCGGCACAGGAGATTGCGGCGGGTAACCAGGATCTCTCAGGTCGTACGGAACAGGCGGCTTCCAGTCTGCGCGGCACCGCCAGCGCCGTTGAGCAGATCACCGCTTCGGTGGCGCAATCAACGGACGCGGCGGCACAGGCTAACGATCAGGCGCATGCGGCTTCGCAGGCAGCCTCACGCGGCGGTCAGGTGGTGACGCAGGCGATTAATACCATGCAGTCGATTGAAGTGGCGTCGGCAAAAATCGGCGACATTACCAGCGTGATTGATGGCATTGCGTTCCAGACCAATATCCTGGCACTTAACGCCTCGGTGGAAGCCGCGCGCGCGGGCGAACAGGGCCGCGGTTTCGCGGTGGTCGCAGGTGAAGTGCGCAATCTGGCGAGCCGCAGCGCGCAGGCGGCGAAGGAGATCAAAACGCTGATCGATTCGACCACCGAAAGCGTGGCGACCGGCTCCCGCTTCGTGCGGCTGGCGGGCGAGAGCATGACGGAGATCGTCGACAGCATCGACAGCGTGTCGGTGATTATGCGCGAGATTACCGTCGCCACCAGCGAGCAGATGAAAGGTATCCAGGAAATCAACCATGCGGTGCTCGATCTTGACCGTATGGTGCAGCAAAACGCCGAGCTGGTGGTGGAATCCACCGCTGCCGCCGGAGCGCTGCGCTCGCAGGCGACGGAGCTTGCTGAAACCGCCGGTCATTTCCGCATTTAATTTTCTTTAGGCGCGTTTTAACCACGGTTTTACGCGCCGTCTTCTTACCCCGCCGCACAATGTCATTTTTGTTTAATCGTTACGTCATTAGTTGATCAAAATCAGCATTCTTCCCCCTGCCCTTTGGTGTTATGCAGTGAGTAAAGTGTGAACAATATCACTCTTAAGGACTCTTCCCGCACGGATCGCGTTGTTAAAAAACTACGGGGTTAATGAAGATGGCGGTGGTAAAAGCAAGTCTGAAGTTATTTGGTGGCGATACGGTTGTGGTGCGTTGTTCGGAGAATTGTCATATTCATTTGATGAGCGAGAAACGCCAGGCGCAGACCGATATTCTGAGCGTACAGAATCGCGCAAGCGCCTATTTAGCGGTGCCATACAGCGGCGTGTGGAGCGTGCTGATCGATAGCCACAGCCAGTCGCTGGAGCACTCGATCAGCTACGTTGCCGCATAACGGCTCTTAGCAGGCAAAACCAGGCTGCAGATCCGGGCCTGGTTTTTCACCTTCCAGCAGCAATCGCACTTTCCCCACCAGATCGTTTAAACAATCATCCTGCATACCGAGCTTAATCAGCTCCTGCTCCAGGGAGAAAAGGTATTGCGCATTGGTGCCAAGCGGCCCGCTGGCGGCGGCAATCAGCGGCGCGATGGTCTGCGCCCGCGTATCAGATTCATAAAGGGCATGGCGCGGATCCATGATAAACACCAGTGCATTAATGGACCGGCCATCGTCGAGGGTGAGTTTGCACCAGCTTGGCAGATAACACCCGGTGATCATTTCGCGTTTCCACAGCAGCGTCAGCTCATCAAATAAGCTCTCTTCCGCCAAACGATACGCCACGCCCGTAGTGCGACCGCCCTCTTTTAACGCCAGCATGCGTCCGGGTTGACATGTTGTGCCACGACCGGCGGTCAAGCGCAGGCAGAATGCCCGGTGCCAGCCCGTAAGCGTACCGGTACAGGATTCAACAAACTCCAGCGCCGGGTTCCACATCAGCGAACCGTAGCCAAAAATCCACACCGGGCCGTCATCGGGGCGACACGCCAGCGTCGCCGCAAGAGACGCCGCTCGCTGCTCCGCCGACCACAGCAGGGACTCTTCTATATCGCCAAAGGCCGTTTTACAATCCGCCGTTCGCAAGAAATCACGCGTTAACATCTTTTACCTCCGCCACTGCCTGCTTCCCTGCGACTGCTTTACTGCTGCCTTCCCGGCATATGCTGCTTTAAGCGCAGCTTAGTACGACCTTATGAGATTCACAGGCCGCTGGCAATAGCGTCAATCCATCGATTAAAGCTATAAATTACGAAAAGCCATAATTTCTCTGGGTTATTTCTTTTTATGCCACTTATCGTCGTCGCCTTTTTGATACTCATTTTTTACCGCTGCCCAGGCCACGCGATGCGCGGTCTCCTCGCGGCTGGCATCATCCCGGCGATCCTCTTTGTCCTTATATTGATCCCAGGCGCTGTTAAACGCCTCTTTATAAATTTCCTGCGCGTGCGCCGGCAGGACATGCTGCACGCTGTCGGGCAGATCGGATTTCGATTTATAAGGCATCTTACGGCTCCTTTTGGCTTAAAGAAGTAAGCCTGGACGAGAAACGCCCGCTGTGCCAGCGCAAGGTAATTAATTATAAAACTGTAATTTATCTATATGTAAAACATCACGAAATAGCGTAAAACACAGAGTTTCAGCGAACTAATAACAAAATGAAAAGATAACGGTAAAACTGGGTAAAAATCCCCACATAAATCGCAATCTTTGCTATTTTATAGCCGCTCTTTATATATAAATACCTCATATTCACCTGCTCAATAATGGAACACCATAATGACAACAACGCACGAGACGGTTAAAACCCGTCATAAGGAGTCTTCGCTTATTTTTCCGCTGTTAGCACTGGCCGTACTGCTGTTCTGGGGAGAATCGCAGTCGCTGCCGGTGGTGATTGGCATCAATGCCCTGGCGCTGGTGGGGATCCTGTTTAGCGCATTTAGCGTGGTGCGCCACGCGGACGTTTTAGCCCATCGACTGGGCGAGCCCTACGGTTCGCTGATCCTCAGCCTGTCGGTGGTTATTCTTGAAGTTAGTCTGATTTCGGCCTTAATGGCGACGGGCGATGCCGCGCCAACATTAATGCGCGACACGCTCTACTCGATCATCATGATCGTCACCGGCGGGCTGGTGGGTTTTTCGCTGTTACTTGGCGGGCGTAAGTTCGCGACCCAGTATATGAACCTGTTCGGCATTAAACAGTATTTGATAGCTCTGTTCCCGCTGGCGATCATTGTGTTGGTTTTCCCGATGTCGCTGCCGGACGCCAATTTCACCATCGGTCAGTCGCTGCTGGTAGCGTTGATCTCCGCCGCCATGTATGGCGTCTTCCTGCTTATTCAGACCAAAACCCACCAAAGCCTGTTTGTCTATGAACATGAAGATGAGGGCGACGATGACGATCCGCATCATGGTAAACCCTCCGCCCACGGCAATGTGTGGCATACGGCATGGCTGATTGTGCATTTGATCGCGGTGATTGGCGTAACAAAAATGAATGCCCATCCGCTGGAGACATTGCTGACGGAAATGAACGCGCCGGTGGCCTTTACCGGTTTCCTGGTGGCGTTACTGATTCTCTCGCCGGAAGGGCTGGGCGCGTTAAAAGCGGTGCTGAATAATCAGGTCCAACGGGCGATGAATCTGTTCTTCGGTTCGGTACTGGCCACTATCTCGCTGACGGTGCCGGTGGTGACATTGATTGCCTGGTTAACCGGCAATCGTCTGGTGTTTGGCCTCGAAGCGCCGGAAATGATTGTGATGGTCGCCTCGCTGGCGCTGTGCCAGATATCCTTTTCGACCGGTCGTACCAATGTCCTTAACGGTGCGGCGCATCTGGCGCTGTTTGCGGCCTATCTGATGACCATATTTGCCTGAGCTGGCCTAAAAAAAACCCCGCAGCGCGGGGTTTGTTTGCTTACTCGGTATCGAGTTCGTCGAAGCTTTTCACTAAATCATCAATCGCTTTGATCTGTTTCAGGAACGCTTCAAGCTTCGCCAGCGGCAGCGCGGAAGGACCGTCGCATTTCGCGTTGTCCGGATCCGGATGCGCTTCAATAAACAGCCCGGCAAGGCCGGTTGCCATGCCCGCGCGCGCAAGCTCGGTGACCTGCGAACGACGGCCGCCGGAGGCCGCGCCAAACGGGTCGCGGCACTGCAGCGCATGGGTCACGTCGAAAATCACCGGTGAGTTGTTAGAGACTTTCTTCATCACGCCAAAGCCCAGCATATCAACCACCAGGTTGTCATAGCCGAAGTTGGCGCCGCGGTCGCACAGAATCACTTTGTCATTGCCGCCTTCGCGGAATTTATCAACGATATTGCCCATCTGGCCGGGGCTGACAAACTGCGGTTTTTTCACGTTGATGACCGCGCCGGTTTTCGCCATCGCTTCAACCAGATCGGTCTGGCGAGCGAGGAACGCCGGAAGCTGGATCACATCAACCACGTCGGCCACCGGCTGCGCCTGTGACGCTTCATGGACGTCGGTGATCACTTTCACCCCAAAGGTCTGTTTCAGTTCCTGGAAAATTTTCATCCCCTCTTCCAGACCCGGTCCGCGATAGGACTTGATGGAAGAACGGTTGGCTTTGTCAAAAGAGGCTTTAAACACGTACGGGATGCCCAGTTTTTGGGTCACGGTGACGTAGTGTTCGCAAATGCGCATCGCTAAATCGCGGGATTCCAGCACGTTCATCCCCCCAAAGAGGACAAACGGCAGATCGTTCGCGACGTTAATATCGCCAATGCTAACCACTTTTTGTTTCATAAAATCGCCTTATCAAGTGTGAATCGGAACAAAACGTTAATGCAGGGTAATCTGTTTATGCGCAATCGAATTGATCTGCGCGCGGATCATCTCGCTAATCGGATCCTCCGGGCACTGCTCTACAAAGTAGCTCAGATCGTTGAGTGCCACATGGTCGCATTCCAGCTGGGCGTAAATCAGCCCGCGGTCGCGGATCTCGTAAGGATCTTCCGGGTTAAACTGCAGCAGTGCTTCGCTGACGCGCAGGGCCAGCTCCATCTGCTGCTCTTCCATCAACGCCGACTTCAGCGTATCCAGCAGCTTACGGATCACTTCGGCATTGTCGGCTTCATCGAGATCTTCATTAAACAGTTCGGCAACCGGGCTGATATTGCCTTTCAGCCACACTTCCAGCGTGTGCTCATCCAGCGTATCGCCGTTAAACGGGTTAATCAGCCACATTTCGCCATCCAGCCACTCGGCACGCAGGATAAGCTGGGTCGGGAAGATAACCGGTGTGAGCGGAATATTCAGCTGACCGGCCACCCACAGCAAAATCGCTCCCAACGATACGGCGCTGCCCTGACGGTTTTGCAGGACTTTATCCAGCCACAGCGCGTCGGATAGACGGTAAACGCCGCGGCTATCTTTAAAGCCCCATTCGCCATAAAACAGCTCAACAAGTTTTTCCAGCTGCCAGTCCTGAGGCTTTGCCTGACCAATCTCTTCACGTGCCAGACGGAGCAAATTGTCCAGTTCATCCTGGACAAATTGTGAAGAGAAATCATCGCGGATCAGCTCGGTAACAAGGATCATCCCGTCGCATAATGGCGCGTTGTTAAATTCGAAATCAGCTAACGACCTCATGTCTTACCCCAGTATCGGTACTTTTGTGGCGGCGAGTTTAATGATGATGTACAGCACCACCAGCCCCAGCAAAAAGGCGATAAAACCGGTTTGCTGGCTGCGCGGACGATGTCGCCCGAGCGCAATAAAACCCAAAACGATGTAGATGATAACGCCAAACAGCTTTTCAGTCAGCCATGCGCCTTTAGCAGTAAACGGCAAATAACCTGTTACCCACATTAAAGCGGCCCCGCTGAGCAGTAATAGCGTGTCAACCAGGTGCGGGATCACCCGTACCCAATGCGCGTTGAGGCGAGAATTGCCGGACCAGCGCCACCAGAAGCGTAAAACAAACAGGCTAACGGTCAGCGCGACGCAGGTCAAATGCAATATAATCAGGATGTTAAAGAGATGCATTCTGCGTCACTCTTGCCGCGTCCATTGCCCAAGGGTCACCCGCTCGTTACCGCCATAATCGCGACAGGTTGCCACCTGCTGCCAGCCGTAATCGTTAAACAGTGTGCGAACAGTCGCGCCCTGTTGCCAGCCGTGCTCCAGCAGTAACCAGCCGCCCGGCAGGATAAAGCGGCGCGCCTCGTCAATTAGCGCGCGTAAATCCGCAAGCCCGCCGTCGGCGGCCACCAGTGCGCTCAATGGCTCAAAGCGTACATCGCCCTGCGCCAGATGCGGATCCTGCTCATCAATATAGGGTGGATTACTGACGATGAGATCAAACTGCTTTCCTGCCAGCGCGCTAAACCAGCGGCTTTGCACAATCTCTATATTCTGAATACCTAAATGCCCGGCATTGCGCTGCGCCAGCGCAACCGCATCCGGCACCAGATCGACGGCGGTAACATGGCAATCCGGCCGTTCACTGGCCAACGCAAGGGCGATAGCACCGGTACCGGTGCCTAAATCGAGGATGCGACAGGGTTGAGCGGGCAAACGCGCCAGCGCCTGCTCCACCAGACATTCGGTGTCCGGGCGCGGAATAAGCGTGGCGGGAGAGACAAACAGCGGCAGCGACCAGAATTCGCGTACGCCAATCAGATGCGCCACCGGTTCGCCGTTCGCCCGGCGCGCCAGCAGCCCATTCAGCTGTTGCAGCTGCTCTGCGGGCAACAGGGTTTCGCCAAACGCCAGAATATAGGTGCGCGATTTGCCGGTAACAAAGCCCAACAAAATCTCCGCATCGCGACGCGGGCTGTCACTTGCCGTAAGGGCGCCGATGGCCTGACGCAACCACTGTTGATAATCCATTATTCCTGCTCTGAAAGCGCCGCTAACTGGTCGGCCTGGTATTCCTGCACAATCGGTTCGATCAGCATATCCAGCTTGCCTTCCATCACTTCATCCAGCCGGTAAAGCGTAACGTTGATACGGTGATCCGTTACGCGCCCCTGGGGGAAGTTATAGGTGCGGTTACGGTCGCTGCGATCGCCGCTGCCCAGCAGGTTACGCCGCGTGGAGGCCTCCGCCTGCTGGCGTTTCGCCGTTTCCGCAGCGCGAATACGCGCCCCGAGCACCGACAGCGCTTTGGCTTTGTTTTTATGCTGGGAACGTTCATCCTGACACTCCACCACAATACCGGTCGGCAAGTGGGTAATACGGATTGCGGAGTCGGTGGTGTTAACGTGTTGACCGCCTGCGCCGGAGGAGCGGAAGGTATCAATACGCAGATCCGCCGGGTTGATATCCGGCATTTCCGCTTCCGGCAGTTCCGGCATTACCGCGACGGTACAGGCTGAAGTGTGAATTCGCCCCTGGGATTCCGTGGCCGGTACGCGCTGTACGCGATGGCCGCCGGATTCAAATTTCAGCCGACCGTAAACACCCTCGCCGCTGATTTTAGCAATCACCTCTTTAAAGCCGCCGTGCTCGCCCTCGTTGGCGCTCATGATCTCGACGCGCCAGCGGCGGGATTCGGCATAGCGGCTGTACATACGGAACAGATCGCCGGCAAACAGTGCAGCTTCGTCACCGCCAGTACCAGCGCGGACTTCGACAAAGGCATTGCGTTCATCATCGGGATCTTTTGGCAGCAACAGCAGCTGCAATTGTTGCTCTAGCTGTTCGCCCTTCTCTTTCGCATCGCGCAGCTCGTCCTGCGCCATATCGCGCATTTCCGGGTCCTCGAGCAGCAGCTGTGCGGTTTCGATATCTTCCTGAAGCTGTCGCCAGTCAGTAAAGCAGCGTGACACATCGCTCAGCTGTGCGTACTCCCGCGACAGGGCACGGAATTTGTCCTGATCGGCGATGGTTTGTGCGTCACCGAGCAGCGCCTGGACTTCTTCATGACGCTCGTGCAGGGCTTCCAGTTTGGCAACGATAGAAGGCTTCATAGGCGTAAATGCACCTTTTAATAATAAGAGAGTGTTGTGCTAATCCAGCCCGAGGCTGTTGCGCAGAATATGCAGGCGTTCATCGTCCCCATCACGGGCAGCCTGCTGAAGAGATTTGGTTGGGGCGTGGATCAGGCGGTTGGTCAGTTTCCACGCAAGGTCTTGCATAATGGCCTGCGGATCGCCACCCTGCGACAGTGCGGCGATGGCTTTAGCACTCAGCTCGTCGCGCACCGCTTCAGACTTGCTGCGGTATTCACGAATTGTCTCGCTGGCGCTTTGCGCGCGCAGCCAGGCCATAAACTCGTTGGTTTCCTGGGCGACGATACTTTCCGCCTGTACCGCCGCAGCTTTCCGCTGCGCCAGGTTGTGCTGAATAATACTTTGCAGATCGTCAACGCTGTAGAGATAGGCGTTTGCCACTTTGCCGACTTCCGGTTCGACATCGCGGGGAACCGCGATATCCACCAGCAGCACCGGCTGGTTACGCCGCGCTTTCATCGCCCGCTCCATCATGCCCTTACCGATAATCGGCAGCGGGCTGGCGGTGGAGCTGATCACGATATCGGCATCTTTCAGGCGCTCGTCAATCTCGCTTAAGGAGATAACTTCCGCGCCTACTTCATCCGCCAGCAGCTGCGCACGTTCGCGCGTGCGGTTGGCGATGATCATTTTCTGTACTTTATGTTCACGCAGGTGACGGGCAACCAGTTCAATGGTTTCGCCCGCGCCCACCAGCAGCACGGTCACCTGCGAGAGAGATTCAAAGATTTGCCGCGCCAGGGTACAGGCAGCAAACGCGACGGAAACCGCGCTGGCGCCAATATCGGTTTCCGTACGCACCCGTTTGGCAACGGAGAAGGATTTCTGGAACATACGCTCCAGATCGCTGGCGTTAAGATGCCCGCGTTGGGAATCGGCGAAGGCCTTTTTCACCTGGCCTAAGATTTGCGGCTCGCCCAATACCAGCGAATCCAGACCGCTCGCCACGCGCATTAAATGGCTGACGGCGTCGTTATCCTGGTGCCAGTACAGGCTCTGGCGCACTTCTTCTTCCGGTAACTGGTGATAATCACACAGCCAGCGCACCAGCGCTTGCTGCAGATTTTCCCGCTCTTCAACGCTGAGATAGAGTTCAGTGCGGTTACAGGTTGACAGGACCACTCCGCCTTGCACCATAGGCTGTGACAGCAGGCTTTCTAATGCCTGGTCAAGGGTTTCCGGCGAAAAAGCAATGCGTTCTCGCAGGGAAACGGGAGCCGTTTTATGGTTGATGCCAAGAGCTAAAAGGGTCATGAGCGCGGGAGTAGTACCAACGTTGATAAGGTTAGACTGTACGCATCATACAGGATGAGCGAGGTCAATAAAAGAGAGACTACCCTTTCGGAGTAATCGGTAATTTCATGATTTATGACAACTTGAAAGTAGACGCTGTTACACAGCAACGCTAGCATTAAGCGATTACCGCAAAATCACAAGGATTTGCCCACGTATGACTCTTTCGGACGTTCGTCTTATTCGCTTGCTGCCCCTCGCAAGCCTCGTGCTAACCGCCTGTACCCTCAATGCGCCGAAAGGACCGGGCAAAAGCCCCGATGCGCCGCAGTGGCGTGAGCACCAGCAGCAGGTGCGCAACCTGAACCAGTACCAGACGCGCGGCGCATTTGCTTACCTCTCCGATGAACAAAAAGTCTATGCGCGCTTTTTCTGGCAGCAAACCGGGCAGGATCGCTATCGCCTGCTGTTGACCAACCCGCTGGGCAGCACCGAACTTGAACTGAAAGCCGAGCCTGGCAACGTGCAGTTACTGGACAATAAAGGCAAGCGCTATACCGCTGACGACGCCGAGGAGATGATTGGCAAACTGACCGGAATGCCGATCCCCCTTAACAGCCTGCGTCAGTGGATCCTCGGTCTGCCTGGCGATGCCACGGATTATAAACTGGATTCCCAGTATCGCCTGAGCGAGCTGAACTACAGCACCGGCGGCAAGTCGTGGAAAGTGGTGTATGGCGGGTATGACAACAGCCAGCCTTCCCTGCCCGCCAATATGGAACTGAACGATGGCAAACAGCGCATCAAGCTGAAAATGGATAACTGGATCGTCAAATGAGCATCTGGCCCGCTCCGGCGAAACTGAACCTGTTTCTCTACATTACCGGCCAGCGCGCCGACGGCTATCATGAACTGCAGACGCTGTTTCAGTTTCTTGATTACGGCGACACGCTGACCATCGAGCTGCGTAACGACGGGCAAATTCGCCTGTTAACGCCGGTCGCTGGCGTGCCGGATGAAGAGAACCTGATTGTGCGCGCTGCGCGTCTGCTGATGCAGCGCGCACAAGAAAGCGGTCGTTTGCCTGCGGGCAGCGGCGCGGACATCGCTATCGATAAACGCCTGCCAATGGGCGGTGGCCTCGGCGGCGGTTCATCCAATGCGGCGACGGTGCTGGTGGCGCTTAATCACCTGTGGGGCTGCAAACTGTCTGTGGATGAGCTAGCCGCACTTGGCCTGCGCTTAGGTGCCGATGTGCCGGTATTTGTGCGCGGCCATGCGGCTTTCGCCGAAGGGGTGGGCGAAATTCTCACCCCGGCGAACCCGCCGGAGAAGTGGTATCTGGTGGCGCATCCGGGGGTGAGCATTCCGACGCCGGTGATTTTTAACGATCCAGAACTGCCAAGAAACACGCAGAAAAGGTCAATCGATTGCTTATTAACAGGTGATTTTGTCAATGATTGCGAGGTTATCGCAAGAAAACGTTTTCGCGAGGTTGATGCCGCGCTTTCCTGGCTGTTAGAATACGCGCCGTCGCGCCTGACTGGCACAGGAGCCTGTGTCTTTGCCGAATTTGACACTGAATCCGCCGCTCGTCAGGTGCTTGAGCAAGCCCCGGAATGGCTGCATGGTTTTGTCGCGCGAGGCGTCAACCTCTCGCCGCTGGCGCAGACCATCGCCGGGCAAGCTGAGCATTGGTGACAACGTCACACCTGTTCCAGACGTTGCATCGCGCTCTTTAATACACCGCATGGATAGAATTTTGCCCCGACCGCACATTTTGGCCGATTCTATCCACCACTGGACGCATGCCTGAGGTTCTTCTCGTGCCTGATATGAAGCTTTTTGCTGGTAACGCCACCCCGGAACTAGCACAACGTATTGCCAACCGCCTGTACACTTCTCTCGGCGACGCCGCCGTAGGTCGCTTTAGCGACGGCGAAGTCAGCGTACAAATCAATGAAAATGTACGCGGTGGTGATATTTTCATCATCCAGTCCACTTGTGCCCCCACCAACGACAATCTGATGGAACTGGTTGTCATGGTCGATGCCCTGCGCCGTGCTTCCGCAGGCCGTATCACCGCAGTCATTCCTTATTTTGGCTATGCCCGTCAGGACCGCCGCGTGCGCTCCGCCCGCGTACCGATTACCGCAAAAGTGGTTGCCGATTTTCTCTCGAGCGTTGGCGTTGACCGCGTACTGACCGTTGACCTGCATGCTGAACAGATCCAGGGCTTCTTCGATGTGCCGGTGGATAACGTGTTTGGTAGCCCGATTCTGCTCGAAGATATGCTGCAGCTGAACCTGGACAACCCGATCGTGGTTTCCCCGGATATCGGCGGCGTGGTTCGTGCCCGTGCGATTGCCAAACTGCTGAACGATACCGATATGGCGATCATTGATAAACGCCGTCCGCGCGCTAACGTCTCTCAGGTGATGCATATCATCGGTGACGTTGCCAACCGCGACTGCGTGCTGGTTGATGATATGATCGACACCGGCGGCACCCTGTGTAAAGCGGCCGAAGCGCTGAAAGAACGCGGCGCGAAACGCGTCTTCGCCTATGCCACCCACCCGATTTTCTCCGGTAATGCGGTCAACAACCTGCGCAACTCCGTGATCGACGAAGTGGTGGTCTGCGACACCATTCCGCTGAGCGATGAGATCAAAGCGCTGCCGAACGTCCGTACGCTGACGCTGTCCGGCATGCTGGCTGAAGCTATTCGTCGTATCAGCAATGAAGAGTCCATCTCTGCGATGTTCGAACATTAATTGTTGCTGCATAAAAAACCCGCTCAGGCGGGTTTTTTTAGCGCTGAATTTTATTTGTATGATTTATTAATCCGTTATCCGTTGCAGCCCCTGGGGACCCGAGATCATGGTGAATAAGCTGTTCTCACCGCATATCATGCCTTTTCGCGCGCTGATTGACGCGTGCTGGAAAGAAAAATACACCACCGCCCGCTTTACCCGCGATTTAATCGCTGGCATAACGGTGGGCATTATTGCTATCCCGCTGGCAATGGCGCTGGCCATTGGCAGCGGCGTTGCCCCGCAATACGGGCTTTACACCGCGGCGGTTGCCGGTATCGTTATCGCCCTAAGCGGCGGTTCACGCTATAGCGTCTCCGGCCCGACCGCGGCGTTTGTGGTGATCCTCTATCCGGTATCGCAGCAGTTTGGCCTCGCGGGCCTGCTGGTGGCGACGCTGATGTCCGGCGTGTTTCTGATTCTGTTTGGGCTGGCACGGTTTGGTCGACTGATCGAATACATTCCCCTTTCCGTGACCCTCGGCTTTACCTCCGGTATCGGCATTACCATTGCCACCATGCAGGTTAAAGATTTCCTCGGCCTGCAGCTGACCCATGTCCCGGAACACTATTTGCAAAAAGTGGGCGCGCTGGTAATGGCACTGCCAACGGTGAATCCCGGCGATGCCGCCATTGGTATTGTTACCCTTGCTACGCTGGTACTGTGGCCGCGTCTGCGTTTGCGCCTGCCGGGGCATTTACCCGCCCTGCTGGCGGGCTGCGCAGTCATGCTGGTGGTCAATTTACTCGGCGGCCACGTCGCCACTATTGGCTCGCAGTTTCACTACGTTCTGGCAGACGGTTCACAGGGAAGCGGTATTCCGCAGCTTCTGCCGCAATTGATTTTGCCGTGGGATCTGCCGGGTTCGTCATTCACCTTAAGCTGGGATTCACTGCGCGCGCTGCTGCCAGCAGCGTTCTCAATGGCGATGCTCGGCGCTATCGAATCCCTGCTCTGTGCCGTGGTGCTGGACGGGATGACCGGCAGCAAACATAAAGCCAACAGCGAGCTGATTGGTCAGGGGCTGGGGAACATTGCCGCCCCCTTCTTCGGCGGGATCACCGCGACGGCGGCGATTGCCCGCTCGGCGGCCAACGTGCGCGCTGGCGCGACTTCACCCATTTCAGCCGTGATCCACTCCCTGCTGGTAATTATGGCGCTGCTGGTGCTGGCGCCTCTTCTCTCCTGGCTGCCCTTGTCGGCCATGGCAGCGCTACTGCTGATGGTGGCGTGGAACATGAGCGAAGCGCACAAGGTCATCGACCTGCTGCGCCGCGCGCCGGTGGATGACATTGTGGTGATGATTATCTGCATGTCGCTGACGGTGCTGTTCGATATGGTGATCGCCATTAGCGTCGGGATTGTGCTGGCCTCACTTCTCTTTATGCGCCGTATCGCCAGCATGACGCGGCTGGCGACGGTCAACGTCAGCGTACCGGATGATGTGCTGGTTTTACGGGTCATTGGCCCGCTCTTTTTCGCGGCGGCGGAAAATGTCTTCAGCGATCTGGAAAGCCGCATCGTTGGCAAACGCATTGTGGTGCTGAAATGGGATGCGGTGCCGGTGCTGGACGCTGGCGGGCTGGATGCGTTTCGTCGCTTTATCAATCGCCTGCCCGCAGGCACCGAGCTGCGGGTCAGCAACGTAGAGTTTCAGCCGCTGCGCACGCTGGCGCGCGCCGGTATCCAGCCTATCCCTGGCCGTCTGGCATTCTTCCCCAATCGCGACGCGGCGTTAGCCGATCTGCAAGCCTGATGCGCGCGCACCTCTCTCGCCCGCTGGTAACATGCAGCGCGAGGTGTGTGTAAAGGTTGAGAAAAGACAAAAAAACGGCCCTCGCAAGGGCCGCTATCGAAACTGAGCCATCAGCCATGATTCTGGCGATCGCGGCGGCAGCGCTTATCGTAATGACGCACCCACCAGTACTTATCGCATACCTGCTCATGTCCACTTACGCGGGCTCCAGCCAGCCAGAGAACGGCGCCAAGAAAAATACTCAGCACGGCACCGCTGGCAAAATACTGCGGCAGGTTAATCTGTGGGAGCTGGTTTAAAATTGAATAACCAACGCCGACAACCATCACTACTAACCCCAACCCCATAAGCCCATTACCGAGCAACGAAGCGTTTTTGCGTTTCATCTGTCACCTCCGGAACGACGGGTTGGATGGGATAACCCCAATCCTTGTGAACAAAGTATAGACAGCGTCTCTTTTACCGGTTGCGGGCACGATCACAATTATACATCTGCGCCTAACATAAATTTACAAATAAACCTCTGAACTGTTTGGGATTTGAATGGTTGCTCCAGGAAATTATTATCGTTTTGCGGGTTTCACTCTGAGAATTTTGTCTTCCCCCGTCGTACAACGTAAACTACGCGCCGGACATTGACCTGGTCAGGAAGAGAAAGTGACGATTAAATTGATTGTCGGGCTGGCGAACCCCGGCGCTGAATATGCCGCGACGCGCCATAATGCAGGCGCATGGTATGTAGACTTACTGGCGGATCGCGCCCGCGCGCCGCTGCGCGAGGAGCCGAAGTTCTTTGGCTATACCTCGCGTATTAACCTGGCGGGGGAAGATGTGCGCCTGCTGGTGCCGACCACGTTTATGAACCTGAGCGGCAAAGCGGTGGCGGCAATGGCAACCTTTTATCGTATCAACCCGGACGAAATTCTCGTTGCCCACGATGAGCTTGATTTGCCGCCCGGCGTGGCAAAATTTAAGCTTGGCGGCGGTCATGGCGGCCATAATGGGCTGAAAGATATCATCAGCAAACTGGGCAATAACCCCAATTTTCACCGCTTACGTCTCGGAATCGGTCATCCGGGCGATAAAAACAAAGTTGTCGGTTTCGTACTGGGAAAACCACCCACTTCCGAGCAGACGCTGATTGATGAGGCCGTAGACGAAGCGGCGCGCTGTACGGAGATTTGGCTGAAAGAGGGTTTAACCAAAGCCACCAATCGTCTGCACGCGTTCAAGGCGCAGTAAGCGGCGTCGGCGGCTTTTTTGCCGCGCGTAACGCAGGTTACGTGTATAATAGGCAAAGTTATTCACTTTTCTACAATCCGTTTTTATAAACGTATTGCTTATCAAGAGATTAAGGTAATTATCATGGGATTCAAATGCGGTATCGTTGGCCTGCCCAACGTGGGTAAATCCACCCTGTTCAATGCGCTCACCAAAGCCGGTATTGAAGCGGCTAACTTCCCGTTCTGTACTATTGAGCCGAACACCGGTGTGGTACCAATGCCCGATCCGCGTCTGGATAAGCTCGCGGAAATCGTCAAGCCGCAGCGTATTCTGCCGACCACCATGGAGTTTGTTGATATCGCCGGTCTGGTAAAAGGTGCCTCCAAAGGTGAAGGCCTGGGTAACCAGTTTTTGACCAACATCCGTGAAACCGAAGCTATCGGCCACGTTGTGCGCTGCTTTGAGAATGACAATATCATCCACGTAGCGGGTAAAGTGGATCCGGCGGAAGATATTGATGTTATCAATACCGAACTGGCCCTCTCCGATCTCGAAGCCTGCGAACGCGCGATTCACCGTGTTTCGAAAAAGGCCAAAGGTGGCGATAAAGACGCTAAAGTCGAGCTGGCGGCGCTGGAAAAATGCCTGCCGCAGCTGGAAAACGCCGGTATGCTGCGCGCGCTAGATCTGACGAAAGAAGAGAAAGAAGCGATTCGCTATCTGAGCTTCCTGACGCTGAAGCCGACCATGTACATTGCCAACGTCAATGAAGACGGTTTTGAAAACAACCCCTATCTCGATCAGGTTCGCGCTATCGCTGAGAAAGAAGGTTCTGTCGTGGTGCCGGTATGCGCTGCGGTTGAATCCGATATCGCTGAGCTGGATGACGAGGAGCGTGACGAGTTTATGGCCGAGCTGGGCCTCGAAGAGCCGGGGCTGAACCGTGTGATCCGTGCCGGTTACTCCCTGCTGAACCTGCAAACTTACTTCACCGCTGGCGTGAAAGAAGTGCGCGCATGGACCATTCCTGTTGGCGCAACCGCACCGCAGGCGGCGGGTAAAATCCACACCGATTTCGAAAAAGGCTTTATCCGCGCTCAGACCATCGCTTATGAAGATTTTATTGCGTTTAAAGGCGAGCAAGGGGCGAAAGAAGCCGGCAAGATGCGTGCGGAAGGTAAAGAGTACATCGTCAAAGACGGCGACGTCATGAACTTCCTGTTTAACGTCTAAATAAAATTTGTTGTCTTATGGGGTTTCATCGAAACTCATAAGAATCGCAAAAACCTATAAAATCCACGCAACTGCGTGGATTTTTCATTTGATAAAGTCTCAACTCATCTCATAACAACGCACTTAAAAATGAATGCATTAACCTACTGAACGCATACTCATAGCGTACGGTTTTCCCTTCAGGCGTCGTTCATACAGCAGCCATACGTCATCCATATCACCACTTCAAAAGCCGACAACAGGCTCAGAAGAAGCTCCAGTGTGACCATTGACCCTGACCCAAAATCCAGGGCAATTCAGAAACAAAATTCCGACATAATCTATACTCCCTGGTCGGAGGGGGCTGATTAAAAAATCACGATTCACCGCAGAGCAGATTGCTTTTGCCTGAAGCAGACTGAACTGGGGACGTCCGTGCCGGAGGTCTACCATAAGCTGGGCATCTCTGATGTCACGTTGGCAAAAACTGGCAAAGCGAATAGTGATATTTCGGTACCTGACTGAGTACAGATTTGAGAGGACCATAATTTACTGAATGTTCCATTTCTCCATAGCGATAAATTTTCTTTCATCTTTACCCTCGGTAATTAAAGCTATAAACTCACACTTTCATAGCCCAATCACTAACTAAAACCCGATAATGAAATTCATTACTTGTGCTTTCCTTGAAATAATCTGCATCTTTTATTTCGTTAATTTTTTTTAGTTCCAAAGACTCCGCCAAACCAATTGAGGCCAGATTACGTGTATCTATTAATGCATCGACATGCGATAACTTATAATTGTTAAATAAATAATTTATCAACAAACGCACGCATTGTTTTGCCACCTTTTGTTTTTGATATTTGCCAAACACATGGTAAGCAATATACGCGCATTCTTTATCAAGCATAATTGTCGCCTGGACATATCCCATATAGTCAGCGCTCTGACGACTTATAATGACCCAATTCAGCCAGATTTCGTTCTGACCTGAAGTGTGACGCTGAGATATTCTCTCATACCGTGCTGCCAACTCTTCAACGCTTGCCGGAGGATTAGAGGGTATAAATTTATAATCATCATCAACACATAGCCCCGCATACATTTTTGGCGCATGTAACTTATTCAATGGCTCCAAAAAATATAAATCTGACATCATAGGCTCAATTAATTGAGTATTCACCGTGCAAACTCCATAAGACCAAACATCAGGGCTGTGGACAGAAATTTAATAACAGCACTATCTTTGCTTTCCAGCAGACATTAGTAATGCTAAAGAAATAAGAAAGCTGAAAGTATAGGTATATTACGTCAATAGGTTAGTGATCTAAACCCATCAGAGGAAAATATTATGATACATAATGATAACACTTAAATGAATGTATTTGAAGATTTCAAAAATAGCAAATTTTTATTTAAAAATATCAAATGCTTCAAAAGCGATGATACCAACCTACTGATTTACTGCAAAATGACGATCTTAAAGAACATCTGAAAGCGTGATGGATAAGAGCAATGTTACGGTCGTCCATCAACACTATCTATATATTTATTGTTGCCAAGCAGTACGATTTGCCAGCACCGCTCTCTGTCGTGGCATAGTGAATTTGATCGCTTTCATGCATGCGCCGTAAGCTTATAGGTAGGCGCCTGGAAGGCCTTCGTAGAAAATCCTGCCGTAGGGTTAATTACGTATATCAAAAGTGGATATGTCAATGATGTACAATCAAGATAACAAAATAATAATATATAAAATATTAAATGATAATTTACGCTTCAACGTCTAAATAAACTGAGTTGTCTTATGGGGTTTCAGAACATCTCGTAACGATCACAAAAACTTATAAAACCACGCAACTGTGAAGATTTTTCATTTCATAAAGTCTCAACTCATCTCATAACAACGCACTTAAAAATGAATTTATTAATGAGTACAACATTCTTCTATTTTCATTTTAAGTGAGGACAAAAAACGTTAAATAAATAAGCAAGGCCCTGTAATGCTCACTGAGATGCAATGCCGCACTGCCAGGCCAAAAAAAACTTTGTCGGCTCAATGATTTCATTGGTCTCTACCCCGAAGTGTTACCCAATGGCAAAAAGGGATTGCGATATCGGTTTTAACGCAACGGTAAATCCAGCATGTTTGCTGTGGTATTACCCGCAATCGGTACCCCCTACCAGAGAGATTACCCGACACCACATTCTTACAATCCCTGCTGCCTCCCTTCCCGCTCCATACCCTTCCAGGAGATTTCTGTGTAGAGCATGTAAATACTACGAACACCTGCTAAATGCTGTGAGTGGACATTGTTAACATTGTACCGTGTTAATCTATGTGGAGCAGGTCAATTTGGTTATGGACAGGAAACCGGAAAAGTGCATATTTCTAATTCTTTAAGAATCGCGCAACTTTTTTTTGAAGTCTAAATTTTCTCATTGCCAATTGTCACCTTAAAGAAAATATTCAGACTCATTAATACCAAAAGCAGAGTAGTTTTTTGCCTTGGGGCGTTGGTTGAGTCGGATGATTTACGTACTGACCCACATCTACGGCGCACAGCATCTCCGTTCCCTCCATAATCAAAATGCCAATTAAATACACCTGTAGAATTCGCAGATGCTGCACGCTGCATCGCGTGACGCTCACATCAGGTTTAACTTAAGTTTTTTAGTTAATAATAGGTTATCTGTTTTGCCACTCAAACCGTAGAACAGCCCCATGTATCCTTGAAGTATTTCGTGAATAATTTACTTGCCCAAATGGCATAATCCTTTTTATATTTCCACTCATATACCTATGCACTAATGACAAAATGTGACACTCCAGGTTGAGATAATCACGCCTTGAAATAATCCGCGGTCGATTATTCGTCGATCCACTGTAAAGAATAAGGAGAAAGTTGTGAATAACGTCAATACCTTCCTTAAGGAAAACTTACCTTTAGTAAGTAAAAATGTTTTTGTTGCGCCAGGCATTCCCGAAAAAAAATTGAATAACGTCGCTAAAGCATTCAATGTTGCAGATAACTTAAATGCGGTACTGGCCATTTATGACAATACAGTGTTTGGCAGTGCAAAAGATGGCATCGTTTTTACGGGTGAAAAACTGGTCATAAAAGAAACTTTTGAAAGTCCCTATGACGTGTTCTACAGCAATATTGAAGCAGTAGAATATAAAGAAGATGTTACGGCAAATGATAAAGGCAAAGAGAAGCGCACAGAGTCTGTTTCACTCAGACTAAAAAATGGCGAGGTAAAACAACTCAAAAGTTTGATGGATTGCGACTACAAAAAGCTGAGCGACGTTCTTGAGCATACCATCAGTGACTTTGACGAGTTCAAAGAAGAAGATCAGCTCATCACCCTTGCCGAAATGTCAGAAGCGCTCAAAGTGGCTTATGTAAAAGTCATTGTGAACATGGCATTCTCCGATGATGATCAGGTTGATAAAAAAGAGTTTGCCGAAATTCTCTTATTGATGACCCGACTTGAGTTAACGACTGAATCCCGATTTATGCTGCGTAGCTATATCGGTGCAGAATCCAGTCAGATACCGGTTGAAGAATTAATGGCGATCGTTGACCAGGAATGCGTCCCTGGCCATAACAAATCAATAAAAATCTCTCTTGTTAAAGACCTGATTAGCATTTTCATGAGTGTTAATAACGGAGAATACAAAAACTTTCCATTTTTGCAGCAAGTGCAACCCTTGCTGGGCGTAACTAATGAAGAAATAGAACTCGCAGTGATGGCTATTCAGCAAGATTTTAAGCTGTTGCGGGAAGATTTTTCCGACGATGCGCTAAAACGCAGCATGAAAGAGCTTACGGCAAAAGCAGGTGCGGTAGGTGTGCCCCTCGCTGCTGTTTATCTCTCTGGCTCTGTCATCGGTATGTCCGCTGCGGGCATCACTTCTGGCCTCGCAACACTTGGACTTGGCGGTGTGCTGGGTTTTTCCAGTATGGCAACAGGCATCGGTGTCGCGGTGTTATTAGGTGTAGGAGCCTATAAAGGGATCCGCCATCTTACGGGCGCCAACGAACTGGATAAAACCAAGCGCCGGGAACTGATGCTTAATGAAGTCATCAAGCAGACCCAATCTACATTGTCTGCCCTGATCAATGACCTCAATTATATTTCTGGAAAGTTTAATGAAGCTCTGGATGCGCATAATCATCAAGCAGAAAAAATTCAAAAACTCCAAAAAATGATGAATGCACTAACCGGCGCGGCGGATGAATTGAATAAGAAGTCTAATAAAATGCAAAACAGTGCACTCAAACTTAAGTGCCCTGTATTTCTTGATGAGGCCAAACTCAGTTCGCTGACCCGAGAACCAGTCAAAAAACAATTTCATGATATTGTTCTTTCATTCTATGAAGAATGTATTGTTAAAGAGCAGCACGATGGTAAGAGCGTTGAAGTGAAAAAACTTAAGATAAAAGAATACGCATCCACGCAGCAATTAGAAAAACTTGCCGCCATCTTTGAAGGTATCGGTTATTTCAGAGCGGGGGATGTTATCAAAGGCAAATTGACCGGACTATTCTCATAATGAAAAAACCGGATACTCAGGTATCGGCCTTGCTGGTGCAGAAGCACCAGCTTGAACAAAGCGAGTGTCAATTGGGTGACCTTGATGCCGCTCTGGAAGCGCTTAACGCTTTGCAAACTGATACCGATGCTGCTTTAGATGCAATGATTCTGGCTATGGATGGTGTTCTGGAACACTCAGGTATCACGTTTGATGAGCATATCCACACAACGGTTTCCAGTGAATTCACTGATTACCTTGAATCCGGTTTGACCCCGTCATCGTCCAGTATCAGTAAGCTGTCGATGATAGAAACAATAGCATTCACCAGCGATATGGACTGGGAAACCTATTCTCAGTCCGTCACGCACTATGCCCATAAACACAATATCAATTTAACGGTCGATCCCTTTAGCGCCCTTATGTCCCCAACCCAGAGGATAGCCCTGGAGAAACGCATTCAGGAAGACTTTACCTTAAAGACTGCCCGCTGCGACAAATATGATTACATGATCGCTGGCACCTGTGGCGTTATTGGCGGGCTTATCGATATTTTTCTGGTAGGCGCACCAGGTGAAGGAAAACTGACCCAGCTTGCAGATAATGCAGTAGACGGTGCCGTTGAGAAATTCGCCTCAGCATTTGGATGGAAAGGCGGTTCAGAAAGCAGCGATCCGATAAAAAGCGCTATCGGTTTTCTGGAGAGAAAATTCAAGGTCAACTATGACCATCGGCATGGTGGAGATGTTGACGGTCTATTCAGGATGAACACGAAGAATCACCATATTAAAAGTCTCGCCCACTCCCCGGACTTAGTCGGTTTATTTTTCTCGATCCTTGACCAATTTACCAGCACGGCACATTTTGTGGCAGATGGAAAACTGGTTTCCGTAGATACCGAAACTTTTGAGCTGAAGGGGAATAACGTCGTCTCTAAGGTATTCAGTGGGTTTGTAAACTGGCTGGGCCACCTTTTCTCTGATATGGCGGGTTCTTCCGGTGCAGCAGGGAGAGGCTCCGGCATCCCAATTCCTTTCTTTTCATTGCTTCAGTTTATTAACGTGGGCGAATTTGGTCAGCATCGCCAGTCTTTCGCCACCGTTGCCGTCCAGGTTTTTGAGAAAGGATACGACTTACGGCATGGATTAGCGATGGCGATCCCCGTCCTGATTACTGAGCTGCTTGTGCGAATTACCTGGTCGGTTAAACAACGTTGCTACCATAAAAAGGCCTGGGGTGAATGCATACCTTCTGCAAATAATCCTGAACTCAGGCGAATGTTGCTGGTTGCGCATGGGACCTTGTGTTTGATGGATGCAGGAGATGCGGCACTTCGTTCAGGAGGAGAAATGATTCAGTTCCTCCTGAGAACGAACCTCATCGGCTGGGCGAGGTTTGGAACTCTGGCGATTAAAGAACTCCATGTATGGTACAAAGCCGGTGGAATTGATGCCAATGCTGTAGATGATTATATGGATCATGAACTTCGACGAATGCTAAAAGCGGGTTAACGTTACGGCATCGTTAAATAACGCAAATCCTGGGTGCCTGGCTGTAATAAACCAGGCACCGGCAAATCTGTTAACGCAAGGCAGAAAAGGCACCTTCATTGTGAGAAAGAAATGACCTGTGAGTTGCTCGACCATCTTATGGCAGCTAAGTGCCAGGAGCGGATGTTGTAAAGAGCCTGGCATAATAATGACTTAGTGGCGGTAAACAATAACGAAAAGTACAATCAAGATTGGCCCGGAGTATCAGTAGAGCGTAGAGTTGCTATTATGATTTTTGGTAAGCAATTTGGGAATAACAATGTCACTCCGGGTTGAGTTACGGGGTATAGTGATAGGTTGAATCTGCAAAAGCCGAAATATATCATCTTGGTTAGTTGAGAACATAGTCAAAAGCCAGATCGTCGCTTTTCCCTAAGTATCGTTGTTTCGTTTTCTCAAAAACTCTGATGATTATGTAGAAATCGTCACCCATTACCTGCTTTGATCGTTCAGAATTTTCCCAGACAATAACCATCCCACCAGCCATTCCCGAACTTAACATATCCCAAAGCGCATCAGCATTATGCCCATAATAGGGACCAAAATCTAACTTTTCGCCTATAATTCGGTGAAAATCAGCCTTACTGTTTATTTGAACACCATCAATTTTTATTACTTCCACACCCATTTCCACTTATCTATAGTTGATACATTTTCGTAATGATCAGTTTTACTATAAAGCAATCCATTATGTAAATATAACAAACTCGTATCATCTTATTTATACTAGTCACTTTATCCTTCCACTGTGTGGGATAAATGATCATATCAGGGTGCATCTCGACTACTTCCGTGCGGGAGCACAGATCGCCATTACTGCGAGCCATCAGGCGACGGCGGCAGGTTTTGCTGCCTGTGGTTTAATGAGGAGCAAGGGAAAACGCTGATTGCGCGCAGTGTCGAACTGGCAAAAGAGGCGCGAGAGAGGTATCGCAGGGAAAATCCCCATGCCGGGGCGCGGCTGATTGCCGGCTCCGTCGGGCCTTATGGCGCGTATCTGGCCGATGGGTCTGAATACCGGGGAGATTACCACTGCAGCCGCGAGGCGTTTAAAGCCTTCCATCGGCCGCGCATTGCGGCGCTGTTAAGCGCGGGAGCTGATTTACTGGCCTGTGAAACCCTGCCCTGCGCAGCCGTAATGGCAGGCGTGTCAGGGAAGTAAACTAGCCATCCTGCGCTGCCGACAGGATCCTCAAGGCCATCATTACCTCACGATATTAAAAACGCTGCTCACAGCGTGCGCTGATATAATTATTCGACAAAAAGAACCGCTATTTTTATTACCATATAAATGCTGGCAATAACCTGCGTCAGTATGACAAAAAAAGCCAGTGAGCCCAGAAGCGTAATTTTTCTACGCAGAATAAAAATGATACCGGATAATACCGCGCAAAAAAGAAGGGTTTTTAATATCCATGCCAGCGGCACAAATAAAACATATCCGGCGGTAACGCCCGCCATGCCGATGGCGCCGATGGCAATACCGCCGCAGAATCCCCATCCCCAAAATGTCATCGGCAGACTCAACTGCCCGGTAACCAGTTTTTTCATTAATGCTGCACCCTGTCAAAAAGCGTGATATTCACATGCCTTTCTTATCCGTTGACTGACCGTGTCATTAAAACCACTCCTGAACCAAGTTTGGCTGATACTTCGCCATCGCTTTTGTAGACGTCACCAGCAACCTTTTACCGTATGTCGCCCTTCACTACCCCTTTAAGATAATATTAATTCCCTTGACTTAAAGGTATTTGTTTGTTTTTCAGACAACCGTACATACTGTAACAAAATAACCCCGCCGCCCTTTATTCAGCTGCTATACATAACCATCATGATCTAATCCCTGTTGTATAAAAATGAAGGAATGAATATGAAAGTGAAACTGACAGCACGACTGATGGCCAGGCTACATCTGTTTCTGGCACTGGTCTGGGCGGTTCTGACTATTCCAACCCTGATATGGTGGAAGAACAGTATACTCTGGGTGTCGCTGATGAGTATTTACGCTATCGTCATTTCACATCTGGCGGCCTATAGCGCGGCCCATGCTGAGAAGGCCGCCAGCCAGGCATTGAGTGAAAGCGGTGAGGCGAATAAGAAAATCTCCGCCAAAGAGAGAGAAGCCACAGGGCCGTAATAGTATTTGGCCCGCGTTCTGCGATGGATGTCTGCAGGGGGCAACATCGCAGAATCGCGTTGGGCAAACCTGCCGGTAACTTTATTCCCCAACACCGCAAGCAAACTAAACGGACATAACGCGCGGCTGTTATTAAACGTTGATGATAAAGCAAGACATTAATAAAAGAGGCTCCGCCAGCCAGCCTGATTAAATATGCCTGCGAAGTCGCCACTCTCAATTACGCTCAGCCTACAAAAAAAATCAATCGTCGCTTACCCTTCGCGGGTAATTTTAACGCTTTGTATGCCAATGTATCTGCCGCTGCGACGCATACACCCCGTTGCATAACCCGTCATTTTCAACATATCCCCGCTACATTACCGTGTTCTTCTGTACGTACTTACCCACTGTACGGAGACGATGCAATGTTACGACTGTTAATTTCAACATTACTGATGGGCGCTTCGGCGACCTGCGCCTGGGCCGAGAGGCTTGATAATTTAAGCGCCGCTGAGGTGCTGGGACCGGCGGCCGTTGCGCCACTTGAGGCGCCTCAGCCGGCGGCGAAATTGATTGTCGACGCGCCGCTGGCAGGCCCGCTGCGTAAAGGGGCGGTGTTTATTCAGTATCGCGCCGAGAACCTGCGCATTGAGCCGGTATTTGGCCCCGAGGCGCTGAAAGTGACGCCGCGCATTGGTCATATCCACGTTAGCGTCGATGGCAATCCGTGGCACTGGGCGGATGCCAGCGGCGAGCCGGTAATTCTGGTCGGGCTGCCTGCCGGTAAACATGAGGTGACGATTATTCTCGCCGACCCCACCCATAAGCCGCTGGACAGTAAAACCGTTACCTTCACCGTGCCGGCCGCAGCCGGTAGCCACTAACCTACAGGGAAACCGTTATGACCAGGCTCTTTCGTAAGTCACTGCTGGCTGTGCTGGCGCTGAGCGCGGCCACGCCTGCATTTGCCGCGCCGTCGGAAAGCGACTATGCCGCCGCCTTTAACCAGATTCAGCACGTTAACGCCGGCGTGCTGAACGTCGGGTATGCCGATATTGGCCCCCGCGACGGGCAGGTGGTCATTCTGCTGCACGGCTGGCCCTATGATATTCACAGCTACGCCGCAGTCGCACCAAAGCTTGCCGCCAAAGGCTTTCGCGTTATCGTGCCCTATCTTCGCGGCTACGGCAGCACGCGCTTTTTATCGGCAAGCACGCCGCGCAACGGTCAGCCTTCGGCCATGGCGGCGGATGTCGTGGCGCTGATGGATGCGCTGAAAATCAAACAGGCGGTCATTGGCGGATTCGACTGGGGCGCACGCACCGCGGATATTGTCGCCGCACTGTGGCCGGAGCGGGTGAAATCGCTGGTCTCCGTCAGCGGCTACTTAATTAGCAGCCAACAGTTAGGCCAGAAGCCGCTGCCGCCGAAAGCGGAGCTGCAGTGGTGGTATCAGTTCTATTTCGCCACCGAGCGCGGGCGCCAGGGGTATACAGAGAACCGGGATGCGTTTGCCCGCCTGATCTGGCAGCAGGCGTCTCCCGGCTGGACGTTTAGCGAAGCGACCTTTAAGCAGGCGGTTAAGGCGCTGGATAACCCGGATCAGGTGGCAATTACTCTCAGCAACTACCGCTGGCGGCTGGGGCTGGAAAAAGGCGAGCGCAAATATGATGCCTGGGAGCAAAAACTCGCCACGCTGCCGGTTATCCCGGTGCCGACGATAACTATCGAGGGCGATAATAACGGTGCGCCGCATCCGGCAGCAGAAAGCTACCGGGGGAAATTCAGCGGCCCATATCAACACCGCATCTTTAGCGGCAATATCGGTCACAATCCCCCCGCAGAAGCCCCCGATGATTTTGTTAACGCCATCAGCGATGCCGCCGCGTTGTCATCACGACGTTGATAGCGAAGAAGGCGTTGTAGAATACCGCGTTGTGGCATTAAACGCAGGTAAGCAGCCAGCGCTTACCTGCTTAATGCGCTGCCCGGCAAAAGGCTCACGCGCTGCTTTTTGCCTGGTTTCGCCCACTCTGCTTGGCGCTGTACAGGGCACGGTCAGCGCGCTTTTCCAACATCTCCGCTTCCCCTGCCTGCCCGGTCGCCACCAGCGTCGCGCAACCCGCGCTGATCGTCACCACGCCGCCGGGCACGTCGGTACTCTTATGCGCCAGCCCGGCATTGACGACGGCCTGAACCGCGAGGCTTGCCAGGTTTATCGCCTCGTCCGCGTCGGTGGCGGGCAAAATAATCGCGAACTCTTCCCCACCGTAGCGCGCCACCAGATCGTCGCTGCGCAGCGGCAGGCTTTTAAGGGCGTTGCCCACTTTTTTCAGACATCGGTCGCCGGCGACATGACCGTAAGTGTCGTTGTAGCGCTTGAAATAATCGACATCGAGCATAATCAGCGACAACGGCTTATTTAACTTCATTGAGCGCTCAAGGTTTTTCTCCAGCAGCGCATCAAACTGCCTGCGGTTGGCAAGCCCCGTCAGCCCGTCCACCATCGCCAGCGACTGCAGCGTATGGTTGATGCTGGTCAACTCATCCCGCATCGCTATTACCGCCAACTGATTTTTCAGGTTCGATTTTACCTGCCGCAGCATAACGAGGCCCATACCGGCTATCACCATCAGCAGCAGGGTATTGAGCAGCATAATAAGAATGTTTTCTGCGAGCCATTCCGAACGAATCGCCTCGCGGTCATAGCCGGCGGTCACGATCAGCGGATACTGCTTTAGCCGGGCATACCCATAAATACGTTCAACACCATCAAGACTTGAGCGCCACGCGGCGTTGCCACTGTCGGATTTTTTCAGCATCGTCTGGAATAACGGGCTGTTAGAAAGGGTGTGGTTAATAAAGGCGTCAGGATACGGGCGGGTATAGAGTATGGTCGCGTCGTCGAGAATCAGCGCCAGCGCATCCCGTTTATCCAGCATGTAGTAATTGTAAAACTGGCGGAAATAATCGACTTTGACGGTGGCAAGCGCCACGCCGGCAAAATTACCTGCCGCATCATTTAATCGCATCGACACCGGTATCACCAGCTCGCCGGTGGAGTGGCTGTGCATTACTTTACTGATATGCAGGCCCAAATCCTCATGCTTGCTGTGCCAGACAAAGTACTCCGGTTCGGCGGCGTTGGCGTTTGGCAGCACGTTACTGTCCGACGCGGCAACCCAGTTACCCCGCGCATCATAAATAAACAGACCGTGCAGTTGAGGCAGCTTAGTCTGATGCAGCTTTAGCTCGTCGCTAAAGGCGGGCACCAGGCTGTAAGCCTGCCCGTGTAGCGTCAGCTGTCGCACCACATTGCTAAGGGTAATGTCGACCTGCAAAAAGGTCCCTTCAGCCTGCTTTGCCAGCGACAACGACAGGTTAGCCGCATCGCGCTCGCGCTCCGCCAGCTTTATCTGCCAGTTATTCCATAGCAGCCAGGCGTTAAACCCCGCCACGGCAAAAGTAATAATGCACAAAAATAGCGTCAGGTTACGCCCCAGTGAAGAGCGCATCAGCGGTGACGAGAGTTTTTTAAAGGTTCTTTTCAAGAATCGGTAGCTCCCGAAGGGTACAATTACATTTTAAACATCGTGCCGCCCGCACGGTTTCTACCGGCGTGACGTCTCATCGGGTTACGTGCCGCCGTTTCTTTCCAGCGTCATCAGCCGGGCGAGTGATAAAGAGGCGTTCATCACCTTTCCAGCATCGATTGTTGCGGTGAAGAGAGTATCGGCACTGTTTGCTTGCGGTTGAGTTTTATTGTGAATAAACGTGGTTTAAGCGGACTATTTTTATTTGTGCCGACTTTTTATTTCGCCTGAATATCATTAACAGGTTAACTATTATCCGGCTTGTGAAATAAACGAACGGAGAATATATCATATTAATTGCGTAATCGAGAAAATATTTACACAGATCACCTTTCTCACCGATTAAATTAAATTAACTATGCACCCTGACGATAAGGATCCTGATAACTGCTGCCCCTGCGTTTGTGAAAATAAAGCACATTGCGGCAATTCAACAGGCAATAAAAAATATTTTTTAAATTCCAGTCACGGTTACTGAGGATTCCTCTATGGCACAGGTATTACCCGCTATTAAAAACCTGCCGGTTGCCGCCAAGTTATTTGGCGGTTTTGCAGTATTGATAGTTATTATCGTCTTATCTTCGCTGATCAGTATTCAGCAGTCGTCAACCATTCGCGATCACGCCTTAAAAGGCAAATTGATCGGTGATATCAGTTACGATCTCAATACCGCACGGCGCAACCGGTTGACCTACCAGCTTAATCATGATGAAAAGGCGCTGCAGGCGAACCGCGATGCGATTGCCCAAATGGATCTAAAAGCAACGGAAGGGATGAATTTTAGCTGGGATAGCGATGCGCAGGTGATGTTTGATGAATTGCGCACGACGATTCCGCTGTATGCCAGCTCGCGCGATAACTTTATTAAGCTGGAAACCTTCACCGTGGAGAATTTTAATCGCTTAACCGACCCACAGCTAAAAGCGCTGCTGGATCAGTTCACTGACCGTTTAGCCCATCAGGATAGTATTACAAAAGATGAGCTCGTTTTACTGAATCGTTTGAATAATCTCTGGATAACGGTGTATGAGATCCAATCAACGAACGGCAAACAGGGTATAGAGATTTTTGCCCGTGAGCGACGCGACGCACTACAGATCCTGCAGGCCGGTAACCTCACTATTACCCCTGAAGATAAAGCGATGGCGCTCGGTTTTCTTAACGGTATCCAGGCGAACATTGACGCTTACACTACAGGGCTACAAGCGTCGCAAAAAGCCTCTATGGATCTGACCGTGGTGGCGGAAAAAATTAATACCCTGACCAATAACCTGGTGAACAGCCAGACGCAAAAAAATATCGATATTATCCAGCGGGTAATGCTGATAATGGCGCTGGTTGCCGCCTGCGCCGTGCTGACAGGGTTACTCGTCGCCTGGCTGCTGACCCGCCAGATGACCCGGCAGATCAAACACAACCTGACCCTGGCGGAACGCATTGCCGGGGGAGATCTGACCGCCGTCATCGAACCGCAGTCGACCGATGAGCTGGGACGTTTGACCATGGCGATGGGAATGATGAACGATAAGCTGCGTGAGATGATCGCGCAAATTAAAGAGTCGGTTATCCATGTCGCCAGTGCCTCTTCTGATATTTCCGCCGGCAATACCGACCTGGCCTCGCGAACCGAAGAGCAGTCGGCGGCGGTGGTCGAAACGGCGGCCAGTATGGAAGAGCTCACCTCTACCGTGAAGCGTAATGCCGAAAACGCCCGCGAAGCGAGCCAGCTTGCCGGCGTGGCCGCTGAACATGCGCGTACCGGCGGTAAGATAGTCGGGGAGGTGGTCAGCACGATGCAAAATATTACCGACAGTTCGAACAAAATCACCGAAATCATCAGCGTGATTAACGGGATCTCCTTCCAGACCAATATTCTGGCGCTCAACGCCGCCGTTGAGGCGGCGCGGGCCGGTGAACAAGGCCGCGGCTTTGCCGTGGTGGCGAGCGAGGTGAGAAGCCTGGCCCAGCGCAGCGCGCAGGCGGCAAAAGAGATCGAAGGCTTAATTAACGAGTCCGTACAGCGCGTGCTGACGGGTGCAGAAATGGCCAACAAAGCGGGCAGCACCATGGAGCAGATTGTCTCGTCCGTGACCAACGTCAGCGGCATCATGAATGAGATCTCCGATGCGTCGGACGAGCAGAGCCGGGGCATCGATCAGATAGGCAAAGCGGTGACGGAACTGGATTCGACGACCCAGCAGAACGCGGCGCTGGTGCAGGAGTCGTCTGCGGCCTCCTCGTCGCTGGAACAGCAGGCCGAACAGCTGTCGCAGCTGGTTTCAATATTCAAACTGAGCAACGACCGGGCCTCGCCGGTGAAAAAACCGGTAATGAAAAGCATGGGTAAACTCAGACCTGCCGCCGCCGCGACCACCGGGGCCGACTGGGAATCGTTCTGACAGGTTAAACGTGCCCTGTCGCGGCTGGCAGGGCACAACGTTTTATCCGTCAGGGCTTCCCCTTCTCGTTGACTGCCGCGCAGCAGTAAGGGCCGTTACGCCGTATTAATATGCTCTTTGCAGTATCGCTGTTTCCAGACGGCAGGCGTCAAGCCGGTATGCCTGCGAAAGATCTGGCGAAAATAACTCACGTTATTGAATCCGCAGGCGACGGCGACCTCTTTGAGGGAGACGGCGTGACTTACCAGCATTTTCTCCGCGGCGCGCACGCGCTGGCGCTGGATGGCTTCCGTCAGGGTTAAATGGAATACCCGCCGATAGACCCGGCCCAGATAGTCCGCATTGCAGTGCAGCTCCTGCGCCAACTGTGAGGTGGTGATGGCCAGATGAAAGCGGGTGCGAATCAGCTGCTGCGCTTTCCACGCCAGCGCAATTCCCGCCTCGTTACCCTGTTTCTCCTGACGTGCGGCCTGGGTCATTTGTTGCAGAATCAATAGCACAATTAATTCAAGCGCCGCGCTGCGCTCTATTTTTTCTTGCTCGGTGAGAAACTGGCGAAACAGCGAGGTGAGATATTGCGGATCGACAGTACGACAATGCTGTATTAACGCCAGCGGCTTTGCATCCTGCCGGGCATTAGCGCCCTCGGTGATGTCGAAATGCAGCCAGTAAAAGCGCAAATCCGGCGGGAAATCCTCGCTGCCAACATGATAACGCTGCGGCCAAAGCAGCAGCGTTTCGCCGGCATTGACCGTAAATTCCTTCTCCTCTTCCCGCAGCGTTAAAGTCCCTTTTTCAACAAAGATGATTTCCCATGAGTCGAGTTTCCGCCCCGGATGCCGCCCCTTGCCGCGGGAAATAAACAGTCCGCCATTTTGCACTCTGATCGGAAACGTTATGGATAATTCAAGCATCGACATGTGTTATTCGCTTATTTAATCCCGCTATTTATGCTCTTCTTATTGATTATTAATGATTTTAACTCATCTTTCCCGATCGGAATCACACTTTGATTATCAGGTCGGAATCGTTATCTTTTTATACTTTTCTCTACCCTTGTCGCCATCGGGATTGCGCGCAGAATTAATCACGTACCTTCATGACGCTATAAAAAACAATGACGGAGAGTTACCCGATGACTGCAACTCCGATTACACAAGATATTGCACAACCAGCAACAGATGCTCGCCTGTCGATTCGCGAAAAGATCGGTTATGGGCTGGGCGACGCGGGCGGTACGGTAATCACCTGCCTTATCATGAACTTTTTAACCTTTTTCTACACCGACGTTTTCGGCCTCACGCCCGCGCTGGTCGGTACGCTTTTTATCGCGCTGCGGGTATTTGATGCGATTTCCGATCCGATAATGGGCGTGATTGCCGACCGCACGCAAAGCCGCTGGGGGCGCTTCCGGCCGTGGCAGTTATGGATTGCCCTACCGATCGGCATTATCGGCGTGCTTACCTTTACGGTTCCCGATGCGGGAATGGGGGTGAAAATTGCCTGGGCGTTTGGCACCTACCTGCTGCTCTCTATCGGTTATACGGCGATCAATGTGCCCTATTGCGCGCTGATTAACACTATGACCACGCGCCATACGGAGGTGCTCTCCTGTCAGTCGTGGCGCTTTGTGCTGTGCGGTATCGCCGGATTTCTGGTTTCCGTCGGCCTGCCGTGGCTGGTGGTGGTGCTTGGAAAAGGGAATACCGCGCAGGGCTACCAAATGGGCGTCGGCGTGTTGTGTACCCTCGCCGTGGCGATGTTTTTATGCTGTTTTTTCTGGGTACGTGAGCGGGTACCGCTGGCGCTGCTGGGCAAATTCACCCTGCGCGAACATTTTCAGGGGCTACGTAAAAACGATCAGCTGTTACTGATGCTGGTGATGTCGTTCCTGCTGATTAATGTCTTTAACATTCGCGGCGGCGGTTATATGTACTTTATTACCTACGTGCTGCAAGGCAGCACCGCGTACACCTCGCTGTTTTTCACTATGGTGACCTTTGCGGCTATTCTCGGTGCGGTGATCGTTAACCCGTTGTCGCGCCGCCTCGATACCGTAAAACTCTACTTATATACCAACCTGGTGCTGGCAGTGCTGGCTGCAGGCATGTGGTTTTTACCCGCCGGGCTCCAGCATCAAATGTTGTGGCTGGCGGTGATACTCGGTAACGGTGTGATCCTCGGCTTTACCTTACCGCTGCACTTCTCATTAATGGCCTTCGCCGATGACTACGGCGAGTGGAAAAACGGCGTGCGTTCGTCAGGCATGAATTTCGCCTTCAACCTGTTTTTTATCAAGCTGGCATGGGCTTCCAGCGCCGGCATTATCAGCCTGCTGTTTATTTTCGTTGCCTATCAGCCCGGCATCGAGAATCAGACGCCCGCGTCGTTACAGGGGATCGGTGCTATGGAAACTCTGCTGCCTGCCCTTTTTCATCTGCTGCTGGCCGTCTCTTTGCGCTGGTGCAGACTTAATAATCCTATGATGGCGCGCATCGCTACCGACCTGCGTCAGCGTCACGTTCAGTCCTGAGGAGAAAAGAATGACCGTTATGGAAACCGACCTGCATCAGCTTAAAATCAGCGATCCCTTTCTCGGCCAGTATCAGCGCCTGGTGCGTGATGTGGTGATCCCCTATCAGTGGGATGCCCTTAATGACCGCATTAGCGAAGCCGAGCCGAGCCATGCCATCGCTAACTTCCGTATCGCCGCCGGCCTTGAGCACGGTGAATTTTACGGCATGGTTTTTCAGGATAGCGATGTTGCCAAATGGCTGGAGGCGGTGGCCTGGTCCCTGTGCCAACAGCCCGATGCGGCGCTGGAAAAGACCGCAGATGAAGTTATTGAAATCATTGCCAAAGCCCAGTGCAGCGATGGCTATTTAAATACCTATTTCACCCTCAAAGCCCCCGCTGAACGCTGGACTAATCTGGCGGAGTGCCATGAGCTTTACTGCGCCGGGCATATGATTGAGGCGGGCGTGGCCTGGTTCCAGGGGACCGGTAAACGTCGTCTGCTGGAGGTGGTGCGCAAGCTGGCGGACCATATCGATAGCGTATTCGGGCCGGGTGCGGAGCAGCTCAAGGGTTATCCGGGCCACCCGGAGATTGAACTGGCGCTGATGCGACTGTTTGATGTCACCCAGGAGCCGCGCTATCTGGCGCTGGCGAACTACTTTGTGGAGGAGCGGGGCAAGCAGCCGCATTTCTACGATATCGAATATGAGAAGCGCGGCAGAACCTCTTACTGGAACACTTACGGTCCGGCATGGATGGTGAAAGACAAAGCCTACAGTCAGGCCCATGTGCCGCTGGCAGAGCAGCCCGCTGCCGTCGGCCATGCAGTGCGTTTTGTCTACCTGATGACCGGCGTTGCCCATCTTGCGCGCCTGAGCAATGACGAAGGTAAACGCCAGGATTGCCTGCGGCTGTGGCAAAACATGGCCCAGCGCCAGCTCTATATTACCGGCGGCATTGGTTCACAAAGCAGCGGCGAAGCCTTCAGTAGCGACTACGATCTGCCAAATGATACGGTATATGCCGAGAGCTGCGCCTCGATTGGCCTGATGATGTTCGCCCGGCGCATGCTGGAAATGGAAGCGGATAGCCAGTATGCCGACGTGATGGAGCGCGCGTTATATAACACCGTGTTGGGCGGCATGGCGCTGGATGGTAAACACTTCTTCTACGTGAATCCGCTGGAAGTGCAGCCGAAAGCACTTAAGTTTAATCATATCTACGATCATGTTAAGCCGGTGCGCCAGCGCTGGTTCGGCTGCGCCTGCTGCCCGCCCAATATCGCCCGCGTACTGACGTCTCTCGGCCATTATATCTACACCGCTCAGCCCGAGACGCTGTTTATCAATCTCTATGTCGGCAATAGCGTCTCCATTCCGGTTGGAGATAACACGCTACAGCTGCGGATCAGCGGCAATTACCCGTGGCAGGAACAGGTCATTATCGATATCACCTCCCCGGTTTCCGTATCGCATACCCTGGCGCTGCGCCTGCCGGACTGGTGCGATAGCCCGCAGCTGACGCTGAATGGCGAAGCGGTCAACGCAGAAGTGCGTAAAGGTTATCTCTATCTGTCCCGTCACTGGCAGGAGGGCGATTCGCTGGTGTTAACGCTGCCGATGCCGGTACGCCGCGTCTATGGCAACCCGCAGGTGCGCCAGCAGGCCGGGAAGGTCGCCATCCAGCGCGGGCCGTTGGTTTACTGCCTGGAAGAGGCGGATAACGGCAACGGGTTGCATAACCTGCTACTGCCCGTTGAAAGCGCGTTTAAGACCTTTGAAGGCAGCGGCATTTTCGCCCATAAGGTGTTGCTGCAGGCACAAGGGGTAAGGCGCAGCGCCAGCGCCGACGGTCAATCCCTGTGGCAGTACGATCGGTCGCCTGTTACGCATGAGGCGCAAACCCTGACCTTTATCCCGTGGTTTAGCTGGGCCAACCGCGGCGAGGGCGAAATGCGCATCTGGGTGGACGAAGCTTAACGCCCCGGTACTACGCCGCGCATCCCGCGCGGCGTTTAAACGCATAACATAACGGGCGCGATAAGCGCCGTTTGCTTAAGGACGATGCGGGTCGGCGGCCAGCCAGGGTTCGACCAGTGTGACGGTGGAGTTGTCAAAATCGATGGCGAGCGTTGCGCCAAGGGGCAGCGTCAGCATGGGATGGGTATGGCAGCAGTCGAAACCGTCGACAATAGGAAGGTCTGTATCGTCTAACACTTCTCGCAATACCTCATAGGGCGTGCGCCCGCTCCCGGCATCGTTGAACAACTCGTGCTTACCCAACAGAATCGCCGAGACCTTGTCGAAAATACCGTTCAATTTCAGCATCACCAACGAACGTTCCACCGTGGCAATATCTTTTAAACTGTCTTCGATAAACAAAATATCGCCCGGACGTATTTCCGGCATCCAAACGCTGCCCCAAATGCCCGATAAGGTATTCAAGTTACCGCCTATTACCCGGCCCTGAATGATGCCTTTGCCGATAAACCGACATTGATTGTCGTACAGGACTTTCGGGCGCACGGGCTCTGTATCATCCCAGTTGAGCCGCTCATCGGTCCATTTTTCCGGCAGCGTATAGGCGTAATGCCCCGACTGGCGTTTGGTGACGATATCGCTAAAGCTGGTCCAGGTGATATCCACCAGCGGAGGAAATTCACCTAAAGAGGCCACCAGCGCAGGCCCATAAAAGGTAATTAACCCCGTTTTTGCGTAAATCCCCGCCAGCAAGGCGGTGGTATCGGAGTAGCCAACGATGATTTTGGGATCAGCGATTAACGCGTCATAGTCGATATAGGGCAGTAGCGCATTGCTGTTGCTGCCGCCGATGGTTGACATCACACAGCGCACCTGCGGATCGCGGATCAGCGCATTGAACTCTTGCGCCCTCTCCTTAATCGAACCCGAACGGTAGAAATCCGTTTTGCCGGTCAGTTGACCCGCTTTAAGCCTGAATCCCTTCTGTTCAAGAAAGCGTTTCCCGCGCTGAAAGCGGTTTGCCGCGGTGACGGTTGCCGGGGCGGAGGCAGAGAAAAAACCTATGGTGTCGCCCGCTGCCAGCGGTGTCGCTAACAGCGGAGGGTTAACGTTAGCCATCGTACTCCTCAATATTGCCGGCTAAACAGCGCGGTCACGGCGCCGTTCTGCACACGTTTATCGTTCAACCTTCACCGCGCGGGTGAGAAAAACAGTGTAGTCATCGCTGGTCTAAAAAGTGGCGCGGTAAGAACTTAACATTTAAACACTGCCCGCAAAAACTACCGATACTGGTCGCAGCCACCGGGTCAAGGCGCTACCTGCACACCAATGCAGGAAGCGCCGTTGTTGAGCGCTATCGCCGTACAATGGATTACTTTACTGCGTGAATAACCTGGCGTTATTGTGCGGGTGCTAATTCAACAACTCGCGCATTTTTGCCAGGCTGTCTTTCATTTACAGAATCAGGAGAATGCTATGCCCCACTCGCCCACCATTGCACTTCTGGGTCCCGGTGCTATCGGCACCACCATTGCGGCTGTGCTGCATGAGGCTGGCCGTACGCCGCTGCTGTGTGGGCGTACGGCCCATCCACAGCTGACGCTACGCTATGATGACGGTGAAATTGTGGTACCGGGACCGGTGTTAAACGATCCTCATACCCTTACCCAACCGTGCGATCTGCTGTTTGTGGCGGTGAAAACCACCCAGGTGGATGAGTGCGCCGCCTGGCTTTCGGCATTGTGTAATACCAACACTGTCGTGTGTGCGCTGCAAAACGGCGTCGAGCAGAAAGATCAGCTTGCGCGCTGGGTCAATGGCGCAACGGTGCTGCCGTCCGTGGTGTGGTTTCCTGCGCAGCGTGAACCGGACGCATCGGTCTGGTTACGCGCCAGCCCGCGCCTGACGCTGCCGGATGTGCCGCAGGCACAACAGGTTGTCGCGGCCCTGAGCGGGACACGCTGCGCCGTTGAACTATCACAGGATTTCACCACTGTTGCATGGCGCAAGCTGCTGCAAAATGCGGTCGCCGGATTGATGGTGCTGGCCAATCGTCGCGCCGGGATCTTTTCCCGCCCGGATATCAGCGAACTGGCGCTGGCCTATCTGCGTGAATGCCTGACGGTCGCCCGCGCCGAAGGAGCGCAGCTGGCGGATAGCGTCGCGCAGGAGATTGTGGAGGTGTTTCACCGTGCGCCGGCAGATTTAGGCACCTCGATTCTCGCCGACCGCCAGGCGAACCGCCCGCTGGAATGGGATATCCGCAACGGCGTGATTCAGCGCTACGGGCGTCGGCACGGCATCGCCACGCCTGTCAGCGACGTGGTGGTTCCGCTGCTGGCGGCAGGCAGCGAAGGACCGGGTTGAGACAGGCAAGCACGCTTTCTGCACCTGCGGGAAATGCGTTACGGCATTGAGTAAAAGATCGCCCTGTCAGGCGGGGATGCCCTCCCCCTGACAGGCTGCTGGAAATAAGCTATTTATTGGCGAAACGCCTGCCGAGTTTTGCACAAAACGGGTCCGGGAGCAGAGCAGCACCGCGAACCACCTTTACTCTCTGATCATCAGATAATTTTAGCTGGCCGAAGCTGACGAGACGCAAAATATTATCCATCGTGGAATCGCAAAGGGCTAAATGATTGCGGTAAGAGTGAACTGAGCCGCGATATCCAAGACACCAGCCAAATTCAATATTGTATTTTATGCATTCATGAGCAAAGGTTTCAAGAAACAACCCCTCGCCAATACTGCACACTTTGAAAGAAATCAGACCCACCTTCCTGACACCCAGATAATTTAGATAAACAGCTAACAGGCCCGGAAAATAGAGTCCACAGGTATCATGCGTGCCATGAGCCACAATAATCAGCTTGGAGAATAGCGTAAGTTTTGATGTTAAAATACCGCCAACGGCCAGCTCAACATTTTTTAAAGCCGACCCTTTTTCAGGCGGATATTTGCTTACCAAATAACTGCTTGGGTAATTTCTCAGGCAATTGAATACGGTAGTTTCAACGGCAAAATCTATTTTACTGAGCACAAGTATGGCGACGTTATTCCATTTCATGTCAAAGCTCCCTTTTCACCGATATGAATAGCGACATTAAGTTTAGACGAACTCTCTTCGAGGCTCACTTTTATTCAGAAAAAGTTCGCTAAGACAAAATAAAAGCACTTTTTCGCTTCAGCGTTAAGGTTACCGTAGTGAAGATGCCCGACCACGCAGCCCGGCATCGCCACGCCTGTCGGCGACGTGGTGGTTTCGCTACTGCGGCAGGCAGCGAAGGACCGGGCTGAGACAGGCAAGCACGCTTTCTGCACCTGCGGGAAATACGCTGTGGCACTGAGTAAACAAAGTGCCCTTCAACTGGGGATATGACCCCATCAGGAAGGGCGCTTGAGAGAAGCTATGAGTTACCAAACATAACTATATGGCAAAGAAATCAGGTTACTTTTGAGGAAAACGCCTGCCCAAGCCTATCCTAAAGCAGTTGGGGATAATTGCTGCACCGCGAATCACCTTTATCCTTGAGGAGTCTGGTAATTTTAGCAAATCGCAACTTGAGTAACGCAAAAGTTTATCAAGCGGAAATTCATCTATAACCAAATGACCTCTGAACGGCGTCATACTTCCTTTATAACCTAAACACCATCCAATAAAAATAAACATCCTTCGACATTCTGCCTCAAACTCTTCAAGAAAATTACCCACCCCAATATGGCATGACTTAAAGGAAATAAGCCCTACATTTTTAACCCCTAAATACTTCAGATAAATAGCCAACCGAGAAGCTGAGTATGAACCACATCGATAGGGTTTTCCATGCGCCACAATAATGAGCTTTGAATATATATCCAAACTCTCAGAAAGGCACTTTTTATTCGCAACTTCGTAATTATCTAATGACGATTCATCTCCCGGAGCGTGTTTGCAAACGACATAACTGTCAGGATATTTCATTCGACTGTTTAATACCGTCGTCTCAATTACCCTATCTATTATATCAATAATAAGTATGACTACTCTGTTCCATTTCATGTCAAATCTCCTTTTGAACAAAAGAAATAGCGACTTTAAGTCTAGCCTCTCCTTTTCCCACCTTCATTTATTGCGCGAACAAAACATGATCGCTGATACAAATTATGTGGGCTTTATCGCTTCAGCGTTAAGGTTACCGTAGTGAAGATGCCCGACCACGCAGCCCGGCATCGCCAGGCAGACAATGCCCGCGTCACCAACGAAGCGATGGCACTGTCTAAATCGCCTCGACGCAGGGTGCGAAGAGTTGACATCGGTAGCGTTCATCTCTTTTTGAACAAAGGATCGAAGCCGTGTGGCGGGTTATCACTGCCATCTTAAGCGGTACTCAATGACTCAAAAACGTTTGCCCAGTTTCGTGTAAAAAGGGTTGGGGATTGCTGCTGAACCGCGAACCACTTTTACTCTCATCGCATCCGGTAGTTTCAGCCAGCCGCAGGTGGCGAAACGCAAAAACATATCAAAAGGTATTTCACCAATGACGAAATGCCCCATGAAAGGATGTACTGTTCCTTTATAGCCAATACACCAGCCAAGTTGGATATTTACTTTCACGCATTCAAAAGCGAAGTTCTCAAGAAAAATACTATTACCAATATCACATGATTTGAATGAGATTAAACCCACCGTTCTTACGCCTAAACATCGCAGATAGTAAGCCAGACGATCGGGATAATAGCGAGCGCAACTGTGTGGTGCCCCATGTCCAATAATAATTAATTTCGAAAACAGAGTTAGATGTGCTTCTAAAATATTTGCACTTGCTGCTTTGGCATGGTTTAAAGGAGACGTTTTTTTGGGTTCATATTTACTGACCAGGTAGCTATTCGGGTATCTCCTCAAACAACTTAAAACCGTAGACTCGATCGTTGAATCTATTTCATCAAGGATGAGTATGGCAACATTATCCCATTTCATATAAAACTTCCTTTTCTTGAGTCATAGCCACCTTAAGTTTACTCCCTGCGGGTGCCATGCTCAGTCAGTTGTTAGCAAAACATGACCGCTTATACAAAATTGTATGCTTCAGTCGCCACCGCATCCGTAAGCTGATCCTGCTAGAAGAACAACGCTTAGCTTTGCCTTTCCCCATAGAGAACATCAGCAACGCTCATTTCGTCATCACAAAATATTATGTGCCAGGCTTAAAGGGAATTTTTTGGCCTGCGAAAGCCATTTCTGACGACGCGAGGAATGCATGACACAGATATCGTCTTTTACTGACCACGACATTGGGCTACTCGATCGCTACTGGCGCGCGGCCAACTATCTCTCGGTCGGGCAAATCTACCTGATGGATAACCCTTTGCTGCGCGAGCCTCTCAGAGCGGAACATATCAAGCCGCGTCTGCTGGGGCATTGGGGCACCACGCCGGGGTTAAACTTCATTTATGCCCACCTAAACCGCGCTATTCGCCTGCGCGATCTCGACATGATTTATATCTGCGGCCCCGGTCATGGCGGACCAGGAATGGTGGCGAATACCTGGCTTGAGGGGAGCTATAGCGAAATTTATCCGCAGATAGCGCAGAATGCCGAGGGCATGAAAAAGCTGTTTCGCCAGTTCTCCTTCCCCGGCGGCATACCCAGCCATGCGGCACCGGAAACCCCGGGTTCGATTAATGAAGGCGGCGAGCTGGGCTATTCCCTTTCTCATGCCTTTGGCGCGGTATTTGACAACCCGTCGCTGATCGCCGCCTGCGTGATTGGCGATGGCGAAGCGGAAACCGGCCCGCTGGCCTCCAGCTGGCATGGCATAAAATTTCTTAATGCCGCCCGCGATGGCGCGGTGCTACCGATCCTGCACCTCAACGGATATAAAATTGCCAATCCAACGATTCTCGGGCGCGCAAGCGAAGAGAACCTGCAACAACTGTTTCGCGGTTATGGCTACGAGCCGCTGTTTGTCAGCGGCCATGAACCGGTCGATATGCACCGACAAATGGCGCAAACCCTGGAGCAGGCCCTGAACGCCATCGGTGTTTATCAGCAACATGCACGTAGCGGTAATGCACAAACTTCCTTGCCGCGCTGGCCGATGATCATTTTACGCAGCCCGAAGGGCTGGACAGGCCCACAAACCGTAGACGGTAAAAAAGTGGAAGATTTCTGGCGCGCCCACCAGGTGCCGGTCTTCTCTTGTCGCGAAAACGAGGAACACCGGCAACTGCTGGAACGGTGGATGCGCAGCTATCAGCCGGAAGATCTGTTTGATGAATCCGGGCAACTGAAAGCGGAGCTCCAGGCACTGGCACCAAAGGGCGACAAACGGATGGGCGCATCGCCGTGGGCAAACGGCGGTCGATTGCGAAAAGAGCTGATAACCCCAGAGCTGCAACACTATGCCGTGGAAGTTCGCTTAGCGGGCGAAACGCAGGCCGAATCCACCGCCGCGCTGGGGAATTACCTGGCGGGGATTTTCCAGCGCAACCGCGATAATTTCCGTCTCTTTGGTCCCGACGAAACCGCATCGAACAGGTTGAGCAAAGTGTTTGAAGTGACCAGCCGCACATGGCAAGAGCCGCTTATGCCCTATGATGAGCAGTTGGCTCGCGATGGCCGGGTAATGGAGATTTTGAGTGAACATCAGTGTCAGGGCTGGCTTGAGGGGTATCTACTCACCGGCCGACACGGTCTGTTTAACTGTTATGAAGCGTTTATCCATATTGTCGACTCGATGTTTAATCAACATGCGAAGTGGCTCAAGGTGACGCGCAAGCTGCCTTGGCGCGCGCCAATCTCCTCACTCAACTATCTGCTCTCTTCTCATGTCTGGCGTCAGGATCACAATGGCTATAGCCATCAGGATCCCGGTTTTATCGATCATGTTGCCAATAAAAAAGCGGATATTGTGCGCATTTACCTGCCTCCGGATGCCAACACGCTACTGTGTGTCGCCGACCATTGCCTGAAAACCTGGGATCGCATTAACGTTATCGTGGCGGGCAAGCAGCCTGCGCCGCAGTGGCTCAATCTCGCTGATGCGGCACAACACTGCGCCGACGGTCTGGGCATCTGGTATTGGGCCGGTAGCGTGAAGCCCAACGAAACGCCGGATGTGGTGATGGCCTGCGCGGGCGATGTTCCGACGATGGAGACCCTCGCGGCGGTCGATTTGTTGCGTCATTACCTGCCCGATTTACGAATTCAGGTCGTCAACGTGGTGGATTTAATGGCACTACAAACGCATCACCAGCACCCACATGGCCTGAGCGATGAGGCATTCGACGCCCTCTTCACCGCCGATAAGCCGGTGATATTTGCCTTCCACGGCTACCCAAGTTTGATTCACCGGCTCACCTGGTCACGCCAAAATCAACGTAACTTTCATGTTCATGGCTTTATGGAGGAAGGTACCACCACCACGCCTTTCGACATGACGGTGCTTAACGAGCTGGATCGTTTTCACCTGGCGCAGTCGGCTATTTTGCACCTGCCCACTTTACAGGGTAAAGCAGATAACATTCTGGAAGATTTGCAGCAAAAAATTGCCGCTCACCATCAGTATGTCCGCGAATATGGCGAAGACTTGCCAGAGGTTCAGAACTGGAAATGGCCGTCGCAGCAGGCAGAAAGTGATGCGCCAGAGTAATCTGGCACATTGATGTATATTGCTGCGTTTTACAGACCATCAAGCCGCTCATATGAACGGCTTGATGGTTTATCCTCTTTTGCCAGTAATGAGATGTAGCAATAACTACTTTTGCTGTTGACTCATACCTGTGAACTGCTCTTTATGTCTGCCCCCTATGACTTCACCTCTCTCAAACCGATCATGATTGATATATATGTAAGTTACGCATGGCTGGTCGTTCGAGAATATAAACTCGAGCGTTGACGCGCATATTTTTTTGCTAATGCACAAAGATGCATTTCACACTCTTCTCTCGTTGGAATTGCCCGTTCGTTCGCGAATGACAATGGATAGTGGTATGTAAAGCACTCTTCTTGTGTATGCCAGGCATAAACATTATTCTCGCCAGTATAATAAAGCGTAACCATGGTTCCTTGTTTATATCTGTCAGTGTCTTCAAGTGTAAGTATTACTAACCTCTGCCAAAAACTCATTTTCTCATATAATACATCAGTCACCATCTCCTCAGGGAAGTTAAGAGAATCAGCATAAGCGGGCGGAATGAGTGACATTATAGAAATTTTTGATACTTTAGATGATAAGGACCTACGGGATGAAACGGAACCCAAATAGCTGGTACCAGAGAGGGATGTATTATCGCCAAGATAAGCCTTCAGAAAGGTATGAGCAGCTTCAACAGTAAATGTAGACGAGTGAGGAGGACGAGGAATAACCGTACCATGCGAAGCCGTCGCTTCTACCGAAGAGATGGGAGCAATCGACGCATAGGTCGCAACTGAAGCAATCGAAGCATATGAACCCACTGAACGAACTGAAGCTGCCGAACCAACTGAACGTACTGTATCTGCAGAGCCAACGGCAGCAATCGACGCATACGAACCCTCTGAACGAATTGAAGCAGCATCATCCTGTAATAGTTGCGCTATATTTTCCTTCAACTGCGGTATACTCAAAAGCCGAAAGTCTTTCACTTTCCGCTTCATACTAATTTCATAATTACCCATTTGTATACGAGACTTATTTTTAATAAATTCCATCGTAACGCTGTCTGCAACCACTTGCTTGAAGGTAATGATATCAATACGGGTAATGAGATCCCTTTGCACCATTGCTCTCATCGCCACTTCAGTTGCGTCATTAGCAAGTTTAATCACTCGCTGCTCTATGCGAAGAATTAAATCATGAATTTCAATTCGTTTAAGATCCCGATCAAAATAGATATTTTTTAACATTAACTCTTTGGCTTGCTCAAGTTGGTAAAGAAAAAAAAGTTTTGACAGCATTTTTTCCACGAAAAGATGACAGAGATCCAAATCCACATCATCCGTCATATTTCGGGGATACAACTGCTCGTACTGCAAAAGTGCATGGTAGTGAGCGTCTCTGTGACCAACCAGGGCTAAAAATCGCTTAGCAATGTCATAGGTAAGGTATGAGGTCGGTGTTTTGAAGGTCTTTATAACTTTATTAGCATAGCCAATATTGCTTACATCGCGAAGATCATCATAGATAATTTGCAGTAATTTATTGTAGGTCTTTTCAGATAATGCTCTGGTTTTTTCTTTCAGCCTGAGCGCATCGGAAATTCCATTTTCACTGGCATTTATTTTTTTCTTAAAAAGCATATCTCCTCCGGATAGAATGTTTGACAAGAAATTTTTGATAGCATTCCAAATAAAGAAAAATTACAGGTGTGACATAAATTAAAAAACAACGAAAGGAAAAGTTATTTTTAATTCAAAAACAGGTCAACAAAAAACACAGTTTTTAATCCTTTAGTTGGCAACGAGAAATTTCAAGTATGTAAGAACCTGGCGTTTTTACCATTTTGAACAAATGAATAAATATTTATTTTTATGATTTAAAAATATGAGGGACACAATAAACCGCTGATAGTGATGCTTCTTTCGGTATGCACGACTGACGTCCGCGATATCAGCCGTAAATGAGTTGAACCTTAAATCAACATTGCCGAAACGGGAAAATTTATCACAGTGAGTCCTGCAGAGAAGCCGTTTATCATAAACGGCTTGCAGATTCAGTGCAGGGTGCATAAAAGGCGATATTAGCTATAAAATTTACGTGGGCAATTGGTTGTTGCACAGAGGTCAGGGCAAAATTCACTCTTAGAGGCCGTCGAGCAACGGCAAATACTTCGTACAAAAGTGAGCTAAATCTCGCGCAGAGAATGGGGATCAGTCGAGGGTTTGCCACCCATCGTTTTGCACAAGTTCTCTAATATCATATAGCCTTTGTAATTCATTAACCTCTTTTATATATGTTTCTTCCGATGGAATTACCCGCGTCGCTGGATTGGAAAGCGGATAACCATTTACTAAGCACTCTTGATGCGTAAACCAGTCTAAGTCCCCTTCTTCGCCTGTATAATAGAGGGTGATAACATCCCCTTTTTGAAAGCCTACGTTGTCCCGGTTGCTAATGTGAATTAACCTATCCCAAAGTCCCAGTTCTATACCTAACCAGTCGGTGCTCAAAATTTCGGTAACATTCGCAGCAGCATTTGCAGCAGAAGAGGCATCAAGGAGAGCGCTAGCATAAGATGCAGCGACATCATTGGCAGACATAGGTGGAGGAGAGGGAGAAAGACCAAAAGTATTTCCAGAATATCCGGAATATAAAGACAATCCAGAATGCTCAGAATGCCCAGAATGCCGAGGCCCAAAACGGCAGGACTCCCCCGTCGAGAGCACAGAAATCCCGGAGAACCCAGAGAGCCCAGAGAGCCCAGAGAGCCGAGAATCCCCGGAATGAATAGAATACATAGAAAAAACGGAACGAACAGAATGAGAACTTACTGCGCCAAGAGAGCTTAAAGAACTAACAGATTCGCGAGAGCTACGGGAACGACCAGAACTACTCGAGCTGGAAGAACTACTCGAACCACTGGAGAGATAAGAATTTCCAGAACTCACAGAGCTAATTGAACTGCGTAAACTACTTGAACTGCCGCCTGACCAAAGGCTTACACCTGAAGCAGGTGAAACAGCATCGCCCAATAAAATATTTTCAATACGTTCTTTTAAGCGATCCGTACTCATTGGCCGAAATGTACCGACCTTCCGCTTCATATTGACTCCCAACCCTTTCATATTTATTTGGCTTTTATTATTTTTATAATGCGGGATAATGCAATTTTCAACAACCCGAGTAAAAGCATCAAGCTAGTCACTAAGAAATAACCCCATCCGATGCATTTTCATAATCGCCGCATAGATAGCATTATTTTTTTTGCTCGTGAGCCTTTGCTTCAGCGCGTGAAATAAAGCTAAGAATTTCATTGCGATTCTGGTCAGTTTGCACAATAGGGCTTTCGCGCAAGAAATCTTTCGCTTTTAAAAGTTCTTGCAAGAAAAGAATTTTTGAAAACATTTTCTCCACTAAGTATTTACAAGATTCAAATCCTGGCATCACACTCAGGTTTTCGTATAAAAGTCTTTCATGATTTAAATATTCTCTCTCTGCAGCAAGTAAAATACCAAAATTATTTTTCCGACCGGCTTTCTGTATAAATCTGCGTGCGATATCAGCGGTGAGTGAAGCTGCAGGATTATAATATTTTTTCCTTGCGCTGTGCGCAAAAACTATATTACTTACATTCCTAAGATCATCATGTAAAATTTGCAATAACTTATTGACTGTCGTGTCAGAGAGCACATCAACATTATGATCAATGAGCAGAGCATCATAAATCCCATTTTTCTTTGCATTTATTTTGTTTAGAGGCATATTTTTTCCAGGTAAGATAAGTTATTTTTCTCACAAGAAACCCTGGCATATTGAACAAGAAAAAAAGAATGATAAAATTTTATTTTATCTGATTTTAAAAGATAATGGTTTGGAAGTTATTTAGATTTATCATGATAATGTAATACAAAAGGCAGCATCTTCCGTCACGCTTCTGCGTCATAGCGGCTACCGTTATTTCTTTGCCGGGATATTAACCTGCCAACCAGGTTCAACCCTCTTTGCCCTTGTAAATTAATATTCAACAGCCACCCTGCGGGCATATCATAAGCAGCTGTTAATTATTCTTCATTTTACTCGAAGGGCATAAACCAATCCGTCATTTCCACCCGATGTGCGTCATATTGTTCGCGTAGTAAATCAACGCCTATACGGTACTGCTCTTCCGTCGGGATTTCTTTTTCGGTCGGCTCTGTTTGATTATAATTATTCTGCAAACACTCTTCTTTTGTATACCAGTCAAAATCATTATTAACACCTGTATAATAAAGTGTCACTTTGCCCCCAGGCTGATATTGATCGCTATATTTTACAGCGAGGTGCTTTAACTTTTCCCAACACGCCATCGCTTTAATTTGTTCATCAGTAGCATACGAGATTTCAACTGGCGCTGGTCTGTCTTCAGAATTAAGTGCAGAAAAGCTAGAAAGAGATTCACGGCGTGAATGAACATGTTCTGTTGCAAGGGAGGTAACAGAAATACGAAGTCCAGTTGGGCGAAATGGTTCGTGAGGCGGGCCCATCGCGAATAAAATCTCTTGAATATTAGTTTTTAATTGCCTTGTGCTAAGTGGTTCAATGTTATCCACTCTCCGTTTCATGCTGATGTCAATATGTCTCATGTTTAGTCGTGATTTATTATTTACAACGGCCACAGCAAAACTTCTCATTACAACATCACGAAAATTAGTACAGCTTATATCAACGTCAATCAGCCCCATCTGCTGCATTTTTAATTGCGTGGCACAAGTAATCCTAAGACTGTGCGTATTCAACTGATCCCAGGAGTGTGTAATAAATTCCAGCAGTTCTTTACGGTTTGGGTCTGTTTGTAAATAGCTACTTCCTCGCAGAGCAAGCATTGCCTTATACAATTGTTCCCAAAGAAATATTTTAGTATACATTTTTTCTATTAATAGCCTGCAGACCTCAAAACCTTCTATTCCACAGATTTCTTCTGGTGGTAATCTCGCGTTTGCCAGGCGATCATTATTGGAATAACTGCTGTTTCGCGCAACGTCATGGATAAACCTCACGGCAAGATCTCTGGTTAAGTGGGCCGCTGGATTATCAAATCTTCTCCTTGTAGAAGAAGTGAAAACTATATTTGCTGCATCTTTGAGATCATCATATAAAATTTGCAATAATTTGTTAACAGTTTTAGCGGATAAAAAACTTTTATCTTCTTTCAAACGCAGTGAATCATAAATATTATTGACTTGCGGATTAATTTTATTTGAAAACATCACAACACCTTATTGAATAACTACCTTTGCTGTTTGATTACGGGAATTTGATATTAAAATTTCACAGGGTATTTAAAATGATAAACCTCATTTTTATAATTCAAAGACATAAAAACTAACGTTAAAAAATACTTTGACCTTTCAAAAGTTCATGTTAAAGGTCTTTTTCTGCAGACTTGTCACTGACGCGCAGGGTTATTCCTATGATATTAAAGTTTAATACAGCTAACCAGAGCGCAGCACGGCAGAATCATCGCTGCATTACGATATGCGCGTGAATCGCTGCTTCGCGTTCTCGAACATATTTTTGACGTAACTGCTCCATCGCGATGCGATATTGTTCTTCGGTCGGAATTTGCTTCGTGATCGAATCAGTAGCATTAAGTTTTTTATCCAGGCACTCCTCTTTCGTATACCAGTCAACATCGTTATCTTGCTTTACAAAATAAAGAGTCACTTCCGTCCCGGACGGGTATTTTACGCTGTTTTCATTAGCCAGATCCTTTAATTTTTCCCACATCGCCATTTCTTTAATCTGCTCATGAGTTGTCGTGGAAACACCGAAATCAGCAGGCCTGGCAGAGGCAGCAGCACGCGCCGCTTCTTCAGCTCCAACAGCGGCAGCCGCTCTACGCGCATCAGCAGCAGTTGCTGCCGCGCGGGCTTCTGCAGCCGCATCAGCCGCAGCAGCATTAAACTCATTGGTAATTTGTTGACGGGTTGCGCCAGGGATAAGAAGAACATTCATTCCTGCAGGCAAATTCACAAAGTCTTCCAGACTAATAGTGTCATTAATAATAAGCAGAGGAACAGAAGACGATGGCGGCGGTGTGCCTGAGGAACGACGAGCTGATGAGGAAGCCTGAGCTACCGGAGCAGCCCGGGCCACCGGGGCTGCCGGAGCAGCAGGAGTAACCGGAGCAGAACGAGAACTCTGCGCAGCCGGAGCAACCCGCGCAGGCGGAGGAGCCGACGCTACCGGCACTCCCTCAATGCCCAAAAATTCATTAATTCTTTCTTGTAAATCTGTCGTGCTCAGAGGACGAAAGTCATAAACCTTCCGTTCCATACTAATTCCATTGTTTAACATATTTATTTGCGTCTTATTATTCAAAAAATCAATGGTATAGCTGTCCAGCACCGCATTATTGAACACATGGTCAAGTCCATTTCTAAATAATTCCATCCTTTGCATTTTTAACCTTGTTTCAGTAACAGCTTGTTTTACTTGTTGCACCACCTTTTGGGCGACGAGTTTAATATATTCCAGAATCTCTCTGCGCCTGGGATCTGTTGCGTTAAATTGGCTGCCATTCAGTAACTCCTTTGCTTTGAGTAGTTCATGTAAAAAAAGCAATTTAGTAAACATTTTTCCGATTAACACCCGGCAGACATCAAAACCGGGCACCTTGCAAATTTCGCCTGGAAGCAACCTCGGGCTATTCAGGGCTTCAATATCTAACGGTACATCAGGCAGAGGAATATAGGGTCGTACAGCCTGGTGAATGAATCGCACCGCAAGATCGCGGGTTAGATGTGCCGACGGGTTATCTAATCTTTCTCTTGTGTGATTTGTAAATACGATATTATGAGCATCGCGCAGGTCATCATATAATATTTGCAGCAATTTATTCATTGTTCTGTCAGATATAAGTGCTTTATCTTTCTTCAAGTGTAGCGCATCATGGATACCATTGACTTTCGGATCTATTCTATTTCTACGCATATATTGCCCTCATTATAAATACTCGCTAATAAACAACCTGAGCATGAAAAAATTCTTCCTTCGTTATCAGGAGGAAATCTAAATAATGATTTTTCGATTTACCGGCCAAATCATGACGCCAGAATCTTTTTAAAGCGTAAAACATGATGCATTATATTAGCTTTAAAAATATTAACGTATATTTCGAACGCAAAAAACTGATAAAATTTTATTTTTTATGATTTAAACGATTACATTTAACATTCTGTTAGTAATTTAGATGGGAGCTAAAAACATCCCTATTATCATATCTGATTAATTGGCGATCCAGGCTAAACTTAATGCATTAACTTCCTTCAAATATATATCTTCCGTAGGGATTTGTTGCGTCATCGGACGGATGAGGGGGAGTCGCTTTCTAAGGCACTCTTCCGCTGTATACCAATCACAAGTCTGATTTTTTCCTGTGTAATAAAGAGTAACGTTATCTCCAACTTTATATTTCTCAGCATCTTTTTTTGTAAGTTCAATTAATTTTTCCCACAGTCCAATTTTTTTGTAAAGCGCATCAGTAACCATTGTCGCAGGCGCACGAGAAAAAATAGAGTTCAAAGAAATGTCTGAGGCATTCGAAGCGGAGGAATTAACGGAGTGTACAGAGGCACAGGATAAGAAAGAATCACGCATAGCGGCGGGAGGAGTGGGAGGAGTAGCAACAGGAGTTGGCGTTATGGTCATAGAATACGAACAGGGAAGAACGGTATTAAGCAGGATCTCTTCAATTTTCTCTTTTAATAGTTCAGTTTTTAGACAAACTATCTTACTTACTCTTCGCTTTAACGCTATCTCCGGGCTGCGCATTTTTATGCGGGATCGGTTTCTAACAATTTCGATAGTAAAGGTATTTAATACGACCTGCGTAAAATACTCCAGGTTGATAGTTCTGAATAAACCCATTGCAAACATTTTTTGCATAACATCTTTAATCGCCTGTTGCCTTTGCGCCAGCACCAGTACCGTTATACGAGAAATAAACTGCTCGATATGTTGACGATGCTTATCCGTTTGTAACGATGGGCTTTCGTTCAATAACGCCTGGGCTTTCTTAAGTTCATCTAAAAAAAGTATTTTTGTAAGCATTTTTCCGACCAGCAAACGGCACAGTTCAAAACCCGTTTCCTGGCATAATTTCTCAGGAAGTAGCCTGTCGCTTCGCACATAATCACGATCCACAGGAAGTAATCTCCCATAACTATCTTTCTGGCCTATTTCTTGAATAAATCGCACCGCAAGGTCTGCGGTAAGGGAGGCCGCAGGAAGGGGAAATTTTTTTCTTGTTTGGTTAGCATAAATCAGATTGTTCGCATCTCTAAGGTCATCGTAGAGAATTTGCAGGATTTTATTAATCGTTTTGTTAGACAGTTCGGCTGTTTGTTCTTTCATTTTTAATGCAGCAAAGATTCCATCTCGCCGGGTATTAATAATTTTCATAAACGTTCCTTGCAGATGAGATTAATGAAATTTGCATATAATCATAGTAGCGCATATCGCTTATAGAATAGTGAATATCTTTCGCGGGAGAGTGCAATGTCAGAGCTGTGAAATTTTATTAAGCAAAGTGAAATTAGAGAATGTTACTGTTTTAGTTTTTTGTTAGAAATGGAAATAAGATTTAGTAAAAAAAGCACACGTTATCCACGACCAGGAGAAAAATACGCATTGATAAAACCGATTCAGAATATCAATGGGGTTGTACAGGATGAAACTCCATGTAGACGTCGCTACAGGACAGGCGGCGGTCACTGCTCGCGATCCATTGCACGGTAGGATTTAAATAAAAATTTATTCAACATTACGCTCTGGCCCAGACTTTGCCTCAGAAATTTTATCTCTGCGATGCTTACCCCAAAAGGACGAGCGGCAGGCTATAAGACTCGCTGTTGACTCCCTCACCGAAGCCGAAAATCGGTCGTTTCACGCTCTACGTCGTTCTCCCTCTATTTAAGAGGTCAGTACGCGCACAACGCACGAATTGCTGCGATATGCCTGGCACATAACAAGGTAGCGACTATACCTGTTAAGGGGAAAATTTAACGTTGGAGTTGTATGGAATACCTTGCCTGGACAGCAGCGGCAGGCTGTTTGTTATTATTTTTGTCGCTTTCCTACGGCTGGATAAGCCGTGTGCCGATTCCCATTTTTGGCCTCTATTTGCTGGTCGGCATTATCTGCGGTCCGTGGGTGCTGGGTTTGATTGATATTGATATCGTCCTGCACGCTTCCCTTACCAGCCGGATAACGGAAATGGCGATGGCGGCATCGCTGTTTATTACCGGACTGAAAATCCGTTTGCCCCTCACGTCATCTTACTGGCGAATGGGGATAATTCTGGCGTTACCCGCGATGCTGCTGACCATTGCGGGCATTATGGTCGCTGCCCATTTCCTTATCGATCTTTCCTGGCCGCTGTCGCTGGCCCTTGCCGCGATCCTCGCCCCCACCGATCCGGTACTGGCAAGCCTTGTAGCCATCAACGATGCCCGCGATGACGATCGTCTGCGAATAGCGCTCTCCAGCGAGGCGGGCTTTAACGATGGCACCGCGCTGCCCTTTCTGATGCTGGCGCTACTGTGGCAAAAAGCCGGAGGTGCAATCAGCACCGATGAATGGTTTAAGTGGTTCACCGTCGATCTGCTGTGGGCGCTGGTTGGCGGGTTGGCGATCGGCTTTATACTTGGCCGTTTGATAGGCCTGCTTGCCACACGCTTTCGCCACAAACAGGGCGAAGTCGCACCGAGCGATTTCATCGCCCTTGCGCTTATCTGCCTGAGTTTTTCACTGGCGATGTTTGTCAGCGCTTCCGGTTTTCTGGCGGCGTTTGCTGCCGGCGTCGGTCTGCGCAGTGCGGAGATGAGTGTGCAAAAACGGCATACCAGCGAAGAGGATCACGATCTGCCTGCGGAGATGCAGGTCAATCCCCATACCCGCCACGGGCTGGAAGAGCATAACCCCATTAAATCCGTCGGCCTGGTGGTGGGCGATGCGCTCTCCTTTGGCGATACCGTCGAACGTCTGCTGGCCGCCGGGCTGGTCATTGTACTCGGCGTGACGTTATCACGGCACTTTAATACCGATGCCCTTATGCTGGCGGCGGTGATTTTTGTGGTGATTCGCCCCGGCGCCGTCTGGCTGTTGACCTGGCGTTCGCGGGAATCTGTGTTACACCGTCTGAGTCTTGGCTGGCTGGGGATTCGCGGCATTGGTAGCCTTAATTATATCGCCTATGCCTGGACGCACGGCCTGCACGGCGCTGAAGCGGTAACCAGTATCGCCATCACCATTGTTACCCTCAGCGTGCTGGTGCACGGTATTTCGGTCACACCGTTACTTACCCTGCGGCAAAAGCAACATCAATAACCACCCGATAATCAGCGCCAGATACTTCCCCTTACGGTGCTGGCCCGGCGGCGCCGCTTACCTGAAGGCCTTGCAGCGCACGAATACATACCGTCACGTCCTGCTGATCGCCGCAGTCAATGCGCGCGTTTATCTGTGCGAGCATCCACGGGAAAAACGGGTTGGAGGTAGCACGCATCAAGGTGTCCAGATTTACCGCCAGCGTATGGGTTTCACCGCGCAGGGAAAGGGTGCCGAGGCTGATGCCGTACTGATTCTTCTCTTGCGGGTTTAGACCATACAGGGAATCGCTCAGCGGAAACGGCACGGCAACATGCGACAGGGAATACATTCCCTGCGGCCAGGCAATGTGCAGCGCCTGCGCATATTCCTGGGTCTGCTGGGCACGGGTAATGCGCGCAACCGTCTCATCGCTGTTCGCTGCGGCATTGGCAATCACCGTCGTGGTGTAGTGGCGCGGCGGCGGGGGTAATAGCGTATTGACGGCGGAATAAGCTGAAGAGCGAAATAGCGCGCCGGCATTCGCCGCCTGGTTAATATCAAACAACACCAGTTCGCTGCCGTTTTGCGGTAAATAACGGTATAGCGCATCGACCACCGCGCGGGTACTGACCGTCGAATCCATCACCGACTGAAAAGTCAGTACCGGCGGTAACGCATTAATCTTTCCATTGCGCGCGGCCTGCTGGATCTGCTTTTGCAGCGCTTGCGTCAATAGCCAGGATTGCCGGGCGGCTTTCGCCGGAAATGAGTTGTATTTATAAGGATTAAATTCCGGCACCACATTCAGCCACGCCGCTTTGGCAAACGCCGGGAACGCCGCCGGCCAGCCCGCCAGCCCGGCAAAGCGCGCGTACGCCGGTACGCCTATCATCGGCGACAGCAAAAATATCTGCTGCGGCCGCCGCAGCGATGGGTTATCGAGGCTGTCGAGAACATATTGCAGGGTCAGCGCGCCGCCGTTGGAATACCCGACCATCTGTAATGGCACCGACGGCCCGGCAAGCCTCACGGCTTCACGCACCGCCAGCCGTGTGGTCGCCCGCCACTGGTCGCGGTTCGCTTTCGCCAGCGACCCCGGCGCCGTGCCGTGGCCCGGCATCCGTGGGATCACCACCACAAAACCGTGCTGCTGCCAGGTCAGCGCCAGATAGCGCATGCTGTAAGGCGAATCGGTCAGCCCATGCAGCATCACCGCCGCACCGCGAATGGGTCCTTGCGGTATAAATACTTGTGAACGATTCCAGTCAGGATAAAAGCGTGCAGGATAGACCGGGCTTTGGTCGTAAAAGCGGTTAAGGGGGGTTTTCTCATCATTACTCAGCGCATCCGTCAGCTCGCTTTTCATGGCGCGGAAAATAGCCTCTTCTCGCGCCATGTAATCAGCGAAACTGGCCTTATCTATCTCGCTGGCGCTCATCTCATCCGCGCTCCAGGTGTGCCAGTGCTGCAATGGCGCGCCCTTTTCCGACTGATAAACGCGGCCAATAAAAAACACGCCAGCGAGCACTATTAGCGCCATCACAAGCTTTTTAGCCAGCGGGAGAAATTTACCTAACATGATGATCCCTTCGTCGACGCGCAGCGCTATCCTGTCCAGTGAATGCACTGATAATAGTGCCACTCGTCACGACGCGGCAAATTTGGCGGTAGTAAGGATGAGAAATAAACCCTGGTGTGGCGGGTGAAACAAAGAAGATAATATGCGATTGAATAATCGCCAAGGCCTTACCTGGCGGGCTTTAGCGACTGCCTGGTAGCCGGGCAGTCGCTAAAGCGACTCATTCCAGAGTTCAGATATCGTCCGTGGTATGGTGTACAACAATTTCCAGCGTATTACGGATAATGTCGCTTTGAACCACATTATCCGTGGTTTCGATCATTCTGATTAACTCAAGGATCAGTGCCTTATGAGTAATACGTCCACCGGCTGCGACGATGCGTCGGATAGCGACGCCAAGCATGGCTGACTCTTCAGCCAGATGTTCACCACCGCTGCGAAAATAGTCGATGAGTGACAAGTCAGGAAGATTTACGTACTCATCAATATTTTCAAGCAAAGCCTGGCTCATTTCATTACCCCATATTGAGTTTATTCATCCCAGCGGTCAGTCAGTGTTTTTTGCTGCTGCCCGACTGCTTATTGCCAAACAATGGATAAATGTTATCCCTGCGATCATCATTCCAGTCCAGATCATCTTCCTCCACGCTGTGACGCATTTTACCCAGCGTATTATTACCAATTTCGGCAATGATGCGCCCGAGCATCTGACGCCGATGGCTGTCTGGCTCACGGCTCTCCATCGCGCGCAAGCGAGCGATCAGCGCCGGAGTGCTGATTGGAGAGTTGTCTTTTAGGAGTGACAATACTGCCAGTCCTATAAGTTCATCGGTTAATTGATCAATTTCACTACTGTTCATAACTGCATCTCGGGTTGCCAACAGCTGCCGAAGTGCAACTGCGGCATAAAGCCAATTCTCACGGGGTGAGCGTTCTGCTGCAGCGAACGGCGCCGCGTGAGAATTGACTCAAAATCAGGTCACTTTTACATTTGTTAATACCGCTTAACGATCGAACAGCAAGCCAATCAGCGTGTGATAGTGGCTCTCCTCTTCCGGGCCAGATGCTTTCTCAAGCCGCGACAATAATTTGGTACAGATAGCTTTACGGTTCAGGTTGCGGCCTTCGCTAAGGATTTCCACCGCGATACGCCCTAATGTTTCTTGCTGCGTCGGCAGCGTCGCTTTCTCAAAGTAGCGGGTAACCGCATTTGCTGTGTTCGGAAGAAAACCGTTCTGTTGCATCTGTCAGTCCTCGAAATTCCATGAGTTAGTTAAGTGCAATTAAAGTTATACAAACATTGCCGAAATGTACATAGAAATTGTACAAAATTATTAGCCACCTATAGAAACACTTTATAAAATTATATTAATCATACACTTAAGATTAAAACAAAATGGCAAACAGCCATTATCTTGTACAAAAAAAGAAAATTTGTACGGATTTTCGTCGCTGAATCTGACGCGTCATGCGCACAAACTGTTTAAAAAACAAGAGGATCGAGACAGGAAGAGAGCGCATTCATCTGCTATGGTAAATAATCCTAAATTGTCCTTCGGAACCCGTATGCTTACTACCATCATTTACCGCAGCCATCTCCATGAGCATGTCTCCTTAAAAATGCTTGAAGAGATGGTCGCCGCTGCGAACATTAAGAATGGCCAGGCCAGCGTAACGGGCATCCTGCTGTTTAATGGCACCCATTTTTTTCAATTACTGGAAGGGCCGGAAGAGCGCGTTGACGCTATCTATCAGGCCATCTGTGCCGATACACGCCACTACAATCTGGTTGAGCTGCTGCGGGACTACGCCCCGCTACGCCGCTTTGGTAAGACCGGCATGGAGCTGTTTGACCTGCGCAACTATGATCGTGAAGCGGTGTTGCAAACGGTGTTCGATAAAGGCACAACGCGCTATCAACTGACCTATGGCGATCGCGCTTTGCAATTTTTTCAAACTTTCGTCGAAGATGGCGCAAAAGAGTATTACTACGAAATTCCCCCCGCCGATGCGTGGGAGTTTGTCGTCGAGGGCACGGCTGTTGCACTGCCCTCTGCTGTTTTCGATACGCCGAGTGATTACCGTTTTGCCTTTCAGCCGATTGTCGATCCCTTTGCACGAGAAATCGTGGCGGTAGAAGCCCTGCTGCGCACCCGCGACGGCGGCTCTGCCCAGACCTGGTTTGAGCAACAGGGCGGGGAGGATATTTACCGGGCCGATCTGCACAGCAAAAAAGTCGCCTTCGCGATGGCCGCTGCCTTAAAGATTGGCCCACAAACTCTGTCGGTGAATCTATTGCCGATGACGCTGATTAAGGTGGCGAACGCCGTTGAATTTATCGTGCAGGCGATTAAAGAGAACGGGCTGGTTCCCGAGCAGGTGATTGTTGAGTTTGTCGAAAGCGAAGTTATCTCGCACCTCGCCGAGTTTACCCAGGCGGTAAAACTGCTTAAAGGTGCCGGTATTCGCGTGGCGATCGATCACTTTGGCGAGGGGTATGGCGGCCTGGTGTTACTGACCCAGTTCCAGCCCGACAGAATTAAAATTAACCGCGCGCTGATTGCCGATGTGCACAAAAGCGGCTCCCGCCAGGCGGTAGTGCAGGCAATTATTAAGTGCTGTATCTCCCTTGAAATTGCTATCTCCGCCGTCGGTATCGAGAAAGCGGAAGAGTGGATGTGGCTTGAGTCGGCGGGTATTTCCCAGTTCCAGGGTTATCTGTTTGCCCGCCCCGATCTGCAGGGCATTCCACCGGTGGCCTGGCCGGAAAAAAGAGATGAGCGTGTATAAGCTGTGCGGCAAAGTTGTACAGAAAAGGATTTGTACAACTCTGCAAACTTCAATTACTCTGTAGGATGAGCACACTGGCGTTAACTGCATGAGGGAACTATGGCGTTTTATAGTATCGGCGAGGTTGCCGAACGCTGCGGAATAAATCCGGTCACACTGCGCGCCTGGCAGCGCAGATACGGGCTGTTAAAACCACAGCGAAGCGAAGGCGGCCATCGACAATTTGATGAGTCGGATATTCAGCGCATTGTTGAAATCAAGCGCTGGATAGAGAGCGGAATATCCGTAAGCAAAGTTAAAGCATTACTCGACGAAGACAAATTTGTTGGCCAGTCAAACTGGGCTTCTCTCCAGGAACAGATGATGTCCATGCTGCGCCAGATGAACCCAACCCGCCTGCGCGACACGCTGATTGCTTTAAGCCGCAAACATACCCCGGACATCCTCATCGACCAGATTCTGGTTCCGGTGCGCCAACGCCTGAGCCTCGATAAAAATACCGCACGAGTAATATTAAGCCTGCTTGATGGCGTGCTGATTGAGTTTGCCGCGTCCGGTATAGCCACCGCCCGCGAGCAGGCACCGAAAGTGGCGCTACTGATCGCCTGGGGAAATGATGATCGTACGCAGTTATGGCTTGAGGCCTGGCGTCTTTCGCAACAGGGCTGGCGCATCGATGTCCTCGCCGAGCCGCTGGACTCCCCTCACCCGGAATTTTTCCCCGGCCAGCATCTGTTTGTCTGGACCGGTAAACTGTTAACGCGCAGCCAGACGCAGCAACTGGCGCACTGGCGTGAACAGGGTTTTGCCATATCGTTTCATGGAGGCAGCGCCGATCCGACGTCGCACAGCTAACGCTTAAAACCGGGTTTGCATTTGTTCACCGTGACGCCACATCGCTTTCCAGCCGCTGGCGGTGACGCAAACCGGGGAACCACTTCATCCACAGCGCCACCACAATCAACGTACCGACGCCGCCAATCGCTGCCGCAGGCACCGCGCCTAGCCACGCCGCCAGCATGCCCGATTCAAACTCCCCGAGCTGGTTAGAGGTATTAATAAAGATTGAGTTAACGGCGTTAACGCGACCACGCATCTCATCCGGCGTGTCGAGCTGCACCAGCGAACCGCGGATAACCATACTCACCATATCGAAACCGCCCAGCGCAAACAGCGCCAGTAACGACAGCCACATCCAGCTTGAGAAGGCGAAAACCAGCGTTGCGACACCAAACCCGGCTACGCACAGAAACATAATCATTCCGACATGGCGCGTTAACGCGCGATGGCTTAACCAAAAGCCAATCAGCAGCGCGCCCACTGCCGGTGCGCTACGCAATAGCCCCAGGCCCAGCGGCCCGGTATGCAGCACATCATGGGCGAAAATCGGCAGCAGCGCCGTTGCCCCGCCGAGCAGCACGGCAAACAGATCCAGCGAGATAACCCCCAGCACATCCGGGCGATTGCGGATAAACCTGACACCCGCGAACAGCGAAGATAGGGTCGCTGGCGTACGCGGTGGCGGTGCCTGTTCATAGCGCAGGGTCATCACCAGCAGTAATGACAGCAGATAGAGCCCGGCGGTGACGCTGTACACCACATCCGCCCCGGTGGCATAGAGAAAGCCGCCGAGCGCCGGGCCGACAATCTGCGCCGCCTGGCCGGAAACGGCATTCGCCGCCGTCGCGCGCGGCAGAATAGACAGCGGCACCAGCGCGGGCAACATGGAGGTCATCGACGGCGATTCGATGGTTTTGGCAATGGAGATAATAAAGATCAGCAGCAGGATAACCCAAACGCTGGCCTCCCCTTGCCAGCTCAGCCATGCGAGGGCGACGATAGCCACCCACTCACAGATTTGCCCTAACAGCACCACCCGACGGCGGTCGAACTGGTCGGCGATATGCCCGGCGGGCAGCGCCAGCGTCAGCGAAGGAATAAACTGCGCCAGCCCAATCATGCCGAGCCAGAACGCGCTCTGGGTCTGGGCATAAATTTGCCAGCCAACAATAATCGATAACATCTGAAAACCGAAACTGGAGCTGGTTCGCGCCAGCCAAAAGGCGACAAACGAGCGATGCTGCAGTAAACGACCCTCATTGCCAGGTAACACCGGAGCCATAGCTTATTCCATCTCTGTTAGTGACCCGCCGAGGGCGCACCCGGCGCACCGGAGCGGACAAACGGCGGGCGTGCAAACCAAATCACCACAATAAGGGCCAAAAATCCCCAGCCCAGCAGCCAAAAATAGTCGATGGTCGACAGCATATAGGCTTGTTGTTCAAGGGTTCTGTCCACCGCCGCCAGATGCTGTTGCGTTACGCCGCCCATTTTGTCCAGGTAATCCGTCGCCGCCGGGTGATAAATGGAGACGCTCTCTGCAAGGTTCGCGTGATGGTAAATTTCGCGCCGCGACCAGATCCAGGTGGTAAGGGAAGAGGCAAACGAGCCGCCGAGCACGCGGAAAAAAGTCGCCAGCCCGGAGCCTTCCGCCACCGCCACGCCGTGCAAATTCGACAGCACAATGGTGGTTATCGGCATAAAGAAAAACGCCACGCCGATCCCCATAAACATCTGCACTTGCGCCACGGTACGGAAATCGACGTCGGTGTTAAACTGCGCGCGAATCAGGCACGACGCGCCCATAGTAAGAAATGACAAGGTCGCCAGCAGGCGCAGATCCACTTTGTGGGCATAGCGGCCGACAAAGGGCGTCAGCAGCAGCGGCAGAAAGCCCATCGGCGCGGCGGCAAGCCCGGCCCAGATGGCGGTATAGCCCATTTGGGTTTGCAACCACTGCGGCAAAATAATGTTGATGGCGAAAAAGGCGGCATAGCCAAGGGTTAACGTTATCGTGCCGATAGCAAAATTACGGTCTTTAAACAGCCGCAGGTTGACTATCGGGTGCTGCTCGCCCAGCTCCCAGATAACGAAGGACGTCAGCGCAATCGCAGAAATCACTGACATCACGATAATTTCCGGCGCGCTGAACCAGTCCATATCGTTGCCTTTATCCAGCACCACTTGCAGCAAGCCAACACCCAGCACTAAAAGCGCAATGCCGACGTAATCAATGGGCGAGTGCGACGTCGCCTCTTCCCGCTCGCGCAGCTGCGTCCAGACGACGATGGCGGCGAAAATACCAATCGGCACGTTAATATAGAAAATCCACGGCCACGAATAGTTATCGGTGATCCAGCCGCCGGTGATCGGCCCAACAATCGGCGCAACCACCGTCACCATCGATAGCAGCGCCAGCGCCATACTGCGTTTACTGGTCGGGAATATCACCAACAGCAGCGTCTGGCACATGGGAAACATCGGCCCGGCGAAAAAACCCTGCAGGGCGCGGAAAATAATCAGCTCGGTCATGGTGTGGGCAAACCCGCACAGAAAAGAGGTCAGGGTAAACAGCGCCACCGAACCCACAAACAGCTTTAGCTGACCAAAACGACGGGTAAACCAGCCGGTGAGCGGCAGCGCAATGGCGTTACACACCGCAAACGAAGTGATAACCCAGGTACCCTGATCGGAACTGACGCCGAGGTTGCCGGCAATGGTCGGCAGCGCCACGTTGGCGATAGTGGTGTCGAGCACCTGCATAAAGGTCGCCAGCGACAAAGCTATCGTCGCCAGCAGCAGGCTGGGTGGCGTAAACGCCGACTTATCTTGCATAACGTCTCTCTTAGCGGGCGCGGGTCGCTACCGCCTGGCTGTTGTCATGAAGAATTTTCGCCACCAGCCGATCGGCATTATCCAGTGCATTCTGATAAACGTCGGTGGTGAAGCGCGGGGCGGCCACGGTTTTTGGCGGCAGCAGATCGCCCTGCGGGTTACGAATATCGACGCGGGCAAACATCGACAGTCCGACGCGCAGCGGATGCTTTTGCATATCATGGGGATCGAGGGTGATACGCACCGGCAAACGCTGGATGATTTTGATCCAGTTCCCGCTGGCGTTCTGCGCTGGCAGCAGCGAAAAGGCGCTGCCGGTGCCAATCCCTAAGCTTTCGATGGTGCCGTGATACTCAATATCGTCACCATAGAGATCGGCGGTCAGCGTCACTTTTTGCCCCAGACGCATGGTGTTCATCTGGCTCTCTTTAAAGTTGGCATCCACCCACACCTGATCCAGCGGCACAATCGACATCAGTGTCGTACCGGAGTTAACACGCATACCGAGCTGCACCGCGCGTTTGGCGACAAAGCCGCTTACCGGGGCAACAATCGTGCTGCGAGCGTTATCAAGGAAGCGCTGGCGCAACGTGGCAATGGCACTTTTGATTTCCGGGTGGCTGTCGATAACCGTGTCATCGGTCATCGCCAGATTAGTGGTTAATACCTGCTGTGCCGCGGCCAGATCGCTCTTCGCGGTGGCAACCGCATCGCGGTAGTGCGCCAAATCTTCAGCGGATATTGCGCCGCTGGTGGCAATTTTCTGCCGACGCGCATAGTCGTTCTGCGCGGTTTGCAACGCCGTTTGCTTCGCGGCCAGCTGGGCACGGTAATTGTCTACGGTGCTGTATAAGCCACGCACCTGACGCACGGTGCTGGCGAGATTGGCTTCTGCCTGCTGCAGGGCAATTTCGGTATCGCTCGGGTCAAGCAATACCAGCGGCTGCCCTTTCGCAACATAATCGCCTTCATCGACGGCAACTTGCGTCACCGTGCCGCCGATTTGTGGCGTTAACGTCACCAGATTGGCATTCACGTAAGCGTCGTCGGTGGTTTCGTAGTAACGGGCGTACAACAGATACCAGGCCAGACAGCCGGCGGCGATAAGTAGCAAAACAACGAACAGAATGGCGAAGTTGCGCTTACGTTTGCCCGGCGCGCGTTCGGGTTGTGCAGATGAAGTTTGCATCTTGATACCTTTCAGGACAGCTTAGCGATGTGGGCGGGTTGCCTCGTCCGGCAACATTTTTATCAATAGTTCCACCAGCAGCCGCGACTCTTCAGCGGTTAAACGGGCGGTAAGGGAGCTGAGAATTGAGGCCAGCGCCTCATTCTGAAAGCGGTCACAAAGGGCGCGCCCTTTATCGGTGAGCTCAAGGATGACCTGGCGTTTATCTTCCGGGTTAGTACTGCGCACAATCAGGTCGCGCTTGACCATGCGCTCCAGCATACGGCTCATCGCCCCGGCATCCATCAGCAGGTTTTTACTCACTTCCACCGGGCTGTTAAAGCCTTTATAGATACTGATCAATACCTTGAATTGCGGCGCAGTAATGTCTGCCGACGAAAAATAGTGGCTGATAAGCTGATCTTTAAACTGGTTTGCCAGATGGATCAGCAAACCGAGGTGCAGTTTCGGGTTAGGGTTATCCGTCGCGTCGCGCATGATATTTGCCTGGTCAATAATTACAATTGAAATTACTGACCAGGCAGCAAACTGTCAATGTATTGTCAAGATAAGCGCACGTTTTGTCAGTAATGGCGAAACGGTGAACGAGGGGGAATCGTACGGGGACGTCTAAGGGGCTTAAAAGGCGGCACCGATCAGGTGCCGTCGACTGATCTATTTATTAGGCAGATTGTCATAGACATCCAGCGCGCGAGCGGTATAAACCAGCGCCGCGCCAGTATTGAGATTAATCGCAACGGCGAGGGCTTCCGCGATCTCTTCTCGCGTCGCGCCACTTTTCGCTGCGGCCTCCACGTGAATGGAGAGACAACCGTCGCAGCGCGTCGTCACCGCGACAGCTAACGCGATCAACTCATGGGTCTTCGCATCAAGATGCTGCTGCGCGGCAGCGCCCTTCTCCATCTGCTGATAGCCTTGCATAAATTCTGGCTGCGATTGGGCAAATTTTCCGATGGTTGCCAGCAAGCCACTGCGGTACTCATTCCAGTTTAGAAACATGGCGAACTCCGGTTAGTGAATGGAAATAGAGTCCTTTAAGCACACCACAGGCCCCTCAAGCAATGAATGGGTGCAGTGCTTCAACAACTTCCTGAGTAAAAAACGAGCCAGTATTAAACAGCACGCGTTCAACTAAGATCGCCTGGCTCACACAACACGTTGGGATAGTTCTTAAAGTGGCTAAATTTAGCCATCTGGCCTGCCAGCCAATCGTAAAAATACGTCAATTAACGTCACGATACGTCAGCGTGATCTGATAAAAAACGAAGATTGTTTCTTGCGTTATTAATGCATTCAAAACTATTCGCTGTTAACTTATTAATTTCACAGTAAATATATTACAAAGGTATTTTTTAATAACGAAGCGGCAAGCGCAAAATAACATCAACACGGCTTTTTACGTCCCGGTTTGACTATTCAAGGGGGCTAACTAAATTTAATTGCGAAAGAAATGAATTTCCCATCAATAAATTTTAAAGGAGAGAACCGGACAAAAAAATGAATTATTAATATGTCACATATATATTAACACCTCGTTATTTAATCCTGTTTTCTTTTAACCCTAACTGCTTAGATTTGACGGCAGCGGATATTTTTTATTTTTTCTCAACGACAATAAGGATCATCTTATGACACCTCAAGAGAATTATCATGACTGGCTACGTGATGCACATGCTATGGAAAAACAAGCGGAATCAATGCTTACTGCCATGAGCAGCCGCATCGATAACTATCCGGACCTGCGTGCGCGTATTGAACAGCATTTAACAGAGACGCAGGGACAGCTTAAATTGCTGGAAACGGTGCTCGATCGTAATGGTATTAACCGTTCGGTCATGAAAGATGCAACCAGCAAAATGGCGGCGATGGGCCAGTCATTTACCGGCATGTTTGCTTCCGATGAAATCGTTAAAGGCGCCATCAGCAGCTACGTTTTCGAACAATTTGAAATTGCCTGTTATACCTCGCTGATTGCCGCGGCGGAAAAAGCGGGCGATGTCGCCAGCATTGATATTTTCAAACAAATTTTAGCCCAGGAAGTGGCAATGGCCGAGTGGTCTTTGAATCATATTCCGAATGTTACGGATCAATTTTTGCTGCGTAGCGCAGCAGACGGCGTAGAGGCTAAAAAATAATTATTCTTACTCTTCAGGAGGCAAGCAATGTTTCGACATGTCAAACAACTGCAATATACCGTGCGCGTGAGTGAACCGAATCCAGGGCTCGCCAACCTGCTGCTTGAGCAATTTGGCGGCCCACAAGGGGAACTGGCTGCGGCCTGCCGCTATTTTACCCAGGGTATTGGCGATGAGGATCCGGGCCGCAAAGAGATGTTAATGGACATCGCCACGGAAGAACTCAGCCACCTTGAAATTATTGGTTCGCTGGTCGGCATGCTTAATAAAGGGGCGAAAGGCGAACTGGCGGAAGGCACCGAAAGCGAAGCAGAGCTGTACCGTTCTCTGACGCAAAACGGTAACGATAGCCATGTGACCTCGCTGCTTTACGGTGGCGGTCCTGCTCTGACCAACTCCGGCGGTTTTCCGTGGACGGCAGCCTATATTGATACCATCGGCGAAGTCACCGCGGATTTACGCTCCAATATCGCCGCCGAAGCGCGTGCAAAAATTATCTATGAACGTTTGATCAACGTGACCGACGATCCGGGCGTAAAAGATGCGCTGAGCTTCCTGATGACCCGTGAAGTGGCGCATATGCTCTCCTTTGAGAAAGCGCTCTATTCGATTCGCAATAACTTCCCGCCAGGAAAACTGCCGCCGGTTGAACAGTACACCGATGTTTACTACAACATGTCGGAAGGCGACGATCTGCGCGGCAGCTGGAACAGCGATGAAAACTTTGACTATGTCGCTAATCCACAGCCGGCCGTTGATGGCGGTGACGGTTCAGCCTCAACCACCCTGAGCCCTGAACAGTTGGCGCTGGTTAAGGCGATGGCTGAGCGCACCAAATCCGACCCGAAAGTGGACCCGCTCACCGGGGCTGAACTTGGCTACGGTGAACCTCAGCCGAAATAAGCGGTTGAGTGTAAAAAGCATCTGCCCCTGGCAGATGCTTTTTTTTATCTGTTTTGCAAGGCTTGTAAAGTAAGGGCATCGTGGCTGCAGATCATCTTTATCTCGCCGCCATGGGCGAGAGAGAGTTCCCGCAGACGGCGCTGGTTTTCCCGTCGCGCCCCGTTATCCACCCCCATCATCCACTGATAAAAACGCAGCCCCGGCGTGCAATGACGCGTCGCCTGCCCCATTTCCCCGCGATAGAACCAGGCATCGCCGCCGTGCAATAACCAGCCGTTCGCGTCCTGAATGGCAATACCCGCATGGCCCAGAGTGTGCCCCGCCAGCGGGATAAGCAGGATCTCTGGCGGCAGCCCACGCAGCGCCGTTACCGCCTCGAAGCCAAACCATTTTTCGCCCTCTGCGGCATAGCCATGCCAGCCAGAAACGCCCTGCCACTGGCCGGGACGATAACGCTCACGGGTTAACCAACTGTGGCGCGCATGTGCGGTATCGATCTCGCGCTGCAGGAGATGCACCTGCGCATGGGGGAAATCCGTCAATCCCCCGGCGTGATCAAAATCCAAATGGGTGAGGACAATATGCCGCACATCTTCTGCACGGAACCCCAACGACTGCACCTGTGACAAAGCGGTGAGGGATTCGCGTCGTTGGATATTATTCATCAGCCGAAAAAAGCGGGATAGACGCCGCTCGGGATGACGCATATCGTCGCTACCAAAGCCGGTATCTATCAGCACCAGACCGTAATGTCGGGTCTCGAGCAATAAACAGTGGCACGCCAGATGGGCGTGCAGCCCTTTACTGAAACCGTCATACAGCGCACCGCCGAGGGGGCACATACAGCCGCAATTCAGATGATGAATAATCATAGGTTTCTACCGCGCAGGTGACTAATGAAAATGCTGATCGCCTTGAGAAGAGAGTTTAACGGGCCTTATCTGAATCACTTGCCCCTGCTCCCAGGCGTCTGCGCCTTTTGCAACAGGATGTGCGGGCAGGTCTGCGCGCTCTTTTTTGATCTCTTCGGTGTTGACGCCAAAGCGGCGATCGCGATCGACCAGCAGCGAAGGCTTAAGCTGCCCGTCCCCGGTAAAGCCCATCATTAACGCCGGTACGCCCAGCGGCAACGTCTGATTTTGCTCGGTGTGCCAGGTGTGCCAGGTTTTACCGTAGGTATTGACGATATTGCTCATCAGCGATTTCTCAGCCGCCGCCGGTAAGCCTGGCGCAATCAGCGAACCGGATTTCACTTCATAGCGGTGGCTGTGCCAGAGTTTTTTCTCTTCGGCAGGAAGGGTATTGAACAGGCGCTCGCTAATAATATATTCGACGCCCATTAAACGCGCATCGGCAGTATTACCATCGTAAATCACCGCCTGCATCACATCATTATTTAGCACCGTGACGTAATGATGCGCCTCCATTTGCCCTTTCTTATTGCCATTATAAAAATGGAAACCATCAAGATAGGTGCTTATTGCCTCAATCGGCGGGCGGGATTGCATGAGCGCGGCCCCTGTTTCAAGGGTTTTCATTTTCGCTGAGGTTTTATCACCCGGAATAGCACTTTGCGGACCGCTGTTATTGGCGCCGCAGCCGACCAGTGCCAGAGGAATTAATAATGTTAAAGCCAAACGCATGGTATTTCTCCTTTTACCAGTGAAGTAATGAGCGTAGCCCATTCCCTCTATTCAGCCAGTTATATCGAGAGAAACTTTCGCTAGCGAAAAATAGTTATCCTGCGGTATTAACCTGCGTCCCGCTTTATATTCCTGATAATGCATTGCTCGCGTTTAATCGCGACAGACGCGGGAATTATCTGCCAGGGGATACAAAATATTTTCCGGCGCTATTTTGACCGTAACGTGTCATGGCTAAGAGGAATAGACAGAAGATGGCCTCCCTTTGTTGTACAAAACACATAAAAAGACGAATAACCTCAACAGGACGGAAATAGAGACGGTTTACTCTCGCTAACGCATTCAGGTGATTCGGGTCACATTTTAAGAAAGGTATCGGCTATCAAATCTGTAGATTCATTCAAATACCTTTAAATGACAACGGTGTATATCGTAATGGCAGAACATCAGCCAATGGAGCACGATAATGAGCACGTCAGACGATCAATTTCTCTCTTCTCCAGTCGAGAAATGCCCTTTTCATCATAAGACAGAGAAACCCGTGGGGCCGGTCACGACCAACGGTGACTGGTGGCCAAATCAACTGCATGTCGAGTTGCTGAACCAACACTCCAATCGTTCCAACCCGCTGGGGGAAGATTTTAACTACCGCGAAGAGTTTAAAAAACTCGATTACAGCGCGCTAAAAGCCGACATTCGCGGCGTGCTAACGGATTCACAAACGTGGTGGCCGGCAGACTGGGGTAGCTATATCGGTCTGTTTATTCGTATGGCCTGGCACAGCGCGGGCACCTACCGTACCGTTGATGGCCGTGGCGGCTCCGGTCGCGGCCAGCAGCGCTTCGCGCCGCTTAACTCGTGGCCGGATAACGTCAGCCTCGATAAGGCGCGTCGTTTACTGTGGCCGGTGAAGCAAAAATATGGGCAGAAAATCTCCTGGGCTGACCTGATTATCCTCGCGGGCAACGTGGCGCTGGAGAACGCGGGCTTTCGCACTTTTGGTTTTGCTGCCGGGCGCGAAGATGTCTGGGAACCGGACCGAGATGTCGACTGGGGCAACGAGAAAGAGTGGTTGAAACATCGCCACCCGGAAAGCCTGGCGCAGGCGGCGATTGGTGCCACCGAGATGGGGCTGATTTATGTCAACCCCGAAGGTCCGAACGCCAGCGGCGAACCGGTTTCTGCCGCCGCAGCGATTCGCGCCACCTTCGGCAATATGGGCATGAATGACGAAGAGACGGTGGCGCTGATTGCCGGGGGACATACGTTGGGCAAAACCCACGGCGCTTCGACGCCGGATAACCATGTCGGCCCGGAACCGGAAGCCGCACCGCTGGAAGCCCAGGGCCTTGGCTGGATAAGCAGCTTTGGCAGCGGTTCTGGCGCAGACGCGATCACTTCCGGTCTGGAAGTAGCGTGGACGCAAACGCCTACCCAGTGGAGCAACTACTTTTTCGAAAACTTGTTTAAATATGAGTGGGTGCAAACCCGCAGCCCGGCGGGGGCTATTCAGTTTGAAGCGAAAGATGCCCCGGAGATTATTCCTGACCCGTTCCACCCGGAAAAGAAACGCAAACCGACAATGCTGGTCACGGATCTAACGCTGCGTTTTGACGCGGAATTCGAGAAAATTTCACGCCGCTTCCTTTACGATCCGCAAGCTTTTAATGAAGCCTTTGCCCGTGCCTGGTTTAAGTTAACCCACCGCGATATGGGGCCAAAATCACGCTACATCGGTCCGGAAGTACCAAAAGAAGATCTGATTTGGCAGGATCCGCTGCCTGCGGCGGTACATCAACCGAACGGCGCTGATATCGCCACCCTTAAAGCCGCAATTGCCGAATCCGGGTTATCCGTCAGCGAACTGGTTTCTGTGGCGTGGGCGTCTGCCTCCACTTTCCGTGGCGGTGATAAACGCGGCGGCGCTAACGGCGCACGTCTGGCGCTGGCACCGCAGAATGGTTGGCAGGTGAACGCCATTGCCAGCAAAGCCCTGCCTGCCTTGCAGAGTATTCAGCAAACCGTGGGCAAAGCCTCGCTGGCGGATGTGATTGTACTGGCGGGCGTGGTCGGCGTTGAAAAAGCCGCCGCCGCTGCCGGTGTACAGGTTACGGTGCCGTTTACGCCCGGTCGCGTTGATGCGCGTCAGGATCAGACCGATGTTGACTCTTTCGCCCTGATGGAGCCGCTGGCGGATGGCTTTCGCAACTATCGCCGCGTGTGGGACAGCATTACTACCGAAACCCTGCTGATTGATAAAGCGCAGCAGCTGACTCTCACCGCACCGGAAATGACCGCGCTGGTTGGCGGGCTGCGCGTGCTTGGAACCAATTTCGATGGCAGTCAACACGGTGTCTTTACGGATCGCACCGGCGTACTCAGCACCGACTTCTTCGTCAACCTGCTGGATATGCGCACCGCATGGAAGGCTACCGACGAGAAAGCGGAATTGTTCGAAGGCCGCGATCGGATCAGCGGCGAGGTAAGATACACCGCTACCCGCGCCGATCTGGTGTTTGGTTCCCACTCAGTACTGCGCGCGCTGGCCGAAGTCTATGCCAGCGCCGACGGGAAAGAGAAATTTGTCACGGACTTTGTCGCCGCATGGACAAAAGTGATGAACCTCGATCGTTTCGACCTGCTGTAACGCCTTACACTCATCAAGCCTGCGCATTGTCGCAGGCTTTTTTATGCGAGATGGCAACGCGATAATAACCCGCGCACCAGTGCTAAAAGCCTGTTTAACCGGGCAACATTACTTATTATTTCTTATCCTATGGAGCCGAAAACCCGCCATCTTACCGGCGGTTAACTCGAATCACTTATTTTTTCTCTACCAGTCACAACAAATAAAATAAGCTTATTTCATTTTCATTCCTTCACCTGCAGGCGTTAGATAAAGCTTATTAATATCTGCCAACAAAGCCAATATTAACTGAACTCTAACCTCGATAGCATCGGTTCGTCCTGACAATCCTTTGCGTCGCTCTGTTTATCACTTTTATTTTATTATTTTTACCCGTCATCATAACCAATGGATTAGCACCATAGCGCATCATGGAGAAAGTATGTTTTCAAAATCAAAAATTAACCCGCGCATAGATGGAATTTATGTCGCGCTGCACAAGAAAAACAACACTAAAATATTATCAGCGAAAACCGTCAATAAATTATTGCAGATTTTATATGACGACCTGAGAGAGATTAATAATACAGTCTACTGCGATCGCACCAGGACGGCCCTGGGTAATCCTGCGGCGGTGCTGACCAGAGATATCGTACGGCAATTTATCAAAGATGCCGGTCAGCGGGATCCGCACAGTGGTTTGTTAATACCCGAAGAAAATGCCTATCTTATCAGTCGCAGGCTGTTACCCGGTCATTTAAGCAACATCAGGGGCTTTGCCTCGTTACAGATATACATCGGACAAATGCTCAGTAAATTCCTCTATGTGGATGAACTGGCGAAAGCGAAAACGTTACTGGAAGAGTGCTCGTTTCTGCGTACCGATCCTAACCGCAGCCACATCCTTAACTTTATTCAAAAGGCTGAGCTCAAAGCGCAATATTTAAAAAAAAGCGCCATTCAGGCGACCATGTCAAGAATGCACACGCTGAAATTATTCCGCCGAGAAAATATAACCATCTTCACACAGCTGGTGACTGAATATATAAACCCGACTTTTTTAGACAATAAGGCCAGATTAGTGATGAAGTGCCCGGAACTGAGTGCGAAACGCAAAGTAAAACATTTCCGGTCGTTAAGCACGGAACAGCTGAAACAAGGTATTGAAAAATTATTAAACAGCAGTAGCGGAGTCGATGCGCTACATGAAAAAATGGCGCTCCTGGAAAGGCTGAATGAACTGCATCGAAATGACGTTGAACGCTATAAACAAGGAGACAGAGTCACCCTCTATTACACCGGCACCATAGAAGATATGGACTGGTACACCCTGGATGAGTGTCAGGAACAAAATTATCCCCTTATTAATGCATGCACCCGAGATATTCCGTCGGAAATCACCTATATCGAGGAAGCAAACCGGTTGCGTGCGCAATATGATCAACGGCAATTGACGCTTAATAATGTCTGGGAAACTCCCGATTAAGCGGGTGGGCAGATAAACGCGCGCAGCGCCTGAATGGCGGGAAGTCAGGAGCACTTGAGATGCTCCTGAAAATACGTTAAGTGCGAAAAAATCCCGGCATTAAGCCGGGAAAAATTTGTCAGATAACGAGTTTTAGCGCGGCGGCAAAATGCGCCACCGCAAAATCAGGTCACCGCGCCGCACGCCGGATAACATGTTTTCCGGGCCTGTGGTCATTAAAAAGGCGCAATGTAACGGTGTGATGACAGTGCCTGAGGAAGAGTCAACATCCCTCGTTGCTCAGCCAGGCAAGTCCTGTATTTAGCCGGAAGCGGAAGAGGTTTCGCTCTCAAGGCGTAACACAAAATGGTTATCGTGACGGGCAATCTTTGCCCCACTCTGGCCATAGTTGGCCGAGAGCATAAAAAACGTATCGGCGTCGACATCAAAAGCCAGCTCGACCTGCTGGTGCTTTCCTGAGCTAATCATTTGATATGCCTGCTTTAAGTTATAAGCTTTTGCTATAGCCATGGATAATCTCCGCGCATGCTGTTGCTTATTGAAAATTCTCGCCCTTTCTTTATAGCCCTGTTTAGCCGAACTAACCTGCAAATTTGCTGGAAAAATTCCGAAATTCCCTCGCCTTATCTCACCGCGCCGCGGCCCCTTTTATCGCCAATGCTGGCGGCTGAAAATATTCGCTCATGTTCTCTGCGAAAGCAGGTTTTCTGACGCGTTGCAATGCATGGCATCGCTTACCCTTGCATCCTGCCCATGCCCATCCAAATGACAAAGGAGGGGGTGGTGATGATTACGATGGACGTACCGATAGTAAGTTGATGCTCGACTCCCGGTGTATTGCCCGCCAAGCGTCTCGATATTACGCCGTTGCCGCTTAAGATTGCTCTTAAAACCATAAGTATTAGTGATGTTTTACCCGCCATTAATTGTAAATTTATGTCAATAAACGCCGTTTCCCTGACACTTTTTGTTTAACATCGCGCGCATAGTAACTCATGTTACTATTTTCGTTCAAATCATCTACTGCTAAGTCGCTTATTTCAAAGAGAGATCTCGCAATATATTTTTGCGGGTCTAAAAAGCGATCTCCTTTGCGGTATTTCAAGGCGTCTTAAATGTGCCGTTTGACTATCCGATAATAGCGACTAACTTTATTTGTGAACGCGGTGAACATGAGCTTGATTATTCATGTTCATTTATTACACAACGAAACAGGAGAAATATTATGGCTGAACATCGTGGCGGCTCAGGTAATTTCGCCGAAGATCGTGATAAAGCATCAGAAGCAGGTCGCAAAGGCGGCCAACAAAGCGGTGGTAATTTTAAAAATGATCCACAGCGCGCTTCAGAAGCCGGTAAAAAAGGCGGCCAGAATAGCCACAGCGGCGGCCGTAAATCAGGGAATTAATTTCTGATTTATATTTTTACGGCATCAATATTTATATCATTCCTGGCGAGCCGGCAACGGCTCGCTATTTTAACCTTGACACCAAAGGTCTATAATTATGCAAATTAACACGGTTAACGATCTCTTTATTCATGGCCTGTCTGATATTTATAACGCGGAAAAACAACTGGCCCGTGCGTTAGCCAAGCTGGCGCGTGAAGCCTCCAGCCCTGAACTGGTTGAAGCCTTCAACCAACACCTTGAAGAGACGCAAGGCCAGATTTTACGCATCGACCAGATGATTGAAGCCGAAGGCAGCCTGAAAATTAAGCGTATGAAATGTCACGCAATGGAAGGTCTGGTAGACGAAGCTAACGAAGTTATCGAGAGCACACAAAAAGGTAGTGTTCGTGACGCCGCCTTAATTGCCGCAGCGCAAAAAGTTGAGCATTACGAAATTGCTTCCTACGGCACGCTTTGCACCCTGGCCGATCAGTTAGGTTTGAAAAAGGTCAAAACGCTGCTTGCGCAGACTCTGGAAGAGGAGAAGAAGACCGATAATCTTCTTACCACTATTGCGACCAGTAATGTAAATAGTAAAGCCGAAGTAGAATAAGGCTTTTCGGTTCCGTCCGGACACAGCGTAAAATTGTGATGTAAATAATCACTCCCTATTACGTTAGGCTGTTCGGATGGAACATCATCTTAAAAGTAAAATATACGTATTAAGCTTAAACCCGCAGGCAAAGTCATTTGCTTGAGGGTTTAATTGATCGGTGCGGAAATATCATCGTCATTGCTCAGAGATGCCATGACTAAAATGGCAGCAGAGGGTTAGCCCGTCGGTAATATCTTAAAGGTGATGAGCACCTGCAGACGTCACTGGCGGCTATCTCTTCGAGCAAAATGACCGTGCTTGTACACCCTCACTGATTAGAGCAGTTAAAGCGTTAGGTATGTACAGGCTGCGTGAAAGCTCGTTGCGCATCAAATGAAAGTGAAATGGCCGAGTGGATACTCCAGGCACATTGAAGTCTCCACTCCCTTTATGGCTCGCTTACGCGCCGCTGGCGTTGAGGCGAAAAGATAGCCTGCGTGAATGGAGAAATGACGATGCTGCCCAAGTTGAAACGCGTAAGAAATGTGTTAATGAACGACCGCGCCAGCGATGATTTAGGCTGGCAAGTTTCCAGCGAATTCGACCGCGTCAGGCAACAAAAACCCTTTGTTGCAGGACTACCGGCAAGTAACAACGAGGAAGCCGCTCCGCCCAAAGCAGCCCCGCCTCTCGATCCGTTACAGGAATATTTGATCAATACAATGGCCAACCGTAAACAGCTCACTGAGTAACGCAAACAGACTCTGTCCCAATCCTTTGTGTCTTGTTATCTTTGCCCGGAGTTAACCCTCCGGGTTTTTTGCCGCTTACGCTGTACTCTTCCCCTTCGCAACTTGACTTAAAATGTAGTTAGCGTACTTTTCAGGGCATGAAGAGATTCCTGATTATCGTACCTGATGGCGGCATGTTATTTGAAGCCGCCGGTATCGCTGACATCCTGATGCAGGCCAGTCAGTTACGCCTTGCTGATAACGCGCAGCCGCGCTATCGCATCACGGTAGCGACCACACAACCTATTCCCGTTATACATGGTCAGTCCGGCCTGAACCTGTTGGCGGATCACCGCTTGCCCGAGCTGGATCCGCGCACGGAATGGGACACCATTATGATTACCGGCCGCGGTATTGACGAAGAGGAAGGCACGGCGGTGGTCGACTGGCTGCGCCTGGCCGCGCCCCATGCGCGCCGGGTGGTTTCTATCTGTGGCGGCGCAATGTTGCTGGCGCAGTGTGGGTTACTCGATGGTCGGCGTGCCACTACGCACTGGCGTTTGCTGGAAACGATGCAGGCGCAATATCCACAGGTCAAAGTGGAAAGCGGCCCGCTCTATATTCAGGATGGTCCAGTCTGGACCTCCGGCGGCGTCAGTTCCGGCTTCGATCTTACCCTTGCGCTGGTGGAAGAGGATTATGGTTTCTCCCTCGCCCTCGAAATCGCACAAAATATGGTGATGTATCTGCGCCGCCCCGGCGGGCAGCTACAGTTCAGCCGTTTCCAGCTGCAGCAGGCCAGCGGTATCGGGCCGATTAGCGAGCTGCAAAACTGGATCCTCGCTCATCTTGCCGAAGAGTTATCCGTCGAGCGTCTCGCCGAGCAGGTCGCCATGAGTCCGCGTAACTTTACCCGCGTATTTACCCGCGAAACCGGCATTCCCCCGGCGCGCTATGTGGCAGAAGCGCGTCTTGCCGCCGCGCGCAGCCGGCTCGAACAGAGCAGCGAAACCCTCGAGCAGATAGCCGCCGCTTCCGGCTTTGGCAGCAGCATTAATCTGCGGCGCATATTCGAACGCCAGCTGCACCTTACGCCCGGCGAATACCGTCAGCGCTTCCACTGCCGCAAACTGGCGTAAAGTGATCCTTATTTGTCGTTTACGCCAAATCACCATCGGCCTACAGTGACCGTACTGAGTTCTTCCCTTGTAAGGAGTTCATTATGGTTAAGGTCGGTATTAACGGTTTTGGTCGTATCGGGCGCAACGTTTTACGCGCGGCACTCGGCAATCCCGAACTGGAGATCGTGGCGATTAACGATCTCACTGACAGCAAAACCCTCGCCCATCTTTTAAAACACGATTCACTGCTCGGCACACTGTCGGTACCGGTAGAAGCGGGCGAAGGCCAGTTATTCGTGGATGGGAAAGCGGTGCGTGTCTTTAGCGAGCGCGATCCGGCGAATATTCCGTGGCGCGATGTCGGCGTGGAACTGGTAATTGAAGCCACCGGTTTTTTCACCGACCGTGAGAAAGCGGCGGTGCATATCAGCCACGGCGGCGCAAAACGGGTGATTATCTCCGCACCGGGCAAGAATGATGATTTAACGATTGTGCTTGGCGTCAACGACGACAAATACGATCCTCAGCGCCATTTTGTCGTCAGTAACGGTAGCTGCACCACTAACGGTCTGGCACCCGCCGCCCAGGTACTGCATCAGAATTTCGGCATTGAACACGGGCTGATGAACACCACCCACGCCTATACCAACAGCCAGGCGCTGCACGACCAGCCAGAGAAAGATCTGCGCGGCGCGCGTGCAGCGGCGTTGTCTATTGTGCCTTACTCCAGCGGCGCAGCGAAGGCGCTGGGGAAAGTGATCCCCGAACTGGACGGACGGTTAACGGGCTATTCCCTGCGCGTGCCGGTGCCGGTGGTGTCGATTGTTGACCTGACGGTAACCCTGAAACGCGATGTTACGGTTGAAGAAGTGAATGCGGCATTCCGCGAAGCCGCCGCCGCTGGCCCGCTGCAGGGCATTCTGGGCTACAGCGATGAACCGCTGGTCTCCAGCGATTACCAGGGCGATCCGCGTTCCTCAATTATTGATGGGCTTTCAACGCTAGTGATAGGCGGCAAGCTGGTGAAAATCCTCGCCTGGTATGATAACGAATGGGGCTTTTCCAACCGACTGGTTGAGCTGTCGGTACGTATGGCGCAGCGCGGGTTATAAGTTTACCGCAACAAAAAGCGGGGCCGCGTGGCCCCGTTTCTCGTTGATGCGTAATTAATAGAGTCCCAGCGGCGTTCCGCTGTAGCTCACCAGCAGGTTTTTGATCTGCTGATAATGGCTGAGTGCCAGTTTGTGGGTTTCACGCCCGACGCCGGAGTTTTTATAGCCGCCAAACGCCGCATGGGCCGGATAGAGGTGGTAACAGTTGGTCCACACGCGCCCGGCTTTGATGGCGCGTCCCATCCGCCATGCCCGGTTGATATCCAGCGTCCAGACCCCCGCCCCGAGACCAAACTCGGTATCGTTGGCAATACGCAGGGCTTCCGCTTCATCTTTAAAGGTGGTGATGCCCAGTACTGGCCCGAATATTTCCTCCTGGAAACAGCGCATACCGTTATGACCTTTAATCAGCGTCGGTTCGATATAGAAGCCGTTTTGCAGCTTATCACCGTGTTGCAAATGCGCGCCGCCGGTAATGATTTCGCCCCCTTCCTCACGGGCAATGGCAATATAAGAGAGGATCTTATCGTACTGCTCCTGGGAAGCCTGCGCGCCAATCATCGTCTCGGTATCCAGCGGGTCACCTTTACGGATATTCTCCATGCGGGCAATGACCTTCTCGATAAACTGCGGGTAGATGGATTCCTGCACCAGCACGCGCGACGGACAGGTACAGACTTCGCCCTGGTTGAAGAAACCGAGGATCACCCCTTCCACCGCTTTATCAATAAACCCTTCGTCACCGTTCATCACATCTTCAAAGTAGATGTTTGGGGATTTGCCCCCCAGTTCGACGGTGCTGGGAATAATGTTTTCCGCCGCACACGAAAGAATGTGGCGACCAATGGGCGTCGACCCGGTAAAAGCAATTTTTTCAATGCGTTTGCTGCGCGCCAGCGGCTCGCCAGCTTCGGTACCAAACCCGTGTACCACGTTCAGCACCCCTTTCGGCAGCAGATCGCCAATCAACTCCAGCAGCACGCAGATGCCCAGCGGCGTCTGTTCAGCCGGTTTGAGCACCACGCAGTTGCCTGCCGCCAGCGCCGGTGCCAGTTTCCAGGCCGCCATCAGTAGCGGGAAGTTCCACGGGATAATCTGCCCGACCACGCCAAGAGGTTCATAGATATGGTAGGCCACCGTATTGCTGTCGATCTCGGCGGCGGTCCCTTCCTGGGCGCGAATACACCCGGCGAAGTAGCGGAAATGGTCCACCGCCAGCGGCAGATCCGCGCCCAGGGTTTCACGAATCGGTTTGCCGTTATCCCAGGTTTCCGTTAACGCCAGCACTTCCAGATTGGCTTCGATACGATCGGCAATCGCCAGCAGCACATTGGAACGCTCCTGCACGCTGGTTTTCCCCCAGCCGTCGGCAGCAGCATGGGCGGCGTCCAGCGCCTTCTCAATATCCGCCGCGCCTGAGCGTGGGAACTCCGCAATCACCTCTCCCGTCACCGGTGAGGTGTTAGTAAACCAACGCCCTTCCACCGGATCGACAAATTCACCGCCAATATAGTTGCCATAGCGCGGTTTAAAAGCGACTTTCGCGCCAGCAAGTCCAGGGTGCACGTATTTCATAAGATGTTCCTCTTTTATTATCGCTACAGGTGAGGCGTCACGCATCGTGGCGGACAGAGGAAGATAAGCAGTTCTTATGCCAGTTATAGCGGCGGGGAGAAGATCGGTTAAATTAATCTTTTAAATTAATAAGTTAAATAATAATAAGGATTTATTGCCTGCAGAATCGGATATATTGATCCCGATCGCGATGCACGAAGTGTGTCGCACATCGCTACACACGCGACACTTTCATGCTACACAAATGTAACATCTCATTTAACGGAGAGTCACATGTCGCCACGCGCCCTGTCCCCCGCCCCGGTCGAGTTACCCTGCCAGCTTGCGGGCTCCTGGCAGCGCAGCCTGAGTTACGGGCTGGCCCGCGATGATGACGCCCAGCCCTGGGTAGCGACATCCCTGCTTAAAGACGCCCGCGCCGAAAACGGCTGGGTTAAGCACCTGGCCGCCCCACTGCTGACGCAACTGCGCCCGCAGTTGAATAACCATCCGTCGATAATGGTGCTCAGTGACGCCAGCGGTCTGGTGCTGGAAACCCATGGCAATCACGATTTCCTGCAGAAAGCCCAGCGCTATGCGCTCGCTCCCGGCAATCTCTGGGGCGAACCCGCGCGCGGCACCAACGCGATAGGTACGGCGCTGGCGTTACAACGTCCCTGTGAAGTGGCCGGTAGCGAACACTACTTAAGCCGTAATGCCGGCCTGTTTTGTTCCGCCTCACCGGTGTTTCGCCCGGACGGACAAATTGCCGGGGTGTTAGATCTCTCCACGCCCGCGCAGGCCCCGCGCCGGGACGCCGCCGCGCTTGTCCGCCGCGCAGTCTGTCAGATGGAACATCAGTGGACCACCAGCGCCCTCGGTGCCGACCGCTGGCTGTTGAGCCTGCATCACTCGGTTTCGGTCCTCGGCAGCGCGCAAGAACTGCTGCTGATTTTCTCCGATGAGACGCTGCTGGGTGCCAATAAGCTGGCGATGGATGAGTTCGGCCTTAGCGCGGGCCATTTCGGCGCGCTATCGTTACATACGCTTTTTCCCGGGGCTGGTTTGCAGCCTGGCGAAACCACCCTTGCTGCCAGCAATAACCGGCGGTATTACGCGCGCCAGACCTTGCCCGAACGTCGTTATATCGGGCGCGGCGCACCCTGCCCGGATCCGCTGGCAGCGGAAAAAGAGAAAGCGCTGCGCATTGTCAATGCCGGGATCGCCTTATGCATCACCGGTGAAACGGGCAGCGGCAAAGAGTTCCTGGCCCGCGAGTTATATGCCCGCAGTCAGTGGCAGAGCGGGAATTTTGTCGCCATTAACTGTGCTGCGCTACCGGAACATCTGATTGAGTCGGAACTGTTCGGCTATGTCCCCGGCGCGTTTACCGGTGCGAGTGCGAAAGGCTATATCGGTAAATGCCGCGAGGCCGACGGCGGCGTGCTGTTTCTTGATGAGATTGGCGATATGCCGTTGGCGCTGCAAACCCGTCTGCTGCGGGTTTTGCAGGAGAAAAAAGTGACGCCGCTGGGAGCGAATACCCAGCATGACGTCCGTTTCGCCCTGATCTGCGCCACCCACCAGAATCTGGCCGCCCGCGTGCAGGCAGGCACCTTCCGCGAAGATCTGCTGTACCGCATTCAGGAGTTTCAGCTGCGTATTCCTCCCCTGCGTGAGTGGCAGCACATCGACAGTTTTATTCGTAAACTGTGGCTTGAACTGGGTGCAACCCGTCGCGGATTAAGCCTTAGCGAAGAGGTAATTACCACGCTGGCAAGCCGTGCATGGCCGGGCAACGTGCGTCAGTTACTCAGTCAACTGCGGGTATTAATGGCGCTGGCGGAAGATGGCGATCGGATAACGTTAGCGGATTTGCCCGCCGAACTTACGCCCGTGCAAAAAGCCACCGCGGCTGACGAGCCACAGGATGAACAGCGCGCGATTGCCGAGGCGCAGGGCAATATGAGCCTCGCGGCCAAAAAGCTCGGGATTTCCCGCAGCACCCTTTATCGGCGCGTGGTGAAGCGGCAAAGGTGATATTGGTATCGAGAGGCTGAGCGGGGTATCGCGTTGGGAATGGAAAGTCATCAGGGCGCACCGCAGTGCGCCCTGCCTGTTTTACAGCGCCATATCGTGCTGCGCGGAGGCGTCACTTTTCGCTGCTGCCGGTTGGTCGGCAGGTGCGCTGCTTTTTCCCATCTGAATAACCGGCGGTTTCGTCAGTTGCAATGTGGCGGCGGTGTCATCCCACACTTGCTGGGTCAGCGCCACGTTGCCGTTCATCTCCTGGCCGTAGCTCGGGACGACGTCGCGGATTTTGCTCTGCCACTGCGGCGAGTTGAACTGCTGCGGGAACATTTTCTTCAACACGTTTAACGCAATCGGCGCGGCGGTGGAAGCCCCCGGCGATGCGCCCAGCAGCGCGGCGAGGGTTTTCGGCTGATCGACCACCACTTCCGTACCGAGCTTCAGTACGCCGCCTTTATCCTCATCTTTTTTGATGATCTGTACACGCTGTCCGGCCTGGATCAGTTTCCAGTCCTCTTTACGCGCCTGCGGGTAGTACTCTTTCAGCGCCTCGAAGCGGTCGTCATCACTCAGCATGACCTGACCAATCAGGTATTTCACCAGGTCGAAGTTATCGAGACCAACATGGGTCATCGGCATAAAGTTGCTGGTCGTGGTGGTGCTCAGCAGATCGAAGAAAGAGCCGTTTTTCAGGAATTTGGTCGAGAAGGTAGCGAACGGCCCAAACAGCACCACGCGTTTGCCATCGATAAAGCGCGCATCGATATGCGGGACCGACATCGGCGGTGCGCCAACGGAAGCCTGACCATACACTTTTTGCAAATGTTGGCTGGTGATAGCCGGGTTTTCTGTCATCAGGAAGGAGCCGCCCACCGGGAAGCCCGCATAGTTGTCCGCTTCCGGAATACCGGTTTTTTGCAGCAGCTTCAGCGCGCCGCCACCGGCACCGATAAAGACATATTTGGCATCAATGGCACGCTCGTTACCGTTATTGACGTCTTTGATCGTCACATGCCAGGAGTTATCGGCGTTACGTTTGAAATCCGTCACTTCCGCCGAGGTTTGCAGCGAGAAATTGCTGCTCTTTTTCAGGCTGCCGACCAGCTGGCGGGTAATTTCCCCGTAGTTAACATCGGTACCCACCGGCGTCCAGGTGGCGGCCACTTTCTGCTGCGGGTCGCGCCCTTCCATCACCAGCGGGGCCCACTGTTTTATTTGCTGATGATCGGTGGAGAATTTCATTCCCTGGAATAAGGTGGTTTGCTGCAAAGCGGCATAGCGTTTTGCCAGATAATCGACATTATCGCCCCAGACAAAACTCATATGCGGGGTGGAATTAATAAAACTATGGGGATCGTGCAAAATACCGCGCTTGACCTGCGATGACCAGAACTGACGGGAAATCATAAACTGTTCATTAATATCCAGCGCCTTGCTGACATCAATAGAACCGTCCGCGCGCTGCGGCGTGTAGTTAAGTTCCATATTCGCCGAGTGACCCGTGCCAGCGTTATTCCAGCCGTTAGAGGACTCAAGGGCGACGCCATCGAGTTTCTCCACCATCACTTGTTTCCACTCTGGCTGCAGGGTTTGCAGCCAGGTACCCAGAGAGGCGCTCATAATACCGCCGCCAATCAGCAGGAAGTCCGTTTTTTGCGTCTCTTCCGCCCAGGCGCTGGTCACTGAACCCACGAGCAACGCGACGGCGCTCAGGGAAATAAGGGTCTTTTTCATTGCAGGCATAATTATAATGTTACATAGCAAAGGGGATTTGTGAAAATTATAGTAACGCATTTTCACCTTAATTTAAAATATCATTCACAAATCACTTCAATTCAGAAAAAATAACCGCCACGCTTTTTTTAATTAAAAAAAGCAGTTGCACATTTAGTGTGGAATTAATTTGCTACCCTTTCTTTTATATCGGGAAAATATCTTATTAGCGGGAAAGAAAATAATGCCCGCAGGCGGTCGCTTGCGGGCGGGTTTGCAGATTCAGCTCTGCGCAGTGAGGGTTTTCACCTGCTGCACCGCGAGGCGTACATGCCCCTGGTTTTGCTCCACCAGCGCCTTCGCCTGCCACGCATCTAGCTCCGTCAGCAACATCACAATGGCGCTGCGGCAGTCATACTCACAGCCGCGTAGGGCCTTTTTCGCCGCTTCGCGGCTACCGTTCGTTGCCGCCATCACCAGCGCAATTTGCCGTTCCGCCCAGTGGATATTGCTGGCCTGCACGTCCACGCGCAAATTGCTGTAAACGCGCCCGGTGCGAATGGCCAGCCCGGTTGCCAGCATGGTGAGAATTTGCTGCTGCGCCTGGCGGGCTTTCGGTTCACTGAACCCACTCACCACTTCAGCGCCGCAGTCCGCTGCCAGTACAATATCAGCCAGCTGCGCGGCTTCGCTGTCAACGGTGCGAGACACCAGCGCCGTGCGCGCCCCCAGCGACCAGGCATAATGCAGCGCCCCCCATGTCCAGGGCGTTTTGCCGCTCACCGACAAGGCTACCAGCAGATCGTCATGACTAAAGTCGATGGCCTGCAAATCGGCGGATCCGAGTTCATAATCTGCCGCCACCGCGTCGCGCTCCTGGGCGCTGGCATCCGCTTGCCCCGCCATCAGCCCCACCACGCCATGATGGCTATCCTGGGCGAAACCTGCGGCGGTTTGCAGCGCAGCAAGCCCGGACTCGCCTGCGCCGATAATGACCACCCTGCCGCCTCCCTTCACCGTCGCGCTGGCGTTATCCACCAGCCGGGCGATATCCGCCAGGCAGGCATTTACCGCTTCGGCAACGCGTTTATCTTCCTCGTTGATAAGCGTGAGCATATCCAGCGTGGCAAGCTGGTCGATATTGTGGGTGTGGTGGTTACGCCGCGCCACCGTTGCACCGTTTGGCGTCATCTTCATACCTTGCTCCTTGTATAGACTTCCACACTCACTATAAGGTTATTAGCCCACCCTACCTGCGAATCCGGTCACGCTTCCCGGAGCGGCCCGCGAGATAACGCCGTGCGCGCCGCTTTAAGATTTTTCTGCCATCGGTGATAATAGCCGTTTGGTTGAAATAATGGGGTCAGGTATGAAAGCATTCGCGTCGCGGGCGAAACCGCGCAGGCGCCCCATGAAGCTCAGCACCACCGTGACGCTGATGGTCTGCAGCGTGACCGGCTCGGTACTGTTGTTGGCCTTTGCGTTATGGTTTTGGCAAATAAGCAATACCACGCGCGATGGCGTAAAAGAGACGGCGCTGGCCGTGGCGCGCACGCTGGCGGATTCGCCGGAGATCCAGCGCGGGTTGCTGCTTCCTCCCACCAGCAACGTCATTCAGCCGCTGGCGCAAAAAGTGGCGGCACGTAACGATCTGCTGTACGCCATTGTTACCAATATGCAGGGCATTCGCTATTCGCACCCCAATCCTGGCATCATCGGGCAGCATTTTATTGGCGACGATCTTATCCCGGCGCTGAAGGGCAATGAGAATGTCGCCATTAACCGCGGTGTGCTGGCCCCAGCGCTGCGCGTTTACACCCCGGTTTATAATCAGCGCGCCGAGCAAATTGGCGTGGTCGTGGTTGGCCTGTCGCTAAATAAAGTGGACGAGCAGGTTAGCCACAGCCGCTGGGCGGTGATGTGGACCCTGCTGTTTAGCGTGCTGATGGGCACCCTTGGAACCTGGCAACTGGTGCGGGTGCTCAAACGCATTTTACTCGGGCTTGAGCCACACGAGATTTCCGCCCAGTTTAAGCAGCGCCAGGCGATGTTGCAGTCCCTGAAAGAGGGGGTTATCGCCGTCGATAGCGACGGGCGCGTCACGCTGCTTAATCAAGCCGCGCGCCAGATGCTCCTGACTAACGCCAGCAACGGAGTGAATGGTCATCAGCCGCTGCTCGCCGATCTGCAAAGCGTGCTGGAAACCGGCGTGCCCATTCCGGCCCGCGAGCTGGCGTGTAACGGCCTGCTGCTGCTGTGTAACACCGTGCCGGTACGCAGCCAGGGCGCGGTGATAGGTGCCATCAGCACTTTTCGCGATAAAACCGAAGTCAGCCAACTGCTGCAACGGCTGGACGGCATGGTCAATTATGTCGATGCCCTGCGCACCACTTCACATGAGTTTATGAACAAGCTGCATGTCATCCTCGGCCTGCTGAATATGAAGCGTTATGACAAGCTCGAAGGATATGTGCTGCAAACGGCGCAGAATTATCAAACGGATATCGGTGCGATTCAGCAGCGGATCAAATCGCCGGTGGTGGCGGGCTTTCTGTTAGGCAAAATCAACCGTGCCCACGAGCGCGGGTTAACTCTGACGCTGGCGGAAGAGAGCCTGGTAACCGATAACCCCAACCAAAAGCAGGTGACCGTGCTGGTGACGGTGTTGGGAAATATTATCGAAAATGCCTTCGATGCAATGAGCCAGCAGCCGGAAGGCGAAGTGGGCATTCTGCTGCATTATCATGATGGCTGGCTGACCATCGAAGTGAGCGACGACGGCCCGGGTATCGCAGCGGAAAATATTGCAGCCATATTCCATAAAGGCTTCTCCACGAAAGGCGATAATCGTGGCGTTGGGCTATTCCTTGCCAGCCAGCAGCTAAATGAAGTGGGCGGCACGATTAGCGTTGAGTCGGAGCCCGGCGTGTTTACCCAATTTTTTGTTCATCTCCCCTGGGATAAGTGAAAGGAAGACCCGTGATAAATGTATTAATTGTTGACGATGATGCGATGGTAGCCGAGCTGAACCGCATGTATGTGGCGCAGACCGCGGGCTTCCACTGCTGCGGCACGGCATCGACGCTGCGCAAGGCCGAGGAGATGATTAACGATCTGCAACATCCTATCGATTTAGTGCTGCTGGATGTCTATATGCAGCAGGATAGCGGGCTGGATCTGCTGCCCATTATCCGCGCCAGCGGTCGGGCCATCGACGTGATTATGATCACCTCCTCTGCCGATGCGGCAACCATCCAAACTTCGCTGCACTACGGTGTGGTGGATTACCTGATAAAACCGTTCCAGTTCCCGCGCTTTGAAGAAGCGCTCAACTCATGGCACGAGAAGCGGAAGCTGATGGGTGCCCACGCTTATTATGAGCAGTCCGATGTTGATCGCCTACTGCACGGGGGCGCGCCGGAACTGGCGGACAACCGCCGCCTGCCGAAAGGCTTAACCGCGCAGACCCTACGTACGATTTGCCAATGGATTGACGCCCATCCGGGCATTGAATTTTCTACCGATGAGTTGGCGAATGAGGTCAATATTTCGCGGGTTTCTTGCCGTAAGTACCTGATCTGGCTTGCGCAGGTTAATATTCTGTATACCACCATTCACTATGGCGCAACGGGCCGCCCGGTGTACCGCTATCAGCTGATTGCCGAGCAGTACGGTTTGCTTAAACAGTACTGCCAATAATACGGTAGCGCTCGTCGCAGGGGGTAAAGCGAAACTGCCGCTGCGACGAGAGAATAATTTCGCGGTTTTTAGTGACAAAAATCCCTTCAATATCCACACGCTGCCGCAACAGCGCGCAGCCCTTCTCCACGCCAAGCCCGAAGATCAGCGTGGTCCAGATATCGCCGTCCAGAGAGTCGCTGGAGATAATGGTCACGCTGTCGAGTTCGTTATCCAGCGGGTAGCCGCTGCGCGGGTCGAGAATGTGGTGCCAGCGTTTGCCGTCCTGCTCGAAATAGCGCTCATAGGTGCCGGAGGTGACCACCGATTTGTTCACCACCGCAACGGAGCCCACCAGCGCGTCATCGGCGGCAAACGGCTTTTTAATGCCGATGGACCATTCGCCCTGCGGTGTGCCGAGCGTCTGTACGTTGCCGCCAAGGTTAATCAGCCCGTCGCCTACGCCCTGCTGATGCAAAAAATCCCGCACCCGGTCAGCGATATAACCTTTGGCAATCGCACCGAGATCGATCTCCATTCCCGGCTGGGTGAGAAACACAGTCGCAGCGTCATCATTGAGAATCACATCCTGCGGGCGGGTGATACCCAGCCGCGCGGCGATCTCCTCGGCTGGCGGTACCCGGTCGCCGAGAAAACCAATCCGCCACAGTTTGACCAACGGGCCAATCGTCAGATTGAACGCGCCGCCCGGCACCATGCTGGCGGCTTTGGCGCATTTAATCAGTTCATACACCGCACGGCTAACCGCTACCGGCTGCTGACCGGCGGCATGATTGATATCCATCACCTGTGAGAACGCGCGATTGACGGTAAAGAGATCTTCATACCCTTTGATAAGGGCAAAAACGCGGGATGCGAGGGCTTCATTGGCCGAGAAGAGTTTCAGCAGAATGGGCGATCCCATCAGGGTTGTCGAGTAGCTCCAGACACGGGTATCGGACATCGCGCACTCCTTATGGGTTATCGATTCGAGCCTGCACCATCGCAGGCCCGAAGTGTAGCACTTACCGTTTGGCGCGCATCGCCGCCTGATGCCCCGCCAGCGTTCCGAATACGATAATATCGGCTACGGCGTTACCGCCGATACGGTTACCACCATGCAGACCGCCAACCACTTCGCCGGCGGCGAACGCGCCTGCAATGGTCTGGTTGTCGCGGGTCAGCACTGCGGTGTCGCTGTTGATGGTGACGCCGCCCATAGTGTGATGCACACCGGGAGCAATCTGGATAGCATGGAACGGACCTGCGTTAATCGGTGCGCGCAGCGCGGTGGTGCGACCAAAGTCGTCATCATGCTGCTTCTCAACAAAGCCGTTGTAACGCTCAAGGGTTGCAAGGAACTCGTGATAATCGATGCCCATTTTCTCCGCCAGTTCACGAGGAGAGCTGGCGCTGGTGACCAGGCCGCGCGCGATATACTCGTCCGCCGCTTTGTTTTTGGCTCTGACATGCTCGTCAAACACGATCCAGGCGTACTGTTCCGGCAGCGCGATAATCGCCGCTGAGACTTTATCGCGGGTCGACATTTCATTGTAGAAACGTCTGCCCTGCTGGCTGACGAGAATGGCCCCGCCGCCGCGTATAGATTCAGAGACCAGATAAGAGGTCTTTTGCTCCACCGTCGGGTGAATCTGAATTTCACCCATATCCACCGTCCCCGCCCCGATGCGCTCCAACAGCGTGATACCGCTGCCGGTAGCTCCTTTATGGTTAGTGGTAACGAAACCGGCGAGATCCGGTCGGTATTTCTCCACCATCGCGCTGTTGGCGCTGAAGCCGCCGCTGGCGACGATCACACTTGTTGCCTGCACCGGCAATGTCTCCTGCTCTTCCGTCAGCAGGCGCACGCCGCGCACTTCGCCATGCTCAAAAAGGATCTCTTCCACCGAGGTATCCAACATAACATCGATACCGCGTTTGGTGACGTTGCGCACCAGGCCACTAATCAGGTAACCACCCACCGCCGATCCGTCACGCGGGCGGTGAGTACGGTCAATGCTCATACCGCCGGTGGTGGTAATGTCGTTAAGCATAATGCCGCGCTGCGCCAGCCATTCAATCGCCTGCGGGGCATGTTCGACAAAGCGTTGTAGCAGCTGCGGATTGTTTTTATTGCCGCCGCCCTTGAGGGTCTCGGCATAGAACAGTGCTTTACTGTCCTCGATCCCTTTCACGCGCTGAAAGCGAGTTTCCGCGGCGTTCATTCCCGCCGAGGCTTTAATGGTGTTACCGCCCAGGGTTGGCATCTTCTCAACGATCAGCACGCTTGCGCCATCGTCATGGGCCTGAATCGCCGCCGCCAGACCGGCACCGCCGCTGCCCACCACCACCACGTCATAACGTTTCGCTTCACGGTTAGCATTGCCTTCAAGGGCCGCCAGTGCCTTGCTGGATTTTACCATCGCTTTGGAGACCGCTTTTTTCACCGCTTCGCTCTGGCTGGTAGCACCGGAAATAGCATCAACGTGCGGGCTGTTAGCGGTAAGGATGCGATCGCGGATCTCTTCAAAGCTTGACGTAAACTCGACGCTGTCCGTGGGCCCGGCGGCCAGTTCGATATCGACAATGCGGTCGGTTTCAAGGCTAACATTAATCACCATCTGATTAGCTTCGGCCTGAACCGTTTCAGCAAACAGACCTGGCTTAAATTTTGCCGCGCTCATGCTCATATCGCGGATCATGGCTTCCACCAGCGAGAAACGCCACAGCGGTTCGGGGATGTTGAGGGCTTCACGCTGGGTACTGTCGATAAACAGCTCCAGTTCCTCACCGTTTGCCATGCGCGTTGCCCAATCCGGGTAAGCAATACAGGCGCGGCCGACGGCAATCAAGTCATAACCGTGATCCAGCCCGTTCGCTGCGTCGGCGGCATTCACCACACCGCCAACGCCCATCACCGGAACCTGGGCCAGGGTTGCGGAACGCATGGCGCAATATTTATCAATCAGCGGCGTCGGATCGCGAGTGTCATTAATCGAGGGGCGCAGCGCAGCGCCGACGGAGAAGTGCAGGTAATCCAGCCCGCGTGCCGCCAGTTTTTCCAGCAGAAAAAGCGTGTCGTCAAAACGGATACCGGGGACTTCCAGCTCTTCCGGCGAGAAGCGATAGCCGATGATAAAGGCGTCATCGGCGTACTGGCGCGCCATTTTGTGGGTGATATCCAGCACCGCCAGCGGGAATGTTGCGCGCTTGTCGCGGTTGCCGCCCCAGGCGTCATCGCGCTGGTTAGAGTTCGGCGAAAAGAATTGCTGAATAAGATAGGTATTGGCACCGTGAATTTCGACACCGTCGAAACCGGCGAGAATAGCGCGGCGTACGGCTTCACCAAACTTAACGACCATCCCTTCCACTTCCGCCGTGGTCAGGGCTACCGGCGTTGCGGCCCCCTCACGCGGAGCGGCAATAGCGCTGGGGCCCACCGGCGTGCGACCGCCAATCAGCTTCGGTTCGACCATCCGGCCGCCGTGGTATATCTGCAAAATGGCTTTTGAGCCTTCGCCTTTGATAGCGCGGGCTATTTTCGCCAGGCCGGCGATTTTATCATCGTTATCAATACCGATAGCGCCAGGAAAGGCCAGACCGAGATCGTCGACAAAACAGCACTCAACAATAATGGTGCCGATATGTCCGGCGCGGGCGCGATAATATTCCACCAGTTCGCTGCTCACCGTGCCGTCGAAATAACCGGTGCAGGTGGTCATGGGTGCCATTAACAAACGGTTTTTGAGTTCTGCGCCATTGGGCAACGTAAACGGGCTAAATAAGCGATGGTTACGGGTCATAATTAAACTCCAAATCTAAAAAATTAAAAATTCGAATGGGGTGACGGATTTAGTTTTGTTTATATTTTTATCCTGCGGTCATGCAGTTAATATAACGGGAATTTTAGTTACCAAATTAATTACGTTAGTTAAAAAACTATTTAACCACCCTAATAACAGCACTACCTCCAGAGTATTATAAATTTTAAATATTGCGTTTACAGGCTATTAATTATTGGTAACATCAGGATTACTTTTGGCTTTGTCTCTCTTGTTACCTCATGAGAAAAAAGTACATATAAAACAGATATATAAAAAGAAATCATTTCTGTATAAGATTTATTACAATCACAATATTTTAACATTTTCACCGATTTTGTGAATTTAACTGCATAATACTGTGTGAGTATTCATTTTAATAAAAAAATCCCTCTTCATTTCGTTTTCTTGATCTTAATCAAGTGTCACCGCAAGCGGAGGCGCAATATATTAATAAGCTCTTATTTTTATTTAATGCAAATAACTTTGCATAACCCAACAGATGTCGAAATGTAATAAGTCCGATTTAATAACTAAAGTAACTTAAGAAAGTAATACAAACACGGATTTATTACGGCGCATCACCGAATTTTTAACTACTTGTAGATGCTCATTATGAACGAGAAAACAACACCACCCTCGGCTCCGGCAGCCAGTGCGAAGGCCGGAAATAAAAACCGCCTGATGATGATGGCGCTGCCCATTGTTGTTGCGGTGCTTCTGCTGTTTGTCCCGGTGCCGGAAGGTTTACCGCCTTATGCCTGGCACTACTTCGCTATCTTCGTTGGCGTCATTGTCGGGCTTATCTTTGAACCTCTGCCGGGTGCGGTGATCGGCATGACCGGCGTGGTGGTTATCGCGCTGTGCAGCCAGTGGCTGTTGTTCAGCCCTGAACAGCTGGCGGATCCGAAGTTTAAGCTGGCGGGCCAGTCCTTTAAATGGGCGGTGAGCGGTTTCGGTAACTCTACCGTGTGGCTTATTTTCGGCGCGTTTATGTTTGCCGCCGGCTACGATAAAACCCAGTTTGGCCGCCGACTGGCGCTGATCCTGGTGAAATACCTCGGTCGTCGCAGCCTGACGCTGGGCTACGCGATTACCTTCGCCGATCTGCTGCTGGCCCCCTTTACGCCGTCGAACACCGCGCGCAGCGGTGGGACTATTTACCCGATTATCGCCAACCTGCCGCCGCTGTATGGCTCAAAGCCAAACGATCCGAGCGCCCGCCGCATTGGCTCGTACCTGATGTGGGTAGCAATTACCGCCACCTGTATCACCAGCTCCATGTTTCTCTCGGCGCTGGCGCCGAACCTGCTGGCGCTGGCGCTGGTGAAAAGCACCGTCGGCATTAATATCTCCTGGGGCAGTTGGTTTATCGCCTTCTTGCCCCTTGGCGTGCTGCTGATTCTGACCATGCCGCTGCTGGCTTACTGGTTCTACCCGCCCGAAGTGAAAGTGAATGATGAAGTGCCGCGCTGGGCGAGCCGCGAGCTGGAAAAACTGGGCCGCATGTCGCGCAATGAGATCCTGCTGCTGGTGTTTGTTTGCTGCGCGCTGCTGATGTGGATCTTCGCCACCGACTTTATCGAACCCGCGATGGCCGCGCTGCTGGTGGTGGTGCTGATGCTGTGGACCGGGGTGCTAAGCTGGAACGATATCACCAGCAACAAACCGGCGTGGAACACCTTTGTCTGGTTCGCCACTCTGGTGGCGCTGGCGGACGGTCTTTCCACCACCGGCTTTATCGCCTGGCTGGGTAAAGAAGGCGGGATACTGATGACCGGTATCTCTCCGGGGCTGGCGACCATTGCGCTGCTGCTGACCTTCTACCTGCTGCACTATCTGTTCGCCAGTACCACCGCACACACCACCGCGCTGCTGCCGGCAATGCTGACCATCGCCGCTACGGTTCCCGGTATCAATATGGAAGTGGTGGTGCTGGTGCTGTGTACTTCCCTCGGCGTGATGGGCATCATCACCCCGTACGGTACCGGCCCAAGCCCGATTTACTACGGCAGCGGCTATCTGCCGACCAAAGATTACTGGCGGCTTGGCACGATATTCGGCGCCATCTTCCTGGCCGCTCTGCTGTTGATTGGTTATCCGTGGATCACCATGATGTTCTGATTCTGAACCGCCGGGGCTTCCCGGCGGTTTTATTTTTATGGAGAGAAGAGCAATGTCGAATAAACCCTTTGTCTATCAGGATCCGTTTCCGCTGGGGAAAGACAATACCGAGTATTATCTGCTGAGCCGTGAATATGTCTCGCTGGCCGACTTCGACGGTCAGCAAGTATTGAAAGTGGAGCCTGAAGCGCTGACGCTGCTGGCGCAACGCGCCTTCCATGACGCGTCGTTTATGTTGCGCGCCTCCCACCAGCAGCAGGTTGCCGCCATCCTGCACGATCCGCAGGCCAGCGAAAACGATAAATATGTCGCTCTGCAGTTCCTGCGTAATTCGGAAATTGCCGCCAAAGGCGTGCTGCCGACCTGCCAGGATACCGGCACGGCAATTATTATGGGTAAAAAAGGCCAGCGCGTGTGGACCGGCGGCGGTGACGAAGCCGCGTTAGCGCGCGGAGTCTATAACACCTATATCGAAGACAATCTGCGCTACTCGCAGAACGCGCCGCTGGATATGTACAAAGAGGTCAATACCGGCACCAACCTGCCCGCGCAGATCGATCTCTATAGCGTCGACGGCGATGAGTATAAGTTTCTGTGCATCGCGAAAGGCGGCGGTTCTGCCAATAAAACCTATCTGTATCAGGAAACCAAGGCGCTGATCACCCCGGCGAAGCTGAAAAATTACCTGGTTGAGAAGATGCGCACCCTCGGCACCGCCGCCTGCCCGCCTTACCATATCGCCTTTGTGATTGGCGGTACGTCTGCCGAATCGACGCTGAAAACGGTGAAACTGGCCTCCACCCGTTATTACGACGGGCTGCCGACGGAAGGTAACGAGCACGGTCAGGCCTTCCGCGATGTTCAGCTTGAACAGGAATTGATGCAGGAAGCGCAGGATCTCGGCCTCGGTGCACAGTTTGGCGGTAAATATTTCGCTCATGATATCCGCGTGATCCGCCTGCCGCGCCACGGCGCATCCTGCCCGATCGGCATGGGCGTCTCCTGCTCCGCCGACCGTAATATCAAAGCGAAGATCAACCGCGAGGGGATCTGGATTGAGAAGATGGAGGATAATCCGGGGCAGTATATCCCGCAGGCGCTACGTCAGCAGGGTGAAGGCGATGTGGCGACCATCAACCTGAACCAGCCGATGAAGGCCATTCTCGCCCAGCTTTCCGCTTTCCCGGTTTCTACCCGCGTCTCGCTAAACGGTACGATTATCGTGGCGCGCGATATTGCCCACGCGAAGCTGAAAGAGCTTCTCGATAACGGCGAAGAGCTGCCGCAGTACGTTAAAGATCATCCGATTTACTACGCGGGTCCGGCAAAAACCCCGGAAGGTTATGCCTCGGGTTCCCTCGGTCCAACAACCGCAGGTCGTATGGACTCCTATGTGGATCAGCTGCAGTCGCACGGCGCGAGCATGATTATGCTGGCGAAAGGCAACCGCAGCCAGCAGGTTACGGATGCCTGTGCGAAACACGGTGGGTTCTATCTCGGGAGTATTGGCGGCCCGGCAGCGGTCCTCGCCCAGCAGAGCATTAAGAGCCTAGAGTGCGTGGCGTATCCGGAACTGGGTATGGAAGCGATCTGGAAGATTGAAGTGGAGAATTTCCCGGCGTTTATTCTGGTGGATGATAAAGGTAACGACTTCTTCCAGCAGATTCAGAATAAGCAGTGTGCGGGCTGTAATCAGCATTAAATGAAAAAACCCCCGTCAGGAAAACCCTAACGGGGGTTAATAGTGGATGCAAATGGGCATTTCAACGCCTGCCTGTGTGATATTTCAAAGATACTAGTAATAATCTCTTAACCGTGTTGTTCATCAATTACTTCGTTAACGGTTTCCCCGCCCCAGCGCCCTCATCAAAGTCTACCTCGATGACGGCTAACTGATTTTTACTGCCTTTTTTCACTTTGATTTTCAGCCCCTTTTTCATCAGATGCATTTGGCTTGGGCGGATCAGAGTTTGCGCCGTATGGAGCTTCTCATCGCCGTTAAGATAAAACGTGATGTCATAGAAGTAATCGTTGCCATAGCGGGCGTTGGTTTGCCGCCAGAACTCTATGCGCGAATCAATAACTTCCCCCTGCCAGTGCGCGCTGTTCATATAGGTTTTAATGCCTGCGATATCCGTTTTATCGCCGCGAAACCAAAAAAAGAATATGACGCACAGCGTTACCGTAAACAGCATCCCGCCGTACATAAAGTATTTCGAATAATATTCGATACCCATGGCGATCCCTCTCCCTTATGAAAATATACACAGCACATTGTTGACGACTTTCAATGTATGATTACTAACATTGGTCACGTCATAATTTATGACAACGCCATTCTCTTCTTTTTTAAACAATGTCTCTGATATTTCATGCACTCTGACTCCAATGGAGGAGCCTTGTGTGGCTAATGCGAGGGTCGCTATACTCGATGACACGCCCGTGACGGAGGCGCTATGCCCGACAAAGCTTTCACTCAAGGCGGTCACACTGAGAGAGTGCACTTTTGGGTTAAATACCGCTTCGGGCGCATCCAGCACAATTTGCTCAAGGCTGGTGAGTTTAATCATATTGGGGCTGGTGAGGTGGATGGTGCCAGCTAAAACCGTTTGTGACCAGTTTCCGCGTTCAATATCCACCGTCAGTCCGCCGTGAATGTACTCCCTTCTGCCGCCCGAAGAGATAGTGGTATTCACACCGCTATCGTATTTTTCCTTCACTTGTCCGGTCACATGATGCGTCTGCGGTCCTTTGACGCGGATAATACGATCGCCTTTTACCTTAACGGCATCGCCACCGCTGATAATATCCAGCTTGCGACCAAACTTGATGGTTTCCATCTGTCCATGATTGAAGGTGGTGCTCTCCTCCCCGTCCACGATGGTGGTACGGCTCCCGTGATAATGGAAAGAGGCATCGCCGGTAATATCATCGTGCTGCTCTTTTAAAATCGTCGTCGTGCGGTTTCCCGCGACGTTTACCGTCTGGTCGTTTTCCACCGACACGCTCATGTCTTTTTCAGAATGTAATTCGACCGCTTCGCTCCCGGCCCGGTCTTCAAAAAAGAGATAGCTGGCATTGTCTTTATTGCCATCTTTGCTGCGGGTCATAAAACCCATTTGGGTGGCGGAAGCAGGCAACGGCCTCGGTGGCATATTCGCTTCGTTATAGACGCGCCCGGTGACAATCGGCCGGTCCGGCTCGCCGTTGATAAAGTCGATCACTACTTCATCGCCGACGCGCGGAACCTGTACGCCGCCGCAGCCCTGACCGGCCCAGGCACTGGAGACACGTACCCAGCAGGAGCTGGTATCGTCCCCTTTTGCCTGCCGGTCCCAGTGAAATTTCACCTTCACCCGGCCATATTTATCGGTCCAGATGCTTTCGCCCTGCGGGCCGACCACTTGCGCCGTCTGCGGGCCATAGGTTTTTGGCCACGCCGTGACCGACGCCGGACGGAAAACCACCGAAGAGGGAATCACGGTGAAATCGAGACGGTGCTCCGTTTCGCCATCGCTGCCGCTGGTGTAGCGGTTATCCTCGAAGAAATAGTTGACCTCAAGAGTAAGGTACTCACCGTTATCAGCGGCAAACGGCGCGTTAAACAGTTCAAAGATATGGCCCGGCGCAATGCCCGTCGCCGTGGCGGTGCCCTGGATTTGTTGATGTTCAACCTGCCAGCGCTCCTGACGGATGCGGGCGTAGTATTCACCGTGGCCGTGCTCCACAAAGCGCCCCGGCCAGTCGTAAACAGCAATGCTGCCGGGTTTTGGCGAAGCGGGATTCTGCCGCGCCTGGAACAACCACGCGTAGGGTTTGCGGAAATCGTAATCATCCAGGCTGTAGATCCCAGGCGTCACGCTCTCTTCCCGTGCCCACTGGCTGATACCCTCTTCACTAATAGCGCCACCGGAGGGGGTTTGATGATAGGGAATGGTCTCATACCCGCTGAAGGGTTGATATTCCGCCGCCGCGTCACTCAGCACCATGACATGACGGTCGGACTCATGGCGAAAATGGTAAGCAATGCCCTCAAGCTCCATTAAGCGGCTGATAAAATCAAAGCTTGATTCCTGATACTGTACGCAGTAATCCCATACGCGGTAGCTGGCGAAGAGCTTGTCTTCGACATTTACCTGATATTCGCTGAGCAGGGTTTTGACGATCTGCGGCACCGTCTGGCTCTGGAAGATACGCATGTTCCGGTCGAGCTTCATTGGCCAAAGATCCGGCTCCACCGTCAGCTGATACACCGCGTAGCGGGTGCCGGAAAGCTCAAGTGCGCTCGCCGCCACGCGGGTTACTTTCCCGTTAATAAAGCGCCCGCCGTTATAGCCCTGGGTAGGAATATTAACGGTGACCGGCTGGCCGAGGAGTTTCTTGCTATCGATCCGCGACTCTGTTCCCAGCACCGTTAACGTCAGTGCGAACGACTCCGACAGCGCTTCGCGGCCAGAGAGTTTCCAGAAAAGCAAGCTGTCGACGGGCAGCTTAACCGTGATCCTGTTCACCATAACCCTACGTCCCTATCAATAATCCATCACATTGCGCACTTACGGCTTGCGTGCGTTCCTTAACCCTGAAATCCCACTCCTTCCTGCGCCTCTTAAGGTGCCAGCATTAACACTTTGAACTGGCTGGGCACGATGCGCATGCCCACGGCGTTAGTGGAGTTTTGCAGGCTAACGCTGGTTAATCGCGTTGCCGGCGTACCTTTCAATAATACGGTGAACGCGCCGGTTAAATGGCGCGACGGTCCCATTACCGTGCCGGACGCCACGCCGGTCGCCACGCCCGGGTTATCGCCGTTGGTCAGCGGCGTAATGGTCGCCATATTGTGTGCGGGCATGCCCATAAACAGAATATTGAGGGCAACTGGAATAGCCGTTGGCCCTAACGCGATATCCGGGTAAGGGATCGGCGTTGGCGCGGGCATCGGCGTCAGGCAGACATCCGGGAAGGCGAGATCGACCCCCATTAACTGGCAATTAGCAAACATCGTTTCACCCCATATGAATCTGTTCAGAGTCGACTTTGGTGATCGCCTTCGAGGTGATCACCGTATTGTGCGCATGCATGCGCAGATAATCTTCCGCTTTCATATCCAGCTGTCCGGCGCGCACCTGCTCGGTCTGACGCGTGGTGCGAAACAGGTTATGGCTGAGCTGCGTCACGGTCTGCCAGACGGATTCCGCCCGCTTGCCGACAACGCGTGACAGGGTGACCCAGGCGGAAATTTTGTCGCCGCTGTAGGTCATCTCGCTGATATGGCAATCGCCTTTTGCCGCGCTGACATTAAGGGCTTCGCTGCTGAGAGTTAACGCCCCCTGGCTTGCGATACGTAAATCACCCGGCACGCTCAGCTCCGTGGCATCGTTGTTGCCACGTTCAAGCACCGCCAGCAGCCACATCTGATTATCGACTGCGCTTATCAGCACCGTGTCGCCCGCCTGCGGGGCAATCACGCAGCTCACCGCCCGGCGGCAATGCCAGCCGCGGCCATCGCACTCCACCATCAGGCTGCCGTTGTCAAAACAGTGGGTCACCCGCGCGGAAAAGTGCCCGCCGGGCAGTGCGGTCAGTGCCAGGGGATGGTTAATAGGGGTCATGGGTTTTCTCCGTAGATTTTGCTGTGGCGTTCGGCAGTCCACACCTCCGCCGCCAGTAACTCTTCGTCATATTCAAGAATGCCTTTGCGATCGGCAAAGCGTGCGCCCTCTTGCCGCGCACGGTGAAATCGGCTGCGGGAAAATGTCGCGCCGCGAAAATCCGCTTCGCGTACATCCGCGCCGCTAAAGTCGGCATAGGTCACATCGGCCAGCGTGAAATCAGTCTGTAGCGCACTCACCTGCTGCAGGACGCTTTGAAAAAAGCGGCTCTGCTTAAAGCTCGCCTGGCTTAAGGTTGCGCCGACAAAAATCGCCTGATCGAACAGACTGCCCTGCGCCTGCGCGTTGCTCAGGTCGGCTTGCATAAACAGCGCCTGCGTAGCGTTAACGTTGCGCAGTTTCGCCTGCTTTAATGATGCGCCGGTAAAGTTACACTGCGTAAGTTGCGCGCCGCTAAAATCGACACCGTCGAACTGATTGTCAGTAAACTGGCAACCGGTAAAAGTTTGCTGTGTGTAGTTTTTGCCGCGCTGGTCGCAGTCGAAAAAGACCGTGCGCTCAAATTGACTGCCGCTGAGATCCGCTTCGCGCAGATCAATGCCAAAGTAAGTCGACATCATGTTTCGGCAACCCTTGAGCGTCGCGCCTTCCAGAGGCGTCTCAAAAAAGGTCGAACGCTCAAGGGTTGCGCTGTTAAAACGGCTATTGTGCAGCGGGCTGCGCATAAACTGGGTGTGGTCGCACAGGGAATGGCTGAAATCACTGTCGCTAAGCGCACACTCATTAAACACGCAGCGCAGCAGCGTGGAGCGGCTGAAATCCGCCGCCGTCAGTTCACACTGATTAAATACCGTCTCTTCAAACCGCGCGGTGGTCAGCGTCGATCCGGGGAGCAGACATTCGGTAAAAATGCTCTCTTTCAGGTTGCAGCCCTGCAGATTGGCTCCGCGCAGCGAGACTTCCTGAAAAATAGCCCCCGAGAGGTCACACCCACGCAGATCGTAGCCATCCAGATTGATCTCCATAATGGCCTCGCCGCCTTTTACTTTCCGTTGCAGCTCCGCCGTTGATAAGGTGTTCATATCACTTCTCCGTCCCGCTTCGGCAAGGTTTTCACCCGTTTGGTATATGCGCCCTGCAGCTGTGTCGCGTCATCCGTAAAGGCTTGCGACAGGTCAGCGCGAAACAGATTGACGTAGCTGAGATCCGCCCCTTCGAGGCGGCTTTTTTGCAGCATCGCGCCCATCAGATTGGCTTCGTTAAAGCGCGCACGGCGAAAATCCGTGCGCACAAACAGGCTACCGGTGAGCGTCGCACCGCTAAAATCGGCGGCTTCGCACTGCGCTTCGCTCAGATCGCTGTTATCCAACCGTGCGCGACTGAAAAGAGCGCCACGAAGATTTGCCTGGCGAAGATTGCTGTGCTTAAGGTGCGCACCGGTGAAATTCGCACCGGCAAGGGTGCCGCCGGAAGCGACGGCGCAGGTCAGCAGCGTTGCGCCGGTGAAATTAACCCTTTCCAGCTGACTCTCGACCCATGAGCAGCTCTCGAGCTGCGCGCCGGCAAAGCTGGCGTGCTGTAAATCGCATTGAACAAAGCTGGTTTTACGCATGATCGCGTGGCTGAAATCCGGCTGCGGCAGCGTAAGCTCCATAAACACGCCGTTGTCGAAAGTGGCATGGCAAAAGCGGCACTGGCTGAAACCCGTTTCGCGCAGCAGCAGATTATTCAGGCGCGCATGACTAAAATCGCAGGTATCGAACAGTGCGCCGGTCATCTCCGTTTCGCTAAGCTGCGCACCATGAAAATCCGTCTCTTTGCACTGCGCCAGCGCGAGGCTGGCATTGTTGAGGTTACATTCGCGCAGCGAAGCCTGTTGCAAATCCGTACGCGCCAGCATCGCCTGGCTAAAATTCGCGCCGTCGAGCTGGCAACCGCTTAAGTTGGCGCACTCCAGCAGAGCGTTCTGGAAGTTCGCCCCGCGCAGATCCATGCCGGAGAAATCAGCGCCGGTGAGGTCAAGACCGCTAAAATCCCCGCCCTGCGCCATGGTGCGCTCGGCGCGCTGGCGGATGATAAGCGCGATATCGCCGGTAAGACGGATCGCCGGCGGTTGCTGGGCGGCGGACATCAGATACATTTGATGCAGCGCTTCGCGGCTTTGCGCCAGCTTTTTCTCGCTCATTTGCCCGGCATTGTGCGCCAGCAGTTCGTTCATACGGTGCATCGACTCCGGCCCGCGCGGCCGATTTTCGTCGTTTTCGGCCTGCGGATACCGCGCTTCCATTTCGGCTTTACGCGCCTCGGCTTGCTGCTGCATCTCTTCGGCTTTACGCTCCATCTCTGCAACAAATTCAGCCAGCTCGTCCAGCTTGGGTAGTTTCGGTTCTTCGCTCTCCTGCAGCAGTTCGCTGATATCGCCGCCCTGCGCTTCCAGCCGGGCACGGTGCTGCTCACGCATCAGCGTCGCGCGCGCATTCTGGTTTTCGCGCATCGGGCTGTGGCTTTCCTGCACTTCGCTGTCAATCCACGGACCGATAATCTCTTCCGGCAGCAGATCCTTCTCTCGGAAGGCAAAGAGCGCGCCCTTCTCTTTGTCGAGGCGTTGGGTCAGCACTTTGCGGTAGTGATTAACGGAGCGAGTGGCGCCTATTTTCTCCAGTGCCGGCATCAGATGCAGAACATCGGCGGCGTCATCTTCATTGATGCGCTGATTGCCGTGCCAGATAAGCACCATCTGTTCGAGATGCGGGAAAAACCACACCGTGGTGGCGCGCAGCGTAATCTCTTCAAACAGGATCTCGTCGCCGCGCTGGCGCTGGATAAAACAGCGCGCCTGCCACGGCGGCAGCGTGCCCTCCTGCAAATGGTGCTCTGGATGCATATTCCAGATGCGCCACGGGGCCTGCGGAGGTAAGGCATCTTTCTCTTCCCACCACTGATCGGGGCTGGCGGCGTTGAACACGCGCCAGTCGATATCCGGTGCGAAGCCGGGAAAATCCTGCTGCAGCCAGCGGGCATCGTAGTTTTTACCCATCCGGCGAAAACGGCGCGGCCAGAGCAGATCCAGCGGGCCAAAGCTTGCTGGTTCCGGTTTTTCTCGCAGGGAAAGGATGCGCTGTTGAAGGGGTTCAATATTGGGCAGACGGCGATACTGTGTGCCGTTGTGATTTTCCAGCGTCGCACCAATGCCGTGAGGATTTTCGTCGCAACCTTCGCCGCCCCAGGCGCGGCTCCAGTCAAGGCGCATTTGTTCAAAGGGCTGCGGCGCGGTCGGGCGCGATCCGGCCCAGTAGCGATCGCCGCTCACCGCCAGGGTTTTACTCAGTTCGCCAATTTCAATGCGCACCGCGCAGGCGGTTTTATCCTGCTGATGCCGGGTGTAAGCGTACCCGGTGGCGAGGAACTCAGCCCGCGCCTTCGGCATCGCCATATCCAGTATGCCGCCGCTGGTTTGCAGTTCGCTGGCGGCCAATTGCCATAATTCGGTCTCGGGACGCAGTTTTGGCTGCGCGCTCATATCCAGCAGCGCCATCACCGAAACCCCGAGATGATTTTTCCCCTGCAGACGGAATGGGCGATTCAGCACGCTCAAGCGCAGCGGTTTGATAATCTTCATACAACATCCTTTGGAAGATTAGTAATAGAGTTGGCGTTGAGTAAATATCGGAGTGAACGCCGAAAAATGTTTGAAGACTTTTCAAATAGTGTAAGAAAGCTACGCATATCTGAACGGCCGCCATTGTTAATTGTTAAAATAACGTCTAATTCCTGAAGTTAATAATTTATTCCGAACGAGGGCTGAAAAAAGTTGGGAATAAAAACTTCAATCTTCAAGATGCTGCTGCGTTGATATCCAATAATTGTCTATTTTTGAGGAGAAGTGGTTAAACACAATGACAACAAACATTAAAAAGCAGTCAGCGCTGATAGCCTTTGACCAATGAAAACCACCAAATAATTAAAAAATATATTAAATATTCCACCCATGACAAACTGATATAAACTCATTACCTTCAGAATTGATTATGTTTTTTTTGCACAGTATATAATCGACACTAAAAGCAATTATCCATAGTATCGAATGCAAGTTTTACCTACCGCTAAACATATAATTTATTACGTATATATCTAAGGCTCTGGAATAATAGACCTATCATGAATGGCTATATTTTTTGGTTTATTCGGATCATACTTTATCCCCCACCATTACCTGGTTTGTATTTTTCGATTTATTCCATCGATAAGGCTTGCTCAATAGCAGACTCTATATGTTGACCATCATGTGTTATAAAATGAACGGTAACACGATATATGAGCTTATTCCCACCCCAAGAAGTAGTTTGATGCGCCGCAACAATATCCGCACTCACTGCAATCCCCTTTTTAGCAACCCGTGCTTCTATCCAACCACTCCTAATTGTGGGGATCATATCACCGAAATCGCGCGACCTACTGCGAAAACCCCAATGATCCCAACGTAAGAAGTTCCGATTGATAGCAACATCTCTAACATTCATTTTTCCAGTAAAAGCGTTTTATGAAAAACATTAACCCTGTAATATTGATTTAATATTTCCTAATTACGCTATTTAAAAATTGGATAAATCAGTGATGGCAAGACGCTATATAAGTCAAAAAAGCGAGATAAATTTTTATCATCAACATATCTAATATGTATCTTTTGGCTTAGCTTAAAATGGCTTAAATAAAATTTATCCATTGTATCTTCGCCCTTAACAGCATGTTCATGCCCACAATTATCGAATATTTTCTTCATCACTTTTGGAACTTCATTGCTTCCGCATTCTTTCTTCCAAAGGAGAAAGAATTTTAAGTTTTATTATCTTCGGGTCTTTTTCAGAGTAAATAAGAGGAACTTTAGCACCTTTTTGATATTGCGGTATTTTAACAACATCTATAACTGCACTTCCTTCACTGGTGACAATTTTTTGGTCAGCAGTTGTAAACCTAACTTGTATGACCACATTGATGAATGCGGAATTTTCCCCACTGGAGCTACGAATGTTGACTATTTCCCCTTGGGTTTCATTTGCATCCAGGGGATCTATCCTCACAGGGTTTCCTCCTCGAACAATAGTATATATAAAAAAAACTATTGCGATAAAACTGATAAAAAGAAGGGGGTAAGTTGTAAAATAAGAAATATTCATAGCAATCCTTTTCATATAAACATAAAGGCAGCAGCTGCCTGGACAGACAATTTAAGCGTATCCCACTGACATCCAGCAACTCTATATTTAACTCCATTATCTAAATGAATTTCAACAGGATTATTACTCATCTTTATACCCGTGATGTTAAATGATGCAGGATTGAAGGATACCGATGTTGTTGCTATAGAAGCGCTTAAAAATGATAACGAACTACTTATACCTGTGATACTCTCGCTAAAAGCAGTCACTGAAAAACTGTGCAATTTCGGTTCAAATTTTGCTGCAGGAGCCTGAAGTGTTATAGCTTCAGCGCTGACCAATCTTATTTTATGTGGTGATTCAATTATTATTTCTCCGTCATTGACTTTTTGTGTCCAGCCCCCTCCATTAACTTCTATCGCAACGTTACCATTAATAACCTCAGACCTTCCACCGGACGCAATTGTTGTCATTTGTCCGCTGTCATACTTTTCGGTCAATTTATCCGTAACATGATGCAGTTCCGTACCTTCTATATCCGTTGTTCGCCCGCCCTTGACCTTTACCGTGTCGCCGCCGCTGGTGATATCCAGCGTGCGCCCATTCTTAATGGTCTCTGTCTGACCATTATTAAAAAAGGTGGTTTCCGCATTCTCTACGGTAGTGGTACGTTTCGCCTTATAGTTGAAGGTGGCATCGCCAGTCACATCATCCTTCTGCTCTTTTAAGATAGTGGTGGTACGGTTGCCATCAATATTTACCGTCTTGTCATTTTCCACCGACACTTTCATATCTTTTTCTGAGTGCAGCTCTACGGCTTCACTCCCGGCGCGGTCTTCAAAAAAGAGATAGCTGGCGTTGTCTTTATTGCCATCTTTACTGCGGGTCATAAAGCCCATACGGGTGGAATCGTCCGGTAGCGACCACGGCGGCATACTGGCTTCGTTATAGACGCGTCCGGTGACAATCGGCCTGTCCGGATCGCCATTGATAAAGTCGATCACCACTTCATCGCCAACGCGCGGGATCTGTACGCCGCCAAAACCCTGCCCGGCCCAGGCGCTGGAGACGCGCACCCAGCAGGAGCTGGTATCATCCCCTTTCGCCAGGCGGTCCCAGTGGAATTTGACTTTCACGCGACCGTATTTATCGGTCCAGATGCTTTCCCCCTGCGGGCCGACAACTTTCGCCGTCTGCGGGCCGTAGGTTTTTGGCCATGCCGTTACCAGTGCCGGGCGAAACACCACTGAGGAAGGGATTACGGTGAAATCGATGCGGTGCACCGTTTCACCGTCGCTGCCGCTGGCGTAGCGGTTCTCTTCAAAAAAGTAGTTCACTTCCAGCGTCAGGTATTCGCCGTTATCGCTAAAAAAGGGGGCGTTATAGAGCGCAAAGGTGTGGCCCGGTGCGATCCCCATCGCCGTGGCGGTGCCCTGAATCTGTTGATGTTCAACCTGCCAGCGCTCCTGCCGTATGCGCGCGTAATATTCACCGTGACCGTGCTCGACAAAGCGCCCCGGCCAGTCGTACACATCAATGCTGCCCGGCTGCGGCGAGGCGGGATTCTGCCGCGCCTGGAATAACCAGGCGTTCGGTTTGCGGAAATCGTAATCGTCGAGGCTGTAGATGCCCGGCGTTACGCTGTCCTCCAGCGCCCACTGGCTGATGCCCTCTTCAGAGGTCGAACCGCCGGATGGCGTCTGGTGATAAGGAATGGTTTCATAGCCGCTAAAGGGCTGATTTTCTGTTGCCGCGTCGCCGAGCACCAATACATGGCGGTCGGCCTCGTGACGGAAATGGTAGGCAATCCCCTCAAGCTCCATCAGGCGGCTGATAAAATCAAAGCTCGATTCCTGATATTGCACGCAGTAATCCCACACGCGATAGCTGCCGGTCAGCTTATCTTCCACGTTCACCTGATATTCACCGAGCAGCGTTTTCACGATCTGCGGCACAGTCTGGCCCTGAAAGATACGCAGGTTGCGGTCACGCTTCATCGGCCACAGATCCGGCTCTACCGTCAACTGGTAAGCCGCATAGCGGGTGCCGGAAAGCTCGACGGCACTCACCGCCACGCGGGTCACTTTACCGTTGATGTAACGGGTGGTCACACCCTGCATCGGAATATTAACCGTCACGGATTGCCCCAGCAGCTTGCTGCGGTCTGCGCGCGGGTCGGTGCTGAGTACGGTCAGCGAAAGCGCGAATGATTCAGAAAGCGCTTCGCGCCCGATTAATTTCCAAAAAAGAAAGCCCTCGGTCGGTAAATTGACCGTAATTCTGTTTTGCATAATGAGCGATCCCTGGTAAGCGTTTCACAAAGGTGAATATTAAATGCCATGACGCAGTGCTATTTCGCGCGGTGAAATTTAATACTCTGGATAATGTCCTGATATTGCTTTTGATGATCTTCGCCAAATTCACCCGGACAGGTGCCGACATAGCTGATGATTTTTTTTCCGGCGGCGGGATCTTCGAGCAAAATTAACGTTTGGCGTTGAAAAATAACGTGGTTGTCATTTTTGAACTGATAGAAGAGTTCTACGGCGGGATACCCGTCTACTTCGAGCATTTGCGATGACTCAAGATGGAAGTCGATGAGCGTCATCTCCAGCTCTCGCATTTTATTGGCCGCAACCGCATACACTTTATCATCGGCTTGCGCACTACTGCGGGACACGACAAACGTAAATTCACTGCCACCATAATTGCTGTGTGTTAATAAATTCATAGTTCTGTCTTTTTTAATATAACGAGCGGGACGAGCGTTGTTATTGCAATAAAAAACATTGCGTTGGGCAATGTAAAAAAGACGCGCGCGGGAGAAACCTCCCACGCGCGACCGGGCGTATGCCCGAAGAAACAATAACTATTGTGCTTGCGGATTAATCAGCCAGGTGCCTGGCTGGGCGATAGTGATGGTCTGAGTGCGGCTCTGACCATTGCCCTGCAGGACCAGTTTATAGCGCCCCGGCTGCAGTTTTAGCGAAGCGAAACCATTGGTGGCCGGTGAAACCGACTGGGCTTCGCCATTCAACGTCAGTTTTTCGCCCTCATTCATGCGCACAAAAATCTGCGCAATCGGCTCCTGGGTCACAGGCGCGGTGCTCGCGCTCTGTGCCTGGCTGGTTTGCGACGCCGCAGGTGCTGTGCTGGTATCCTGTACGGTCTGGCGCGGCGCGTCGGAAACTGACGGTGTGTTGGGCTGCTGCACCGGCGTGCTGACGGTTTGCGTCTGCGCATTTTCCGGCGCGGAGCTGCCGCCAAACAACATCGCACCGGCGACCACGCCGACAATGACGCCCGCAGCCACCAGCCCCGGTAATTTGTAGCGTTTAACGCGGCTTAGCACATCGGTTTTTTCCGCCGGCTCTTCAACCGGTACCAGCATGGTCCCCGGCTGTTTGACGCTCATCACGTCGTCAAGCCCGGCAACGGGCATCTCCATCAGCGCGGCAAACTCATCCACCGTTTGCGGACGATCTTCCATTTTCAACGCCAGCGCGCGATCGATCGCCTGCAGCAGCGTAGGGGAATAACCCGGAATACCGCGCTGGGTCAACGGCACATAGGTATCCTGAATGCTGCGCACCACGCTCACCGGCGGCGGTGAGCCGATAATCAGCGTATGCAGCACCGCGCCCAGCGCGTAGATATCGGTCCACGGTCCCTGTTCGCTCTCGTTATCGTCGGTGTATTGTTCAATCGGCGCATAGCCCGGACGCAGCATGGTTTCGGTTTCATCGGATACCGAGCCAATGCTGCGGCGCGCCGAGCCGAAATCGAGCAGAACCGGCAGGCCGTTATCCTGAATCTGGATATTGTCCAGCGAGATATCGCGGTGCAGATAACCTTCATCATGGATGGTTTTAATTGCCCCCAGCAGCATCGGCAGCATGCGGCGGATCCACGCTTCATTAATCAGCATCGGATTCTTTTCACGCAGGCGGGAAAGCGTGGTGCCGCTGTAGAACACCGTGCCCATATAGGCGGTGTCGTTCTGCACCCAGAAGCGCAGCACATGCAGCAGGTTAGGATGGTTAAAGCGCGCCAGCAGACGCGCCTCCTGGATAAAACTGTTCAGCCCGGCGGTAAAAGCTTTACTAAAGCGCTCGCTGCGCAGCACCAGCGTCATATCATCGTTACGCACCGCCAGCGACGACGGCATAAACTCTTTAATAGCGATGGTTCGCTCAAGCTGGTGATCCTTGGCGCGGTAAACGATGCCGAACCCGCCGCCGCCAATCACTTCTAAAATTTCAAACTCATTGAAGCGATATCCCGGCGGCAGCGCATTCGGTACACTCCGGTTGTTATCGTGATCCGTCATAGTGGAAAACTCTCTTGATAATGGCTTTACGCCGCAAACTGACAGTGAAACTCACCCTGCTCACAGGTAACCCGTAAACGCTTATATTGCTCATCGCGCGCGCTGGCGTCGAGTAATAGCTGGCTCATCAGCGGCAGCAGGGTATTAGTAAGGATGGCGTCCACCATACGGCCGCCCGATTCAACTTCCGTGCAGCGGGCGACAATTTGTTCAACTACGCTGTCATCCACTTCCGACACAATACCGTGATTATCCGCCAGACGGCGCTGAATGCGCTTAAGCTGCAGGCGCACAATCATCGCCAGCATTTCGTCGCTCAGCGGATAGTATGGCACCACCAGCAAACGGCCCAGCAGCGCCGGCGGGAATACCTGCAGCAGCGGCGCACGTAGCGCATCGCGCAGGGCGTCCGGTTCCGGCATCAGTTCCGGGTCGGCACACATACCGGTAATCAACTCGGTACCGACGTTGGAGGTAAGAATAATAATGGTGTTACGAAAATCAATATGCCGCCCTTCACCATCTTCCATCCAGCCTTTATCGAACACCTGGAAAAAGATTTCATGCACATCCGGGTGGGCTTTTTCAATCTCATCGAGCAGCACCACGCTGTAGGGACGACGGCGCACCGCTTCCGTTAACACGCCGCCTTCGCCATAACCGACATAGCCCGGAGGCGCACCTTTCAGGGTCGACACCGTGTGGGCTTCCTGGAATTCGCTCATGTTGATGGTGATAACGTTCTGCTCACCGCCGTACAGGGATTCCGCCAGCGCCAGCGCGGTTTCCGTTTTACCCACGCCGGACGGGCCGCAGAGCATAAAGACGCCGACGGGTTTATTCGGATCGTCAAGTCGCGCACGGGAAGTACGCACGCGTTTTGCAATCAGTTCCAGACCGTGACGCTGACCGATCACCCGTTCATTAAGGGTATCAGCCAGTTTCAGTACCGCGTCGATCTCGTTTTTCACCATCCGTCCCAGCGGGATGCCGGTCCAGTCGGAAACCACTGCGGCCACCACATTGGCATCAACGGAGGTAAACAGTAGCGGCGCATCGCCCTGCAGCGCACGCAACTGTGCCTGCTGTTCGGTGAGGGTCGCGCGTAACGCTTCCAGCGAATCTTCCGGGGAAGTATGCAGCTGCGCGCGCAGGGCAATAATCGCATCCACCAGCGCCTGCTCCTGCTCCCAGCGGGCAGTCAGCTCGTCACGCTGCACGGCAAGTTTGTGTAAATCCAGCTCCAGCTTTTCAACACGATCGCTGGCACCCGCCGCCATTTTCGCTTCGCGATTGGCAATCTCGATCTCCACGTCCAGCGCGGCAATGCGATGCAGGCAATCTTCCAGCTGCGGCGGCGGTGAACTTTGGCTGACGGCAACGCGCGCGCAGGCGGTATCGAGCAGCGCGACGGCTTTATCCGGCAGCTGGCGCGCCGGAATATAGCGGTGCGAAAGCTTAACCGCCGCCACCACCGCTTCATCCAGCAGCAGCACGCGGTGATGTTTTTCCAGCGCCGACACGGTACTGCGCAGCATCAGCACCGCTTTCTCTTCGTCTGGCTCAGCTACCTGCACCGTCTGGAAACGGCGGGTCAGGGCCGGATCTTTCTCAATGTACTTTTTGTATTCCGCCCAGGTTGTCGCGCCGATGGTGCGCAGCTGACCGCGCGCCAGCGCCGGTTTCAGCAGGTTGGCGGCATCGCCGGTGCCCTGCTGGCCGCCTGCGCCAATTAAGGTGTGAATTTCGTCGATAAACAAAATGATCGGTGTCGGGCTGGATTGCACTTCGTTAATCAGCGACTGTAAACGCGCTTCGAATTCGCCCTTCATGCCCGCGCCCGCCTGCAGCATGCCGATATCCAGCAGCCACAGCTGGACGTCAACCAGCGGCTCCGGCACATCACCGGCGGCAATACGCAGCGCCAGCCCTTCGACCACCGCAGTTTTACCGACGCCCGCTTCACCGGTGAGTAATGGGTTGTTCTGCCGACGGCGCATCAGAATATCCACCATCTGGCGGATCTCTTCATCGCGACCGACCACCGGATCGATTTTGCCATCCCGCGCGCGCGCCGTCAGATCCTGACCGTATTGCGCTAAGGTGCCCTGCTTACTCGGTACGCTTGCCCCCGCATCATCATTAAGGGCCACCGTCGCCTGTTGACTCTCTTTGCTGTTAGCGAAGATGGTATCGAAACTCTCCAGCAGCGCATCGGCGCTGATACGTTCAAACTGCGGCGAAATGCCTTTTAGCACATTCGCCAGGCTCCAGGTTTTCAGGATCCCGGCCAGCAGATGGCCGCCGCGAATGCGCGTCACGCCATATTTCAGCGAGCCGTAAACCCATGCGCGCTCGACGGCGGTATCGATATGTTCTGACAGGTCAGAAACCGAACTTGCGCCGCGCGGCAGTTTATCCAGCGCCGCGACGATATCCCGCGTCAGGGCCTCTTCATCGAGGGAAAAGTGGCGGATAGCCAGTTGTAAGTCGCCCTCCGTCTGTTGCATCAGCTGATGCAGCCAGTGCACCAGCTCCACATACGGGTTGCCACGCAGCTTACAAAACGCGGTGGCGCTTTCCAGCGAGGTAAATAACAGCGTATCGAGTTTGCCGAACAGAACGGCGCGGCTGATTTCTGACATGAGTTCATCCATTATTCATAATTAGTGTGCAGTCGATCCTTTAAGCCGTCTCGTTGTGCGATACGACACGCAGGATAGGTGCGTACGTCAGACCAGGAAACAAACGTGGAGGTTATCCCTCCGGGCTGAAAACCAAATCGCCTCGCGCTTGTGGCAGCGGCTGATGACCCAGCCAGGCGCTGTAACCGAGGCGACCCGCGCCGCCAAGGGTAGCGCCTGCCACATCTTCGCGGCGTAATATCACTTTGACCTCCCACTGATACTCAATGCCGAGATACTGGCGCACCCAGTCGCGGGTGGCGGAGATATACTTTTCATCAGGCATAAAACGCCGGTAGGTATCGAGGGGCAGCGGGCCGATTTCGATGCGAAACTTATGCGCAACATCGCGCACCGCTTTGCCCAGAAAGGCCGTTTGCCCCAGGCGCGCAGCGTGTCGACCGCCCTGTAAGCGAGCGCGTTCACGCGGGCTTAAGGGCATCCATTGCGGCACGTTTTCAACAATTTTTACCGGCACATTAAAGTAGCTGCGCAGGATCTTCTCCAGCCCCTCCGGATCGCGCCCGTTACGGGTCAGATGTCCGGCGACGGCGAAGCGGGCATGAGGGCTAAGGCTGCCTTTTTCCAGCTGTCCCGGCTGCCCCATTCCCACCAGCGACGCGATGTACTGTTCAAAACGTTTGTTATCAGCGCGATCAAGAGAAACCGTCGGCTGCGCATCGGCCCACGCGCGGTAAAACAGCAGCGCCAGGCGGTGATGAAATACATCGGCGAAGGCGCTAAGGCTGTCATCCTGATGGTGGGAGATGCGCTCGCTGGCATATTCCGTCAGGTGTACCGGCAGCGGACCGTTCGGGCCAAACAGGCCAAAACTGAGGATTGAAACGTCATACAGCGGTGAATTTTCGCGTTTGTGCACCCCGGCAACGGTCGAGGGCGCAAAGCCCAGCGACGGCTTCTGCCCAATGCGCAACGGTTCAAAACGCGGCAGCGGCGCGCGTCCCAACGGGTAACGTTCACCACCGCGCGCATCGACACGCCGCAACAGCGTAAACAGATCGAAGCGCCAGGGCGCGGCCATCACGTTTTGCCAGAAGGTATCCGGCAAGGCGCTGGCGCGGGTGATAACCGGGGCGCTGCCGAGGGTGTCGGTCATATCAGCGCCCTCTTGCCCATCCGCGGCGGCCAGTAACCCACTTCCCCGCGCTGCTGGCTCATCAGGGTAAATTCCGTAAAACTGTTCATCCCCACCAGGCGGGCAAAGACGCGCTCCAGCACGCTGCCGAACAGATAAGGGCTAAAGCCGGAAAACGCCTGCTCATCCACCGTGAGCGTAATACCAATCCCGCGGGCGAAAACAATCGGACCCGGTTCCGGCACGCGACGATGTACCGGCTCCAGTACGCAGTGGCGCACGCCCTCAATCTGGCGCGCCACCGGCGCTTCCGCAAGCCGGGTGTAAAGGCCCAACAGCTGGCGCAGCGCGGCGGCGCCTTCGCCATCTTCGCCGTCCATCAGGCTCAGGTAGTTCATCTGCAGCTGGCTTATTAGCCGCCAGGTGCTTAGCCCCTCCGCCAGCGCCGGACGCGGCGGCGTCGGCCCTTTACGCAGTTTTAAGCTTTTCACCGGCAGCGAATCCGGCAGGACAAACTGCCCCATATCCTGCTGCAGCATCAACGGCAAATCGCGGCTGGTGCACAGCACTTCGGCGGTAATGTAGCGCAACTCTTCGCGCCACGGCGCATGCTGCTCATCCACCAGCGAGGCAAAGACTTCGGAACCGATATAGCCGGTACGAGTGCCGTAGCGTTGAGCATGTTCCGACAGCGCACGCTGTTCGCGACGCAGGGAAAAATAGGCCCCGTAGTTGCCGTCATCCTGGCTCCAGCTGCTCCAGAACGGACGGAAGGTCTGTTCATCGCGCTGACCGTCGATGCTGGCGTGAATTTTCGTCACGCCATAGATTTCGTAATCCAGCGGGCGAATGTTATCGACCACCAGATGGTATTCATGCAGGCTGTCGCTGAGCTTTTGCCGCTCCGCCACTTTCGGAAACAGGTTAATCACCGGCGTGCAGTGCAGCGCCAGGTGACTTTTGTCGACCACCCGCTCGAGCTGTGAATCGGCTTTATCCAGCAGAATAACAATATCAAATGAGGTCGCTTCGCCGCTCTGCGCCAGCATTTTGCCCAAACCATGCAGACTGATAAACTGAAAACGCGCCGGAAACGCAAAGTACTCCTGCAACAGACGGTAGCCATCGAAATTGCGCAGATCGTCCGGCAGCAGCGCCTGATCGGCGCGAAAGCCCTCCTGACGCAGGGCGTCATCCGCCAGCACCAGCGGCGGGGTTTTCTGCCCGTTCGCCTGGCAGACAATGCCTACCTGATGACCCATCAGTAGCTCAAGCAGTTGCAGCGCCTGCATATCCGGGCCGCTTAAGAACAGCTCGAGATGGTCAAAATCCAGATGGCTGAGATTCACCGGGCCGTCACAGCTCAGGCGAATACGCAGCGCACTTTGTGCGCCGCGCTGGCTTAAACCCACCTGCGCTAACGGCAGATCCGCAGGCACGCCGCCTAGCTCAACCAGGCTGATTTTCAGCGGCAGCAGCGTAACGTCATGGGCGGTGGTGTAACTGCAGGTGACACCGTTCTTTTTCATCACCTGGCTGTCCATCATGGTGCCGCGCGGCACCACGAAACCGTTGCTTAAATCCCCTTTCGCGCTGTCGGGCTGCAGCTCGGCAATCGCCATTGACGGCGTGGGCGCAAGGTAATTTGGCGCCACCATCTCCAGCAGGCGCTGGGAGAAGCGCGGAAACTCGGCGTCCATTTTTAACTGCACGCGCGAGGTCAGAAAGGCGAAGCCTTCCATCAGCCGTTCAACATACGGGTCGGCAACGTCCATGCCACGCATGCCAAGACGTCCGGCAACCTTCGGGTAGCGCCCGGCGAACTCCTGGCCCATTTCCCGCAGCCAGGCCAGTTCGCGGTTATAATATTCGAGTAATTTACTGTCCATCGTTACCCCGCGTCTTTCAGCTCAAAGTGTCCGTTTTCCAGATCGACATCGGTGCGAAACAGAAACTCCAGCGGATACGGCACGCACCACAGGCGGCCTTTGATCTCAATTGTCAGGACGTTGTGCAGGTCCAGCGACTGGGTATCGGAGATGCAACGCACCTGCAAGCCTTGCGGCAGAATGCGCGGTTCAAAATGCAAAATCGCGTTGGTCAGTTTGCGCTGGATATCGTGCCATTCAATGTCCGACATCCGTTTGCCCGCCAGCGGCGAGACGCCAAAGTTCACCACCGAGCGCCGCACCTGGTCAAAGCCGCTGAGATCCTGCTGTGCTTCGTTATTAATGGTGTTGAACAGCCACTGCAGATCGCGCAGCACATGGCGGCGCAGCGCGGAGTGGGAAACCAGATTACTGTTTACCGGCTCCTGCACTTTGTCCGGTGCATCATCCGTCAGGCGATCGAGTAGCGAGGGCTGCATTTTATCGCGCGCGCCAACGGTCTCTTTACCGCGCCGCGAGCGCCAGCCGCTGCGCAGCAGGTCGCCCTCATCGTCATGGGCTGTGTTACTCATTCGCCGCGTCCGCGTTGAAATTGACGCTTAACAGATCCAGCAGGGAGTATTCGGCATTGTCATTAAGCCAGACTTTCTGCCCTGCGCCCAGGTAGTGCGGGGCCTCTCCCGGCAGCTGCTGCCATTCGGTGACGCGGCAGAGCTTAAAGCGATCTTCGGCACTGCTGTCCAGCGGGTAGCGCGCCGGGATCTGGCAAACCTGTTCGCTGCCATCCTGTAAACGCACCAGCGTATGTCGCCATACTAAATCGGTGACGCTGGCGGGCGGCTGAAACTGCATGGCTGAAATCGCGCTAAAGGGCAGCCAGAAGTAGCGGCCATTGACTATCGCTTCGCACACCGGGCCAAAACGGCAATCGCCATCCATTAACCAGTCGAAGCGCTGGCTTTCGCCGTTTTGCAGCGTCAATTGGCCCGGATTGGCATCGGCCTGCTCCAGCGCCGCTTCACGATGGGCGGCGGACTGTGTCGTTTCCGGCTCGAGTGCGCTGACCATCGCCGCCAGCCACGGCCATTGCGCATCCGGGGTGACCGGGCGGGCGCGGCCGGCCATCACCTCGGCGCGCTGGCGTTCTCCCTCGATCGCCTGCTGCAGCAGGGTGACCGTCGGTTGTGCCTGCGGCTTTAAGGCCGCCCAGCTTTTCAGCTGCGCCAGCGCGCGTGGCCAGTTGCCATCCAGGCACAAAAGCTGAGCAAACGCGGCGCGTAGATCGGCATCGCCAGGCTGGGTGCGGATACGGCTTTCAAGCTGGGCCAGACTTTCCTGTATTGATTCGCCCGCCAGTTGTTGAAACAAGGTGTTCATAGCCGCTCCTTAATTTACCGTTTTATAGGTTCCAACCGCCGGGTTGCGCAGCTGCGGGCGCAGGGAGTCAATCAGCAACAGATTCAGGCGGGTACCCGGTTCGAACCACGGCGTCCACGCTTTGCGCACCTCTTCAATCCGCGCCTGCAGACGGGTTTCATCACTGGCGACATCGCGGGAGATCTCCACCGCCACGGTGCCGTTGGCCTGCCAGCCATTAAGGCTGTCGACATAGGGCAGGATCATCCAGCTCTGCGCCAGGCTGCCTTCGCTCACCACCATCCGCTCATTGTTAACGGTGGTGATCAGCAGGCGATCGGCGTCAGCGTTGGCGCTCAGGCCGCTAACCGGGAAGCCGTGCACAAAGGTCATGGTGATTTTCTTTTCTGCGCCGTTGCTGATTTGTGTCACATCGCTGCGTCCGTTAAGCCAGCCGCCCTTCTCGCATTTTCCGTCCTCTTTGGCCGGAATAAACAGCGCAGGTGCACTGCTCCCCTGCCAGAAGGTACGCAGATGGCAGCCATCTTGTAGGGTGAACTCCTGCCACGGCGCGCGGCTGGCGGGCGGTGACTGTTCTTCTGCACGACCGCTCGGCGCGACCAGCCCGGTAGTGGCCGGGGTGGATGCGGTGTTGGCAGCCGCAGCGGAAGCGGTCGACGTTACCACCGGCTCCCACTCTTTGGCTTTATCGGCGGTACCTTCGGCAAGGGTCGCGCCCTGCGCATCGGTCATTTTCCAGCGTACCTGCGTCAGGGTGCTGCACTGATGTTCCAGCAGCGCACCGAGGCGCGGTAAAAAGCTATTCAGTACCGAGGGTTTTTTATCCCCGCTGGCGACAATGCGCAACGGCAGCGTTTTCCCACACCAGCTTTTGGGCGTGTTGTCGGCGATATTGTCGATCCAGACATCCAGTTTTTGCGAAGGTGATTGCACGATGCGGTAGTTTTCTGCCTGCGCGCTGCCACATATTGCCAGCAGCACCAAACCCGGTAGCCAAAGTTTCATAAAAGTCCTTGTATGCTGTATCAATCACGAAGAGGAAAAAACTGCGCGGCTTCAGAGAGCGTATGCAAAAGCGTGGTCTCCTGCGGTGTGCCCATCCACACCGCGACGGCGCTATAGTTGTCCTGCTGGGTCTGCGCGCCGGCACCATTTTTCAGCAGGATTTGATTCATTAACGTCAGCCACTCATCGGGGGTATTCACCATATGCAACGACTGCTGCATCTGCTCTTCGCTGACGCCGTGCCAGAAACCGTCGGTGCATAGCAAAAAGGCGTCGCCATCCTCAATCGGCACCACATCGCTGTAGCTCGGTTCACGCTCGTCCTCACCCAGCCCTAAGGCAAAGTAGAGTAAGTTCCCGTTAATGCCGTCGGTCTGGTGCCCGGCGTCTTTCATCTGCTGCACCAGGCTGTGATCGGTGGTGACGTGATAGAGCCAACCGCGACGAAACAGATACAGACGGCTGTCGCCCGCGTGCGCCCAGTAGGCGAGCTGATAATCGCGGTCAATAAACAGGCTCACCATGGTGGTTCCCATACGGTGATAATCCCGCACCGCTTTCTGCTCCTCGCGAATGGCGCGGTTAGCGTCATTCACGTACTGGCGAATGTACTGGGCGTTCAGGTGCTCGTCACCGTCGAACCGGGTAATGATGGCGTTGCGCGCCAGCTTCGCCGCGAGGTCGCCGCCGGGTAAACCGGCGATACCGTCGCAGACCACAAAGCAGGCGGCACGCTCGCCGATGGTTTCCCCGGTCTGATCCTGATTACTGGCACGCTCGCCCTGTCGCGAAATTGAGGCCGTGCTGATATTCATTCTTCCGATCCGCTTTGTGAGTCTTTGTACTGATTAACCTCCATGTCGTAAGCGTGCAGAAACGCTTCGCCAAACAAAGTATGGAAGTCATCGTCAATCTCACCGGCCGTCTGGGCATAACTACGCACGTAGTAATCCCACAGGGCGGCTTTGCGGTTGGAGAGCACGCCGAGACGCGCGGTGGCACCGTCACGCTTGGCGTCATCTTCCAGTTGTTCCGGATTAAACTGCTGCAGCATGGCGGCAATAATGGCGCGAATACCGGAGATCATACCTAACTGGTGCGCCTGTAAATCGATCAGCGCATCGCGCACCGATTTTTTCGGCGGCATAAAGCCCGGCATGCGCGTACCGAACATCTGCATCAGCACGGTTTTACCGGACGGCAGCAGCTTGAACGGGTTGTTGGCATCATCGAGCACCATGGTCATATCCGCTTTCACGCCGCGCTTGAGAATCGAACGCGAAGAGAGCAGCGCCACCGTGCCCTGCGAGAACATACTTAGCATCTGGCCGAACTGACGCATATTCTCTTTATCAAACTGCGGCACCGGCTGCATGTCGCTAAGGCCCATTCCCTCCAGCAGTGCGTCAAGCAGCTCGCCTTTCAGCACGTCGCTGCTCTCGCCGCTGCTGGCAGACGGTGTGCTTTTCGCGCCGTTACTTTGCACCGGATCGATACGCAAACGTCCTTTCGGCGTCTGGGCGACGCTGCGCTGTACCGCCTGCGGTGTCGGTAAGGTAATACCGGCGTAATCCTGCGGCTCTTCTACCGGCAGCGGCGGAATCTCGTCGGCGAACAGCGGCGTACCGCTTAAATCCTCCGCGCGCAGTTCGGTAATAATCGGCTGCGGCGACAAAGGGGGTTCCGGCGTATTGAGATCGGTAATGATCGGTTGCGGCTCGGCAGGTTTTGGAGGAACCAGTTCATCCGCATGGGTCAGCGGTACTGCGCCGCCCATCAGGCCAAGCGGGTCGTCGCTGCGGGTCTGCTGGGTACTGGCGCCGCCGCCAAACAGCGCCAGCGGATCGAGTTCGTCGGTATCCGGTGTTGGCGTTGACTTCACCGGCTCAATCGGTGGAACCAGCGTGGAAGGCGTGACGTCATCAAAAATGCTGTCATTTTTAAACAGCTGTTCGTCATTGAATAACTGATCCGCGGCCAGGGATTTTGGCATCACCAGCGGTTCATTACCGTTGAGCAAGGAGAGCGGATCTTCCGGGTTACGCTCCGGCGCTTTTGGCGCGGCGAACGGATTGATGTTTTGCGCCTCTTGCGGTTTCGCACGGCTGCTGGAGATGCTGTCGGAGATAGAGAACTCCTGCATCAGGCTGTCCCAAATCTCCGTTGGCACCGCTGCAGGCGCACTTTCCGCCGTGTTTTTCGGCGCGGGTTCCGCTGCAGGTTTGACCGCCTGCGGCTGAGCCGGTTTCGGATACATCTCTTCTGCCATACGGCTTATCGGCTGCGTATCCTGAATCAGGTCGGTGACTTCAATACGATAGTCATCAATGCCGAGGATATCCCCGTCCTGCAGTTCAACCTGACGGCCGCGCTCAAGAGGGATATCGTTGAGAACGACGCGGGTCACGTTGCCACGGTTGGTGACGCGGCACTCGCCGTTGCCAGCGATATGAACAATCGCCTGCAAACGCGAAATGGAGCGGTCATTGTCCGGCAGCACCAGATTATTGTCCGTGCCGCGGCCAATGGTGCCGCCCGGGGGATAAAAGTCGCAGCGGCTTTGCGGCGGCTGATGACCGGGTTTACTGGTAATAATAGTGAATCGCATCGCGTATTCCTGCTGGAGTTATGTGCACTCAAACGGCGCCGCTTTGGCTAAAACGGCTGCGTTTAACGACAAATTTGAAGCCCGGCTATCCGGCCTCTGCCGGATGTAAATAGAGTGTTTTACTGGATTTTACTGACCAATTCAAAGGTCCGATCGCGCATTGATTTTTTTAAACAGCCTGCATCGGTCTGGCACTGATTACGTTTAGCCAGCCACGCGCGCTGCGCGGCTTTCATGCCCGCCAGAGCCGCCTTGTCACTCGGATCCATCTCTCGTTGTTCTTCAATCTGGATTTTGTAAGCATCGCTAACGCTGCGATCCCAGGCGGCAAGTTCATTATTGGCACAAATCGTCTGCTCAACCGGACTGAGGCTGCCGGCGCAGGCAAAGCCGGGCGTTACTTTGTCGCCCGCCTTCACGCGCTGCAGCACAACATAACTGTTGTCGTCCCAATTCATTACCAGCTTATCTTCAGATAACAGGGCTACCCAGTTTTTCAGCGACTCGCCGTTCGGCCCCAAATAGCCTTTCTGACACGCCACCAGCATGGGGGTAATTTTTTGCGGCCCTAAGGGAGCCAAATTAAAATCCTCTGCCACCGGCGTGACCGGCGCAAAACGACGCTCACCATTGGTTTTCACAATGGCTTCATTCAGCGTCATCGCGGCTTGCGGTTGAAAGGCTGGCTGCTGGCAATCAATGGCAAAGGTTAATTCCCCGTTTATCGCAACGGTATCAAAATGAATTACCCGCCCGACATAGCGCGGGTCGTCTATTTTTGTATCAAAAGAGACGGTTGCAGATTGATCCGTTGAAAGGGATATCACGCGCCAGTCGCCAAAAACAGATGCTGGTGTGTTTGCGGCCCGTGCAAGGTGAACGGTTTGCAGCATTATCATCGCGCAAATCGCTGATAACATCTGCGCTGGGGTTAGTCGATAACGTCCTGTCATTGTTTTTTCATCTTTTTTCAGCCTGGGCTGAGCCAGTAGAAGAGAGGTTAAGCGGGATGGCATCCACTCCGCTTACGCTATTATCAACGATCAGACGCCATCCAGGCTGTGGGCCAGGGTTTCCAGACGGTCATTCATCGATTTTTTCAGACACTGCACATCGGCGTTACAGCTGTTGCGTTGGGTTAACCAGGCTTTTTGCTGGGTTTGCAGCTTCTTCTCCAGTTCCTTATTGCCAACGGTTACCGCTTCTGTGCGCATCGAAGCATAGGAACGGGCGACGCTTTGGTCGAGTGACGCCAGTTCGCGATCGCCGCAAATCGCTTTTTCAGATGCGGACGCGGCTTTCACACAATTAAATGACGGCTGCGGTTTGCTGTTTTTATCAACGGGCTTCAGCTGCAAAACCGTACCGTCGGTCCAGTTCAGTAACAGGCGCTGATTGATGGATGCCAGACTAGCGTTACCGCCTGGGCTGCCATTGGCAAAATGGCCTGTTGCGCAGGTAACGGTTTCCACCTGCGTTTTCGCATTGCCTTCTAACCCCAGATCGTACGCCTTCGCCGCCCCTTTTTCGTCGATTGACTGCGTTGCGGCAATCCATGCGTCAAGGGTGGTGCTGCTCTCTTTAAAGGTTGGTGACTGGCAGTTCGCGCCGCCCGGAAGCGTTGTGCTAATCCCCTGCGCCGTGATGCTCAGAAAACGGCCCACCAGACGATCGTCATTAAACTGATAGTTGAGGGTGCGTTCCGTTTCAGTATTCACAAACGCCTCTTCCACTTGCCATTCACCCTGCAGCGGCGTGTTACTCGCCTGGGCGAAGAAAGGCAGCATAAAAGCAGCGAAAATAGCCGTCGCTTGTAGCAGAACTTTATGATTCGTCATTGATCAATTTATCCCGTAGTCGCCGTTCAAATAAAGGTTCACTTCAAAATTACGACGATTGATTAATCCCGTCACCACTTTATGCTTGCTGGTATTTGCGCGTTTAATCTCCGTCATAGCATCAGAGATATTACCGCCATTAATAAAGTTGAACACATCGTTCAGTCGCCCTCCTGGGTTATAGGCGAAAGAGACCAGTGCATCAAACTCATATTGTCTCAGCGGCACAAAAATACCATTTCTCACTTTATTGACGTACGGTGGAATCGTCGCACGCAGTAAGTTTGTCTCCTGATCTGCCGTCAGGCGGACCAGCGTTGCGTTATCGGCGACAAACTGACTTGCTTTATCGTCCTGCAACCCGGCGGCTTTGCTGATTTTTTCTGCTGTTATCGCATCAACGCCAATTTCAATCATTTTCGCTTTGATAGCTTGCTCCGAACGCCCTTTCATATCATAGCCCGGCCCGAGCGTTACGCCGCTTGCGCCGCCCGGCCAGTGCAGATAGCAACTTACATCGATCCGGGCTTCACGGTGGAAAATAAAGGTCATACCGCTGGCAGAAATACCCATCGCGCCTACCGCCTGGCGACCTGCGCTACCGGAAATCGGCGGCTGCGGTGGGCGGCTGGTCATCGGTTTACCCAGTGCCGCAAGAGTGCGTCGTCCGACAATTCCATCAACATGTAAATTCTGTTTCGCCTGAAATTGTTTAACCGCTATTTCCGTTTTTGGGCCAAAATTACCGTCTTCGCCAACGTTAGCCCCTGCCTTATTCAGAAGCTGCTGGAACTCTTTTACATTTATACCGCGTTCACACTTACGCAGAGCACTCATTCGTTCATCGTCAAAATATTATTTAATATTTATACGCATTCAAACGATACAGCTCTTATTAAGCTGTTGCGTTTGAGAAGCTAATAGCATTTAGTTGCAGGAAACGTGCTATTTAATACATGAGGAAATACCTACCCGTAATACATCGTCTCAAATATGACCAGGCCTGGTCATTAACAGGGTGAGCCCTTACGGGCTCACCGAAGCGATTAAGCTTCTTTGTTTTCTTTGATATTCCAGCCAGCGCTGGTTTCAGCACCTTTACCGCCGGAGGAGGACTGCTCCCAGTACTGCTGTTTAACTTTCGCAGCCTGGAATGCATAGGTCACGCCTACGGTGTCGCCGTTATCAGCGCCGGTGTACTGAACGGAAGTCACCAGTACGTCTTCCAGCGTGATGCGTGCGTATTCAACTTGCTGACCACCTGCTTTGCAAACAGACAGCTCAACCTTGCTCAGGTGTTTGCCGCTGGCGCAATGTTTCAGGATAGCTGTTGTAGACTTATCAATAAGTGCATTTACATGCAGATCGTTGAAATTAACCTTGCCGGCACCGCCGCCACCGCCAACGCTCATATTCCCGGGTTGTGAAGCACCCCAGGAAAAAGATGTGATATCAGTCCAGCCGGTGTGGTTAGAATCTTTCGATTCACCCGTAACTCCATCGACCTTCAGAAACATATCAATAGCCATAATATTTACTCTTCGTTAATGAAAAATATTGCTTTCGAAAAAGCGCGTATATGGCAACGGGTAAGCATGGGGCCGAATAAAACCGTCCATATTTTACCTCTGCCTCTTTACATTCCAAAAAAACGGTTGTTTTGTTGGAAATTCACTTCCCCCGATAACGGGAGAAATAAAACTATGAATATTTTATTACAACGTGATTTATTTTAATTCCCAAAACCAGATCTCCTTACAATAAGGATAGCAGTTCGAATTACAAATAAATGAATTACTGGTTAAGGGTTCAAGGACATCAATGTGCCCTCCGCCGTAGCCATCAATTTTATTAAAAAAAACCACGCCGCGACGTTTCAGTAGCGCTTTTCCGCCTTCTTGTTTATCTGTATATATCTCTGCGTTACCGAAAACATGCGATTTGTTGAGTTCGTCAGCCAGTAATTTGGCACCCATCTCGAACTTCTTTCCTTTAAATTCTCCGCTTTTAATCGTAAAGCGCCCGGAAAATTCAACATTACATTTCAATAAAGCAAGACTCATACGAACTGCACAAGTATTTTCATACTGTTTACTCTGACGTTGCAGAGCAGCAAAATCGTAGCCTATTTCTGAAAATAAGGTATAAGAATCGACATATCCAGCTCGAGAATCATTTGAGGTATAGTGCTGCCTTTTTAATTGCTCATACAACGGTTTCATTTCTCACTCCTTTTTTGACAGGGGTGGTTCTCAGCCATAGATCTTACAATATAGTCAGCAGCAGATAGCTTTTCCCTTTGCTCAGGTTGCATTCTCAAAAGTCTGGCATAAACAACTTCATGGGCAGACCCTGGAAGAAATTTTTTATAACCACACCATTCTTTTCCTTCCGTTGCATCAAGGACCCCGACAAAATACATGTCGGCCTTAATGCGTTCACGCTCGTTTTCTTTATTGTTCCATGCAGCAAAAAAACGTTCAGCTGTGAGATTAACGTCGTGCCCCGTTAAGAGTTGCGGATCCCGAGGAAAAACAGAGGTGTCATCTTCAGGTAATGATTGCGCACTGGGGTAATGATAAATTTTACTCTCAGCTTGAGCTACAACCGCTAACATCAGCAATCCGCTTGCAAGTGCAACACGCATTTTCATAACATATCCTTCTGTTTCCGAAAGGGTCAACAGACCGTAAGCGCCCTGCGCTTACGATCATTTGCATTTACGCCTCTTTAGTTTTCAGCGACGGCAGTTTTGAAACCAGACGCAGAGAAACCGTAAGACCTTCCAGCTGATAGTGCGGACGCAGGAAGAATTTCGCCGCGTAGTAGCCAGGGTTATCTTCGATCTCCTGCACCTGCACCTCTGCGGCGGCCAGCGGTTTACGCGCTTTGGTCTCCTGCGAGGAGTTTGCCGGATCGCCATCGACGTAGTTCATCACCCAGTCGTTCAGCCAGCGTTCCATCTCGTCACGCTCGCGGAAGGAGCCGATTTTGTCGCGCACAATACACTTCAGGTAGTGTGCGAAGCGGCAGCAGGCGAACAGGTACGGCAGACGGGAAGCCAGACGCGCGTTGGCGGTGGCATCGGCGTCGTGATACTCCATTGGTTTTTGCAGCGACTGCGCGCCGATAAAGGCGGCAAAGTCGGAGTTTTTGCGGTGGATCAGCGGCATAAAGCCGTTTTTCGCCAGTTCCGCTTCACGACGATCGCTGATGGCGATTTCCGTCGGGCACTTCATGTCGACGCCGCCGTCATCGCTCGGGAAGGTATGGCACGGCAGGTTTTCTACCGCACCACCGGATTCGACACCGCGAATCGACGTACACCAGCCGTACTCTTTAAAGGAACGGTTGATGTTGGTCGCCATCGCATAGGCGGCGTTGGCCCACGAGTAATTGTTGTGATTCGCGCCGTCGGTCTCCTCTTCAAAATCAAAGCTGTCCACCGGGTTGGTACGAATACCGTACGGCAGACGGGAGAGGAAGCGCGGCATCACCAGGCCAAGATAACGGGCATCTTCCGATTCACGCAGGGAGCGCCATGCAGCGTATTCGGTGTTCTGGAAGATCTTGGTCAGATCGCGCGGATTCGCCAGCTCTTGCCAGGACTCCATCTGCATTACGCTTGGCGCGGTGCCGGTAATAAACGGACAGTGCGCCGCCGCGCCGATGCGCGCCATTTCGCCCAGCAGCTCAACATCCTGCGGGCTGTGGTCGAAGTAGTAATCGCCCACCAGGCAGCCAAAGGGTTCGCCACCGAACTGGCCATACTCTTCTTCGTAGATTTTCTTAAACAGCGGGCTCTGATCCCAGCCAACGCCTTTATAGCGTTTCAGGTTACGGCCCAGTTCCTGCTTGGAGATGCTCATAAAGCGAATTTTCAGCATCTCGTCGGTTTCGGTGTTATTCACCAGATGGCTTAAGCCGCGCCATGCGCTTTCCAGTTTCTGGAAATCTTCATGGTGAATGATCTGGTTAATCTGCTGGGAGAGCTTTTCATCGATACCGGCAATCAGATTCTGAATGGTGCGGTAGGTATCGTTAGAGAAAGTGACGGTATTTTCCAGCGCCTGTTGCGCCAGGGTTTTTACCGCGCTTTCTACCGCCGAGCGCGCCTGGTCGGTTTTCGGGCGAAACTCTTTACTGAGCAGCGCGCTGAATTCGTCCTGGCTAAAGGCCTGTGCGCCCTGCTGCAGTTCTTGTTGTTGAGAAGGATTGCTCATGGGTTACTCCTCTTTACCTTGCGCGCTGTCTTCACTGTTCGGTAGCTGGCTGAGAGATTTCAGCAGTGTTGGGTCTTGCAACACTTTGGCAATCAGCTCTTCTGCGCCGTTTTTACCGTCCATATAGGTCAGCAGATTGGAGAGTTGGGTACGCGCTTCCAGCAGTTTGTTCAGCGGCTCAACTTTGCGGGCGACGGCGTCGGGCAAGAAGTCGTCCATGCTGTCGAAGGTCAAATCGACGTTAAGACGGCCTTCACCGGTCAGGGTGTTATCGACGTTGAACGCCACGCGCGGTTTCAGCGCTTTCATCCGCTCATCGAAGTTATCGACGTCGATTTCAAGGAATTTACGCTCCTCAATCGAGGGCAAATTCTCCACCGGTTTCCCTACCAGATCCGCCATGACGCCCATTACAAACGGAAGCTGGATTTTACGCTCCGCGCCGTACACTTCCACGTCGTACTCAATCTGTACGCGAGGCGCACGGTTGCGCGCGATAAATTTTTGACCACTGTTACTTATTGCCATGTTGTTCTCCAACGAATATGCGCGGTGAAGGTTTGACGGCAGGCAACGCGCCTGCCCTCATAACTCGTTACGCGTCAGTCCTGACGCCCAAAGATGTTTTGCAGTTGATTCACGCCATCGGGCGCCAGATCGCGAATGATCTCCATAAAGTCCAGTTCGATTAACCGCTGCACGCGGTCAATCATCAACGGCGCGGGGTGGCTCGGCTCATGCTGGGTAAAGTACTGTTTCACCTTTTCCAGCATCAGTTGCGCATCGGCGCGGGTGGTAACCTGCGCGGTTCGCCAGTCCATATGCGCCGCCAGCGGTGTCGCCACTGGCGCAGGCGAAGCGTTATCCGCGTGGGTTTTGGTTTCTGGCTCCGGCTGTTGCTCCTCCTGACGAGAAGCGCGGCTGACGCCAGCAATTAAGCCAACGGTTTTCAGTAGCTGTTCCATTTCTGGCACCCCGCTTTCACCCAGTTGTTCGAGCAACCATGAACGGATAGTGTGCAAACGCCCTTCAATCTGCCCTATCGCCTCAATGCCGGGCTGACCGCCACGCGTCAGTTCATCAATCAGACGCACCCGTCCGCCGGGATAGCCTGCACACTCGGTTTTGCTGCCGTCGAGCAGCGCCTGCGCATCCCGTACGCTGAGCTCATCGCCGTTGCTGCGCAGCAGCGTCGCCTGGCGCAATGTCGAGGTCAGCGACGATTTGTCGCTTAATCCCGCCAGCGCGTTAATACGATAAAACGGGTCAAACTCGCCGCCGTCCGTGAGCGAAGGCCAGAGCTGTTCCCAGTAAAGCGCCAGCGCCTGGCCTAACAACATCAAACCATCAGCATAGCCTTCCAGGCCGCGACGTCGAGTCCACGCATGGGTTAAGGCCATCATCACGCGGATATCTTTAGTGCGCGCCAGCAGCCCGGTGGCCAGTTTTTCTACCCGTGTCCAGTCGGCGGGTTCCGCCGGAATAATCGTGCTGCCGAACTGCTGCTCGGCTTTGCCGAGGCTGGCCTGCTCCATGGCCTGGAACTCGGCGTCGTATTCGAGGTTTTCACCACAAGGCTGCTCCGGGCTGACCGGAGCGAGTAACGATTCAATAGTCATCCGCAACCTGCTTATTCTTCAAACATCGGTGGATAAAGGCCGTGGCGACCGGGTCTTGCGCCCCCCGCCGGGTCAAACAGCAGCGTAAAGAGCTGACCGGTAAAGTTACCGCTGTGCACATGGGTGTAGAGCGGGTAGCCGTCGCTGCGGTTGGTCCACCAGAAACTGATTTGGCGCAGCGGATCAAAACACTCCGCCGCCTGCCGCCAGCCGATGGTCGATTCGCCATCGCCTTCATAGCCAATTACCTCCAGAATTTCCGAGCGCGCCTGCGGCTCCACCAGCTGCACCGGCGGAATCGACAGCAGCGCCTGATCCAGCTGTTCGGCGGAAAAACCGTTGCGAATGGCATGCAACATGGTGCGCCCCAGTTGCTCGTACCAGTCGCCCGCCTGCGCCAGGTGACGCGGCGTCCACTCCAGCGGGTTGATGGCCATCAGCGCACACAGGGGATACTGCCGCCCGACGCTGTCGCGCCCCGGTAGCAGGCAGCCCATCTGTACCTGCTGGCTGCCGAGCATTGGCGGTACGACAAAATTCCAGATCGGCGCATTGCCGAACTGTCGGTCGCTGGCTCGCTGCTCTTCTTTCTGCCAGTTCATCAAGCCCACCTGAAACCAGTGGGACCATTGACGCTGCAGAGCGTCGGGAAAGCGGCGCTGCAGAAAGTCGCCCGCACTGGGCATTTTTCCATACCAGCTAATAGCAGAAGTCATAGTCATTAGGCGTTCCTTTGCAGTTCAAGGACATGCGAAACGGGGAAGCTGGAACGGGTTGCGGATGCTGTTGGGGGCAAACTCCAGCGTGACCTGATTTCCGTCAACCGTAAATGTCGCCTGGCGGCTCAGGCTGCTGCTGCCAGGACTTACGCGCGCTTTATCAAAGAAACGGTTCAGTGCCCATGCGCCGTTGGTCACCAGGGTTGCCGTCGTGCCGTTGGCCAGCCCTAACTGCATCCGCACCTGATTGGTGCCGCCGGACCCGGGCCAGTTGACGATTTGTACCGCCTGCGGGCCGTGGCTGTAGCGCAGGATTTGCCCGTCTACATCCAGCGTCATATTCAGGATAGTGTTATCCATGCGCACCGTGCGCACCGTAGTACGAAATGATGGCGTCGCGCTGCCGTTAGCAAAGAACGCATCGCGAATAGACTGCGCCTGCTGGAACGGCACCAGCACCCCTTCGCTGCCCGGCAAGGTTTTACCGTCGATGCCCGGCATAAAGCGCCAGGTCGCCTGGGTGGTATCGACTTTATTAGTCAGGTTGTCGCGAAAGAAGACATCCATCAGGCCGGTACCCGGCGCGAACATGCGTGCTAAGTCGTCCGGGGTGACTTCACTGCTCGCGGTTCGCACCAGCGGATAACGTCCGGCGATGGCCTGACGGCAAAAGCTGCCCACTTCAACGCTGATACGCTTTCGTACGTTTTCCAGATCCCGGCGCTGGGTATCGCTGCTGGCTCCCACCGCCATATTGCTGAACATGGTTTGCAGCCCGCCCGGCAGTCGTCCGGCGCTGGCCTGTAAACGGCTGATGGCTTCCCCGCCCGGCGGCGGCATACCGCTGTTAGCGGCATCCTGCACGGCGGTCAGATAGCGATACAGCTCATCCACCTGTTTTAAGAAGTCGTCAAAAACAATGGTCTTGCCGCCCTTTTCCAGCGGCTGGGCCAGTTCGATAATCGGCGCGAAATGTTCGGTCACGCGCTGTTCCGGCGTCTGGCTGGCCGCCGCGTTAGTGGCCGCCGCCGCGCCATCCCGATTACTGAACAAACTTTCGAGCATTTGCGTGCCGCGATTACCGCTCTCCTGCACTTTCTCTTTATCATCGCCCGCCTCATCACGGCTCAGTTTGAGCTGCTGACTGAGGTTAATCACCAGCCGACGCAGCGGCGAGTTATTGCTGGAGAGCAGACGCGCAGTGTTGATGCGCTGATTGAGATCGGCGCTGTTATTCAACTGAATATCGCTTAAGAAGCTATCCCAGAGGGTGATAAAGTCCCGTGCGTAGAGCTGGCGGACGGCGTTATCCGTTTGCTGCTTATCTTCAGGTGCCGTATTCGAGCCGAGTACCCATACATCATCTTCATGCAGCGAGGCGGTAACCGGCGCGATTTGCGCATTAAAACTGTTCCAGTAACCGTCCGGGGTATAAAGCCCCGGCAGCCCTTCGCCGACCGGCTTGCCGCTTTTGCGGGAAAAGACCAGTTCGCTCTGCGGGCCGCCTAAGGAGGCCAGCGACACGGATTTGAGATTCTCATCCCGCTCCAGCAGGCGTTTCAACCGTCCGTAAACCCGCGCGGAGAGCGGTTGCTGATTGATTAACCCCTGTTCCCGGCTAATCAGCGCCTCGTCTTTCGCGTACGGCGAGGATTGAATTTGCGGCTCCAGCAGCTGCGTCAGGTGCCACTCCAGCTGGTTTAACTGCGCTTTGGTGATGTTCTGCGGCAGGTTGCGCTCCAGATTGAGCATTACCCACGAGTGCAGGAACTTACCGTCGTAATGTTTCGGCTGATACAGCATCTGATAGGCTTTGAGGGCTTCGTAGCTGTACTCCACATCGCTGCCGTTATCGTTACGCAGCCAGGTGGTGATGCGCATCGCCACTTCCGGCAACAGCATCTGCTGCAGCGCTTTCTGGTACAGGGTTTGCGACGCGTCGGCGACATCGTTACCGCGATAGAGCCCCATACGGCGGGTGATCGGCGGGTGGTTGATGTCAAACTTCTCGCTTTCCGGCAGATCCGCAAGGCCATTGAGCAGTGGCAGCAGCGCGAACAGATCGCCCTGTTGACGGTTGCGCAGGGCTTTAACCTGCTGATCGAGGGCCGGAACTTTAGCCTGCACTTCGTCGAGATAATCACGGTTATTGCCGTAGCTGACATACCAAAGTGCGCTGACGATAATCAGCAGCGCCAGCAGAGCGGCATAGCCCGCCCACATCACCGCCCGGCTGCGCAGTTCCCACCAGCGGTTTTGCCCGGCAATGCCCGCTTCCTGGAAGATGACGTTTTGCAGCAGATGCTTGATAAAGAAGCTCTGCCCTTTACCGCCCGGCACCGGCTCCTCTTTACTGACGGAATCCCAGCTCTCGCCGGATTTCCCCTGCGGCAGCGACAGCGCGCGGTTCAGTTCACCCATTACCCGGTCAAAGGGCAAGCCTTCCTGGGTACCGCTGGCAAAGTAGATACCGCGCGGCGAGAACTCGGTTTCGAAGTTAGAGCGGGCAAAGATGGTATTCAGATAGTCCGCGAGCAGCGGGCGCAGCGCGGCGAACTCCTGCGGGAACAAGAAACATTCCGCCCGCGCTTGTGCGTCGCTTTCACGCAGCAGGGTATCCGGCAGCGCGGCATCCAGCCGCTGTTGCAGCAGCGCGAACTCTTGCAGGAAGCTGCCCTGCAGGTCGAAATCCGCCAGTTTGGCCTTTTCCCACGGGAAGGTGAAACCCCAGATTTGATCGCGCTGGGCTTTATCAAACCCGGCAAAGTAGGCGCGAAAACCTTTCAGCAAGTCCGCTTTGGTCACCAGCACATACACCGGGAAGCGAATGCCGAGTTGCTCATGCAGTTCCGTTAACCGCTGGCGCAGGTTGAGAGCCTGTTCCCGCGACGCTTCCGCCGACTGGCTAAGCAGATCGGCAATGCTGACGGTCACGATCACGCCGTTGATCGGTTGACGGCGGCGGTATTTTTGCAGCAGGCCAAGGAATTTCAGCCACTCGCTGGCATCCTGCGCCTGTTCACTCTCGTGGGTGGTGTAACGCCCGGCGGTATCCAGCAAGACGGCTTCGTTCGTAAACCACCAGTCGCAGTTGCGCGTACCGCCAATCCCGCGCAGCGCGGTTTTACCGAAACGATCCGCCAGCGGGAATTGCAGGCCAGAGTTCACCAGCGCAGTGGTTTTACCGGAACCAGGCGCGCCGATAATCACATACCACGGCAGCTGATAGAGATATTGCGTGCTGAAGCGCTGCGCCCACTGACCGCGCTGGCCGGGCTGATTGAAGTGCGCTTTTTTCAGTACCTGCGCCGCTTCTTCGAAACGCTCGTTGAGGATCTGATCTTCGCTGTTCAGCCGTTTGCGTTCAGTGGGATCTTTCGCCTCTTCGCTTTTCAGGTTGTCCATCAGCTTACGGTTGAGCCACGCGTTATACAGGCGCGGCACAATGTGGCTGTGAACCCAAATCAGGTACATCACCGCAATGGTAATCATGCGGTTTTGCTCAGATTCAAGGGGTCGTGAATCGACGACGGAGAGCAGCGGGCCTATCATCCAGATAACAGCAGCCAGCCCCGTTACGCCAAGGAAACCCCACAAAATGCGGTTGGTCAGCAATGAAAGCAACATGTTCATCCTTTAGTTTCCTTGCGGCAGTCCGTTTAGCTCGGCCGCCGTATTTTCCGGCGACACCAGCAACGTAATCTCTACGCGGCGATTACGGGCGCGGTTTTCAGCGCTGTTATTGGGTGCGATAGGATCCATCTCCCCGCGCCCTTCCGCTTTCACCCTTGATGGCTGCGACAGGTGTTTTTGCAGCAGCGACTGCACCGAGCGCGCACGCTCCAGCGACAGTTCGTAGTTGGAGGCGAAACGCGCGCTGCGAATCGGCACGTTGTCACTAAAGCCGACGACGAGAATTTTGCCGCTGACGTTATTCATTGCTTGGGCGATGCGGTCGATCACCGGTTCATAGCTTTCACGCGCCACCGTCGATCCGGAAGCAAACAGGCCATCCCCTTTTAAGGTGACCACGCTGCGATCGGCTTCATCACGTACCGCCACCAGGCCAGCTTTAATTTCCGGGCGCAAAAACGCGCGCAGATTCAGTACCGGCTGAACGTTTTGTACCGGCTGCTCAATAGAGGCTTCCGGCAATTGCGTCTGGTAAATTTTCGCCAGCACCGGGTTGGTGTTATCACCCAGGCGCCAGTTGAGGACGATATAGAACAGACAGGCAAGGAAACCCGCCAGCCCGACGCAGGCCCATAATGGAATCACCGGCCGCCACAGTTTGCGCAGTACCGGCTGATCTTCCGGGTGCGGCGACAGCGGAGGTGGGTAGTTGCCCCGTACGCCACGGATCATCTGCCACAAGCGCTGCTTGATGGTTTCCAGTTGAGTACGACCGTTGTCCATTACCCGGTAACGGCCTTCAAAACCGAGCAGCAGACAGAAGTTAATCAGCTCCAGCAAAGCGATGTGCTCGCGCGGGTTTTGCGATAACCGCGCCAGCAGCTGGAAAAATTTCTCGCCGCCCCAGGTTTCGTTATGAAACGTCACCAGCAGGCCGCTGCCGGACCAGACGCCACGGCTGCCCCACGGCGTCAGGGCCGCGGCTTCATCCAGCGCCGTACAGAGGCAATAACGGGCACCGACAATCACTTCATAGGCCAGCCCGGATTGCTGACAGCGCACTTCAAAACGACGAATTTCATCAATCAGGTGCTGGCGCAAGCCGCTCTGATCGTCATGGGAGACGGAATAGCGGATTTGCGGTATCGCATTCAGCAGCGGGTTGGCGGCTGCGACCAAAGGATTATTCCCGCTTGCTCCTGCCAGAGCGGCATCGCTGCCCGAGGCGTGTTGTTCCTGCATATTGTGCGCTCGCTGTATTATTCGGTCGGGCTACGGATGGCCCAAAATTCCATATCAAGACCCGGGAACTCACCGGCCAGATGCAGCGCGAAAGCGCCCGATTTCTCCATTTCGTTCCACAGCTCACCGCCCTTTTCCAGTTCAAAATAGTTGTAACCGGCATGCCAAGGAATTTGCGGCGGCGCGACCGGCATGGCGCGCAGCATCATACCCGGCAGCTGGAGCTGCACCAGGTCGCGGATTTTGGTCACCGGCGCGACTTTCATCTGTGCCGGGAAATGGGTTTGCAGGATCTCGCCGGGCACGCTGGCTTTGACCGCCAGCACAAAGCCAAACTCGCGCGCCATCGTGGTGGACGGCAAGGTGGCAATGTTCAACCCGTGGGTACGCTCGGTGAGCGGCAGCTGAATGGCGTGTTCTTCCATCACCATTGATAATCCCTGGCGCAGTTTCAATTGCAGCTCGCGAAAGCAGCCCGCCAGATTGTCATGGTCATAGACCGGCAGCGTCTCTTCCGGCGTGCGCGAGGCCGTCCATGTGGTCAGCTCGGTGGCAAATGCCAGCCAGCTGCGCCAAAGTTCTTCCGGGTGGATTGTAGGCAAGGTCAGTAGATGCGTAACCTGCCCAATATGGTGGTTAATCAGCGCCAGCAGCGAAAATTCCACCATTTCGGAGGTATTAAAACGCCCCGGCTGGCGTAAACGCTGACCAATCTGCAGGCTGCGTTGACACAGCAGGCCATGCAAATCTTTGATGATCTTTGAGAGGATGACGTTGTTGACTGCATTCAGCATCGGCGGAATGTATTCGGCATCAATACGCACCTGGTTATCGTTACGTTTTTCGATAACGTGGGTGACGCCAATGGCGACCCACTCGGCGGTGAGATCTTTTTCCAGCATCAGCTTCAGGCGCAAGCGGCCGAACTGCACCGCCGCCGGTCCGACGGAAATGGCGTTATCGTCATCGACTTCACTTTCCCAGGTGACGTAACGCGCCAGCGAATCTTTTTCCTCGCTGAAAATCACTTCATCACGGCCGCCGCGACGGGCAGGGAGCGCCAGCACCACGCGCTCGTTGCTGACGTTGTTGGCAATCGCCAGCGGTGTCGGTGCCTGGCGGGCATCGTGGAAAGAGAAAAAGGTGCCATCGGGCAGTAAACCACTGGCATAGCTCAAGGCAATGCAGCCCTGGCGCAGCATGGCTTCATCCAGTTCGATATCAAGGTAGCCCCACAGATAGGGGCGCTGCAGTGTTCCCCACTCACGAATATGGTGTTGCAGATAGCTTTCCGCACGCTGAAAGTGATGTGGACGCAAAAACATCCCTTCGGTCCACACGACCTTTTCTGCTTTGTTCATACGGTTTTCCTGTTATGACTGGCGCTATTTGGAAATCACACGAATGCCGTTGATGTCGAGGAAGATATTGGCTTCCAGCGCATCATTTGAGGATTTCCAGAATTCGTAGAAGTGCGTATCTCCCTGAACCGGGAGCGGTAAGGACATCCGCCATTTTTTGCCATCCAGCGCCTGATACTCCGCCATTACGCCGATATAACGCGCCTCAGGCGCGCTTTTACCGCTCAGCGTTTTAGCTAACTGGCCGGGCATCAGGAAAAATTCATCACTGTTGAGCAGGTTGGCGCCCAGAACACTATCTGCGTTGTTTTGCAGCGACCAGAAATCAGCGGACATAAATGTCGCATCCGATTTCAACAGCAACACCCTGACTTTAAGGGGAGCGGACTCATTGATTTGTGGATGAGCCCTGAACTGAAGGTTATAGCTGGTAGGTACGCTGTGTGAAGTAGAACCACAACCGCTGGCCAGGGTGGCCAGCACAAAGAAAAACGCCAGGTAAATCTGGCGTACAAACACATTATTATTCATACCAGGTACTCGTAACGGCTGGATTAATCAATGATCCACGTTCCGGAGTTGGCGTTTTTGCATGCCTTACCGCTGCCATCGACAGTCACGCAGGTCTGTTTTTTACGCTGAACTTTGCGACGATCTTCACGCAGGGTTTTTTCGTACAGCTCACTTTTAACCACCGCACGCATCGGCACGTAGCCAATCAGCTCTTCCTGGCCTTCATCGGCAATCGCCATCCAGAAATGTTCCACCTGGCCAAGCACGACGTAGGTTTTACCGGCTTGCAGCTGGCGAATGACTTTACCGCTGTAGTCCGGCGTACTCATGACCGACGCCGGATAGAGCGCGCGGTAGTCTTGCTTGACTGGCTGGAACTCTTTCGGCGCGCTAACCGCGTGACGGTGAGTCAGCGTTACCCCGTTTACTTCGCTGGTGACGATAGTGTCATCGGTCATAGCGGGTTTAGGGGGTGCTTTACACGCGGACACGCCAAATACAAAAAGAAGAGCCAAAACCATTCGCATATTCATAGATTATTTTCCGTTGCAAATATATTACCGTGTTGACCTGGAGCGTTTTGGAAAGAAGATTTTAAATCGCTCCGAATGACGCAAATCCATATCGATTAATCGTTCTGTTATTGATTAAAAGGCATGGCTACCGCACGAGCCTGTCACAAGGAAGGCCCCCTGAATATTACACTTCATTGACTAACATGACATGATTTTACAGAACATCATAACCAATTCAATATCATCTCTGACCAGTTGAAAAAGGTTTATTTAATTTTTTGCCAAAATAGGAAAATTCTCAAGAAACAATTTCATTTAAGGAAAAAATTATTAAACATGTATCACGAAGGCACTAATCACTTTACGTAACAAAAAGCTAACCACATGAATATCAATAAATATTTTCAATCAAAAATGGGTAGTCGATAGTTGAGATTTGTAGATAAGATGATTCTTAAAAAGCTTTACACCTGGTCATCAACTACAATAATTGGTAGCACAATCCCCCGATTAAGAGTGCGGATTAATCAATTTGCTGCTTATTTTAGTTATTTATTGACGCGCTATTGATAATTAGCTCAATAGAAAATTCTATATTGTGCAGAAAGAAATTGCCCTTAGCGCAACTGTCCCATACCGGTACTTTCTTTGTCCTTTTTCATACGAAAGCTTTACAGTAAAAATAGTTTAGTCAGACTTAATTGCATTGAACGGTGAATAAACGAAACCTTTCAGCTTAAAGGCACCCTGGCCCCGGTCATTTTCGCTGCGGCCGCCTTCCTGACGGTACAACCGCCCTGGCTTACGCCGCTGTTATGTAAGTTGCGTCCCCCCATTTAGCCGCCTATCAGCGCTTTTTGTTTGCCTCACCTGCGCAGGTATTTGTCTGGAATCGCGCAAAATGCCAAACCTCGCACACGATTTGTCGTAGATTCGACTATGGTTTTGGCATGGTTGATTGCAGCGCAACCGCTGTGCACCCGCTATGGAGAATCATCGATGACAAGACCTGTTCTACGCCAGCCGCGCGCTCTGTTGCTGGTTATGCAAATTGCCTTAGGCGGCACGTTTCTCGCCACCGTTCCTCACGCTTTTGCCGCTGATGCGCAAAGCCAGCCGCAGCCACCGGATATTCTGCTCGGCCCGCTGTTCAGCGATGTGCAAACCGCGAAGCTTTTCCCCGATCAGAAAACCTTTGCCGATGCGGTGCCAAAAGGCGATCCGTTGATGATCCTGGCGGATTATCGTATGCAGCGTACGCAAACCAGTTTCGACCTGCGCCATTTTGTAAACGTCAATTTTACCCTGCCGAAAAAGGCTGAAAAGTATGTGCCGCCGGAGGGACAAAACCTGCGTGAGCATATCGACGGGCTGTGGCCGGTGCTAACGCGTACCACCGACAGCGCAGGGAAATGGGATTCACTGCTACCGCTGCCGAAGCCGTATGTGGTGCCCGGGGGACGTTTTCGCGAAGTCTATTACTGGGACAGTTATTTCACGATGCTCGGTCTCGCCGAGAGCGGCCACTGGGACAAGATTGAAGATATGGTTGCCAACTTCGCCCATGAAATTGACGCCTGGGGCCATATTCCTAACGGTAACCGCAGCTACTACCTGAGTCGCTCGCAGCCGCCCTTCTTCGCGCTGATGGTTGAACTCCTGGCAACCCACGACGGGGATGAGGCGTTAAAAACCTGGCTGCCGCAAATGGAAAAAGAGCATCAGTACTGGATGGAAGGTGCCGATACGTTGCAACCCGGCCAGGCTAACAAACGGGTGGTCAAACTCAGCGATGGTACAGTGCTCAACCGCTATTGGGACGATCGCGATACGCCGCGCCCGGAATCCTGGCTGGATGATGTGACGACCGCGAAAAATAACCCGAATCGCCCGGCGACGGAGATTTACCGTGATTTGCGCTCCGCTGCCGCCTCGGGCTGGGATTTTAGCTCCCGTTGGATGGACGATCCGAACCAGCTTGGCACCATACGCACCACCAGCATTGTGCCGGTCGATCTGAACGCATTGATGTTTAAGATGGAAAAAATGTTGGCCCGCGGTTACCAGGCGGCAGGCGACAGTGCTAAAGCAAATCAGTATGACGCGCTGGCAAGCGCACGGCAGAAAGGCATTGAAGCCAATCTGTGGAATGATAAAGAGGGCTGGTATGCAGATTACGATCTGAAGACCAAAAAAGTGCGCAATCAGCTGACCGCTGCGGCGCTCTATCCCCTGTTTGTGAAAGCCGCCGCGCAGGATCGCGCCGATAAAGTCGCCCGCGCAACGAAAGAGCGTTTGCTGAAACCGGGCGGTATTACCACCACCACCGTAAACAGTGGTCAGCAGTGGGACGCACCGAACGGTTGGGCACCGCTGCAGTGGGTAGCGACCGCCGGTCTGCAAAATTACGATCAGTCGAAGCTGGCGATGGACGTTAGCTGGCGGTTCCTGACCAATGTGCAGCATACCTACGATCGGGAGAAAAAGCTGGTTGAGAAATATGATGTTAGCTCTACCGGTACCGGCGGCGGCGGCGGGGAATATCCGCTGCAGGATGGTTTTGGCTGGACCAACGGCGTGACGCTGAAGATGCTCGATCTGATCTGCCCACAAGAGAAACCGTGCGACAGCGTACCGCAATCCCGCCCGGCACAGACAGAGCAAACGACGAAAGCACAGCAGAAACCGCAAACCGAGCCGGTGCAAACACAGCAGAAACCGCAAACCGAGCCGGTGCAAACACAGCAGCAGCCGCAAACCGAGCCGGTGCAAACGCAGCAGCAGAAGCAAACCGAGCCGGCGCAAACGCAGCAGCAGAAGCCGCAAACTGACCCTCAGCAAACGCAGCAGCCGCCAAAAACTGAGGCTCAGCAGCAAGAAAAAGTCGCACAATAAACCGTGCAGCGTCATAAGCCGCAGCGTTGGTTCAGCGTTGCGGCTTTTTTGTTTTTTTTAATGTTTTCGCCAGGCGAATCTACGACCCGCTGAATGCCGCCGCATCAGATTGCAGCGCAAACCCTGCACAGCAAAAAGCCGCAGCGGTAATAAACCGCAGCGGCTTTTGATTTTTTGAGCGAAGCGGACGATCAGTTACGTCGTAACAAGCGGAACACCGCCAACACGACAATCGCGCCAAGCACCGCTATTAAAAAACTGTGCCAGTTAAAGCCGGTGATATCACCGCCATAGCCAAACTGTGTCGCAAGCCAGCCGCCGACAACGGCCCCGACAACACCCAGGATACACGTGAGAATAACACCTCCTCCATCCCGTCCTGGCATAATGAACTTGGCAATGACGCCCGCAATCAGGCCAAAAATAATCCACGCGAGAATGCCCATATTACTCTCTCCTTCTGTTAGTGTTGTTGACGCGCACGTACCCCTTCGGCAACGCGTTAGCTACATTATAGTGGGTGGTCTTAAAAGCAGTTTCTTCTCACGGACTTAATCAATAAATATCAGAAAAATTTTATGCTGTTTGCCTTAAGTTCTTGTCGGAAATGCCGATAACGCAACGAAGGTGTATGAGTCATCAAGGAGCCATTCGGCGTGAGCAATTACAGTGAGCAGTTCCTGAAACAAAATCCTCTGGCGGTGTTGGGCGTGCTGCGCGACCTGCAAAAAAACCAGGTGCCGGTGTGCATTACCTGGGGCAGCGGCCAGTTTATCAGTAAGATACTGGAGGTGAATCCAGAAGAGCTGGTAATGGATTTTGGCAGCCAGGAGTACGAAAACAACGCAGTACAGCGTGCCGGAAAGGTGACCGTGACCGCCGAAACCCAGGGTGCCAAGGTTGAATTTACACTGTCGAAGCTGCTGCCGGGTGATTACCAGACGCTGCCGGCGTTTCTCACACCGCTCCCGGAAAGCCTGTGGTTTATTCAGCGCCGGGAATATTTCCGCATCAGCGCCCCGCTCCATCCGGCCTATTTTTGTAAAGCGCTGATGCCGGATAAGAGTGAAATCCGCTTTCGTCTGTTCGACCTTTCTTTAGGCGGGATGGGCGCACTGCTGGATGGACCGCTGCCTCCCGATTTACAGCCGGGGATGCGTTTTACCAAAGTCGAACTGGATATGGCTTCCTGGGGACAATTCTATTTTGATGCCCAGCTGATCGCTATTGGCGAGCGCAAAGTAGTGGATGGCAAGAATGAAACCATTGTGACGCCGCGGCTGAGCTTTCGTTTTTTGAATGTCAGCCCCGGCGTTGAACGTGAGCTCCAGCGCATTATTTTTGCCCTTGAGCGCGAGGCGCGCGAACGCGCCAGCCGGGTGCGCTAACTACATCGCATCCATCGCTTTTTGTACCTTCCAGATATAGCGCGGCGCCTGCGGTGCAGGGTGGTTTTTAACCACATGCTGCATAAAGGCGTCAGCGCTTAAATCATTAATCTCGTCAATGGCTTCGCCCCTGTCAGAGGAAAAGGTCCGCAGCAGCGCGCCGGCACCGTTCACATACGACACCACCAGCGCATACTGCATCACTTTCTCATCGCGGATCCCCGCCAGCGGCCCATGTTCAAGAATGCTCAGATAGGCTGCCCCCATCGAGATGTTGCGTTCGGGATTCTTAAGTTCGCTCGTCGAGGGTTGGCCGGGCCAGCCCATATGGCGATAGACTTCGCGCCCGGCGGTGGAAGCTTTCAGCTGCATCAGGCCAACGGCGTTGGATTTGCTGACCAGATTCGGGTTACCGCCAGATTCAACGGCGATCATGGCGGTAATGAGACGTGGGCTGACGCCCCATGCGGCACCGGCTTTTTCAGCGATCGGCATCCACTGCATTGCGCGTTTGACCGGAACTTCCGGGTTCCAGTCCGGGTTACGGTAATCCTGACGGGAGCTGCAACCGGCCAGTAATATGACTAAAAAAGCAAACCATCTCAATTTCACGCCAACGGATCCTTATTTTGCTAGTCATCACTGCGGATGACAACGACTCAGGTTAGCGGCATGATAACTGTTTCCGTATAGATGTCAGCAAGGAAATGCCATGTCCACCTTCCACTTGATTGCCCCTTCCGGCTATTGCATAAACCAGCACGCAGCGGCGCTTGGCGTTGCCAGACTCACGCAGCAAGGCCACCAGGTTGTTAACCAGCAGGTGATTGCCCGGCGCTTTGAGCGTTTTGCCGGGCACGACGAGGAGCGTCTGGCGGATATCAACGGGCTGGCGCAGCTTGCGGGTGAGAATGTTATTGTCATGCCGGTGCGCGGGGGCTACGGCGCAGGTCGTCTACTCAATGCTATCGACTGGCAAGCGCTGGTGGCGCGCCAGCAGCAGCAGCCGCTGCTGATTTGCGGTCATAGCGATTTTACTGTGATTCAGTTGGGTCTGCTGGCGAGCGGGAACGTGATGACCTTTAGCGGGCCGATGCTGGCGGGGAATTTTGGTGCCGAAGTGCTGGATGAGTTTACCCTCGACCATTTCTGGCGCGCTATCAGCAATCCCACCTTTACCATTGAATGGCACGGCGAAGGCCCGCAGTGTGATGTCAGCGGAACGATTTGGGGTGGCAATCTGGCGATGTTAACCTCGCTTATCGGCACACCCTGGCTGCCTTCGATAGCGGGCGGCATTCTGGTGGTTGAGGACATTAACGAGCATCCCTACCGCGTGGAACGCATGCTAATGCAGCTTGTACACAGCGGGATTCTGACACAGCAGCGGGCGCTGATTCTCGGCAGCTTTTCCCATGCCCTGCCGAATGATTACGATGCGGGCTACAATCTTACTAAGATGATTGATTATCTTCGTACGCAGGTGGGTATCCCGGTGATAAGCGGGCTGGCGTTTGGTCATGAACCGCAGACGGTCACCCTGCCTCTTGGCGCAACGGCCCGCTTGCAACATGCTGAAAAGTCACAATTGACCCTTTCCGGTCATCCCACGATATTAAGGTAAAAAAAGCGCTTAATGTCCTTATTAAATCCTTGATTCTGTCGCTATTATAGGACGCGGTAATAAACCCGGTGGTACAGGCTACCGGTATTCTCACGGTGAAAATGAAGGAGAAGCAGAACATTGGACGCTGAGGCGATAATCAGACTGTTTATGTTGGGTTCAGTTCTTGTAACCTGCAGTATTTTATTGAGTTCTTTTTCATCGCGCCTTGGTATTCCTATTCTGGTTATCTTCCTTGCGATCGGTATGCTGGCCGGTATTGACGGTATTGGCGGTATTCCTTTCGATAACTACCCTTTCGCCTATATGGTCAGTAACCTCGCACTGGCGATTATTTTACTTGATGGCGGAATGCGTACCCGCGCCAGTTCGTTTCGCGTCGCCCTCGGCCCTGCGCTCTCCCTTGCCACCATTGGTGTGCTGATTACCTCCGGCCTTACCGGCATGATGGCCGCCTGGCTGTTTAAGCTCAACCTGATCGACGGTTTTCTAATTGGTGCGATTGTGGGTTCCACCGATGCGGCGGCGGTATTTTCTCTACTGGGCGGTAAAGGCCTGAACGAGCGTGTCGGCTCGACGCTGGAGATTGAATCCGGCAGTAACGATCCGATGGCGGTGTTTCTTACCATTACGCTGATTGAGATGATTCAAAAGCGCGAAGCCAGCCTCGATATCATGTTCCTTGCGCACATTATTCGCGAATTTGGCTTAGGCGTGCTGTTGGGCGGCGCGGGCGGCTATCTGCTGCAGCAGATGATTAACCGTATCTCGCTCCCGGCGGGGCTGTATCCATTACTGGCTCTGAGCGGCGGGATTTTGGTGTTCTCTGCCACTACCGCCCTACACGGCAGCGGCATTCTGGCGGTGTATCTCTGCGGGTTTGTGCTTGGCAATCGCCCGATCCGTAACCGTTACGGTATTTTGCAAAACTTCGATGGCCTCGCCTGGCTGGCACAGATCGCCATGTTCCTGGTGCTGGGGCTGTTAGTGACACCGTCTGATTTGTGGCCGATTGCCATTTCGGCGCTGATACTCTCCGCATGGATGATTTTTATTGCCCGTCCGCTTTCCGTCTTCGTCAGTCTGCTGCCGTTTCGCGGCTTTAATCTTCGCGAACGCGTCTTTATCAGCTGGGTGGGTCTGCGCGGCGCGGTGCCGATTATCCTCGCCACTTTTCCAATGATGGCGGGGCTGGATAATGCGCGGCTGTTCTTTAACGTCGCCTTTTTCGTGGTGTTAATTTCGCTGCTGTTTCAGGGCTCTTCCCTCTCCTGGGCCGCGAAGAAAGCGAAAGTCGTGGTACCGCCCGTTGGCTGGCCGGTTTCGCGCATGGGGCTGGATATCCATCCGGAAAACCCGTTTGAGCAATTTGTTTATCAGCTCAGCGCTGATAAATGGTGCGTCGGCGCGGCGCTGCGTGATTTACATATGCCGACGGATACGCGCATTGCCGCGCTGTTTCGTGATAACGACCTGCTGCACCCCACCGGTAGCACCCGACTGCGCGAGGGCGACGTGCTGTGCGTGATTGGCCGTGAAAGCGATCTGCCTGCGCTAGGGAAACTGTTTAGCCAATCGCCGCCGGTGTCGCTGGATCAGCGCTTCTTCGGTGACTTTATTCTTGAAGCCAGTGCCCGGTTTGCCGATGTGGCGCTGATTTATGGCCTTGAAGATGGGCTGGAGTATCGCGAGAATCAGCAAACGCTGGGTGAGATTGTGCAGCAATTGCTGGGTGCCGCACCCGTGGTCGGTGACCAGGTGGAATTTGCCGGGATGATTTGGACGGTGGCAGAGAAAGCCGATAACGCGATTATAAAAGTGGGCGTTCGCGTCGCAGGAGAAGAGGCGGAATAACCGCCTCACAATAAGTTACAACGTCACAACCGGCACGCGCGGTGCCAGCGCGCACATCAATTCATACCCTACGGTACCGGCCGCCGCCGCCACGTCATCAATTTTAATCTCGTTGCCCCAAAGTTCTACCGGTGCGCCAATGCCCGCCTGCGGGCACGGCGTTAAGTCGACGGTTAGCATATCCATTGATACTGCCCCGACAACCGTGGTCCTCACGCCGTCCACCAGCACCGGCGTACCTGAGGGAGCGATGCGCGGATAACCATCGGCGTAGCCACAGGCCACCACGCCAATCCGCTGCTCCCCTTGCGCGCAATAACGACAGCCGTAGCCCACCGTTTCACCGGCTTTTAGCGTCTGAATGGCAATAATTTCGCTGCGCAGGGTCATTACCGGGCGGATCCCACTGTTGGCGACATCCTGCCATAAGCCAGAAGGTGAAGCGCCGTACAGCACAATGCCGGGTCGCACCCAGTCAAAATGGCTTTTTGGATGCCATAACGTTGCGGCAGAGTTGGCCAGCGAACGCGGCGCCTCTATTCCTTCAGCGGCCAACTCTATGCGCGCCAGCGGCCTGGCAATCCCCTCTGCCCGCTCCGCTTCGGCAAAGTGGGACATCAGCGTCACCGTCGCCACGTTGGTCAACCCTTGGAGCTTCTGCCAGACGGAGTGAATATGTTCCGGCATAAAACCAAGACGGTTCATGCCGCTGTTGATTTTCAGGTAAACATCCAGCGGTGCTTGCAGATGCGCATCCTGCAATACTTTGATCTGCCAGTTACTATGCAGGCTGGTAGTCAGGCGGTACTTGTCAAACAGCGGCAGTTCATCGGCATGAAAAAAACCTTCCAGCATCAGAATCGGCCCTTTCCAGCCGCGTTCGCGCAGCAAAATCGCCTCTTCAATGTTGAGTAAGGCAAAACCATCGGTGCTGCTCAGGGCGCGCCAGATGCGATCCAGCCCGTGACCGTACGCGTTCGCCTTTACCACCGACCAGACTTTTGCCGCAGGGGCCGCGCGGCGCACCACCTGCAAGTTATTGCCGAGCGCCGCTAAATCAAGCGTGGCGAGAACCGGACGAGACATTACTGTTCCTTATTACGGTTAATTATGAGCACCGTGTAAATGCTGGGCACGCGCCGGTATGAAGCCAGGCAAGTAACGCGCCACGCTTAAATCATCGGCGGCAATTGCCGGTGTGCTGCCGGACATCAGATCGCTTAGTAACTGGCCGGAACCGCAGGCCATGGTCCAGCCGAGCGTGCCGTGACCGGTATTCAGCCACAGATTTTTATAGGGCGTGCGTCCCACCACCGGCGTACCGTCCGGCGTCATCGGGCGCAAGCCGGTCCAGAACGTCGCCTGTTCAACAAACCCGCCGCGCGGGAAGAGATCGCGTACCACCATCTCCAGCGTTTCGCGGCGCGGTTTGAGCAGCTCGGTATTGAAGCCGACAATTTCCGCCATGCCGCCGACGCGAATACGGTTATCAAAGCGGGTAATAGCAATCTTGTAGGTTTCATCAAGAATAGTGGAAACCGGCGCGCCATCTTCTTGCGCAATGGGAATGGTCAGCGAATAGCCTTTTAGCGGATAAACCGGGATATCAACGATGCCTTTTAATAAGCTGGTCGACCAGGAGCCAAACGCCATCACATAGGCATCGGCTTTAATCACCTCTTCGCCGCATTTCACACCATAGATTTTCTCGCCTTCGTACAACAGACGATCGACCGGGGTGTTGAAGCGGAAGATGACGCCAGCTTGCTCCGCCATCTGCGCCAGTTGCTGGGTAAACAGCTGGCAGTCGCCGGTTTCGTCATTCGGCAGACGCAGCCCGCCCGTTAGCTTATGCGCTACTTCCGCCAGCGCAGGCTCCACTTCCGCCAGGCGTGCCGATTCCAGTAGCTGATAAGGCACACCGGCATCCTGCAATACCGCAATATCACGGGTCGCGTTTTCGTACTGTTCGGCAGTGCGAAACAGTTGCAGAGTCCCCCCCTGCCGTCCTTCATACTGAATGCCGGTGGTTTCACGCAGCAGCTTCAGACAGTCGCGGCTATATTCCGCAAGACGCACCATCCGGCCTTTGTTTTCCATATAGTGGCGCGTATCGCAGTTGCGCAGCATCTGCCACATCCACTTGAGCTGCGATGAGGTGCCATCAAGGCTGATAGCGAGGGGGGCGTGACGCTGGAACATCCATTTTATCGCTTTAAGCGGCACCCCTGGTGCGGCCCAGGGCGCGGCATAGCCCGGAGAGATCTGCCCGGCATTACCGGCGCTGGTCTCCTGCGCCGGGCCCGGCTGGCGATCGATCACCGTCACGTCATGTCCGGCCTGACGTAAATACCAGGCACTGGTCACGCCGACTACGCCACTTCCCAATACAACAACTCGCATAACCCTCTCCTGTGAGTAAAGCACGATCGTCTGATTACAAATTGATAACTCAGATGAAAATATTATTCAACATATGGCTTTTTTATGGTGAGCTGCCTCACAGCTTCGCCGTATGACAAGGGTTTATGCTATTCAGCATCTCCTGCTGCGCGACTTTTGGCCGCAGCATAATGTTTTGTGAGGTGCGCGATTTACGCCGCTGATATGAGGAAAAATCGCGAAGAATTATTTCAGGCGCAATCACGGTTTTAATTGCGTGATCTATGCTTGAAATGAGACGCTCCATACAGAGAGTGTTGTTAACAACGAGGGCGCGCTAATGGCTACGATTGACTCAATGAATAAGGATTCTATTCGTCTGAGCGATGGACCCGACTGGACGTTCGAACTGCTGGATGAGTATCTGGCGGAGATCGACCGGGTGGCGAAACTCTATCGGCTGGATACCTATCCGCATCAAATCGAAGTGATCACCTCAGAGCAGATGATGGATGCTTACTCCAGCGTCGGCATGCCGATTAATTACCCTCACTGGTCGTTTGGTAAGAAATTTATCGAGACTGAACGGCTGTATAAACATGGGCAGCAGGGGCTGGCCTACGAGATTGTCATCAACTCAAACCCCTGTATCGCTTATCTGATGGAAGAGAATACTATTACTATGCAGGCGCTGGTCATGGCGCACGCCTGTTACGGACATAACTCTTTCTTCAAAAATAACTATCTGTTCCGCAGCTGGACCGATGCCAGCTCTATCGTCGATTACCTGATTTTCGCGCGTAAATACATCACCGATTGTGAAGAGCGTTACGGTGTGGTTGAAGTGGAAAAGCTGCTCGATTCCTGTCATGCGTTGATGAACTACGGCGTGGATCGCTACAAACGCCCGCAGAAGATCTCCTTGCAGGAGGAGAAAGCGCGGCAGAAGAGTCGCGAAGAGTATCTGCAAAGCCAGGTGAATATGCTGTGGCGAACGTTGCCCAAACGCGAGGAAGAACGCACCATCGCCGAGGCGCGCCGCTACCCTGCCGAGCCGCAGGAAAACCTGCTCTACTTTATGGAAAAAAACGCGCCGCTGCTGGAGTCGTGGCAGCGTGAGATCCTGCGCATCGTGCGTAAGGTAAGCCAGTATTTCTATCCGCAAAAACAGACCCAGGTGATGAATGAAGGCTGGGCCACTTTCTGGCACTACACCATCCTTAATCATCTGTATGACGAAGGCAAAGTCACCGACCGCTTTATGCTGGAGTTTTTGCACAGTCATACCAACGTTGTGTTTCAACCGCCCTATAACAGCCCGTGGTACAGCGGCATTAACCCTTACGCGCTGGGCTTTGCGATGTTCCAGGATATTAAGCGCATTTGCCAGTCGCCAACGGAGGAAGACCGCTACTGGTTCCCGGATATCGCCGGTTCAGACTGGCTGGAAACCCTGCATTTTGCGATGCGCGATTTTAAAGACGAGAGCTTTATCAGCCAGTTTATGTCGCCGAAGATTATGCGTGATTTTCGTTTCTTCACCGTGCTGGATGACGATCGGAATAATTATCTGGAGATTGCCGCTATTCATAATGAAGAGGGCTATCGCGAGATCCGCTCAAAACTGTCGTCGCAATATAATCTCAGTAACCTTGAACCGAATATTCAGGTGTGGAACGTGGACTTGCGCGGCGATCGTTCCCTGACGCTGCGCTATATCCCACATAACCGCGCGCCGCTGGATAAGGGCCGCCGCGAAGTGCTGAAACATGTGCATCGTCTGTGGGGGTTTGATGTGATGCTGGAGCAGCAGAACGAAGATGGTAGCGTGGAGTTACTGGAGCGCTGCCCGCCCCGCCCTAACAGCCTGTAATGACGAACCCCTCATATAAGAGGGGTTTTTCTTTGCTTATCGGCTCTGTAACGCCAAATCACCCGGCATCGTTTTCTGCATGCGATGCCAGATCTCACCGCTATCGCGACCGTAGCAGCGTACCAGCTCATAGACTTTATCATGCTGCGCGTGTTCGCAGATGTGCGCCAGCTGATGGTAGAAACCGAGCGCCAGGCTGCGGGCTTCGGGGCTTGAGAAGTAGTGACGGCCAATGCGCGTATAGAGCCCTTTCATGCCGTTGAGGATCAGGCCGTAAATGGGGTTACCGGACGCGAAAGCCAGGCCACGGAAAATATTGTAATCGAGCTCCGCAAAAGCATCGGCGTGATCTTCAACCTGCTTCGCGCTGGCCAGCACGTTGAGCGCGTCTTGCGGGTGTTGACGAAACGCGGTGCGAATAAAGATGGTGGAGATATTGGTACGCACCGACAGCAGATTATCAATCAGTTGCGGAACACTTTCGTGATCGAGACGCGCCAGGGTTTCCAGAATGTTAAGGCCGGAGGTTTCCCAGAAATTGTTCACTTTAGTTGGCTTGCCGTGCTGAATAGTCAGCCAGCCGTCCCGGGCCAGGCGCTGCAATACTTCACGCAATGTGGTACGAGTGACGCCAATCAGTTCAGAGAGTTCGCGTTCGGCCGGAAGAATCGACCCGGGCGGGAAGCGACTATTCCAGATACTTTCGATGATGTACTCTTCCGCGAAACCCGCCGGGCTCTGCGCCTTAATGACCATAGAGAGATTTCCATTACACAGCTAAGCTTGGCACTCATCATACCAGACCGTCCCCGGAGCAGATAGCGTGCCTCATGAAGAAAAAAGGGGATCGAAGATCCATTTTGGGCAATTCACGACGCTTTTTCGTAAAAGCGCCAGCTCTTTCAAGCGAAACCTCCACAGCGCGTCATGTATGGGATTTGTTATTCAAAAAGCAGTTATTTGTTATCTGATTTGACTTTTCGCAGGCTAAACATTCGATTACGCATTATTTTTTTGGCCGCTAGTGGCCTCGCGAATGATTTCGTTTACACTGCTTGGTCTACGCATCTCCCAGGGAAATGATTATGTTGCGATATTTAAATGAGTGCTCGCGCGGGCGCGGTGCCTGGCTTTTAATGGCCCTGACAGCGTTTGCCCTTGAAATGGTCGCATTGTGGTTCCAGCACGTTATGCTGTTGAAACCCTGCGTGCTGTGCATTTATGAGCGCAGCGCGCTGTTTGGCGTCATGGGGGCCGGGATCGTCGGCGCCATTGCGCCAAAAACGCCGTTACGTTATGTCGCCCTCGTTATCTGGATCTATAGCGCTTATCGCGGCATCCAGCTGGCCTGGGAACACACGACAATCCAACTGCACCCTTCGCCGTTTGCAACCTGCGATTTCGCCGCGCGTTTTCCGAGCTGGCTGCCGCTGGATAAATGGCTTCCGCAGGTATTTGTCGCCTCTGGCGACTGCGCCGAGCGCCAGTGGTCATTCCTGACGCTGGAAATGCCCCAGTGGTTATTGGGCATTTTTGTTGCCTATTTCGCTGTGGCGCTGCTGGTTCTGATTGCCCAGTTTGTCAAACCGAAAAAACGCGATCTGTTCGGTCGCTAACCTTGCGCTCTACCCGTAATAAAGCCAGTCAGTTGATCCACTGACTGGCTTTTTTGTTCCCGCCACCGCGTAATCACTCCTTTTTATATCCATCTGCTGTTTACCTATAATGCGGCGCTGTGAAGATAATCAGTAGCAATTTTATTTACCTTACACTGGCTTTGCGAGCAGTGGTTTTTATTTTTATAATCTAAGCGAATGTCGAAACGCAAATATTCCACTGCTGTTTAAAAGTAATAATATCCTAATTATTGCGCTGCAGTACGCTGTTAATAATAAACTAATATTGCAACATTTTGTTAAAATGAGATCCGGGTTAAATTGCACACAATGATCATTAAGTAGTTTTTTAATGCTGGTGTAGGTTTATTTTAAGGAGCGATAGCTTTTTAGCGAGAAAGGAGACACCAATGGAGATATTGGTTATAGGACATGGGTCGAGACTGGGTCAGGAGTTAATTCGCCAGGCATTCGATGAAAGTATATCATGCAGAACATACGAGGATGTCATTACCTGCGATCGGGACGAGCTCAAAGAGGCCATTCGCCATGCGGATGTCATTATCTCTTTTCGGGGCGGAACGTTAGACTCGTTAGCGCAAAATATATCACTGATATCATTAATTGAGGACCCCAGCCAAAAATTCCTGCTGGTTACCTCTTTTGGCTGCGGCGATTCATGGCCTTACATTTCTGACATGGCTAAAAATGTTTTTGGTGAGAAAGTGAAATACAAGACGCTGTCAGAAGCGTGGTTACAATTAAGTTATGTTAACTGGAATATTATCCGTCCCGTTGGCTTATCGGATAAGCATATCGAGGGAAAAGCAGTTGTTACACGTGACAAAACGTTACCCTCTGGCTATGTCAGCCGACAATGCTTTGTGAAAATTATTCTTGATATTATCCGCTTCGACTGGAATCAGGGGGATATTGTCTATGTGTACACAGAAAGATAGTGCGCAATTCACTCACAGCGAAAGCATTGACAAGCTGAGTAAGCTTGCCAAAAAATACGCTTATAGTGCCCCCGGCTATTTCGCTTATCCCACTTTTGCTGATAGCCATAATGCACAGAATGTTAACGCCGCCGAATTAATTTATGCCTCGCGGCAGGAAAGTGCATCAATTTATATCCATATTCCCTTTTGCCGGACGCTCTGTTTTCATTGTGGTTGCCACGAGGAAGTCGCGCAAGACAGACGAGAGGCGGTAGAGTACATCGATCGCCTGATCGATGAAATGGTAATATATAAACCCCTGTTATATAACAAGCGCATTGAACGCGTGCACTTAGGCGGCGGCTGTCCAAATTTTCTCAGCGAACACCTGATAGTCAAATTAATCTCTGCTTTGTATAACCATTTTACGCTGACCTGCGATACGGTGTTTTCTCTCGAAGTCGATCCCCTTACCACCACAGCTGGACAAATCGTTCTTTTTAGTAAATGCGGGTTTAGCAGAATTAGCGTTGGCGTGCAGGATTTTCATGACAATGTGCAAAGGGTGATAAACAAAGTTCAGTCTAAGGAGCAGATACGCTCTGTCATTGATACTGCATCTGCATACGGTTTTAATTCTATCAATATTGACCTGTTTTATGGGCTACCCCTACAAACCGTAGAAAGCGTTACCGAGAATCTTCAGGCAGCCGTTGCAATGGATATTTCCCGCGTGACGGTAACAAAATACGAACATCGCCCTGCTATTTTTCCTGCGCAACGTGAGCTGGATAAATACCCCTTCCCTGAAGAAAATGAGCAACTGATGATGTTTTGTAATACTAAAAATTTTTTACAACATCACGGATATCATTTAATTGGCGGGGATCATTTTGTTCTCGAAAGAGACCCTCTCTTTCTGGCGGTAAAAGAGAAGCGTTTGCTGAGGAATTTCCTTGGCTATGATATCGCTTATTCTGCAGATGTTTTAGGGTTAGGTGTTTCGTCTATCAGTCATTTCGCCGGGAGCTATTTCCAGAATACTCAACGCAGAGTGGATTATTACCGCGCAACGGAACAAAAGAAATCTCCCGTTGCAAAAGTCGCTATCGCCGATCGACGCGAGAAAGTCACATGGTCTGTTATTCATAACCTTCTTTGCTATAAGCAGGTCGATTTACAGAATGTGCTCACAGCCTCTCATTATCAGCACCATTTTCAGCGTGAATTAGCACTACTTCACGACTTTGAAGAAGATGGTCTTATTAATATTACCGGCAGCCATTTTGATGTCACGAATGATGGCGATATTTTTCTGCGCAACATCTGCTCAGTATTTGATGTGCGGACCACCAATAAGCAAAATTTCTGCAGATTTTCATCGGCTATCTAATGGATGTGTTTACGCAAAAAGAGGACTTTATGATGACAAACGAGACAATTATCGCTGAGCTTGAAAATGATTATGCAGCCAACGTCGCTAAAAATCATAGCATGACGGAGGGTGAACTGACCAATCAGAGACTTTCCCAGGATGCTAAAATACTCAAGATTGATGATATTAAAGCGTTTATCGCCGATCTTGAATTTCTCGGTAAGGTGAAATGTATTACGCGCAATACTCATGCCATCAGTATTCAGGAAGGCGTTTTTACCCATCAACATTTAAATGGCTACAAAAAACTCGACATTAGCGCGCAAGCCGGGCTGGTATTAAACCCAAGAGCACTGGATTTGCGCATCTTCTTTAGCCACTGGTACACCGTTTTCTATCTCGAGCAAATAAGACGTAATCACCTGCAGAAATCTTTCCAGGTATTCGATAAAACAGGCTGTGCAGTATGTAAAATTTACCTGACGGACGAATCAGATATGCAGGTGCTGGACTCGCTGTTGGCGAAGTATATCAGTGAAAATCAATCACCCGCCGTATTTGAAAGCGCAACAACGCCCGTGGTCAGCAATGATCCGGTATCGCCAGAGGTCGCTGCAGAGGTCGATCGTGACTGGCGAAATATGAAAGAGGTGCATGATTTTTATTTACTTATGTATAAGTACAACCTTAGCCGGCAGCAGATTTTCCGCAGTGTGGGCGACGATTTGGCCCGCAAAGTGAGCAATTCATCACTGACAGATATCCTCCATGCGGCGAAAGAGAGTAACGAAGAGTTGACCATTTTTATTGCCAATGCCGGTTGTGTGCAGATCTATACCGGGCTAATTGGCCGTATTTTTTATACCGTCGAGTGGTTAAATGTCTTTAGCCATGACAATAAGCTGCATATCGCGCAAAAAGAGATCGATGAATGCTGGATTGTGACCAAACCGGGCCTCGTGGGCGAAGTAACGAGCTTAGAGGTGTTCGATAAAAACGGTGAGCAGATGATTCAGATCTATGGGCAAAGAAATGAGGGCGAGCCGGAAAGAGAGAGCTGGCGAAAAATTGTCCGTGGCGTTAAATAATAACCGCGCATATCGTCAATAACGCGAGCCGTTAAAAGTAGCGGCTCGCCTTAAAATCGGTGAGCCCTGGCGTGGCGTCAGGCCTTAGTCCGCCCATTCCGGCTTATTGAGGATATGCTCCTGCCAGTCGCGCACTTCAGACTCTTTCACCGCGATATGGCGCACCGAAATCCGCTCGGCGTGCATCGCCGCTTTTGAACCTGTGCGCAGTGGATGCCATACAGGTAACGATTTGCCTTCCGCCAGCAGACGGTAAGCGCAGCTTGGCGGCAGCCATTCGAAAGTAGGCAGGTTTTCGCGCGTCAGTTTGATGCAATCTGGCTCATAATCGAAACGGCGTTCATAGTTGCGACATTGACAGGTTTTAATATTTAACTGACGACAGGCAACGTTGGTGAAGTAGATTTCGTCGGTGTCTTCATCCATCAGCTTATGCAAGCAGCACTGCCCGCAGCCGTCACACAGCGACTCCCACTCCGCATCCGTCATTTGGTCGAGGGTTTTGCTTTGCCAGAAAGGAGTGTCGCTCATGATGAAGTCCGTCATTAAATGCCTGGGTGCACCTTATAACCAGTCTGGCAGGCGGATGCAAGTTTTGCCGCCAGAAAAGGCGGCAAACTGTGTTACAGCACGCGGGTGGTTAACGAGAGGCTATCAAAGCTCACTTCCAGCTCATCGCCAGAGTGCAGCGGCCCTACCCCTTCCGGCGTGCCGGTCAGGATCACATCGCCCGCTTTAAGGGTAAAGTAGCGGCTCATGTAGGCTATCAGCGGGATAATTTTATGCAGCATATCCGCGGTATTGCCCTGCTGGCGAACTTCGCCATTGATTTTCAACGCCAGCGCGGTGCTCTGCGGGTCACCGCTGAATTCCGCAACCGGGATAAAACCTGAGATCGGACACGAATTATCGAAGCCTTTCGCTTTCTCCCACGGCTGTCCGGCTTTTTTCAACTGACCTTGCAGATCGCGCAGGGTCAGATCGAGGGCCACGCCATATCCGGCAATCGCCTTTTCGACATGCTCTTCCGTCGCCTGGCGCAGCGTTGCACCGATCAGTACCGCCAGTTCCACTTCATGATGCACCGAACCATAATCTTGCGGCAGCACCAGCGGCTGGCGAAGGTCGCACAGCGCGGTTTCCGGTTTGATAAACAGGACCGGTTCTTGTGGGGTTGCGCTCCCCATCTCTTTGATATGTTTTGCATAGTTACTGCCAACGCAAACCACTTTACTCACCGGGAAATCCAGCAGCGCGCCCTGCCAGTTATGATGCTGATACATTTATTCGACCTCCGGTAACACATTGAAGATGAGCGAAAAATGACTATCCATGCCGTCCGGCGGTTTGTCAAATAGCCGGATGTTTTAGCATTACATTAGCGCAGGCTGAAATGAAACGGCGGGCTGACCCGCCGCGATGGCGGCCGATTACTGTTTATCTTGTTCGGCCAGATGGTGTTTCAATAAATTCTCTTGCGGCGGCGGCAGTTGTAAATAATAGCCCTGGGCCACCAGCGCTGCTTTCACTTTTTCTAAATCCGCACCGACTAATTTTTTACGCCCGTCAAGGGGTAAAATCATCGCCAGCTGCGGCTGACCAAAACTTTGCATTAGTGCTTCGGGCACGCGAGAAAAATCGTCTCTTTTTTCGACATAGAGATAAGTCTGATCGCGGCGGGAACTTCGATAGATCACACAAAACATACTTTTACTCGGAATTATCTGGAGGTGACTTGCCTGGAAATAATAGTGACTATAACATGCCCGGTAGTCTTCGGAATATCACTCAGATGCGGGTGATAATAGCAAAACGAGTAAGGTCAGGATGTCAAATACGCCCATCGAGCTAAAAGGCAGTAGTTTTACCTTATCAGTGGTTCACTTGCATGATGCAAAACCCGAGGTTATTCGTCAGGCGTTAGAAGACAAAATCGCACAGGCTCCCGCTTTTTTGCAGCACGCACCGGTTGTTGTCAACGTTTCCGCGCTGGAAGGCGCTGTTAACTGGTCTGCGCTTTTAAATACGATATCTGCAACGGGCCTGCGCGTCGTCGGCATCAGCGGCTGTAAAGATGCGACGCTAAAGGCAGAGATTGAACGTGCGGGCCTTCCATTGCTGGCGGAAGGTAAAGATAAAACCCCGCGCAACGCCGCGCCGGAACCGGCGCCCGTCGCCGTTGCAGCGCCGGTAACTAAAACGCGCCTTATTGATACACCGGTGCGTTCCGGCCAGCGCGTCTATGCGCCACACTGCGATTTGATTGTCACCAGCCACGTTAGCGCCGGCGCGGAGCTTATCGCCGATGGCAATATTCATGTTTATGGCATGATGCGCGGGCGCGCGCTGGCAGGCGCCAGCGGTGATAAAGAAGCGCAAATATTCTGTTCTCATCTCACGCCGGAGCTGGTCTCTATTGCGGGAGAGTACTGGCTGAGCGATAAAATCCCGGCCGAATTTTATGGCAAAGCGGCACGTTTGCAGTTGGCTAACGACGCTTTGACAATTCAACCCTTAAATTAAGCCCTTTTAACAAGGAACTCCTATGGCACGCATTATTGTTGTTACTTCGGGTAAAGGGGGCGTCGGCAAGACCACCTCCAGCGCGGCCATCGCTACTGGTTTAGCCCAAAAGGGCAAAAAGACGGTTGTTATCGACTTCGATATCGGCTTACGTAATCTGGATTTGATCATGGGTTGCGAGCGCCGCGTTGTATATGATTTCGTCAACGTTATTCAGGGCGATGCGACACTCAACCAGGCGTTAATTAAAGACAAACGCACTGAGAATTTGTTTATCCTTCCGGCCTCGCAAACCCGCGATAAAGATGCACTGACCCGCGAAGGGGTTGATAAGGTTTTAGAAGACCTGAAGAAAATGGAATTCGACTTTATCGTCTGTGACTCCCCGGCAGGCATCGAAACCGGCGCGCTGATGGCGCTTTACTTTGCTGATGAAGCGATCATCACCACTAACCCGGAAGTCTCTTCCGTACGTGACTCTGACCGTATTCTTGGTATTCTGGCGTCGAAGTCCCGTCGCGCGGAAAAAGGCGAAGAGCCGATTAAAGAACATCTGCTGCTGACCCGTTATAACCCGGGCCGCGTTAACCGTGGCGATATGCTGAGCATGGAAGATGTACTGGAGATCCTGCGCATTAAATTGATTGGCGTGATCCCGGAAGATCAGTCTGTTTTACGCGCCTCAAACCAGGGTGAACCCGTTATTCTGGATACCAATGCTGACGCCGGCAAAGCCTATGCCGATGCCGTGGATCGTCTGCTGGGAGAAGAACGTCCTTTCCGCTTCGTTGAAGAAGAGAAGAAAGGTTTCCTCAAACGCCTGTTCGGAGGATAAGTTATGGCTTTACTCGACTTTTTTCTCTCCAGAAAAAAGAACACCGCCAGCATTGCTAAAGAGCGTCTGCAGATTATTGTTGCCGAACGCCGCCGCAGCGACGCTGAACCCCATTATTTACCGCAGCTGAAGCGGGATATTCTGGAGGTTATTTGCAAATATGTGCAAATCGACCCGGAAATGGTGACGGTGCAGCTGGAGCAAAAAGGGGATGATATTTCTATTCTGGAACTTAACGTTACCCTACCGGAAACGGAAGAGACCAAATAGACAGCCCCGGAATCGGGATTAAAAAAGGCAGAATACATTCTGCCTTTTTTATTATTACCGCGAATAAGCTGTAATTATTTACAGTATCTGGCTCGGATATTCTGCTAAAAGTTTATTCAGCGGATCGGCCATCAATTTTCCGCGCCAGCCGTTAATCAGTTCCGGTAACATATTTTGCGGTTTCAGTTTCCAGTGCCAGTTCAACAGCTGATTAATCTGCCGACGCGATGCCAGCAGCTCAACGCTGATATTTTCGCTTTCACCGACGGTCTGCACCAGCGCTTTAATCGCTTTAAACGCTTTACGATACCCTGGCATATCCATCAGGTTGAGCAGCGGTTCTGGCAGCGCCTCTTCCGGTAATGCCTGTGCCTGGGCCACCAGCGCCAGCAGGGTTTTACCGTGAAAACGAATTTCACTGCCTGAAAGACCGATGCTGTCCAGCTCGCCCATGCTGCCCGGCATATAACGCGCTACCGCCCAAAGATTCTCTTCACGCACCACAAAATTGACCGCTAAGTCACGCTCGCGCGCTTTACGTAAGCGCCAGTCGGCAAGCAAACGCAAGCAGGCCAGCTGGCGCGTACGCAGTTGCCATGCGTTGGTAATTTCGCGCCACGCCTCTTCCGGGGCCAGCACTTCCTGACGGCGCTGCATCATCAGACGACACTCATCCAGCGCCGCATCCAGCCTGCCCGCCTGCTGCGTTTCCGCCAGCAGTTTTTCAGCTATCGGCAGCAAGTACCACACATCCGCGGCGGCGTAATCGCACTGACGTTCTGTCAGCGGGCGCGCCAGCCAGTCGGTTCGGGATTCACTTTTATCGATAACCAGGCCGGTAAACTCTTCCACCATCGCGGCAAAGCCCCACGACAGCGGACGACCGCAGAACGCGGCGAGGATCTGCGTATCAATCATCGGTTGCGGCTGGACACCAAACGCGTTGAGAAACACTTCGAGGTCTTCGCTGGCCGCGTGCAAATATTTGGTCACGGAGGTGTTGATGAGCAAATCGCGAAACGGCGTCCAGTCGGTGATATTCAGCGGATCTATCAGCGCCAGGTGTTCGCCGTCATACAGCTGAATTAACCCCAGTTGCGGATAGTAGGTCCGGGTGCGGACAAATTCGGTATCCAGGGCAATGGCCGGAAACGCGCTGGCGGCCTGGCACAGCGCTGCCAGCGCATCGTTCGTCGTAATCATCTGGTAATTCACATCATCTTCTCTTCAGTTGCGCCCATAAAAAACGCCGGCTTTAACCGGCGTTCGGGACCTTACGCATAGCTCAGGCTTTATTGTCCACTTTGCCACGCGCTTCGTCACGCAATTCTCGTCTTAAAATCTTGCCGACGTTGGATTTTGGCAGTTCCTTGCGAAATTCAACCAGCTTCGGCACTTTGTAGCCGGTTAACTGGCGGCGACAAAAAGCGATCAGCGCCTCTTCCGTTAACGAGGCATCCTTTTTCACCACGAAAATTTTCACCGCTTCGCCGCTGTTTGCCGACGGCACGCCCACCGCCGCTACTTCATGTACGCCAGCGTGCTGCATCACCACATCTTCGATTTCATTGGGATAGACGTTGAAACCGGAGACCAGAATCATATCTTTTTTGCGATCGACGATACGTAAAAACCCTTCGTCATCCATCACCGCGATATCGCCAGTGTGTAACCAGCCATCACGAATAATTTCATCGGTCGCATCCGGTCGTTGCCAGTAGCCGAGCATCACCTGCGGACCTCTCACGCACAGTTCGCCCGGCTCGCCCGGCGCAACTTCATTGTTATCATCATCAACCAGTTTTGCTTCCGTTGACGGCACCGGCAAACCGATGCTGCCGCTGTGATAGTCAATGTCATGAGGATTGACGCTGACCAGCGGCGAGCATTCCGTCAGCCCGTAACCTTCCAGCAGATACTGACCGGTAAGGGCCATCCAGCGTTCGGCAACCGCCTGCTGAACCGGCATGCCACCGCCTGCAGAAAGGTGCAGCGCGGAGAAGTCCAGCTTGCGGAACTCTTCATTGTTCAGCAGCGCGTTGAATAAAGTATTTACGCCGGTCATGGCGGTGAAAGGATACTTGCCCATCTCTTTCACCAGCCCCGGAATATCGCGCGGGTTGGTGATCAGCAGGTTTTGCCCACCCAATTCGATAAACAGCAGGCAGTTCATGGTGAGGGCGAAAATGTGGTACAGCGGCAGCGCAGTAACCACCAGTTCTTTACCACGGTGCAGCAAGGGCCCGTAAGTGGCGTTGACCTGTTCGAGGTTCGCCAACATATTGCGGTGCGTCAGCATCGCGCCTTTCGCTACGCCGGTTGTGCCGCCGGTATATTGCAGAAAAGCCAGATCTTCAGCACTCGCTTCCGGTTTCACATACTGCAGGCGGTAACCGTTTTGCAGGGCACGGCGAAAGGAGATAGCGTCCGGCAGATGGTATTTCGGTACCAGCCGTTTGACATATTTAACGACGAAATTGACCAGCGTCCCTTTTGCCGGGGAGAGTTGATCGCCCATGCGCGTCAAAATGACATGGCGCACCTGGGTTTTATCGACGATTTTTTCCAGCGTATGGGCAAAATTCGACACAATCACAATGGCGCTGGCACCGCTGTCGTTGAGCTGATGTTCAAGTTCCCGCGGGGTATAAAGGGGATTGACGTTTACCACAATCATCCCGGCGCGCAAAATGCCAAACAGCGCCACCGGATATTGCAGCAGGTTCGGCATCATCAACGCCACGCGATCGCCTTTTTGCAGGCCAAGGCCTTGCTGCAGGTAAGCCGCAAATGCCCGGCTACGCTCCTCCAGCTTACGGAACGTCATGACCTCGCCCATATTGATAAACGCGGGCTGATCGGCATAACGCGCCGCCGAGTGTTCAAACAGTTCAACCAGGGATTGATAACGGTCAGGGTTGATCTCCGCCGGAACATCGGCTGGATAACGGTTTAGCCAAACCTTCTTCAATGCATCACCTCTAAAATGAGTATTTTTGGTCATCACAACCCCAGTTAATAAACAAGTCGTTAACATAATATTAACTCAGCGTACCAGTTTATTAATTAACCGGATTGAAGGTTGCGAAGCGCGTCACTAATTATTTTTTTTATGGGTAGCCCAATATAAAAACAGCGGCTTAGCCGCTGTTTCTTTTTCTTGCTAAAACAAGAAATTACTCGGTTACGACCGTCTCGACTCGCGCAGGCTCTGGTGGGAAAAAGCCCCATCCGTCATAGCCACCATGCCAGTGGCGAGGACGCGGTCCCGGCCCCCAGAACCAGGGATCGATAGGCTGCGGCGGCAATATCACCTGCTGGGCTAAACGCCAGCGTTTATAGCCGGTCGCCTGCATGACCATATATTTGTACGCCGCATTACCGATTTTGCCGTCTGCGGTACCGGTAATCGGCCCCACCACGGTGATCAGCTGGTTGCGAAAATCAACGGGATCGAGAAAACCGTTCACATCGGCAAAGATACGCCCCACAGAGGGCTCGCCCAGCACCGGACGCGCGCCATTATCCAGGGGGACGGCAGCAATCTCAAGTCGGGTCTTTCCCTGTAGATTCTGTACATCAACCACTTTGCCGCCGAAGCGGGCTTCCTGACCGACATACAGTGAAGGCGCATTCATCACCCGCACCAGATCGTCCTGCGGCGTTGGACTGGTCCCCTGGATCGCGTCTGGCACAGAAACACAACCACTTAATAGCGCCATTGCCAGCCCTGCCAGCAATCCGCGTACTGCATTTTTTTGACCCGCCATGCTGCGACTCCTTACCTCAGTGAATATCTCTGAGATTCATTCCCGGCCCGGAAGTTTCTTCCACGCCACTTCATTACGCAAATAAACAGGCTCCGCGTGCTCGACGGCAACGGTTTTCTGTGCCGCAAGCAGCTGGCGGGCGATGGGCAGCATATCTTCGGCGGCGGGTAACAGGATTTCACCCTCGCGAAGCGTCGCCGCACTATTGTTGCCCATCTCCGGCCATGCGGGCCAGCCGGTACCCACCGTTGCCCACTCGCCCGTCAGCTGTTGCAGACGTTCGGTTACGCGTTCCGGTTTCAGCACCGCTTCCGTCTCTTCACCCTGCCAGACGCCATTTTCATCGCGCTGGTACTCGCCCCAGTACACTTCGCCCATTCGCGCGTCAATCGCCGCCAGTACGCGGGTCGCGCCGGTTTTGCGCCATGCGCCCTGCGCCATCGTTGCAAGGGTGGAGACGCCAATCATCGGCAGTTCAGCCCCGAGGGCCAGCCCTTGCGCAATGCCAATGCCAATGCGCACGCCGGTGAAACTACCCGGGCCGCGGCCAAAGGCCAGCGCATCCAGTTGGGACAGCGTAAGTTCAGCATCACCGAGCACATCCCTGACCAGCGGCAGGATGCGTTGAGTGTGTTCACGCGGGCAAAGTTCGAAGTGAGCGAAGGTTGTACCATCGTTCCACAGGGCAACAGAACAGGCTTCTGTGGCGGTATCAATAGCCAGAATTCGCATGGGTATAGCGGTCCATGAAAAACAAAATGGCGCGCATCTTAGCACAGTCTGCTACAAATTACTGCGCCGAAGGTCCGGAGAGAAATTCAACGGCGCGGCGAATATCCCGGGTACGTGGCGCTGGCGGCAGGCTGGCAAGAAACACCGCGCCATAGGGGCGCATCACCAGACGATTGTCGCAAATCACCAGTACGCCCCGATCGTCAATATCGCGAATCAGTCGGCCAACCCCTTGTTTCAGGGTAATCACTGCATCAGGTAATTGTACGTCATCAAAAGGATCGCCGCCGCGCAGACGGCAATCTTCCATGCGCGCTTTTAATAACGGATCCTCCGGTGAGGTAAACGGCAGTTTGTCGATGATAACCAACGACAGCGTATCGCCGCGCACGTCCACCCCTTCCCAGAAACTGCTGGTTGCCACCAGCAGGGCGTTGCCGGCGTTAACAAACTGCTGCAATAGCTGACCTTTACTGGTTTCGCCCTGCAATAAAACGGGCAGGCTCAGGGTGGCGCGGAACTGCTCGGCAAGATCGCGCATCATGGCGTGCGAGGTACAGAGCATAAAGCAGCGGCCATTGTTGGCTTCGATCATCGGCCTGAGCATGGCGGCAAGCTGGCGTGCAGCGCCGGGCTGATTGGTCTGCGGCAGATTTCGCGGTACGCACAGTAACGCCTGGCGTTGATAATCAAACGGGCTTGGCAGCAACAGAGAGTTCGCCTCATCTATGCCGAGGCGGGCGGTAAAATGGTGCAGATCGTCATTAACCGAAAGGGTGGCGGAAGTAAAAATCCAGCTGCCCTTTTTCTGCGCCATCACCTCGGTAAATTTGTCCGAAACGGTGAGCGGCGTTAGGGCCAGCGTAAAGTTGCGCGAGGTGCATTCGTACCAGTAGCTGTAACCCGGCTGGTTAATCTCTTTTAGCCGTTTCAGCCTTGCCCGGTAAGTCGTTGCGCGTTCAAAGGCTGCATCCAGCAGCGCCGAGCGGCCGAGCGACAGTTTCGCGACGTCGTAGCAAAGCTCAAGGGCATCGTCGAGCAGCAGCAGCGCGCGCTGGATATGCGCATCGGCTAACAGTTCGCGCAGGTTGCCGCGATATCCCGGATCGCCCAGCTGCAGACGAAAATCCTGCGTACTTTGCGCCAGCCGGTCGGCACACTTCTGTAGCTGCGCGGTATCTTTTAATTCCGTGCGATAGGCAATCGTGAAATCTTTCGCCAGATCGATAAGCTGGCGGCTGGAGAGGGACTGACCAAAATATTGGCTGGCAATATCGGGAAGCTGGTGCGCTTCGTCGAAGATCATCACTTCAGCTTCGGGAATCAGTTCACCGAAACCGCTCTCTTTCACCACCATATCTGCGAGGAAAAGATGGTGGTTAACCACCACCACATCGGCATCCATCGCTCTTTTACGCGCCTTCACCACGAAGCAATCTTTGTACATCGGGCAATCGCTGCCCAGACAGTTATCGTTGGTGCTGGTGACCAGCGGCCAGGCCTGGGAATCTTCGGCAACGCTGACGCAGGTGCTGATATCGCCATCGGTAGTTTGATTAGACCAGGAGCGCAGCAAAATGACATCGCTGAGGGTTTGCACCGGCAGATCGCCGCCCGCCAGCGCCTGCTGTTCCAGACGTTCGATACAGAGATAGTTGGAGCGCCCTTTCAGCAGCGCCATGCGCCCGCTATAGTCCAGCGCTTTGGCTACGGTCGGTAAATCGCGGCTGTAGAGCTGATCCTGCAGGGCTTTCGAGCCGGTGGAGATAATGACTTTTTTCCCGGCACGCAGCGCCGGTGCGAGGTAAGCGTAGGTTTTACCCGTGCCGGTACCCGCTTCGACAACCAACGGTTGGGTGTTGTTAATCGCTTGGGTGACGGCCTGCGCCATCTGGCGCTGCGGCTCACGCGGTTTAAACCCCGGAATGGCTTTGGCCAGCTGGCCGTCTGTTGCAAAATCGTCCGTCACACTACCCCCTGGTTAAATCGCCAGTGATTATGTCAGGGTGAGCGGATTTACGCCAGCCGGGTTTTTATGGCACTCTTGCCCGCTAATGCATGGAAAAAGGAGCAGAGAATGACTATTACGCGTATAGATGCGGCCGCCCGCTGGTCCGATGCGGTGATCCACAATCAGACCCTTTATTATACGGGTGTGCCGGAAAATCTTGATGCCGATGCGTTTGAACAGACGGCCAATACGCTGGCGCAAATTGATGCGGTGCTGGAGAAACAAGGCAGTGATAAACGTCGCATCCTTGACGCTACCATTTTCCTTGCCGATGGCGACGATTTCGCCGCCATGAACAGAGCGTGGGATGCGTGGGTAGTTGCAGGCCATGCGCCGGTACGTTGTACGGTACAGGCAAAACTGATGAACCCGCGTTACAAAGTGGAAATTAAAATCATCGCTGCGGTGTAATTACTCGTCTTCGTCTTCATCTTCAAAGCGCGCCACGATCCGCTCGCCGGTATGGCTGGCGCGTAGCTCCTGAGCCACCAGATTAATCGCCTGCCCGCTGCTCATGCCCGCGGCCATCAGTTCCTGAATTCGCTCTACCGCTTTTTGCTGCTGCTCGTGGCTTAAGGAAGGTAAACCTGCAAACATAGTCAACTCCTGCTAAATTGTTGGCGCTAATTATTCGAACGTCGGCGCTTCGCAAGGCGCGACGCCCATGAGTCAGGATCAATGAAAACATTATCCCCCGCCATTCTCTCTTTGCCGTGGCGCGATGACGCCGGCGAACACTATTTCGCTGCGCTCAGTCACCAGCCCTGGGCCATGCTGTTGCATTCCGGGTACGCAGACCATCCGCATAGTCGTTTTGATATTCTGGTTGCCGATCCTCTGACGACGCTTACCACCCGCGGCAATCTTACCACCCTTAACGATGGCGAGATATCAGCGCGCGATCCGTTAGCGCTGTTGCAACAACAGCTGGACGCTTACCCGTTTCATAGCGAAGCCAATGCAGATTTGCCGTTTCAGGGCGGTGCGCTGGGGCTGTTTGGTTATGATTTGGGTCGCCGTTTCGAGACCTTACCGTCGTTGGCGGAGCAAGATATTGCCCTTCCCGATATGGCGGTGGGCATTTATGACTGGGCGCTGATCGTGGATCATCGGTTACAGCGGGTGACGCTACTGAGCCACGGCGATGTTAATGCGAGGCTGGCGTGGCTTAAGGCACAGCGCGCGCCGCAGCGCCAGCCGTTCCGGCTGACGTCCGGGTGGCAGGCGAATATGTCACGCCAGCAATACGGTGAGAAATTTCGCCAGGTTCAGGCTTATTTGCACAGCGGCGACTGTTACCAGGTTAATCTTGCCCAGCGTTTCGCGGCGAGCTATTGCGGGGATGAGTGGCAGGCCTTCAGGCAACTCAATGCCCATAACCGTGCGCCGTTTAGCGCCTTTTTACGCCTCGAAGAAGGTGCAATCCTCAGCCTGTCGCCGGAGCGTTTTATTCGCCTGCAGGGCGATAAAATCGAAACCCGGCCGATTAAAGGCACCCTGCCACGACTGACCGATGCCAAAGCGGATGCACAGCAGGCACACAAGCTCGCCGCCTCGGTTAAAGACCGCGCCGAGAATGTGATGATCGTGGATTTAATGCGTAACGATATTGGCCGCGTCGCCACACCGGGATCGGTTCGCGTCCCGGAACTTTTCGTGGTCGAAGCCTTTCCCGCCGTTCACCATTTAGTCAGCACCGTAACGGCTCAACTGCCCGCCGGACGTCACGCCAGTGATGTGCTGCGGGCCGCCTTTCCTGGCGGCTCGATTACCGGCGCGCCGAAAATTCGCGCCATGCAAATTATTGATCAACTGGAACCCCAGCGGCGTAACGCCTGGTGCGGCTCGGTGGGTTATCTCAGCTTTTGCGGCAATATGGACACCAGCATAACCATTCGCACCCTCAGCGCCTTTGAGAGCCAAATTTACTGCTCCGCCGGCGGCGGCATCGTCGCCGATAGCGAGGAACAGGCGGAGTATCAGGAAACCTTTGATAAAGTTAACCGTATCCTGACGCTGCTGGAGAGATGATTCGTGGAGCAACCGCTTTTAACCCTGGATGATTTTTTATCGCGTTTTCAGCTGTTACGCCCGCAGCTTAATACGGTGGGCAGAAATACCCGGCAGGCGGCGGTACTGGTGCCCGTTGTGCGTCGCGCGCAGCCCGGCTTATTACTTACGCAGCGCTCCCCGCTAATGCGCAAGCATCCCGGCCAGGTCGCCTTTCCCGGCGGCGCGGTAGACAATACGGATGCCTCACTGATTGCCGCAGCACTTCGCGAGGCGCATGAAGAAGTCGCTATCCCGCCTGAAGCGGTGGAGGTGATCGGTGTGTTGCCGCCCGTCGATAGCGTGACCGGTTTTCAGGTCACCCCGGTGGTGGGTATTATCCCGCCGGATTTGCCCTACCACGCCAGCGAAGAGGAGGTTGCCGCCGTATTTGAAATGCCCCTTGCCGAAGCGCTGCGACTTGCCCGCTATCACCCGCTGGATATTCACCGTCAGGGTAATGCGCACCGGGTGTGGTTATCCTGGTATCAGCATTATTTTGTCTGGGGCATGACGGCCGGAATTATTCGCTCGCTGGCGCTGCAAATTGGCCTGAAACCTTGACTATACTTTACACATAGCACTTTTGTGACAGCTTCGGCGTTATTAGTAAAATCAGGGATAACCATTAGTTTAATTCATGTGAATAGTTAAGCTGATACGGGTCTTCCCTCTTACACTATGCGCAGTTATTACATCGTTACTGGAAACGCCAGTAACTCTGTCTGGAGCGTTAATGTGATTAGTCTATTCGACATGTTTAAGGTGGGGATCGGTCCCTCATCTTCCCATACTGTAGGCCCGATGAAGGCCGGTAAGCAGTTCGTCGATGACCTGGTCGAAAAAGGCTTACTCGATAGCGTCACCCGCGTGGTGGTTGATGTCTACGGCTCCCTCTCTCTTACCGGGAAAGGCCACCATACGGATATCGCCATTATTATGGGCCTGGCGGGCAACGAGCCTGCCACTGTCGATATTGATGCCATACCGGCCTTTATGCGTGATGTCGAGGCACGCGGTCGGCTGCTGCTGGCGCAGGGCCGTCATGAAGTCGATTTCCCGGCGGGTGACGGGATGCGTTTTCACAGCGATAACCTCTCGTTGCATGAAAACGGTATGCGCATCACCGCGCTGAAGGGTGAAAACGTTGTCTACAGCAAAACCTATTACTCCATTGGCGGCGGCTTTATCGTCGATGAAGAGCATTTTGGTAAAGAGAGCACCAGCGCGGTAAACGTGCCCTATCCCTTCGATTCGGCGACCCGCATGCTGGAGTATTGCAAAGAAACCGGTCTGTCCCTCTCCGGCATGGTGATGCAAAACGAACTGGCGCTGCACTCGAAACAAGAGATTGAGGACTATTTCGCTAATGTCTGGTCAACCATGCGCGCTTGCATCGATCGCGGGATGAATACCGAAGGCGTATTGCCAGGACCACTGCGCGTACCGCGCCGTGCCTCCGCACTGCGCCGGATGCTGGTCTCCAGCGATAAACTCTCCAGCGATCCAATGAACGTGATTGACTGGGTGAACATGTTCGCGCTGGCGGTTAACGAAGAGAACGCCGCCGGTGGTCGTGTGGTGACCGCGCCGACAAACGGTGCCTGCGGGATCGTTCCGGCGGTGCTGGCCTATTACGATCACTTTATCGAACCGGTTACGCCGGATATTTATATCCGCTATTTCCTCGCCGCTGGGGCAATTGGCGCGCTGTATAAAATGAACGCTTCTATTTCCGGCGCGGAAGTGGGCTGCCAGGGCGAAGTGGGCGTTGCCTGCTCAATGGCGGCGGCAGGTCTGGCGGAACTGCTGGGTGCAAGCCCGGAACAGGTTTGTGTGGCGGCGGAGATTGGTATGGAGCACAACCTTGGCTTAACATGCGATCCGGTAGCCGGCCAGGTTCAGGTGCCGTGCATTGAGCGTAACGCGATTGCCTCAGTGAAGGCGATTAACGCAACACGTATGGCCATGCGCCGGACCAGCGCACCGCGCGTTTCGCTCGATAAAGTTATCGAAACGATGTATGAGACCGGCAAAGATATGAACGCCAAATACCGGGAAACATCCCGTGGCGGACTGGCCATTAAAGTCCAGTGTGACTAACCCTTGCCGTAACGCCGTTCAGCCGAACGGCGTTTTTCGTTGCGCTACAGATACGTGATCTTTCGCTGTTTTTTTCGTCGCCCCGTTAATTCCCCACTACACTTTGTCTGTTCTGCTCTGAATTTCAGCTCAGGAATTTTACAGGCGACAGCGGCATGCAGACGGTTCAGCGAATCATCAAAAGTTACCGACGGCGGCGCGTTATTGTCTGCGCGCTGGTTGCGCTTTTCGTCTTTGTTTTAACCCTCATTTTTCGCTTTATTTCGGAGCGCAATTTAAATCACCATCGCGTCTCGGCATTCACTCACCACGCGGTTTATACCCTCGAGCGATTAATGTTGCCGCTGGTAGCCGCCCGTAATGAGCTGATGCCGCTGGTTGGCACCCCCTGCAACGATATTCATCCGCAGCTGCGCGAGCTGGCGGCCAGCCTGCAAACGGTGCGATCGATCGCCCTGATTCGGAGCGGTACGCTTTACTGCTCCAGCATTTTTGGTCAGCGCGACGTGCCTATCCACCAGCTTCATCCTGATCTGCCCGTCAGTGTGCCCATCATGATGCTAACCACCGATCAGTCGCTGTTAAAAAATCGCCCGATTTTAATTATGTGGTCTCCCACTCAGGACGACGGACGAAGCGGCGTAATGATTGCAGTGAATATCGAATTGCTGAGTAACTTAATGCTGGAGCCCCAGGTACCATTAATCACCAGCGTCAGCCTGAGCGTACACGGCAAACATCTGGTGGAGGGCAAAGGGGTGATCGACAGTTTACCGCCGTTGGCGAATGAAAAGCGCTATCAGCGTACCTCCACGCTCTTCCCTTTTACCATTAGTGTAACCGGACCCGGTGCTTCGCGGCTGGCGTTACAGCACCTGCCTTCGCAGCTACCGTTAGCGTTGATGTTGGGGTTACTGAGCGGTGTGATTGCCTGGTTTGCTACCGCCAGCCGCATGAGTTTCTCCAGAGAGATCAATCTTGGCCTTAACGGACACGAGTTTGAGCTTTTTTGCCAGCCGCTGCTGAATGCGCATAGCCGAGAATGTGTTGGGGTAGAAATTTTATTGCGCTGGTTTAATCCCCGTCAGGGATGGATTTCCCCGGAGGTCTTTATTCCTATCGCCGAAGAGCAACATTTGATTGCCCCGCTAACGCGCTATGTAGTGAATGAAACCCAGCGGCAATTGTCGCTCTTCCCTAATGACCCTGACTTTCATATTGGTATGAATGCCGCACCCAGCCATCTGCGCCACGGTGAGTTGCTCAACGATCTCACCCAACTGTGGTTTAACAAACATCCGACCCAGCAGTTAACCATTGAGCTTACGGAACGCGATGCGCTGCAGGATGTTGAGGCGGCAATGGTGCACGAGCTGCGTCGCAAAGGGGCAAAAATAGCGATTGATGATTTCGGCACCGGCAACAGTTCCCTTTCCTGGCTGGAGAAACTGCACCCGGACATCTTAAAAATTGATAAATCCTTTACCGGGGCGATTGGCACGGATGCAGTGAACTCAACGGTAACGGATATGATCATTGCCCTTGGGAAACGGTTAAATATTGAACTGGTAGCAGAAGGGGTCGAGACTACCCAGCAGGCGCACTATTTGCGTCAGCAAGGGGTACAGACGCTGCAGGGATATCTTTTCGCCGCGCCGATGCCGGTGAAGGATTTCCCGGCATGGCTGGCGGGGAGGACCTCCCCGCCGTCTGAAAGACATAACGAACATGTTGCGCCGTTAATGCCGTAACAATGCTTACTCTTCTTCGTCGTAGGCAGGCTGCTCTTTAACAATACGCACCAGATCGACACGGTAATCGTTGGCTTCGACAACGGTGATATGCAACGGTGCCATTTCGAAGGTTTCCCCCACCGGCGGGATTTGCCCTTTCACCGCGATAACCAAACCCGCAACGGTCGCGATATCGTCATCTTCATTGAGCAGGCGATCAAGGCCCAGTGTGTGTTGCAACGCGTGCAGGTCGGCGTTGCCTTTGACCAGCCAGCCGTCACCATCAGCAATGATTTCCGGCGTTTCATCTGCATCCGGGAATTCGCCGGCAATCGCTTCCAGCACATCCAGCGGTGTCACCAGGCCTTGTACGACACCAAATTCATTAGTGACGATGACAAAGCTTCCGCGCGCACGGCGCAGTACGGCCAACAGTTTTATCGGGTCGAGGGTTTCCGGCACGATAATCGCCGGCGTGGTCGATGCGATCGCCGCCACATCGACGCCCTCTTCCAGCGCCACAAGGATCTCTTTAGCGCGAACGATGCCGATAATCTCATCCAGTTCACCACGACAAACGGGGAACAAGCTGTGGGGTGAAGACAACAGCTGCGCGCGAATCTGGTCTACACTCAGGTTGGCATCCACCCAACTGATATCTCCGCGCGGCGTCATAATGCTGCGCAACGAGCGGGAGGCCAGGGTTAATACGCCGTTGATCATATACCGCTCTTCATCGGCAAACGCCCCTTCCGGCACCGGAACCGGCGCCTGGCTGTCGGCTTCTATCTGCGGGTTTGACTGACGGCGGTTGCCCATCAGACGCAAAATGGCGTCGGCGGTACGCGCACGCAGCGGCAGATGCGACTGATGACGAATAAAGTTTCGCCGCGCAAGCTGGTTGAAAAACTCGATGATGATAGAGAAGCCAATTGCCGCGTACAGGTAGCCTTTCGGAATATGGAAGCCGAAACCTTCCGCGACCAGGCTTAGACCTATCATCAGCAGGAAGCTCAGACAGAGCACGACGACCGTCGGATGCATGTTTACGAAACGCGTTAACGGTTTTGAGGCCAGCAGCATCATCGCCATCGCAATAATGACCGCCGCCATCATTACCGGCAGATGGTTAACCATGCCGACGGCGGTGATCACCGCATCCAGGGAGAAGACGGCATCAAGAATCACGATTTGCGTCACAACCACCCAGAAGCTGGCGTAACCTTTGCCATGCCCGCCGTCATGCTCGCGGTTCTCGAGCCGTTCATGCAACTCCGTCGTCGCTTTAAACAGCAGAAACACACCGCCAAACAACATGATCAAATCACGTCCGGAGAAGGTTAAATCCCAGACGGAAAAAAGCGGTTTTGTCAGCGTGACCATCCACGAAATAAGCGACAACAGACCCAGGCGCATAACCAACGCCAGCGACAGGCCAATCAGGCGCGCTTTATCACGTTGTTTAGGCGGTAGTTTGTCGGCGAGGATGGCAATAAATACCAGGTTATCGATACCGAGAACGATTTCCAGAACGATAAGGGTCAATAAGCCAGCCCAAATCGAGGGATCCATTAAGAATTCCATACCTGGCTCCTTAACAGCGCTGGATTATTCGTCGCACTGATGCGTGCAGGTATGACAGTAAACATCGTTAGGAAATGGCGGGTAACGCCGAAACAGGTGGCACGAAGTGGCCAGTAGGCGAATTGACGTCGGTGACGGTCCATACGGTGGGCTGCTGCCCTGTACTCCTGACTAATTAAACGGAGGATAAACATATCAGAGAGAGTTTGGCGTTTGCAAAGATTTACCGGAATTTGCAAATTTAAAGGATATTTTGCGCTCCGAAATTTCATTGCAATGAAACCTAAATAACGGATGTTCATCACATAAAATATTTTTTCACTATCTAAAATAATTCACGCTAGTTATAGGCTTTTGCTTCAAACCCTTATCTGAATCGATTCGGTTTGCCGTTACCGTAACCGGGACAGATTCACAATACATCAGTTACTGGTGTGTTAACGACAAGAAGAAGGAGGTAGCAAGTGACCATTGCTATTGTTATAGGCACACATGGTTGGGCTGCGGAACAGTTGCTCAAAACCGCCGAGATGCTGCTGGGCGAGCAGGAGAACGTCGGTTGGATTGACTTTGTTCCTGGTGAAAATGCGGAAACGTTAATCGAAAAGTACAACGCGCAGTTAGCAAAACTGGAGACCAGTCAAGGCGTGCTGTTTCTCGTTGATACATGGGGCGGCAGCCCGTTTAACGCTGCCAGCCGCATTGTCGTCGATAAAGAGCATTATGAAGTGATCGCTGGCGTTAATATTCCGATGTTGGTGGAAACGTTGATGGCGCGGGATGACAACCCGACCTTCGACGAACTGGTGGCGCTGGCGGTAGAGACCGGACGTGAAGGTGTCAAAGCACTGAAAGCGCAACCGGTTGAAAAACCCGCTCCAGCGCCAGTCGCGCCTAAAGCGGCGACCCCCGTTAAACCGATGGGGCCAAATGACTATATGGTTATCGGCCTTGCGCGTATCGACGATCGTTTGATCCATGGTCAGGTCGCCACCCGCTGGACCAAAGAGACCAATGTCACGCGCATTATTGTGGTCAGCGACGAAGTGGCAGCAGACACCGTACGCAAAACGCTGCTCACCCAGGTTGCGCCTCCGGGCGTGACGGCGCATGTCGTTGATGTCGCCAAAATGGTGCGGGTTTATAACAACCCTAAATATGCCGGTGAGCGCGTTATGCTGTTATTCACCAATCCGACAGATGTCCTGCGCGTCGTTGAGGAAGGCGTGAAAATCACCTCCGTCAACGTCGGCGGTATGGCTTTCCGTCAGGGTAAAATCCAGGTGAACAATGCCGTTTCGGTGGATGAGAATGATATCGCCGCGTTCAAAAAGTTGAACGAACGCAATATTGAGTTAGAAGTGCGTAAAGTTTCAAACGATCCGAGACTGAAAATGATGGATTTAATCAGCAAAGTGGCGAAATAACCGCGGCGGCCTGATTGACTCAGTTTTCACACTTACGTCTGATTTAGCTATAGGAGAAGTACAATGGAGATTACCACTCTTCAGATTGTGCTGGTGTTCATCGTCGCGTGTATCGCCGGTATGGGATCGATACTCGATGAATTCCAGTTCCACCGTCCGTTGGTGGCATGTACGCTGGTGGGCATCGTTCTGGGTGATATGAAAACCGGTATTATTATCGGTGGTACGCTGGAAATGATTGCGCTTGGCTGGATGAACATCGGTGCGGCAGTTGCGCCTGATGCGGCGCTGGCGTCAATTATCTCGACCATTCTGGTTGTTGGCGGCCATCAAAGTGTCGGAGCCGGTATCGCGCTGGCGATTCCGCTGGCGGCGGCAGGCCAGGTGCTGACCATTATCGTGCGTACCATTACCGTGGGCTTCCAGCACGCAGCGGATAAGGCGGCTGAAAACGGCAACCTGACGGCGATCTCCTGGATCCACGTCTCTTCCCTGCTGCTGCAGGCGATGCGTGTCGCCATTCCGGCGGTGATTGTTGCCATCTCTGTAGGGACCAGTGAAGTACAGAACATGCTGAACGCCATTCCTGAAGTGGTGACCAGCGGTCTGAATATCGCCGGTGGCATGATCGTGGTGGTCGGTTATGCGATGGTCATTAATATGATGCGCGCCGGATATCTGATGCCGTTTTTCTACCTCGGCTTCGTCACGGCAGCGTTCACCAACTTCAACCTCGTTGCGCTGGGTGTTATCGGTACGGTGATGGCTATCCTCTATATCCAGCTGAGTCCGAAATACAACCGTTCCGCAGGCGGCGCTGCACCTGCTGCTGCCAACGATCTTGATAACGAACTGGATTAACAGGTGAACGACATGGTTGATATGACTAAAACTGCGACTGAGAAAAAACTCACCCAGAGCGACATTCGTGGCGTGTTCCTGCGTTCAAACCTGTTCCAGGGATCGTGGAACTTCGAACGTATGCAGGCGTTGGGTTTCTGCTTCTCGATGGTGCCGGCGATTAGACGCCTGTATCCGGAAAACAACGAAGCACGCCGCCAGGCGATTAAACGTCATCTGGAATTCTTTAATACCCATCCTTATGTTGCCGCGCCTGTGCTGGGCGTGACGCTGGCGATGGAAGAGCAGCGCGCCAATGGTGCTGAGATCGACGATGCGGCGATTAACGGTATCAAAGTCGGTTTGATGGGGCCTCTTGCGGGCGTCGGCGACCCGATCTTCTGGGGTACGGTGCGTCCGGTATTTGCGGCCCTCGGTGCCGGGATCGCCATGAGCGGTAGCCTGCTCGGGCCATTACTGTTCTTCGTTCTGTTTAACCTGGTCCGTCTGGCGACCCGCTATTACGGCGTGGCTTACGGCTACCGTAAAGGTATCGACATTGTTAAGGATATGGGCGGCGGCTTCCTGCAGAAACTGACCGAGGGAGCATCCATTCTCGGCCTGTTTGTAATGGGGGCACTGGTTAACAAGTGGACACACGTCAATATCCCCCTTGTGGTATCCGAAATTACCGACCAAACCGGTAAAACCACCGTTACCACCGTACAAACCATCCTCGATCAATTAATGCCAGGCCTTGTGCCGCTGCTGCTTACGTTTGCCTGTATGTGGCTGCTGCGCAGGAAAGTGAACCCCTTGTGGATTATCGTTGGCTTCTTTGTCATCGGCATTGTTGGTTACGCGATTGGTCTGCTGGGTCTTTAATTAATGCTGTCATAACCGGGGGCCTGCCCCCGGTTTTTTTATATAAGGAGCCACAATGACGATGACAGATATCGTCTTAGGACTGTTTATCGCCGCCCTGCTGGCGTTTGCCCTCTACGATGAGTTCATTATGCCGCGCCGCCATGGCAAAACGTTACTGGCGGTTCCCCTGCTGCGCCGGAGCCGTACGGATGGCGCCATTTTTATCGGCCTGCTGGCAATCCTTATCTACAACAATACCACCACCGGCGGTACACCATTAACCATGTGGTTATTATTTACGCTGACATTAATGGGTGTGTATCTTTTCTGGATCCGCGCGCCCAAAATCATCTTTAAGGAACAGGGATTTTTCTTCGCCAATGTGTGGATCGAATATAAGCGTATTAAAGGGATGAATTTATCGGAAGATGGTGTGCTGGTGATGCAATTAGAACAGCGGCGTCTGCTTGTTCGTGTGCGAAATATCGACGATCTGGAAAGGATTTATCCTGTTTTACTGAAAACTCAGTAGTTTAGACTGATTACAAGACGTTCGTTTTCGCACAAAGAATAAGCGCAATTATAGCCTTTGCTATATTTGCGCCTTTGTACCTTATATTTCTTAACGTAATCTTTACCGTTAAATCAAAATGCTAATCGTTATCACCCGCTGCCTCGCATTATATTTAACGCGTGTTGTTTTATATTCTCAAATTATGTTAATGTGCGTCGGTCGTTGGGGAGTAGCCGATTTCCATCTGCAGGAAATGTACGTGTCAACATACTCGTTGCAAAACGTGGCGCGTACGGACTGAATCATTCAGTCAGGCGAGACCATAGACACACCAACTGCTGATTACTGGGGGCAGCGGTGTGTTATATGGAATTCCCGGTCAGGACGTACGAATGAACTTATCCGCTACCCTTCTCCTCGCTTTTGGCATGTCCATGGACGCCTTTGCCGCCTCTATCGGTAAGGGAGCCACATTACACAAACCGAAATTCTCAGAAGCGCTGCGCACCGGACTTATCTTTGGCGTGATTGAAACGTTGACGCCGCTGATTGGCTGGGGCCTGGGGCTGTTGGCGACGCAGTTTGTGCTGGAGTGGAATCACTGGATTGCGTTCGTCCTGCTGGTCTTTCTCGGCGGTCGTATGGTTATCGAAGGGGTGCGCGGCGATGATGGCAGTGAAGGGCAAACGCCTCATCGCCATGGTTTCTGGCTGCTGGTAACCACGGCGATCGCCACCAGCCTGGACGCTATGGCCGTCGGCGTAGGTCTCGCCTTCCTGCAGGTGAACATAGTGGCTACCGCGCTGGCGATTGGCTGCGCGACGTTAATTATGTCTACAATCGGCATGATGCTTGGGCGCTTTATTGGCCCTCTGCTTGGCAAGCGCGCAGAAATCCTCGGCGGTGTGGTGCTGATGGGTATCGGCGCGCAGATCCTGTGGAGCCACTTTGCGGGTTAGCTTTCCCGCGTCAGGGTGTGGAGAGTGAAATCCGTCTGGCAACGGAACTGATCCATTGCGGCTAATTGCTCCCACACTTCCGCTTTGGCGCGCCAGGCAAAAGGCGTCATCTGCAGTAACGCAACGGCCTCGTGGCCCGTAAGATTCATTTCGTAAGCCAGTGATTGTTGATCCAGCAGACGAAAGCCCTCGATCTCGCCGCTGTTCTCGCTGTGTAAATGCACCTCATCGTAGATTAATCCCTTTAGTTCCATTAAATGGCGCGGCCCCGGCGATGCAGTGATCACGATACCTTCAGGTTTTATCACCCGTGCCAGCTCTTGTGCCTTGCAGGGGGCGTAAATACGCACCAGCCCATCAATGGAACCCTCTTCAAACGGCAAGCGATGGCTGGAGGCAACGCAAAACATAATGTCCGAATAGCGTTTTGCCGCCGCGCGAATCGCCGCTTTTGACACATCCAGCCCCAGCATTTGCGCACCATGAAGCCGGGCGACGCGGGCAAATTTCTCAGTGTAATACCCTTCTCCGCAGCCAATATCCAGCACGGCATCGGCTGACGCTGGCAAGCGCGCGTGCAGTATATCGCCGAGAGTATCGCGCAACGGCTGATAATGACCCGCGTCGAGAAAAGCCCGGCGTGCCTGCATCATCTCTGCGCTGTCGCCTGGATCTTTTGAGCGCTTATGCTGCACCGGTAAAAGGTTCACATAGCCCTCTTTCGCAATATCAAATTGATGCCGCTGCGTACAGAAAAAGGCATTATCGCGACGGTGCAATGGCGCGTGGCAGAGCGGACAACTGAAAGGCATAAAGACTCCGGGGCGTTCTTAAAGGGCGAGAGTTTACCGCTATTTGTTACACCGTGGAAATTAAAAAGCCCCGCACGATGGCGAGGCTTTATGTCTGACATTGATGCGCTATAGGCGCTTCAAGTTCAAGGGTATCGAAATCAGATAGCAGTTACGTTAACTGCAGCTGGGCCTTTCTGGCCGTCCTGAATTTCAAACTCAACGTTCTGGCCTTCGGCCAGAGTTTTGAAGCCGTTACCCTGGATTGCAGAGAAGTGTACGAATACATCTTTGCTGCCGTCAGCCGGAGTAATGAAACCAAAACCTTTAGACTCGTTGAACCACTTAACTTGACCTTTAATCTTTGCCATTTGCAAAATTCCTTAATGTATATACTTCGCCCGCAGGCATTGACTGAGAAAACTGAGACATTACTGCTTGAGGCACTAATATAAGGTTCGGCAGAGAAGCTGTATTCAACGAAACGTGTTTACTCAGGACTTCTTTACTGATAATGCCACACATAAACAGAACTGTACCTCGATTGACCCACAAATGAGTTATCACATAATACGTAAATTATGGCAAGCCATTTTTAAACGTGTCTGGATCCGCCGCACAAATCCTAAGGTTATCACACCAGCGCCTGCACGATTATGCATTACAATGAACGTTATAACAGACGCTGCAAAGAGGATTATTACAACCTGCAACGGCGGATTTCTCACTACAGCTCAACGGCTTCCGTTCTTCCACGCGGCTAAAGGTAGCGTTAGCATATAGCGTATATCGTAAGAACTTTTTGCGAATACTTATACCTTTTTTGTCACCCAGGAAGATTCTTAAACAAATATACCCGCCAGGGTAACTATTACTGCACTGTACTAAGGATAGCTGCGGTGCAAATAAGCACAGTTGTGCACCAAAATAATGAAATTATGATGACACTGCCTCATAAAAAGGCAAAGAAAACGTTTCGATAAATATAAAACAGGCTATTTATAAATCAATCTGCGCTTTTTACACTACTGGAAGAATTAACGCAGAGGTAAATACTGGCCGATTTTTAAGATCCTGAAGTTATCAATATCTTTTGCCGCTTCGCTTAATGCCTTACGCAACTCTCGTACCGGTTCGTCAAGGGATTCATCCGCCAGCTCAAATACGCCCCAATGGATGGGGAAAGCCAGCGGAGCGCCTAACTGCTGCCAAAGGGCAACAGCGCTTTGCGGATCCATATGGTTCATCGCCATAAACCAGCGTGGCGCATAAGCGCCAATGGGCAGCGCGACGGTATCGAGTTTTCCTAACCGTTCGGGGATGGTCAGCAGCTCAGGTGTATAACCCGTATCACCGGCAAACCAGAAACGCTGCGTTGATGAGGCGATAACCCAGCCGCACCACAAGGAACGATTACGATCCCAAAAGGTGCGCATGCTCCAGTGTTGTGCAGGCACGGCGGTATAGCTTAAGCCCTGAAAGTTAACGCTCTGCCACCAGTCCAACTCGCTAACGTGTTGCGCACCGCGCCGGCGCATCCAGTGGCCCAACCCCAGCGGCACCAAAAAGCGCACATCAGGAAAACGACGCAGGAGTGCACGCAGCGTCCAGGCATCCAGATGATCGTAATGATTATGAGAAATAACAATCGCGTCCAGTTGCGGGATGTCGGCAATAGAGAGGGCGAGCGGTGTTTGACGTTGCGGGCCGGCAAAACTGACCGGCGAGGCGCGGCGGGAAAATACCGGATCGGTGAGGAGATACTGCCCTTCTATGCGCACCAGCATACTGGCATGGCCCAGCCACCACAGACCGTCATCATCACCAGAAAGGGTTGCTTGTTGCCACCACTGTTCAATAAAGCCCGCGTAACCGCTGGAGGGTGGTCGGGGGAGCCGGGCTGCCTTTCGCTCGTTGCGCCAGCGCTTGACGTCTCCGGGCTGATAGACCGTCGGTGTTGTGTTGCAAAAACCTTCCGGGGTGTGGTGCGAGATGCTGGGATTATACCAAGGGTTTTTCCATGCCATCTCGCCCTCCTCTTCAGGTTAGCGTTCTGCCACCAGCCGGATGAAATCATCATCGGCCTTGTCTTGCGTGTTGACCTGCTCAGGCACTACGTTTTTTTCGGGTTCATTAGACTCGCAAAGACGACGCAGCAAAGCCGTTTGACGCTTTTGCTGATCCAGCAGCGCTTCCAGTAGCGCAATCTGTTGATTGGTGCGGGAACTGGCACGATTGATAAAGAACCACAATACCAGACCAACAAGCAGAACCACCAAAGAGATCATCAGCGGCGCAAAAGTCATTACGCCGGAATTCATTACTTCATTCATTTTACCACCTCTAGATAGACGCGGCATTTTACCACTGGTATCACAGAAGGATATCTTTCACTGAAAAAATGCCGTTACCAGGGGATGAATTTATTGATAATGCAGATGCCGCTGTAGAATTTTACATCTTGATCACACATTACGTTAACCATTTGAGTCCAGAGCAGCAGGCAAACTACCAATACGGCAGCCAGCAGCAGCCATCTATATTTTCTCACTCCACTCTCCGATAGGTTGCAGGGTGTAACCAGGTTAGCATGGCTTGCTTAAACCGCGACTAACTGTATCTCCTTTCGGTAATTTTAGGAATGATCGACTTTTTCACGGGATGAATACCATAGTGTTAATAACCGTCTACCGATAAGCAAGGAGCGGATATGCGTACACTCTTTCGATGCCTTATCTTTCTGGCACTGGCGTGGGTTGGGCTCTTGCTGAGTGGTTACGGCGTACTGGTGAAGAGTGCGGAGAACGCAGCGGGTCTGGGCTTAAAGTGTACATATGCAACCGCGCGAGGCACCAGTACCGCACAGTATCTGCATACCAGTAACGGCTTTTTGGGGCTGGCAAATTGCCCGCTGTTACGTAAAAGCGATACCGTCATCGATAACGGCTAACCTTCATCTACAAAAAAGCCGCCTTTTCAGGCGGCTTTATCACTTTATTCAGAACGGATAGTCGTTATAACCCATCTGCTCAGAAATCTTACGCGCCGCCTGGTGCAACATTTCTACGTACTCGTGAAGACGCTCTTCAGAGAAACGCAGCGTCGGGAAAGAGATGCTCAATCCCGCTATCACCACGCCGAAACGGTCGAAAACCGGTACGCCGATGCAGCGTAAGCCCTCTTCCTGCTCTTCATTGTCTTCGCCATAGCCCTGCTGGCGAACAATATCCAGCATCGGCAATAGATCTTCGGTACTGGTAATGGTGCGCTCGGTGCTGCGTTTATATTCTACGCCTTCGAGGATTTGCTTCACTTCCTCACGATCGCGCCACGCTAACAGCACTTTACCAATTGCGGTACTGTACAGCGGGTTGCGACGGCCAATACGCGAATACATGCGCAGGTTATACATGGAATCAATTTTATGGATGTAGACAATGCTGTCTTCATCCAGCGCACCCAGATGGATGGTCTCTTTCGTCAAACGAGAAAGCTCACGCATCTGGATATCCGCGCTGCGAATCAAATCAACATTTTGTAATGCGCGCGCGCCAAGCTCAAACAGCTTTAGCGTCAGGGAGTACTTCTCGGATTCCCCTTCCTGTGCGACATAACCTAACGACTTCATGGTTTGCAAAAAGCGATAAACGGTGCTTTTCGACATCATGACACGCTGCGAGAGCTCGGTAATGCCTATCTCACGCTCTTCGCCCAGCGCCTGCAGAATGCCAAATACCTTCAATACTGAAGAGACAGAATCTGGCTGCTTGTCCAACTCTGCGATTGCCATTAATTACCTCATCGCCTTGTTTTAGAAAATTCAGAATCGGTTTTTATTATAAATTCCTCATCACGCCGCCGCAATGCGCGTTTCGCAACTTCGTTACAAATCTGCGACATAAAACCGGAATGCCAATGATAGAAGCATTAGACAAATGACATTGTGAGATTAGCCCTAAATTTTACATGGATAAATAATGGCGCAACGCCTGGCAGGTTACCGTGGGCGTGGAAAGAACGGAATGGCAAAGGGATAAGCTGTGTAAAGGTTTAATGTTTCTGATACGCAGAGCTCGCCGTTACAAAGCGGCCTTACCGCTGTCTTAATATGCCAGCGAACCCGCGTGAGCAAAAAAAACGCGTCATTCGACGCGTTTTTTATGCGATACCGTTACTTGAGATACTGGCCGGAGCGCAACGCTTCAATGCGTTTATCCAGCGGCGGGTGCGTCATAAACAGTTCGCTCAGGGATTTTGACTTCCCGTTGATGCAGAACGCCATCATGCTGCTCGCTTCCTGCGGCTCATAGCTGGTTTTCAGACGCTGAAGCGCAGCGATCATTTTTTCACGACCCACCAGTTTTGCCGATCCGGCATCAGCATGGAATTCGCGGTAACGGGAGAACCACATGGTGATGATGCTCGCAAGGATACCAAACACCAGTTCCAGAACCGTTGCCACCGCAAAATAGATCAGCGGGTTGCCGTTACTCTCTTCGCCCTCATCACGGTTGCCGCTGAGGAAACCAGAAGCGATTTGCGCGATGATGCGTGAAATAAAGATAACAAAGGTGTTCACCACGCCCTGAATCAGCGTCATGGTCACCATGTCACCATTGGCGATATGGCTTATTTCATGGGCGATAACTGCTTCCGCCTCATCGCGGCTCATGTTTTGCAACAGGCCGGTGCTGACGGCAACCAGCGACGCGTCACGACGCGCGCCCGTGGCAAACGCATTGATATCCGGCGCATGATAAATGGCAACCTGCGGCATCGCAATGCCCGCCTGGCGAGACTGACGGGCAACGGTGTCCATCAGCCAGCGTTCCATATCGTTACGCGGTTGCTCAATAACTTCACCACCTACGGATTTCAGGGCCATCCATTTCGACATTAGAAGCGAAACGAACGAGCCGCCAAAACCAAACAGCAGCGCCATAATTAACAAGCCCTGAACGCTGCTCGACTGAATGCCCGTTAAGCTCAACACCAGACCGAACACCATCATGACGGCAAGGTTGGTTAATAGGAAGAGCGCGATTCGCATCATAATTTCTTTAACCTCAATTTAACAAAACGCACTATGCGATTACCCACATCGTATGGGCGTACCGACTATTTTCAAGCATCAAAGCCGCGTAAGTCACGAGAAAGACACAACTTTACATTTTGTCGTGCCTTGCTTACGCCGGAGGGGAGTTGTTAAAAAATCAGGCACAATTTCTTGTGCCTGATTTTTTTTACTTCGCGGGAGCGGGCTGTGCCGCCGGCTGATCTTTTTGCAGATGCGCCAGGTCAAGAGCAATATGAACCGTTTCATCGAGATACGGATCGGGCTCATGATAATCTTTTGGCAAATCATCCAGTTTTTTCAGCAACGGCTTGCCTTCGCGTTTGAAGCGGTCGTTAAGACGGGAGAGACGAATAGCATCGTCTTCCGCATTCTCCTTCTCGCGCTGGGCAAGATTCAGCGAAACGATATTGCGCTTATCTTTCAGAGCATCGAAGCGGGCAATGTCCTTCATGATGTACTGGAATTCAGGATCTTTGGCGATACGCTCGTCATGATCTTTTAGCAACTCTGCGCCGAAGGGTTTTAAGTCGCCCGACTTCACAAACGTTGCCGCGTTGATGCTGTCCCATGGCAATGCGTTATCTTCAAATTTCTCGCCGGTCTCCGTCACCTGCGTGCCCGTCGGCATCAGGATATCCGGCGTTACGCCTTTACGTTGCGTACTGCCGCCATTGACGCGATAGAATTTCTGAATGGTGTACTGCACCGAACCCAGCGCAGGCCATTCCGGGCGCAGCATCTGATCGTAAATACGGTTCAGAGAACGGTACTGCTGAACGGTACCTTTACCGAAAGTCGGTTCGCCGACAATCAGCGCGCGGCCATAGTCCTGCATTGCCGCAGCAAAGATTTCCGAGGCTGAGGCACTGAAGCGATCGACCAGCACCACCAGCGGACCTTTGTAATAGACCACGCCATCGGTATCGCTGTCCTCACGCACTTTGCCGTTATTGTCACGTACCTGAACCACCGGGCCGGACGGAATAAACAGACCAGAGAGCGAGACCGCTTCCGTCAGAGCGCCACCGCCGTTAGTGCGCAGATCGATAACGACGCTGCTGACATTTTGTTTCTCGAGTTTCTGCAGCTGAACTTTCACATCGTCAGTCAGACCAACGTAGAAGCCCGGAATGTCCAGCACGCCCACTTTCTCTTTGCCAACGGTTTTCACGGACATTTTCACTGCCCGATCTTCCAGACGAATTCGCTCACGCGTCAGCGTAACGATGCGCGTTTTGGTGCCCTTGCCTGCCGGCAGAATTTCGAGGCGCACTTTACTGCCTTTCGGCCCTTTAATCAGCGCGACCACGTCATCCAGACGCCAGCCAATGACGTCCACCATACTTTGACCCGTTTGCCCGACGCCAACGATACGATCGCCCACGCTGATGGCTTTACTTTTCGCCGCCGGACCGCCTGCCACCATGGAATTGATCACAGTGTAATCGTCATCACCCTGCAATACCGCACCGATCCCTTCAAGTGAAAGGCTCATTTCGGTATTGAACTGCTCGGTGTTACGCGGTGAGAGGTAATTGGTATGCGGGTCAATTTCGCGGGCAAAAGAGGTCATTGCCAGCGAGAACACATCTTCGCTGTTGGTCTGCGCAAGGCGACGAATGGCAAATTTATAGCGCCGCGTCAGGGTTTCACGGATCTCTTTCTCATCTTTCCCCGTCAGCTTCAGGCTCAGCTCGTCATATTTGACTTTGCTGTCCCACAGCGCGTTCAGCTCTGCTTCGTCTTTGGGCCATGGCGCTTTGCTGCGGTCAAGATTAAACGTCTCGTTACCGGAAAAATCCATCGGACGTTCCAGCACTTTCAACGCATATTGATAACGCTCAAAACGGCGCTTCTGCGCCAGGTTATACAGATCGTAAAAGACGTCCAGCTTACCGCTGCGCAGTTCATCGCCAATCTGGCCTTTTTTCTGCGAAAACTGTTCGACATCGCTCGCCAACAGCACGTTATGGCTGTAATCGAGCAAATTGAGATAACGGTTGAAAATCTTTGCCGAAAAGGCGGCATCCAAATCAAATTGACGGTAGTGAGAGCGGGTGAAACGCGACGTAACGCGTTCGCTCACCGTCGCGTGCTGAGTCTCTTCCTTTAATACGGGAATTTGATCGGCACGGGTAATCTCTTCAACAGCCAGCGCGTGGCCTGTTACGAATAACAGACCCGCCAAAGCTGTGCGCTTAAACAAAGTGTTCATGCCAGGCCAGGCCTCCGTTTCAGAACATCAAATGTTCTGCGCGTACAATCATCGACATACCCGAGCTAAGCTGTACGCGAACGCCATCTTTCGTGATTTCCAGCACCGTAGCGTCCATCGCATTGTTCCCTGCCTTCACCTTCAGGTTCTGGCCAACGCTCAGTACAGATAAATCCGAAACTGGCGTATGGCGCTCTTCTGGCTTCGGTGCGCGCGGGGCTTTTGCGACAGGTTTGTCAGCACGAGGTTTGCGTTCAGCATCCTCTTTGCGACGCGGAGCAGCCGGGCGGGCTTTACGCTCGCGGCGCGGTGCCTCTTCGGTCCCTGCAGCAGCGGCGGCTTCGCGTTTTTTAGCCTGCTGTTCAGCACGCTGTGCCTGAACGCGAGCTTTGGCTTCTTCAAGCTGTTTACGGGCGTGTTCTACGTGCTGCTCATCAAGCACGCCGCAGGCGTTGCCATCGAGGTCAACACGCGCCGCACCGGCTTTAATACCGTAAAGGTAGCGCCAGCTCGAAGTGTAAAGACGTAAAGCGGAACGAAGCTGAGTTTTGCTGAGATTCATCTCACCCTCAACACGCGCGACTAAATCCTGAAAAATACCGATTTTCAGGGGGCGTGCTTCGCCTTCAGCACTGAAACAGTGAGGGAAACGTTCGGCCAAAAAAGCGATAACTTCTTTACTGCTATTCAACTTAGGTTGATTTTCCATGAAATTTCCTGATTACAACGGACGTTGCCAACAAGCGCAGGCATGAACAGGCGTCATTATAATGACGCTATCGGTAAATGCTACGTTATCCGTTGATTATCCTGCGACGGGAGCAAAGATTTTTTGATAATCGGTCGCCGCAAGAACATTTTCAAGATGCGAAACCAGTTCGCGCAGCCCCTGCTCATCTTCGGCGGTGAAACGGGAAAAGACAATGCTGTCGATATCCAGGACGCCAATAATATGATTATTCACCGTTATCGGCAGTACGATTTCAGAATTGCTTGCGGCATCGCAGGCAATATGACCATCGAACTGATGCACATCTTCAACACGCTGCACCTGGTTTTGCGCCACGGCCGTACCGCAAACGCCGCGACCAACAGGGATACGCACACAGGCAATCTTGCCCTGGAACGGTCCTAATACCAGCGTCTCGCCTTCCAGCAGATAAAAACCAGCCCAGTTTACCCCATCAAGGCGTTCATACAGCAGTGCGCTGGTATTCGCCAGCGTCGCTAAAAAACTGGTCTCACCGGCCATTAACGCCTGAAAATCGCGGTTTAAATCCGCGTAAAAATCTATTTTGTCCATTATCCAATCACTTTGATGTCTTACTTCGAAAAACGGCTTAGCCTATTAAAATAAGCATTAAATGCGTTGATGCTCAAGATGTTCACTACATGAGTTAAGATAGATCCACCTAAACATTTTCTGATGCACGCAATGGCACTAAAGATACAACAAATTTCGCCGGGCAAAAAAATCGCCATTCATCGCATGGGCGAAGCATTGCCACGCGCACATTATCAGCGCTGCCCCCAGTGCGATACGTTTTTTGCGTTACCGGTTATGAAATCGCACCAAAGTGCATTTTGTCCCTGCTGCGATGCGAAAGTCCGGGACGGACGCGACTGGTCATTAACCCGCCTTGGCGCCATGGCGATAACCATGATTTTGTTAATGCCCTTCGCCTGGGGAGAGCCGTTGTTGCACCTCTATTTGCTTGGCGTGCGTATTGACGCCAACCTGCTGCAGGGGATCTGGCAAATGACCGCGCAAGGCTCGCCGCTCACCGGTGCGATGGTGCTGTTCTGTACCGTCGGCGCGCCGCTGGTACTGGTGACCGCCATTGCATACTTATGGCTGGGGAATATTCTCGGCATGAACCTGCGCCCGGTATTGTTGATGCTGGAAAAGCTCAAAGAGTGGGTGATGCTGGATATCTATCTGGTCGGTATTGGTGTGGCCTCGATTAAGGTGCAGGATTACGCTTATCTGCAGCCGGGGATTGGCTTGTTCGCTTTCGGCGCGCTGGTGATTTTAAGCGTGATGACGCTTATCCATCTCAATGTGGAACAGCTATGGGATCGTTTCTATCCACAGCGTCCGGCCAGCCGGCCCGATCCCCTAATGCAGGTCTGCCTCGGCTGTCACTTTACCGGTTTTGCCGACGCCCGCGGGCGCTGCACGCGCTGCCATATTCCGCTACCGCACCGGCGTAAACACAGTCTGCAGAAATGCTGGGCATCGCTGATCGCTTCCTTGATATTCCTGTTCCCGGCGAATCTGCTGCCGATTTCAATTATTTATGTGAATGGGGCGCGGCAGGAAGATACTATTATGTCGGGAATCATCTCACTGGCGGACAGCAATATTGCCGTTGCCGGTGTGGTATTTATCGCCAGTATTCTGGTGCCATTTACCAAAGTGATTGTGCTGTTTACACTGCTTATCAGCATCCATTTTAAATTTGAACAGGGACTACGCACCCGCATTTTGCTTTTGCGCTTTGTGACCTGGATTGGGCGTTGGTCGATGCTCGATCTGTTTGTCATTTCCCTAATGATGTCACTGATTAACCGCGACCAGCTACTTGCTTTTACTATGGGACCCGCTGCGTTTTATTTCGGTGCGGCGGTGATTTTGACTATTCTTGCTGTGGAATGGCTGGACAGCCGCTTACTTTGGGATGCACATGAGTCAGGAAACCCCCGCTTCGCCGACTGAAGCGCGCATTAAAACAAAACGTCGCATTTCGCCGTTCTGGTTGCTCCCGGTGATTGCTCTGCTGATTGCAGGCTGGCTTATCTGGAGCAGTTATGAAGATCGCGGCAATACTATCACCATTGATTTTATGTCCGCCGATGGCATCGTTGCAGGACGTACGCCGGTGCGCTATCAGGGCGTTGAAGTGGGCACCGTGCAAGATATTCGCCTGAGTGAAGATCTGAAGAAAATCGAAGTGCGCGCCAGTATCAAAGCGGATATGAAAGATGCCCTGCGCAGTGAAACACAGTTCTGGCTGGTGACGCCTAAAGCCTCTCTGGCCGGCATTTCCGGCCTCGATGCGCTGGTTGGCGGGAACTATATTGGCATGATGCCGGGCAAAGGCGAACCGCAAGAACACTTCAGCGCGCTGGATACGCAGCCCAAATACCGCCTCAATAATGGCGAGCTAATGATTCATCTGCATGCGCCCGACTTAGGGGCGTTGAACAGCGGTTCGCTGGTCTATTTCCGCAAAATCCCGGTGGGCCGTGTTTACGATTACGCCATTAACGCCAATAAGCAGGGCGTGACCATTGATGTGCTGATTGAACGCCGTTTCACCAACCTGGTAAAAAAAGGTAGCCGCTTCTGGAATGTTTCCGGTCTGAAAGCTGACGTGGGGTTAAGCGGTGCCAAAATCGAGCTCGAAAGCATGGCCTCGCTGGTTAACGGCGCGATTGCCTTTGACTCGCCCGAGGATTCGCAACCGGCGGCGCAGGAAGATGAGTTTGGCTTGTATGAAGACCTGGCCCACAGCCAGCGCGGCGTACTGGTGAAACTGGATTTACCCGGCGGCCAGGGGCTGAAAGCGGGATCAACGCCGCTGATGTATCAGGGGCTGGAAGTCGGTCAATTGACCAAAATAGATCTTAATCCCGGCGGTGCGGTAAGCGGCGAGCTAACGGTGGATCCGAGCGTCGTTAATTTGCTACGCGATAACACGCGTATCGAAATGCACAATCCCAAAATTTCCCTCAGCAACGCCAATCTCAGCGCGTTATTGACCGGTAGCACGCTGGAACTGGTTCCCGGTGAAGGCCAGCCGCGTAACCATTTTACCGTTCTGCCGGCGGATAAAACCCTGCTGCAGGATCCGGGCGTCATTACCCTGACCCTTACCGCGCCGGAGAGTTACGGCATTGACGCCGGGCAACCGCTGGTGCTGCATGGGGTACAGGTGGGTCAGGTGCTGGAGCGTAAACTGACCAGCAAAGGCGTCAGCTTTGCTATCGCCATCGATCCGCAGTATCGCGATCTGGTCCACGGTGACAGTAAGTTCGTGGTAAACAGCCGGGTGGATGTCAAAGTAGGGCTGGATGGCGTTGAGTTCCTCGCCGCCAGCGCTAACGAGTGGATTAGCGGCGGCATTCGTATTCTGCCCGGTGACAAAGGCGAGATGAAAAGCAGTTATCCGCTGTTTGCCAATCTCGATAAAGCGCTGGAAAACAGCCTCAGCGACCTGCCCACCACCACCTTAACCCTGACGGCGGACACCTTGCCGGATGTGCAGGCCGGTTCGGTGGTGCTGTATCGTAAATTTGAAGTGGGTGAAGTAATTACCGTACGCCCACGGGCTAACGCTTTTGATATCGATCTGCATATCAAACCGGAATACCGTAACTTGCTGACCAGCAACAGTGTTTTCTGGGCTGAAGGCGGCGCAAAAGTGCAGCTTAACGGCAGCGGTCTGACCGTGCAGGCCGCCCCGCTCTCGCGGGCTATTAAAGGGGCGATCAGTTTCGATAACCTGAGCGGGGCCAGCGGGCGCGTACGCAAAGGGGATAAACGCGTCCTTTACGCCTCGGAAACCTCCGCGCGCGCGGTCGGCGGTCAAATCACGCTGCATGCCTTTGATGCCGGTAAACTGGCAGCAGGAATGCCTATCCGCTATTTAGGTATTGATATCGGGCAGATTCAGGATCTGCAACTGATCACCAGCAAGAACGAAGTGCAGGCCAGCGCGGTGCTCTATCCGGAGTATGTACAGACGTTTGCCCGCGCAGGTACTCGCTTTTCGGTGATCACCCCGCAAATCTCCGCCGCCGGCGTGGAACATCTCGATACCCTGCTGCAGGCCTATATCAACGTTGAGCCAGGCCGTGGCGAAGCGCGACGAGATTTTGAGATTTCAGAAGCGACCATTACGGATTCGCGTTACCTCGACGGGTTGAATATTGTGGTTGAAGCGCCGGAAGGGGGTTCGATCAATATCGGTACGCCGGTGCTGTTCCGCGGTATCGAAGTGGGTACCGTAACGGGTCTGATGCTTGGCTCGCTCTCGGATCGGGTGATGATTGGGATGCGCATCAGTAAACGTTATCAACATCTGGTGCGTAATAATTCGGTGTTCTGGCTTGCCTCAGGCTACTCGCTGGACTTTGGTCTGGTAGGCGGGGTAGTGAAAACCGGGACCTTTAACCAGTTTATTCGCGGCGGTATTGCCTTTGCCACACCGCCGGAAACGCCGCTGGCGCCGAAAGCACAACCGGGTAAACACTTCTTGCTGCTGGAGAGCGAACCTAAAGAGTGGCGTCAATGGGGCACCGCCCTGCCCCGTTAAGCCTGCGGGCTCCGGCGTGCCTGCGCCGGAGCCTTTATGTTACACTGCGCGCCTGTTTTTACTCCTGTGGTGCGCTCTGTGGCTCAAAACGCTGTCTACCTTCCCGATGAATTTCTGGCGCAGATGCGCCAGGCGATGCCGGAACATCTCTCCTTCGATGAGTTTATCGCTGCCTGTCAGCGTCCGCTGCGCCGCAGCATTCGCATTAATACGCTAAAAATCGCTGTAAACGACTTTCTGCAGCTGGTTGCGCCTTACGGCTGGCAATTAACGCCCGTACCCTGGTGCGCGGAAGGTTTCTGGATTGAGCGTGAAGATGAAGATGCGTTACCGCTGGGCAGCACCGCCGAGCACCTCAGCGGCCTGTTCTATATTCAGGAAGCGAGTTCTATGCTGCCCGTCGCAGCGCTGTTTGCCGACGGTGAAATACCGCAGCGGGTCATGGATGTCGCCGCGGCACCGGGTTCTAAAACCACCCAAATTGCCGCGAAGATGGGCAATAACGGTGCCATTCTCGCTAACGAATTTTCTGCCAGCCGCGTCAAAGTGCTGCATGCCAATATCAGCCGTAACGGCATTAGCAATGTCGCCCTCACCCATTTTGATGGGCGCGTTTTCGGCCCGGCTTTACCCGAGATGTTCGACGCGATCCTGCTGGATGCCCCCTGCTCCGGCGAAGGTGTGGTCCGTAAAGATGCCGATGCGCTAAAGAACTGGTCGATCGCCAGTAATCTGGAGATAGCCGCCACCCAGCGTGAACTTATCGATAGCGCCTTTCATGCCTTAAAACCCGGCGGCACGTTGGTTTATTCGACCTGCACGTTGAATCGTGATGAAAACGAAGCGATTTGCCTCTGGTTGCAGCAGCAGTACCCGAACGCGGTGGAATTTTTGCCCCTCGGCGATCTGTTCCCTGACGCGCAACGGGCGCTGACGGCAGACGGTTTTTTGCATGTCTTCCCGCAGATTTACGACTGTGAAGGCTTTTTTGTTGCCCGCCTGCGCAAAACCGCGGCGGTCGATCCGTTGCCGGCCCCGACCTACAAAGTCGGTCAATTTCCCTTTACCCCGATGAAACCCAAAGAGGCCGCCCAGGTGGCCGCTGCCGCCCGGGAAGTGGGGCTACAGTGGCATGACGAACTGCATTTATGGCAGCGCGACAAAGAGATTTGGCTGTTCCCGGCAGAGATTGAGCCGCTGATCGGCAAAATCCGGTTTTCACGTATCGGTCTTCGTCTCGCGGAGAGCTATAACAAAGGCTATCGCTGGCAGCATGAAGCGGTGATTGCGCTGGCCGGGCATGATAACCCACTGGCGTTTGCCTTGACCCTGGAGGAGGCGGAAGAGTGGTATCGCGGACGCGATGTCTATCCACAAAACCCTCCACTGGGTGATGAAGTGATTGTCACTTTCCAGGGGCAGCCGCTGGGTCTGGCGAAGAAGATCGGATCGCGTTTAAAGAACAGTTATCCCCGTGAACTGGTGCGCGACGGACGTCTGTTCGCCGGTAACGCATGACGCTTTGCAAAAAAAAGCGCATTTTTTGACTGGCATCTTGCTCTTTGTTGTACCAGGCTCAATGATGGGCGGCTTTACTGGTCGTACCACATTTTTTGACCATTAATGGAGAGCATTATGACGAAAACCAGCGTGCGTATTGGCACATTTGAGATCGACGATGCTGAGTTGCAAGGAGATAATCAGGGCGAGCGAACGTTGCGTATTCCATGCAGTTCTGACCCGGATTTATGTATGCAGCTTGACGCCTGGGACGCGGACACCAGCATTCCCGCAATCCTTAACGGCGAACATTCGGTCCTTTATCGCGAACATTACGATCAGCAGTCTGATACCTGGGTTATGCGCCTTGCCTGACCCAATGGAAACCCGTCCATGAGACGGGTTATTTACTCGCCCAATTTCCCCTGCCCCCATTCATCCCCTACACTTATCGTTACGCTGTAAGGTTGCGAGGATGGAATGTACGCTCTGGTTTTATTTGTTTGTTACCTGGATGGTGGCTGTGATGACATCGTGGTCGATGTCTACAATACGCAACGCCAATGTCTTTCCGCTATGAACGATCAGCGAATGCGTCACGGCGGCTGTTTTCCCGTAGAAGAATTTATTGATGGCTTCTGGCATCCCGCCAGCGAATTTAGCGACTTCTGATTACTGAAGCTGTACCAGCGTAAGTTCACCGCCAAAGACCGCGCCGGTATCGATATAGTGCTGATTTTGCCCATCAAATCGCTGCCGTAGCGGGGTATGGCCAAACCAGAAATGATCCGCCCCCGCAATACGCTCGCCTTTCCCCGCCAGCAACTGATTCAATCTGTCCCGTCGCCATAAAACCGATTCGCCATCCAGCTCTTTTTCCCATTGGTACTCCGACGCCGGATAATCTGCATGGGCAATCACATTCAGCGTGCCGTCGCAGCGTAGCTCTAAAACGTACGGTAATTCCGCGCAGCTTTGCAGCGCCTCCAGAGCCTGTTGTTGTTGGGGCTTATCAAGAGAACTGAACCAACTCCCGCCATTGAGTTGCCACATCGCCATATCGCCGTAGCGTAAAGCGTCAATCGCCATCTGCTCGTGATTGCCGCGTACGCTGCGAAACCAGGACTGTTTGAGTAACACCAGACATTCGAGGCTCTGCGGGCCGCGATCGATTAAATCACCGACGCAGATAAGTAAATCTTGCCAGGGGTCAAAATGACGCAGCCGTAAAGCCTGCATTAAACGCTGATGACAACCGTGCAGATCGCCCACAATCCAGATATGCCGCCAGTGAATGCCATCGATACGCTGATACATATTTACCCCCTTCACTTGATTATAGAAAACATCGTCGGAAGCAACTGAAATCATTCATTGCGTTATTTCTAAATAGAGTCTAAACGGATCGGGAATAAACCCCGAAGAACGCTTAAATTGCATTTTGCGTACCTCTAAAATAGTCACTGATATTTTAAGAGGTTTTTATCCGTGTCGAATACCACACTGCAAAAAGAACTTAATGCAAATCATGATGCACATATTATTGCTGACCTGGTAGCCGGCCGTCTGGTACCGGGGCCAATTTGGAAAAAGCGTAATTATCGCCTCAAGTTTTTGTTGCGCTCACTGCTGTTCTGGTCATCGACAAATAGAATGCTGAGGCATCTTGCGCGCCGTGCGGATTTTCATCGGTTACTGGATGCGCAAATAACGCTACCGAGCAAATCCCATCGTCAATATTTAACCCGCGATTTGAACGCATCCCAACGTGCGGATGCCATCATCAGCCATTACAGCTGGCTTGATGAAAACGTACCACAAAAACTGGCTACTGCCCTGAGCACCCCGACGTCTGAGCAGATACTCGAATTTTACGGCAAAGATAATGCGCGCTTTAGTGTGTTCGCTTCGTGCGCCAGTAAAGCCGAGCGTGAAGGCGAAACCACCTTATGGATGTGCGACGGTGAACAAACCCTGCTGGCAAGCGTCACCTTCAGCGTCACCGGCAAAGAGGGTGCGCGCGCCCTGGTCATCGGCGGTTTGCAAGGCCCGCGCCGCGACGTCAACCACGAAGTGATTAAGGTTGCTACCCGCGCCTGCCACGGTATTTTTCCCAAAAAGATGCTGCTGGAGATCATCAGCCAGATAGCCCGCCAGACCGGCGTTTCGGCACTTTATGGCGTTAGTGATAACGGCCATGTTTTTCGCGCGCTGCGTTATCGTTTGAGTAAAGGTCGCCATTTCCACGCCAGCTATGATGAATTTTGGGCCTCGATTGAGGGTGAAAAAGAGAGCGCATACCGCTGGCGTTTACCCACTGAATTCCCGCGTAAGACGCTGGAGAGCATCGCCAGTAAAAAACGCGCCGAATATCGCCGCCGTTTCGAGTTGTTGGATGATGTGATCGGCAAAATTAACCACCTCATTGCGAACTAATAGCCCGGCAAAGAATAGTCTGAGCCAGCAATTAATGTTTACACTATCCGCCACGGTATGCATAAATGCGTGCCGTGTGTCTGGCAATGACTTACTTATCAATAGAATAACGACACTGCCTGCTTTTAAAGAATCATTGCTGGATTAAAAAAGTCATCGTCAGGATGAAAAATACCTGGACGCAAGCCGTACGGAATATGTTATGTTTTGTCCATGCGTAAGGCTTGCGGAAATTTCAGGACGAAATTAAGAAAGACTTACGTAACAAAAGGATAAAAAAAGACCGAACACGATTCCTGTATTCGGTCCAGGGAAATGGCTCTTGGGAGAGAGCCGTGCGCTAAAAGTTGGCATTAATGCAGGCTTAGTCGCCTTGCACTTTAAGAATAGATGACGGCGTCAGGTTTTCCAGTCCGCGACAAAAGTGGTCAGAAAAATTAGCTAACCGTCACGCTTATAAATTAAAAAAACCGCAGGACTTAAGCATATAGTCTTGCGGTTTTTTATTTTTAATCAAAAGATTAAGCCTGGATTTTAACAAAGGGTTTCCGCCCGAGCGATAAACGGTGCCAGACTCATCTTTTCGCCAGCTTTAGCAGGATTATCGGCCTGGATGATGCTAATGGGTTGCGCGATAGTTTTACCGCTGGCGACTTCTTTTTCCGCCACGTCGTTTAGGGGGTACTGCATCAGCGTGCTGGGGTTAATGGCATACAGCGCATGACCTGGTCGACAGGTCAGCATCACTTCTTCCCTGTTAAAAGCCCAATTATCTTTGCCCATTTCAAAGCGGCTAACGGTGATGACCTGCGGTGAGGCCAGAGCCGCGCCTGAACATGCCAACATTGCTAGTACCATTACACTCTTCTTCATCTTTCTCGCCAGGTTCATTCAAAAAGGTTCCCATGTTGCAAACAGACTGACCGCCGCCAGCACCAGCGCGCCAAACCCAATCTCTGCCCAGGTTAGCGCGATAAAACGTTGCTGCGCGGCATCGTTTTTCAGGCTCAGGCGCGGCACCAGAACATACCGATTCGTCAGGGCAATTACCACCATCAGAGCCACAAACGCACATTTCATCACCAGCCATTGTCCCCACCGGCTGTCCCAGGGTACGGCGAATCCATGGATAAAAAGCGTGTTAAAGAGGCCCGTCAGGATGACGCCCGCAACGGCGAAATGGCCGAACCACGAAAAGCGCATCATCGCGGCAATCGCCGCAGCCCGCGACGGTCCACGCGCCAGATGCATACAAAATAGTACCGGCAGCAGCCCGCCCAGCCACAGCGCGGCGCACAGTAAATGCACGGTTTGGTTACCGCGCTGCAAAACGCCCGGCACGCCTTCGCGCATCGCGGCATGGCCTATTCCCGCCGCCAGTACAAACTGCAGAACCACCAGCAGCAGCACTTTGCCTTGCTGTCGCGGCTGCAGTAGCGCCACTCCTAACGCTAACCCGGCAAGGGCTATTTGCCCTGCCAGTACAACCCCTGTTTGCGTCGTGAGGGCCGCCTGCCAGATTGCCGGGCGCACTGCATCCTGCCACCCCTCGCCCATCATGCCGCTCTGTACGGCGAACATCAGCGCGGCGCTGAGGGCAGCCAGCCACAAACAGCAACGCTGTAAACGATGAAAGTATTGGCGCAGGAGGGGTTGCAGGCTGGGCGGGGCAAGCCACGCACTAAAGAGCGCGCAGCCAAAAATTACCATCAGGGTTGCGAAATGGATAAAACGCAGCCCGACAAATGCCGCCACCAGCATCGATTACTTCACGGAAAACACGTAATCACCCTGGGTTTTGTGGCCATCAACCGAAACCACATGCCACTTAACGGTATACTTACCCGGCGTTAACGGTTCCTCTAGCGGCACAATCATCTGGGTGTTGTCTTTCTCATTGCGCTTTACCGCGCCAGTCTTGATAATTTGCTGCTGGCTGTTGCTTACGGTGATACCGCTGAATTGAGGCTCAATGCCTTCGGAAAAGTTAAGGGTCAGGGCTTGCGGTGAGGCTGTGACATTGGCATCGGCTGCCGGATATTGCCCTTTTAGATGGGCATGCGCCAGCACAGCGGGCGCGGTAAACAGCGTGGCAAGCAGCGCGATAGTCCGCCAGCGGCGATGAGAAGCAGTAAGCATATCGTTCATTCCTTTTAGATATCTATGTTAGCGAGGATAACGCTGTACCTGAGACGCGTCGAGTATCAATGTCGGTCGGGTTGTCTTTCTGCAACAGGTTTAGTAACTTTCGCCGCATAAATCCAGGAGAAAATCATGATTACCAATCTTGCGCAGCTTGAACAAGAAGAGATGGATAAGGTCAACGTTGATTTGGCGGCCGCCGGCGTCGCGTTCAAAGAACGCTACAATATGCCGGTGATTGCCGAGGCCGTTGAGCGCGAGCAGCCGGCGCATTTGCGCGATTGGTTTCGCCAGCGTCTGATAGCACACCGACTGGCGTCTGTGTCGCTCTCCCGCCTGCCTTATGAGCCGAAAGTCAAATAATGGAGCCAGGCATGTTACGCGTTATCGATACTGAAACCTGCGGCCTGCAGGGCGGGATTGTTGAAATCGCCTCCGTCGATGTTGTCGACGGACAGATAGTCAATCCCATGAGCCATCTGGTGCGCCCGGACCGGCCAATCACACCGCAGGCGATGGCGATCCACCGTATTACCGAATCCATGGTCGCTAACCAACCGTGGATCGAAGAAGTCGTGCCCCATTACTACGGCAGCGAGTGGTATGTTGCCCACAACGCGAGTTTTGACCGTCGCGTGCTGCCTGCCATGCCCGGCGAATGGATTTGTACCATGAAGCTGGCGCGCCGCCTTTGGCCCGGCATTAAATACAGTAATATGGCGCTGTATAAGTCCCGCAAACTTAGCGTGCAGACCCCTGCCGGGTTACATCATCACCGCGCCCTATATGATTGTTACATCACCGCTGCGCTGCTGATTGATATTATGCAGGTTTCCGGCTGGACGCCCGATCAGATGGCGACGTTGACCGGCCGCCCTGCGCTGTTAACGACCTTTACCTTTGGTAAATACCGTGGCAAGGCCGTTTCTGATATCGCCGATCGCGATCCGGGCTACCTGCGCTGGCTGTTTAACAACCTTGATCGGATGAGCCCGGAGCTGCGATTAACCCTTAAACACTATCTTGACGAGGAGTGATTTGCCTCCTGTCCGGGCAGGGTTCCCTGCGCCAGAGCAATCAGGAAGGCATACTCCAGCGCTACGCCCTCGTAGGATTTAAAGCGCCCGGATTTCCCGCCGTGACCGGAGTCCATATCCGTACACAGCAGCAGCAAATTATCATCCGTTTTAAACTCACGCAGTTTCGCCACCCATTTAGCCGGCTCCCAATACTGTACCTGTGAGTCGTGCAGCCCGGTCGTTACCAGCATATGCGGGTAAGGATGGGCGGAAATATTGTCGTACGGACTGTAGCTTTTAATGTAGTGATAATAGGTTTCGTCCTGCGGGTTGCCCCACTCCTCAAATTCACCGGTGGTTAACGGGATGGATTCATCAAGCATCGTTGTCAGGGCATCAACAAACGGCACCTGGGCAATGACTCCGTGAAACAGCGAAGGCCGCAGGTTGATGGCTGCCCCTATGAGTAATCCTCCGGCGCTGCCCCCCATACCGTAGCAATATTGCGGCGAGCCGTAGCCCTGCGCTAGCAGGCCGTCAGTGACATCGATAAAATCGTTAAAGGTGTTTTTCTTGTTGAGGAATTTACCGTCTTCGTACCACGCATGCCCCAGTTCACCGCCGCCGCGTATATGCGCAATAGCGCAGACAAACCCGCGATCCAGTAAGCTTAAGCGGCTACTGCTGAAATCAGCATCCATGCTCGCGCCGTAAGAGCCGTAGCCATACACCAGCAACGGATTTTCACCCTGGCGGAAAAGCTTATGGTTATAGACGAGTGATACCGGCACTTCGATGCCGTCTCTGGCGGGGATCCAGACGTGCTCGCTGCGATAATCGCTGGCATCAAACCCTGCGACCTCCATCTGTTTTAAAACACGCCGCTCGCCGGTATCCATATCCAGTTCAAACAGGGTATCGGGGGTGGTCATTGACGAGTAGCCATAACGCAGGCGTGACGTCTCCGCCTCCGGGTTGTAAGCCAGCCAGGTGACATACGCCGGATCGTCAAAGGCGATACCAATCACTTCGCGGGTTTTACGGTTGATTTGGCGCAGACTGGTCAATCCTCGCTGCCGCTCTTCGACCACCAGCCAGTCGGTAAACAGGGTAAAACCTTCCAGCATGATCTGTTCGCGTGCCGGGATCAGCACTTCCCAGCGCCGCTCATCGCGCACTTTAGTACGATATAAACCAAAGTTTTTGCCGTCACGGTTGGAGCGCAGATAAAAGGTGTGTTGATAGTGATCGAGGCTATATTCATGATCTTTACGCCGCGGCAGAAAACGCAGCGGCTGCGCATCCGGCAATTCCGCATCCAGAAGCAGCACTTCGCTGGTGGTGGCGCTGGCAAGATGAATCGTGATGTAGTGATGGGAGGTGGTTTTACTCAGGCCGACATAAAACGTGTCATCCTGCTCTTCATAGACCAGTTCATCTTGTGTGGAAGGCGTGCCAATGGTGTGTCGCCAGACCTGGTACGGCAACAGCGTCGTGGCATGTTTGCGCACATAATAGAGCGTTTCAGAATCATTAACCCAAACGAATTCTGGCGAGACGTTATCCAGCATCTCCGGATACCAGTTTCCGGTTTCAAGGTTACGAAAGCGCAGCCCGTACTGCCTGCGGGAGAGGTAATCTTCTGCAATCGCCATGATGGTATTGTCCGGCGAAACCTCCATGCCGCCCAGCGTATAGAACTCGCTGTGGGATGCGCGCTGATTGGCGTCCAGCAATACGGTCCATTCGTCCCATTCTGCACTGAGCACCGACTGGCGCTGATAGATGGCATACTCGCACCCCGGCTCGTAGATGTGCCGGTAGCGATAGCCGTTTTTGATATAGGGCGCAGAGACTTCACGTTGTGGAATACGCGAAATGATCTCCTCCAGCAGCCGATCCTGTAACGCCTGCTGGGAGGCCATCACTTCACGCCCGTAATCATTCTCCTGATGAAGATAATCAAGTACATCCGTTCGCGAGCGCGTATCGTCACGCAGCCAGTAGTAGTTATCAGTACGCGTATCGCCATGATGCGTCATGGTATGCGGGATCTGTTTTGCTTTTGGCAACATAGCAGCATTCTTTTTTTGGTTTTACATACCTATAAGGGTGGCAAAACCCGCGCGCGTTGCAAGCGAAACGTATGTGAGATCATGAACTAAGTGCTAATTTCTGCTTTTTCAGATCCGCTTCTATCTCCTCACGTACATCCTGCGGGATCTTCAACGCCTCACCGAGGGCGTGCAGGTAGCTGCGTTCCATAAAGTGATCAATATCGATAACGGCGCAGCTGAGAAAATAGAGCTCAAGGGCCTCTTCCTCGTTTTGAATCCCTTGCGCCAGGCGTGCCGGATCGAGGGGCTGTTCAATTGCGCATGTCACCAGCTGCTGCCCCTGCGCTTCTATTCCGGCATCACGTAGCTGCTGCTCAATTGCCGCGCGTTCTTTTTCATCGATATGGCCGTCGCTTTTAGCGGCAAATACCAGTGCCAGGATTAACCGTTCGGTGCGGACATCAAGCGGCGTCGCTTGCTGACCAAACTGGGGCTCGCTCTGATGAGCCTCACGAATGCGATCTTTATATTTATTCCATAACACGCTACCCGCCACCGCACCCCCGCCTACCAATAGCGCGCCGGTGCCATATTTCGCCAGCAGCTTGCGCGATGATTTGCTGGCGACCAGCAGGCCCGCCAGACCGCCCAGTGCGCCCGGCATTAACATAGCGTTCAGGCTTTGCCCGCCGGAGGTCGGCGCTTGCGCGTTAGTTTTTTGACCGAGTAACGACTGTAATTGATTTAACCAGTTCATGGAGATCCTCGCTTACCGTTGTATATGAATGCAAAGAGTAAGCGAGGAGGTTGTCAGGAAGTGTCGATATCTGGAAAGAATGGGAAAATTTAGGCTTTACGGCTGCGGCTGATAGTGCGCGGTGCCTTTTTTACAGTCGATGGCGACCCGATAGTGAATATCGGTGTTTTTTCCGCGAACCGTTAGCGGCACCGTCCATTTACCCTCTTTACCTGTCACCTCTTTCGGGTTGATCCAGGCAACCGGATCGGCCTGACCCAGTTTCTTCTGATCGTCCGCCCAGCGCACAATGCGATTTTGCAGATAATCGCGCTTAACGCTGGCGGCAATACCTTCGGCCGTAAGCCCCTCACAGGAGGGAAATTTAACTGATTTGTCGTTGGCGGCATGCGCCGCCATGCTGCCTGCCAGCAAAAGCAGACCGGTAAAGACTCCCGCTATTTTCATGCTTATCTCCTGGTTTTTACCCTTTCAAAGCATGGTACAAATTGCTGGCAGTGCAAGATCAGGCGACTTTGGCGCGCTTCGCTGCGCTCTTGATATCGACAGCGTCGGCGCTTTCTGACTCAGCGGATGCGGTAGCAACAGCCGCTTCTTCGCCTTCCGCACCCGGCAGCCTGCCCGATTTCAGAATGCCGCCAAGGGCGTCTTTTTGTTCGGCAAGCCACAGCGCCATTTTGTCACGCGCTTCATCTTCCAGCGTGACCGGACCAGTAGCCAGCCAGTCACCCAGGACTTCGGCCAGATCGAGCATTTTGTCGTAAGCGTCGGCTTCCTTTTTACTGGCAAAAGACATTTTTTCCTCACCTTCACGAATGACTACGTATTTAACTTCTACCGCCATGATGCAGCCTCATTCAACTGTGTATTTATACAGTATAATAGCGCGATGAAAAAAGCGCCGCAAGTGATAAAAGACATACGCAAACGTTTTCGTTTATACTGCGCGCAGTTTTTTTCAACGGTATGATGCTATGACTCTTTTAGGAACGGCGCTGCGCCCTGCAGCAACACGCGTAATGTTATTAGGCTCTGGCGAACTGGGTAAGGAAGTGGCTATAGAGTGCCAGCGCCTGGGAATTGAAGTTATTGCGGTGGATCGCTATCCCGACGCGCCCGCGATGCATGTCGCCCATCGCTCTCATGTGATTAATATGCTTGATGGAGCGGCGTTAAAAGCGCTGGTGGCGCAGGAAAAGCCGCACTTTATCGTGCCCGAGATTGAAGCTATCGCCACCGATACGCTGATTGAACTGGAAGCGCAGGGGCAAAAAGTGGTGCCCTGCGCTCGCGCAACACAATTGACGATGAACCGCGAAGGCATTCGTCGTTTAGCGGCAGAAGAGCTTCAATTACCGACCTCCCGTTATCGCTTTGCCGACAGTGAAGCCGCTTTTCAGCAAGCTGTCGCCGAGATCGGTTTACCCTGCATTGTAAAACCGGTGATGAGTTCTTCCGGTAAAGGCCAGAGCTTTATTAGCAGCGCCGGGAAGCTGGCGCAGGCCTGGGAATATGCCCAGCAAGGTGGCCGCGCGGGTGCCGGTCGGGTGATCGTTGAAGGGGTGGTTAATTTTGATTTTGAAATTACGCTGCTGACCATCAACGCCGCCGATGGCATCCATTTTTGCGCCCCGGTGGGCCATCGTCAGGAAGATGGCGATTATCGTGAATCCTGGCAGCCGCAGCAGATGTCAGCCCTGGCGCTGGAACGCGCGCAAGCCATTGCCAGCAAAGTGGTGCTGGCGCTAGGCGGCTATGGCCTGTTTGGCGTTGAGCTGTTTGTCTGCGGTGACGAGGTTATCTTCAGCGAAGTTTCCCCTCGCCCGCACGATACCGGCATGGTGACCTTGATTTCACAAGATCTCTCCGAGTTCGCCCTGCATGTGCGCGCTTTTCTCGGCCTGCCGGTAGGCGCCATTCACCAGTATGGTCCATCCGCATCTGCCGTTATCCTGCCTCGCCTGACCAGCCAGAATGTCACCTTTGGTAATGTGCACAATGCCGTTGGCGCGGGCGTTCAATTGCGTTTGTTTGGCAAACCGGAAATCGAAGGTTCACGGCGCATGGGTGTGGCTTTAGCGGTGGGCAAAAACGTTGAAGAAGCGGTACAACGCGCAGTTGCCGCAGCATCAGCGGTAAACGTCGGCGGATAAAAAAAGCCCGGTCAGCTTTCACTGGCCGGGCCTTGTATCAGGCGGGTTTAAACCCCGCCCGCAAGATTATTTTGCGCCTTCAACGGCTTCGCGAGCCAGACGGGTGATGCGATCGTAATCGCCCGCTTCCAGCGCGTCGGCCGGTACCAGCCAGGAGCCACCGATACACAGCACGCTTTTCAGCGCCAGGTAATCACGGTAGTTAGCCGGAGAGATACCGCCGGTCGGGCAGAAACGCACCTGCGAGAACGGGCCAGCAATCGCCTGCAGCGCTTTGGTGCCGCCGTTCGCTTCCGCCGGGAAGAATTTGAACTCTTTCAGGCCGTAGTCCATACCCAGCATCAATTCTGACACGGTGCTGATACCCGGAATAAGCGGGATAGAACCTTCAACCGCCGCTTTCAGCAGCGGCTCGGTCAGACCCGGGCTAATCGCAAACTGCGCGCCAGCGGCGGTGACTTCCGCCAGCTGCTGCGGGTTGAGCACGGTACCTGCGCCAATAATCGCATCAGGCACTTCTTTGGCGATAGCGCGAATAGCGTCCATCGCACAAGCCGTACGCAGCGTCACTTCCAGAACGCGAACACCGCCTGCAACCAGTGCTTTCGCCATCGGTACGGCGTGCTCCAGTTTGTTCACTACGATCACCGGCACTACCGGACCCGTTTTCAGGATTGCTTCCGCACTCGTTTTCCAGTTTTTCATCAGTGTTTTTCTCTCGCCAGAACTAAAATCTTGTCGTCTTAAAAAGTGATACAGGTCGCGCCCTGCTCCGCACCGGAAAGTTTCTCCCGCAGCGCACTAAACATTTCGCGCCCTGTGCCCACGCGCATTGCGCTCAGGTCAGGAATATGTGGCTGACGTGCGGCAAGTTCGTTGTCATCCACCAGCAGGGTTAATTCGCCGGTCTGCCCGTTCACTCGAATAATGTCGCCATCACGTACTTTCGCCAACAATCCACCATCATACGCTTCTGGTGTAACGTGAATTGCCGACGGCACTTTACCTGATGCACCTGACAGCCGTCCATCAGTAACTAATGCAATTTTGAAACGGCGGTCCAATAATACACCAAGTGGCGGCATGAGTTTATGTAATTCTGGCATCCCGTTCGCTTTTGGCCCTTGATGACGGACAACTACCACGCAATCACGGTCCAGCAGGCCCGCTTCAAAGGCCGGTAATACGTCATGCTGGCTTTCAAACACCACCGCCGGCGCTTCGATTACCTGATTGTCATGCGGTACAGCGGAGGTTTTCATAACCGCGCGCCCAAGGTTGCCGCTCAGCACTTTGGTGCCGCCATGCTGCGAGAAAGGTTTATCGATGCTGGCAATCACGCTGTCATCTAAAGAAACCGCCGCCCCTTCGCGCCAGTCCAGCTCACCATTATTCAGCCATGGCTCATGGGTATAACGCGTCAGACCAAAGCCCGCCACGGTATTAACATCTTCATGCAGCAGACCGCCTTTGAGCAGCTCACGCAGTAATACCGGTACGCCGCCCGCGGCCTGGAAGTGGTTAATGTCCGCCGGGCCATTCGGGTAGAGGCGCGCCAGCAACGGCACGACATCGGAGAGATCGGAGAAATCATCCCAATTGATAATGATGCCCGCCGCCCGCGCCATCGCCACCAGGTGCATGGTGTGGTTGGTTGAGCCGCCGGTTGCCAGCAGCGAAACGATACCGTTCACGACTACTTTTTCATCGATCATCTTGCCAAGGGGCATCCACTCATTGCCGTTGCCCGTTAGACGTGTAACCTGGCGTGCGGCGGCTTCCGTCAGCGCCCTGCGCAGCGGCGCATCCGGATGCACAAACGAGGAGCCCGGCAGCTGCATGCCCATAAATTCAATCACCATCTGGTTGGTGTTGGCGGTGCCGTAGAACGTACAAGTGCCAGGCGCGTGATAGGAGGCCGCTTCTGATTCCAGCAGCGCCTGACGATCGACCTTGCCCTCGGCATAAAGCTGACGGATACGCACTTTTTCTTTATTAGCCAGGCCGCTCGCCATCGGACCTGACGGCACAAACAGCGCGGGCAAATGGCCAAACGACAGCGCCGCCATCGCCAGACCGGGGACGATTTTGTCACATACGCCGAGGTACAACGCGCCATCAAACATATTGTGCGACAGACCGACAGCGGCAGACATGGCAATTACTTCGCGGCTCAGCAGGGATAGCTCCATCCCATCCTGGCCCTGCGTGACGCCATCGCACATCGCCGGAACGCCGCCCGCAACCTGCCCGACCGCATTCACCGAATGCAGGGCTTTACGAATAATGTCCGGGTAGACTTCATACGGCTGGTGTGCGGAGAGCATGTCGTTATAGGAGGTGATGATGGCGATATTGTTGCGCAGCATGCTTTTAAGGGCGGCTTTATCGTCAGGCTGACAAGCGGCAAAGCCGTGTGCAAGGTTACCGCAGGCCAGGGTAGAACGTTGCACGGTGTCGCTTTTCGCTTGTTCAATACGCGCCAGATATGCTGAGCGGGTTTCGCGCGAACGTTCAATAATGCGATTTGTTACGCGTAACATTGTAGGGTTCATAGAGGCTCCTGAAATTTATCTGTCCGGGGTAGCGGCATTAAGGGTGTAAGAAGCTTTCCTTAGCAAGGAAAAAACACCTGAGCACCGCACCCCAAGGGCAAAATCGCTTCAGCTAGTGTAATAAAAAAAGCCCCGCTGGTGAATCCAGTCGGGGCCTGAAAGATGAAAAAATGTTCGCAGAGCTGTGCTAGATCATGTTACCGGTAAAATAACACAGCCTATAACAGGGATTAATTACTCAAACTCGTTCCAGGAACGGCCGTCGCGGGTGATCATCGCCACCGAGGCAACCGGTCCCCAGGTACCCGCCTGATAAGGCTTCGGCGAGTCATTATCTGCCGCCCAGGCTTCGGTAATGGAGTCGACCCATTTCCATGCCTCTTCCACTTCGTCACGACGCACAAACAGCGCCTGGATACCGCGCATAGTTTCCAGCAGAAGGCGCTCATAAGCGTCCGCCAGATGGGTCTGGTTAAAGGTTTCGGAGTAGCTCAGATCAAGCTTAGTGATTTGCAGGTTGTGCTTGTGATCCAGACCCGGCACTTTATTCAACACCTGAATATCGACCCCTTCGTCCGGCTGCAGGCGAATGGTCAGTTTATTCTGCGGCAGATCCTGCCAGGACTCTTTGAACAGGTTCAGTTCCGGGGTCTTAAAGTAGACCACCACTTCGGAGCACTTCGTCGGTAAACGTTTACCGGTGCGCAAGTAGAATGGCACGCCCGCCCAACGCCAGTTATCAATATCGACACGAATAGCGACGAAGGTTTCGGTATTACTGCTTTTATTCGCGCCCTCTTCTTCCAGATAGCCCGGCACTTTTTTACCCTGTGCAAAACCTGCCGTGTATTGACCACGGACGGTTTTTTCGCGCACGTTGGTGCGATCGATACGGCGCAGGGACTTGAGGACTTTTACCTTCTCGTCGCGAATGCTGTCGGCGCTCAGATCCGACGGCGGCGACATGGCAATCATGCACAAAATTTGCAATAAGTGGTTCTGGATCATGTCGCGCATCTGGCCGGCCTGGTCGAAATAGCCCCAGCGCCCTTCAATGCCCACTTCTTCCGCCACGGTAATCTCCACGTGGTCGATAGTGCGATTGTCCCAGTTATTGACAAACAGAGCGTTGGCAAAACGCAGCGCCAACAGGTTGAGCACCGTCTCTTTACCAAGATAATGGTCGATACGGTATACCTGGCACTCTTCGAAAAACTCGCCTACCTGGTCATTAATCTCTCGCGATGTCGCAAGGGAAGTGCCAAGGGGCTTTTCCATCACCACGCGCGCAGGTTTCGCATTCAGCTTCGCTTCGCCCAGCCCTTTACAGATTGCGCCAAAGGTGCTCGGCGGCATGGCAAAATAGTTGATGGTGGTGCGGTTTTTCTGATCCAGCATCTCGCCGAGACGTTTGAACGCAGCGGTGTCATTCACATCAAGATTGCAAAAATCCAGACGGCTACACAATTTGTCCCACAGGCTCTCGTCGATCTTTTCCTTCATAAAGGTTTCAAGCGCTTCACGCACAACCTTGGTATAGGCTTCCTTGTCCCAGTCAGCGCGGCCGACGCCCAGGATACGGGTATCCGGGTGAATCTGACCCGCTTTTTCCAGTTGGTACAGGGAAGGCAGCAATTTCCGGCGGGCAAGATCGCCCTTGGCACCGAAAATGACCAGGTCACACGCCTGGGCTGTTTGTATTACCGCCATGTCTTTCTCCTCAGTTGGCTATCCTGGAGTTTTCAGCCAGGCCTCAGTTGTAATTTTATTACAGTGCACTGTACTGCTTTTACGTCATTCCCGAAACTGTTACGCCTTGTCAGGATGTGCGTTATTTTGTTGTGATGAATAAAGGCCTTTTCCGCCTGAATCGCGCGGGATATGCGCCGCACGGGGCGCTAATAAAATCCGACTCTGATCATGTATTGAAAAAAAACAACAACATTTCCTGGCACTACTTACTATTCGGTGCGCCGCAAGGGTAATATCGGGCTAAACCGCATCGCGATTTCATCTCAAAGTGTAATCGTTTTACCATGAGTGCCTTATTACCCATGAATATGCTGGAAAAAATCCAGTCACGGCTGGAACACCTTAGCAAATCTGAGCGAAAAGTGGCGGAAGTGATCCTCGCCGCGCCGGATCAGGCCATTCACTCAAGCATCGCCGCGCTTGCGCAAGACGCTGACGTGAGCGAACCGACCGTAAACCGTTTCTGCCGCAGCCTTGATACCCGCGGCTTCCCTGATTTCAAACTGCATCTGGCGCAAAGCCTCGCCAACGGCACGCCCTATGTTAATCGAAATGTCGATGAAGATGACAGTGTTGAAGCTTACACTGGCAAAATCTTCGAATCCGCTATGGCAAGCCTCGACCACGTGCGTCAATCGCTGGATATGGCCGCCGTAAACCGCGCGGTGGATCTGCTGACCCAGGCGAAGAGAATCGCCTTCTTTGGCCTTGGATCGTCCGCTGCGGTTGCCCACGATGCGATGAATAAATTTTTCCGCTTTAACGTCCCGGTGGTTTACTCAGACGATATTGTGCTGCAACGGATGAGCTGTATGAATTGTAGCGACGATGATGTGGTAGTGTTGATCTCCCATACAGGAAGAACCAAGAATTTAGTTGAACTGGCGCAGCTGGCCCGTGAAAACGATGCCATGGTCATCGCGCTGACTTCCGCAGGCACGCCGCTGGCACGGGAAGCGACGCTGGCGATTACCCTCGATGTGCCGGAAGATACCGATATTTATATGCCGATGGTCTCCCGGCTTGCGCAACTGACGGTGATTGATGTGCTGGCAACAGGTTTTACCTTGCGTCGTGGGGCGAAATTCAGAGATAACTTGAAGCGAGTCAAAGAAGCACTGAAAGAATCGCGCTTTGATAAAGAGCTGTTTATTAAAAGCGATAACCACTAATCGTTAATAAAAAAGCGGTAACCTCTTACGCTGTCCGATCTCACGCATCGCCCTTCACAGCGGGGCGCTAACTGACCGGATTTATGTTCACGCAACACCATGTTTTTAGTCAACGGAGTATTACATGTCCAGAAGGCTTCGCAGAACCAAAATCGTAACCACCTTAGGCCCGGCTACCGATCGCGATAATAACCTTGAAAAGGTGATCGCAGCAGGCGCTAACGTGGTGCGTATGAACTTCTCTCACGGTACAGCTGAAGATCATAAACTACGTGCAGATAAAGTACGTGAAATTGCGGCAAAACTGGGACGTCACGTGGCTATCCTTGGCGATTTACAAGGGCCAAAAATCCGTGTCTCAACGTTTAAGGAAGGCAAAGTCTTCCTCAATATCGGTGATAAATTCCTGCTTGACGCCAACCTTGGCAAAGGCGAAGGCGACAAAGAGCAAGTGGGTATCGACTATAAAGGATTGCCCGCTGACGTGGTGCCGGGCGATATCCTGCTGCTTGACGACGGTCGCGTCCAGCTGAAGGTGCTGGAAGTTCAGGGCATGAAAGTGTTTACCGAAGTCACCGTAGGCGGCCCGCTGTCGAATAACAAAGGCATTAACAAGCTGGGCGGCGGTCTCTCTGCCGAAGCGCTGACGGACAAAGACAAAGCGGATATCGTGACGGCTGCGCTGATCGGCGTTGACTATCTGGCGGTCTCTTTCCCGCGCTGTGGTGAAGATCTTAACTACGCTCGCCGTCTGGCGCGCGATGCTGGCTGTGACGCCAAAATTGTCGCCAAAGTCGAGCGCGCAGAAGCGGTCTGCAGTCAGGATGCGATGGATGATGTTATCCTCGCCTCCGATGTGGTGATGGTGGCTCGCGGCGATCTCGGCGTTGAAATTGGCGACCCGGAACTGGTGGGGATTCAGAAAGCGCTTATTCGTCGTGCGCGTCAGTTGAACCGTGCGGTGATCACCGCCACGCAGATGATGGAATCGATGATTACCAACCCGATGCCGACCCGCGCGGAAGTGATGGATGTGGCGAACGCCGTGCTGGACGGCACCGATGCGGTGATGCTATCGGCTGAAACCGCCGCCGGTCAGTATCCGTCTGAAACCGTTGCCGCAATGGCGCGCGTCTGCCTCGGCGCGGAAAAAATCCCCAGCATCAACGTTTCCAAGCACCGCCTGGATATTCAGTTCGACAACGTAGAAGAAGCGATTGCGATGTCGGCGATGTATGCCGCAAACCACCTTAAAGGTGTAACCGCTATCATCACCATGACTGAATCTGGCCGCACGGCGCTGATGACGTCGCGCATTAGTTCGGGTTTACCGATTTTCGCTCTCTCGCGTCATGAAAGAACCCTTAATCTGACGGCGCTGTACCGCGGCGTTACCCCGGTGCACTTTGACAGCGCCACCGACGGCGTGGCGGCAGCGAATGATGCCGTGAACCTGCTGCGCGATAAAGGTTACCTGCTGTCAGGCGACCTGGTTATCGTGACCCAGGGCGATGTGATGAGCACCATCGGCACCACCAACACCACGCGTATTCTCACCGTCGAATAAGCGCTGCTGAAGGGCACAAAAGTTTAAGGCCTCTTACGAGGCCTTTTTGTTGTCATTTTTTAGGGAACAGCTCTTGACGCTGGTAAGGCTCGGTTTCACCTGGTTTGCGCGTTTTTAACAGCTTAAGGATCCAGGTGTATTGTTCAGGACGCGGGCCAACGAAGATTTCCACCTCTTCGTTCATACGCCTGGCAATCGTTATATCATCGGCGGTCAGCAGGTCATCCATTGGCGGTCGAACCTGAATAATCAAGCGATGCGTTTTGGCATCATACAGAGGGAACAGGGGCACCACGCGCGCGCGGCACACTTTCATCAGGCGGCCAATAGCCGGCAGGGTCGCTTTATAAGTGGCAAAGAAATCAACAAATTCGCTGTGCTCCGCGCCGTGATCCTGGTCCGGCAGATAGTAGCCCCAGTAGCCCTGTCGTATCGACTGGATAAAGGGTTTAATACCGTTATTGCGCGCATGCAGACGCCCGCCAAAACGACGGCGCACGGTATTCCACACATAATCGAAAACCTTATTGCCCTGGTTATGAAACATGGCAGCTATTTTTTGCCCCTGCGAGGCCATCAGCATCGCTGGAATATCGATGCCCCAGCCGTGGGGAACCAGAAAAATGACCTTCTCATCGTTGCGACGCATCTCATCGATAATCTCACCGCCCTGCCACTCCACGCGCGACTGGATCTTTTGCGGCCCGCGGATGGCCAGTTCCGCCATCATCACCATCGCCTGCGGCGCAGTGGCAAACATCTCATCAATAATCGCCTCCCTTTCCGCTTCGCTTTTTTCCGGGAAGCAGTAAAGGAGGTTAATCTGCGCACGCCGTCGCGCGCCTTTGCCTAACTTGCCGGCCATCCGCCCCAGTTTGCCAAGCACAGGATCGCGTACCGACGGCGGGATTAATGCAACGCCAGCAAAAGCCAGCACCCCAAGCCACGCGCCCCAGTTGCGCGGATGACGAAATTCACTTTCAAACTCGGGGATATACTCAGCGGTATTTTTTGTCGTTTCCATGCATCTTCCGCAGGCCAGAAATCATTGGGTAAAATTATGAGACAGTGTAGCGAGACGCCATCCATCGCACAAAAGAAAAAGCCGATGCGGTTAAGGCATCGGCTTCGGACGCGCATTTGTTAAACGAATCAGTCGACGCTCAGCTGCGGTAAATACTCTTTCACCTGCGCCAGATAATCTTTACGATCCGAACCGGCCAGCCCTTCTGTACGCGGCAGTTTCGCTGTTAACGGGTTGACCGCCTGCTGGTTGATCCATACTTCATAGTGCAGATGTGGGCCCGTAGAGCGTCCGGTGTTGCCGGAAAGCGCAATACGATCGCCACGTTTGACTTTCTGCCCCGGTTTCACCAGCAGCTTACGCAGATGCATATAGCGGGTGGTATAGGTGCGTCCATGACGGATTGCCACATAGTTACCGGCAGCGCCGCTGCGTTTCGCTACCACCACTTCGCCATCGCCTACCGCCAGCACTGGCGTACCCTGCGGTAAGGCAAAATCCACCCCTTTATGCGGCGCAATACGACCGGTTACCGGGTTCAGACGGCGCGGATCGAAGTTTGATGAGATACGGAACTGTTTAGACGTCGGGAAACGCAAGAAGCCTTTGGCCAGGCCAGTACCGTTACGATCGTAGAATTTGCCGTCTTCGGCACGAAACGCATAATAATCTTTCCCGTCGGAACGCAAGCGCACGCCGAGCAGCTGGCTCTGTTCTTGCTTGCCATCGAGCATTTCGCGCGACATTAATACGGAGAACTGATCGCCTTTTTTCAGCTTGCGAAAATCCATTTGCCACTGCATGGCTTTAATCACCGCGCTGACTTCACCACTAGAGAGGCCGGCATCACGGGCGCTACTGACAAAGCTACCGCCGACGGTGCCTTTCATCACCGCGTTGACCCAATCGCCCTTTTGCAACTCGCTGGTCATTTTGAAACCGCCATCAATGCGGTCGTAGGTGCGGGTTTCACGACGGGACATCTCCCAGGTCAGGCGCTGTAAATCGCCATCGTCGGTCAGCGTCCAGGAAATTTGTTGGCCGATTTTCAGGTTACGCAGCTCTTTATCGGCTGCGGCGAGCTGACTGATATCGCCCATATCGATGCCGTACTGATTAAGAATACTGCTTAGGGTATCGCCGGTGGAGACCACATATTCATGAACGCCAGCTTCATTGGCGGTTTTATCGTCCAGTTCATCCTGCGGGATTGCGTCTACGTCGTCATCGGAGGTGGTCTGATCGATAGGCTCACTGGCTTCCGGCAGCAAAGAACGAATCTCATTCCTCGGCAGTTCAATCGATTTTACGATGGGCGGGGTAGATTCAGGATGGTAAACATAGGGTCGCCAGACGGCGACGGTGAGTGTCAACACCGTAAGCGACCCCAGCATAACGCGATGGGGTCGGGGCAAATTACTGAATGCCAGGGCGACAGAGCGGGCTATCTGTTGCACGTGTTCACTTCCTCGTTATTCTCCTTTCAGGCAGCTCGCATACTGATGAGAAAGCTGGGCAAGGAACTGCGAATAGCTCTCTTTGCCTGGCTTGATACCGATACCGAGTGGATCCAACGTTCCCATTCGAACGGATGTCCCTCTGGCGACGGCTTCTACGACCGCTGGCCTGAACTGTGGCTCAGCAAAAACGCAGACTGCTTTTTGCTCAACCAACTGTGTTCTGATTTGATGTAAACGCTGCGCACCAGGCTGAATTTCGGGGTTAACGGTAAAGTGACCCAATGGAGTCAGCCCGTAGTGTTTTTCAAAGTAGCCATAGGCGTCATGAAAAACGAAATACCCTTTCCCTTTCAGCGGTGCCAGCTCATTACCCACCTGCTTATCGGCCTGAGCTAAGGATGCTTCAAAAGCCTGCAGATTGGCGTCAAGCTTGGCTCGACTTTGCGGCATAACTTCCACTAATTTTTTATGGATTGCAACAGCTGACAACAGTGCAATTTCTGGCGACAGCCACAGATGCATGTTGTACTCACCGTGATGGTGATCGGCGTCACCTTTTTCGTCATGATGATGCCCGCCATCGTGCTCTTCCTCGTCCTCATCTGCCCCTTTCATGAGCAACGCCTTCACGCCATCGATTTCAGCCATCGTCACCAATTTTTGCGGCGGGAGTTGTCCGGCAGATCGTGACATAAAGGATTCCATTTCGGGTCCGACCCAAAATACTAAGTCCGCGTTCTGTAAACGTTTTACATCGGAGGGACGCAGTGAATAATCATGCTCGGAAGCACCGTCAGGAAGTAACACTTCAGTAGATGTTACCCCGTCGGCAATTGCGGAGGCGATAAACCCCAGCGGCTTTAATGATGTCACGACAGCAGCGTTAGCAGTTTGTGCTGCGCTACTTAAAAGCTCAGCGGATAACGCTGCGCAAAGAAGCGTATTTTTATGTAACATAATGCAACTATTGTTCGTCAGGAGTGAGTTTGGTGTGATATTATAACATTCTACAACTTGTGCAACCCTCTAAATGTTATGACTAATCTTGTATCGCTCGAAAATATTACCGTCACGTTTGGTCAAAGGCGCGTCTTGTCTGACATTTCGTTAAATTTACGCACCGGTAAAATTTTAACGCTGTTAGGCCCTAATGGTGCCGGGAAATCGACGCTGGTGCGTGTGGTACTTGGGTTAGTAGCACCCGACACCGGTGTTATCAAGCGTGACCACGGGCTGCGTATCGGTTACGTCCCGCAAAAACTTCATCTCGACGCTACGCTGCCGCTAACGGTAGGACGCTTTATGCGCTTGCGTCCAGGCACCCGTAAAGCTGATATTATTCCCGCGTTGAAACGTGTTCAGGCCGCGCATCTGGTAGATGCGCCGTTGCAAAAGCTTTCCGGTGGCGAAACCCAGCGCGTATTGCTGGCGCGCGCGCTGCTCAATAAGCCACAGTTGCTGGTGCTGGACGAACCTACTCAAGGCGTTGATGTTAACGGTCAGGTCGCACTCTATAATTTGATAGATCAGTTGCGTAAAGAGCTGGACTGCGCAGTACTGATGGTTTCCCACGATCTGCATCTGGTGATGGCCAAAACCGATGAGGTGCTGTGCCTTAACCATCATATTTGCTGCTCCGGCACGCCGGAAGTGGTCTCTATGCATCCCGAATTTATCTCAATGTTCGGCCAACGCGGGGCGGAGCAGCTGGGGATTTATCGCCATAATCACAACCACCGCCACGACTTACAGGGTCGTATCGTGCTGCGCCAGGGTAATGGAAACTCATGATTGAATTGTTATTTCCCGGCTGGTTAGCCGGGGTGATGCTCGCCTGCGCGGCGGGTCCGTTAGGTTCGTTTGTTGTCTGGCGGCGCATGTCCTATTTCGGCGATACCCTTGCGCACGCTTCCCTGTTGGGCGTCGCCTTTGGTTTACTGCTCGACGTCAATCCGTTTTATGCGGTGATCGCCGTTACGCTACTGCTGGCCACAGGCCTGGTTTGGCTGGAAAAACGTCCGCACCTGGCGATAGACACCTTGCTGGGTATTATGGCGCACAGCGCACTCTCACTTGGCCTGGTCGTGGTCAGCCTGATGTCGAATATTCGTGTCGATTTAATGGCGTATTTATTTGGCGATTTACTGGCCGTGACGCCAGACGATTTAGTGGCGATTGCCCTGGGCGTTATCGTCGTAATGGGGATCTTGTTCTGGCAATGGCGCAATCTGTTGTCGATGACCGTCAGCCCGGAATTGGCCTTTGTCGACGGCGTAAAACTGCAACGCGTGAAATTACTGCTGATGCTGGTGACGGCGCTGACCATTGGCGTGGCGATGAAATTTGTCGGAGCCTTAATCATTACTTCACTGCTGATTATTCCTGCGGCAACAGCGCGACGCTTTGCGCGCACGCCTGAGCAGATGGCGGCTATTGCGGTAGGGATTGGGATGATTGCCGTCACCGGCGGGCTGACGTTTTCAGCGTTTTATGACACGCCTGCAGGTCCATCCGTGGTGCTGTGCGCGGCGCTGCTGTTTATCTTCAGTATGTTGAAAAAACCCGCCAGCTAATGCGAAAGGCCGGAAGCAGATGCTTCCGGCCCGTTAATTCAAGGCATTTCCGGTGGCGTAATACCAAAGTGGCTCCACGCTCTCACCGTCGCCATTCTTCCGCGCGGCGTACGTTGCAAAAACCCTTGCTGAATCAGATAAGGCTCCAGCACGTCCTCAATAGTTTCACGCTCTTCGCCAATCGCGGCCGCCAGGTTGTCCAGGCCAACCGGACCGCCGAAGAACTTATCTATCACCGCCAGCAGTAATTTGCGGTCCATATAGTCAAAACCTTCGGCATCGACATTCAGCATGTCCAGCGCCTGGGCGGCGATATCGGCCGTAATATCGCCATCGTGCTTCACTTCGGCAAAATCACGTACGCGGCGCAGCAGACGATTGGCGATACGCGGCGTACCCCGCGCGCGACGCGCCACTTCCAGCGCGCCTTCTTCACTCAGCACCAACCCCATATGGCGCGCGCTGCGCCCGACGATATGCTGCAAATCAGCGACCTGATAAAACTCAAGACGCTGCACAATACCGAAACGATCGCGCAGGGGCGATGTCAGCGAACCGGCGCGGGTGGTGGCACCGATCAGCGTAAACGGCGGCAGGTCGATTTTAATCGAGCGCGCAGCGGGCCCTTCGCCAATCATAATATCCAACTGATAATCTTCCATCGCCGGATACAGCACCTCTTCAACCACCGGCGAGAGGCGGTGAATTTCATCGATAAACAGCACATCGTGGGGCTCGAGATTGGTAAGCATCGCGGCAAGATCGCCCGCCTTTTCCAGCACCGGCCCGGAGGTGGTGCGCAAGTTCACGCCCATCTCATTGGCGACAATGTTCGCCAGCGTCGTTTTACCTAAGCCCGGCGGGCCAAAAATCAGCAGATGGTCCAGCGCGTCACCGCGTAACTTTGCCGCCTGGATAAAGATCTCCATTTGCGAGCGAACCTGCGGCTGACCAATATACTCTGCGAGCATTTTTGGCCGGATAGCGCGGTCTGCAGCCTCTTCCATATTGACACTGGCGGGCGCCACCAGACGGTCTGCTTCTATCATCCTCTACCTCACAACGCCGCGCGTAGCGCTTCACGGATCAGGGTTTCACTACTGGCATCCGGACGCGCGAGTTTACTTATCATCCGGCTGGCTTCCTGAGGTTTATAGCCCAGCGCCACCAGCGCGGCAACAGCTTCTTGTTCTGCATCATCCGCCGCCGGACTTGCCGGAGACGTCAGCACCAAATCCGCCGCCGGCGTAAACAGATCGCCATGCAAACCTTTAAAGCGGTCTTTCATCTCGACAATTAAACGCTCGGCGGTTTTTTTACCGATACCCGGCAGTTTGATCAGCGCAGCGGGATCTTCACGCTCAACGGCGTTAACAAATTGCGCTGCCGACATGCCAGACAAAATCGCCAGCGCCAGTTTTGGCCCAACGCCATTGGTTTTGATTAGCTCACGAAACAGCGTGCGCTCCTGCTTGTTATTAAAACCGTATAACAGCTGCGCGTCTTCGCGAACGACAAACTGCGTAAACACAACCGCTTCTTTACCCGCTTCCGGGAGTTCATAAAAGCAGGTCATCGGCATATGCACTTCATATCCCACGCCCCCCACTTCCAGCAGCACCAACGGGGGTTGTTTTTCTACAATAATGCCTCTGAGTCTGCCTATCACGTGACGCTCCTGCGCTAAGGGCTTAAACGGTAATGCCGTATGATAAAAAAAGGCTGGATAGATATCCAGCCGAATATACAGCAAAACTCGAGGGCGGTTCAGGAATTCTACTACCAGGCCGCATCCGCCAGATCCGTCAGTAAATCCCGCTCGACAGGTTGCCAGCCTAAAATCTCCTGCGTTTGCTTGCTTGACGCCGCCATGTCTGCCGCTGCAAAGGTGGCGAACCAGCCAAAATGGTCCACATCACGGCTTTCGGCGGGCAAACCCAGCTTGTTACCGATAGCAATGGCAATTTCGCGCATGGCGATCCCCTCTTCCGCTACCGCATGATAGACCGCTTGTGTGACACCACTTTCCAGCGCCAGCCGGTAAACCTTCGCCGCATCGAGGCGGTGCACCGCTGCCCAACGGTTGTTTCCCTCTCCCGGCCAGGCCGAAACGCCGGTCTCTTTCGCCAGAGCGATTAAAAACGGGATAAAACCGTGGTCGCCTACACCATGCACCGTCGGTGGCAGACGCACGCTGGCGGCGCGTACACCCCTGGCTACCAGCGCCTGTGCCGTCTGTTCCGAACGGCGCAGGAAATCGGCCCTGCTGGCGGGTTTATCCCGCTCCGTCGCCAGGCGCCCCTCGGCAATTCGTGCGAGGCCTGAAGTGACCAGCAGCGGACGCTGGCTACCCGCCAGCGCTTCGCCCATCACTTCTATCGCGCGGCTATCTTGCAGACAACTGTCTGCGAAGCGGGAAAAATCGTGGTTGAAAGCGGTATGGATCACCGCGTCTGCCCGTGAGGCCGCGTCGAATAACAGGTGATGGTCGTCCAGCGTTCCGCTAACTACCTCTCCCCCGGCGGCGATCAGCGCCTGCGCTTTATGCGCATCGCGTGCCAGGCCCGTGACTTTATGCCCGGCGGCGATAAGATCCGCCGCTACCTTTGCGCCGACCCATCCGGTCGCGCCCGTCAGAAAAACCTGCATGCGTGTGCCTCCTGAAGTTGACTCGCGCTGTTATCCTGATAAATATCCGTTGAGGTGAAAAGTAGTGACGTTATCGGGGTATAAGGACTAACAGGATGCAGAGCGCAACGCAGTCAAACGATCTGGGCAGTTACCTGAAATCACGCCGGGCGCAGCTTGATCCCGGCGCGCTGGGTTTTCATACCGCGCGGCGCCGCACGCCGGGGCTGCGTCGTGAAGAGGTCGCGCATCTGGCCTGCATTAGCGCAACCTGGTACACCTGGCTTGAACAAGGTCGCGGCGGTACACCTTCGGCACCGGTGCTGGAGAGAATTTGTCAGGCGCTACGCCTGACGGGGCACGAACGCGAACATCTCTTTCACCTGGCCTTAGGCCGTGCGCCTGGTGTGCAGCCGCTGGCAAAAGGTACGGTGACGGAACGGCTGCAAAAGGTGCTGGACTGTATGCCGTTGAGCCCGGCGATGATCCGTAACGCCACCTGGGATGTGCTGGCATGGAACAAAGCCGCAACGGTCGTGCTGTCTGATTACCCCAATCAGCCCGCCCGCGAGCGGAATATTTTGCGGCGTATTTTTCTCCATCCGCAGGCGCGCGCCGCGCAGGCCGACTGGCATGCGCTGGCCCGTTTTCTGGTCGCCGCCTTTCGCGCCGATGCTACCCGTGCGGGCGCAAGCGCTGAGATTCGCCCGCTGGTGGAGGAACTCAGCGCGGCTTCGCCTGAGTTTGCCGAGCTGTGGGGCAATAACGATGTTGAGGTAATGGGAGAAGGCACCAAAATTCTGCTGCATGGCGCAGTGGGTCGACTGTCGCTGGAGTATTCAAGTTTTTGCGTGGAGGGCCAGCCGGATCTGACGATGGTGGTTTATAACCCTTCGACGCAAGAAGATGCGGGTAAAATCGGCTCGTTATTAGAAAAAAGCGCCGGTTAACCGGCGCTTTTTAGCGTAATCGCCCGCGCGCCAGGTTGAGCCGCGAGCTGCTCACCTGCAGGGCATTCTGACTGACATGGCAATGGGTAATGGCGATAGCCAGCGCATCGGCGGCATCCGCCTGCGGATTCGCCGGCAGTTTCAGCAAGGTTCGCACCATATGCTGCACCTGCGCTTTTTCCGCGCTACCAATCCCGACCACCGTCTGTTTGACCTGCCGTGCAGCATATTCAAACACCGGTAAGTCCTGATTGACGGCAGCGACAATCGCCACGCCGCGCGCCTGCCCCAGCTTCAACGCTGAATCGGCATTTTTCGCCATAAAGACCTGCTCAATGGCGAAAAAATCCGGCTGAAACTGGGTGATGATCTCCGTCACGCCTGCGTAAATCAGCTTCAGACGCGACGGTAAATCCTCCACTTTGGTACGGATACAGCCGCTGCCCAGATAGGTCAGCAGCCGTCCCGTCTGGCGGATCACGCCGTAACCGGTCACGCGCGAACCCGGATCGATACCGAGAATAATCGCCATTATGCGTCTCCGGTTAAAAACGGCTCAGGCAACGACATTACAGCGTCGCCGCAACCTCATCAGAGATCTCGCCGTTGTGATAAACCTCTTGCACGTCGTCGCAATCTTCCAGCATATCGATCAGACGCAGCAATTTAGGTGCCGTTTCTGCATCCATGTCCGCTTTGGTGGACGGGATCATGGAGACTTCGGCATTGTCGGCTTTCAGACCGGCGGCTTCGAGCGCGTCACGCACCGTGCCCATCTCTTCCCACGCAGTATAAACGTCGATTGCGCCGTCATCGAAGGTCACCACATCTTCCGCACCCGCTTCCAGCGCGGCTTCCATAATGGTGTCTTCATCACCCGCTTCAAAGGAGATGACGCCTTTTTTGCTGAACAGATAGGCTACAGAACCGTCGGTGCCGAGGTTACCGCCGCATTTGCTGAATGCATGACGTACTTCCGCTACGGTACGGTTGCGGTTGTCACTCAGACACTCCACCATTACCGCCGTGCCGCCAGGGCCGTAACCTTCATAAATGATGGTTTCCATGTTCGCGTCATCATCGCCGCCGACACCACGCGCGATAGCACGGTTTAAGGTGTCGCGGGTCATGTTGTTGGACAGCGCTTTATCCACCGCTGCGCGCAGACGCGGGTTGGACGCGATGTCGCCGCCGCCGAGACGGGCTGCCGTCACCAGTTCGCGAATAATTTTGGTAAAGATCTTACCGCGTTTGGCATCCTGTGCCGCTTTGCGGTGTTTGGTGTTGGCCCATTTACTATGACCTGCCATAAAAAACTCTCCAATAAAGCCTTTTTCTGCAGCCTTCCAGCATCCGTTCGGGGCTCCCTTGCACACCCGCCGCTTAGAATATAAGCGCGGATGATGTCCGGGATTGCCACCGCCTGGGCACTGAAATTTTGCGGAAAATCAGTCGGCGTTAATAACAAATTCTTCAATCGCCTGCCGGTTGCTCCACGACTTGGTTAATGCCGCCGCTGCAGGGGCATCAAGCCAGCGGTAGGCCAGATGTTCAGAGAAAACGATCTGGCGCTCATGGGGCAGCGCAAGACAAAACCACGATTCGGTGTTGTGCGTAACGCCCGGCGCATAGCGATGACGTAAATGACTAAATATTTCAAACTCCACCGTGCGCTGACAGTCGACTAAGGCCAGTTGCTCAAGCGCAACATCAATGTCGACCTCTTCCTTTACTTCACGCATGGCGGCTTGCGACGCGCTTTCCCCCGGTTCAAGGCTGCCGGTGACCGACTGCCAAAATTCAGTATCATCGCGTCGCTGTAACATCAGCACCCGTTTCGTGTCCTCGGCATAAATCACCACCAGCACGGAAACGGGATGCTTAAAGGCCATCTTATTTATTCTCCGGCGTCTCTTTTTTGACCACGGAAATACTCAGTTCAGCCAGTGAAGCCGGGTTAGCGAAGCTCGGCGCTTCCGTCAGCAGACAGGCCGCCGCCGTAGTTTTCGGGAAGGCGATAACGTCACGGATATTGTCGGTGCCGGTCAGCAGCATGGTCAGACGATCCAGACCAAATGCCAGGCCCGCATGAGGCGGCGTACCGTATTTCAGCGCATCAAGCAGGAAGCCGAATTTCTCGCGCTGTTCCTGTTCAGTAATGCCCAGAATGCCAAACACCGTCTGCTGCATTTCGCCGCTATGAATACGCACCGAACCACCGCCGACTTCATAGCCGTTAATCACCATATCGTATGCGTTGGCCACGGCCTCTTCCGGCGCGGCTTTCAGCTCGCTCGCGGTCATGTCTTTCGGCGAGGTGAACGGATGGTGCATCGCAGTCAGACCGCCTTCACCGTCGTCTTCAAACATCGGGAAGTCAATCACCCACAGCGGCGCCCATTTCCCTTCGTCCGTCAGATTCAGGTCTTTGCCCAGCTTCAGACGCAGCGCGCCCAGCGCATCGGCAACGACTTTTTTGTTATCCGCGCCGAAGAAGATCATGTCGCCATCCTGCGCGCCGGTGCGCTCGAGGATCGCGCTCACGATGTCGGCATTGAGGAACTTCGCCACCGGGCTGGTAATACCTTCAAGGCCTTTCGCCGCTTCATTGACTTTAATGTAAGCCAGGCCTTTCGCCCCGTAAATTTCGATAAACTTGCCGTAGTCGTCAATCTGTTTACGGCTAAGTTGTGCGCCACCTGGCACACGCAGTGCGGCAACGCGGCCTTTCGCATCGTTTGCCGGACCGGAGAAGACTTTAAACTCGACCGCTTTCAGCAGATCGGCCACGTCCACCAGCTCCATCGGGTTACGCAGATCCGGCTTATCGGAGCCGTAGCGACGCTCCGCTTCGGCGAAGGTCATTACCGGGAAGTCGCCGAGATCGACGCCGCGAATCTCCTGCCACAGTTCACGTACCAGCGTTTCCATCACTTCACGCACCTGCGGCGCGGTCATAAATGACGTTTCCACATCGATCTGGGTAAATTCCGGCTGGCGGTCAGCGCGCAGGTCTTCGTCGCGGAAACATTTAACTATCTGATAGTAACGATCAAAACCGGACATCATCAGCAGCTGTTTAAACAGCTGAGGTGACTGCGGCAGCGCGTAAAACTTACCTTTATGTACGCGGGAAGGCACAAGGTAATCACGCGCACCTTCCGGCGTCGCTTTAGTCAGCATCGGCGTTTCGATATCGAGGAAGCCGTGATCGTCCATAAAACGGCGCACAAAGCTGGTGATTTTCGCGCGGGTTTTCAGGCGCTGGGCCATTTCCGGGCGACGCAAGTCGAGGTAGCGATATTTCAGGCGCGCTTCTTCGGTATTAACATGGTTGGAGTCAAGGGGCAGCACATCTGAGCGGTTAATGATATTCAGCTCGGTCGCGAACACTTCCACTTCACCGGTAGCCATATCTTTGTTGATGTTTTTGCCATCGCGAGCACGTACGGTACCGGTGATTTGAATGCAGAACTCATTACGCAGTTCAGAGGCGAGCTGGAACGCATCCTGACGGTCCGGGTCGAAAAACACCTGCACGATACCTTCACGATCGCGCATATCAATAAAGATAAGGCTACCGAGGTCACGACGACGGTTGACCCACCCACAAAGCGTTACTTGCTGTCCAACATGGGACTGATTGAGCTGCCCGCAATATACTGTACGCATGAGATATCCCTTGAATTAGCTGCGCGCGACCCGCCGCCTGCGGGGCAGGCACTTCGGTGGCAGCAATTTTCGTATGTCACAACTGGATGAAAAAAGGGGGCTATTATACTGGAAATTCTCACTGACGATAAGCCCGCGACGGTTCGTACGCGCGTTTGCTGCGCGCTTATTGCGCATTCTCACAAAATTTAACAAAATTTCTCAACGGACCCGGCACGCATCACGCGTAAGGTATCCCAACTTTTCATTTTTCAGGAGTTCATATGCTTAAGCTTGATGCGCAGAAGACCGCACTGGTGGTGATCGATTTACAGGAAGGCATTCTGCCTTTCGCTGGCGGCCCGCACACGGCGCAACAGGTGGTCGATCGCGCCGCGAAACTTGCTGAAAAATTCCGCGCCAACGGTGCACCGGTGATTCTGGTACGCGTCGGCTGGTCCGCTGATTTTACCGAAGCGCTAAAACAGCCTGTCGATGTCGCGACAGGCGGCCATAGCCTGCCGGACAACTGGTGGGTTTACCCGCAGGCACTGGGCAAACAAGAGAGCGATATCGAAATCACTAAACGCCAGTGGGGCGCGTTTTATGGCACCGATCTGGAACTGCAGCTGCGCCGTCGCGGCATCGACACCATTGTGCTGTGCGGTATTTCCACCAATATCGGCGTCGAATCCACCGCGCGTAACGCCTGGGAGCTTGGTTTCTCGCTGGTGATTGCCGAAGATGCCTGCAGCGCCGGCAGCAGCGAACAGCACACCGGGAGCATGACGTATATCTTCCCGCGTATCGGTCGCGTGCGCAGCACGGACGAGATCCTTAGCGCGTTATGATCTATATCGGCCTGCCGCAATGGTCGCACCCGAAATGGGTGCGCCTTGGCATCAGCAGCCTGGAAGAGTACGCCCGTCACTTTAACTGTGTCGAGGGCAATACCACCCTTTACGCTTTGCCGAAAGCAGAAATCGTTACGCGCTGGCGGGAGCAGACAACGGATAATTTCCGCTTCTGCTTTAAATTTCCCGCCACCATTTCCCACCAGGCGGGGCTACGTGACTGTCGCGATTTGACCACGGAGTTTTTTGATCGCTTATCGCCGCTGGCCAACCGTATAGGCCAGTACTGGCTGCAGCTGCCGGCCACCTTTTCCCCGGCCGACCTCCCTGCCCTGTGGGCGTTTCTCGACGCGCTGCCTAATGATTTCACCTACGGCGTTGAAGTGCGCCATCCGCTTTTTTTCGCCAAAGGCGAAGAGGAAAAAGCCCTTAATCAGGGATTGCATGCGCGCGGCGTGAACCGCGTGATCCTTGACAGCCGACCGGTGCACAGCGCTATCGCACGCAGTAAAGCGGTGATTGAGGCGCAGCAGCAAAAGCCGAAAGTGCCGGTGCACGCTCTTGTTACCGCGCAGGATCCGCTGGTGCGTTTTATCGGTAGCGACAATATGGAACAAAATCGCCAGCTGTTTGCCGTCTGGCTGGAAAAACTGCCGCTGTGGGAACACACCGCCACGCCATGGCTATTTTTACATACCCCCGATCTCGCCCAGGCACCGGAACTGGTGCAAACTCTATGGCCGGATTTGCAGAAAGCCTTACCGGGCGTTGGCCCTGTCCCTGCGCTGCCGCAGCAATCTTCTCTTTTCTGAGCGAAACACCTATCATTGTTAAGCGGTCTCCAGAGCCTTAAAGGGAGTTAGTATGGTTAGCGCGCTTTATGCCGTGCTGGGTGCAATGTTACTGATCAAATTTTCGTTTGACGTTATTCGCCTGCGTACGCAATACCGCGTCAGCTACGGCGATGGCGGTTTTAGCGAGCTGCAAAGCGCGATACGCATTCACGGTAATGCGGTGGAATACCTTCCTGTTGCTCTTATCCTGATGCTGTTTATGGAGATGGATGGCGCGCAGACCTGGCTGGTGCATGTTTGCGGGGTGCTGCTGATCGCCGGTCGCCTGATGCATTATTACGGCTTTCATCACCGCCTGATCCGCTGGCGTCGTTCCGGTATGGGCGCAACCTTCTGTTCGCTGCTGCTGATGGTGCTGGCGAATCTGTGGTATATGCCCTGGGAGTTGGTTTTCTCCGTGCATTAGCGCACAATACGGCCCTTTGTTTTCCCGGATCTATACACTATGTCTCACCGCGACACGCTTTTTTCCGCGCCTATCGCCCGCCTGGGCGACTGGACCTTTGACGAACGGGTAGCCGAAGTCTTCCCGGACATGATCCAGCGTTCCGTACCGGGTTACTCCAACATTATCTCGATGATCGGCATGCTGGCGGAGCGCTTCGTCCAGCCCGCAACGCAGGTCTACGATCTCGGTTGCTCACTGGGCGCGGCGACGCTTTCGGTGCGCCGTAACATCCTGCACGATGGCTGTAAAATTATCGCGGTCGACAACTCGCCCGCCATGGTAGAGCGCTGCCGTCGTCATATCGACGCCTACAAAGCGCCGACGCCGGTCGAGATTATCGAAGGCGATATCCGCGATATTACAATCGAAAACGCCTCGATGGTGGTGCTCAACTTTACCCTGCAGTTTCTTGACCCGGACGACCGCTTAAAGCTGTTGCAGAAAATTTATCAGGGGCTGAACCCCGGCGGCGCGTTAGTGCTGTCGGAAAAATTCAGTTTTGAAGACCGCACCGTTGGCGAACTGTTGTTCAATATGCACCACGATTTTAAACGCGCTAACGGCTACAGCGAGCTGGAGATCAGCCAGAAACGCAGCATGCTGGAAAACGTGATGCTGACGGACTCTGTAGAAGCGCATAAAGCGCGCCTGCGCAGTGCCGGTTTCGAGCACAGCGAGCTGTGGTTCCAGTGCTTTAACTTCGGTTCGCTGGTGGCGTTGAAGGCGGTTGCAGCATGATCGAGTTCGGCCGTTTTTATCAGCAAATCGCCACCGGTACCCTCGCCCACTGGCTGGAAACCTTACCCGCGCAAATCGCCGCATGGCAGCGTGAATCCCTGCACGGGCAATTTAAGCAGTGGAACAACGCGGTAGAATTCCTGCCCACCATCGTGCCAGTACAGCTCGACCTGCTGCATAGCGTGACGGCAGCAAGCGCCGAGCCTCTTAGCGCCGGGCAGCTTAAAGGGATGGAAACCCTGCTGCGTAACCTGATGCCATGGCGCAAAGGGCCCTTTTCACTGTACGGCATTGATATCGATACGGAATGGCGTTCCGACTGGAAATGGGAGCGCGTACGTCCGCACCTCTCCCCGTTAAAAGGCCGTACCATTCTCGATGTTGGCTGCGGCAGCGGTTACCACCTGTGGCGGATGGTCGGCGAAGGCGCGCAGCTGGCGGTCGGTATCGATCCAACTCAGCTGTTCTTATGCCAGTTTGAAGCCGTGCGTAAGCTGCTGGGTGACGATCGTCGCGCGCATTTATTGCCGCTGGGCATTGAACAGCTTCCGGCCCTGAATGCCTTCGATACGGTCTTTTCCATGGGCGTGCTCTACCATCGTCGCTCTCCCCTTGAACACTTATGGCAGTTAAAAGATCAACTGGTCAAAGAGGGCGAACTGGTGCTGGAAACGCTGGTGATAGAGGGCGATGAAAATAGCGTGCTGGTGCCCGGTGAACGCTACGCGCAGATGCGTAATGTTTACTTTATCCCCTCTGCGGCAGCGCTGAAAAACTGGCTGGAAAAATGCGGCTTTGTGGATGTGCGTATTGTGGATATGGGCGTAACCAGCCTCGAGGAGCAGCGTCGTACCTCGTGGATGGTGACGGAATCGCTGGCGGATTTCCTCGATCCCAATGACAGCAGCAAAACCCTTGAAGGCTATCCGGCACCGGTTCGCGCGGTGTTGATTGCCCGCAAACCATAAGACAAAAAAAGGCCCCTGTTAATGGCAGGGGCCTGGTACAAACAAGCATCATATTGGGCGACATGATGCGCGGTAAAAACTGTTACGGGCGACGGCGCAAAATTTGCTCTTTCATCACCGCCACCGCGTCACCATCTACACCGTAGCGGGCATATTCATCCGCCGTTGCATCTGATGACATCGATAATCCTGGATTGCGATAGCGCATCGGCGATGCGGTCCAGCGACCCGCCGAGCTATGCACCTCTTTAATTCCCGCATCAAGAAACATGTCGAGGTTCTGCGGACGCACACCTGCGCCGGCCATAATGATTGGAACACCCGATCGGCTATTTAGTTCCCTAATAAATGAAAGTCCTTTTTCCGCCGACGATTGCTGCCCGGAAGTAAGCACGCGGCTTACCCCTAATTCCGCTAAGGTATCAAACACCTGTAGCGGATGTGCGCACATATCGAAAGCACGATGAAAAGTCACCGCCATTCCCTGCGCGACCTGCATAATCTCCTTCATGCGGGCACGATCAACCTCGCCGTCCTCCGTTAGCACGCCGGTGACCAGCCCTGGAAAACCCAGTTCACGCAGCGCAGTGATATCCTCCAGCATGGCGGCGAACTCATCGGCGCGATAGCAAAAATCGCCGCCGCGCGGGCGCACGATCGGATGAACCGGAATACTTACTGCCTGACGAATGGCCTTTAACGCACCGAAGGACGGGGTTAAACCGCCCTCTTTCGGCGCAGCGCAAAATTCAATGCGATCGGCGCCGCGTTGTTCGGCAATCACCGCGTCATCGACCCCGTAACAACAAATTTCCAGTAATGCCATTTCATCTCCCTCTGTCTATTCAGCAACGGCTTTGCACGTATGCATTTACAGCAGCGGACTTCACTGTTCGCTGGCAACAATCTCTTCAATGCTCCACGGATGGAACTTGACGGTGACCTTGCCGTCCGTGACCGCCAGTGTTGGATTAGGCAGCCGTTCGCGTTCGCCTTTTGGCGAGCTGGTTTTCACCCAAATGCCCGGCTGGCTTAAACCTTCATCCGCCAGCAGCGCCAGCGCGCGGGCGTTAAGTGTGGCGACATCGCCCGGCAGCACAATTTCGACGTGCTCCCAGCCTTCGTGCGGGTAACGCTTTTCCCCCGGCCACGGCAGTTCAATCACCGTAAACTGCCAGTGCGCGACGCAGATCGGTTCATGCAGTTTGAACAGCAAAATGGGTCGACCATTGATGATGTTTTCCGAAAGCGTAACGCCACACTGTTCGAAGCCGCGCCGCCAGCGTTCCGCCGTGGCGTTTTGATGGCAGCGCAGCGAGATATGATCGGCGTTTAACGGAGCGATATCCAGTTTCAGATGGGAGGTTAAATGGTGCAAATCAGCAGCAAAACGCGGCAAATCTTCCACGATATCCTGCAACTCTTCAATAGTTTGCCAGGGGCGCATAACGGTGCTCGCAAGTCATAACAAAGGGCATAATCTACCCTGTTATGCAGTGCTGACGCCACCGGGCATTTGCAGTATACTCCCGCCTTTATTAAACACCCGGACGCTGCATCTGCTACGCGGTGTCCTCAAAGTAAGGTATCCCGGTGAATATTCAGGCTCTTCTCTCAGAAAAAGTCAGTCAGGCCATGATTGCGGCAGGCGCGCCAGCAGATTGCGAAGCGCAGGTTCGTCAATCAGCAAAAATTCAGTTTGGCGACTATCAGGCTAACGGCGTGATGGCGGTTGCGAAAAAACTGGGCATGGCGCCGCGACAACTGGCCGAGCAGGTTCTGTCTCACCTCTCTCTTGATGGGATTGCCAATAAAGTCGAAATCGCCGGTCCGGGTTTTATCAATATTTTTCTCGCCCCTGAGTACCTGGCCGCCCAGGTTGATGCCGCGCTGAAATCCGAACGCCTCGGCGTAACGCAGCCCGAGCCGCAAACGGTGGTTATCGATTACTCCGCGCCGAACGTCGCCAAAGAGATGCACGTCGGTCACCTGCGTTCAACCATTATTGGTGATGCGTCGGTCCGTACGCTGGAGTTCCTCGGCCATAACGTCATCCGCGCTAACCACGTTGGCGACTGGGGGACGCAGTTCGGTATGCTGATTGCCTTCCTTGAGCTGAAGCAGCAGGAAAACGCGGGCGAAATGGCGCTGGCGGATCTCGAAGGTTTCTACCGTGAAGCCAAAAAGCACTATGACGAAGATGCCGGGTTCGCAGAACGTGCGCGCGCCTACGTGGTGAAGCTGCAGGGCGGTGACGAATATTGCCGTGAGATGTGGCGCAAGCTGGTCGACATCACCATGAGTCAGAACCAGATTACCTACGAACGCCTGAATGTAACGCTAACCCGCAAAGATGTGATGGGCGAAAGCCTGTATAACCCGATGCTGCCGGGCATCGTGGCGGATCTGAAAGCCAAAGGTCTGGCGGTCGAGAGCGAAGGCGCGACGGTGGTGTTCCTCGACGAATACCAAAACAAAGAAGGCGAGCCGATGGGCGTTATCATCCAGAAAAAGGATGGCGGCTATCTCTATACCACCACGGATATTGCCTGCGCGAAATACCGTTACGAAACGCTGCATGCGGATCGCGTACTCTATTACATCGACTCTCGTCAGCATCAGCACCTGATGCAGGCGTGGACCATCGTGCGCAAAGCTGGCTATGTGCCGGATTCCGTGCCGCTGGAACACCATATGTTCGGCATGATGCTTGGCAAAGACGGCAAACCGTTCAAAACCCGCGCGGGCGGTACGGTAAAACTTGCCGATCTGCTGGATGAAGCGCTGGAGCGCGCCCGTCGCCTGGTCGCGGAAAAGAACCCGGATATGCCCGCCGATGAGCTGGAGAAGCTGGCTAACACGGTCGGCATTGGCGCGGTGAAATATGCAGATCTTTCGAAAAACCGCACCACCGATTACGTGTTCGACTGGGACAATATGCTGGCCTTCGAAGGCAATACGGCACCCTATATGCAATACGCCTACACGCGCGTACTGTCAGTATTCCGCAAGTCGGGCATCGACGAGAGCGTGCTGACAAATGCGCCGGTAGTGATTGCCGAAGAGCGTGAATCCCAATTGGCCGCACGTCTGATGCAGTTTGAAGAAACCCTGACCGTTGTTGCCCGCGAAGGGACGCCGCATGTTATGTGTGCCTATCTGTACGATCTGGCGGGCCTGTTCTCCGGTTTTTACGAGCACTGCCCGATCCTTACCGCCGAAAGCGAAGAGATCCGTCAAAGCCGCCTGAAGCTGGCGCTGCTGACGGCGAAAACCCTGAAGCTGGGCCTGGATACGCTGGGTATCGAAACCGTCGAACGCATGTAATCGCGCCGTTTCAGGTGTAAAACCCCGTTTGCTGAACTGCATCCCGAAAGTTGGATTCCCAACGAATAAGGATGCAGTTTTTTATGCGACACTATTCCTTCAGTTTCAATCTCTGACCCGCACAGTTCTGTTGGTCTTTTAAACCTCCTGCCAAATCCAATGCCAGCATTCGGTAGAAGTCCTTATTCGGGCGAGGTTGTGATCAAAAGAATGAACTAACAGATTGCTTTGTATGATGATTCTCTCTTTCAGCATGCTGCCTTATGGCAGTTAAATAAAGAGGGATCAACCATGCAAGTAAATATCAAGGAAATCAGCGGCAATTGGGATTTTGGTGTTGTGATGGACAAACACAGTAAGCGCAGCATATTCACCGGGAATAATCAGTGGGGTTATAATAGTTTTGACACGGCGCGCACAGAGGTCGGTGAAGCACTCTATCAACTCAAATATCAATCGGACTGGAATAAAGTTGGCCCCCTGGCTGAATGTTTGTATATTGAAGCCTACCCATTATTTGAACGAGTCGGATTCATTGTCCCGATGCCCGCATCTACAATAAGACCCCGTCAGCCTGTAACAGATATTGCAAAAGCATTAGCACAACGCGCCAATAGACCTTGCTTTGACAAACTTCTAATAAATACATCATTAGGGGCTGCAGATGCTTCGAGTAAAAATCTGCATACAAAGCAACAAAAAGTAGCGGCGCTGGCTAACCGATTTTATGTAAATCCTGTTATCAGCAAGCAAGGCTGCTGGAACGTGTTGTTGATAGATGATATCTACCATACCGGGGCATCAATGGAAGCTGCATGCGCGACGTTACGCGATTATAATAGGGTGAACAAAATATTTGTTGCTGCACTGACCTGGAGATAAAAATGACGACGATTTTCATTGCTGGCTCAATCACCATCAAGAAACTCGATCCGCTCGTCATGGAACGCTTGAAGAAAATTGTCGATAACAACTATCCTGTGGTTGTCGGCGACGCCAACGGCGTAGATTCCTCTGTGCAGCAGGCGTTGCAGCAGATGCAATGTAATAGCGCAACGATCTTTAGTAGCTCTCCTAAGCCACGAAACAATATTGGTGGCTGGCCTGTACAGGTCGTGAAAACCGATTTTCGGCGCGGAACGCGTGATTTTTACACCGCTAAAGATTTACAGATGGCTGAGACGGCAGATTGTGGTCTTATGATATGGGATAGCAAAAGTACCGGCACCCTGAGTAATGTTATTGAACTACTGATGCGGAAGAAAAATGCCGTCGTTTTCATTAATCAGAAAAGAGAATTTGTCATCGTTAAAACCGCTGAAGACGTGGAAAAATTAGTTAATTTTATGTCGCAGGCTGATTATGCAAAGGCTGATGAAAAGATAAAGTTAAGCGAAAAGATAGACACGTTGAAAAATCAGCAAATAGCGATGTTTACTGCAAGCTGAATTTAAAGCTGCTGCCGGGATTCATCGCATTAATATCAACAGCCTCGCTCTCAAATAAAAAACCCCGGTTGCCCGGGGTTTTTTATTTTTGCATTATCAGAAATATCTTTGCAAATACTCAGTCAAACACAGCATCGCCATCGCCTGGCCGTAGGGCATTGAGGTGAGCGGGATCTGGCGGTAAAACTCCAGATCACTCCCCATCCCGGTGCCGAACGATACCTGCAACAGCTCCCCTTCCGGCGAGATATTATTAACAATCGCTTTCACCGCTTTTTCCGCCACTTCCGTGTAGTCTGCGCTGATATAACGCTTACGCAGTGCTTTCAGGATGCCGTAGGCAAAACCAGCGGTCGCTGAGGCTTCCAGGTAAGAGTTCGGATCGTCAAGCAGCGTATGCCACAGACCGCTTTCATGCTGACATTTCGCCAGCGCGGCAATCTGCGCATTCAGCACCTGCACCAGATAACGACGCACCGCATTGTTTTCTGGCAGATCCACCAGCTCAAGGAAATCCGGAATAACGATGGTCAGCCAGCTGTTACCGCGCGCCCAACGAGCGTTGGCAAAATTATGGTGACCGTCGTAATTCCAGCCGTGGAACCACAGCCCGGTTTCCCGGTCCATCAGATTCTGCACATGCAGCAGGAACTGATACACCGCCTCTTCCACGTATTCCGGGCGATTGAGCAGCTTACCGATTTTCGCCAGCGGCAACACCGTCATCATCAGCGTGTCGTCCCACATCTGCTGGTGATTCTCTTCCGCCAGCGTAATGTGCTGCATCCCGCCGCAGTCGGTGCGCGGCATCTCGTTCATCGCCCACTCGGCCCAGCTTTCCAGCCAGGGAAGATACGTTGGATTGCCCGTCTCCTCATAGCGATAAGCCAGCGTCAGGAACGGTGCCATCGTGTTAACGTTTTTGGTGGTAGCGCCTTCCGCGAAGCGGTCGGCGAACCAGCCATCAATCACTTCGCGAATCTCTTCTTCGCCGGTCTGACGGTAATACTGATTCATTCCGTACAGACCCACACCGTGAGTCCATTCCCAGCCAGCCCAGCCTTTAGTATCAATCACGCGCCCATCGTCGAGACGGAGTAAGAACTCGCCGGTGTTATCGTGAATATTGACCAGGTTATGCGTCACCTTACGGATCAACGCTTTCAATTCATCACGGGCGATAAAACGCTCTGGCTGACGCAGTAACGGGCTGTGTTTGACAGGCCAAACCTTCATATTCTTAACCTCAATTGTAAGTCGATTTCAGTGATGCTTCTTTTAATGCTGGCGCGGCTGGCTTATTGCGATTCAGGAAGCCGATATTGTTATTACCCCACAGGGATTCGTAAGGCATACCTGCCAGCATCTCGACGGTTTCACGCGCTTGCGGTGTGATGCTCTCCGGCATGGCGCGGCCGCTCTGGCGCATTTTCGCCGTCTCTTCACGCAGCACGCTGTGGGTTTTCAGATTCAGCTTGAAGCGCAAGGAGACCAGGAAGCCGCAGCACAGCACGGCGATAGTACCGAAGCACATAATCATTAAAATGGTGTGGCTCACTTCCGGTACCTGCGTTTTCTGGCCGGAAACAAAGCCGGAAGCCTGCATAATGATCCCTACCAACATGACCGCGCCGGCCTGAGAGGCTTTACGGGTTAAAGTCATAATGCCGGCAAAGATACCTTCGCGACGCTGGCCGGTGACCACTTCATCAATGTCAGCGATATAGGTGTAGGTGTTCCACGGTACATAGTTGATACCGCCACGTCCCAGACCGGCAACGGCGGAAACCAGCAACAGCAGCGAGTAAACATCGCTAAGCCCGGCGTAATAGAGCACGGCATAAGACGCGGCGCTCAACCCGAACAGCACCACTACCATCCGGTAAGACGGCGCAGGCCCGAAGCGGATGCACAGCGGGATCATCGCGATCACGGCGATAAACTGGAAAATCGCCATCGTACCCAGCAGGTTGGATGCCAGCGAGGCTTCCTGCATCAGCACAAACACCACGTAATAGGTAAACACGGCGTTAAAGACGTCCTGCGCAATATAGCCCCCAAGGTACATACCCAGGTGCTGGCGGAAAATCTTGATACGCAGAGTCGAGCTGAGTTCAACAAACAGACGGCGCAAACTCTGCCCCAGCGAAAGACTCTTTTTCTCCTCTTCGGCACGCAAAGCAGCTTCGGTCCAGTCCTCACGCGGGCGTTCCCAGGTAAAACACCAGACGAAGGTCAGCATCACCGCGCACAGCACGGAGAACACCAGGCTTGCATAGAAGAAGGAGACCGGGTTGTCTTTACCAAAGTGGCTGAGCAGAATGCCCGGCAGGAAGGAGGCCAGAATCGCCGACATCTGCGCCATAGAGATACGCGCACCGGAGAATTTGGTTTTCTGTTTAAAATCATCGGTCATTTCCGGTACCAGCGTTTCGTACGGCACCAGAATCATGGTGTAGACCACATCAAAGATCAGATAAGTGACCAGGTAGTACCAGAAACTCATGTCCCCTACCCACATAATCGAGTAGCTGAACACGCAGGGAATACCCAGCAGAATAAAGAACTTACGACGACCGAAGCGCTTGCCAAGCCAGGTCGAACCAAAGTTGTCTGTTAAAAAGCCCATTAGCGGACTGACGACCGCATCCAGCACCCTTGCGGTTGCGAAGATAAAGGTTGCCTCGATAGGCGACAACCCGCAAAAGGTCGTATAGAAGTAGAGTAACCATGCTGCGGTTAACGCGGTGGTACCCGCACCCAGAAAATCGCCTGAACCATAGGCGAGATAATTAGCCAATCCAATTTTTCGTGTTTTCATTGCCGTCAACCCTGTTCATTTTTGGGGACCTTTGACGATCCGGCATAGCCAAAGGAATTTCTCACACGGCTAAAGTAAAAGGATGTGCTTTGGGAAACCTTTATGTTTCTGCCATCAATATTGCGCGACTGGCAAAAATGCAAAGAGTGCCATTACGCGCGTCACTGATTTATAAAACAGCGTTTCTTTTCGCTCAAAAGGCGGGGTCAAAAAGTGCGGGACAGATAACAAAATCCCGCCGGGGCGGCGGGATTATCGTGCAAAAAACAGACGTCCAGGTTAAGACGAGGCAGTTAATTTTGCGCGACGGGCTGACGGTAATTTACCAGCACTTTATTGCTGCGCACCTGCAGCGGCGGCCATAAACGCCCACCGCCCGGTACTTCCCAGACAAACCGCAGCGCTTCCAGTGCCGGAACATCGGCAAAGGCGCGCGTGGTGCCGCTCTGCCCGTCCAGCGCGACGCAGCGTGCCTGAGAACAGAGGCGCACCACTAGTCCGGCGGGCGTCGGGCCGTTGAGCTCATAGCGCCAGGAGACATCCGTCATCAGCCCGTTTACCGGCTGCTCCGGCCCCAGGGGTGATGATGAGGCCACCACGCCACGGTTATCCAGCCGGATGCCGATACTGCTGGCCTGCCACATTCCTTCACCAATACCCTGAACAGCGGCTTGAGCCAAAAGTGGTAAGGCGATTAACCAGGCGAGATAACGCATTATTTGCCCCCGATGGTGGCAGTCATACGAATACTGCGGTTGTCAGACATCTCCATATTCGACAGCACCACCAGCTGCGGCAGACTACGGCGCAGGAAACGTGCCAGTAGCGGGCGCAGCGCATGGTTGACCAGCAACACCGGCGGCGCACCCAACATCTCCTGGCGCGCCAGCGCTTGTTGAGTTTGCTCCAGTAGACGATCCGCAAGACCCGGCTCCAGCCCGCCGCCGCCCTGCAATGCCTGCAGCAGCAAACGTTCCAGCGGCGTATCCAGACCGATAACCTGCACTTCATCGTTACCGGGGAACCACTGCTGCGTGATCGCCCTACCCAACGCAACACGCACCACCGCCGTAAGTTCGTGCGGATCGGTTTGCAACGGCGCATGCTCGGCCAGGGTTTCGAGAATGGTACGCATATCGCGAATCGGCACTTTCTCCGCCAGCAGGTTTTGCAGCACTTTGTGCAGCGTCGTCAGGGTGACCACGCCCGGAACTAAATCTTCCGTCAGCTTCGGCATCTCCTGGCTAACCCGGTCGAGCAACTGCTGCGCTTCCTGGCGGCCGAACAGCTCCGCTGAGTACTGGCTAATAATATGGTTCAGGTGGGTTGCCACCACGGTACTGGCTTCCACCACGGTGAAGCCCTGAATCTGCGCTTGCTCTTTCAGTGCGCTCTCAATCCAGATAGCCGCCAGACCAAAGGCCGGATCGACGGTCGGTTCGCCCGGCAGCGTACCCGCAGCCGTGCCAGGGTTAATTGCCAGCCAGCGTCCCGGATAGGCTTCGCCACTGCCAATCTCTACCCCTTTCATCAGGATACGGTAGCGCGCGGGCGGCAGATCCATATTGTCACGGATATGCACCACCGGCGGCAGGAAGCCCATATCCTGGGCGAATTTCTTACGAATACTGCGGATACGGCCTAACAGCTCGCCATCCTGCTGGAAATCGACCATCGGGATCAGGCGGTAGCCCACTTCCATACCGAGAGAATCTTCCAGCTGCACGTCGTTCCAGGTGGCTTCCACCGCCTGGGTATTTTCCGGCAATTTATTCATCGGCGCGGCTTCTGCAGGCGCGACCTGCTCTTTACCCCGCAGCCACCAGGCCAGACCCAGCAGCGCGGCGGTAAACAGCAGGAAGACGAAGTTCGGCATCCCCGGCACCATCCCCAGCAGTCCGAGCACACCGGCGCTTAACATCATCACCCGTGGGTTGCTGAACAGCTGGCCGACCATCTGCTGGCCGACATCCTGATCGGTGCTGACGCGCGTTACGATAACGCCCGCTGCGGTCGAGATAACCAACGCCGGGATCTGTGCGACAAGGCCGTCACCAATGGTCAGCAGGGTATAGCTTTGCGCAGCATCGCCCATCGACAGGTCATGCTGCAAAACGCCCACCAGCAACCCGCCGATGACGTTAATCACCATGATCAGGATCCCGGCGACGGCGTCACCGCGAACGAATTTACTCGCACCGTCCATCGAGCCGTAGAAGTCTGCTTCCTGAGTTACTTCAGAGCGGCGACGTTTCGCTTCATCTTCACCAATAATCCCGGCGTTGAGGTCGGCGTCGATAGCCATCTGTTTACCGGGCATCCCGTCGAGGACGAAACGCGCGCCCACTTCAGCGATACGTCCCGCACCTTTGGTGATAACCATAAAGTTGATGATAACGAGGATCACGAACACCACGATACCGATGGCGAAGTTTCCGCCCACCAGGAAGTGGCCAAAGGCTTCAACTACCCGCCCTGCCGCCGCCGAGCCCGTATGCCCTTCCATCAGGATAATACGGGTTGAGGCCACGTTCAGCGCCAGGCGCAGCAAGGTGGTAAACAGCAGAATGGTCGGGAACGCGGCGAATTCCAGCGTGCGCTGGGTGAACATCGCCACCAGCAGCACCATGATCGACAGCGCGATGTTAAAGGTGAACAGCAGGTCGAGGATAAACGCCGGTAGCGGCAGCACCATCATCGACAAAATAAGCAAAATGAGCACCGGCCCGGCAAGCACCTGCCATTGGGTCGATTTCAGATTGCTGGGCAGACGCAGCATTGCTACCAGATTAGCCATCGGTGTCCTTCTCGTTCATAAAGTCCAGCGCCTCAGGCACCGGGAGATTCTCAGGTTTAACAGGTCGTTGCCCGCCGGACAGACGCCAGCGTTTCAACTGCCAAACCCACGCCAGCACTTCGGCAACCGCCGCATACAGCTGGCCGGGGATTTGTTGACCAATTTCAGCATGCCGATAGAGCGCACGCGCCAGCGGCGGGGCTTCGAGGATTGGCACACGGTTTTCCATGCCCAGCTCGCGAATGCGCAGCGCCACCATTCCCGCGCCTTTCGCCACTACTTTCGGCGCGCTCATCTTGTTCTCGTCATACTGCAGCGCGACAGAGTAGTGTGTCGGGTTAGTGACAATCACATCGGCTTTCGGGACATCGGCCATCATGCGACGACGCGCAGCCGCACGCTGCATCTGGCGAATACGCCCTTTAATATGCGGGTCGCCTTCGCTCTGTTTAAATTCATCGCGGATATCCTGACGGGACATACGCAATTTCTTCACATGGCTGTGGATCTGCCAAAAGACGTCAAATCCCACCATCGGAATAATACTCAGCGCCACTAACATGGCGCAGAGCCCGGCGAGGTTAAGGGCGCTGGCCATTGCCGTCAGCGGCGACTCACTCATCAGGCGCATCATATCCGGCCAGTGTTGCCACAAAAACATCCCGGATACGCCGCCCATCAACAGCGCCTTCATCAGCGCTTTAAACAGCTCCGCACCGACCTGCGCCGAGAACAGACGTCCCACCCCGCTAATTGGGTTGAGTTTGGAAAACTTAAACTCCAGGGATTTAGTGCTGAATACCAGGCCGCCAAGCATTACCGGCGCAATCAGCGCAATAATCACCACCCCCGTCATCAGCGGTAACATGCCCATCAGTACGCTTTTCAGCATCACGATAATCTTGCCGAGGATCAGATTCTGGTCGCTGATAATTTTGTGATCGAAGCGCAGCCCGGTGGAGAGTGCCAGCGACAGCTTACGGCCGAACGCTTCGCCGCCGAACCACAGAATGCCGATGCCGACCAACATAATCAGTAATGATGTCAGTTCCTTGGATCGGGGGATCTGCCCTTCTTCGCGCGCTTTCTCTAGTCGGTGCGCTGTGGGGGCTTCTGTTTTGTCTTCGTTATCTTCCGAGGCCACGGGCAACACATCCACGGGTTAGTTTGATGACATATTGCCAGAGAGCCTTCGCGCCAATGGGCAGAGTAAGCGCTAAAAACAGGGGGTTTTCGCTATTTGAATTTTCGATAAGGGTTTGGCATGAGGCCGTGACTGGCAAGGGAATGAGTTAAAAAAATAGCCAAAGGTCAGAGATAACCCGACAAAAACAGAAAATATACCGACAATTTCGCCGATCTGTTGATTGGTTTTACGGCAATGCATCACGTCTGCGCTATGGAAAAGTCACTTTTCCATGCAAGACGCAGGACAGGCAAAAAAAGGGAAGGAAACCCTTCCCTTTGGCTTTTGCCCGTTGGTCACGCTTCTTCACAGAAATTGAAGAGAGCTGACCGGCAAATCAGAAGCCCAGGCTGTCGAGCAGGTCGTCGACCTGATCCTGGCTTGCCACCACACCCGCTTTGGTTGCGTCGAGCTGTGGGCCGTTAAGCAGGCTGTCATTTTCACGTTTCGGCCGCGCGGACTGGTCCGGAATGTTCTCCAGCAGCACCATCAGCAGCTGACGTTCAATCTCCTGGACCACATCCATCATGCGCTTGATAACCTGACCGGTAAGGTCCTGGAAATCCTGCGCCATCATAATGTCCAGCAGCTGGGCGTTGGTGAAGCTGGTGTGACCCGGCACTTCGCCAAGAAACTTACGCGTATCGGTGACCAGTTCGCGGGCATCGGCCAGCTCAATCGGGTTTTCGAACCATTCGTCCCAGCGTTTGCTCAGCTCTTTCGAGCCTCTTTCCATCTCATCCTGGTGCGGCTGAGAGGCTTCAACGCTGTTCAGCGCGCGTTCCGCCGCTTGTGCGGTCATCTGCACCACATAGTCCAGGCGATCGCGGGCATCGGGAATCGCTTCCGCCGCTTCCGCAATTGCCTGATCGAGACCTAATTCGCGAAGGCTATCACGCAGCATACGCGTCAGGCTGCCGATCCTGGAAATGATGTCGCTGGGAGAATGGTCGTCCGCAGGTTTAATTGATGGTTGAATCATTATCCAGTCCTCATCACATGCCAAGTTTCTCGAAGATCTTACCGAGTTTCTCTTCCAGGGTGGCAGCAGTAAACGGTTTGACGACATAGCCACTCGCACCAGCCTGCGCCGCCGCGATGATGTTCTCTTTTTTTGCTTCCGCCGTCACCATCAGTACCGGCAAGGAGGCCATATTGCTGTCTGCGCGAATGGTTTTCAGCAGTTCCAGACCGTCCATATTTGGCATGTTCCAGTCGGAAATAACGAAACCGAAACCACCCGCCGCCAATTTGTTTAACGCATCAACACCGTCTTCAGCTTCTTCAACGTTGTTAAATCCCAGCTCTTTTAGCAGGTTACGCACAATGCGACGCATGGTGGAAAAGTCATCCACGACCAAAAATCTAAGTTCTTTATCCGCCATAAAAAATTACTCCTGGTTCAAATACGTATTGCCTGTCCGGCACTGATTTTCGCCAGCATCTGCTGGCTTACCTGGCTAAGATCGACCACTTCGCTGACGCCACCCATATTGATGGCCTCACGCGGCATGCCGAACACCACACAACTTGCCTCGTTTTGCGCAATCGTCCAGGCGCCCGCCTGGTGCATTGCTAACATTCCGGCCGCGCCATCGTTGCCCATCCCCGTGAGAATCACCCCCACGGCGTTGCGCCCCGCATGTTTCGCCACCGAATGAAACAGTACATCCACCGACGGACGGTGCCGGTTAACCGGCGGACCATCGTGGATCCTGATTTGATAGTTCGCCCCGCTGCGGGACAACTCCATATGCTTATCCCCAGGCGCAATATAGGCATGTCCCGGCAGTACGCGTTCGCCATCTTCCGCTTCTTTTACGCTTATCTGACAGAGCTTATTCAAGCGTTCGGCAAAGGAGCGGGTAAAGCCCGGCGGCATATGCTGAGTGATAAGAATACCCGGACTTGAGAGCGGCAATGGCTGGAGTACATGCCTAATTGCCTCTGTTCCTCCCGTTGACGCGCCAATCACCAGCAATTTTTCCGAACTGAGCAGCGGCCCGGCTTTTAATGTTACGGGCGGCGCCATCGGTTTATGCGCCGCGATACGTGCGCGCGATGCGGTGCGCACTTTCTCGGCGATCATTTCGCTGTAGGCCAGCATACCTTCACGAATGCCGATTTGCGGCTTGGTGACAAAATCAATCGCCCCCAACTCCAGTGCGCGCAGCGTGACTTCCGAGCCTTTTCCCGTCAGCGAAGAGACCATCACTACCGGCATCGGGCGCAGACGCATTAATTTTTCAAGGAAATCGAGCCCGTCCATGCGCGGCATTTCCACATCCAGCGTTAACACGTCAGGGTTGAATTTTTTAATCAGATCCCTGGCAACCAACGGATCCGGCGCCGTCGCCACCATTTCCATATCACTGTGGCTATTGATAATTTCTGTCATGATCTGGCGCATCAAAGCGGAATCATCGACGGACAATACCCTGATTTTACTCATGCTTTTTCCTTACTCAGCGCATAAACCGTCTGCCCACGCAGGGTAAACTCGCGCACAAGGTTGCTGAAGTTCTCCGAATGCCCGGCAAACAATAATCCGTCCGGCTTAAGCAGCGGAGCAAAACGATGCAGAATGTCCTGTTGCGTCGTTTTATCAAAATAAATCATTACGTTACGGCAAAAAATTGCGTCGAATGGCCCCGGAACATTGTACTGTTTATCCAGTAAGTTCACGGTGGTGAAATCGACGTAGTTCGCCAGCTCCTGCCGTACGCGTACCAAACCCGAGTGCGGACCGGTACCGCGCATAAAATAGCGCTGCATCTGCTGAGGCGAGAGGGTTTTCAACTCGTCCTGACGGTAAACGCCATTACGCGCTTTACTCAGCACTTCCGTATCAATGTCGCTGGCGAACACTTTCCAGCGACCCGGTGCCATACCTAACGCGTCAGCGAGGGTAATCGCCAGTGAGTACGGCTCTTCGCCGGTTGACGCAGCTGCGCTCCAGACGCGATATTCCCCCGAGCGTTTGCGCGCATGCTCCGCCAGAACCGGGAAGTGATGAGCTTCGCGAAAAAAAGCGGTGAGATTGGTGGTCAGCGAGTTAATAAACGCTTGCCACTCAGCGCTATTCTGATTCGCCTCCAGCATGCTCAGATAGCGGCCAAAATCATCTAACCCCAGCTCGCGTAAACGGCGGACAAGACGGTTATAAACCATGTCGCGTTTATGATCCGCGAGGACAATCCCCGCGCGCTGGTAGATCAATTGACATATCCGACGGAAATGCGCGTCGGACAGCGCCAGGCGCTGTGTCATCTGTTGTAATATGGATGACGTTTGCCCGTTAGGCATGGTTGATGTCATAGCGCCTTCTCAACTAGGTTCAGGTTGCAACAAGCACAGCCTAAGGCGGTGCCATCTCGGGTTTTGCTGCGTCATGCTCTTTAATCTTCAAAATGGCGCCCTCACACGCGGGTTTGCCAATGGGTCGGTTGCTGAAGCTGCCTTTTTGACCAGCGCAGCGTTCTGTTATTTCACCTGACCGTCCGTTACAGCCTGAGCCACCTGCTCTATCCCGCGACGCATAACGCTGCGGAGGCGATCTCGCCCTTGATACTTGACCTGATTGACCGCGCGGATGATTCCCACATCATCTGCACGGTGGTGTTCACGCGTGCAGAGCACGGGAAACCGACGCGTCCATCAAATCACGATACTTTCGCCTTCACGCTGCGCCCGCCAAAGGCCAGAACCCCATGAAGTACGGTTAAAAGGTTTCCCAGTTCTCTTCTGACCCGCTGGCAAGCGGACGACTGCGCGCCGCTGCCGGTGCCCCGCCGGCGGCCGGTGAAACGGCACGCTGCGCCGGTTTACCGCTCGTCGCGGAGAGACGGAAGGCCGATACCGCCTGCGTCAGCAGACTGGCTTGTTCTTCCAGCGCCGCGGCAGCGGCAGCCGACTGTTGTACCAGCGAGGCGTTTTGCTGCGTGACGCGATCCATTTCAGATACCGCCAGCGCAACCTGATCGATGCCGCGACTCTGTTCATCAGACGCAGAGGCTATTTCGCCCATAATGTCATTCACCCGCGTCACTGCGCTTACGATGTCCGACATGGTTTCCCCTGCGCTTTCCACCAGTACAGAACCGGTATCGACACGGGAGACAGAATCTTCAATTAAGCCTTTAATTTCTTTTGCTGCCTGTGCACTGCGGCTGGCGAGATTACGCACTTCCCCGGCGACTACCGCAAAGCCGCGCCCCTGTTCACCGGCACGCGCCGCTTCAACCGCCGCGTTAAGAGCCAGGATATTGGTTTGGAAGGCAATACCGTCAATCACGCTGATAATATCGGCGATTTTCTGTGAACTGCCGGCAATGTCATGCATGGTTTTCACCACGCTGGCGACCACTTTACCGCCACGTTCCGCCGTTTCCGACGCGCTGTGCGCCAGCAGTGAAGCCTGACGGGCGTTATCGGCGTTCTGTTTCACCGTCGCGGTCAGCTCTTCCATACTGGCGGCGGTCTGCTCAAGGGCGGACGCCTGCTCTTCGGTACGGGAAGAGAGATCGTTGTTCCCGGCGGCAATTTCGCTGGTGCCGGAGTAGATGGCATCGGAACCGTGGCGCACGTTGGTCACCGTTTCGATCAGCGCGTTCTGCATATGATCGACACTCTGCGCCAGCTCCGTCATCTCGCTGCGCCCGGCGATGGTCAGTTTATGCGTCAGGTTGCCAGCGGCGATTTCGCGAATATGGGTAATCACCGCCGACAGCGGCGTCAGCAGAATACGGCGGATGCCGTACCACACACCGCCCAGCACCAGCGCCATTGCCAGCGCCAGAATCGCCATCTGCCATTTCGCAAAGTTGTAATCGCTGACGCTCTGCTCCCATGCGTTGCGATAGAGACCCGCGCTGAGAGTCGCGTACTGCTTCATCGCTTCGCCAAGGGCGTTTTGCATCCCTTGCGTTGGCTGCGCCATAAAGGCGTTGATATTGCCCGCTTCGAGGAACTGCACCAGTTCGCTCAGGGCTGCACTATAGGTACGGTATTTATCATCCAGCGACTGGCGCACAGCATCCGTTTCCGGCAGCGACGGCAGCGCGCGGAAAGCGTCGTAATGTTTCGCCGCATCGGCAAGCGAAGCTTTGGCGCTGTTCAGCAGATCGGTTTTTGCACTGCTCTGCTGGTTGCTCGGATCAAGCAACATCCGTGCGGATGAGCGGCTCAGGTTGATACGCGTTTGCAGCATCAGTTCCCAGGCCTGACCGAGTTCAGTTTGCTGCATCCGTAAATCATTAGAGACCGCAAAACTATCCTGGTTTTGCTTAAGGGATGAGAAAAACAAACCTCCGGAGACGAGCTGTAACAGGGCAAAAACCACCAACACGCTCATAAGCAGAGTAACGACGCGGATACGGTTCAACATGCGACACCTTCTTGAAAAGTTCTTAACGGTGTTATCGGCATGCCCTCACGGAACTTTACATTTGCGAAAGGGAAAAAAATTGTGACTTAAAACGTAATGTCGACGGTTAGGGTGTCGCTATAGGTTCCTCCCGGCGGCGTGCTCTGCGCGCTCAGCACCCGCGCGGTGTAATTGTAGGTTCGCAACAGACCGTCAGTGCTGACTTGCGATGAGATGCCGCTTGCCCAGCGCTCCGCACCCACGCTGCCCCAGCGGTTGCTGGTAGCCTCTTTATAAATCTCATAGCTAAGCCGATTGCTGCCGCTGGCCATGTTGCGCGCGCCGCCGCTGTAATAGCCGCCGTTATTGATTCCGACGCTGTAAACCATACCTTTGGTACAGGTGATGGCAATAGATTGCGAAACGGTCGGGAAGTTACGCACCAGCGGCGCACTACCAAAATTAACGTTTGGCGCGCTAATGGTGGTGCAGTCGTTTGTCACCGTGCCGGTAATTTGCAGGCTGGTCGCCGCCGTACCGGTCTGCGACGAGAGACAGATATTGAGGGCTCCAAGGGCACAGATGTTATACGCAACGCTAAAGTTGAGGGTGACGGTGTAGGGTCCGGCGCTGACGTTCTGTCCCGGCACGGTAAGAAAATAGAGGGGTATGGTAAACGTTCGGCTTCCCAATAGCCCCAGCAATACCGAACCACTCCAGGTAAAACTGTTGCCGCCGATGTTCAGTTCGCTGTTGTTAGCACAACCGGCGCGGCCGCAAAGGCGCAGTGGAATGACATCCGTCACGGTGGCATCATCGGAACGTTTCATTGCCCCCCGGTTGCTGGCCGTCGCGCTCGCGCCAATCAGCGTTAAGGTTACCGAATCGTTGGTCAGAATATTAAGCACCGTATCGCAGCGCACCAGCAAATTAGCGGTCGTGCTTTGCGCGCTGGCGTTGAGCACAAACGAGGTGACGGCACCCAATGCGCCATTAGTGGTACCCACGGTGCACGCTGACCATGCTGGTCCACAACACAGGAGTAGGAATAAAAATAGCCGACGCATTAAGGGTTCCTCCGGCAAGTCAGGGGTCCGTAGGTTTGTAATTGATGTTGCGGATTGGCAAGCAGCGTAAAGCGGGTATCGCAGGTTTTACCGTCGGGTAGACGGATATGCAGGGTGTTGACATCCTCCAGATTCTCCAGCCATGCGAGACCGTCGTAACCGACAATGGCGGGATTTTTACCCGCGCGATCGACCTGGCTGCCCACGGGAATGTCTTGTCCGTTTTCATCATGGAGAATAACGCTGGCAACCCGCTCCTGTACCATCGGAAACTCCACCAAATAGCCGCTGCGACGGCGCAGCGAAATCCTCCGCTCCGTCTCTTTCAACTGGGTATCTGCCGGGAGATTGAGGGTATCAATGCTGTAGCTCGCCGGGTAATAGGCGGAAACGCCGCTTACCAGCAAATAGCCGTTACGGTCGGTTTTGCCCACGGGTTGGTTTTCATAACTCACCGGCACGCCGGCATGACCGTCGGTGCTGATAACGGCAAAGGCATCGTTGATAAAATTCGCCGGGAAGATCTGGCCATCCATCAGCACCAGCGAGCCAAGGGCTTCGCCCCACCAAGTCATGGTATTGCTTTCACCATAGCCGCCGCCCTGCAGCTCAATATTGTTGTTGCGCCAGCCCAGCGTGCCCTGCTGATAATGTTTCGCTTGCGACTGGCGCGCCAGCGCCATATCCCAACTAAAGCCCCCTTCTGTCGGCATCGCGTGGTTATAGTTGAGACGCTGAGTGGTGCCGTAATCAGCCCTGCGTTCGACACTCACCGCTGCGCTGTCGGAATCGCCAATCGGAATTTGCAGCGATAGGGCAAAGGTCCAGTCGCCCTGCTGATTATCACGGCTTGCCGCGAGGTAAAGACTGCTGCTGTGCCACAAATTGCGGCTCCATGAGAGGTTAAGCAGCTCGGTTTTTTTATTATCGAAGCTGCGCACGCCAATCCACGCAGCGCCAAGGTTTCCAAAATCACCCATGTTAAAGGTCAGGGCATATTGGTCGGTATTGCGGCTTAGACTTGCGATCGGCCCGGTCCGGTTATCGACTTGATAGCGATTGCGATTGCGCTGATCGTAGAGCGCCAGATTGCCAAATTCGCGATCGCGTCGGCTGTGCTGCGTGGTCACGCTGAACAGCCCTGTATTGTACTGATAGCCCCAGGCCAGTTGGCTACCGCTATCGCCAAACATTTGGCTTTGTGTCCATGCGCCATTTACCACCCCAAGGCGGCCGAGCCTGATCACCGCTCCGGCACCGCCCAGCGCCAGCGATCGCGCCGCTTCGGCGTGCCCTTCCAGGGTCAAATAATCCGTGAGCCCGTGGCGGTACGACACGCTTCCCACCAGCGGCCCGTAGTCAAAATTATCGATGCCGTAGTTGCGCCGCAGGGAGCCGACGGTAATCGCGCCGTCGCTAAGCCCGGGCTTCAGCAGGTCGCTGGCGACATAAAAAGGGAGGGTGGTGCTAACCTGTCGCCCCAGCGCGTCGGTGGTGACCAGTACAGCATCCCCCGCGCCGTTGATATAGGGCATGTTAGTCAGGGTAAAGGGGCCTGGCTGTAACTGGGTATTCCCGGCGCGGTAACCGTTGATAAACACATCCACCGAGGTCGGTACCGCCGCCTCGCCAGAAAAGGCGGGCAGCGGCCAGGTGATCAGATCCGGTCGCAACGAGAAATCACGCCCGTAGCTGACCCCGCCGATACGCACGCTGTTACTCCAGGTGAGCGCATCGGAAATCACATCCCCCACGCTCCACTGGGTAGCGTCATCTTCATCAGCAAAGGTAAGCGTGGTGTCATAGCGCATATACCCCTCTGCCTGATTAAAGCTGCCGGAGATTTTCTTGCGCATCGCCCCCGTTGACGTAAGCACGCCATTACCGTTGAAGTAACGCAACTCATGCCAGAGAGAAGCCTGGGAGCCAAAATGGCCCGTTGTGCTGGTATAGAGATCGTAATTGAGCAGCGCGCCGTGACCATATTTCGGCACCAATCGTCGCAGGCCATTGTTAAAAGCGGTATCCTGCGCCGGCAGCCAGTCGCGGGGAACAAACAGCAGCAGTCGCTGGCCCGCGCTGTCATATTCACTGCGCACTTTTGCCAGCGCTGAGACATTCACCTCGCCCTGAGGCAGATGTTCAGCGGCGATCCCGGCCTGCAACAAATCGGCGCTGGAGAGGTAAAAGGCGTCCTGCCGACGGGTCACGGCCACCACCCGCTGGGTATCGTAATGATTAATGACCAGGTTTAAGTGATACACCGCCTGTTGATTAATCGCCCCCGCATCCGGCGGCGGCGGAAGCCCATCATCTCCCTGTTGCGCCCATGCAGTCGTGCCCGCCAGCCAAATCGTCAGCGGTACAATTAATTGCCTGCGGATGACTGCCATTCGCTTTCCTTGCTATTAATCGTCGCATTCAGCGTCTCAGGATGATTTACCCCGGCGGGCAGCGGCCAGCTGCGCGCACTGTGGGGTAGAACATAGCCCAATAGACCTTCGCCAACCTGCCGCCTTTGCCCGCCCTGGCGTATCGTGACCTTACTTAACCGCACATGGACATCGTCATCGTTGCGAACCTCCAGCGCCGGTTTACCGTTATGGCGAATAACCTGCCAGCGTAACTTTTGTGCATCGACCAGCGCATGATGCGCGCCGTTGGTATAGGTCTGGATGCCGCTACCGTATACGAACAGCGGTATCGAGTAGCGCATTTGCAGTTTGAGGCCCATTTGGGGTTTGTCGACATCATCGGGCTGGGGGATTTCATCAATAATGATGCGATAGGCCTGCTCGACGCCGACGGGAATCTTCGCCTGCTTGATCAGGCGAATCAGTTGCTTGCTCTCTTTGGCGATTTTTACAATAGGCGGACTGGCCACGATATCGCTTTGTTGTTGATAACGTTCAAGCCCCCCTTCCTGCCCCCAACGAACAATACGAACCTGCATGGTTGCCGGAATGTCACCCTGGTTTTGAATCCATAACTCGGTGGCGTTAGTATCAGCCCCCAGCCACGGATCGATAGGCCAGAGCAGAATGGTGGCCGCGGCAAAGGCATTGCCCGCGCCGAGGGTCAGCGCGCCCGCCAACAGTAAGCCTGCCGGGCGCGCAGCCGAAATGACCTTCATTTACTTCTCCCTTGTTACCATGACAACGTCACAGTGAGTTGATCGGTATAGGTGCCTGCCGGGCTGAAACCGGTCAGCTGCGCCGCACCGAAAATCGCCAGCGTAATGGCATTACTGTTGCTATAAGTGACGGAAACGGCCTGATTCACCCCAATCTCGCTATTGGGCGCCAGCGTGCTGCTGGTATAAAGGCGATACGGCACGCGATCCATTGCGCCGCTGCGTTGCATATTGCGCACGGTAGAGAAGTTTTGCCCGCCGTTAATGCTCATCGTTAGCGCCACGCCTGGCGTACAGGCCAACGAAAACTGCGCGTTAGGTATAAAGCTGGTGGTCACCCTGCCGCTCTGTACACCAGGGCGGGTACCAAAATTGAGGGTACCGAGCACGCCTCCGCTATCGCGACCGACTGAACAGCCGGGCGCGACAGTGGCCCCTACGGTGAAGGTTTGCGTCGTCACCGCAAGCGCCGCTGCCGGCACCAGTACCCCTGACAACATCATCCCCAAAATTGCGCGCAGCGCTCCCCGGTTTCCCGATGAGGAAACATGTATGCCGCATGAGATCATCGGCGAATAATTAGTAGATCACGCTGACATTGATCGTATCGGTGTAGGTGCCCGGCACCACGCTCACACTGTTGCCGCCGCCGGTGATACGTCCGTACAGGGTGTAGTTATCGACGCCGCCGGTGGTGGACGCGGGGCTGAGATCGGTGTTGTTGGCAATCACGTTACTAAAGCCGCTATCGCTGTAGAGGCTGTAGGCGACCCCTTGCGTCGTGTTGGCGGCGTTAACGAGATAGCGGCCTGGTGTACCTGGCGTACCCACGACCGTCCCCGGCGGAGTAGAGTTGCTGTTGCCGGTTATTTGTACAGCGTAGTCGGAGGTGGTGCACTGAATACCAAAGCTGTTGCCGCCATTCGCGCCGGCCAACTGTGTCGACAGCTGCGAGAAAGTCGCCGGATGGGTACCAAAGTCCAGCGTACCGAAGTTAATCCCGTTTTGGCTGGGTGAGCCATTAATTAAGCAGCCATTGGTTAAGGTCAATGTCGCGCCAATTGTCCCGCTGCTGGTAACCGCACGCGCGTTCTGCGCCGCCATCACCAGCACACCGCTTGCCAGCACATAAAGTAATTTTCTGTTCATCTTTCCATCTCCGATATGACCGCGTGCAAATTATTTCGCAGTGCCAGTAAAGCACGGCGGAAATAAGGGAAACACGCCAAGAAATAAAGCAATAACAGAAATTTAGCTTATGTTTTCCGCTTCAACCACTTAGCTAATTAATCATAATCAATCTAATATAGAAATGAATTCCCATTCAAATTCAATCAATTAACAATTAAAAACATACTGAAACAGAAAACAGGCGGAGAATATATAGTTAAGAGTGTGAAATGAATCACATTAGGAAAATATTATTAAAAGGACCACTGAGGGATATATAAAATATAAACAGGCGTGAAAAACAGAATATATATTATAGCATCAAAAAAGAGGAAAAATAAGGCGGGTGACTGCTTATCACCCGCCCCAATAATTAGGCAACGTGGGTTGTCGCGATGTCCAGCAGCGCCATTTCTTCGCTGTTGAGCAATTTTTCAATATTAACCAGAATCAGCATACGGTCGCCGAGGGCGCCGAGACCGGTCAGATATTCCGTTGACAGGGTGACAGCGAATTCCGGTGCCGGGCGAATCTGATCGGAAGCCAGCGACAGCACGTCGGAAACGCCGTCAACCACGATCCCCACCACGCGCTGGCCGAGATTCAACACGATAACGACCGTGTTGTCATCATACTCAACGTCGCCCTGGCTGAACTTCACGCGCAGGTCGACAATCGGCACGATCACACCGCGCAGGTTAGTGACGCCCTTAATAAAGTCGGGGGTGTTGGCGATGCGGGTCACCTGATCATAGCCACGAATTTCCTGCACTTTGAGAATATCGATACCATATTCTTCATCGCCCAGAGTGAAAACCAGGAACTCCTGACCTGATGGCTCGCCCGCCAGTTTTGCTACATTACTCATACCGGTCATGTTTTATACCTTCTTAACGAATCAGGCGGCTGTATGCGCCATACGATGTTCACGATTCAAACCCTGCAGCGCTGATACATCAACAATCAGCGCAACGCTACCATCACCGAGAATGGTGGCAGCGGAAATGCCTGGCACTTTGCGATAGTTACTTTCCAGGTTTTTAACCACTACTTGATGCTGCCCAATCAGCTGATCGACCAGCAACGCGTAGCGACGACCCGCGCTTTGCAGAATAACAACAATGCCCTGCGTGGCTTCGGTTTTCGCACCCAGCACATCGAACACTTTCCACAGTTCCACCAGCGGCAGGTATTCACCGCGCACTTCCAGCACGCGCTCGCCGCCCGCCAGCGGATGCAGATCTTCTTCGCGTGGCTGCAGGGATTCCATTACCGCGTTCAACGGCAGAATAAAGACTTCGTTATTCACTTTCACCGACATCCCGTCAAGGATCGCCAGCGTCAGCGGCAGCAGGATACGGATTGTTGTCCCGGTGCCCTGCTTAGATTTGATTTCAACGTGGCCGCCCATCTCCTGGATGTTACGTTTTACCACGTCCATCCCTACGCCACGGCCGGAGACGTCGGTTACCTGCTCAGCGGTGGAGAAGCCCGGCGCAAAAATAAGCATGCCGACATCTTCATCAGACATATTCTCGCTGACCGCCATGCCCTGAGACATCGCTTTTGCCAGAATACGTTCGCGGTTGAGACCGGCACCGTCATCGGTGACTTCGATACAGATGTTCCCGCCCTGGTGTTCCGCGGAAAGAATCAGGTTGCCGATAGGCGACTTCCCTGCTTCCACACGTTTTTCCGGCGTTTCGATACCGTGGTCGAGGCTGTTACGCACCAAGTGCGTTAACGGGTCGATAATACGTTCGATCAGGCTCTTATCCAGTTCAGTCGAGCTGCCTTGCAGGGTCAGTTCAACCTGTTTATCCAGCTTGCTCGCCAGATCGCGAACCAGACGCGGGAAGCGGCTAAAGACGTATTCCATCGGCATCATACGGATGGACATCACCGATTCCTGCAGATCGCGGGCGTTGCGCTGCAGCTGGCTCATGCTGGTGATCAGATCGCCATGAGTTACCGGATCCAGCTCGTTAGAGCGCTGCGCCAGCATTGACTGGGTAATCACCAGTTCGCCCACCAGGTTAATCAGCTGGTCAACTTTTTCTACCGCTACGCGGATACTGGTTGATTCACTGGCGCGGGCCGCTGGTTTCTCACGACCGGCTGGTGCTTCTTTCGCTACCGCTTTTAACGCTGGTGCAGCGGCAGGTGCAGCCTGCACTGCCGGAACAGCGGCCGCGGCCGGTGCTTCTGCCACTTCTGGCGTCGCTTCAACAGCGGCAGGTGCGGCAGCCGCTTTTTCAAAGCCAATCTGATCGGCTTCGATGACAAAGCACAGTACCGCGATCACGTCATCTTCACCGACGCCGCCATCCAGCGTGACGCTCAGGGTATCTTTGCCCTTCACGACATTGCTCAGGGTGCCCAGGTTGCTGAGTTCCTCTTCGAGCAGGTCGACTTCACCCTCTTTCAGACGAGACAGCACAATTCGCAATTTCCCATCGTCGGCATTCGGCGCGGTTTGCGCGTCAGAGGCGGGCGCAGCCGACTCTACAACAGAGAGTTTTGCACCACTCGCGGCAGGAACGACCTCTCCTTTTGCTTCCAGCGCCAGCTGACGCAGAGCATTGCAGATGTATTCGAAGCTTGCGGCATCAGGCTCTTGCGAGCTTTTATAGGCATCGAGCTGTTCCTGCATAATATCTTTAGTTTCCAAAAACAGGTTGATAATGTCGGTGTTGAGCTGCATCTCGCCACGCCGAGCCTCATCAAGCAGGTTTTCCATCAGGTGGGTTGTTTCCTGCAAGATGGTAAAGCCAAATGTACCCGCACCGCCTTTTATCGAGTGCGCTGCGCGGAAGATGGCGTTGAGCTGTTCTGAATCCGGCGCTTCCGGCACCAGATCCAATAAATGTTGTTCCATATCGGCCAACAGTTCGTCGGCCTCATCAAAGAATGTTTGGTAAAAATCACTAATATCCATGCTCACGCTATCACCTCGGATTGGCTTGGGGCGACCCAGGAACTGCTGCCGGAGACGAGGTTGCTGGCGCCGGTGCTACCGTTGCCGCCTGCTCTGGCTGTGTAATGGCGCTTAAAGGCGCGCTCTGACTTTCGGCGTTCTCATGCAGAATGGCCGCTTCTGCTTGTTTGTTTAATACCAAAAGACTAATTCGGCGGTTGATTGCTTCATCCGGACCCCGATTCACCAGGCGCATTGATGCCGCCATACCGACAACGCGCATTACTTTGCCGTCATCAAGACCGCCAGCAACCAGCTCGCGGCGCGACGCATTAGCGCGGTCGGCGGAGAGCTCCCAGTTGCTGTACCCTTTATCGCCATTGGCGTAGGGGGCGTCATCGGTGTGACCAGAGAGGCTCACTTTATTCGGGATGCCGTTCAGCACCGGGGCAATGGCCCGTAAAATATCGCGCATATAAGGTTCGACTTCCGCGCTGCCGGTTTTAAACATCGGCCGGTTCTGGCTGTCGATAATCTGTATACGCAACCCTTCCTGTACGAGGTCGATTTTCAAATGCGGGCGTAGGGCACGCAGTTTCGGATCGGCTTCAATTAACTGGTCCAGATCGCCGCGCAGTTTGCTCAAGCGCGACTGCTCCATGCGTTTTTTCAGATCGTCAATATTCGGCTGTTTTTGCACTTCGCCATGCTGCTGCGTGTAATCATCGCCACCGCCCGGAATGGGGCTGTCGCTGTTCGAAATTCTCGGCCCACCGGTCACCGCTGTTGCCAGCGGCGTGCGGAAATACTCCGCAATCTGGATAAGCTCTTTAGGACTGGAGATGGAGATCAGCCACATCACCAGGAAAAACGCCATCATCGCCGTCATAAAGTCGGCATAGGCAATTTTCCAGGAGCCGTGTCCGCCGCCGCCATGGCCTTTATGTTTTTTTCGTCTAACTACGACGATCGGATGAGACTGGTTTTTCATGCGTCCTCAGTCGTCGTCTGTTGGTTAGGGTTTCTGACCGCGCGCACATGTTCATCCAATTCGATAAACGATGGACGCTCGCTGGAGTACAGGGTCTTACGACCAAACTCTACGGCGATAGGCGGCGCGTAGCCGTTAAGGTTCGACAACAGTGTGATCTTCACGCACTGCATCATTTTGGCGGTTTCGGCGCTCTTCTGGCGCAGCACGCTGGCCAGTGGAGAAATGAAACCATAAGCCAGAAGGATACCGAGGAACGTCCCCACCATCGCATGCGCAATCAACGCACCGAGCTCTGCCGCCGGGCGATCCGCCGAGGCCAGCGCATGCACCACCCCCATTACTGCGGCGACGATACCGAAAGCGGGCAACGAGTCGCCGACCGCCGAGAGGGCGTTGGCCGGGACTTCAGCTTCGCTCTCATGGGTTTCGATCTCTTCATCCATCAACGCTTCAATTTCGAAGGTATTCATGTTGCCGCTGATGATAAGCCGCAGATAATCCACGATAAATTCAAGCATCGTCGCATCCGCTAAAATGCGCGGATAGCTGGCGAAAATCTCGCTCTCTTTCGGGTTTTCAATATCCCGTTCCAGCGAGAACATCCCTTGCTGACGTGATTTCGCCATCAGGCGATAGAGCAGCGCCAGCAGGTCCATATACATACTTTTGGTGTACTTCGAACGGCGAAACAGCAAAGGCATCGCTTTCAGCGTTCCCTTGATGGCTTTACCGTTGTTGCCCACAATAAATGCACCTACCCCCGCGCCCCCGATGATGATCAGTTCAGACGGTTGATAAAGTGCCCCAAGTTCTCCGCCGGTCATCATATAACCGCCAAAGACTGCACCAAGAACAACCAGGTAACCTAATACGATAAGCACGACATCATCCTTCTGCTAATGACTAAGGGCTCGGGACAAACATTGACAGGGTTAACGCGAATAGCAGGCAAAAAAAAGCAGCGGCATTACTGCACCGCTGCTGGAGTGTTTTCCACCTGATTCGGTTAAACAGCCTGATCGATCTGTTCATCCAGCAGTTGTGGATTAATATCGGCAGCTTCCGGGGAAAGTTTACGTCTTTTTACCGCGCGGGACGGCGGTTGGCATAAACTACAAGCAAAGCTACCCACAGGCTGATGAGCGTGAGTAATAAAATTACCCGCGCAGCAATTACAGCGAGACAACTCCAGCATTCCGCTTTCCACGAAACGAACCAGCGTCCAGGCGCGCGTTAGCGCCAGCAGCGGTCCTTCGTCAGATTGTGGGCATTGTTCGAGGTAAAGTCGGTACGCTTTAATGACCGCGTCAACGCCACTGCAAAGGCCTGTTTTTAACAAAAATTGCCAGGCGTTACAGAACATAGACGCGTGGATGTTTTGCTCCCAGGTCATAAACCAGTCGGTGGAGAACGGCAGCATGCCTTTCGGCGGCGGGCTGCCACGTAACTCTTTATAGAGTTTGATAAGACGACCGCGGCTAAGCTGCGTCTCGCTCTCCAGCATTTGTAAACGCGCACCCAGCGTAATCAGTTCCATTGCTAACTGAATATCGCGTGCTTCCTGAACAATGCTTTTTTCGCTCATCGTTACGCCCTTTTCTTTCTGGCCGCGTCGCCGGTCTGGGTAGATTCATTGAGCAGTCGCGTGGAAAGTAAAATCCCGGTGTGAACTTGCTGTAAATCGTCCACGCGTGATTCCTGGGTCAGACGAGTAATGGTCTGATGGCTGTCAAAACGAAACTGACAAATGAGCTGATTGGTTTCAGCCAACTTGACCATTTGCGGAAGGGTTAAATCACCCAGTGTAGATGCCATCTCTTCACTAATACCGAGACGGAACATTGCGGACGGTTTGTCCTGGCTAATTAAACGCTGAGCAAGAAGTAAATATGACAAATTGATGTCATAAACATGTTTCAGCAACTCGGATGTATGCATTTTTCCCATCCCGAATAACCAACTTGTATCTTATGCGGCTAAGCCGCACCCCGTGATGTCGCCGGGAAAAAACCCGGTATAAAAAAGAAAGGCTAAATGCATAACGAACCAGGAATTCGCGAGAAGGCGCTTCGCTCAAATGTTATTGCCTTCCTACACGCTTCATCTTTTCTTACAAAGAAACTAAGATTTTTCCTAATTCCAGGCAACTGTACTCGTAGGTTGTGGGACATACAATCTGACCCATACGGGAATTTGAAATTTTTGTGATCCACGTCACATAATTTACCCGAATATGAGCAATAAATCTATCAGTTCGGCTTGTGAATTGGTCATTTTTTGTACAATTAGCGCCCTTTTCTATTCCAAACGAACGAATAGACATGCAAAAAGGCCTCTTAACATCCTTAACTGGTCTGAGGAGCATTGTACTAGCGCATTGACATTTACAAATTTGTGTCTACTGGAGATACAGCGATAAAAAATGCGATAAAACAATGGATTAAATTCTGGAGGGAGTTAATTAATTGCTCGAAGTAACCATTTTGCTTTTGTTAATCAATAGGGTTGATAGTTTAAGAGTTCGATCTTTTATCCCGTGAATTTTACTTAATGTATTAAATTAGGTTAATCCGCACCGCTCGCAAGCATGCCGTTACGTTAGAATAATTTATGAATATTTATGATAACCTTCACATCCCTGTCATAAACACGGCTTGCACTGGTCAAAGAATAAGAGTAATGCTGAGAAAAATTTGATTCTAACCGGGGTATAACATGCCTTATGCTCATCTTCTGGTCGCCGTTGCTGTTACGACCGAGAGTCAAAAACTCCTTGCGCAAGCCATCGATATCGCCCGTCCATGTAACGCACGCGTTACCCTTATCACCTTAGCCTCCGATCCCGAACTCTATAATCAACTTGCCGCGCCGATGATGGAAAACGTACGCAACGTTCTGCAGGAAGAGATCCAGCAGTTTCTTGATGGGCTGGTACGCGACGCGAATTATCCTATAGAACGAACAATCATCGCTTCAGGAGAGCTAAGCGAGCATATCCTGCACGTTTGTCGTACTCAGAGCGTCGATTTAGTGGTGTGTGGGAATCATAACCGGACCTTTTTAGCCCGTGTCGCCTGTTCGGCGAAAAGCATTGTGCTGGCAAGCGAAGTAGATGTTCTGCTGGTGACGCTGAGGGAGTAAAGCGCTCCCGCCGGGGCGGGAGCGTGGGTTAAATCAGGCTAACTTAGGAAAGGTCGCCACTTTGTTTTGTAGCTGGCTCTGGTCGCTACGTGGCGCGATGCGCTTTAGATCGCTAATAAACCTCTGCTGCCAGTGATCGATATCATTTTCTTTAATCACCTTGAGCATTTCAGCATGGCGGGAAATACGTTCCGCCAGCGGCATTTTCAACGCCCGGTCCATCGCCGCCGCGACATCATCGCGATCGTACGGATTGACCAGCAGCGCCGAGGTCAGCTCGTTTGCCGCACCGGCAAACTGCGACAGAATTAACACACCGGGGTCTTTCGGATCCTGCGCGGCAACGTACTCTTTCGCTACCAGGTTCATCCCATCGCGCAGCGGCGTCACCAGCCCGACTTCCGCATAGCGGAAGACTTTCATCAACACTTTGCGATCAAAATGCTGGTTGAGGTAATAAAGCGGAGTCCAGCCCAGTTGGCCATATTTACCGTTAATGCGCCCGGCTTCAGTTTCCAGCTGGTGGCGGATATCCTGGTAAGCCTGCACTTCACCACGGGAGGTCGGCGCGATCTGCGTATAGCGAATTTTGCCGTGGTGCTCAGGGTATTTTTCCAGCAGGGTTTCATAGGCGAGGAAACGTTCCGGCAGACCTTTGGAGTAATCCAGACGTTCAACGGAGAAGATGTTTTTCACATTCTTCAGTTCTTCTTTTAACTGCGCCAGCTTAGCGGGCAGTGGCCCGGCAGCCTGTTGGGCGATTTCGTCGGGTTCAATACCAATCGGGTAAACTTCAGTGCGGAAGTTTTTACCCCAGGCGACATGCTCTTTGCCCCCGCGCGTAGTCAGCCGCGTTTGCATGGAGATGCTGTCGAGGAACGCAGTGCGGTCGCTTTCGGTCTGGAAACCCAGCAGATCGTAATCGCAAAGTTGTTCAAGCAATTCCGCGTGCGGCGGCAAGGCGTTGAAGATTTCCGGGGTCGGGAAAGGAATATGCAGGAAGAAACCAATCTGGTTGTTCACGCCGCGCTTACGCAGTTCGCTGGCAAACGGCAACAGATGGTAATCGTGGATCCACAGAATATCGTCTTCTTTAATCAGCGGCAGTAATTTGTCTGCCAGCAGCGCGTTAACGTCCTGATAGCCTTCCCAGGCTTCACGCTGGAAGTTGACCAGGTCCAGACGGTAGTGAAAAGCTGGCCACAGAACGGCGTTGGAAAATTGCGAATAGTACTGCTCGTAATGCTCTTCGCTGAGAGTAAAAGAGGCCCAGGTAATATTCCCTTTCGTCACCTTTTTGAGAGGCTGATCCTCGTCCCCAAGCTCTCCGCTCCAGCCAAACCACAGCCCACCGGTGGCTTTTAACGCACCGAGGATCCCGACAGCCAACCCACCCGCACTGGATTTTTTATCATCAGGCGGAGCAATACGATTAGATACTACGACTAAGCGACTCATAGCCATCTCTCCTGTTTGTTAGCGCCCGTTGTTCTTGTTGTTGATGGTCGACAAGTTGTTCAAGCCACTGATAGACACTTTTTACATCAGCCAGACGCCATTTGGCCTGTGTTGCGCCAGCGCCGACTTTTATCGATATGCCGTCAAGTTTGTTAACGGTTTTGAAGCCATTTTCGTCCGTAAGATCGTCGCCAAGAAACACCGGTTTCCTGCCGAGAAAAGGCGGGGTTTGCAAAAAAGCGTCAATCGCCGCCCCTTTATGGATCCCGGACGGTTTAATCTCCACTACGCATTTGCCGGGCTGCATCGCCAGCTGCGGATAGCGTTCGACCAGCGATTTCGCCAGCGCAAAAACAGCCTCTTCATGTTGCGGCGCCTGGCGATAATGCAGTGCAAATGCCATCCCTTTCGCTTCAAGTTCCACGCCGGTGAGCGGCGCTAAGCCTGCTCGCAGCTCGCGCTCAAGAGGCTGTATAACGTCATCCGGTAAGGTCATGCGTTCGGTGCGTCCGGCCATGTCGCGACGCTCCGCCCCGTGTACTCCGGCTAGCGGGAAACGATACGGTTTGGCGAGCAGTTCGAGTTCATCGATTGAGCGCCCTGAAATCAGTGCTACTGCGCTGTCATTCATCTTTGCAAGCAATGAAAGTTTGGCCAGCACATTTTCAGGGATAAAAACGTCATCCGGGTGCGGTTTGATTTCCGCGAGAGTGCCATCCAAATCGAAAAAAAAGGCAAAATTACCGGAAAAGAGAGGCGGTTTTGATAATGCGTCTTCCACCCTGGTTTCCTCCTTACAGTGTTAGCTGAGAGCCGTTTAGTACGGCGTCTCATTATCATTAGCTATGTAAGTATAGACAGTGTGACGCAGCTCGCCATTTTAAACATGACTTACCAGCCGCTTTTGCGGCTGGTAAGGGATTGAAGTTACACGAGAAGATGCGGGCAAAATTTGAGCGATACGCCTCAAACCGTACGTTTGGCTTTCTGTTTGTAACGGTCGAAAATCACCGCCGCCAGCAGGATCAGGCCGCGCACAACATACTGCGAGAAGGGAGAGATATTTAGCAGGTTCATGGCGTTTTCTACGGTACCAAGAATCAGAATACCCGCAACCACATAAGAGATTTTTCCGATCCCGCCTTTCAGCGATACGCCGCCCAGCACGCAGGCGGAAATGACAATTAACTCATAGCCAATCGAGGTCATCGGCTGCCCGCTGGTCATACGCGATGCAAGGATAATCCCTGCCGCCGCCGATACCAGACCCGAGAGCACAAAAATGATGATTTTGGTTCTGACGACCGGCACGCCCGCCAGCCTTGCCGCCTCTTCATTACCGCCAATCGCCAGCGTATTACGGCCAAAGGTGGTTCTGTTCAGCAGGAAACCAAAAATAATCAGGCAGCCGACCGTCAGCCAGATAGGCGCAGGCAAGCCAAACCAGTTGGTATAGCCGAGGCTGAAGAAACGTTCGTCCTCGATGCCAACCGCTTTACCGTCGGAAATGATATAGGCCAGTCCGCGCACAATCTGCATGGTGGCAAGAGTAGTGATCAGGGCGTTGATTTTCAGTCGTGCAATCACGAAACCGTTAATAAAGCCGCTGACCACGCCCAGCATCAGCCCGGCGAAAATACCAATCCACAGGCTTTCCGACATGTTGATGACTACCGCTGTGGTCACACCGGCACAGGCAATCACCGAGGCCACGGAAAGGTCGAAATCACCGGACGCCAGGCAAAAGAGCATGCCGCAGGCAACCATACCGGACATGGAAATCGCCAGCCCTAACCCTTTCATATTGACGAAAGAGGCGAAGTTCGGCACGAAAACCGCACAGCCGATAAACAGCACGGCAAACACCACCAGCATGCCGAACTGATCCCAGATGCGCCCGAAACTGAGCGCCGACTTCGGCGGGCGGGACGTAGTTAAAGATGACATCGTATTCTCCTCACTCAGGCGACAGCCTGGCTAACTTTCGGCATTGCAAGGCTTAGCGCCTGCTGTTCATCGCACTGACCATGTAATAACTCACCGGCTATTTCACCTTCACGCATCACCACAATACGGTCGGCAACACCGAGCACTTCCGGCAAATCGCTGGAGGCAAACAGTACCGCCACGCCGCGAGAAGCCAGCGCGTAAATCACGTTGTAGATTTCATGTTTCGCCCCGACATCGATCCCACGCGTAGGCTCGTCAAGGAGGATCACTTTCATCTCTTCCGATAACCAGCGACCGAGAATCGCCTTCTGCTGGTTACCGCCGGAGAGATTCATAATCAGTTGATCGGCGCCCGGCGTTTTGATATTGAGCGAACGAATATGGTGCTCGGCGTTTTGACTCTCCCAGCCATCATTAATTAAGCAGCCTGCGCGAATGTATTTACGCCGCGCGCTGATGTTAATGTTCTCCTGCACCGAATGAACCGGAATAATGCCTTCGGCTTTGCGGTCTTCAGGACAGAGCATCATCCCGGCACGGATCGCGTGGGCAGGTTTTTGGATATTGACGAGCTCACCATCAATAAACACCTGACCAGCTGTTATCCTGGTGCCGCCAAACAGCCCTTTCATTAGTTCGCTGCGCCCGGCACCCACTAAGCCAAACAGACCGACGATCTCGCCCTGACGCACATCAAGGGAGATTGGCGTGCGTACGCCCGGCGCTTTCACGCCTTCAAGACGCAGGCGTTGTTCGCCATATTCACGCGGTTGCCAGCCATAAATATCGCCCAGCTCGCGCCCGACCATCGCCTGCACCAGCTGGTCGTGATTGACCTGCTGCATATCGGTAAAGGTGCGCACATAGCGCCCATCTTTAAACACGGTAATCGCGTCGCTGAGGGCAAATATCTCTTCCATACGGTGAGAGACATAGAGAATGACGCGCCCCTCTTTACGCAGCTCGCGGATCACGCGAAACAAGTTGTCAATTTCCCGCGCCGACAGCGAGCTGGTCGGTTCATCAAAGGCGATAACTTTGGCGTTACGTGCCAGCGCTTTAGCGATCTCCACCATCTGCCACTGACCAATAGAGAGATACTTCAGCGGCGTTTGCGGATCGATATCCAGCCCCAGATGTTTAAGCTGTAAACCCGCTTCATAGTTAAGTAACGAGCGGTTTACGAAGCCGCCTTTATGCGGCAACTGTCCCAGGTAGATATTCTCGGCGACGGTCATTTCCGGCACCAAATGGAGCTCCTGGTAAATAATGGCAACCCCGGCGTTCAGCGCGGCGGTGGTATCGGCAAAGGAGACCTCTTCTCCTTTTATTGCCAGCGTTCCCGTCGTCGGCGCGTAATTCCCGCTGAGGATTTTAAGTAAGGTTGATTTACCGGCACCGTTCTCGCCCATCAAGGCGTGAACCTGCCCGGCATAACAATCAAAACTGATCTCGCTCAGGGCTTTTACACCGGGGAAAGTCTTGCCGATGCCGCGAAACGAGAGGTAAGGAGTAGACTGTTGCATAACGTCTCCGCAAAACAGTTCATTGTACGTCTGGCTCCCCGCGCGTGCGGGGAGCGCAACCAACAGAGAATTACAGTCCTTTTTTCGCCAGCTCTTCTTTGAAGTTATCGCGGGTAATCAGCACCACATCGGTGACCGCGGTGAATTTCGGCGGTTCAACGCCTTTGGTGACCCAGTTGTAGAGCAGCTCACTGGTTTTGTAGCCGTGAACGTCCGGGCTTGGCAGCAGAGAGCCGAAGAAGCCCGTTGCCTGCGATTTGGACAGTTCGCTTACTGCATCGACGCCGTTAATACCGATCCCGATAACGTCAGCCGCTTTGAAGCCCTGCCCTTCTGTGGCGCGCACGCCACCCAGCACGGTGTTGTCGTTCATGCCGAGCACCAGCCAGTGTTTCACTTCCGGATGCTGTACCAGCAGGGAGTTACCGGCATCAAATGCGCCGGGGATATCGTTGGATTTTGTCGGCACCTGGTAGATCTGTTTTTCCGGGAAACCGGCTTTTTTCAGCGCATCCATCGAACCGGTGGTGCGGCGGCGAGCGGTATCCAGTTCGTTCGCCGTAATCGCCATCACGCCGGTCTGTTTGACATCCCAGCCGCGTTTTTGCATCTCTTTATACAGTTCGTCGCCCTGACGCGCGCCGATCTCACTTGCCGCCATCATGACCAGCGGCACGCTTTCCATCGGCTGACCTTTCGCGTTGACGAATTGATCATCGACGGTGATTACTTTCATGTCGTAACCGCGCGCTTTCGCCACAATCGCCGAACCCAGTTTCGGGTCAGGTGTACAAATCACAAAACCTTTCGCCCCGCTGGCCGCCAGGCTATCAATGGCGTTGAGGGTTTTCTCACCGTCGGGAACGGCAATCTTAATCACTTCAAAACCCAAATCTTTGCCTGCCTTATCAGCGAAGCGCCACTCGGTCTGGAACCAGGGTTCTTCGGGCTGTTTAACCAGGAAACCGAGCTTCATGGTTTCAGCGATAGCGGATTGTGACATAACGGCAGCCAGGCCGATGGCCGCCAACGCTTTAGTGAATTTGTGCATGGTAAACTCCGGCTTTAGCATTCTAATATGTAGGGAAAATAACTAATCAGCTCTTTTAAAAGTTCATAAAACAAGGCATTAGAGTCCATGTATCCCTGGTCCTCTGTGCTGGAGTTAGTTTTAGCGGGAAATTGATTCTCCATAGGAGAGCGGCATCACACGGCAGAATTACAGTAATTCCGTACATAAATTCAGCGAATTAGCACATAAAAATAGCCGATTTTGTCGGACAAATGGCGGGGGTAAAAGCAGGATAATCCATAACATCAGCCAGCTTATCCTTGTGCCCGGATGCGACGTACATCCGGGCGGAAAAGCTACCAGCTATAGTAGATATGATCGGCGTGATCTCGCGCCGCGGTTTCGTCACCTTGCAGACGGGCAGCCAGGGTTAGCGCAAAATCGAAGGCCAGACCCAATCCTTTACCGCTGATCAGGTTGCCATCTTCCACCACCGGCGCGTCGACATAGACGCCATCAGTGACGGTTTCAAACAGATCCCCTGAGCAGACATAGCGGCGGCCTTTCAGTAAGCCATTACCGCCCAGCACACGCGCGGCGGCCGAACAGAGCGGGCAGATAAATTTCCCTGCCGCATCGTGGGATTTTACGAATTCAACCACCGCCGGGCTGGCGGCAAGATTGACGCTGCCCTGCGGTCCGCCGGGCAGTACGATGGCGTCGTACAGGGTTTGCTGCCGTTCGGTGAGCGTGCTGTCCGCCACCATCGGGACATTGTGATAGCTCACCACCGCACGCGATTCGGCGCAGGCCAGCGTTTCGACCTCAATCTCTAAGCGACGCAGAATATCAATAGTGATAATCGCTTCCGCTTCTTCAAAACCGGGCGCCAACAACACCGCCACTTTTTTCATTCCCTGCTCCTTAGGTTTAAGGTTGGTTGTGATATAGGGCCTTAGTGTAAATCAAAACACCGTTTCAAAATTTACACTACGTCACAGACCAGCGGCTAAAGGCAGCGAAGAGAGGAAAAAATCAGTGCGCTTCGCCCTGCGGGGTAAATTTCAGTTCAATCAGCGCAATGGCTTTTTGGATAGCGCGACGGGTTACCGGGTCGGCGGCGGCGGGATGACTGGTAAAATCGATGCTTTTAAGCTGATTGGCCATTTTCTCACGCACTTCAACCGGCGCGATGACATCAATAACATCGAGGATTTGTTTGATAACCAACTGGCAGGCTACGACATCGGAAACCAGCTCTTCGTCTACGGACAGATTTTGCGACATAGGATGCTCCTTTAATCAAGGGCGTCATAGTAGCGGGAAATGGCGGGTAAGAGTAGGTTCGCGCCGAAAAGAGGCTGCGGTTTGCGCATAAAAAAACCTGCTCGCGGCAGGTTTTTTTTCATCAGAACATAGCGCCTGGCGGTACGTCTTTGAAAGTTTTGCAATAGGTTTCAAACATGTGCTTCAGAATTTTACGCAGTTTCATTTTTTGCTCCGGCGATGTGTTATGCAGGTGTTACGTCTCTATGGGCATATAATATGAACTCCATCACAAAATGCAATTCCTTTGTGATGGAAATCACGTTTCAAAAATGAAAAATGCGCTAGGTTTGTTAAAAATTAAATTATAAATCCTACAGTTAGCGCGCTAAAATTTTTTTTAGCATCCTCAATTATTTTTGCAAATGGCAAGCTTAGATGACTGAAAGCACCCTCTCGCGAAAGACAGGAGGTCTTTCCCCCGCCGCGCTACTGGTCGCCGGCGCTTTTTTTATGGAATTTATCGACGGTACGGTGATCGCCACCGCCCTGCCGGATATGGCAAAAACCTTTGGCGTCGAAGCCGTAGCTCTCAATATTGGGATTAGCGCGTATTTAATCACGCTGGCAGTACTGATTCCGGCCAGCGGCTGGATTGCTGACCGCTTTGGCGCACGAAACGTTTTCTCGCTGGCGCTATTGATTTTTACCCTCGCCTCGGTGCTATGCGGATTCTCCACCAGCGTTGATATGTTTGTCTCAATGCGCATCCTGCAGGGGAGCGGCGGCGCGCTGATGGTCCCCGTGGGTCGCCTTGCGGTGCTGCGTACCACACCAAAACACCAGTTGATCACCGCTATCGCTACCCTGACCTGGCCGGCGCTGGTGGCACCGATTATTGGCCCGCCCCTTGGCGGCTTTATTACCCACTATGCCGACTGGCGCTGGATCTTCTTTATTAATGTGCCGTTGGGCCTGCTGGCAATGGCGCTGGCATTACGCATTATCCCGAATATTCGCGAAGAGGAGCGCCGCCCGTTCGATATGACGGGATTTATCGCTACCTCTGTAGCGATGGTGAGCCTGGTGTATGCGATGGAAGCCCTCGGTTCGCAACATCCGCAGGGCGCGCTAACGGTAGGTTTACTGGCGCTCGGTGCGGCAAGCCTTGTTTTTACCCTGCGCCATTTTCGCCGCGCCCGCTGGCCAATGATCCGCCTCGATGCGCTGACGGTACCGACCTTTCGCGTAACGATGTACGGCGGTTCCCTGTTTCGTGCATCAATCAGCGCTGTACCGTTTCTGCTGCCGCTGCTGTTCCAGGTGGGCTTCGGCATGGATCCGTTCCACGCCGGGCTGCTGGTGCTGGCGGTGTTTGCCGGTAATCTGTCGATCAAACCGGCAACGACACCGCTTATCCGCTGGCTGGGGTTCAAAAAACTGCTGTTGATCAACGGTACGCTGAATGTACTGGCGCTGCTGGCGTGCGCATTACTGAGTTCCCAGACGCCGGTATGGCTGACGTTTGTGATTCTCTTTCTGGGTGGTGTCTTCCGTTCGGTGCAGTTTACCGGCGTCAGCACGCTGGCCTTCGCGGATGTGCCTTCGGCGCAAATGAGCTATGCCAATACCTTGTTCAGCACCGCAACGCAGCTTGCGGTCGGTTTAGGCATTACCCTTGGCGCGATTGGTATTCGTATCGGCGAACAGGTGAGCGGCTGGTTGCAGATAACGGCGGTGGAAGGGATTAGCTTCCGGCTGGCGTTTGTGTTTATTGCGTTGATTTGTCTGGCCGGCATGGTCGATACGCTGCGTTTAACAAAAGATGCCGGTAGCGCGGTGTCGCAGAAAAAAAGAGTTTAAGGCTGGAGAAACAAGCCGCAGCGGGCGCTGCGGCTTAGGATAATCAGGCAAGGATTTCGCGCACGAAGGCTTCGATCTCTTTGTTCTGGCAGTTTTCAAAGAAACATTTCTGGAAACGCTCGCCGGAAACGGCGGTTTTCACCAGCTCGCGGTCGATAGCACGCAGGGTATCGAGATAGTTCTCTTTCACCACTGCCGCTTTTACCTGGTTAAGAATACCGGCGTTGCGCACCTGCGGCTCTTTACGCTCTGGCGGATAACCTTCCCCTTTACGGCCGGTAAACGCTTTCTCAAAAATAAAGCGCACGTTCAGCTCTGCACCCCAGCCAAACCCTTTGGCGAACGGCAGCGCCAGCGCGTTACCGTTGTTGATTTGCGCGAACAGGAACGCATCTGCCGGATCGATACAGTAACCGCACACCACGCCCGGATGAATGTTGAGGGACATCAGCGCGCCCTGGCCGGTACCACAGCCGGTGACCACAAAATCCACTGCTTTGGCGTTAAGCAGGATGCTGGCCATAATGCCAAGGTGGATATAGGTCAGATGATGATCGTTCTCATCGCTCATCCCAACGTTGTAAACCGGAAAATCTTTCTCGTCGGCAACCGTCTTCAGCTCTTTGAGGATGATGGCGTTCTTCGCCGCCTGGCTGTTTTCCATCATCAGTGCAATTTTCATCTTCTCTCTCCTGTTACATGCGTCAGATAGCAAAAGTTGAGTAAACCTTACTACCTGACAAACATTCTTTCAAATTTAATGAAAAAACGTTTTAAAAATCAGAAGCAGCTTCACAGTTTTACCGCTACTACTCCGCCGTCGTGATTAGTAACGGTTGATTGGCGGGTTATTCTGCCGATTGGCTGTCGGGCAGCGCGCTAAGATGAGATCATGCCCCAATGAAATAGAGTGATTTCATGAAGAGAATAGTTGTTGCCGCCTCGCTGCTCCTGCTCGCGGGATGCACGATGACCAAAGAAGCAGAAGTGAGCAGCGTCGATCCCATCAGCGGCCTGGTGCGCCTGAGTTTTAACCAGTCGATGATGCAAAACGCGAAGTATGATAGCTATACCGCGCAAGGTACGGCGAATAAACAGTGCCAGCAGATGGGTTACGCTACCGCAGTACCCTATGGACAAGCGGTGCAAACCTGTAGCCTGATTAGCGGCTCGGTCTGTATGAACACCAAAGTGACCATTCAGTATCAGTGTCGCGGCGTCGCCTTTGTACAAATTAAACCTACCTGGTAATGTTTAAGCCAGCTTATTTCTGCTGGCTTAATGTTTAATTAAAAATAAAAACAATTCTCATTTATAAAATATTACGCTGGCAATGCGTGTTATTCGCATTCTCTTTTTTATCAGAAATGATTATTTATTTTACCTTTTGCAAATAATTAAATAACAAATTATAGTGAGCGCACTTTCGCCTGATAATTATTTTGCCGGAGCCGCAGCATGTTAAAAGCAGAAATGATCGAAAAATTAAACGAACAAATGAATCTGGAACTGTTTTCTTCCCTGCTTTATCAGCAGATGAGCGCCTGGTGCAGCTACCACAGTTTTGAAGGTGCCGCCGCGTTTCTGCGCCGCCATGCGCAGGAAGAGATGACGCATATGCAGCGTCTGTTCGATTATCTGACGGACACCGGCAGCCTGCCGCGCATCAATACTGTTGAAGCACCGGTGGCAGACTACCCGTCGCTGGATGTGTTGTTCCAGGCCACTTATGCCCATGAGCAGCTGATTACACAGCGCATTAACGAACTGGCCCATTTCGCTATGACCAGCCAGGATTATCCAACCTTTAATTTCCTGCAGTGGTATGTGGCGGAACAGCACGAAGAAGAGAAACTGTTTAAATCCGTCATTGATAAATTAACGCTGGTGGGTAAAAGCGGCGAAGCACTTTATTTCGTCGATAAAGATCTGGCCACGCTGGATACGCAAAACTAATATTACGGGCGGTTAAGAACATTCTTTACCGCCCTTTTTATTAATGTTGGCAGATTTTGCTTACGTGAGTGGAAAACCCTTCATCTGACGGAATAAACTTCCCGCGCGAGGCCAAAAATTCAACCAGCTCCGACGCCGTTAAATTTTCTGCAGAACAGGTGTGAAAACGCGACGTTTCGCCAAAGCGCTGAATAATTGCCGTCGCCAGACTCTCCTTCGTGTAACGCTCTCCCGTTTCAATCATCATATTCAATACTTCATGACCGTGAATGGACGTCATAGTTCCTCCGCTAAAAAGAGGTATCTTAAACGCAACATTTGCCGCAGACGTTGCGCTAAAACAGGTTTACAGCCTCGACTTTTTACAGCCCATTGCCGGTTTATTACCCTTCGGTCGCCACCGTAAACTTATTGATACATATGATGTAACGCGTATTTGACGAAGCCGCTGAATTGCCTTACTCTGCGCCGCATCTTGATCGGGGAATGTGGTTTATTACAGAGGAAAGCGTGAAGAATCGAACACTTGGCAGCGTTTTTATCGTGGCCGGCACCACTATCGGGGCAGGTATGCTGGCGATGCCGCTGGCGGCGGCAGGCGTGGGTTTTGCAACCACGTTTATCCTGCTTTTCGTATTGTGGACCGTGATGTGTTATACCGCCCTGCTGCTATTAGAAGTCTATCAGCATGTCCCGGCGGATACGGGGCTTGGCTCGCTGGCGCGGCGTTATCTGGGGCGCTACGGCCAATGGGTAACCGGCTTTAGCATGATGTTTTTAATGTACGCCCTGACGGCGGCGTATATAAGCGGCGCCGGAGAGCTACTGGCCTCCAGCCTCAGCGCATGGCTCAATACTTCCCTTTCACCCACGACGGGCGTGTTGCTGTTCACGCTGCTTGCCGGGGGCATAGTGTGCGCGGGTACCGCGCTGGTCGATCTGTTTAACCGCTTTTTGTTTAGCGCGAAACTGCTGTTCCTGGTAATTATGCTCGCACTGCTGATGCCGCACGTTCATCAGGCCAATTTATTGACGATGCCGCTGGAAAAGGGGCTCGCCCTCTCCGCTATTCCGGTTATTTTTACCTCGTTTGGTTTTCATGGCAGCGTGCCGAGTATCGTCAGCTATATGGATGGCAATATCCGTAAACTGCGCGGCGTGTTTATCACCGGCAGCGCGATTCCGCTGGTCGCTTATATTTTCTGGCAGCTGGCGACGCTTGGCAGTATCGACTCATCCACCTTTATCGGTTTACTGGCCAGCCAGTCGGGATTGAACGGTCTGCTACAGGCATTACGCGAAGTGGTGGCCTCGCCGCACGTCGAGCTGGCGGTCCATCTGTTTGCCGATCTGGCGCTGGCGACCTCATTCCTCGGTGTCTCGCTCGGGTTGTTTGATTATCTTGCCGACCTGTTCCAGCGTCGCAACACGCCATTCGGACGCCTGCAAACCGGCGCGATTACCTTTCTGCCGCCGCTGGCGTTTGCACTTTTTTACCCGCGCGGCTTTGTGATGGCGCTGGGCTATGCTGGCGTTGCGCTGTCGGTGCTGGCGCTATTACTACCGTCGATGCTGGCCTGGCAAAGCCGTAAGCACCATCCCCAAAGCGGCTATCGCGTAATGGGCGGTAAACCGGTACTTAGCGTGATCTTTATCTGCGGCATCGCGATTATTGTGATTCAGTTCTCGATCGTCGCGGGCATATTGCCAGCCGTGGGTTAAGGGCAGAAGATGCGGGTACCTGACGGGCCCGCACCATTATTTTGTCAAACACCTGTTTTGCTAACCTACTCTATACCATATCAAATTTAATATATTATATTTTTAACGATTTAACTTTCATTAAAACTTAAATAATAACTACGACCCCGTCCTCACAAAATAACCCACCGCACCACAATCCATGTCTGGTTGCTTATGTAATTTATTATCCTATTGATATATAGACAAAAATACACTAAAGAAGAATATATCTTCATTGGCGACGTTTTCATAAGTTTTAGTTAAAGCCAGATAAAACCTTGCCGATAACTTATATGTTTTACGGCTCTTCAGGCTGCTCTATCAAACTATGTGGATCGAGGTTGAAATGTTCAGAAATTTGCTTATCAATAAAAAAATATTTTTTGCCTTTGGCGCCGTTTTACTTTTATTACTGACATTATGCGCAACTTTTTATAATAATTTTTCCAACATCGTTAATACGAATGAATGGAATATTCATAGCTGGCGCGTCATCGATAAAAGCCGTGCACTGACCTTAAGTCTGGTGAATATGGAAACCGGTCTGCGCGGTTATGCGATTAACGGCAAAGAGGAAATGCTGGCTCCGTGGAGTTCAGGCAAAGAGGATTTCGTTAAATTTTTGCAGGAAACTAAAGGCTTAACTGCCGATAACGCTGCACAGCAGAAGCGCCTGGATGGTTTGCTAAAGCAGGAGCAAGAGTGGCAGGAGAAGTTTGTCGCTGAGTTGCTTAATCACCGTCGCGCGCTAAATAGCGGAGCAATGACGCAAGTAGATTTCAATGCTTCCTTCGAAGCCAACACCGGTAAGAGGCAGATGGATCAAATGCGTCAAACCATTGATGAAATTATCAAAGCCGAAACAACGCTTCTCAACGAACGGCAAGGTTCTGTCGATACCGTTCAAACAAACACCAGGATTACCTTATTTATCGGCGCGCTGTTGGGTCTGGTCATCGCGTGCGCTTTAGGCTACGTCCTGGCACGTTCTATTACCCTTCCGCTTGCGGAAGCGGTAAAAGCGGCTCAAGCAATTGCTGCAGGCGATCTCTCTACCCGTCTGGTAGCCCATTCAAAAGATGAAACCGGTATTCTGATCGTTGCCCTTACCACCATGCAGGAGCAACTCAAAGAAGTGGTCTCTGATATTCAGACCGCCGCGTCCTCTATCGACAGTGCCTCAAAAGAGGTCGCGATGGGCAATACCGATCTCGCTGCACGAACAGAGCAGCAGGCCGCCTCTCTGGAAGAAACTTCAGCCAGCATGGAACAGCTGACGGCAACGGTGAGACAAAACGCCTCCAACGCGCAAAATGCCAGTAGCATGTCGTCCGACGCGTCCAGGATCGCTCAGCAGGGAGGCGAAGTGGTGGAGAAAGTCGTTACCACTATGGCTGCAATTTTTGATAGTTCAAAAAGTGTGGTCGAGATTATTGGAACGATTGAAAGCATTGCTTTCCAGACCAATATCCTGGCGCTCAACGCTGCAGTTGAAGCCGCTCGCGCCGGCGAGCAGGGCCGCGGTTTCGCCGTAGTGGCAAGTGAAGTGCGTGCTCTTGCGCAGCGCAGTGCGACGGCGGCAAAAGAGATTAAATCGCTGATTGAAGCGTCGAATCACCGTATATCGGAAGGTACAGACCTGGTGGCGCAGGCAGGCAAAACCATGACCGGGATAGTAACCGCAATCAGCAACGTCTCAGCAATTATGTCAGAAATTCACAGTGCCACAGGCGAGCAGGTGAACGGTATCGAGCATATTGGCATTGCTATTACCCAGATGGATGAAGTGACCCAACAAAACGCTGCGCTGGTTCAAGAGGCCGCCGCCGCTGCCGCTTCTATGGAAGATCAGGCCGCTCAGCTAAACCGCTCGGCAGCGATTTTTAAACTCGCCTGAAAAGGGAGCTACCCGTAAAATCCTCGTAAAATTTTCACGTAGGTATGGCGCAAAGCGGTTTTGATAGGAGTACCAGTATGGCGGCGGAGGTTGAAATCCTCTTGTGCCGACCTAAAATGCCTAAGAAACCAACCCATTGCGGTTGGTTTTTTTATGCCTGCGATTTGCCGAAGGTAAACCCCCGATCGCTGATACCTAAGTGACGGCTCCTACTCAGCCATTTTCAGTCACGAGGGCTGTAATGCCTTCTTCATAGGGCGAAACCAAAGGGCGGAACGAAGGCGACCCAGAAAAACAGGCACAAAAAAACCACCTTTCGGTGGTTTTACGACACTGCTTATTGCTTTGATTATTCTGATGCTTTCCCATGGTACCCGGAGCGGGACTTGAACCCGCACAGCGCGAACGCCGAGGGATTTTAAAAACTATCGAGCCGCTTTTAAAATCATAAGCTCATGATTCTAATCATAAAATAAAAAGGCTAAGAACGGCTTATTTAGGCTGCTGCTCCATTTTCATCGCCATCGCTTACCTGTTCCCGGTTATCAAATGGGTTAAGTGCAACAGCAGCATCCAGATGGCTCGGCGCGAAATGAGAGTACCGCATTGTCATTTTAATGTCGGTGTGCCCGAGTATGCGTTGGAGCACCAGAATATTACCGCCACGCATCATAAAATGGCTGGCGAAAGTATGTCGTAGCACATGCGTAAGCTGGCCGTCAGGCAGTTCAATCCGCGCTCTTTTCACCGCTGCCTTAAATGCCTCATAGCAGGGGGTGAATAACACCCCTCTCTTCTTCAGAGGCATGTGAATGATAGTAGCCAATTCTGAAAAGCTAACTCAAATTCAGGCATCATCTGCTCGGGCTCAGAGAGACAAGTTGCTGGCAGATTCAGATTGGACAATGACACCCGACGCGCCCACAGACAAAGTGGCATGGGGGAAGTACAGACGCTCATTAAGAGATATATCTGACCAGTCAAATTTTCCAAAACATATTATCTGGCCCAATGCGCCAGATATGACTACAGGAAAGATTTGAGTTTTTTTAATTAATGTATATTATATTGCACAACGCTGGTTTAGCTCAGTGGTAGAGCTTCCGCATCGTACGCGGAAAGACGATGGTTCGATTCCATTCAGCCAGCACCAGATTGATAAACCGGCCATAGCGCCGGTTTTTTTATAATCTCTTGTAATCTTTTGACCAATAATTATACAACTGTGTTAGCAACACCGCATTCTGCTCCGTTACCAACACCCCTTATCACTCATGTTTCGCAAAGGCGAAAGAATATAATCCGCTATCGGCACAATTTATTACTCAGTTGATTATCATTTAACACCCTGTAATACTATCAAGAAACTGAATAGAGTGATTACAATGCAACAAACGACTTTGCGGACGAACGAAAAGGCTGCGAAAGAAGAGTTATACAATCTTCATTTCATCCGAGCCATTTCGACAATAATAATTATTATTTTCCATTTTTATTTAATTGTTGACATGGTGGGGATTCACGAACCCTTATGGCCATTATTTTCTAAGTTCGGAGCAATTGGGGTTTCTTATTTCCTTTTGTTGTCTGGCGCTGTGTTGTTTTATCATTATCAGGATATAGAAATAAAACCACTGGGCTTTTATAAGAAAAGAATAGCTAATTTACTTCCTTATTTTTGGGTCGTATATATCTTCTTTGCCATTTTATTTTTCTTTACCCGTGATCGTCCTTTTTTTGAGCTGGAAGTATGGAGGATTATTTTTTCAGTCACCGGCCTTGATGGATATCTCTCAAGTCAAATTAGAACATATTATCTTGTAGGAGAATGGTTTACTGGCTGTATAATTATTATATATTTCATATTCCCTCTATTGCTTAAGTTTTATAAAAAGAATAAATATCTGACTTTGCTTTTCCTGGTTACACTATCTTACATCTCTATTAGTAATAACCAGTACATGCAAGACCACTTTATGCTCTGGAGTAAAGAATTTGCATGGAACCCACTTGTTAGACTTCCAGAGATTGCAACTGGTGGTTTCATTATCAACTTATACATGGATAAATTAATAATTAACTTGAGAAAAAGCTTCTCTATTGCCCTTGTGATTTTTTTGGCAATAATTACGTGGGCTTGCTTCTCATTTTCTTATGATAGTCTGGATATTCTTGGGCATATTCCTTTTATGGCAGCATCATTCATCCTGCTCATGCTGACATACGATTTATTTATGAGAGGGAAAGTTACAAACCGTATAGTTAAATATTTATCAAAATATTCCTTCGTTGCTTTTTTATTTCACCACCAGATAATTTATATTGTTGTCGGAAGGATAAACCTGCAACATCACAATGGTTTCGAACATGCTTTTCTTTGTGTTGCAATATGCATTACTAGCTTTGCTCTCGCCAGGCTTGTATATAGCATCGGTGACATGATTAAACATGTCGTATTTGATAAGACACTATTTAAAAAAATCTATTAAATAATTAGCGTGGGTGCCAGTCACCCACATGGTAAATGACATAAGACAAGTATTTCATGTTGCTAATATGTTTTATAATATGATTTTCAATAATAAATTCACTTGGTTTATCGCGTTTGTGGCACTGTTTTTTAATTCAGCCAGCGCATCACTGACAGATGCGCTCTGCAATTTCTCCCTGAAATCGGTATCGACACGGCTAAGGCTGAGGGTAAATTCGATTTTTTTGGGATTGCCGTACTGGTCAAACTCAGATTTACCGCGTTCCAGGCGCGTCAGTACATACATCCCGTAGATCCGTCCATCCCCCTCAATCAGCGGCCAGGGCCGACCGGCGAAGCCAATCGTTTCAAGTGCAGAAAGGGACAGATTACCGCTGGTTATTTCCGGATAAAGCACCCCCTCGAACGTCACGGTATCGTCGCCCGCCCGATGTATTGCCAGCTGGCAGACTGATTAACCCTTTCGTTTTTAACGTGCCGCCACTCCTGCGAGTGACGCAGCTGCTGATAGGGTGTGGTGCGCAGCATAAAAACAAACATCCCAAAGACCATCATCATAAAAACGCTCCTTAATCGCGGTCGCGGAACGAACCACGGTTAGCTCTGTTGGTGGTGGCCAGCGCATCCCGAATGGCATCGCGCACCATTTTTTCAAGCTCCGGCAAGGACTTACTTCCCACACCGTTGAAATTGATCTGAAACACCGGCGCAGCGGAAGGTGCTGCAACCGGCGCAATAACTGCCCCTTGTGTGGCTGACGGAACGGACAGCACCCCGCCAGCCGCCGATGCAGCAACACCCGGTACAGGCTGAGTGATCACCCGCGCCTCCTGGTACGCGCCACTTAATGCCAGCGCCTGCGGCAGGTTTTTGAATACGATATCGCCGGGGCCGATCTTCTTCGTGTTATCAGCCGTGGTTTTGGTGTTCTCTGATATTTCCTTGAGACGCCGCGCTGTTACCGATTCGGGGATGACAGGCGGAGTGGTAACCGGCGGAGGCGTTTTCGCCGGTGCATCGGGAGACCAGTTCCAGCTTTTGGGAACCATCTTTTTCTGCTGGGGATCCCACTCGTACATAACCGGTGCTTTGGGTGTCAGGCTCTCCGCTTTTCGCTTAGCTTCATCAAGCCCCACCGGGATCAGCCCCAGCTTTTGCAGAACCCACCCTATCCCCTCCATTAAAAGGGTCAGCGGCGTCAGCGCTTGCCAGACTCCACTAAAAAAGCCGAGGAAATAAGCTTTAATGGGCTCCCAGAAATGCCAGATCAGCAACCCGGCAGCCACAAATGCCGCACCAATCAACCCTATCGGACTGAGCAAAAATGAAAGCACACCGCCTAAGGCCGATACCGCCGTGGTGATCAGCCCCCAGATGGCAGGCAGCCCGGTCAGGCGCAATACCAGACCGCCGATACCTTTCACCAGTGAGCCAACTGCCACGCCAGGCGAAAGGAATGCTGTGAGCAGCCCGCCGCGCAATGCCGGTAAAGGAATATCTGATCTACAGGGGAACATCTACGAGAAACAAGCAATATCAGGTCATAAAAATGTCGAACAAACTGCGCGTTATGACCGTAAGATTGCTGTCGTTCCAGTCGTTGGAGGACAGAAAAATATTACGAAATGATATTATGAACCCGGAAAACAGGCACAAAAAAACCACCTTTCGGTGGTTTTACGACACTGCTTATTGCTTTGATTATTCTGTTTTTTTCCCATGGTACCCGGAGCGGGACTTGAACCCGCACAGCGCGAACGCCGAGGGATTTTAAATCCCTTGTGTCTACCTATTCCACCATCCGGGCTCGGGAAGGAAATTGGAGGCGCGTTCCGGAGTCGAACCGGACTAGACGGATTTGCAATCCGCTACATAACCGCTTTGCTAACGCGCCAGAAACTTCAGATTTTGCAACCCGCACCCGCTAAATCCAGCCGATGCGTTAATTTGGAGCGGGAAACGAGACTCGAACTCGCGACCCCGACCTTGGCAAGGTCGTGCTCTACCAACTGAGCTATTCCCGCATAATCAAGTTTTGTTCTAATCCCTTGATTTTGTTATCTTCTGGCAAGCTGTGCTGCCTTCCGATGCGTTGCATTCTACTTACCTGACGCACTGAGTCAACGATATTTTTCAAAACGGAGATCGTTTGCTGAAAATTGCGACGAAACGATCACGGTTCAAGCAGATCCCCGCGCGCCGCATTGAGGTACTGCAGCATCGACCACAGCGTTAAAACGGCGGCAACGAAAAACAGCGTAATCCCGGCGTATTCAACCCAGATATTCGGCCGCCACAGCAGCCACACCAGTGCCACCATCTGCGAGGTCGTTTTGACTTTGCCTATCCAGGAAACGGCCACGCGGCTGCGTTTGCCCATTTCCGCCATCCATTCGCGCAGCGCAGAGATAATGATCTCACGGGCGATCATGGTGGCCGCAGGCAAGGTTACCCACCAGCTGTGATAATGCTCCGCCACCAGCACCATCGCAATCGCGACCAGCACTTTATCGGCAACCGGATCGAGGAACGCGCCGAAACGGGTGCTTTGGTTCCAGCGCCGTGCCAGAAAGCCATCAAACCAGTCGGTGACCGCCGCACAGAGAAAAATCAGCGCACAAACAAACGGCGCCCACGGAAAACGCAGATAAAACGCCAGGACAAAAAACGGAATCAGGATGACGCGAAATAGGGTGAGCAACGTAGGAATATTAAATCGCATAGCGGCGTTAACTGTCTGTTGTTTGTAAATATTCGCTCTATGTTGCTACAGAGCCCCTAATGTTTCAACGAGTAGAAGATCTTTTCTGCCAGTCCTTGCGATATCCCCGGCACTTTTGAGATTTCATCTACGCTGGCGTTCAATAAACCTTGCAGCCCGCCCATATATTTTAACAGCATCTGGCGCCGCTTCGGCCCTACGCCTTCAATCGTTTCCAGGGAACTGGTGTTTTTCACTTTCGCACGTTTTTTACGATGTCCGCTAATGGCATGATCGTGGGAATCATCGCGAATATGCTGAATCACATGCAGCGCGGGCGAATCCGGTGGCAGGCTAAAGCCCTCACCTTCCGGCTCAAAAAATAGCGTTTCCAGCCCCGCTTTGCGATCCGCCCCTTTGGCGACGCCAAGCAACAACGGCCGGTTTTTATCCCAGGGAACGTCCAGCTCGGCAAACACGGCTTTCGCCTGCCCCAGCTGCCCTTTCCCGCCATCGATAAGGATAACGTCCGGGATCTTGCTCTCTTCGATCGCTTTGCCATAGCGGCGACGCAGCACCTGGTTCATCGCTGCGTAATCATCGCCCGGCGTAATGCCGGTAATATTGTAACGGCGATACTCCGCACGCACCGGCCCGTTAGCGTCAAATACCACGCAGGAGGCAACGGTCTGCTCACCCATGGTGTGACTGATATCGAAACACTCCATACGTTTCACTTCCGGCAGCTCCAGCACGTTGGCAAGGGCGGCCAACCGCTGGTGAATCGTTGACTGCTGCGAAAGTTTGGTACCGAGCGCCGTGGCCGCGTTAGTACGCGCCAGCTTCAGGTAACGAGCGCGATCGCCGCGCGGTTTTGTCTGCACATTCACCCGTCGCCCGGCAAGCTCGGAAAGGGAATCGCTGAGCAGGGTTTTATCGTTGAGGTTGAAGTCGAGCAGAATTTCGCCCGGCAGCGTACGCATCTGGCTGCCCTGCAGGTAGAACTGGCCGACAAAGGTCTCCACCACTTCACCCAGCTCTGTCCCGCCCGGCACCTTTGGAAAATAGCTGCGGCTACCCAGCACTTTGCCCTGGCGGATAAACAGCACATGCACGCAGGCCATACCGGCGTCAAACGCCACGCCAATCACGTCCAGATCCTCGCCGGTGTTAGAGACGAACTGTTTTTCCGTGACGCGTCGCACCGCCTGAATTTGATCCCGCACCCGCGCCGCTTCTTCAAACTCCAGCAACTGGCTGGCTTTTTCCATGCGGGCAATCAGCTGCGTCAGCACCTGATCGTCTTTACCGGCCAGGAACAGGCGCACGTATTCAACCTGCTGCGCATACTCCTCTTCGCTGACCAGCCCGGCGACGCACGGCCCCAGGCAGCGGCCAATTTGATATTGCAAACAGGGGCGCGATCGGTTGCGGTAGACGCTGTTTTCGCACTGACGAATCGGGAAAATTTTCTGCAGCAGCGCCAGCGTTTCACGCACCGCGTAGCCGTTAGGGAAAGGACCAAAGTACTCCCCTTTCGCATGTTTTGCGCCGCGATGCATAGAAAGACGGGGATGGGTATCACCGCTGAGAAAGATAAACGGATAGGATTTATCATCGCGCAGCAGCACGTTATACCGGGGCTGGTACAGCTTGATGTAGTTATGCTCAAGCAGCAGCGCTTCGGTTTCCGTGTGGGTCACGGTGACATCAATCTGCTGTATCTGCGCCACCAGCGCTTCGGTTTTTCGTGAGGCCAGATTGCTGCGAAAGTAGCTGGAAAGCCGCTTTTTCAGATCTTTTGCTTTACCGACATAGATAACCGTACCGCCGGCATCATACATACGATAGACGCCGGGTTTGCTGGTAACCGTTTTAAGAAATGCTTTCGAATCAAAAACTTCAGTCACTGACTTATTAACGTCTCCGCATTGCACAACCCATGGCGAATAGCGAGGTGCGTCAGTTCGACGTCGCCGTGAATGTTCAGTTTACTGAACATCCTGTAGCGATAGCTATTCACCGTTTTCGGGCTCAGATGTAGCTGTTCCGAGATCTCATTGACCTTCTGGCCTTTAGTGATCATCAGCATAATCTGCAATTCGCGTTCAGACAAACTATCAAACGGGGAATCGGTTTTTTCGGGTTCGATTTGGCTCAGCGCCATTTGCTGAGCAATATCAGAGGCAATATAGCGCTGACCGGACTGGACGAAGCGGATAGCATTTACCACTTCCTGCGGCGCGGCGCCTTTGCTGAGGTAGCCTGCAGCGCCCGCCTGCATCACTTTTGCCGGCAGCGGGTTTTCAGTATGGACAGTAAGCATAATCACTTTGGTATCGGTATTGCTGCGGGCGATTTTCCGCGTCGCTTCAAGACCACCGATACCCGGCATGTTCATATCCATCAGCACCACGTCAACAGGATTAGCGCGACACCATTTAATGGCATCCTCACCGCAGTTGACCTCGCCGATAACTTTAATGCCCTTAATATCTTCAAGAATGCGTCGTATCCCTGCGCGCACGAGTTCATGGTCATCAACAAGTAGGACGTTGATCAATGGAGTATCTCCGGAAATAGGGATAATGCGACTAAAGCCTGATTTCTCATATATTAACTTTTTTTTACGCAGTAATGGAAGGTTAAAAAACCACTGACCGTCGATTTTGTTCGCGTTTTGCTAATCGGTCTGTGGTGAGCAAGACAATTTTTTGCACTGTTTTTAAGCGCAGCGCTAAAAAAGTTTTACTACATCTTTTCAAAATGTTACGAAAAATTCGCCGTGGTCTGAGAAAAACAATTAGCAGGCTCTATAAGTTCCAATAATTAACGGTGAATAATGCTGTGGGAAAAATATATTCTTCTGTTATTAAAAGCATGGATGGATATTAGCGCCACCTTTAATTTAATAAACTGATATTAATGATCAAAAAACAACCACTGCTCTCTTTCGCCATCCTTATGGTATACTCCGCCGCTTTGACAGTGATCGTCGCGCCGTAACGCGACACCGTAACGAGGAAAGTAAATTGAGCACACCTGATTTTTCCACCGCTGATAATGCCCAGCAACTGGCGCTGGAAGTCTCCTGCCTGAAATCAATGATTACGCTGATGCTGCAGGCAATGGGCCAGGCAGATGCCGGGCGCGTAATCCTAAAAATGGAAAAGCAAATCGCACAAATGGAAGATGAAGCTCAGGCTACGCTCTTTTCCGGTACTGTTAAGCAAATTAAACAAGCTTACCGCCAGTAAATGGTTACCGGCTGCCAGCAAAACGGGCAGCCGGTGCACGCTATTCGGTGAGGTTAGCGAATTAAATCATCCCCGTCGCAGCTGCATAGCAGGCAATCTGCGTTTTATTTGGCGCGTTAAATTTCTTTTGCATATTTTTTTGATGGAAATTAACGGTGTTTTCGGAAATAGATAAGATAATGGCAATTTCCGCCGAGGTCTTACCTTCCGCCGTCCACTTGAGGATTTCGCGTTCGCGCTTACTGAATTTCATTTCCGGCGCCAGCACAGTATGGTCTTCAAGACGGGTCAATGTGAGTAAACTCAACTGCACCAGCGTTTGTAAGCGCAGCTCAATTTCATCATCCGCCATCATTTTGCCAAGCAGGCTGGTGCGCGAGACGGACAAAAAGCCCATCGCATGATTAGGCAGCATCAGACATTGCGAAATACCTTTGCGTAATCCGTGATCCCGCGCCGCATCCCACAATACCATCGCATCATTAAACAGTGCGTCATTCCATGGCAAATGTCCCTGAATGAAGTTTTCCGCCTTCAATACGGGATCAATAACAAAATAATTCTCTGCCTGATAATGCGCCATCCATGCGTGCGGATAAGAGGTTTCTACGCTCAGTTTCGGCCGGGTGAAAGGCACCGGATGGCGAATGCAAAGCGAAAAATAATCGAATTCCAGCAGCTGTGTTTGCCGCTGTAACTCTGAATAAACATCTTTAGCCGTTGTTATCTCCTGGAACCGCAACATCATGTCGCGACGCCAGGTAAAGAATTCAAGTTCCTGCATACCGACCGGTAATACCCCTGACTTTAATAATCATTATTTTGTATACATTAAGCTAACACATAAAACTTAATTATTAATATAAAATATCGATACGGACGGAAATAAGTTGTGTTTAACACCAGCGTTAACGGCATCATTAGTAGGGAATAATGGACAGGCGTTTATGACAGGAAAATATCCGTCCTGCTCACTGCGGGTATTATTCAGACACGGTTTTGACTTAAGTGAAATTAACGTGATTCAGCCATGATGTGGGCTGAATCACGTTGGCTTTACTGCATAAGGAATTTTTCCAAAAACTGACGCGTGCGTGGATGCTGCGGATCGGCAAACAGCGCTTTCGCCGGCCCCTGCTCAACAATGCGTCCCTGATCCATAAAGATTGCCCGATCGGCAACGTCGCGGGCAAAACTCATCTCATGGGTCACAATCACCATAGTGCGTTTTTCCTGCGCCAGCTGGCGAATGGTATTCAGCACTTCACCCACCAGCTCAGGATCGAGGGCCGACGTTGGCTCATCAAACAGGATCACATCCGGACGCATGGCCAGCGCACGGGCTATCGCGACGCGCTGCTGCTGCCCGCCGGATAAACGTCGCGGGTAGCTGCTCTCTTTGCCACTCAATCCAACTTTAACCAGCAGTTCGCGCGCGCGCCCTGCGGCCTCTTCCTTGGGTTCGCCTTTAACAATCACCGGCCCTTCAATAATGTTTTCCAGCACCGTGCGGTGCGGAAACAGATTGAAATTCTGGAATACAAAACCGACCCGCTGGCGTAACAGACGAATAGCGGCTTTTTGCTGGCTGAGGGGACGCGCATTATCAATATCGATATCGCCGACGCGAATCGTGCCGCTGTCGGGCTGTTCCAGCAGGTTTATACAGCGCAAAAAAGTGGTTTTACCGGAACCGCTCGGCCCGATAATCGCCACCACTTCCCCCTGCTTCACCTCAAGATCAATACCGTGCAGCACGGTCTGCCCATGGAAGGTTTTCACCAGGTTTTTCACGTCGATAGCACTCATTTAGGGTCACGCTCCTGACGGTTAAGCTGGTTCTCAAAATAGTTTTGCAGGGTGGAAAGGACCGTCGCCATCACCCAATAGATCAGGGATGCCGCCAGGTACATAGTGAACACTTCCAGCGTACGGGAGGTTACCAGCTGCGCCTGGCGAAACAGCTCCGGCACCTGAATGGTGGCAGCAAGGGAGGTATCTTTAACCAGGCTAATAAAACTGTTACTCAGCGGCGGAAGCGCCACGCGCGCCGCCTGCGGCAGGATCGCGCGGCGCAAGGTCTGCCAGCGTGTCATGCCGATACTGGCCGCCGCTTCCCACTGACCTTTATCAATGGACGAGATTGCCGCGCGCAGGGTTTCCGCCGCATAAGCCGCCGTATTCAATGACAGGCCAATCATCGCTGACGGGATAGGATCCAGCTCAATGCCAAACTGCGGCAGGCCGTAATAGATCATAAATAGCTGGGCGATAAGCGGCGTACCGCGAAAGATAGAGATATAAAAACGCGCCAGCCAGCGAACCGGCAGCAGCGACGACATGCGCATCAACGCCAGTATAAAGCCCAGCAGTAGACCAAAAAACATACCGCCAATGCTGAGTTGCAGCGTAAATACCGCGCCCTTTAACAGATACGGCGCGGAGTCGATAACCAGTTGAAGACTCTCTTGCATTATTTTTGCTCTGCGAGAAGGTTAAACATGGGGATGATAGGCAAACAGCGCCGGCGCACCGCCCGTATGGATAAACAGAATCGGCCCGTTATCTTTAAAACGATGCTGTTCAATACCATCCAGCAAGCCGGCCATCGCTTTTCCGGTATAAACCGGATCGAGCAAAATCCCTTCCAGCCGGGCCAGCAGTTTGACGGCTTCCATGCCTTCCTCATTCGGCGTGCCGTAGCCGGGAGCAAAGTAATCATCCCAAAGCGTAATATCGGCCCGGGCCGGTACGTCCAGCGCCTGGGCTATCTCCTGCTGCAGCGTGACCACTTTCGGTTTTTGATCCGCAATACTTCTTGATACCGTAACGCCGATAAGCTCAACCTCGGGCATCAGATGTTCAAGGCCGACCGCCAGCCCGGCGTGAGTACCGGCGCTACCGGAAGCAACAATCACTGACGAAAGCGCCACCGCCCCTTCACACTGTTGGGCTATCTCCAGCGCGCTTTCAACATAGCCCATCGCCCCCAGCGCGTTTGACCCGCCAACAGGGATCACGTATGGGCGAAATCCCTGCGCTTCAACGCGGGTTGCCAGTTCTTCCAGTTGCGCGGCGGGATTGTTTAGCGCATCGCACATTTCAATTTGCGTATCAAACAGGCCAAGCAGCAAGCGGTTACCGTTGGTCAGATAGTTTTCAGCAGTGGTGCCAATCGGATTTTCCAGTAGCGCAACGCAGTGCAGCCCGAGTTTCGCCGCTACCGCCGCCGTCTGGCGCACATGGTTAGACTGAATCGCCCCGGCGGTAATCAGCGTATCCGCCCCTTCGCGCAGCGCGTCGGCGGCCAGAAATTCGAGTTTGCGCAGCTTATTACCGCCCATCGCCACCGGCGTGACATCGTCGCGTTTGATAAAAATTTCGCGCCCCAGATAGTCGGAAAGCCGCGGCAGATACTCCAACGGTGTCGGTGCGCCAATCAGTTCGAGGCGCGGAAAGCGGGTTAAATTGTGCAACGGCATACAACCTCCGAAAATCGGCTAACGTAAGCAAGGGTGTTAATTATGCATGCTAACCCGGCTTAAATAAAAAAGGCGCTTGATTAAGCGCCTTTTTTTAGCGGGTCACGATTACTTCGTGACGTCCGCGCCAAACCATTTTTCCGACAGCGTTTTCATGGTGCCATCTTTTTGCATATCGGCAATCGCCGCGTCGATAGCTTTTAGCAGATCCTCGTTGCCTTTACGCACCGCAACGCCGGCTTCCTGACGTGAGAAGGCGTTACCCGCTACCGCCAGCGTATCTTTCGTTTTCTTCACCAGATCCAGCGCGGCCAGGCGATCCACCAGAATGGCATCAATACGGCCTACGCGCAGATCCTGATATTTGGTCGGGTCATCGTCATAGGTGCGAATATCAACACCCTGCACGTTCTGGCGCAGCCACTCTTCATAGTTGGTGCCCAGACCGACGCCCACTTTTTTGCCTTTCAGGTCCGCCGCAGATTTAATCCCTGCTTCGTTCCCTTTTTTCACCAGCGCCTGAATACCGGAAACGGTATAGGGCGTTGAGAAGTCGTATTTTTTCTTACGCTCATCGGAGATGGTCACCTGGTTAATCACCACATCGATGCGTTTTGAGTCCAGCGACGCCAGCATGCCGTCCCATTTGGTCGGCTTGAGGGAGGCTTTCACCCCCAGGTGCTGCGCCAGCGCTTCGGCAAATTCCACTTCAAAACCGGTCAGCTTGCCATCGTCGCCCTGGAAACTGAACGGCGGGTAAGTCCCTTCAAGTCCCACCAGCAGCGTGCCGCGCTCTTTAACTTTATTCAGCAAGTTTTCCGCTGCGAAGGTTTTCACGCTCATGCCTGCTACCAGCGCGACAGCCATCACACCCATCAGCGCCTGACGTCCCAAAAGTGCTAGTTTCATAGTTACCCCAGTCAAGTAATTGGCTGTAGTGTAAGATGCCTGCCAGTAAGTACAAGCACCACTCAGCTACAACTTATTCCTTTTTAATATATATCAGATGTTGCGCCGACCGCGATTTTTTGCACCGGGGCAAACCGCATCTGGCTTTTAAACTGCGCATATTTGCGTAACGCAATCCGATAGTTATTAGTGCTGGTGGTGGGTAACCACGGTTCCAGATTTTCGTCGAGGAACCCGTCTTCCAGCAGCTCACGGGAGATATTAAGGGCGCTGAGATGGTTGCCGAGGCGGCGCAAACGCACGACATATTCGCGTACGGTACCGTGGCTCATCTCGGTTTGTTCGAAGAGATATTGTTTAAAACCGATGATATCAAAGAAGTCGCTCTGCTCTTTGCAGTGCAGATCGCCGCAGAAACGACAGAGTGCAACCCACTCTTTTTGCTCGAGTTGCCAGGCCGCCTCATCCAACAGCATATCCAGGCGTGAAATCGCGATTTTATTCACGATTTCCCCCCGACGTACCAGCGTGATGCGATCAAGCAGCTTGTGGCAATGGGCGCAATGCGTTTGGCTGTGTTTAAAGTCTTTTAGGTAGCGGCTTAGAGGCCGTCTTTTTGGTTGCTGCACCGTCATGATAACTCCTGGTTGTCAACGCGTTGTTCAGCATTTACCAGGAGCGGTGCAGAATCACCGACCTATAACTTACCCAGCTTGGTACGTAAGCGCTTGATGGCCTGACTATGAAGCTGGCTCACTCGTGATTCCCCGACTTCCAGAACGGCGCCAATCTCTTTGAGATTGAGTTCTTCCTGGTAGTACAGTGTCAGGACCAGCTGTTCACGCTCCGGCAGCGATTCAATCGCTTCCATAACCCGGTGACGTAAATTGCTTTCCATTAACTGGAATAACGGGTTTTCCTGTTGATGATCGTCAGTCACCAGCTCGATACTGTCGCCGTGCTCTTCTCGCCATTCATCATAGGAGAAAAGCTGGCTATTATTGGTATCAAGCAGCATCTGACGGTACTCCTCTACAGGAATTCCAAGACGCTGCGACACTTCCGTCTCCGTCGCGTTACGCCCCAGTTCTTGCTCAAGTTGCCCCATCGCCTGCGCCACTTCGCGGGCATTACGCCGAACGCTGCGCGGCACCCAATCGCGGCTGCGCAATTCGTCCAACATAGCGCCACGAATACGCTGTACTGCGTAAGTGGTAAATGCTGTTCCTTGCAGAGCGTCATATCTGTCCACTGCATTCAGTAGACCGATGCCGCCCGCCTGTAGCAGGTCGTCCAGTTCCACACTCGCCGGCAAACGCACCTGTAGGCGCAATGCTTCATGCCGCACAAGAGGTACATAACGCTGCCACAGCGAGTGTTTATCCATTACACCTTCAGCGGTATAGAGAGAATTCACGATAAACAGCCCTGCGTTAATGAGTTATCGGCATGATTATCCGATTCTGCAGTGGTTTTAATCGGGGGAATAGGCCACAAAAAAGACGTGTTTTTGTAGACAGCAGCGTAAAATGTTAAATAAACACAACTTTGAAAAGCAAAAACAGCGAGTTAATTAAAATAAAAAAACTGCACATTTGATCTTGAAAACGGAAAAAGTTTGCTACATGAAATAAAAACGAATCGTACAAAAGAGTTAGTACGATTCGTTCCGGCAAGTTAACTTAATAGATTGCACTGCCGTCAATCAGCTAGTCCAGGCATCATTCCAGGTCTTTAAAAGCGCGCCTTCAAGCATCCAGCGCTCAAAAATTGCTTCTCTAAGCTTATCTCCCATAACCGGGAGAGTATCCGGATTATGGATATGATCTTTTAGAGCATTAACCCATTGTGTGAACTCGTTTTTTACTAATGTCACAGGTAAGCCGCATCGGTAAGGCTCTATATCCGTGCATATTACTGGAATGCCACATGCGCCTAGTTCAAGCAAGCGTAAGTTACTTTTACAGACATTAAACTGATTCATCTCCAGGGGGACCAGAGCCAAATCAAGGTCGAGACTAGCAAGCTTTTCTGGATAAACCTGGATAGGTACCCCTTTATGGTATTCACACTTAATTCCTTCAGGCTGCATCCCCATAAATACCCACTGTATTTCATTTTCAAACGCTTTCATCAGAGGTTTGAGGATGGACAAATCCCCGGCATGAGTTGCGCCTCCAGCCCAGCCGACACGTAATTTTTGACCCACCCGCCGGCGCGATTTGAGGTTCCCCCATATTTCGCGAGGTAAGCCGTTAGGTGCGACTACTACGGAGTCTGAAAAACGGAAAAACTCTTCTGCCAACGCGGGCGTAGAGACCACGATTCTGTCCGCCAACTGGCAATCTTTGCGGATATCTTTAATAATATCCTGTTTAATTAAATTACGGACCGCACTGCGCACAGGAATGTTAGGTGAATAATCATCATAATCAAGTACTATTTTTGCATCTGTAAATTTTTTTATTATTTCAATATAATGTGCAAGTCCCCGACGCGCGCCAGGTTGAACAAGGATGATGTCAGGATTAAATTCGGCAAGATCAGGAATCTTAAGAAAAGTATCACTTGCCCCGCCTTCTATATATAACTCATTAGATAACGCGTTAAAGGGATGGATAACACGATAATATCCGCAACCATGCCGATCAATATTATTGGCAATGACGACTGGGAGTGGTCGTCCCGGAAGACTACCATGCACGTCTGCGAGGTATGGCGATAATTCGAATCCAGGCGAATGCCGACTTAAATTTCGGTTATAAGCAGGATCTGAATGCAATGAAGGAAGCCATTTTTCATATAACCGCTCTTGCAAACTCGCATCGCTTTCACGATAACTGCCAGAAGCAGTCTGCAGACATACGACTCTGACAGAAGGTACAAATACGTGACAATAACCGTTTTGTGACAGCCTCAGCGCAAGATCCACTTCGCTATAACCCGCAGCAAAATCGTTAGAATTGAATCCAGACAGTTCCAAAAAAACATTTTTTCGAACTAATAAACATTCATGCGTTAATGCACTAATGTTATTAGCGAGCTGTAATCGGTTCAGATAACCAGCGGCAGCAGTGGATTCACCTTCGAATATTCTACCAACACTTCCATTCATTCCCAGTACCATGCCGGCACCAATGACCCTGGCATCTTGATCGATAATTTTCGGTCCAACCAAACCTATTTCTGGGCGTACAAAATAAGCTACAAGCGACCTAAGCCAGTCAGACTCAACAATTAACATATCCGGATTCATAAAGACAACAATATCACCTTGACTTTCATGAATAGCCATATTATTCATGGCTGGCCAGCAGTATTCACCATGCCATTCAAGAATTTTAATCTGCGGTATGTCCAGATCAGCTAATTTTTGAAGGTACTTTATTACTTCCACACTTAAGCCATTATGGAAAACAAGGACAACTTCAAAGGCAATGCCTTCAGTTAATTCTAAAACCTTCTCAACACAAGCGCTCAAAGTCTTAACATCATCATTCGCAATGATAATAATTGAAGCTGTCTGACCTGGAATATATTTATATTTAACATTCAATGAAAGATTATGATTGATATATACTGTTTCAATTGTCGCATTTATATTGAGTTTAAGTAGATGCTCACTCACCAATTTTTCATAATGATTTATATTACAATTATTTAGCCAAGAAAGGCTTGATGTTTTAGTCCGGTAACAGACTTTACTGATATGCCCAATAGCCTTAAGCCCCTGCTCCTCGATAAGATTAATCAACATCGAGATGGGTAAAAACTCGCAATAATGTTCATTAAAAGCGCAGGTTGTATTTAATGATGCGACATCAAATGCAAGCATTTTACCGATATAGGGATAACTTCTTAATAAATCGATATTAATGTCGGGCTTCAATAGTGGATGAGATTTACCTTCACCATCATAAACTTCCTCATCAAAATAAAATGCTTTTATATGAGGTTGTAACGCTTTTACTTCAGCTATATCAAGCAAAGTATGAGTGAAAAGGATGTCGCCAGCTTCAATAAACAAAACCACTGCTGATTTCACTTCTAAAATAACTTCATTCAATTTCACATCGAGGCGACTACGTTTTGCTTCATTAATAACCTCAACATATTGCTTCCCAGTAGAATCAATCTGAAGTAACCAAGTTTTATTGACTTTATATTGCTGATTAGCTATGCTCGACAGCGTGGCCTGAACATCTAACTCATCTTTCGTACAATCAATAATAATATCTATGGGAATTAATGCGTCATTTTTCCTTAGGATATACTCTACTGAGTCAAGACGTTTTTGACTATCCTGGACAGAACTGTACCATTTACTGTATGACCATTTAGGCTCGGCTAACTTTCTTAATTTTTTATTATGCAAACCTATTTCACGGCTAATAGTTTCATTGAATTGGACAAATGAAGTATTTGTATCTAAATCTAGTAATTCAGATATTTTTTCATTCAAATTCCAGCGACGTACAAAACTATCATGATTGGCCACAACGAAATCACATGCTTCCTCATAGCCTGAGATAATTTCTTTACATATCTCGTCGCCACTATATTTATTTTTTTTCGCACGACCAGAAAAATTATAGTAGTGAGACTGGTCGAAATTTTTAGAGCTAAGATAACCATCTCCACCATAGATATCATAAATATATACCGGAACACCAGCAATTAAAGAATATTGTACCATTTTTCCACTTGTAATGACCAAGTCATATTTACTGATCAATTCAGGTGTAACTCTAAGTTGCATATCACTTTCACCGACGAGCACACACTCAATCCCTTGTTCTTCAAGGGTTTTTATTGTAGCGTCAAGCTCAGGGGGGCGGTGATGAGATATAAATAATGCTTTCTTCAATTCTAATGAGGGTATTTCAGCGTCAGCAGAAATAAAACCCTCGGGTACTGGGTTATCAAACAATGTGATTTTTTGAGAATTAATTCCTTTTTCAACTAATGCATCTCGGCATTCATAAGAGACAGCTATGATGCGATAAGCTATGTCATTTTCGGGTATACCCGAAAGCGGCAAGTCAAGCGTTAAAAAGGATGACATGTAATTAAAAATTAATCGCGTATGGATTCCCTTTTCATGGATGTACTCACGTAACCATGTATTTATTACACAATGCTGCAACCACACGATATCGTAATCCCAGTTAAAGGGATAATGATCATCATCAGTGAGCAATAACCGCTCCTGGTGATTTAGTTGAAGGAATAACTGTTCAAACTCGCCGCCGATTAGGTGCGTAAAAACATCAACATGCCAGCCCTGCTCAAGAAAATATTCAGTTATTTCCAATGTTGCGATTTCACATTCATGAAGCTTTTCGAGGTGGTTGGCGGTGATAAGAATCCGGGGCATATTTTTTCCCTTGGCTTAGTAAGATGTACCGCAGACAGCGCATCAATAGGTTTTCAAACCTCCACTGTAACCGATAAAACTAAATTCAAATTCGAAAATTCGAGCATAAAATGCAGTTATTCTTGCGGATTAAACCACGCAGACAAGCTGTTTAAAGCCATTAGTAATAGTAAAAAAAAGCGCCGACAAGCGGCGCTTTTATGACAATGCATTGTGCGATTAACGCAGCAGGGACAGCATGGTCTGCGGAACCTGGTTGGCCTGGGCCAGTACGGAAGAACCGGCCTGCTGCAGGATCTGCGAGCGCGACATGTTCGACACTTCCGTGGCGTAGTCAGAATCCTGAATACGGCTGCGGGCAGAAGACAGGTTGTTCACCGTGTTGTTCAGGTTGGTGATGGTGGATTCGAAACGGTTCTGAGACGCACCCAGCAGGCTGCGCTGAGTATCTACCGCTTTAATGGCATCATCGATAGTGGACAGCGCACCTGTGGTTACAACCGGGGTACCTGAAGTGCCTGTTGGGGTCAGGACATCAAAACCGCTCGCTGTTACCTTACGATCACCTGAAGCTACGTTAGCATTCCCTGTACCAGCCGTACCCGTTGCATTGTACAGGTTCCATTTAGAGCTGTCGTTCATGGTGATACTGATGGTTTCACCATCTTTGGAGCCGACCTGGAAATCAAAGGTTTTAGCCGCAGTGTTTTTCAGGATTTTGGTGCCGTTGAAGTCAGTCTGTGAATTCACGCGGTCGATTTCGGCCAGACGCTGGTTAACTTCAGCCTGGATGGAGTCGATATCGCTTGCAGAGTTAGAGCTGTTCTGCGCCTGAACGGTCAGGTCACGCACTCGCTGCAGGTTGTTGTTGATTTCGCTCAGCGCACCTTCAGCGGTCTGCGCCAGAGAGATACCGTCGTTAGCGTTACGTGCAGCAACGGTCAGGCCATTGATGTTAGAGGTAAAGCGGTTGGCAATCGCCTGGCCAGCAGCATCGTCTTTGGCGCTGTTGATACGCAGACCGGAAGACAGACGCTCAATAGACGTACCCAG